>NZ_NFIT01000027.1 GCF_002159495.1 Olsenella sp. An293
CAGCTTGCACCAACAACGGGGGGAAGGCCCGCCGCGTCGTCACCGCGGCGCTCGTCGGCGTCCTCTCCGTCGGCGCGGTCCCGGCGATCGCGCTGGCGACCGGCACCGGGGCTGACGTCGAGCTCCAGGCCGTCGAGCAGGAGCACGAGGTGACCATCAGGGAGGCCACCAGGGGACTGTACAGCTCCTCCTCCGCCGAGGAGGGCGAGACCTTCTCGACGGGCTACCTCTACCCGACTGAGATTCTCGTCGACGGCGAGACGCTGAAGGTCGACAAGGGCGAATACGACGTCGAGTACGTCCCCTCCGATGCGGTCCTCTCTGCATCCGACGAGACCGTCACGACCGGTCAGCCCACCGACGGCCTTGTCGTGGGCTGGTGGTATAGAATCGGCCAGGGAACCACCTTCCAGTTCAATGGCACCCTCACCCCCGCACAGGCGGACGCCTACTTCTCGGGCCAATTGATTGCCACTAATGAGTCCGGCTCCACCTCCTACGCGGTCAACCCCGTCAAGGGCGCCTACGCTGCAAGAGTCACGACCAACCAGACCGACAAGGCCGACGCCGGCATCACCGCCGACTTCTCCTTCAAGATCGGCACCCCCGCCGCCTCCACCGAGGTTCGCGCGTACTACGGGGACACTGCCAACTCCAAGATCGTCTTCAACGGCACCAACATGCTCCAGAGCGGCAAAGCCGCCAACAGCGTCTGCTTCGTCGACGAGCAGGGCAACGATGTCACTCCCTCCGGCTCCGTTACCTGGACCAAGGCCAACGGTGACGTGGCGCGCGGCGTGACCGCCCCCGGCACCTACACCGCCAGCTTCGTCTCCGGCGGCGAGCAGTACAGCGTCGACTTCACCGTCGAGGCCCTCGACCTCTCCGAGGCCACGGTCAGCTACGACGACACCCCCAACGCCCCGCGCGATTCCGACGCCTTCCTCGCCGGGCTCCAGGTCAACGGCAGGACCGTCAACGCACGCCTCGCCGGGTACCTCCAGGTCGACAGCGTGACCCCGAACAGCTGGTCCTCCAAGGGCGAGAAGACCGTCGTCGTCTCCGCCAATGAGTCCGCGCTCAGGGCCGCCGGCCTCGACGGCGCGGTCGTGAGCTCCGGCAGCCTCAAGTTCGCCGTGCTCGACGACGACGTGTTCGTCAGCCCCGGCATCGATGACGCCAAGGTCATGTACGGCGACCGCGAAATCACCAACCGCATCGACGTCGACCTCTACGAGGGCGAGACCTTCGACGCCTCCCGCCTGAGCGTCGTGCTCGACGGCAAGACCTACAAGGGTGACCAGATCCAGGTCATCGTCCCCGACGGCACCGACTTCGGCAAGACCGGCCGCGCCCGCATCAAGGTCCGCCTCGCGCCGATCACCGGCGAGATGGGCAGCGTCCTCGGGGGCACCAAGACGATCACTGTCAACCTCTCCGGCGCCACCCTCGACGCGAACCAGCGCCTGTACTTCTACCTCGACGGCGAGCTCGCCGGCAACGCCAAGACCGTCACCTACGACGGCTCCGACTGGCTCGACCGCCTCGAGGTCGTGGTCAAGAACGCCGACGGCGAGGAGCTCGACCCCTCCACCTACGAGGTCGAGGTCACCAAGCTCGGCAAGAAGGTCGACTCCATCGTCGACAAGGGCGCCTACAACGTCAAGGTGACCGGCAAGACGTTCACGTTCGACAACGCTGTCGACGCTGACTTCGACCTCACCGTCGAGGCCGTCAAGGTCGCCAAGGCCGAGGTCGTCGCCGACCTCACCGCCGGCGGCAAGGACTACCTCACCTGGACCGGCGAGGAGCTGACCCCGACCTTCACCTTCTACACCAAGATCGACGGCAAGGACGTCGAGGTCGAGGTCCCGGCCGAGGCCTACGAGGTCACCTACAACCTGCAGAAGGTTGACAGCGACGGCAACGCCATCTCCACCCCCGACAAGACTGACGTCGAGCTCAAGGACGAGGGCGCCTACAAGCCCGTCTTCGAGACCGCCCTCGACGTCGAGAACTACGACCTCGACAACGTCACGACGGAGTACGTCTACGTCACCAAGAAGGGCGTCTTCCTCGACGTGCCCGCGGGCGAGTGGTACAGCCAGGCCGTCTACGACGCCGCCACCAACGGCTACATGAACGGCGACGGCGCCGGCTACACCTTCAGCCCGATGCGCGAGCTCACCCGCGCCGAGGCCGCCTGCGTGCTGTTCAACATGGCCGGCGGCGACGCCCTCTACGGCAACCTCCCCGGCTACAACGAGTACACCGGCACCTACGAGACCGGCTTCTCTGACGTGACCGGCAACGAGTTCTACGCCAAGGCCATCGCCTGGGCCGAGCAGACCGGCGTCATCAACGGCTACGCCGACGGCACCTTCGGCGTCTCCCGCAAGGTGACCAACGAGGAGTTCACCTGCATGCTCGCGAACTACGCCAAGGCCAAGGGCGAGGACGTCACGGTCGAGGACGCCGACGCCACGCTCGCCGAGTACCCCGACGGCTCCGCCGTCTCCGACTGGGCCAAGGACTCCGTGGCCTGGGCCGTCGAGGCCGGCGTGATGGGCAAGGGCTCCGCAATCTCCCCGGCCGGCTCCATCCTGCGCATGCGCGCCGCGACCATGGTCGTCAACTACCAGCCCGAGAAGGCGACCGACCAGGTCCTGGTCCCGGTCCAGCCCAACCGCCAGTAGCTAGACCCGAGTCCCTCCCCTCCGGGGGAGGGCTCCCCACCGGGCTCTGGGCCTCCCAGAGCCCGGTGGGGAGCCTCAACGGCTCGAGCAGGCTGTCAGCGTGGCGCAGGGCGTGACGGTGCCCTCCCCCTCATTGCTCGCAACGGCGAGGGGGAGGGCGGCCCATCTGGGGCCGACGGGCGGTGAGAAATAATGAAAGTGAATCGGCGAGGGGCGGCGTCTGCCGTCCCTCGCCGCGTCCTCATCGACTTTGCTCCTCATTAATGGCGCCTTGCAGGCTGTACGATCTGACGGCGGGACGCCACGGGAGCTGAATATGCGACAGAGGCGGCGCCCGGGTCTCCCTGGGCGCCGCCGATTTCGTGAGCGGGGCGAACGAACGAGATGGCCCGTTGGCATCTTCTCGGCTCCGCGAGTCGGAGCGTTCCCTAGGTGTGATATCTCCAGACAAGGCGAGGGGCGGCAGATGCCGCCCCTCGCATATTCACTCTCATTTTGTTTGAGGCTACCGGCCCAGATGGGCCGCCCTCCCCCTCGCCGTTGCGAGCAATGAGGGGGAGGGCACCGTCACGCCCTGCGCCACGCTGACAGCCTGCTCGAGCCGTTAGGCTCCCCATGGGGCTCTGGTCCACCCAGAGCCCCATGGGGAGCCCTCCCCCGGAGGGGAGGGACTCGAGTTTGGGGCTAGTTCTGATCAACCCCGGAGTTGATGCCCGGGTCGATGACCATGTCGGAGACGGGCTCCGGCTGGTAGTTCACGACCATCGTGGCGACGCGCATGCGCAGGATGGAGCCGGCGGGCGCGAGAGCCGGGCCGTTGCCCATGACGCCCTCGGAGACGGCCCAGGCCACGGAGTCCTTGGCCCAGTCGGACACGGCGTCCTTGTCGGAGTACTCGGCGAGCACGGCGTCGGCGTCGACGGTCACGTCGCCGCCCTTGGCCTTCTCGAAGTTGGCCAGCATGCAGGCGAACTCCTCGGAGGTAACCTTGCGGGAGACGCCGAAGGTGCCGTCGGCGTAGCCGTTCACGATGCCGGTCGCCTTGGCCCAGGCGACGGCCTTGGCGAAGAACTCGTTGCCCTCGACGTCGGAGAAGCCGGTCTCGTAGACGTCAGCGTTGGGGTTGTAGCCCGGGATGGTGACGTCGTTGTAGACCTTGTCGCCGCCGGCCATGTTGAAGAGCACGCAGGCCGCCTCGGCGCGGGTGAGCTCGCGCATCGGGGAGAAGGTCAGCTTGCCGCCGTCACCGTTCATGTAGCCGAGCTTCGCGGCGTCGTAGACGGCCTGGCTGTACCACTCGTTGGCGGGCACGTCCAGGAAGACGCCCTTCTTGGTGATGGTGAACTCGGCGTCGCACCCCTTGTCGAAGGCGTAGTTCTCGATGCCCTTGGCCGCGCGGAACGTCACCTTGTAGACGCCCTCGTCCTTCGGGTCGACGCGGTCGCCGTCGGCGTCGAGGTAGGTCACCACGAAAGCGTCGGCGGGGACATCGATGGCGTTTCCGTCCGCGTCGGTGAAGGTGAAGCTGGGCTCGAGCACCTCGCCGGTGTAGGCGAGGTAGTCGGTGCCGTTCGCGGTGACGTCGGCGACGACCTTGGCGTCGTAGGCGGTCATCGGGTTGACCTTGACGGTGAGGACCCAGTCGGACGAGGAGCCGCCCTTCGACTCGAACGTGACGGGGGTGACCGTGATCTTGTACTCGCCGACGTTCACGATGGAGTCGACGGTCTTGTTGCCCTTCTTGATGGTCACGGTGTAGTCGGTGCCGCGCTCGTAGACCTTGCCGTCCTCATCCTTGACCTCGATGCCGACACGCTCCATGAGGTCGGAGCCGGTGTAGGAGGTGGTGACGCCCGGGTTGCCGGCGTTGTCGGCGACGACCTTCCCATCGAAGGTGTAGGTCAGGCCGGCGTTGGCGACGACCTGGGTGCCCTTGGCGTTGACGTCGAAGGAGAGGCACGCGCCGACCCACTCGCCGTCGCCGTTCTGGAAGGGCACGAGCCTCACGTCGACCTTGTAGGTGCCGGGCTTCGAGAGGGCCGAGGCGTCGACCTTCTTGCCGTCCCTGTCGGTGAAGGTGAGCTCGAGGTCATCGCCCTTGTAGGTCTTTCCCGCGTACTCGACCTTCACCTTGGACGCGTCGAAGCTCTCTCCGTCGGCGAGGCTGACGTTGGTGCTGCCGCCGTCGGCAACGACGTTGGCACCGTAGTACATGACGGAGCTCGACCTGACGTCATGGGTCAGGACGTAGTAGCTGACGGTGGCGGAGCCGGTGATGTTGCCGGCCTTCACCTCGGGGTCCGTACCCTCGATGGTGACGGTGTACTCGCCGCGTCCGCCGTTGAAGGAGCTACCGCTGGGCCCGCTGACGGACGCGACCTCGAACGAGCCGGTCTTGGTGCCGGCGAACCCGCCGATGCGCAGCTTGCTGAAGAAGCCCGCAGGGGTATTGACGGACCCGGCGGCGGCCGTGTCGCCCATGACGACGGAGGCGGTCGTGAGGTCGAGGGCCGAGACCTCGACGGGGACGCTCACGCGCTCGCCGTTGACCGTGATGACGGCGGTGTAGCTGCCCGCGTTCTTGACGGTACGGGACCAGGTGCCGTCGGCGGTGTAGAAGCCCTGGAGGGTGTACGCGATGGGGTCGGCGTCGCCGTCGGCGAACCTGATGTCGAGATCGGTCCCGTCGTAGACGAAGGTGGTGTCCTCGACGTCGCCGTTCTCATAGGCGTAGACGCCCTCGACGGAGGGGGTCACGTAGGTGAACTTGACCTTGAGGATGTCGTTGCCGCCCTTGGTGATGACAAGGGTGTAGTCCGTGCCGGCGTCGGTGCGGTGGTTGGTTGAGTTGGCGTTGGCGAACCAGCCGGCAACATCGGTGACGGGGTTCCCGGACGCGGTCTTGATCGGGTTACCGTCCTCGTCGAGGTAGGTGATGACGTACTCGTCGAGATCGAGCTCGTTGCCCTCGGAATCGAAGAGCGCGACGGGCTCGAGGTACTGGGCGGTGCCGGCGGTCAGCTCGACGGTCTTGCCGGCGGTGTACTCGACGGCAAGTCCCTGGCCGTCCTCGGCCTCGATGGTGTAGGCGGGCTGCACGGACTGCAGGCTCACGTCGCCCGTGCCGGTCGCCAGCGCGATCGCCGGGACCGCGCCGACGGAGAGGACGCCGACGAGCGCCGCGGTGACGACGCGGCGGGCCTTCCCCCCGTTGTTGGTGCAAGCTGTCATGTGTTGTCTCCTTTTAAGGGGAGACGGGGCCAGCGTGCCAAAAGCACCTCAATGCAACACGCATTCGGCGTGGCCATCAGTAACGAGATGTGCAGCGCGGTCGACGACCACGGCCCCATCGCCTCCTCGGAGGCGATGGGGCATGGCATCTTCGACGCCGAGCTCGTCCGATAGGCAGCGCGGGGGAGGGTCCTCCAACGCCCAGGCCGTCGGTCGCGACCTTGATCCTTCCGTTCGGGGTCTACGGCGAACGTTCGGGGTCTACGGCGAACGTTCGGGGTCTACGGCGAACGTTCGGGAATCAGGGCGCGATTCTGTAGCGCAGGGACCGTCCCTCCCTCACGCGCTCCACGCCGCGATCGAGGGAGAGGAGCTCCCGCAACCTGTTCTGGGCAACGCGCTCGGACACCCCGAACAGCGCCTGGACATCTTTGGAGGTAAGCCCCTCCGGGGCCCCCTCAACCGCAGAGAACACGTCTTCGACAGAGGGGGAAGGGGGGCGGCGCTCGTCCACGAGGGGCAAGACCAGCTTGACCGAAGAGGGGGAGTGGCTCTCGGAGAGCTTCGGCTCGGCATCGAACGTGGCGGACCAAGTGCCCCAAATCTCCTGAAGGCCACTCCCCGCCCGGTCGCCCGCTCCAATGAAGCTGAACAGCCGCATAATCGTTGGGTTGCGTGTCTCGGAGGTCCCGCCAACTATCGCGACGTCCGCGTCCACAAGAAGCGTCCCGGGATTGGTCAGCTCGAGGCGATCGGGCCGAAGGACAACGGTGACGGCGGTCGTGCCCCCGTAGTATGCGTGGACGAGCGCGTTGGTGAGCGCCTCGTTGACTGCCTCGGTGACGGGGTTGCTCGATCCGTGACGCGTTCCGGTGCCATCGGTGCGGAAGGGCGACTTGAAACGGCTCAGGAAGCGACCGGTGACTGTGAGATAGAAGTCAATGAGGTTTCCGCTCCAGTCACCTTCTTGGGAAACTACCCTATCGTCCCAGCGGAGGTCGGGAGAGACTTCCTCTCGATAGTCGAGAAGAAACTGCGGGAGCAGGTTGGTTATTTCGTACTCAAAGCCAAAGGCCAGCAGCCCCGCACGCGTTGGATGAACAAGGCCATCACGCCCCTTGGCCAGTGCCCCGACGTGATACAAGAAGTCCTCGTCACTGTCCGCCACCCACGGGCTCCGGGGCTTGCGCTCGGCGAAGATGGCGCGATACCGCCTGACGGTGTCCGAACAAAGGGAGTTAACCCCAAACTCCTCGAGAGCCTGTCTGTCCGCCCGTGGCTCGCAATCGTATGCCATCTGTCTGAGGTCTGATCCGCTGGCCTCGTAGTCGCCCGACCCCCTTCGTACCCAGGCGACGAAAGCTTTCCTCCGACGGTCGTAGACCCTTACGGGCTTGTCGCCACGCTCCGCGCGCGGGACGTAGATGACGATGAGCTCCGCGTCCCCCTCCCGTTCCACGCGGACTCCGTCGTAGAGCATGACGTCACGTTCGACACGCTTCTGATTCCTGATGACACTCCAGAAGTCAGAAACCAGCGCGCGGGCGTCGGAGACGCCAACTGGGTAGAAGTCTCCCGTCCCACGATCCTCCGCCACGCCAAGAACGATGGTCCCGCCCTCCGTGTTGGCGAAGGCGGAGTAGCTTTCCCACAGGTCATCTGGAAGTCCCGAGGACGCCTCCTTGAACTCCAGTCTCTGGGACTCCTCAAGCTTCCCAAGCCCATCAAGATAGGACATAGACTCGCCTAACTCCCGCAGCATGATGTCACGTCACAATCGTAGCCGAAAAGTCGGGTCCCGCCTCGCCTCCCCTTAATCGGCTCCACGGCGCCCCCTTAAAAGGAGACAACACATGACAGCTTGCACCAACAACGGGGGGAAGGCCCGCCGCGTCGTCACCGCGGCGCTCGTCGGCGTCCTCTCCGTCGGCGCGGTCCCGG
>NZ_NFIT01000028.1 GCF_002159495.1 Olsenella sp. An293
AAGAGGTCGGCAGCCTTCCTTCTCAGGGCAACATCGTATTTGACCCTCATGTCCTGCGCCATGAAAAACCTCCCATTTCTCGTTGTCCAAGAAATGGGAGGCAGTTCAGATGCCCGGGGCGCGATGATGCGAAGGGACTGTCCCTTTGTCACCTACTCGGCGAGGGCCTTCTTGGCGACCTCGGCGATGTCGGCGAAGGTGGCCTCGTCGCTGTAGGCGATCTCGGCAAGGACCTTGCGGTCGAGTTCGACGCCAGCGAGCTTGAGGCCGTGCATGAACTGGCTGTAGGAGAGGCCGTTCATGCGGGCGGCGGCGTTGATGCGCTGGATCCACAGGGCGCGGAAGTCGCGCTTCTTGTTGCGACGATCGCGGTAGGCGTACTGGCCGGAGTGCTGGGCCTGCTCCTTCATGCCGCGGAAGGTGCGGGAACGGACTCCGTAGTAACCCTTGGTGCGCTCGACGAGCGTCTGACGCTTCTTACGGCCGGCGACGGCGCGCTTGACTCGTGCCATATCTAATCAACTCCTCGTTGGTGGTGCATATCGGGGCGCGTCTGCGCCTAGTTGGAACCCATGCGCTGGGAGACGGTCTTGACGTCGGCAGGAGAGATGACGGTCTCCTGGCGGAAGCCGCGGATGCGCTTGGGCGACTTCTTGGTGAGGATGTGGCTCTTGAACGCCTTGGCACGCATGATCTTGCCGGTGCCGGTGCGGCGGAAGCGCTTCGCCGTACCCTTGTGCGTCTTCATCTTGGGCATGCTAGTTCTCCTTCTCCGTAGTGACGTTCTCGTCCTCGGCCTTGGGCTTCTCGTCAAAGGCGCCCTTGATCGGGACGATGGTCATGTGCATGTTGCGGCCCTCCATGAGGGGCTTCTGCTCGACGTTTGCGACGTCCTTCAGGTCCTCCGCGAGGCGATCGAGCACCATGCGACCCTGCTCCGGGTGGGCCATCTCGCGGCCGCGGAACATGATCGTGATCTTGACGCGGGCGCCCTTCTTGAGGAAGCGGATGACGTGACCCTTCTTGGTCTCGTAGTCGCCCACGTCGATCTTGGGACGGAACTTCATCTCCTTGACCTCGACCTTGGCCTGGTTCTTGCGAGCGGCCTTGGCCTTGCGGTCCTGCTCGTACTTGAACTTGCGGTAGTCGAGCATCTTGCAGACGGGAGGCTCCGCGTTCGGCGCGATCTCAACGAGGTCGAGGCCCTGGTCGTGGGCGATCCTCAGCGCGTCGCGCACGCCAAAAAGACCCATCTGGGAGCCGTCGATGCCGATCAGGCGGCAGGTGCGGGACGTAATCTCCTCGTTGATGCGAGGACCATCGTTCCTGGCTATGTCGAGCTCCTTCCTCTCTCATCCGCGGCTTGCGCCGCAAAAAAACTCCCGGCACCACGAGAGGCGTCCGGGAGACATCGCTCGCCGCAAAGGGCGAGAAGAACATACGTTGTCTGACCAGACAGCAACCGTGAGGCGCCGTGTAGGTGGGGACCCATGTTGTTCGATCCCACTTCGCAAAAGCACACCTGACGAGAATAGCACGCAGGTCGCGTCACGGCAACGGGTTTTTCTCGTCAGAGTATCTCCACATGTTGCGGGCGTGACAATGAGGGCGGGCTGAATTGTCACGCCCGCCGCCAAGTCCTAGAGCTTGAGGGAGGCAGACTGCACGTAGGTGCGCGCCTGGTACTCGCGGTCGAGATCGTAGAGGCCCTTGGGGTCGCAGCCAAAGAGCTTCATGTTGGTAATCATGTCGCGGGCGTTGGTCTCCTCCTCGCCCTGCTCCTCCACGAACCAGTCGAGGAACTTCATCGTGCGCACGTCGTGCGCCTCGTGGGCGACCTCGTAGCAGTGGTGGATGAGGCTCGTGACGTACTCCTCGTGCTCGAGGCCGGCCTCGAGCGGAGCGAGGTCGCTCGCGAAGGTCTTGTCCGGCTTGGCGATGGCCTCCATCGTGGGGCGGAAGTCGTTGTCGAGCAGGTAGCGGCGGATGGCCAGCGCGTGGTCCATCTCCTCCTTGGCCTGGATCTCGTACCAGTTGGCAAAGCCCTTGAGGCCGCGGTCGTCATAGTAGTCCGCGAAGGTGAGGTAGAGGTAGCTGGAGTAGAGCTCCTTGTTGATCTGCTCGTTGAGGACGGCGGTGACTTCGCTGGTGAGCGCCATGGGACCCTTCTTTCTGACGGCTTCGGCCTGACACGTTCACTATATACCCCTGTGGCGAGAACAACGCGCAGTCTGATATAGTTCTTCTCACCTGACGCACGGCGTCCAGGCCCGAGTGGCGGAATTGGCAGACGCGACGGTCTCAAAAACCGTTGAGGCAACTCGTGCGGGTTCGAGCCCCGCCTCGGGCACCAACGCTTCCCCAGAAATCCACCTTGTAGAGACGCCCTAGCGCAAAAACGGGTTTCTCGCCAGCTCTACGGCCATCGAGGTCTCGGGCCCGTGGCCGCACAAAAGCATGGTCTCGGGAGCGATCTCTGCCGCCATGCGCCGAAGCGAGGACAGGATGGCGCGCTCGTCGCCGCCGGAGAGGTCGGTGCGGCCGTGGCTTCCCGGGAAGAGCGTATCGCCGACGAAGGCCACGCCCTCGGCGCTGCCCCCGCCCACGAGCACGATGCCGCCGGGCGTGTGGCCGGGCGTCTCCATCACGGTGAAGGTGGCGGTGCCCACCTCGATGACGTCGCCCTCGGCGAGCAGGCGACCGGCCTCCGGCGCGTTCTCGTCGTAGCTGCGGCCGACCTCGCTCATCTCGCCCGCGTGGCGAGCGAGCTCGGAGTCGGCGGCGTGGATGGCGAAGGGGGCGCCCGTCGCGCGGCAGAGCGCCGCGGCGCCGCCGACGTGGTCGCCGTGGCCGTGCGTGGCCGCGACGCAGGTCACGCGGACGTCACCGAGGTGCCCGGCCACCGCGGCGCCCGATCCGCCCGGGTCCACGACGAGGCACTCCCCCGCGCTCACCCAGGCGTAGCAGTTGGTCTGCAGCGGCGTCACCACGAAGTGGCGCAGCTCGTCTCTCTTGTCGCTCATCTCACGCTCCTCACGTAAACAGGGCCGCGTCCCCGCGTCGCGTCAGCGGACGCGCTGCTTCATCTGGTTGGCGCCCTCGCCGGGCATGATGCGGCGCGCGTCGTAGACCGAGGGCACGCGGCTCACGGCGGAGAGCAGGACGTCGAGCAGGCTCGCGTCGGAGATCGCCACGAGGAAGCGCAGGCGAGCGACGCCCTGGGCGCTCGTCTGCGTGGCGGCCGAGAGGATGTTGGCGCCGGCGTCGCCGATGGCCACGGTGATGTCCTTGAGCAGGCCCATGCGGTCGGTAGCCTCGACGACGATCTCCACGCGAAACTCCGTGGCGCCCGAGGTGTCCCAGGCGACCTCGATCATGCGGTCGGGGTTGCGCATCAGGTCGGTCACGTTGGGGCAGTTGGCGCGGTGCACCGAGACGCCCCTGCCGCGGGTGATAAACCCCACGATCTCGTCGCCGGCGACGGGGTTGCAGCAGTGCGCGAGGTGGACGAGAAGGTCGGGGTCGCCCTTGACCACCACGCCGCAGTTGCTGCGCTTGCGCTTGCCGCGCGCGGCCTGGGTGAGCGCGTAGGACTTCATGACCGGCGTGCCCGACGCCATGGCGCGCTCGTGCTCGGCGCGGCGCTCCGCCTCGGCGGCGGCCGCCGCGAGCTGCTCGGGCGAGCCCTCCTCGAGGATCTCCTCGATGCGGTTGGCGGCCTGCTTGAGCGAGACCTTGCCGGTGTGGACGCCCGCGAACAGGTCGTCCGGCGAGCGCAGCTCGAAGGACTCGCACACGCGCGCGATGGCCTTGACGGTGCGCTTGGTCGAGATGCCGTAGCCGCGCTTGCGCAGCTCGTGGGCGAGCTCGGTGCGGCCCGCCTCGGCGTCGTCGTTGCGGTTCTGGGTCGAGAAGTACTTGCGGATCTTGGCGCGCGTGGAGGGCATGACGACCATGCTCATCCAGTCGCGGCTGGGCTTGGCGTTCTTGTTGGTGAGGATCTCGACGCGGTCGCCCATGGAGAGCGTGTAGGACAGCGGCACCACAGAGCCGTTGACCTTGGCGCCCACGCAGTGGTTGCCCACCTCGGTGTGGACGGCGTAGGCGAAGTCGAGCGGCGTGGAGTCGCGCCGCAGGCTCATGACCTCGCCCTTGGGCGTGAAGACGAAGATCTCGTGCTCGAAGAGGTCCACGCGCAGGTTGTCGAGGAACTCGTGCGGGTCGTCGATGTCGTCCTCGGTGGCCCAGTCGAGCGTCTTGCGGATCCAGTTGATCGTGGAGTCGATCGCGCGGTCCTCGGCGCTCATGCGCCCGCGGGAGTTGCCCTCCTTCTTGTAGAGCCAGTGCGCGGCGATGCCGTACTCGGAGGCCTCGTGCATCTCCGCGGTGCGGATCTGGATCTCGATGGGCTTGCCATCGGGGCCCACGACCGTCGTGTGCAGGGACTGGTAGAGGTTGGCCTTGGGCGTGGCGATGTAGTCCTTGAAGCGGCCGGGCATCGGGTTCCAGAGGGAGTGGACGGCGCCGAGCGCCGAGTAGCAGTCCCCCACCGTCTGGGTGATCACGCGCAGGGCGATGAGGTCGTAGATGTCGGAGAACTCGCGCCCCTTGCGCGTCATCTTCTGGTAGATGCTCCAGAGGTGCTTGGGGCGGCCGGTGATCTGGTAGTTCTTGAGGCCCGCCGCCTTGAGCTCGTCGTCGAGCGTCTTGATGGCCGTCTCGGTGTCGTCCTCGCGCTGGGCGCGGGAGTCCTGCACCATGCGGGCGACCCGCTGGTACTCCTCGGGCTCGAGCCAGAAGAAGGCGAGGTCCTCGAGCTCCCACTTGACCGAGGAGATGCCGAGGCGGTCGGCCAGCGGCGCGTAGACGTCCATGGTCTCGCGCGCCTTGAACTGGCGTCGGTCGGGCGGCAGCGCCGCGAGCGTGCGCATGTTGTGCAGGCGGTCGGCGAGCTTGATGATGACCACGCGGATGTCGCGGCTCATGGCGAGGAACATCTTGCGCAGGTTCCACGCCTGCTTGGCGTCCATGGAGGAGACCTGGATGGAGGTGAGCTTGGTCACGCCGTCGACCAGGTCGGCGACGGTCTCACCAAAGAGGTCGCGCAGCTCGTCGAGGGTCGCCGGCGTGTCCTCCACCGTGTCGTGCAGCAGGGCGGCGCAGATCGTGTCCTCGTCCATGCGCAGGTCGTGCGCGAGGATCAGGGCGACCTCGACGGGATGGTTGATGTAGGGCTCGCCGGAGCGCCGGCGCTGGTCGCGGTGGTAGTCCGCGGCAAAGCGGTACGCGCGCTCGACCTTCTCGCAGCCCTCCTCGTCGAGGTACGTCTCGCAGGCCGCCTGGAGCAGGCGGTAGTTGGCGGCGTCCGGGACGCCCTTCTTGGGCCTCGCGGTCGCGGCGGGCGCCGTCGCGGGCGCGGCCGCGGGCGTCTTCTCCGGGGCGGCCGCGGGCGTCTCCTCGCGCCTGGTCTTGTCGTCGCTCATCGCATCTCACTTCCCCTCGGAGACGATGATACCGAAGTTCGGCGCGATGGGGCGGTTGATGCGGGCGAGAAGCTCGTCGACCGGCGCCTCGAGCGCCCAGCGGCTGAAGTCCTCGAAGGCCCGCTGGAGCCTGAGGCCCTCGAGGTAGCACGCGGACTGCGTGAGCTCCATGCGCTCCGGCGCGCTCGCCATCGAGACGCGCCTCGACGCCCCCCAGCCCGTCACCGCGCAGAACCCGAGCTCCGAGAAGACCGAGAGCCCGGAGGCGACCTCGCGCTCGTCGAGCGCCGATCCCGGCTCGCGGGAGCGCGCGGCTCGGGCGATGCCCTCGTCGTCGAGCGTGACGGCGCCGCCCGCCCGGCACAGGGACACCAGGGTGCGGTAGAGGGTCACGAGCTGGTCGCGGCCGGGGGCGGCCGCGCCGAGGATGGCCTCGCCGGAGGGCACGTCCGCGGGGCCGAAGAGCAGGTGCACGGTCGCCGGGGCCCCGTCGCGGCCCGCGCGGCCGCTCATCTGGTTGAACTCGACCTGTCCGAGGGGCAGGCCCAGGAGCACGACGTGGCGGATGCCGGGAAGGTTCACGCCCTCCCCGAAGGCACTCGTGGAGACGATGCAGCTGAGCTCGCCCTCTCGAAACGCCCGCTCGACGCGCAGGCGCGTCTCGCGCGAGAGCCCGGCGTGGTAGTAGGAGACGCGCGCGGCGAGCGCGGGGAGGGCGTGGCGCAGCATGCGGACCGTGGACACCGCGCGGGCGCGCGAGGGCACGTAGACCACGCACTTCTCGCCCCCGGAGACGAGCGAGGCGAGAAGCGCGTCAACGTCGCCCGCGCCGCGCTCGTCGTCGAGGGCGAGGTTGTCGCGGACCGCCTCGTCGACGATGACGTCCGACTCGTCTATGGAGAGCAGCTCGCAGATGCCGCGGGCCGCCTCGGGAGAGGCGGTCGCGGTCACGGCGAGGACCACGGGATGCCCGAGGTCGGTCAGGACCGCGGGTAGCTCGAGGTAGGCGTCCCGGTCGCCGGGGGCCGCCATGCCGGCGTGATGCGCCTCGTCGACGACGACGAAGCCCACGCGACGTGACGCCGCGAAGCTGGAGCGGTGGATGGAGAGGAACTCCGGCGTGGTGAGCACGACATCGACCGACCCGCCGGCGAGCCCCTCGAAGACGCGCCTTCGCTCCGACTGCGCCGTCTCGCCGGTCAGGACCTCGACGGTGACCCCGACCCCCGAGAGCGCCTCGCGCAGATGGAAGGCCTGGTCGGCGACAAGGGCGCGCAGCGGGTAGACGAAAACGCTCGCGCGACCGGAGGCGATGGCCTCGCGCGCGGCGTGGAGGTGAAAGATCAGTGACTTTCCGCGCCCCGTGGCCATGACGGCGAGGCAGGAGCGCCCGGCGGCGAGCCGCTCGAGCGCGGCGCTCTGGGCGGGCAGCAGGCCCGCGTCGCCGATCATCTGACGCCTGAGCGCGTCGAGCAGAGCCCCGTCGTCGAGCCCGGCGAGCTCGGCGCGGCGCCTCGCGGCCGGGGAGCCGGCGTCGACGGGAGGGTCGGCCGCGGGGGCGTCCCCGCCGCCTCCCCCGTCGAGCCC
>NZ_NFIT01000029.1 GCF_002159495.1 Olsenella sp. An293
AGAGCCCGATGGGGAGCCTACAAGGCTCGAGCAGGCTGTCAGCGTGGCGCAGGGCGTGACGGTGCCCTCCCCCTCTACGCTCGCAAGAGAGGGGGAGGGCGGCCCGTCTGGGGCCGGCAGCCTAGAACAAAAGACAGTGACTTTACGAGGGGCGGCACGTGCCGCCCCTCGACGTGTCTTCCTCGAATTAGCCCAAAAATGACGCCCTGCAGGCCGCTTGACCTGACGGTGGGATGCTTCGGGCGTCGCAGGTACGACAGAGGCGGCGCCCGGGAAACCCGGGCGCCGCCTCAGCTATAGATGGGCACTGCGTAACCTCGCCTCCGTGACATGCCGCCAGCAGGGCATCGTCCAAGAGCGAGCACGAGGGAAACGCGGCGAGGGGCGGCATCTGCCGCCCCTCGCCTGATCAATCTCTATGACTTGCGCCAACCGGCCCAGATGGGCCGCCCTCCCCCTCGCCGTTGCGAGCAATGAGGGGGAGGGCACCGTCACGCCCTGCGCCACGCTGACAGCCTGCTCGAGCCTGCTAAGGCTCCCCAGGGCGCTCACCTGCTCGATGAGCGCCCTGGGGAGCCCTCCCCCTGAGGGGAGGGACCCGTTTAAAGGACAGATGCGCTAGACGATGGGGATGAGCGCGCTGCCAGCCTTCTCGGGCTGCGCGTTGACGGCCATGGTCGCCGCGCGCATGCGCAGGATGGAGCCGGCAGGCGAGATGTTGGCGCCGCCGCCCATGATGCCCTCGGAGACGCACCAGGCCACGGAGTCCTTCGCCCAGTCGGAGACGACGGAGGCGTCGGGGTAGGCCGCGAGGGTCTCGTCGGCGTCGACGGCCTTGTACTCGCCCTTGGCCTTGGCGTAGTTCGCGAGCATGCAGGCGAACTCCTCGTTGGTCACCTTGCGGGAGACGCCGAAGGTGCCGTCGGCGTAGCCGTTGATCACGCCGGTCTGCTCGGCCCAGGCGATCGCCTTGGCGTAGAACTCGTTGCCGGTCACGTCGGAGAAGCCGGTCTCGAAGACCTTGCCGTCGGGATCGTACCCGTCGATGGTCTCGTTCTTATAGAACGCGTCGCCGCCGGCCATGTTGAACAGGACGCAGGCCGCCTCGGCGCGGGTGAGCTCGCGCATCGGGGAGAACGTCTTGCCCGAGCCGTCGCCGTTCATGTAGCCGTTGTCGCGGGCGGTGTAGACCGCCTGGCTGTACCACTCGTTGGCGGGCACGTCGAGGAAGACCTTCTTGTCGGAGACCAGGAAGGTGACGGTGACGCCGTCGAAGTCGTAGTTGGAGCCGGCCGCGGTGGCGGAGAAGCTGGCCCCGTAGGCGCCCTTGGCCTTCAGAGCGACGTCGGTGTCCTTGACGTCGGAGGCGTCGGGGAGGCCGTTCGAGTCGGTGCCGATCGCGTCGTAGGTGACCTCGAAGGCGTCGGCCGGGACCTCGACCTCGGCGCCGTCCTTGTAGAAGGAGAAGGTCGGGGTCAGGACGTCGCCGGTGTAGGCGAGGTAGGTCGTCTTGTCGGTGGCCACGCCGCCGTTGACGGCCGCCTTCGCGTCGAGCTTCATCGGGTTCACGGTGAAGTCGAAGGTCGCGGAGCCGCTGAAGGTCTTGCCGCTGACGGTGATCAGGTAGTCGCCCGCGTCGACGACCTCGTCGACCTTCGTCCAGCCGCCGTCGGCCTCGGCGCGCTCGATGGTGACGTCGTAGTCGGTGCCCTCGGTGAGGACCTTGTCGCCGACCTTGACGGTGAAGGCCATCTTCTCGGAGAGGTCGGTGCCGTCGTACTCGTCGGAGGTGGCGGACTCCACGTTCTTCCCGTCGTAGACAAAGAAGATGTTGTCGGCCTCGGTGACGTTGGCGTAGCTGACGACGACCTTGACGGTCTTGGAGCTGGCGACCAGGTCGGCGCCCTTGAACTCGTAGGCGTTGACCGTCACGTAGTAGGTGCCGGGGTTCTTGAGGGCGGAGTCGTCGGCGTAGGTCTTGCCCTCGTCGTCCTTGATCTCAAAGGTGTAGTCGACGTCGGGGCCGCCGACGCCGTCGGTCACCTTGACCCTGTTGAGGTCGAAGTAGACGACCTTCTCGGCGCCGAGGTCGACGACGTAGTCGGAGCCGTCGAGGGTGCCGCAGGCGGTGAAGTCGATGTTGGCGTCACGGGTGTTCTTGACGGCGGTCACCTTCGTCTCGCCCTGGATCCAGGCGGAGTCGTCCTTCGCCTTGATGGTGAAGGTGTACTTGCCGAGGGCGTCGGTGGCGCCGGTCACGTTGCCGTC
This sequence comes from Olsenella sp. An293, assembly GCF_002159495.1. Lineage (GTDB taxonomy): Bacteria > Actinomycetota > Coriobacteriia > Coriobacteriales > Atopobiaceae > Thermophilibacter. The sequence goes on from NZ_NFIT01000029.1 coordinate 2,269, forward strand.
GGGGTCGGACTCGAGGGTGACCACGACGTCCTTGGCGACCGCGCTGCCGAAGTCGCTGGCGACGACGTCGTTGATGGCGGCGACGACGTTCTTGATGTTGGAGGCGTCGGGCGTGTTAGTGCTGACGACCGGGGTGATGCTCGCAGTGGAGAGGTCGAGCCTGCCGAAGGTGAAGGGAATCTCCTTGTGGCCGGCGTAGTCGCCCAGGCCGTCGATGACGGCGACGTAGCTCGTCTTGGTGTCGAGCATATCCGTGGAGGCCATCGGGTCCTTGGCGCCCTGCTTGTAGATGTAGAGGGTGTAATCGCCAGTCGCGGCGGTGCCGTCGGTGGCCTTCTTGAGGATGTGGCCGTCGACCGCGACGTTCATGCGGTCGTAGACGTTCTGGACCGTCTGGGACATCGACTTTCCGGTCCAGTTGAAGGTGGTGTCGGTCACGTCCTCGCCGTCGATGAGGGTGGCGTCGGCGAGGGACTTCTTGGCGATGGTGAAGGTGTCGGCGACGTCGACGAAATCCCAGCCCGCGGCACCATTGTACTGTCCGACGACGACGGCGTAGGTGCCGGCGGTCGAGGGCATGGCGTACTGCCAGGTACCCTTGAGCTGGACCATACTCTTCCCGTTGTCGTACTTTACGGTGCCAGCGGTGTCGATCTTGGTCTCGAAGGTGTTTCCGACGCCTACCTTGACGTAGAAGTAGTAGTAGCCGCCAGCGGCGCTGGTCGCGGAGGCCTGGGAGACCTCGATGTTGTCGAGGCCCTCGACGGCGGGGTCGATCTCGGACGGGACGAGGCCCTGCTGCTTGCCGTTCTCGTAGTAGACGTCGCCGGGCTGGCCCTTCGAGTAGACGATGTCCGCCCCGCTGAGGGTGGCGGGGGTCTCCGCCTGGAGGCTCACGTCGCCCGCGGAGCCCGTGCCGGTCGCCAGCGCGATCGCGGGGACCGCGCCGACGGAGAGGACGCCGACGAGCGCCGCGGTGACGACGCGGCGGGCCTTCCCCCCGTTGTTGGTGCAAGCTGTCATGTGTTGTCTCCTTTTAATTGCGAAGGGACAACCTCTTGCGACGGGTTCTTCTCGCTAAACGGGAGGCGCCCCTTGCGGGGGCGCCTGGGAGGACGTGTTGCGCTGATTGGGTTTGTGCTCGGGTTCTTCTCGTCTAGGCCCCAAACGCGTAGTTCACGAGCATTGCGGCGCAGGTCGAGCGGTCCATCTGAGCGGTGGGGGAGAGCCAGCCGTTGTTACCCATGATCTTCTTGCCGGCGACCCAGGCCACGTTTGCGCGCGCCCAGTCGGTGACGTAGGCGGAGTCGGGGAAGGAGGCGAGGGTCTCCTCGACGCCCTCGGGGCTCGTGACGGAGGTGTCGCCGTCGATGACGAGGGCGTAGTTGGCGAGCATGCAGGCAAACTCCTGACGCGTCACAAAGCTGTGCGGGCGGAAGGTCCCGTCGCCGTCTCCGTTGATGACGCCGTTCTCCTTGCACCAGATGATGGCCTCGGTGTAGAACTGGTCGGTCTCGACGTCCGGGAAGCTGACCTTCCAACCGCTCTGAGCGTCCCAGTTCTGGGACGTCTTCTCGAGGGTCTGGCCGGAGAGGTTGTAGAGCACGCAGGCGACCTCGGCGCGCGTGAGGCGCGTGAGCGGGGCGAAGGTGCCGTCGCCGTGGCCGTTCATGATGCCGTTTGCGGCCGCCGTGCTCACGACGCCGTAGTACCAGTCGGTCTCGTAGACGTCGGAGAAGGTGGGGGCCTCCGGCTCGTCGGAGGCGAGCAGGTGCTCGAGGGCGGCGCCGGCGTCGAGCGCGCCGTGGCTGCCGCTGGTCTGGGTGCGGTCGTCATCGGGGTCGACGACGGGGGTCGCGGTCTCGTACATGGCCTCGAGGACCTCGTCGACCGTGGCGTCCGGGTCGGCCGCGAAGAGCAGCGCGGCGGTGCCGGAGACGATGGGCGTGGCGAGCGAGGTGCCCGACGAGGAGCCCGAGTAGCCGCTGCCGGTGCTCGCGGTGGACCAGATGGAGCGGCCCGGGGCGCTGATGTCCTTGGCGTCGTTGTAGTCAGACCAGTGGATGTTGGTGCCGTCCTTCTCCAGGGCGGTCACGCTGACGCACTCCTCGAAGTCGCCGGGGTAGATGTTCTCGTGGTAGTTGCCCTCGGAGTCCGTGTTGGGCTCGGTGTAGTCTCCGTTGCCGCCGGCGCACACGGTGAGGATGCCCAGGTCGCGGGCCTCACGGATGAGGTCGTGGAGATCGTCGTCGTTGACGGCCTCGCTGTAGCTGCCCAGGCTCAGGTTGAAGACGCGGACGTTTTTGAGCTCGCCTGCGCGAACAAGCTCGAGGACGTGCTCGTAGGCGCGGATGAGCTCGGCGGATCCGGTGGTCGAGGAGTTGTCCGGCAGGACCTTGATGGGGAGGATGTTGGCGTTGTAGGACGCGCCGGCGACGCCGACCCCGTTGTTGGTGACCGCGGCGGCGATGCCCGCGACGAGCGTGCCGTGGCCCACGTGGTCCGAGGAGCCGGTCTCCGCCAGGGTCACGGAGAGAGGCTGCTCGTTGGCGGAGTCCCACGCGTAGCCGGCGAGGATGTTGTCCGCGAGGTCGGGGTGGTCGAGGCGGGCGCCGGAGTCCAGCGTGACGATGGTCACGGCGTTGTTGGTCTTCGCGAGCTCCCAGGCGCCCACCAGGTTGGAGGAGTAGAGCCAGTACTGGTTGGGGGAGTCGTAGGGGCTGGAGATCTGGGCGTAGGGGTCGTTGGCGGCGATGGCCTCGCGCAGGGTGGTGGCGAGGGTCGTGGCGGTGCCGGCGGCGGAGGTTGCGCCGGCACCGGCGTCCTCGGCGGGGAGGATGAGCTCGTAGACGTAGTTGAGCTGGGCGTGGTCGACGCCGGGGATCTCCTGCGCGGCCGCGAGGGCCTGGTCGTCCGTCTGGCCGGCTGCGGGCTGGGCCTCGACGGTGAGCTCGCCCTGCGAGGAGCTCACGATGCCCTCGACCTCGAGGCCGGCCGCGTCGAGCGCGGAGGTGGCGTCTGCCAGCAGCGAGACCTCGTCGGCCGCGGGCTGGCTCATGGTCACGAGGATGCCGTCGGAGACGGAGCCCTGCGCGAGTGCTGAGACGGGGGAGGTCAGGGCGACTGCGAGCGAGAGGCCGGCGAGGGTAGCAAGGGCGAGGGGGGTGCGAGGGGCGTGGTTTCTCATGGCGGATCCTTTGCGAGAGGTTCTTCTCGGCGGCAGATCTTGGCTGCGGTTGCCCCATTGTAGCGCTTGGGGTTAGGGAGGCCGGGGCCTTGGCGGCGGGCGGGCTCGCGGGTGGTTGGCGCGGGCGGGTGCGGAGC
>NZ_NFIT01000003.1 GCF_002159495.1 Olsenella sp. An293
CCGCCCCTCTTGCCCCACCACCCCCGAGGTTTCCGAATGCTTTCCGTACGCGCGCCGCGCACGTCCCCGTAGTACAATCGCCACGCGCGCGACGCTGCGCTGTCTACGCCACGTCGCCGCCCTCCGTCGGTCGCCGCCCGTACGACACGGGGCGGCAGGGAAGAAAGGCACGTTGCCCATGGACAACCACACCATGCACACCCACACCTGCGGCGAGCTGCGCCGCGACCACATCGGCCAGACGGTCACGCTGACCGGCTGGGTCTGGCACCGCCGCGACCACGGCGGCCTCATCTTCGTGGACCTGCGCGACCGCGACGGCGTGACGCAGGTCTCCTTTGACCCCGAGCACTCCGGCGGCGAGGCGTTCCACGCGGCAGAGACCATCCGCTCCGAGTGGCCGATCAAGGTCACCGGCGTGGTGCGCGAGCGCCCCGAGGGCATGGAGAACCCCAAGCTCTCCACCGGCGACGTCGAGGTTCTCATTGACAGCATCGAGGTGCTCAACTCCTCCAAGACGCCGCCCTTCCAGATCGAGGACCACGTGGACACCTCCGAGGACGTGCGCCTGCGCTACCGCTACCTCGACCTGCGCCGCCCGCGCATGATGGCCAACCTGAAGCTCCGCTCCGACTTCACCTTCGCCCTGCGCGAGGCGCTGCACGGCCGCGACTTCATGGAGGTCGAGACCCCCGCGCTCTTCAAGTCCACGCCCGAGGGCGCCCGTGACTTCCTCGTGCCGTCCCGCACCCAGCCCGGCCACTTCTACGCCCTGCCGCAGTCCCCGCAGCTCCTGAAGCAGCTGCTCATGGTTGGCGGCGTGGAGCGCTACTACCAGGTCGCCAAGTGCTTCCGCGACGAGGACCTGCGCGCCGACCGCCAGCCCGAGTTCACGCAGGTGGACATCGAGATGAGCTTTGTCACGCAGGACGACGTCATGGGCGAGCTCGAGGACGTGCTGGCCGACGCCTTCGGTCGCATGGGCGTCGAGATGCCCACGCCCCTGCGCCGCCTGGACTACTGGGACGCGATGGACACCTACGGCTCCGACAAGCCCGACACCCGCTTTGGCATGGAGCTCCACGACGTGACGTCGATCTTCTCGGCCTCCAAGTTCAAGCTCTTCGCGAGCGCGGCGGCCACGGAGGGCCAGTACGTCAAGGCCATCAACGCCAAGGGCGCCGGCGCCTGGCCGCGCGCGCAGATCGACAAGCTGGCCAACGTCGCCGCCGAGTTTGGCGCCAAGGGCCTCGCCTGGATCGCCTTCCGCGAGGACGGCTCCGTGAACAGCCCGATCGTCAAGTTCTTCTCTGACGAGGAGATGGCGGCGCTGCGCGAGGAGATGGGCGTGGAGCTCGGCGACCTCGTGATGTTTGCCGTGGCCGACCGCAAGGGCGCCGACGAGATCCTCGGCGGCATGCGCCTGCACATGGCCAACGCGCTCGGCGTGAAGCGCGAGGGCCACGACTTCCTCTGGGTGGTCAACTTCCCGCTCTTCCACTGGGACGACGAGGCCAAGCGCTACGAGGCCGAGCACCAGCCCTTCACCCTGCCCACCGAGCCCGACGTGGAGAAGATCAAGGCGGACCCGCTGTCCATCGGCTCGGCCACCTACGACTTCGTCATGGACGGCTGCGAGGCGGGCGGCGGCGGCATGCGCATCCACAACTCGCAGATGCAGCTTGACATGCTCGAGCTCATGGGCTTCTCGATCGAGAGCGCCCGTGCGCAGTTTGGCTTCCTCATGGACGCCCTCGAGTACGGCGCGCCCCCCATGGGCGGCTTTGCGCTCGGCCTCGACCGCGTGTGCATGCTGCTGGCCGGCGAGGACTCCATCCGCGACGTCATGGCCTTCCCCAAGACGTCCTCGGGCTCCGACCTCATGTCCGACGCCCCGAGCGAGGTCTCCGGCAAGCAGCTCAAGGAGGTCTCCCTGCGTCTTCTGTAAATTGGGGACAGTCCCCAATTAACAGAGTGCCGGGCCCGTCCTCGCCGCGTGCGGGGGCGGGCCGTTTTCGTGGCCCCCGAGGGTATGTACACGGTTGCGGCTGTGCCGTTCTTCTCGGCAAGCCGGTGACCTGCGGAAACGTTGACCGTCCGAAATCGGATGGTGTACACACCCTCGAAAGGGGGCGCGCGGGGCCCCGCGGAGCCACAAGCGAGAAGAACCTTGACTTGTCAACCAATCGGCGTATCCTTGTGACGGCAACAGTTGACACGTCAAGGAGTCGTGATGGCAGATCCCGTGAGTCCGGGGGCCTCGCTCGAGGACTTCCACATGCGCCTCATGCGCGCCTTCCACGCGCAGCGCACCTACCTGCGCCCCAAGGTCGACGAGCTGGGCCTCGGCCCCGGCCAGCCCAAGCTGCTCGTCTACCTGGCTGTCCACGGGCCCTCGAGCCAGCGCGAGCTCGCGGCGTTCTTCGAGTGCGACCCCGGCGCGGTCTCCCGCATGCTCGACGCGCTCGAGCGCGCGGGCTTCGTGACCTCTGCGCCCGGGCGCGACCGTCGCACCAAGGTGGCCGAGCTCACGGAGGCCGGCCGCGCCGCGGCGGCCGCCTGGGACGAGGTTTGCGCCGCCGAGCAGGAGGTCATGCTCGCGGGCTTTGCGCCGGAGGAGCGTGCCGCCTTCGCCGACCTGCTCGCCCGCGCCCGGGCCAACCTCTGGTGTGCGGTCGACGGACGGGAGGTGCGCTGATGGACGGGGTGCGCCTCATCGCCCGCTACCTGGGTCCGTACCGGAAGGACTTCCTCGTGGCCGTGCTCTGCGTGGCCGTGGAGACCTCGCTCGAGCTCGTCATCCCCATGCTCATGGCAAACGTGGTCGATGACGGCATCCTCACGGGCGACCTCGACGCCGTCGTCGTCAACGGCGGCCTCATGCTGGTCCTCGCGTTCTTCTCGCTCGCGCTGGGCTTTCTCTACGCGCGCTTCTCGGCCCGTGCCGCCATGGGGCTGGGGGCGCGGCTGCGCGAGGCTGAGTACGCCCACGTGCAGGAGTTCTCCTTTGCCAACCTGGACGACTTCGAGAGCTCCTCGCTCGTGACGCGCCTCACCACGGACGTCACCGTGATCCAGAACGCCCTGGTCTCGGGCACCCGGCCGCTCGTGCGCGGTCCCGTGATCCTGGTGATGGGCCTCCTCTTTGCGGCGGTCATGTCCGCCGAGCTCGCGGTGGTCTTCTTCGTGGTCATGCCGGTGCTCGCCGTGGCGATGTTTCTCGTGGTGCGGCGCGTGGGGCCGCTCTACCGGGTGCTCCAGGGCACGATGGACCAGTTGAACGACGCCCTCCAGGAGGACCTGGCCGCCATCCGCGTGATCAAGGCGTACGTGCGCGAGGGCCACGTGGCCGAGCGCTTCGAGGCCGTCAACGGCAAGCTCGCCTCCACCGCCACGCACACCTTCCGCACCGCCGTGCTCAACACGCCCATCTTCCAGGGCACGATGTACACCACCTGCGTGGGCATCCTCTGGTTTGGCGGACAGATGATCCTGGCCGGGACGCTGCAGGTGGGCACCTTCACCGGCTTCATGAGCTACGTCCTGCAGATCGTCAACTCGCTCATGATGATCTCCAACGTGTTTTTGCTGCTCGCGCGCGCCGTGACGAGCATCGAGCGCGTGGGCGAGGTCCTGGACGAGCGACCCACCATCGCCTCCCTGCAGGGCGCGCTCGCGGAGGTGCCGGACGGCTCGGTCCGGTTTGACCACGTGAGCTTCAAGTACGCGAGCGATGCCGAGAAGGACGTGCTCGAGGACATCTGCCTCGACCTGCCGGCCGGCTCGACCGTGGGGGTCCTCGGCGGGACGGGCTCGGGCAAGACCACGCTCGTGCAGCTCATCGCGCGTCTCTACGACGCGACCTCAGGCTCCGTGAGCGTGGGCGGCCATGACGTGCGCGCCTACGACCTCGCCGCCCTGCGCGACGCGGTGGGCGTTGTGCTGCAGAAGAACGTGCTCTTCTCGGGCACGGTGCGCGAGAACCTCGCCTGGGGCGATCCGGCGGCCACCGACGGGCAGATGCTCGAGGCGTGCCGGCTCGCCTGCGCCGACGAGTTCCTGGACCGGATCGGCGGGCTCGACGGCGACCTCGGTCAGGGCGGGGCGGGCGTCTCGGGCGGGCAGCGCCAGCGCCTGTGCATCGCACGCGCCCTGCTCAAGCACCCGCGGGTGCTCATCTTTGACGACTCGACGAGCGCGGTGGACATGGCCACGGACGCCCAGATCCGCGCCAATCTCGCGCGGCTCACGGGCGTGACCAAGATCGTGATCGCGCAGCGCGTGGCCTCGGTCATGGACTCCGACCTCATCGTGGTGCTCGACGACGGGCGCGTCCACGCGGTGGGCACGCACGACGAGCTTCTCGCCCGCGACAACATCTACCAGGAGATCTACGAGTCCCAGATAGGCTCTGGGATCAGCGGGGAGGTGGCCTAAGATGCCCGCGCGCCAGACCGCCGCGCCCGCGCGGCCCAAGAACCTGCTCTCCACCCTGCGTCGCCTGCTCGGCTACATGCGCCATGCCAGCTGGCGCCTGCTCGTGGTGGCGGTGCTTGTCTGCGTGGCGGGCCTCGCCAACCTCGTGGGGACGTTCATGATCAAGCCCGTGGTCAACGCCGTGGGCGCCGGGGACGTGGAGGGCTTCACGCGCCTGGTGGCCCTCACGGCGGTCATCTACGTGGCCGGTGTGGCCTCGGCGGCGGGATACACCCAGACGATGGTGCGCGCCGCGCAGAAGGTGGTCTTTGACATCCGGCGTGACCTCTTCGCCCACATCGAGCGGCTCCCGCTCTCCTTCTTCGACCGCACGCGCCACGGCGACGTGATGAGCTACTTCACCAACGACGTGGACACCGTCTCCGAGGCGCTCAACAACAGCTTTGCCAACCTCGTGCAGGCCGCGGTGCAGATCGTGGGCACGCTCACGCTGCTCTTCGTGCTGGACTGGCGCCTCACGCTCATCACCGTGGCGTGCGACCTCGCGATTGCGCTCTACGTGCGGTTCTCGGGCGGGCGCAGCAGCAGGTTCTTCTCGCGCCAGCAGGCGGAGCTCGGCGGGCTCGACGGCTACGTGGAGGAGATGATCTCGGGCCAGAAGGTCGTCAAGGTCTTCAACCACGAGGCGGCGAACCTCGCGCGATTCCGCGAGCTCAACGAGCGGCTGCGCGAGGCGGGCACCTCCGCGCAGGCCTACGCCTCCACGATGGTGCCCGTGACGGTGTGCGTGGGCTACGTCAACTACGCCATTGTGACCATCGTGGGCGCGCTGCTGGCGCTTGCGGGGACGATGGACGTGGGCTCGCTCGCGAGCTACCTCGTCTTCGTGCGGCAGGCGGTGGCGCCGATCAACCAGTTCACCCAGCAGGGCAACTTCCTGCTCACCGCCCTTGCTGGCGCGGAGCGCATCTTCGCCGTGATGGAGCTCGAGCCCGAGGTGGACGAGGGCGAGGTGGTCCTCGAGCACGCGGACGACGTCGAGGCCGCGCGCATGGCGGCGGGCGCGGCCGGCTGGGCCTGGAAGATCTGCGGCGAGCACGTGCCGCTCCAGGGCGACGTGCGCTTCTACGACGTGGACTTTGGCTACGAGGAGGGGCAGACCGTGCTGGCGGGGCTCACGCTCTACGCCAAGCCGGGGCAGAAGATCGCCTTCGTGGGGTCCACGGGCGCGGGCAAGACCACCATCACCAACCTCATCAACCGCTTCTACGAGACGCGCTCCGGCGTGATCACCTACGACGGCATCGACGTGCGGGACATCGAGAAGGCTTCCCTGCGGCGCTCTCTGGGCATCGTGCTGCAGGACACCCACCTCTTTGCGGGGACCATCGCGGACAACATCCGCTTCGGCAAGCTCGACGCCACCGACGAGGAGGTCCGCGCGGCGGCGCGCGTGGCCAACGCCGACGGCTTCATCAGCCGCCTGCCGCGCGGCTACGACACGCCGGTGGTGGCCGACGGCGCCAACCTCTCCCAGGGGCAGCGGCAGCTGCTCGCCATCGCGCGCGCCGCGGTGGCGGACCCGCCGGTGCTCATCCTCGACGAGGCCACCTCGAGCATCGACACGCGCACCGAGGCGCTCATCCAGCGCGGCATGGACTCGCTCATGGCGGGGCGCACGGTCTTTGTGATCGCGCACCGGCTCTCGACGGTGCGCAACGCCGATGCCATCATGGTGCTCGAGCGCGGGCGGATCGTAGAGCGCGGCACGCACGAGGAGCTGCTCGCGCAGCGCGGCGAGTACTGGCAGCTCTGGACCGGCGCGAAGGAGCTGGACTAGGGTGGGGTGGGGCCGGGGCTTCGGCTTCGGTTGGCCCGGCCCCGCCTCCGGCTCACCCCGGAGGGTATGTACGCTTCTCCGACCCGCCCGTTCTTCTCGCCAAGCCTTTGACCTGCGGAAATGCAAATGCCCTGGAGCGGTGGGGTGTACATACCCTCACTGCCGGGGCCACCAAGGGAGGAAACCTTCCATGCTTGAGCTGATTGCCGTCGCAACGGGAGGCGCCGTCGGCAGCGTCGCACGCTGGGGCCTGGGCCGCATGCTCTCGGCGTGGCTGCCGGGGCTCCCGGCGGGGACCTTCGTGGCCAACGTGGCCGCGGGCCTGGTCATTGGCCTGATCAGCGGGGCGCACGCGGTCTCGCCGCTGCCCGAGCCCGCGCGGCTCGCCCTCACGGTGGGGCTCTGCGGCGGCCTCTCCACGTTCTCGACCTTCTCCAACGAGACGCTGCAGATGGCCGAGGCGGGAAACCTCCCCGGCGCGGCGGCAAACGTTCTGCTCAACGTTAGCACGTGCCTCGCCGCGGTCTGGCTGGGGACACGTCTGGGCGGGCAGCTGGCTTCGCTGTCGTGAGGTACTTTGGCCGACCCCACACGTCGCGCATTCCAGTGGGGAATTCCCCATCAGATTGCGCGACGTGCGGGGTCGGCTCAGATACACTTTGCCATGACGGCCCCGATTGGAGGACACATGGCAAAGCAGACCTGGGCGGGCGGCAACATGCTCTACCCGCTGCCCGCGGTGATGGTGAGCTGCGCAAACGCGGCGGGCGAGAAGGACATCGTCACGGTGGCGTGGGCGGGGACCGTCTGCACCAACCCGCCGATGCTCTCCATCTCGCTGCGGCCGGAGCGCCACAGCTACCACATCGTGCGCGAGTCCGGTGAGTTCGTGGTGAACCTCGTGACCGCGCGGCTGCAGCGCGCCTGCGACTGGTGCGGCGTGCGCTCCGGGCGCGACTTTGACAAGTGGGCGGAGTGCTGCCTCACGCCCGCTCCGGCAACGACGCTCGAGCTGGCGCCCGCCATCGAGGAGTCGCCGGTGAGCATCGAGTGCCGCGTGCGTGACGTGCTGGAGCTGGGGAGCCACCACCTGTTCCTGGCCGACGTCACGGCCGTGCAGGTCGAGGACGCGCTGCTCGACGACCGCGGCCGACTCGACCTGGCCCGCGCCGGTCTCACCGCGTACAGCCACGGCGAGTACTTCGAGCTGGGGCGGCGCATCGGGACGTTTGGCTACTCCGTGCGCAAGCGCCCCGCGAAGGGCGCGCGGCGCTAGTAGCCCCGGCTCATGCGCCGGCGAATGGCGCAGTACTCCATGACCAGCAGCACGAGCAGGATCGCCATCGAGACGAGCGAGCCCACCACGGCGCCCGCCAGCCCCGCGAAGTTCACGAGCAGCATCGACACCGGCACCGCAAAGGCAAACGCGATCAGGTAGAGCCTCGACACCTCGCCCTGCGCGCGCAGCACGGTGACGATCTGGTAGAGAAAGTCGATGCACGCGCAGACGCCGCCCGTGCCCACCATCACGAGCGCGAGCCCGCGGAACTGCTCGAAGTCCAGCCCGTACATGAGGCTCATCAGGGGTATGCCGAGCCAGGCCATGAACAGCGCCATCGCCCCGGTGATCAGCGCGATCACACCCACCATCGCGAGTACCACGAGGTCGAAGCGACGGTGCTTCTCGGGGTCGTCCCAGATGCGCGCCAGGCGCACGAGCTGAGGCTTGTAGATGAAGCCCGCCACCATGAGGATCGAGTGCGCGGGGAAGTAGAGCGCGTTGTAGTAGAGCTGGTTGTCATAGGAGAGGGCGCCCTCCATCGCGAACTTGGGCACCGAGTCGATGAGGTTGTAGAGGAACAGCGCCAAAAACAGCGGGAAGCACTCCACGAAGAGGTCACGGATGCCGCGGGCCGTGGCCGGGAGGCTCTTCTCGGTCTCAAAGAAGGCGAGCGGCACCGTGAGCAGCAGAAGCGACGCCACGCCGCCCACCGCCATGGCAAAGCTCGCCACGGGCAGGCTCCGCGTGAGGAACAAGATCACCGAGAACGCCACGAGGCCGAGCACGCAGCGCGCGGCCTGCGAGAGTCCCGCCAGATAGAGCTTGTCCTTCTGCTGCAGGCGCCCCTCGTAGACGTCGGCCAGGCCGTCCACCGCGCGAAAGGCGAGCACGCCCATGCAGACGGCAAACATCTGCGCGTCATAGCCGCGGAAGCGGCACCACAGCCACCCCACGAGCAGCATGGCGGCGCAGGTGAGAAAGCGCTGGATCTGGTAGTCCAGGAAGGAGCGCATCTCGTCGAGGTCGGAGACCTGGTAGGTGCGCACGCCGTAGTTGGCCAGGAACAAAAGGAGCGTTCCCACGGTGAAGGCCATGGAGAAAAGGCCGGCCTGCTCGGCGCCCACGAGCCAGGTGGCGACCATCGTGAGCACCGGGAAGAGCATGCCCCAGGCGGCCTGGCCGGCGGTGTTGCACACGTAGTCGCGCGTGGTCTGGTGGGCGAGGTACTGCTCGGTCTGCTCGGAGAACTTGCCGCCAAAGACGGCGCCGATCAGGCGGTTCCACCAGTCGTTCACCACGCGCGCGAGCGGGCCGGGCTGTCGGTCTGCCCGCGGCTTTCGCTCGCGGCGCCTGCGGGTCTCCACGCCGTAGCGCGGCGTCTTGGCGGAGCGGCTTGCAGGCCGGACAGCGGCGACCACGCGACGGTTCATGAGGCGCTTGAGCGGGTTCTCGGGCATAGGGGCAGTCTCCCTCCAAAGGTGCACCCAAGCATTGTAGTCCAGCCGTCTCGCCGGACGCGTCCCGCCGACGTACGTGAACTATGCGTTTCTTGTCCGTGGGGTCTTGGTCGAAGGCAGGCTCGCGGGGTATCTTCTAGAAGTCGACCGCACACCCGTACAAGGAGCAACGTTGGCCGAGAAGAACCTGACCGCCGATCGTGAATCGGCTATTATCCCCGCCCTCAACGTCCCCGAGAGCATCGCCGACAACATGGCGCTGTTCTTGCGCCTCGTGCGCAAGGTACTCGAGGAGTTCGACCCGTCGCTGCGCGCCACCTTCGACGTCCTTCTCGCCGACGCCGTTCGCGCGAGCGCCGACGAGGCCTCCGAGACCGACGACGAGCGCGCGGCCTTCTCCGAGCTCGAGCGCATCATCGACGGGCTCGACGAGCGCTCGACCACGCTGCTGATGCGCGCCTTCGTGGCCTACTTCCACCTCGCCAACATCTGCGAGGAGAACTATCGCGTCGGGTCGCTGCGGGCCCGCGAGGCGGCGGTGGACACCGCCGAGCCCGCCGACCCCATCAACGACATCACCGTAGCGTATCGCCAGCTCGTGGACGAGTGCGGGCGCGGCCGGGCCATCGCCCTGCTGCAGCGCCTGGAGTTCCGCCCGGTCTTCACCGCGCACCCCACCGAGGCGCGCCGCCGCGCGGTCGAGGGCAAGATCCGCCGCATCGCCGAGCTGCTCGCCGCGCGCGACGGCCTCTCGGGCGTGGCCCTGGCCGAGAACGAGCGCAGGCTTCTGCAGGAGATCGATGCGCTCTTCCGCACCTCGCCGATCGCTCACAAGAAGCCCACTCCCGTCGAGGAGGCCGACACCATCGTCGACATCTTCGACAGCACCCTCTTTGACATGGTGCCGGACGTCTACCGGCGCTTCGATGACTGGGAGCTCGGCGAGAAGGCGGGCACCGTTCCGCCCGTGTGCCCGGCCTTCTTCCACCCGGGCAGCTGGATCGGCTCGGACCGCGACGGCAACCCCAACGTCACCGCCAAGGTGAGCCGCCAGGTGGCCGAGAAGTTCCGCCGCCACGTGCTCGAGCGGCTCGCCGAGGCAACGGAGACCTGCGGCCGCAACCTCACGCTCGACGCGATCTCCACGCCGCCCTCGGACGCGCTCGTGAACCTCTGGAGCCACCAGGTCGAGATGAGCGAGGCGCTCACGGCCCGCGCGCTGGGCATCTCCGCGAGCGAGCTGCACCGCGCGGCCATGCTCGTCATCGCCGAGCGCCTGCGCGCCACGATCGAGCGCACTGCGGACGTGATGTACGCGTGCGCCGACGACTACATCGCCGACCTGCGCGTCGTCCAGTCCTCCCTCGCGCGCTCCGGGGCGGTCCGCACTGCCTACGGCCCCGTGCAGCGCCTCATCTGGCAGGCGCAGACCTTCGGCTTCCACCTCGTGGAGATGGAGTTCCGCCAGCACTCGCTCGTGCACCGCCGTGCACTCGCCGACATCGAGGAGCACGGCCGCTGGGGCGAGCGCGGCGAGCTCGAGCCCATGACCCGCGAGGTGCTCGACACCTTCCGCGCCATCGCGCAGATCCAGCGCAAGAGCGGCGTGGACGCGGCGCGCCGCTACATCATCTCGTTCACCAAGTCCGCCGAGGACGTGGCCAACGTCTACCGCCTGGCCCACCTCGCCTTCGCGCACGAGGTGGACGTCCCGGTGCTCGACGTCATCCCGCTCTTCGAGCAGGTCGAGGACCTTGAGAACGCCGTGTCCACCCTCGATGCGATGATCGCCCTGCCCGAGGTCCAGCGCCGCCTCGACCAGACCGGCCGGCGCCTCGAGGTCATGCTCGGCTACTCGGACTCCTCCAAGGACGCCGGCCCCACCTCGGCCACGCTCGTGCTGCACGCCACGCAGGAGGCGATCGCGCGCTGGGCGGACGAGAACGGCATCGACCTCGTGCTCATGCACGGCCGCGGCGGCGCGGTCGGGCGCGGGGGAGGCCCGGCAAACCGCGCGGTGCTCTCCCAGCCAAAGGGGTCGGTCAACTGCTGCTTCAAGCTCACCGAGCAGGGAGAGGTCATCTTCGCCCGCTACGGCGACCCTACGCTGGCGCGGCGCCACGTGGAGTCGGTCGTGGGCGCCACGCTGCTTCAGTCCGCTCCCTCGATCGAGTGGGTCAACACAGAGACCACCGAGAAGTACGCCGCGCTCGCGGCCGAGCTCGACGCCGCCTCGCGCGAGCGCTATCTCGACCTGCTGCACACCGAGGGCTTCGCCGAGTGGTTCTCCACGGTGACGCCGCTCACCGAGGTGGGCCTCATGCCCATCGGCAGTCGCCCCGCCAAGCGCGGGCTCGGCGCAAAGTCCCTTGACGACCTGCGCACCATCCCGTGGATCTTCTCGTGGAGCCAGGCGCGCGTGAACCTGGCCGCATGGTACGGCCTGGGCAGCGCGTGCGAGCGGGTGGGGGATCTCGAGCGCCTGCGCGCCGCCTACGCGGAGTGGCCGCTGTTCACCACCTTCGTCGACAACGTCGAGATGTCGCTCTCAAAGGTCGACGAGCGCATCGCGCGGCTCTACCTCGCGCTCGGCGACCGCGACGACCTTGCGACGAAGGTGCTCGAGGAGATGGAGCTCACGCGCCGCTGGGTGCTCGCCATCGTGGGGGACGAGTGGCCGCTGCAGCACCGTCGCGTGCTCGGCCCGGTGATCCGCATGCGCCTGCCCTTCGTGAACGTCCTCTCCGTGACCCAGGCGCTCGCCCTGCGCCGCCTGCGCTCGGGCGACCTCACACCGGAGGAGCGCGAGCGGCTCACCTATCTCATCCTCTGCACCGTCTCCGGCGTGGCGGCCGGCCTGCAGAACACGGGGTGATCGGGCTCCGGCGCGCGTCTGCGCCCGAGCCCGAGCCTGAGTCTGTGCCCGAGCCTGCGCCTGGGCCCGAGCAGCTAGTCGTCGTGGTCCACGTCCGCCGCGGGGCCGTCCGTGAGCGCGCGTCGGCAGTCGGCGAGTCGCTCGCGCGCCCTGCGGGGGAGCTCGGGATAGCACGGGTCTATCTTCTCGAGCACATCCAGGATCGCCTCCGAGACCAGGACGCGCGCGACCCACTTCTGATCAGCCGGGATCACGTACCAGGGGGCCTTCCCGGTGGCGGTTCCGGCGATCATGTCCTCGTAGGCGCTCTGATACTCGTCCCATTCCATGCGCTCCGAGAGGTCGCTCTCGGAGAACTTCCAGTTCTTGGCCTCGTCGTCGATGCGCTCGAGGAAGCGCTCGCGCTGCTTGTCCGCGCTCACGTTGAGGAAGATCTTCACGATGCGGTTGCCGGTGCGCCACAGATAGCGCTCGAAGCCGCGGATGTCCTCGAAGCGCTCCTCGAAGTAGCGCCTCTCGCTCATCTCCGTGCAGCGACGGGGCAGCTGATAGTCGCGCCAGAGTCCGTGGACGCGCACGACCAGGCACTCCTCGTAGTAGGAGCGGTTGAAGACCGCGATCTTGCCGCGTTCCGGCAGCGCTCCAAAGCTCCGCCAGAGAAAGCCGTGCGCGCGGTCCACGCTCGTGGGCTGCTTGAAGCTTCGCACGTCGATGCCCGTGGGGTTGACGCCACCCAAGACGTGGCGAATGGTCGAGTCCTTGCCCGCAGCGTCCATTGCCTGCAAGATCACGATGACGCTCTCGCGCGCCTCCGCGTAGAGCCGGTCCTGCAGTTCCTCGATGCGAGCCTTGTTCTCGGCGAGCCGAAGCTCGTATTCGGGCCTCTTCTCCGGGTCCACCCTCAGGGTGGTCGGGAAGTCTTCCAGCTTGAAGCCCTTCTCTCCGGTCACCGTGAAGTCGTCCAGGTCTTTGCCCATGCCGCTCCCTCCTACGTCCTTGGGCAAGATCTTCCCCTCGGCGTCGGCGGGGGAACGCTCGACTCGGCGGGCGTTACCGGTGACGCCGCAAGCGCCTCTGGTTTTGCATGCGCGGCAAGAGGGTGGCCCCATCGGAGTAAAGTTTCCCGCATGTAACTCAATCGGCGAACGGCACTTGCCTTCATAGAAGTAAGTCCTATAGTACTCATGGGCAAGTCAACTAAAGCTAACACCGAAGGAGGCCTCATGGCATCATCCGCCCAGTTGCCGTTGGCGATGGTCGGCCCCGACGAGAAGGCTCACGTCGCCGGCATCCGCGGGGACGCGGAGCTGAGACAGCATCTCGCCGAGCTGGGCTTTGTCGAAGGCTCTGAGGTCAAGGTCATCTCGCGTGCCGCGGGCGACGTCATCGTGAGCGTGAAGGGTGCCCGCCTCGCACTCAACCGATCCATGGCCAGCCGTATCACCGTGTCGCTCTAGCGCTCAAAAGTAACCGTCGCTTTTGAGCAGGGAAGAAAGGAAGGCGCATGCCAACTCTTAAGGACGTGAAGGTGGGGGAGAGTGCCGTTGTGTCCAAGCTTTTGGGGGCCGGTGCCCTCAAGCGTCGCATCATGGACATGGGACTCACCAAGGGGACTGCCGTCCACGTGCGCAAGGTCGCGCCGCTGGGCGACCCAATCGAGATAACGGTGCGTGGGTACGAGCTCTCGATTCGCAAGGACGAGGCCGCGCTCGTTGAGGTGACGGATGTGGCGTGACACGTTGACAAAGTTGACAAAGTAACCTGACGACATTGTCAAGTTGACAAGCTCGGCCGGCGACGGCCGTTTTCTCGCGCGCATAAGTTAGTCTAATCTAACAATTGGCACCAGACGAGTAGCAATTGGTTAACTTGGAAAGGGAAGGTATGGCTGAAACCACCATCGGTCTCGCAGGAAACCCAAACTGCGGCAAGACCACGCTGTTCAACGAGCTCACGGGCTCCAACGGGTATGTGGGCAACTGGCCCGGCGTCACCGTCGAGAAGAAGCAGGCAGCCTGGCGCGCCAATCGTGACGTGACCTTCGTCGACCTGCCCGGCATCTACTCGCTCTCGCCCTACACGCCCGAGGAGGTCGTCTCGCGCGACTATCTCGTGGGGGAGCGTCCCGACGCAGTGATCGACCTCGTTGACGTCACCAACCTCGAGCGCAACCTCTACCTCACCACCCAGCTTCTCGAGGCCGGTCGTCCCGTGGTCGTGGGCCTCAACATGTGCGACCTGCTCAAGGAGAAAGGCGACGTCATCGACACCGCCGCCCTGTCCGATCGCCTCGGCGTGCCCGTGATCGAGGTCTCCGCGCTGCGCAAGACCAACCTCGACGCGCTGGTCAACAAGGCCGTGGCGGCAGGCCGGGCAGGCGCGGTCCAGCCGGGCGCGCCCTGCTTTTCGCCCGAGGTGGAGGACGCGCTCGGCAAGATCGCGGCCATCGTCTCCGGAAGCTGCGACGCCAACCTCGTGCGCTGGTACTCGGTCAAGGTCTTCGAGCGTGACGCCGAGGCCGTGAAGGCCCTGCATCTCAGCTCCGCGCAGCTCAACCAGGCCGAGAAGATCGTGCAGGCCGTCGAGAAGAGCCGCGGCGACGACGCCGAGTCCATCATCACCTCAGACCGCTACGACTGGATCGGCGAGGTCATGGCCTCCTGCGTCAAGAAGGCGCCCAAGAAGCTCAGCCTGTCCGAGAGGATCGACAAGGTCGTGACCAGCCGCGTGCTGGGCCTGCCCATCTTTGTGGCGGTCATGTTCGTCGTGTACTACATCGCGGTCTCGACGGTGGGCGACTGGGGAACCGTCTGGGCAAACGACGAGGTCTTCGGCGAGGGCTGGGAGCTCTTTGGCATGGCGATCCCGTCGATTCCCGCGGTGGTCGAGGGCTGGCTCACCGCGGCGGGCGCCTCTGACATGGTGAGCTCGCTCGTGCTCGACGGCATCGTGGGCGGCGTGGGCTCGGTCCTGGGCTTCATCCCGCAGATGCTCGTGCTGTTCATGATGCTCGCGTTCCTCGAGGACTGCGGCTACATGAGCCGCGTGGCCTTTGTCATGGACCGGCTGTTCCGCCGCTTTGGCCTCTCGGGCAAGAGCTTCATCCCGTTTCTCATCTCGTCCGGCTGCGGCGTCCCCGGCGTCATGGCCACCAAGACCATCGAGAACGAGAAGGACCGTCGCATGACGGCCATGCTCACCACCATGATCCCGTGCGGCGCCAAGACCCCGATCATCGCCCTCGTGATGGGCGTGCTCGTGGGCGGCGCTGACGCCTGGTGGGTGGCCCCGATGTTCTACTTCCTCGGCCTTGCCGCCATCGTCGTCTCCGCGCTCATGCTCAAGAAGACCAAGATGTTCGCCGGCGAGCCCGCCCCCTTTGTGATGGAGCTGCCCGACTACCACCTGCCCGCGCTCAAGAGCTGGTGGCTGCACGTGTGGGAGCGTATCTCCGCGTACCTCAAGAAGGCGGCGACGATCATCTTTGCCGCGTGCGTGGTCGTGTGGTTCCTCTCCAGCTTTGGCTTTGCCTCGTGGGAGGGCGGCGACGGCTCCTTCGGCTTCCTCGCCTCGCTGCCGGGCGCTCCCGAGTACAGCGCCGACTACTCGCTGCTCGCCATCGTGGCCGGCGCCATCGCATGGATCTTCGCGCCGCTCGGCGCCGACAGCTGGCAGGCGACCGCCGCTTCCATCAACGCTCTCATCGCCAAGGAGAACCTGGTCTCCACCTTTGGCACGATCTTCGGCCTGGGCGAGGCCACCGAGGGCGACCCGGTCATGTGGCAGGCTTTCGCTGCCATGTTCACCGACGGCGCGGGCGTCATGCACGCGGGTGCGATGTGCGCGTTCGTGGCGTTCAACATGCTCGACGCGCCGTGCTTCGCCGCCATCGGTACCATCCGTCGCCAGATGGACAGCCCCAAGTGGTTCTGGTTCGCGATCGGCTACCAGTGCGTCTTTGCCTGGTGCGTGGGCCTGATCATCAACCAGCTCTGGGAGCTCTTCGCGCTGGGGAACTTCGGCGTGTGGACGGTGGTCGCGTTTGCGCTGCTCGCGGGCATGGTCTTCCAGATCGTCCGTCCGATGCCCAAGACCGAGCGGACAGACGAGAAGGTCCTCGCGCAGCTCGCATAAGTGTCTGCAAATTGGGGACAGTCCCCAACTAACATATGCGAATTGGGGACTGTCCCCAATTTGCAGACGGCGCGCCGTCGGCCGAATGTGCCGGCGGCGCGCCCTTTGAACCTTTCGTCCATGTCGGCGCAAAGGAGTACACTTCAGATTTGTGTGAATAATCTGATGGCAGGAGGACCCATGAGCTTCAAGATGCGTGCGGTGGCTGTCGCCGCCGGGCTGGGGCTGGCGCTTGCGGTTGCGCCCGGCGCGGCTCTGGCGGACGACCTCGCGTCCCTGACCGTGACGGAGACCCCGGAAGTCTCTGTCATCGCGGCGCAGGACGCGACGGACGGCCCCGAGGCTTCCGTTCCGGCAGGCGAGAAGGACCTGCCGCCGGCGGTCGTGACCGAGGCACAGACCGACGTGAGTGACGCCCCGGAGGCGCCCGCCACGGAGACCGAGATCGAGATGCCCGTCATCGAGCCTGGCGCCGACGAGGGCGTGACGTCCGACGACGCCCTTCCCGAGCAGGGTCTTCCCGACGGCGACGCCCCGGTCGAGATCCCGGTTGCCGACAAGGCCGAGCCCACGACCGACGCTCCGGTCACCGGCGAGACCGTCACCGATGACGGGCTCGCCGTTGTCGTCGACGAGGTCGCAGCCGACGAGACCGCCGCCGCCGATGCCGTCACCGACGCCGACGAGGCCGTCACCGACGACGGAGCCACGGCCGACGACTCCGTCTCGCTGAACGCCCCCGTGCTCCCTGCGGTCGGCTGGACCGGCAACTCCTACTGGGACGGCGTGACCAACCCCGACGGCACCCCGCGCCCCTACACCGGCTGGGTCGTCGACGACCACGACGGCCAGGGCCTCCAGCGCTACTGGGTGGTCAACGGCGAGAAGCTGCAGAGCGGCCTGTTCGACGCCGGCGCCGACGGCTGGGGCTACGTCCGCGACGACTACGGCTGGGTCCTGCGCGGCATCTACTACGCCGGCGACCTCATCTACATCGCCAACAACGACGGCCGCCTGCTCGATCCCGGCTGGACCGTCACGGGCGAGTTCACGGGCGGCGAGCTGCAGCGCTACTACGTGGAGGCCGACCACGCCATCCACCGCGGCTACTCGGAGAGCGGCGGCTACGGCCACTACGTCACCGACCAGGGCTACGTCGCGCGCGGCAAGGCGCAGACCGACGGTGACGTGGTGCTCGCCAACAACGACGGCGTCGTCGAGAGCGGCGGCTGGCTCGTGACCGGCGCCTACGACGGCGGCGTCATGCAGCGCTACTACGTCGACCCCGAGACCCACACCGCCAAGACCGGCCTGTTCACCGTCGACGGCAACAACTACTACGGCCTCTTCGGCGACGGCTACGTCCTGCGCGGCAAGGACGTCTGGGACAGCACGCACGTGCTTCTCGGCAACAACGACGGCGTGCTCCTCTCGACCCCCGGCTGGGTCGTGACCGGCGAGTACGACGGCGGCGTCCTCCAGCGCTACTGGATCGACGAGCTCGACTACTGGGACGGCTTCTTCGCCGCGCTCACGGGCGTCTTCAACGTTGACGGCAACAACTACTACGGCGAGAGCGAGCAGGGCTACGTCCGCCGCAACGGCCACGCCTGGGTCATCGAGCACGACCACTACACGGGCGAGTGGTGCATGGCCAACAACGACGGCGTCCTTACGCCCGACCAGTCCGCGTACGCCGACACGGTCAACAGCTACATCAAGAGCATCATCGCCTACGCCGAGGACGACTCCCACGGCTACGACCAGGTCTGGCGCTGGGGCGAGAAGGGCGACTACGACTGCTCCTCGCTCGTCATCACTTGCCTGCGCGAGGCGGGCCTCGAGACCGGCTGGGCCACCTACACCGGCGACATGCGCTACTCGCTCACGACCTACGAGTTTGTGTGGATCTCCGACCCCTCCGAGCTCGTTCGCGGCGACATCCTCCTCAACGAGACCTATCACACGGCGATCTATCTCGGCGACGGCATGATGGCGCACGCCTCCGGCAACGAGTTCGGCACCGCCACGGGCGGCCAGCCCGGCGACCAGACCGGTCGAGAGATCTGCGTCCGCAGCTACTACGACTATCCGTGGGACGGCGTTCTGCGCCTCAAGACCTACGTGGCGTAGCGCCTTCGCAAGCGGTTTTCCTCGGGGGGCGGACCGGGAGGTCCGCCCCCTTTTTCTGCCGCATCAGGGGCGGGCGAGACGTGGGTATACTCCGGGAAGAGCCCAGAGGAGGGAGGGACGCCCCATGTTCGAAAACGTACCCCAGGCGCTGACGTGGGCCGCGCTCGGCTGCGGCTTCACGTGGCTCATGACCACGGCCGGCTCCGCCGTCGTGTTCTTCTTTCGCTCCGAGCGCAAGCTCATGCACCACATCTTTCTTGGCTTCGCCGCGGGCGTCATGGTGGCGGCAAGCGTGTGGTCGCTGCTCAACCCGGCGATCGAGCAGGCCGAGGGCCAGGGCGTGCCGGGCTGGCTGCCGGCTGCGGGCGGCTTTCTTCTTGGCGTCGCCTTTTTGATGGCCCTCGACACGCTCCTCCCGCACCTGCACGCGGGCTCCGAGGAGCCGGAGGGCGTGCCCTCGGGCTGGAAGCGCACGACGCTGCTCGTCTCGGCCGTGACGCTGCACAACATCCCCGAGGGCATGTCCGTCGGTCTGCTCTTTGCGATGGCCGCGCAATCGGCCGGGGCGGCGGGGGAGACCTACCTCGGCATGGCGTTCGCGCTTGCCGCGGGCATCGGGCTTCAGAACTTCCCGGAGGGCGCGGCGATCTCGCTGCCGCTTGCGCGCGAGGGCATGAGCCGTCGCCGCGCGTTTCTCGCGGGCAGCCTCTCCGGCATCGTCGAGCCGATCTTCGGGGTCGCCGTGGTGCTTGCGAGCGGCTGGATCTCCCCGTACATGCCGTGGCTCCTGGCGTTCGCCGCCGGCGCGATGATCTACGTGGTGGTGGAGGAGCTCATCCCCGAGGCTCACCTCGGCGAGCACTCCAACGTCGGCACGCTCGGCTTCATCGTCGGCTTCGTCGTGATGATGGTTCTCGACGTCGCGCTGGGGTGACAATAGTAAGACCTGGCTAACTTATGGAGAACCTGTGACGATGCTCAACCTCGTGCGGAATTAACCAAAGTTAACTTATTCTAACAACGTGCCGAGAAGAACGCGACTCGATTCCGGCACCGCATCGTTTAACCCTGCCCGAGCGACGGCCCCTCTCCCCGTCGCGCACGGCGACCCCAGCGCCACCTGCCACCCCCTCACGGCAGGTGGCGCAACTCTTATACTTTGGTTTTCCTGGTTGTTGGCGATTTGCGGCTTGAGACGCGGAAGGCCCCGGGTTTCCGGAGAGAAGTTCCGCGCAGCGCACTTCTTGTAGGAAACCCGGGGCCTTCCCCTTCGCGTTCAGAGACGAACGCTTCTTACTTCTTTGCCTTGCCCTGGTTGGCGACGGCGTTGATCTTGGCCTCGATGGTGGCGGGGTCGCCGATGTAGTGCTTGTCGACGACGTTCCAGTCCTTGTCGAAGGTGTAGGCGCACGGCACGCCGGTCGGGATGTTGACCTCGAGGATCTGCTCGGGGGTCAGCTTCTCGAACTGCATGACGAGGGCGCGCAGGGAGTTGCCGTGGGCGGCGATCAGCACGCGCTTGCCGGCCTCCATCTGCGGCTTGATCTCCTGCTCAAAGTACGGCCAGGCGCGGGCGATGGTGTCCTTGAGGCACTCGGTGTAGGGGAGGTCCTCCTTGGGAACGTCGCGGAACATCTCGAGGACGTGCGGGTCGCGCTCGTCGCCGGGCTCGAGGGCGGGCGGGCAGACGTCGAAGGAGCGGCGCCAGATCTTGACCTGGTCCTCGCCGTGCTCGGCGGCGGCGTCGGCCTTGTTCAGGCCCTGGAGGGCGCCGTAGTGACGCTCGTTGAGCTGCCAGGCCTTGTGGACGGGCAGCCAGTTGCGGTCGAGCTCGTCGAGCACGCAGTTGAGCGTGTGGATGGCGCGCTTGAGAAGCGAGGTGTAGCAGACGTCGAAGTCGTATCCGGCCTCCTTGAGGGCCTTGCCGCCCGCGTGGGCCTCTTCGCGACCGGTGTCGGTGAGGTCAACGTCGGTCCAGCCGGTGAAGAGGTTGAGCTTGTTCCACTCGGACTCGCCGTGGCGGACGATGACAAGCTGCATGGTCTGATCGTCGTTCATTGGAGACACGTCCCTTCTCGATGCGGAGTTTGTGCGGCCGGTGCCGCCCAACATGTATAGTATGACGCAATGGGTATAGTTACCAACGGTTAACATCGAAGTTTCCCGCCAACCGGAGGAATGCCATGGGCCTGACGGACGTCATAGTCATCGCGGTGGTCGCCGTTCTTCTCGCCCTCGCGGTGCGCTCCGTCGTCCGCGGCAAGGCCGGCGAGTGCTCCTCCTGCGGCAGCAGGGGGTCGTGCTCGGCGCATGAGACGGGAGCTCCCTGCCCCGCCGCGCGCGACATGCTCAGAAACGTCGAGAAGAGCCTCGGCCCGCGCCCGCCCGAGGGTTGACGATCGCGCCGGGTTGACAATCGCGTCAGGTTATATTGTCAACCCTCCCAGAGGGTTGACAATATAACCTGACGCGATTGTCAACCCGGCGCGATCGTCAACCCGCCCCTCGTGAAACAACGGCGAAACACTCATATGAGACGCTGTCATATGCCGTATGTAACCCCTAGCCGGTTGACCGGGGAGGTACGCCACAGATGAGCAGCGAGAAGGACATCGACTTCGTCCTGAGGACCGTCGAGAAGCGCGACATCCGCTTCGTGAGGCTCTGGTTCTCGGACGTTCTTGGAAACCTGAAGTCGTTTGCGATTTCGCCCGAGGAGCTCGAGGAGGCGTTCGAGGAGGGCATCGGCTTCGACGGCTCGGCCGTCGACGGCTTTGCCTCGCTCGAGGAGTCGGACATGCTCGCCTTCCCGGACCCCAGCACCTTTGCGCTGCTGCCGTGGCGTCCCAGCGAGTCCGGCGTGGCGCGCGTCTTCTGCGACATCTACACGCCCGCCCGCGAGCCCTTCGAGGGCGACCCGCGCCGCTGCCTCAAGAACGTGTTCACCCGCGCCGAGGAGCAGGGCTTTGTCCCCAACGTGGGTCCCAAGATGGAGTACTTCTACTTCGACAACGACCTCGACCCCGTGCCGCTGGACAACGCCGGCTACTTTGACCTCACGCCCATGGACACGGCCAACGACCTGCGCCGCCAGACCACGCTCACCCTCGAGAAGATGTCGATTCCGGTGCAGTACTCCTATCACGCCGCAGGCCCCTCCCAAAACGGCGTCGAGCTGCGCTTCACCGAGGCCGTGAGCTGCGCCGACAACATCATGACGGCGCGCCTGGTCATCAAGCAGGAGGCCTCCACCCAGGGCATGTACGCCT
Source organism: Olsenella sp. An293 (assembly GCF_002159495.1). GTDB lineage: Bacteria > Actinomycetota > Coriobacteriia > Coriobacteriales > Atopobiaceae > Thermophilibacter. Next base: position 21,428 of record NZ_NFIT01000003.1, read on the forward strand.
CGTTCATGCCCAAGCCCATCACCACGGCGCCGGGTTCCGCGATGTTCCTCTACCAGTCCCTGCTCGACCACGACGGCGAGAACCTCTTCTGGGCGCCCAAGGAGGAGCATGAGGCGCATCTCTCCGAGCTCGCGCAGCACTACATCGCCGGCATCCTCAAGTACGCGCCCGAGTTCACGCTCGTCACCAACCCCACCGTGAACTCCTACAAGCGCTTCATCTCCACCGGCGAGGTCCCCACGCACGCCACCTGGGGCCGCAAGAACCGCTCCGCGCTCGTGCGCATCCCCGCGCACAAGCCCGGCAAGCACATCGCCACCCGCATCGAGCTGCGCAGCCCCGACCCCACGGCCAACCCCTACCTCGCCCTCGCCGCGACGATCGCCGCCGGCCTCAAGGGCATCGAAGAGGGCCTGCCCCTGCCGGAGGAGGCCGCGGGCGGCGAGCGCCTGCCGCACACCCTCGGCGAGGCCGTCGACCGCTTCGAGTCCTCCGAGCTCATGCGCGAGGTCCTCGGCGACCACATCTTCGACTACCTCGTGCGTGAGAAGCGCGCGGAGTGGTACGAGTACTGCACCGCCGTCACCGACTGGGAGCGCGAGCACTACTACGGCGGCTTCTAGCCGATCAGGCCAGACGAGAAGGACGCGCCGCCCGGGGCCTCACGGCCTCGGGCGGCTTGCTCTTCTCGGCAAGCCGGCGTCCTGGCCCCACCGTTCTTCTCGGCAGATACGTGTCAATCCTGTTAAGAAACGTCCTGTGCCTGAAAAACGCCCCCGCCAAGGGCGAAACTGAACACTCGGCGACGGACGGGGCATGCGCCCTGACACGGGAAGACCCGTGCCACCGTCGGGAAAGGGCGTGACCACGCGCCGAAGCTATGGGGGAAGGAACCCTGACATGAAGCTCTCCTGCCGTTTTGCGGGCGGCCTCGCGGTCGCCTGCGCGCTGGCCCTGTCGATTTCGGGATGCAGCGGGGGAGGGCAGACGGACGCCCCCACCACCGGTGACGCCTCCGAGGCCGCCTACACCCTCGTCGAGGACGGCACGATCACCGTTGCCTCCGACCTGGCCAACGCCCCGCTCGACTTCGTGGACGAGAAGACCGGCGAGGCCCAGGGCTTTGAGATCGACCTCATCAACGCCATCGCCGACAAGCTGGGCCTGGAGTGCGAGGTCCTGCCTGCGATGAAGTTCGACACCATCGTCCCGCTCATCGAGCAGGGCGGCAAGGCCGACGTGGGCGTCTCCAACATCACAATCACCGACGCCCGCATGGAGCAGGTGGACTTCACCGACTCCTACATGGACTCCAACCAGGGCCTCGTGACGCTCGCGGCGAACGCCGACGTGACCGAGGACGACCTCAACGTCGAGGGCACCAAGATCGCCGTCCAGGCGGGCACGACCGGCGCGTCCTGGGCCGAGGAGAACCTGGCAGATGCCGAGATCGTGGCGCTCGACGACCCCGTCGTGGCGGTGACCGGCGTGCAGACCGGCCTCTACGCTGCCGCGGTGGCGGACCTGCCCGTGATGACCTACCTCTGCTCCAACTCGTTCACCGACTGCGCGGTGGCCATCGAGATCCCCACGGGCGAGCAGTACGGCATCGCCGTCAACAAGGACAACCCCGGCCTCACCGAGGCCATCAACGGCGCCCTGGCCGAGCTCGAGGAGGAGGGCTACATCTCCGAGCTCGAGGTCAAGTGGCTCGGCGCCGAGCTCTAGGCGATACGAGGGGGCAGCCCCTTTGTCTCATTGCACCTTTGACACCAATCGGGAGGAACTGAAATGACCAACATGAACAGGCGCAACTTCGTCGCCACCCTCGGCCTCGCCGGCACCGTGCTGCTCGCCGGCTGCAACGGCTCCGAGCAGCCCGCCGACGACGCCCAGACGACCGACGAGACCACCGAGGAGGCCTCCTACACCCTCGTGAAGGAGGGCGTGCTCACCAACGTGGCCGAGCTCGGCTTCGCCCCGTTCGAGTACATCGACGAGGACGGCGTGACCGTGGGCTTTGACGTGGACCTCTCCAACGCCATCGCCGAGAAGCTCGGCCTCACCTGCGAGTGGCTGCCCAACCAGGCCTTCGACACCCTGGTTCCCACCATCGCCCAGGGCGGCAAGGCAGACATCTCCATCGCCGGCATGACCATCGACGACACCCGCCTCGAGGAGGTCGACTTCTCAGACCCCTACCTCAACTCCAACCAGGGCATCGTCGCGCTCGCCGGCTCCGGCGAGACCTCCGAGACCCTCGACGTCGAGGGTGTGCAGGTCGCCTGCCAGACCGGCACCACCGGCAACTCCTGGATCGAGGAGAACCTGCCCAACGCCACCTGCGTGCCGCTGGCCGACGTCACGGCCGGCATGATGGGCGTCTCCACGGGCCTCTACAAGGCCATGGTCATCGACCTGCCCGTCGCCCAGAACATGATCGCCGAGTCCTTCTCCGACCTCGAGGTCGTCGAGGAGATTCCCACCGGCGAGCAGTACGGCATCGCCGTCTCCTACGACAACCCGGGCCTCAAGGACGCCATCAACGACGCCCTCGCCCAGATCGAGGAGGACGGCACGATGGACGAGCTCAAGCAGAAGTGGTTCGGCACCACCGAGGTCTAGGCGAGAAGAACGAGCGGGGTGCGGCGTGGCAATTTGACAATCTCGTCAGGTTAAATTGTCACATCGCATGGATGTGACAATTTAACCTGACGAGATTGTCAAATTGCCACGCCGCCCGCACGAAACGGAGGAAGCATGCAGCACAGACGGGGGGCGCTCCTCGTTGCCCTCGCCCTGGCGCTGACGGGCGTCTTTGCGACGACGCTCGCGACGCCGCTGACCGCCCAGGCGCTCACCACCGAGAAGGCCACCGCTCGCCCCAACGAGGACGGCGGCGACGGCGTCATCGGCGGCATGGACACGCGCCTCACTTGGGAGGGAACGGTCGAGCCCGGCGAGGAGGTCACCTCGGTCACGCTGAGCCTGCCCGAGGGGTCCACCTTTGACGGCTCCACCACGCGCATCACCGCCCTCGAGGGCCTCAAGCGCATGGACGTCACTGGCGAGGCGACGCCCGCCGGCAGCTCCATCACGGTGAGCTTTGACCAGGCAATTCCCGAGGGGTCGCTGCTGCGCCTCGAGATCACCAACATGCAGTTCCCCTCCGAGGGCGGGGAGTGCGTCGTCTCCGGCACCTACGTGAGCGGCGGCGCCGAGCAGAAGCTCGCGGACTCCAAGCCCATCGAGACCATCGCCAACACGCCGCTGCAGTCGGTCGTCAACTGGCTCGACGAGCAGCCGTGGGTGGAGGTCTGGAACTCCAACCAGTTCCTCGGCATGTTCCTCAAGCCCCAGCTGCTCGTGACGTCCTTCTCGTCGCTTGCGCCGGGCTGGGTCCTATGCCTGGGCATCGTGGTGGCGGCCTACCCGTTTGCCATCGCGCTGGGCCTGCTCTTCGCGATGCTCAAGATCTCCAAGTGGCGCATCCTGCGCGCCATCGCGGTGGTCTACATCAACGTGCTGCGCGGGACGCCGCTCTTCCTGCAGATCTACATCATGTTCTTCGGCCTGCCGATGCTCAACATCAACATCGACAACAACCTCCTGGGCATCATCGTCATGGCCATCAACTCCTCGGCCTACCTCGCCGAGATCTTCCGCGCGGGCATCCAGTCGATCCCGCAGGGCCAGTACGAGGCCGCGAGCTCGCTCGGCATGAACTACGTGCAGACGATGTTCACCATCATCCTGCCGCAGACCGTGCGCCGCGTGATCCCCACGGTGACGAGCGACTTCATCACCGCCTTCAAGGACACGTCGCTGCTCTCCTCGGTGGGCGTCATGGAGCTCATGATGTTCTCCAAGAACCTCACTACCGTCACGGGCAACATCACGCCCTACGTGGCCGCCGGCATCTTCTATCTCATCGTCACGCTGCCGCTGATCAAGGTCGTGGGTATCGTCGAGGAGAACATCGCCCGCTCCGAGCGCGGAGGCGGCCCGCGCCCCAAGCGTCGCGCCGACGTGGCCGACAATGCCGCCGCTCAGATGAAGGAGGCCGCCGATGTCTGCTAAGCTGCGTCACCGCGCCCCGGCCATCGAGGTCCCGCCCGCACTTCCCGCCGACGAGGCCGCGGCCATCGCCTACGAGGCTGACCAGGGCCTCACGAAGCACCACTTCACGCCCGGCGAGCACCCGATCGTGCGCATCGAGCACCTCAACAAGAGCTTCGACGACACGCTCGTGCTCAAGGACGTGAACCTCAACGTCTGGCCCGGCGAGGTCGTCGTGGTTCTCGGCCCCTCGGGCTCGGGCAAGTCCACGATGCTGCGCTGCATCAACCTGCTCGAGACGCCGAGCGCCGGCCACATCCTCATCGAGGACGACGAGATCACCAACAAGAGCGCGGCCGAGGTCAACAAGCTCCGCCGCGACGTGGGCATGGTCTTCCAGCAGTTCAACCTCTTCCCGCACCTCACGGCCAAGGAAAACGTCATGATCGGCCAGACAAAGGTGCTCAAGAAGGACCGCGCCGAGGCCGAGGCCGAGGCCCTCAAGCAGCTCGCCGCCGTGGGCCTTGCCGACCGCGCCGACTTCAAGCCCGCCCAGCTCTCCGGCGGCCAGCAGCAGCGCGTCGCCATCGCGCGCGCCGTGGCCATGCACCCGGGCGTGCTGCTCTTCGACGAGCCCACCTCCGCCCTCGACCCCGAGCTGGTGCGCGGCGTCCTCGACGTCATGCGCGACCTCGCGGAGAACTCCGGCATGACCATGATCGTGGTCACCCACGAGATGGGCTTCGCCCGCGACGTCGCGGACCGCGTGGTCTTCATGGAGGACGGCGTGGTCGTGGAGCAGGGCCTGCCCGAGCGCGTCTTCGACCATCCCGAGAACCCGCGCACCGCGGAGTTCCTCGGCAGCATCGACTAGCGGCGCGCTCCCGGCGGTGCCTCTCACCTGCGGTTGGTTTGAAACATATCGTTTCCGACGTGTTAACCGCCGTCTCGGGACCGTTTCCGAGCTGCGGCTCGTTTACGGAGTTCTGACAACGCCCCCGTTTCGTGCGGGGGCGTTGTGCTAATCTTTTTCAATACATGTGCGCATCATCCGGGAGGACATAGGATGCACCACAAGAACATCCTGCTCGTTTCTGCCACCACGCGGCTGCACGATCGCATGCGGGAGCTCTCGCACGCGATCGACGTCTCCATCGCCCTCGCGAGCGAGGAGACCTTCTCGCAGGCCGTCTCCTCCGGTCACGAGTTCGACCTCGTGATTCTGGACGGCGAGGGCATGAGCCAGGACATCCTGAACGCCGTCGACTCCTTCGTCCAGGAGAACGGCTTCATCCCGATGCTGCTCGTCCAGGACCCGGACAAGCTCGCCACCCTGCACATGCCCACCCAGGGCAAGAACGACTTCATCCTCTCCAACGCCGGCTCCGCCGAGTTTGAGCTGCGCTGCACGCTGCTTCTGTGGCCGGGCGAGGAGAGCGCGCCGGCCGACCTCGTGACCGTGGACAACATGACGATCAACCTGGCCACCTACCAGGTCTACATCGATGACAAGCCCGTGGACCTCACGCTCATGGAGTACTCGCTGCTGTCCTTCCTGGCCACGCACCCCTCGCGCGCCTACTCGCGCGAGACGCTGCTGCACCGCGTCTGGGGCTTCGAGTACTGCGGCGGCACGCGCACCGTGGACGTCCACATCCGCCGCGTCCGCTCCAAGGTCGGCCCGCAGGTGGCGAGCCACATCGTCACCATCCGCGGCGTGGGGTACCTCTTCCGCGTCTAGTGAGAAGGGCCGCGCGCCTGTTCTTCTCGCGTCGTTTTAAGGAAACGGAAAGCATCGTGCCGGGGAGGTGGTCTTCTCCGGCACGTCCGTTTTTGACGTCCTGAAGCGGGTACATTCCTCGTGGCCCCAAGATGAGCCCGTCCCTTGCAGGACGCTTCTGCACGAGAGAGGGAAAGATCATGAGCGACTATCCGTACGGCGAGAACAACAGCTTCGGTCAGGGTCCGCAGGACGCGGACGAGCAGCGCACCACCCGACGCCCTCCCATCCCCGGCGCCGACCTCGCCGATGACGCGCCACGCGCCGCGCACGCCGAGAAGGACGACGAGCCCGGGGTCGCCCCGCAGGACCCGCAGCCCGAGACCCCCAAGAAGCCCCGCCCGCTGCTGCGGGCCGTCGTGGCCGGCCTGCTCGGCGGCGTGATCGGCGCGGGCGCGCTCACCGGGGCGCTCTATGCAGGCGGCGTGGTCGGCAACACGACCGTCGTCACCGGCGGCAGCTCCGGACAGCAGGTCACCATCGACCCGGCCGACGAGGACCTCACCGTCGCCAACGCCGTGGCCGCCAAGGCGCTGCCCTCCGTGGTCACCGTCTACAGCACCACGGCGCAGGGCGAGGGCATGGGGTCGGGCGTCATCTACGACACCAACGGCAACATCATCACCAACAACCACGTCATCGAGGGCGCGGAGTCGATCTCGGTCACCCTCGACGGCAAGAGCTACGAGGCCACGCTCGTGGGCACCGATGCCTCGAGCGACGTCGCGGTGATCCACGCCGACTTCGGCGACGCCGAGGTCACCCCTATCGAGGTGGGCAGCTCCGCAGATCTTCAGGTGGGTGACTGGGTCATGAGCGTGGGCAGCCCCTTCGGCCTCGAGAACTCGGTCTCCCAGGGCATCGTCTCGGCGCTCTCGCGCAACACGCTGCTCGAGGGCTCGTCGGGCAACACCCTCTACACCAACCTCATCCAGACCGATGCCACGATCAACCCGGGCAACTCCGGCGGCGCGCTCGTGAACGACGAGGGCCAGCTCGTGGGCATCTGCACGCTCTACTCCTCTGACACCGAGAGCTTCGCGGGTATCGGCTACGCCATCCCGAGCGACTACGCCACCGAGATCGCCGACAAGATTATCGCCGGCGAGGACGTCACCCACGCCTACATCGGCCTCACGATGCAGACCGTGAACGCGCAGAACGCCTTCCGCAACAACCTCGCCGTCGATCAGGGCGCCTACGTCGTCGAGGTCGCCGAGGGCGGCCCTGCCGCCGCGGCGGGCATCGAGGCGGGCGACGTCATCACCAAGATCGGCGACACTGACGTCACCTCCGCGGACACCGCGATCCTGGCCGTGCGCTCCCACAGCGAGGGCGAGACCGTGTCGGTGACCGTCATGCGCGGCAGCGAGGAGATGACCTTCGACGTGACGCTGGGCTCCGACGAGGCGCTCCAGGAGCAGCAGGAGCAGCAGAACCAGACCGTCAACGTCAACGGGCAGGACGTCTCGCTCGAGGACCTCATCAACCTCTATGAGCAGTATCAGCAGATGAACCCCTTCGGCGGCCGCTAGCTCGGAGCCGACGCCATCCGTTTGCCAGAGGCGACTCGGGGCCCGCGACGAAGCGAAAGCTGCGCCGCGGGCCCTTTCTTCGCGCGTGACGGGAAGGTGCGCGGAACTTCTCGGCAATTCTTGTCCGCTCGTACGGGTACCCTAGGGGAGACGAGAAGAACGGGGGGAAGCGATGGCAGAGATCAAGTGCCCGCACTGCGGCGAGGTCTTCCGGGTCGACGAGACGGAGTACGCGCAGATCGTGCGCCAGGTGCGCGACGCCGAGTTCCAAAAGGAGCTCGAGGCCCGCGAGCAGCTCGCCGAGCGCGAGCGCGCGAGCGCCGTGGACGCCGCGGTCGCCCGCGAGCGCCAGGATGCCGAGCGCCACATGGCGAAAAAGGACGCCGAGCTCGCCCGGCTGCGCGCCGAGCTCGATCGCGGCCAGGACGCCCTCGCCCTGGCCCGCGCCACGGCGGAGAAGGACCTCTCCGAGCGCCTCGCCGCCTCCCAGCAGCGCATCTCGGCGCTCGAGGCGCAGCTCGCGGCCCGCGAGTCCGCGTTCGCGACCGAGAAGGCGCTTGCGGTCAGCGAGGCCACCGGCGAGCAGGACCGCAAGATCGTCGAGCTCGAGGGGCAGGTGAGCGCGGCGAGGCTCGAGCGCGAGCAGGTCGAGGCGTCGCTGCGCCAGCAGCTCGTCGAGCAGGCCGCCTACAAGGACCAGACCATCCGCGACCGCGAGGACGAGATCGAGCGCCTGCGCAACCAGCGCTCGCGCCTCACGACCAAGCTCATCGGCGAGACCCTCGAGCAGCACTGCGAGATGGAGTTCAACCGCTGGCGCGCCACGGGGTTTCGGGGCGCGGAGTTCCACAAGGACAACGAGGTCGTCGGCGGCTCCAAGGGCGATTACGTCTTCCGGGAGGCAGATCCTGAGGGCGTGGAGATCGTCTCGATCATGTTCGAGATGAAGAGCGAGGAGGACGCCTCGGCCGCCCGCAGCCGCCACAGAAACGCGGACTTCTTCAAGAAGCTCGACCAGGACCGTCGCAACAAGGGCTGCGAGTACGCGGTGCTCGTCTCGACGCTCGAGCCCGAGAGCGAGCTCTACAACGCCGGCATCGTCGACGTCTCCTACGAGTACGAGAAGATGTACGTGATCCGTCCGCAGTTCTTCATCCCCATGATCACGCTGCTGCGCAACGCCGCGGAGAACGCCCATGACTATCGGCGAGAGCTCGCGGACATCCGGCAGCAAAACATCGACATCACGCGCTTCGAGGACGCGCTCGAGGACTTCAAGGACAAGTTCGGCAGAAACTACGAGGCCGCGAGCCGCAAGTTCCAGTCCGCGATCGACGAGATCGACAAGACCATCCAGCACCTCCAGAAGGTCAAGGACAACCTCACCTCGTCGGAGAACCAGCTGCGTCTGGCCAACAAGAAGGCCGACGAGCTTACCATTCGCAAGCTCACGTGGAAAAACCCCACCATGCGGGACAAGTTCGCGGAGGCCCGCGCGGCTGCGGAGGAGGCCCAGGCGGCCAGCGAGAAGGACGAGGGCGTCGAGCCCGATGCGGTGGAGTAGGGGGCGCCTCAGGCCTCGAGCAGCGCGAGGACGTCTGATACGACGCCCTCGACGGTCATGCCGCAGCGGGCGAGGAGCTCGTCGGGCTGATAGCGGTCCACGAAGGCGTGCGGCAGGCCGTAGCAGCGCACACGCACGTCATCGCAGGCGAGGGCGCGCGCCACGCGCTCCCCGAAGCCGCCCTCGAGGATGCCGTCCTCGAGCGTGACGATGACTCGGTGCCCCGCGGCAAGCCGTCCGAGCAGGTCCTCGTCGGCGGTCGTCGCCAGGCGCGGGTTCACGAGCGTCGCCCGCACCCCGCGCGCGGCCAGGGCGTCCGCGATCTTCTCGCCCAGCGGGAAGAGGTCGCCCAGGGCGAGCAGCGCCACGTCGCAGCCGCGACGCGCGACCTCCCAGCCGCGTGCATAGCCGCCCTCGGGGCGCTCGAAGTCGGGACGCGACGTGACGTCCGCCACCGGGACGCGGATGGCGACGGGGCCGTCCTCGTAGGCGAGCGCCCAGGAGAGCATGTCGAGGTACTCCTCGCGACAGGTGGGGGCGAGGTAGGTCAGGCCCGGCATGGCGCCGAGCATGGGGATGTCAAAGAAGCCGAGGTGCGTGGCGTCGGTCGTGCCGTACGCGGACGCCCCGAAGACCAGGATGGTCGCGGGGGCGAGACCGGCGTTGAGGCACAGGTCGTGCCAGAGCTCGTCGTAGGCGCGCTGGAGGAAGGTGGCGTAGACGCCGAGGACGGGATGGGCGCCCGCGCGGGCGAGGCCCGTCACGTAGGTGACGGCGTGCTCCTCGGCGATGCCCACGTCGACGAAGCGCCTTCCGGCGCGCTCGCGCATCTCGGGCGTGAAGCCCATGATGTAGGGGGTCGCCGCGCTCACGGCCACGAGTCGCTGGTCCGCCTCCATGTGCCCCACGAGGAACTCGCCGGTGATGCGCGCGTAGTCGACGCTCGCGCCGGGGACGGCGGGCAGGCCGGTCTGCACGTCGAAGGGCGCCGCATGGTGCCAGGTCTCGGGGTCGGCCAGCGCGGGGGCGTAGCCGCGGCCCTTCTCGGTGTGCACGTGCAGGACCACGGGATGGTCGCACCCGCGCAGCTCCGCGAGGGCGGCCTCGAGCGCGGCGACGTCGTGCCCGTTCTCGAGGTAGCGGTAGTCAAAGCCGAGCGAGCGGAAGACGTTGCGCTCCGCCCGCCCGCCCGTGGCGCGCAGCTCCGCGAGGTTGCGGTAGATGCCGCCGTGGTTGGGCGCGATGGACCACTCGTTGTCGTTGACCACGACGATGATGCCGCTGCCGAGGGCGGCCGCGTTGTCGAGCCCCTCGAAGGCGAGCCCGCCCGAGAGCGAGCCGTCGCCGATCACGGCGACCACGTCGTACCTCTCGCTCGCGAGGTCACGCGCGCTGGCCAGACCGCACGCCAGGCTCACCGAGGTCGAGGTGTGGCCCATGGCAAAGAGGTCGTGCTCGGACTCCCCGGGGTTGGAAAAGCCCGAGACGTCCTCGTAGCGCGCGGGATCGAGAAACGCCTGCGCGCGGCCCGTGAGCATCTTGTGCGCGTAGGTCTGGTGCGAGACGTCGAAGACGATCTTGTCGCGCGGGGTCGAGAAGACGCGGTGCAGCGCCACCGTGAGCTCGACCACGGCGAGGTTGGGCCCCATGTGCCCGCCGACGTGCGCGGAGCGCTCGATGATGGCCGTGCGAATCTCGTCGCACAGCGTCTGAAGCGCGGAGGAGGGGAGGGCCTTGACGTCCTCGGGACCGTTGATGCGCTCGAGATACACGGGACCTCCTTCCCTCTGATTGTTCCGCTGCGACCATATAGCTTCGCACATTTGGGACGGCAAGTTGTGTCGTGTCTGCGGAAAGCGGGGCGAGGACGACTGCTCGCCGAAAGGCGCGATCCGCTCGGGCGCGCCCGGGACGGGCGCGGCTACACTTTGCATATCTGAGCGCACGATCCGAGAGGAGCCAACGACATGGCCAACATCGTCATCACCGCCGAGACCGGCTGCGACATCCCCGCCGCCGAGGCGGCCGAGCGGGGCATCGAGCTCGTGCCGATGCACGTCTCCCTGGGCGAGCGGACCATCGACGACGGCGCCATCTCGCCCGCCGAGATGCTCGAGCAATGCCGTCAGCTCGGCGTGCTGCCCAAGACGAGCGGGTGCACCCCGCATGACTTCCAGGTCGCCTTTGATCGGATTCACGAGCAGGACCCTGCGGCGCAGATCCTGCATCTCGCGTACTCCGCCGCCACCACCTGCTCGCTGGAGTCCGCGCTCGCGGCGTCCGCCGGGCGCGACTACGTGACGGCCATCGACACCCGTCACGTGACCATCGGGCAGGGCCTCGTGGTGCGTGAGACGAGCCGCTGGGTGGGGAAGCGCCCGGAGGCCTCCGTCGACGAGGCGCGCGCCTTCGCGCAGGGTCTCGCGTCGCGCGTGCGCATGGCGTTTCTTCCCGGCGACCTCGGCTACCTGCGTGCCGGCGGGCGTCTGTCCAACGCCGCCTTCCTCGGCGCGACGCTGCTCAAGATCAAGCCCGTCGTGGAGCTCATCGAGGGCAAGCTCGTCGCCACCAAGAAGCTGCGCGGCTCCATGTCCTCGGCCGCCGTGGCGCTGATCGACTATCTCGTCCTGCGCGAGGACTTCGACCCGGCGCGCATCGTCTTCGTGAAGAGCCCCGGCCTGCCCGACCAGGTGCAGACGCTCGCGACCGACCATGCGCACGACCTGGGCTTTGAGGAGATCGAGTGGTACGAGACGGGCAACGTCATCACCTCGCACTGCGGGCCGGGCGCGCTCGGCGTCGCGTTTGCGGTCCGGGGGTAGCTCGAGCCTCGCGCACGTCTGCAAAATCGACCTTCAGTCCATTTTTTGCTGCCCGCGAAAGCAAAAGTTGTCTTCGATCCATGTGATTTGGGGCGTTTTGAGGCGACGCGGCTCTGACGCATAAGTCAAGAGCTAACAGAATTAAAGTTCTCTCACCTTGCGCGAAGATAAGGCCGCCTTTTTCCATGGATCGAAGGGCGATTTTGTCCGGCGCGCCGCCTCGATATGGATTGAAGGCCGTTTTTGCATCAGACGAGCCTCCCAAAGGCGCCGTGGGATTGCGCCTCGCTCGACGCGCCTCGGGTACAATGACCTCCGGAAGAATCTTCGGGAGGGGCCTTTCGCATGAACCTTGACGAGCTGGAGATTGGCAAGGACGCGATCGTCGCGTCGGTGGACTGCGACGAGGCGTCGCTTCGTCAGCACATCCTGGACATGGGCCTCACGCCGGGCGTGGAGGTCACGCTGATGAAGCGGGCCCCCATGGGCGACCCGCTCGAGATTCGCCTGCGCGGCTACGAGCTCACGCTTCGTCGCGACGACGCGGCGCACATCGCGCTCGTGGGCGTGCACGACATGCACGACGCCCCGCGAACCCGCGAGCGCCTGGAGGCCTCCCCGCACCCCGCCATCGGCGAGAGGTACGCGCCGCGCGCGGCGGGCAAGGCCATCCCCGAGGGACGCCCGCTGAGCCTTGCCCTCGCGGGCAACCAGAACTGCGGCAAGACCACCCTCTTCAACGCGCTCACGGGAGCGAACCAGCACGTGGGCAACTTCCCGGGCGTCACTGTCGACCGTAAGGACGGCCAGGTCAAGGGACATCCCGAGGTCACGGTCACGGACCTGCCCGGCATCTACTCGCTCTCGCCGTACACGAGCGAGGAGGTGGTCTCGCGCCGCTTCATCCTCGAGGAGGGGCCGGACGCGATCATCGACATCGTGGATGCCACCAACATCGAGCGCAACCTCTACCTGACGCTGCAGCTCATGGAGCTCGACCGTCCGATGGTGCTCGCCCTCAACATGATGGACGAGCTCACGGCCAACGGCGGCACGGTGAGCGTGAACCGCCTCGAGGCGGCGCTCGGCATCCCCGTGGTGCCCATCTCCGCCGCGCGCGAGGAGGGCATCTCCGAGCTCGTGGAGCACGTGCTGCACGTGGCGCGCTTCCGCGAGCACCCGGGGCGCGTCGACTTCTGCGCGGCGGACGGGCCAGACCATGGCGCCCTGCACCGCTGCATCCACGGCATCTGCCACATCATCGAGGACCACGCCGCCGCGGCCGGCCTCCCGGTGCGCTTTGCCGCGACCAAGCTCATCGAGGGCGACTCCCTCGTCATGGGCGCGCTCGGGCTGGACCAAAACGAGCTCGACGCCGTGGAGCACATCATCAGCCAGATGGAGGGGGAGAGCGGCCGCGACCGCATGGCGGCGCTGGCGGACATGCGCTTTTCGTTCATCGAGGGCGTCTGCGCCGAGTGCGTGGTCAAGCCGCACGAGAGCCGCGAGCACGCGCGCTCGGTCGCGGCGGACCGCGTGCTCACGGGCAAGTACACCGCCATCCCGGTGTTCGTCGGCATCATGGCGCTCGTCTTCTGGCTCACGTTTGACGTCATCGGCCAGCGGCTCTCCGACCTCCTCGCCCTGGGCATCGAATGGGTGACGGCACAGGTCGACGCCGCGCTCACGGCCTTTGGGCTCAACCCCGTGGTGCACTCCCTCGTGATTGATGGCGTCTTTGCCGGCGTGGGCTCGGTGCTCTCCTTCCTGCCGATCATCGTGGTGCTCTTCATCTTGCTCTCGATTCTCGAGGACTCCGGCTACATGGCGCGCGTGGCCTTTGTGATGGACAAGTTGCTGCGGCGCCTGGGTCTCTCCGGCCGAAGCTTCGTGCCCATGCTCATCGGCTTTGGCTGCTCGGTGCCGGCCATCATGGCCACGCGCACCCTGCCCTCCGAGCACGACCGCAAGATGACGGTCATGCTCACGCCGTTCATGAGCTGCTCGGCCAAGGTGCCGGTCTACGCGCTCTTCTCGGCGGCGTTCTTCCCGGAGGCGGCCCCGCTCGTGATGATCGGGCTCTACGTCATGGGCATCGTGGTGGGCATCCTCGTGGCGCTCGTGCTCAAGGGCACGGCCTTCAAGGGCGATCCGGTGCCGTTTGTGATGGAGCTCCCCAACTACCGCATGCCCGCGCCCCGCACCGTGGCGCGCCTCGCCTGGGACAAGGCCAAGGGCTTTGCCACCAAGGCGTTCACGATCATCTTCGTGGCGAGCGTGGTGATCTGGTTCCTCCAGACCTTTGACGTGCGGCTCAACGTGGTCGCCGACCAGTCCCAGAGCATGCTCGCCGCGCTGGGGACGCTGCTGGCGCCGCTGTTTGCCCCGCTCGGCTTTGGCAACTGGATGGCTGCCGCCGCGCTCGTCGCGGGCTTTGGCGCCAAGGAGAACGTCGTGGCCACGCTCACGGTGCTCATGGGCGGCTCCACGGCGGGGCTGGCGACGCTCTTCTCGCCGCTCACGGCCTTTGCGTTCCTGACGTTCACGCTGCTGTACACCCCGTGCGTGGCGGCGGTCTCCGCCGTGAAGGGCGAGCTGGGCACGCGCATGATGTGGGCGGTCGTCGCCATGCAGTGCGGCGTGGCGTGGGTGGTGGCGCTTGTCGTGCGTCTCGTGGGGATGGCGCTCGGCCTGGGGTAGGCGCTTGCGAGAGGCGGACTCCCGCGGGCGGCTCCGCCGGGCCCTCGCACGACAGGCGCGTGCGCAAATGGGTACACAATGGCTATGGCGCGGCTTACCCGCAGCTGACGTCGGGCGCGTAACGTAGGGCGCCCGACAGAAGGAGACACCATGGCAGACGAGAAGCGTCCCGAGAAGCGCCCCGACCCCACCGCCCCGCACGACGAGCCCCTCGGCACGACCTACCACCGCGGTCCCGTCATCCTGCGCGGGCCGATGATCCCGGACAACACCACGACCGGCAACCTCCTCGCCCCGGAGGACTCCACCGACTGGCTGCACATGGACCCGTGGCGCGTCCTGCGTATTCAGGCGGAGTTCGTCGACGGCTTTGGCGCGCTCGCGGAGCTGGGGCCGGCCGTGACCGTCTTTGGGTCGGCCCGCACGTCGCGCACCGACCCGATGTATCGCGCCGCGCGTCACGTGGGCCGCAAGCTCGCCGAGGCGGGCGTCGCCGTGATCACCGGCGGCGGCCCCGGCATCATGGAGGCGGCCAACAGCGGCGCGGCCAAGGCGGGCGGCAAGTCCGTGGGCCTGGGGATCGAGCTGCCGCACGAGCAGGGCATCAACAAGTGGGTCAACCTGGGCATGACCTTCCGGTACTTCTTCGTGCGCAAGACGATGTTCGTCAAGTACTCGAGCGGCGCCATCATCTTCCCGGGCGGCTTCGGCACGCTCGACGAGGCCTTCGAGCTGCTGACGCTCGTGCAGACCCACAAGGTCACGCGCGTGCCCGTGGTGCTCTTCGGCTCCGAGTACTGGCACGGCCTCATGGAGTGGCTCGAGGGCACCGTGACGGCGGCGGGCAACATCTCGCCGCTCGACCCCGACCTCGTTATGGTCACCGACGACGAGGACGAGGCCGTCCGCGCCGCGCTCTCCGTCATCCGCGGCTAGCTCCTGTCCCGCGCCCGCTCGCCGCGGCCAGCCACCTTACCAAACCGTCACCTGGCAGTAAGCGCAATCGATGGCCCCGCCCGGCCGCCCCTGGGACAATGTCACCATCCCGGGGCGGCCGCGCTCATGACTCGGCAGCGCGGCGCCACCGGACGGACGGGGCGACGGGAGGCGGGCATGTCAAAGACGGTATCCGAGCGGACGATCCTTCTGTGCTGCCTTGCGTTCTCGCTTGTGCTGGGCGGCCTCGAGCTGGCGCTGCTGGCGCACGTCGCCAGGATGTAAGCATCCGGCAAGCGCGCGCGGCCGCGTGGGTTTTTGTCCGGGGGCCATGGCACAATGGCTGTGACGAAGGGAGGCACATGGGCGAGAAGAACCACGACGAGACAAGCCTCGCGCGCCGTCGCGCCCGCGTGATCGCGGCGCTCGTGGCGGTGGCCGCGGTGCTCGCCGTGTGCTGTGCGCGGTGGATGCCCGAGGTCTACGCATGGGCGTCCGACCCGGCCGCCGTGCGCGCCTTCGTGGCGGACCACGCCGTGCTGTCGCGTCTTGCGGTCGGCGGCGTCAACGCCCTGCAGATCGCCCTCGCGTTTCTCCCGGGGGAGCCCGTGGAGCTCGCCGCCGGCTATGCCTTTGGCTTTGTCGAGGGGACGCTCGTGTGCATGGCGGCGAGCGCCGCGGCATCGAGCGTCATCTACTGGGCGGTGCGGCGCTGGGGCTGGTCGCTCGTGGGACTCTTCTTCGACCGCAGCCACCTCGACCGCTTTGCCTGGCTGCACGACACGCGCAAGCTCGAGCTCGTGATGCTCGTCGTGTTTCTCATCCCCGGCACGCCCAAGGACTTCCTCACGTACTTCGCCGGCCTCACGAGCATGCGCTTCCCGGCCGTGCTCGCCATCACCACGCTCGGGCGCATCCCCTCGATCGTGACCTCGACGGTCGCGGCCTCCGCCTTCGGGAGCGGCGACTACGGGGTGGCGGCGGCGTCGGTCGTCGTGGCGGTGGCCCTCGCGGCTGCGGGCGGGGCGATCTACAAGCGCTTCGAGGCCCGGGTCAGGGGCTAGGGCGCGGCTCTTCGGCGGGTGGGCCCGCGGCGTTCGCGGGATGCCCTAGAACGTCTTGAGGATGTCGCCGATCGCGCGCGAGGCGGTGGACTCGTCGGCGCCGTCCACGCGCACGACGACGTGCTCGCCCGGGCGCACGCCGAGCATCATGAGCTCGAGCACCTGCTTGGCATCCACGGTGCGTCCCGCGTGCTCCAGCGTCACGCGGCTGCGCCACCGTCCCGCCTCGCTGGCAAGCAGCACTGCGAGCTGCACGTGCAGCCCCAAGGGGTCCGTGATGTCGCAAGGTAGCTCGTGCATGGGGGTTCCTCTCGGGGGCGAGGCGAGTTCCCGACACGATAAACCTTAGGCGCGCGGACGGGCGTGCGGCAGGGAAAACTCGCCGAGCGCGCAGGGACGTCTCGGCGGATGGTAGCAAACCGGTGCCGAGCGCGCTACCATGGCCCCATGGCAGACTACCAGCGCATATCCCACGGGTTCGACCCGGTCTTCGACGAGCGCAGCCGCGTGCTCGTGCTGGGCTCGTTTCCCTCGGTGCTCTCGCGCGAGAACAGCTTCTACTACGGCAACCCGCGCAACCGTTTCTGGCAGGTCATGGCGGCGGTGCTGGGGGAGGGCGCGCCGGCGGACGGTGACATTGCGGCCAAGCGCGCGCTGCTGCTGCGCCACGGCGTCGCGCTCTGGGACGTGATCGAGTCCTGCGACGTGCGCGGCTCGAGCGACGCCTCCATCCGCAACGTGGTGCCCGCCGACGTCGCGCGCATCACGGGCGCGGCGCCGATCGGGGCGGTCCTGTGCAACGGCGCCACCGCGGGGCGCCTCTACCGCCGCTGGCTCGAGCCGGTCACGGGCATGCCGGCCGAGGTCCTGCCCTCGACGAGCCCGGCCAACGCGGCGTGGTCGCTGCCGCGCCTCACGGAGCGCTGGCGCGCGGTCCTTCTCGCCGCGCTGGGAAGTGGGGACGCGCGTTAACATGCACAGTTCCGGAAATGCCAATTTCCGATCTGCGGATATATAAAAGCTAACGGAACTATGCATGTTACGCAGCCAGGGGAGGATGGCCGAGAAGGGCGCGGGCCCGTTGCCCGCCGCTAGCGCGTGGAGTTTCTCGTCACGACCTCAAAGCCCATCTTGAGCTCGCGGCCGATGGAGTCGTCGCCGGTCATGATGCCCACGAGCATCCGGGCGGTCTCGACGCCGGAGGTCTTGTAGTGGAGGTGGGCCGTGGTCAGCGTGGGCGTGACGATCTGGGAGATCTCGGCGTCATCGATGCCCGTCACGATGACGTCGCCCGGGACGGCGCGGCCGTGCTCGCGCAGGCAGGCGAGCGTGCCGTAGGCGATGGCGTCGGTGGCGCAGACGATGGCGTCGAGCTCGGGATACGCCTCGAGCAGCGCCTCGGCCTGCTCGTAGCCGGAGTCCACCGTGAACTCCGCCACGCGCATCGCGCGCTCGGGGACCTCGATCCCGGCCTCGGTGCACGCGTCGAGAAAGCCGCGCCGACGCTCGTGGCCGACGGCGACGTCCTCCTCGAAGACGCCGATGTAGGCGGGCCGCGCCGCGCCGCGCAGCGCGACGGCGGCAACCCCGCGCATGGCCTCGTAGTCGTCCTGGTAGACGCAGGAGCAGAGGTCGACGTTCTGGCCGAGCACCACGATCGGCACGGGCAGGGCGGCGATGGCCTCGCGGTGCTCGTCGGTGATGACGGTGGCGATGAGGATGACGCCGTCCACCTGGTTCTTCTCGGAAAAGAGGCGCAAGAACTCGACCTCGCGCGCCTCGTCGTTGTCCGTGTTGGCGAGAAGGACCTGGTACCCGGCCTCGTTGAGCACGAGCGTGATGCCCGCGACCATGCGGCTCACCGAGGCGGAGTTGATCTTGGGGATGATGACGCCCACGACGTTGGTCTTGCCGGTGCGCAGGGTCTTGGCCTGGCGCGACGGCACGTAGCCGGTCTTCTCGATGACGCGGCGGATGGCGGCGCGCTTCTCCTGGCTGACGTAGCCGTCGTTGAGGTAGCGCGACACCGTGGCGCGCGAGACCCCTGCCATCTGTGCGATCTGGTTGATGTCCATGTTCTTGTCCTCCCCCTTGCCTAGAGAGTGTAGCGCACGACCGTGCGGCTGCTGTCGGGGGGAGGGGTATGGTTATGCCCTTCTCTGCGGCCGCGCCCCGTGCCCGGCGTCGAAACACATCCTTAACTACCTCTTGAGGATGGGGCCACCGGGGTGTGACCGCGGGACGCGTGTGAGAAACTTACAACCGTCCGTGTGTCGTCGCGCCGAAAAAAAGGAGAATCGTCCGTGAACATCAAGCAGCTCAGGTATGTCACGGCCATACTCTCCACCGGCAGCTTCTCATCCGCGGCGGCATGCGAGGGGGTGTCGGTCCAGGCGGTCTCCAAGGCGATGTCCGAGCTCGAGGGCGAGGTCGGCGCGCCGCTCTTCATCCGCACGAGCTCCGGGGTGAACCCCACCCCGCTGGGGGAGGCCTTCGGTGCGCGGGCGGACAAGGTGCTCGCCGAGTTCGACGCGCTCGAGCGCTTCGTGCACGTTCGAGCCCGCAGCGCGGGCGAGCCCGCGGGCCACTTCGTCATTGGCTTCTGCGTCCCGGCGTTCACGGGGGTCGAGCGGTTCTGCTCGCTGATCAAGACCGTGACCGCGCGGGCGCTGGGCTGCGCCACGGACGTCCTGCTCACCTCCGCCGAGTCGTGCGTGGACGAGCTGCGCTCCGGGCGCTTCTGGGCCCTCATTACCCTCGGACCGCAGCAGGGCGAGGGCATCGTGTGCGGGAGCCTGGGCGTCATGAGCCCCATGGTCGTCATGTCCGCGGAGAACCCGCTCGCCGCAAAGTCCGAGCTCACGCTCGATGACATCAATACCTGCCCGGTGCTGCTCTACCCGGGCTTTGACCACTACAACGACGCGGTGTGCCGCGCCTACGCCGCGCGCGGAATGACCTCGGAGCTCGTGGAGATCGTCGACGGGGAGTCCTATGGCGAGTTCCTGCACGAGCGCGGCGGGCTGAGCCTTGTCGTGGGCGGGGAGTTTCTGGCGCCGTTTGAGGGCTGCGTGCTGCGGCCTATCGCCGCGCGCGACCGGATGCCGGTGCCGATCTGCCTGTCGTCGCTTGCCGGCGCGGGCGTGAGCTACCTCGAGCTCAGCCGCGCGCTCGCCAAGATGAGGATCCTCTCGTAAAGAGACGGGGAAGGGGGCTCCCTATGGCCGGAAAAGTCGGGCGCATCGTCGCGGGCGTCGTGATCGCGGGCGTGCTCGTCGCGGGCGGGGCGCTGGGTCTGAACTCGTGCGACGGCAACCATCCCGAGGGCGTGGAGGCCGACGCTCGCGAGGTGCGCAGCGTCTCTCTAAACGGTGGCAACTACGAGGTCGTGGACTACGAGAACAACCTCTTCGAGCTGCCGGTCGACAGCACCGAGGTCCACGTGCTCGAGGACAGCGGGCGCGAGTTCGTCTCGCGCGACGTGGACACCCTCTGGATCAAGGGGGAGACCGCCGAGCGCCTGGGCGTCGACGACGCCGCGTAGGGCGCACTTCCCCGGCAGGGGCGCCGCTGGCCGAGGGGCCGCGCCGCCCGCGCGCCCGCACCCCTCCCGCGCGCCCGCTCCCTCCTACAATCGGTGCAGGTAGTTCCTGCTCGAGGGGGAGGGACCATGAGGCGAGAAGAGCTTG
Organism: Olsenella sp. An293; assembly: GCF_002159495.1. Classification (GTDB taxonomy): domain Bacteria; phylum Actinomycetota; class Coriobacteriia; order Coriobacteriales; family Atopobiaceae; genus Thermophilibacter. Next base: position 41,577 of record NZ_NFIT01000003.1, read on the forward strand.
CGCTGCGGATGATCCATGCCTGCACGGACGTGATCATGGCGGAGGAGGAGCTCGCCGCCCTGGACGCGCGCCTCGGCGACGGCGACCTCGGCGAGACGATGGTCACGGTGGCCTCCGTGGTGAGCCAGGCCGTGGTGTCCTCCGAGGGCGGCGTGCAGGAGCTCTTTGACGACGTCGCCATGGCGGTCATGCGGCTGGATGGAGCCGCCGCGCCGCTCTGGCACGCCTGGCTCGACGGCCTTCAGGAGGCCGCCCCGGTGGGCGACGAGGCCTCCGTCGACGAGCTCAAGGAAATGTTCTCCTGCGCCACGAGCCGACTCATGGCGGCCACCGAGGCCCGTGCGGGCGACAAGACGCTGGTGGACGCCTTCGCCGCCGCCGGGGACGCCGCGGCGGCCTGCGGGGGCGACGAGCTCGACCTGCTCGATGACGTGGCGGACGCCGCGGAGGCGGGCGCCGAGGCGACCAAGGGCCAGGTTGCGAAGTTCGGCCCCGCCCGGGAGCTCGGCGAGGCGAGCCGGGGGACCGCCGATCCCGGGGCCGTCGCGGTCGCGCACTTCTTGCGCGGGCTCTCTCGGGCGTAGCTGCGCTTCGCGTCCCGTGAGGGGCAGGTGCGCCCCCCTGCTAGGGTGTGTACACTTCCCGGTCTTCACGTTCTTCTCGGCAAGCCTCTGACCTGCTAAAACATGATTAGTCCGAACTCGGATGGTGTACACAACCACTATGCGCAGTGTACATACCCTCCCGGGGGCTCTCGTTGCGGCCTCGCTAAGTGTGTCCGGCACATGTCACCTCGTTGACAGCCGCGGGGGCGCTCCGTAGAGTGCGTGAAAAAAGGCCGTCGAGAAGGACGTGGGAGCATGGGAAGCATCAGGGCGTGCGTCGTGGGGGCAACGGGCTACGCGGGCATCGAGGCCTGTCGCCTCATCCTGGGTCACCCCGACCTCGAGCTGACCATGGCCACGGACCGCAAGGAGGCTGGCACGCACCTCGACGCGGTCTATCCGGCCTTTGCGGGCGCCTGCGACCTCGTGCTGTCGCTGCCGGAGCCCGACGCCATCGCTGCGGCGGCCGACGTCGCGTTTCTCGCCGTCCCCCACACCGCGAGCCTCGCGCTCACGCCCGAGCTGCTCGCGCGCGGCGTGACCGTGCTCGACCTCTCGGCCGACTACCGCCTGCGCGACGCCGCGGTCTACCAGGACTGGTACGCCACCCCGCACACGAGCCCCGAGCTGCTCGGACGTACCGTCTACGGCCTGCCGGAGCTCTTCCGCGACGGGCTCGCCGGCCTCGCCGCGCGCCGCGCCGCGGGCCAGGCCGTGCTCGTGGCCGTTCCGGGCTGCTATCCCACGGCCACAGCCCTCGCCGCCGCGCCCGCGCTCGCCGCGGGGCTCGCGACCGGCGACCTCGTGATCGCAGACGCCATCTCCGGCGTCTCCGGCGCGGGCCGCGGATGCACCCCGCGCACCCATTACTGCCACGCCAACGAGTCCGTGGAGGCCTACGGCGTGGCCAGACACCGTCACACGCCCGAGATCGAGCAGACCCTCACCGACGTTGCCGGCCGTGAGATGTCCGTGGTCTTCACGCCGCACCTCGCGCCGCTCACGCGGGGGCTGCTCTCCACGGTCTACCTCGAGGCGGCCGACGGCGTGACCGCAGGGGACGTCCAGGCTGCCTACGAGCGCGCCTATGCAAACGAGCCACTGGTCACGACCTTGCCGGCCGGCTCCATGCCCGCGACCTCCTCGGTCTTTGGCACCGCGCGAGCCCAGGTGGGCGTTGCCCTCGACGCGCGACGACGACGCACGATCGTCGCCTCGTGCGCGATCGACAACCTCGGGAAGGGGGCGGCCGCCCAGGCCGTCCAGTGCGCCAACGTGGTGCTGGGCCTTCCCGAGACCGCCGGGCTCCTCGCCCCGGCGCCCCTCGTCTAGCCTCGGAGCCCGCCTGCGGGCGGGCCTGAAACGGAGAAGAGCCCCATGTCTGACTTTGCGCCGCTCGCGGTCCCGGTCGTGCCCGACACGCCCGAGGCCTGCGGGCTCGTTCCCTGCGAGGGCGGCGTCTGCGCCGCCGCCGGCATCCGCGCCGCGGGCGTCTCGGCGGGATTTCGCCGCAACCCCGCGCGCCTCGACCTCGCGCTCGTCGTCGCCGACGAGCCCTGCGTGGCCGCCGCGACCTTCACCACCAACCGCTTCTGCGCGGCTCCCGTCACGGTGAGCCGCGCGCACGTCGCGGACGGTCGCGCCCGCGCGATCGTCCTCAACTCCGGCAACGCCAACGCCGCGACGGGCGAGCCCGGCCTCGCCTGCGCCGAGCGCGCCTGCGCCTACGTGGCGGGCGAGCTCGCCTGCGCGCCCGAGGACGTGCTCGTGGCCTCCACGGGCGTCATCGGCGTGCCGCTGCCCTTTGCTCCCTACGAGGCCGGTGTCCCGGCTGCCGTGGCCTCGCTCGCCTCGATGCCGGCCGCCGCGCACGACGCCGCCTGCGCGGTCATGACCACCGACACCGTGTCCAAGGAGGTCTCGGTGGCGGGCGAGCTCCCGCAGCGCGCGGGCGCGCCGCGCCCCTTCCACGTGGGCGGCTTCGTCAAGGGCTCGGGCATGATCCAGCCCAACATGGCCACGATGCTCGCGGTGCTCACCACCGACGCCCCGCTCACGGCCGAGGCGGCGCGCGAGGCCCTTCTCGGCGCCGTGCGCGTCTCGTTCAACAAGGTGACCGTGGACTCCGACACCTCGACCAACGACTCCGCCTTCCTGCTCGCCACCGGAGGTGCGGGCGGCGAGCAAATCGATTGCGACCATCCGGCGTTTGCGCAGGTCGCAGCTGCCGTGCGAGTGGCAGCCGTGGACCTGGCCCGCAAGATCGCGGCCGACGGCGAGGGCGCGAGCAAGCTCGTCACCGTCTACGTTACGGGCGCCGCCGACGACGCGGAAGCGGACGTCGTGGCGCGCTCGATCGCCAACTCGCCGCTGGTCAAGACCGCCATCTTTGGCCACGACGCCAACTGGGGCCGCGTGGCTGCCGCCGCCGGCAAGTGCGGCGTGCCCTTCGACCAGGAGCGCGTCGACATCGACTTCATGGGCGTCCCCGTGTGTCGCGCGGGCCTCACCGTGCCGATGGACGAGGACGACATGCTGCGCCGCTTCGAGGCTCCCGAGATCGACATCACGATTGACCTGGGAATGGGCGAGGCCGCGACGCGCGTCTGGACCTGCGACCTCACCCACGACTACGTCACGATCAACGGCGACTACCGCACCTAGTTTGACCCGACCGGGCGGGATGGGGAGGCCCCGGCGCTCAAACAGCTTGCCGAGAAGGACGCTCGGCAAGAACTCGCGGCGGGACCTCCCCATCCCGCCCTCCTGAGGACCGATTCGCGTGCGGAGGGCCCGGGCGAGAAGGTCCGCCGCGAGTTCCGCAGGCGCGCCCTTTGCGCCGAGGACTGTTTGAGCGCCGGATCTTCTCGCCCGGGCCCCATCCCGCCTCGGACAGGTTCGTGTTCTTCTCGCCAGATTGGAGTTGACATGCTACAGCGCGACAAGCAGCAGCGCGACGCAGCGGCCTCGAAGGTCGACGTGCTGAACGAGGCGCTGCCCTGGATTCACCGGATGACCGGCAAGACCTTCGTCATCAAGTACGGCGGCTCGGCCATGGAGGACCCCGAGCTCTGTCGTCAGGTGGTGGCCGACATCGAGATGCTCAAGCTCCTGGGCATCCGCATCGTGCTCGTGCACGGCGGCGGCAAGGCCATCAACGCGCACGTCAAGGCGCTCGGCCTGCCCGTGCAGTTCAAGGACGGTCTGCGCGTGACCGACGACGCCACGATGGAGGCCGTGCGCGAGGTGCTCGTGGGCAAGGTCAACCAGGACCTCGTCTGGGCGCTCAACGAGTACGGCCACAACGCCGTGGGCATCTCGGGCGCGGACGGCAAGACCCTCAAGGCCGAGGTCATCGACCCGGAGCTCGGGCGCGTGGGCCGCATCCGCGAGGTGGACACGAGCCTCATCGAGACCATCCTCGAGGACGGCTACATCCCCGTGGTCGCCACCGTGGGCTGCGCCCCGGACGGGTTCTACAACATCAACGCCGACGTCGCCGCCGGCAAGATCGCCGAGGCGATGGGTGCCGACAAGCTCATCTACCTCACCGACGTCGACGGCCTGCTCGCCGACGTCTCCGACGAGGACTCCCTCATCCAGAGCCTCTCGCGCACCGAGACCCACGAGCTTCTCGCCTCCGGGCGGCTCGACGGAGGCATGCTGCCCAAGATCCGCTCCATCTCCGAGGCGCTCGACGCCGGCGTCTCCGAGGTGGTCATTCTCAACGGAACCTTCCCGCACTCCCTGCTTCTTGAGATCTTCACCGACGCAGGCTGCGGTACCATGTTCACACAGGACGAGTCCTAGGAGAGGATGCCTCATGACCGACGAGAAGAACGACAGCACGTCCGTCTTTTCCACCGTTGAGGACCGGGTCGCCAAGGCTGACGCCACCTACGTCATGCCGACGTACTCCCGCTACCCCGTGGAGTTCGTCTCCGGGCACGACGCGACGCTCGTGGACTCCACGGGCAAGGAGTACATCGACCTTCTCGGCGGCATCGGCTGCGCGAGCGTGGGCCACGCCAACCCCGCCGTGAGGCAGGCGATCGCCGAGCAGCTCGACCGCGTCTGGCAGACGAGCAACTACTTCTACGACGAGAACCGCGTGCACCTGGCGGCCGCCCTCTCCACCATGCTCTCCACCACGACCGACGAGGGCGGGCACGTCGTGGGCTCCACGGGCACCCGCTGGAAGACCTTCTTCGCCAACTCCGGCGCCGAGGCCAACGAGGGCGCGATCAAGCTCGCGCGCCGCTGGGGCGAGGTCAACCTCGACGGCGCCGCGGTCATCGTGACTGCCCGACAGAGCTTCCACGGCCGCACGCTCGCGACGCTCGCGGCCACCGGGCAGGACAAGTTCCACCGCAGCTTCCGACCGCTGCCGGAGGGCTTTGTCGCGCTGCCCCTGAACGACATCTACGCGCTGCGCGAGCGCGTCGAGCGCGGCAGCGTCTGCGCGGTCATGCTCGAGTGCGTGCAGGGCGAGGGCGGCGTCTGGAACGCCAACTACGACTACCTGCGCGACGTTCGTGATCTCTGCCGCGAGAAGGGCATTCTCATGATCTGCGACGAGGTCCAGACGGGCTTCTATCGCTGCGGCTCGCCCTTCTGCTACCAGCGCTCCGAGATCGAGCCGGACATCGTGACCATGGCAAAGGGCATCGCCGACGGCTTCCCCATGGGCGCCTTCGCCGCCCGCTCCGAGGTGGCTGACCTGTTTGCCCCCGGCGACCACGGTTCCACGTTCGGCGGGAACAACCTCGCGTGCGCCGCGGGCCTCGCCACGGTCAAGGAGCTCGTCGACCGCGAGATCGGCGAGCACGTGCTCTCCGTCGGGCGCCACCTGCGCCACCGCCTCACCGCGATGCACCATGTCGAGGAGTGCCGCGGCCACGGCCTCATGCGCGGCGCCCAGCTCGACGCGCCCGTCGCGGAGCGAGCCGTCGAGGAGGGCCTGGCCGAGGGCCTGGTCATGAACCACATCGGCGACTCCATCCTGCGCTTCCTGCCGCCGCTCGTGATCACCCGCGAGGAGGTCGACGAGGCCTGCGACCGCCTCGAGAAGATCCTCGACCGCCTGGCGTAGGTCGCGGGGCTGCCGTTCTTCTCGGCTGGTCCTTTGTTCTTGCGTGCGGCGTCCGGACGTTCTGGGAACCAAAACCGTCCGGACGCCGCACCCACTCAAACAACGTGCGGGTTCCGGACGGTCTGGACACGAGAACCGTCCGGACGCCGCACCCACTCAAACAACGTGCGGGTTTCGGACGTTCTGGGAACCAAAACCGTCCGGACGCCGCACCTTTCCGCGGGGGCCGCGGCTCCCACAGGTTCTTCTCGCCCGCCTGCCGCTCACCGGGTCAAACTACCGTTTGCGAAGGTTACGCAGGACATACCGTTCGCTGACGGCAAGCCCCATGGGGCGGCAAGCTTGGGAAATTAACTCTCTCCGCAATAATATTCATCACTTATAAAACAGTTATATATGTGATACAACATCGCCACTGGCTTTCCGCGACAATGCGTTCCCACAAACGTTACGTCGAAGGGAATCTCATGAGTCGTGCCGTGGACGCGAGGATTACCGACCTGCTGGAGGGGGCGGCGGATAAGGGCGTCTGCTACGTGCCGCGGGGCGATGACGTCGACGCCGTCCGACGGGCCCTCTCGCGTAGGGTGTCCTCCGGTGCGGCGGTGTCTCCCGTCCGCGGGCTCTTTGCCGATGCGCGGGAATGGTCGAGCCTCGCGTCTTCCGAGCGGGCTCTGTGGATTGCACGGGGGCTGCAGGTCGCGCACCCAACGTGGACCTTTTGCGGGCCGCCCGCCGCGCTCGCCTATGGCGTGGACGTCTCCGACACGCTGGTGGGGCGCACCCATGTGGCGACACTTCCAAAGCAGTGCGGGTCGGACGGCGGGGCGGTGGCGCGCCATCCGGTGCTCGATCCGCGCGAGGGCGTCGAGGAGGTGGGCGGGCTGAGGGTGACCTCTCCGCAACAGACGGTCCTCGACTGTCTGAGGTGGACCGACTTTCCTCGTGGCCTGGGCATCATCGATTCCGCGCTTAGGACGGGATTGGTCGGTAAGGACGCGTTCGAGGACTATGCGCAGTCGATGATGGCTCGTCGGCGCAACGTGGAGCGCGCTCTCTCGGACCTCGCCTGGGCGGACCCGCGCAGCGAGAACGGGGGAGAGTCCATTGCGCGCGGGCGGATGCTCCTGCTCGGATACGTGCGCCCGGAGCTGCAGGTCGAGGTTCCGCGCGTCGTCGAGGCGGGGGAGCCCTATCGCGCCGATTTCTGCTGGGTGCGTGCTGACGGCCGCGTCATCCTTGGCGAGCTCGACGGAAGGGGGAAATACGTTGAGGAGGAGCTCATGGGCGGCCGGGACATCGACGAGGTCCTCTCCGACGAAAACATCCGCGGCTCTCGCTTTACGCTCTACGACGTTTCCCTGGTGAGGTTTAGCTTTGGTTTGACGGGGCGCCCGATGGAGTTTGCCGCCTTGCTCGACGAGTATGGAGTCCCCAAGAGGGGGTCGGCGATTGCGCTGCCTGAGGGAACGAGAATGATTCCCGACTGGGACGCGCTGCACAGGAGCAACGTCTAGATCTGTCGAGAAGAACGTGCGGGTTCCGGACGGTCTGGACACGAAAAACGTCCGGACGCCACACTTGTTTCAGGAACGTGCGGGTTCCGGACGGTCTGGTGGTGAGAACCGTCCGGACGCCGCACCCATTCTGGGAACGTGCGGGTTCCGGACGGTCTGGACACGAAAAACGTCCGGACGCCGCACCTGTTTGGACAACGTGCGGGTTCCGGACGGATTGTCGGACGTGCCTACGCCGCGCGCTCCGGGACCTTGGTCATCACGAGGAAGCCCACGACAAACAGCACCGCGATGGAGAGCACGCCGATGCTGGAGTTTCCGGTGAGCGCCGTGAACGTGCCCACGAGGAAGGTGCCCAGGATGGCGGCGTACTTGCCAAAGATGTCGAAGAAGCCAAAGTACTCGTTGGCACGCTCCTTGGGACAGAGCTTGCCAAACTCGCTGCGCGAGAGCGCCTGGATGCCGCCCTGGAACATGCCCACCAGGATGGCGAGGAACCAGAACTCCACGGCCGAGCGCAGGAAGAACGCCGCGAACAGGGTGATGCCAAAGTAGGCGGCGATCGCGATCAGAAGCATTCGGCGCGTGCCGTACTTGGAGGAGAGGCGCCCGTAGATGATCGCGGACGGGAAGGCCACGAACTGCGTCACCAGAAGCGCCAACACGAGCTGCGTGGAGTCGATGCCGAGGTCGGTGCCGTAGCTCGTCGAGAGCTTGATGATGGTGTGCACGCCGTCGATGTAGAAGAAGTACGCGATCATGTAGTAGCGGATGGCCTTGTTGGCCCAAATCTCGCGCAGGGTACCGGCCAGGCCGGACACGGCGCGGGAGACGGCGTGCGGCTCGCGCGGCTTGAAGTGGAGCTGCTGCACGTTCTTGAGCAGCGGCACGGTGAAGACCGCCCACCACGCCGCGGTGATGACAAACGCGATCTGCATGGCCGTCTGCAGCGTGATGCCCAGGCTCTCATAGCCCAAGACTACGCCCAGGCACGCGATGAACGGCACGCAGCTGCCGATGTAGCCCCAGGCGTAGCCCGCCGATGAGATCTCGTCCATGCGCTCGTCGGTGGTGGTGTCCACGAGCAGCGCGTCGTAGAAGACCATCGAGGAGTTGAGCGCCACCGACGAGATCACGTAGACCACGAGAAACGCCATCGCCGCGGTGACAAAGCCCATGGCCACGGTGGCCACCACGCCCGTGCCCACGCAGCCCACGATGAACTTCTTCTTCATGCCCTGCATGTCGGCGATCGAGCCCAGGATGGGCATGAGCAGCGCGATGATCAGCGAGGCGACGGTCTCGGCGTAGCTCCAGGCCACGACCACCCCGCCCTCGGGCGCAAGCGACGAGAAGTAGATGGGAATGACGCTCGTGGCGAGAAGGACGAGCGCGGAGTTGCCCACGTCATAGACGATCCAGCTCTTCTCGGCCTTTGTCATCTTCTGATGTGCCATGTGGTTCCTTTCCGCGGTGACGCAACGTGTCTATGGTAGGCGAGCGCGGGGTCGCTCAGCGGTAAGAAGTGGGTAAACGTGCAACGGGAGGCGAGAAGGGCGCCTCGTCGGGGGCCGCGGCCAATCAACCGGCTCCCACCGGCACGCTCAGTGGCATAATCGGGGAAGCCAACGACGAAGGGAACGCCATGCCTGCGATTCTCACGCACGACCTCTTTGGACGAGGCGTCCTCGAGGACGTCACCGACCTGCTCGGCCTGCGCTCCGTGGGCGAGCGCGACGCGTTCCTGCTGGGAAACCAGGGCCCTGACCCGCTCTTCTATCTGAGAGTCGACCCGCTGATGCGCAAGTGGTCGCCTTTGGGCGGCGCCCTGCACGAGTGCAGCTCGGCGGCGCTTCTCGTTGCCATGCGCGAGGCGGCGCTGCGCCTGGAGGGCCACGAGCGCCAGCTCGCACGCGCCTACGTGGCGGGATTTGCCTGCCACTGGCTGCTCGACTCCACGATGCACCCCTTCGTCTACTACTGGCAAAACGGCCTCACCTCGGCCGGCGTGCCCGGCCTCGACGAGGATGCCGCGTCGAGCGTCCACATGGAGATCGAGCGCGACTTCGACGAGATGGCGCTGCACGCGCTCACGGACAAGACCGTCGAGCGCTGGCGTCCCCACGAGCGCGTGCTCCAGGCGTCGCGCGACGTGCTCGCCGCCGTCGACAAGGTCTACTTCTACGTGGCGCTGTGGGTCTTCGGGCGGGCGATCGACCCTCGCACCTTCTCCACGGGCGTCGTCGAGTTCCGCCTCGCCCAGCGCGTCTTTGACTCTCCCTCGGGTCGCAAGCGCTCCGTCCTGGCGACCCTCGAGCGCGCGGTGACGAGAAGCCCCTACTCGCTGGTGAGCTGCATGTCGCACCGCGCCCGCCCGGAGGACGTCTCGGACTTCGACAACCGGGGGCACGCGCCCTGGGCCAACCCCTTCACGGGCCAGGTCTCCACGGCGGGCTTCTGGGACCTCTTCGACGCCGCCCGCGCCCGCGTCCTGCCGACCATCGACGAGCTCTTCTCGGACGGCTTTGACCTGGCCGCCTCCCGCGAGCTCACGCGCGACCTCAACTTCGAGGGCGCGCCGACCGAGCCGGACGAGGCCCCCGCGTGGTAGCGTCCCCGCGCCCGGGGACCCCCGCCGCCTCGTCGGAGGCGACGCGCCACGTCATGCAGGCCAACAGGAGCAAGAACACGGGACCCGAGCTCAAGGTCCGCGCCGCGCTGCGCGAGGCGGGGCTGACGGGCTACCGGCTCCACTGGAAGATCCCCGGCCGCCCGGACGTGTGCTTTCCCGGCCGGCGCGTGGCCATCCTGATCAACGGGTGCTTCTGGCACCGCTGCCCCTTCTGCTCCCCCTCGAGGCCCAAGACGCACGCGGAGTTCTGGGAGGCAAAGTTCGAGCGCAACCGCGCGCGGGACGCCCGCGTGCGCGCCGAGCTCGTCGCCGAGGGCTGGACCGTCGTCGTGGTGTGGGAGTGTCGGCTCAAGAAGGCGCGCCTCGAGAAGACCATGGACCAGATCGTGGACGTGGTGCGCCGGGCGGGGGAGGAGCGCCTCCCGGGGCACGTGGTCGAGATCGGCTCGCAGGGCGCCTGGCGGCTGCGCCGGCTGCGCGCGGGCCGGCGCGCGCGGCGCGGATAGACCGTCTCGTGGCCCGCAGGCGCCGCTCGCCCGTGCCGGGGCGGCGTGCCTCGCGGCGAGGTGCTAGGCTGAGAAGGACGGTGCGCCCGCAAGGGGGCGCGACGCGAGGAGCGAGGGAGGGTCGCAGATGTCCACATACGTCTTCTCGGACGTGCACGGCCACCGCGCGACGCTCGAGCGCGCGCTCATGCGCGTCTCGCCCTCGAGTGAGGACCGCTTCTTCTGCCTGGGGGATATGATCGATCGAGGCCCGGACCCGGTGGGCGTCCTGCGCGTGTGCCGGGAGCTCCCCAACGTGTGCGCGCTCATGGGCAACCACGAGGACCTCATGATTTCGTGCCTGGACAGTCCCGGCGACCCGCTCGCGACCATGAACTGGGGGATCAACGGGGGCGCCAAGACCTCGTCGGGGCTCGCGGAGCTGACCGACGACGAGGCGGACGAGCTCGTGGCATGGGTGCGCTCCCTGTCGCGCTGGGCCCAGACGGTCGTGAGGGACCGTCGCTACCTGCTCGTCCACGCGGGGGTGCGGCTCTCCGCGCCCGTGCCGGAGCTCTGGGACGAGCGAAGCGCGGCGGAGTATCTCTCCGCCCAGGACCCCGAGGACCTCACCTGGATTCGCGAGGAGTTCTGGGGGGCGCCCACCGGCCTCGCCGGCGAGCGCGGCGACGGACCGGTGATCGTGGCGGGCCACACGCCGACGCCCTATCTCGAGCGCATGGCGCACGACCTCGACCGCGACCCGATCGGCGAGGACGGCCTGGCGCGCATGGTGCGCGTGGGGGGCGACCGCTGGGACATCGACTGCTGCGCCGCGGGCGGGGCCGGGCTCGGGCAGGTGCTCGTGCTGCGCCTCGACGACGCCAAGGCGTTCTACGAGCCCGTGCGCGAGGGGGAGTGAGCGCCGAGCTCACCCGTTGCGGCCGGCATGTGTACAATGTTCTGGCCAGAAACGCACTCTAGACGCAGAGGGACCATATGAACCTCGCCATCAGCGCGCGTGCCGCGGACCTGCTGCACGGCGCCATCGACACCGCCGCCGAGAAGGGCGGCTGGGTCCGTCCGATCAGATTCACCGTCGACCAGCTCAGGGCACTCGGGAGCGTCCGCGCGTGGCATCCCGGGCTCTATCGGAGCATGGCGGCCTGCACCTCGGGCGTCTGCCTCGAGTTCTCGACCGACGCCACGCGCGTGGCCGTCGAGGTGCGCGTGGATGCGGTCCCCAAGGGCGCGCAGGCTGTGCTCGACGACGCGGCGCGCCACGAGGGCGGCCCCACGCCGCCCTTCGACGGCGTCTCGGCAGACGTCGACGGCCGTCACCTCCCGCTCATGACACCGGACGAGAACGACCTCGTCGAGTTTGCCCTCGACGACCCGGACGCCGCCCCGGAGCCGGGGCTCGTGCGCATCCCGCTTCCCGGCATGGGGGAGCCCCATCGCGTGCGCGTCTGGCTGCCCTGCCTCTCCTCCTGCGCCGTGCGCGAGGTCCGCGCCGACGGCACCTACCTCGAGCCCGTACCGGAGCGCGGGCAGCTGCTCGTGCTCGGCGACTCGATCGCGCAGGGCTTCGTCTCGTGCGACCCCGGGCGCTCCTGGACCGCCCGGCTCGCCGCCCATCTCGACCTCGACCTCCTCAACCAGGGCGTGGGCGGACAGGTCTTCCAGCCCGGCTCGCTCGCGGGCCTCTCCGAGGTCGCGCGTCCCGAGGCGATCGTCGTGGAGCTTGGCGAGAACTACCGCTACGAGCCCTGTCAGGCCTCGCGCGTGGGGCGTGAGATCCTCGCCTACCTCTACGAGGTCTCCGAAGCCTGGCCCGAGGTCCCGACGTGGGTGCTCACGCCGCTGCCGCACGCCGAGGAGCTCTATCCCACGCACCCGCGCAGCTGCGCCGGCGAGGTGGACGCTCTCATCGAGACGGCCGTGCGCCGCCACCCGCAGATGCGGCTCGTCGACGGCGCGGCGCTGCTCGACGCCGAGGCGCTGCCGGAGCTGCTCGCGGACGGCTCCGACCATCCGGGCCCCGAGGGGCAGCGGATGCTCGCGGAGCGGCTCTCGTTTGTCGTGGACGCCACCGCCGTGCGCCCCGAGCAGCGCCGGACGCTCGCCCTGGCCATCGCCCGGCGGGCCGGCGAGGGCGCCCTGCCCGTCGTCGAGGCGCTGCGCCGCGGCCTGGGCGAGGTCCTTCTCGCCGACAAGGGCGCCGTCGTGCTCGGGCTTCCGGGGGGCGAGACCCTCGCGTGGGCGACGGGTCGGGCCACCCTGCGCCGGGCGCTCACCTGCCTGGGCTCGCGCGGCGTGGTGTGCCTGTGCGGCGATCGCCGGACGGCCCGCGACGCCGCCCGCGCCGTCGGCGGCTCCCCGCGCCCCTGCCACCTGGTGACGTGGCGCGGCGAGGCGCCCAAGATCGACGCGACGCGTGACGTGCGCCCGCTCACGACGGCCTATGCCGGCGTCATCCTCGAGCACTACGCCCATCCCGAGTACCTCGCCCCCGGCGAGCTCGAGGAGCTGCTCGAGGCGGGGGCGTTTCTCGGCGGCTTCGAGGACGGCCGCATCGTGGGCTTTGTCGGGGAACACCCGGACGGCTCGATGGGCATGCTCGAGGTCTTCGAGGGGTCGCGACGCAAGGGGTGGGGGAGCACGCTCGCTGCCGCCAAGCTCGCCCAGACGATCGCCCGCGGCGACACGCCCTGGGCCGCCGTCTGGCCGGACAACGAGGCGTCGCTTTCGCTCGAGCGCTCGATGGGGTTCGAGGTGGCGCCCGCCGAGGGCCTCTGGTACATCTCGTAGCCTCTGAGCAGCGCGTCTACACCAAGCGTCCACATATCTATATATTTTGTCGGCTTTTCGCGCGCATGGGCGCCAACACCTACAATGCACGCCGCGCAACGGTAAAACCCCAGCGCAAACACGCCAAAGCTGACCCCAAGGGAGTCACCCATGAGCAATCTTCAGAGCCGCGCGCTCGAGTCCGAGTTCTGCGCCATCGTGAACGAGCTGGGGGGTGACGCCGAGGGCAAGGCCGCCGGCGACGCCTTCCTCGCCGCGTCCCACCCCGTGCGGGGCGGCCGCGGGGTGCCCGACTGGGCCGTCACGCCCAAGATCCTTGGTCCCGCCGAGCTGGGCATCCTGCGCGACGGCGCAGAGACCTTCGGCCGCATCCTCGAGAAGGTCACGGCCCACTACCTCGACGACGCCGACTACCGGGCGCTCTTCCGCCTTCCGGAGGAGTTCGAGCAGCAGACCCTCATCCCCACCGGCTATGACCAGCTGATCCCCTTCATGCGCCTCGACACCCTCTTCGACCAAGAGACGGGTGCCTTCCGCTTCTGCGGCGTGGCGACCACGAGCGCGGGCATGACCTCGGCCATCGACGTCACGCGCGCCGTGTGCCTCACCGAGGCCTACCGTCGCTTCTCCGAGCGCCACGAGGGCATCCACGCCCTCGACCCGGTGGGCGGCGTGATCGAGGCCCTGCGCGAGACCTACACCTCCTGGGCCAACGCCGACGCCGGCACCCATCACCCCGAGCGCCCGGTCGTGGGCATCGTGGACTACCCGGAGAGCGCCTCGGCCGTGGAGTTTGCCGACCTCATCGAGCGCCTCGCCGAGGAGGGCGTCTTCGCGCGCTTCGTGGACATTCGCGACCTGCGCATCGAGGAGGCCGCCGGCCAGCGTCGCCTCGTTGACTCCGAGGGCCCCGTCGTCTGCGTCTACCGCCGCGCCCCCCTGGGCGAGATGCTCGAGAAGCCCTGCGCGGGCGCCGAGGCGCTCGTCGAGGCCGCCCGCCGCGGCTTGGCCTGCCTGATCGGCGGCTTCTGCGCCGCGCCGGTGGCCACCAACGCCATCTTCGCCGTGCTCCACGCACCCGAGACCGAGGCTGTCCTCACCTCCGACGAGCTCGCCTTCGTGCGCGCCCACGTCCCCGAGGCCCACTTCCTCGAGCGTGGGTGCGACCTCACGCCCTACCTCGCCGAGCAGGACGGCTGGATCGTCCGCCCGGCCGGCGGCTACCGTGCCTCCGAGGCCGTGGCGGGCGTCGACCGCATGGACCGCGACGAGTGGTGGCGCGTCCTGCTCGCCGGCTGCGAGGAGGGCGCCGTGATCGAGCGCTGCGACCCCGCCTACCGCTCCCAGATCGTCGTGGGCGGCGAGGGCGGCTCCGAGCCCATCGAGGTCGGCAACATGCTCGGCCTGTTCCTGTGCCGCGGAGCCTTCCGCGGCGTCTACGCGCGCTGCGGGCACGAGTCCGTCATGGGCGCCTGGGGCGAGCACTTCGACCTGGGCTGCCTGGTCGTGAACGAGTAGCGCCCCGATGTCGGCGGTCGTGAACAGGCTGGCGCCCGGGCTCACCGGGCGCCTCTCCGAGGGGGCCTCGGAGGCCGTGGCCGAGCGCCTCGCCTCCGGGACGCTCTCTCCGTTTGCCTGCCGCGCGGCCTCGGCCATCCGCCGCGACCCCTGCGAGCGCGACCGCGACACCGCCATGCGGCCCGCCTTCGTGCGCGATGCCGAGAAGATCATGCACCTGCCGGCCTACAACCGCCTGGCGGGCAAGACCCAGGTCTTCTCGTTCCGCGCCAACGACGACCTGTGCCGCCGCGGCCTGCACGTGCAGCTCGTGGCGCGCGTCGCCCGCGACATCGGCCGCGCTCTGGGGCTCAACCTCGACCTCATCGAGGCCATCGCGCTGGCGCACGACCTGGGCCACACGCCCTTCGGCCACGCCGGCGAGCGCTTCCTGAACGACGTCTTCCACGCCCGCACCGGCCGCTGGTTTTTCCACAACGTGCAGAGCGTGCGCGTGGTCGATGTGCTCGCCGGGCGCAACGTGAGCCTGCAGACGCTCGACGGGGCGCTGTGCCACAACGGCGAGTTCGAGCAGCAGGTCTTCGAGACGAGCGGCCTTGCGGAGTTCGACACCTTCGACCGCGTGGTCGAGTCGTCCTGGGAGCACGGCGACGAGACCATCTCGCACCTGCGTCCCATGACCCTCGAGGGCTGCGTGGTGCGCGTCTCCGACATCATCGCCTACGTGGGCAAGGACCGCCAGGACGCCATCAGCGCCGGCCTCTGCTCCGAGGACACCTTCGACGACGGCCTGGGCGGCGGCTACAACGCCTGGGCGCTCGCGGCCTTTGTCGCGGACGTCGTGGAGCACAGCCTGGGCCGCGACCGCATCGAGATGAGCGAGGAGGCCTTTGCCGAGATGCGCCGCGCCAAGCGCGAGAACTACGAGAAGATTTACGGCGCCGGCGAGGTCAACGGCGACTTCTCCGCCGAGGTGGCCGAGCTCTTCGGACGGCTCTACGACTACGAGCTGGAGGCGCTCGCGGCCGGCGACGAGTCCGCCGCGATCTTCGCGCACCACGTGCTGCCCACGCAGCGGCGCCTCGCGTTCTACGGGCGCGGCTACGACTGGGAGCGCGACCCGGACCAGACCGTGGTGGACTTCATCTCCTCGATGACCGACGACTACTTCATGGCCACCTGCGAGGCTCTGTTCCCCGACGCCGCCGGGCTCTTCCCGAACCGCGGGTACTTCTCGGAGGGCGTGCGCGCGTAGGGCGCCGGGCGGCGACGCGGCTGACGAGAGGGGCGCGTGCAGACCCGTAGCCGCTGCACGGAGCGTGGCGTCTCAAGGCGCACGCTCGCGATGGAGTTCCCGGCACCTCCTTTAACCCATAATTGACCCCTCGGCCTACACGTGTAGAATGGCGCCCCGATATACGCAAGGAGGGGGTAGGTATGGCGTTGGCGAGAAGAACCAGGCGGGTCGTGGCGATCGTGGTCGCCGCGCTTCTCGCCCTCGTGGTCGTGGGGCTGGGCCTCGCCGGGAACTTCCTCGTGGACTTTGCGCTGAACCCGAACGCCGAGGTCTCGATGGCGCGCTCGATGCGCGAAGGCGGCGTGGGCGGGCTCGACTACGCCGAGGCGCCCAAGTTCGACGAGGCGTATGCCGCCGAGGCTGCCTCCTGGTTCGAGGCGGAGAAGCGCAGCGTCTCCCACCAGGCGTCGGACGGCACGGTCCTTCTGGGCTGGGAGCTCGACGGCGCGAACGGCGACGCCTACTCCGACGGGCACACCTGGGCGGTGGTCTGCCACGGCTACATCGGCGAGCCCGCGGACATGGCCAAGTACGCCTACCACTTCTCCCAGCTGGGCATGAGCGTGCTCATGCCTGCCGCGCGCGGCCACGAGCGCAACGTCGACACGGGCCTCATCCAGATGGGCTGGGGAGACGCGCGCGACCTTCTGGGCTGGGTCGACGACATCGTGGCGCGCGACCCCGAGGCGCGCATCATCCTGTTTGGCGTCTCCATGGGCGGCGCCGAGGTCATGATGGCCTCCGGCATGAGCGGCCTCTCGGAAAACGTCAGCCTGATCGTGGAGGACTGCGGCTACACGAGCGTCTGGGACGAGTTCGTGTTGCAGCTGGACAACGTCTTCGGCCTGCCGAGCTTTCCGATCCTCAACGTCGCCGACGCGGCGTGCCTGCTGCGCGCCGGCTACACCTTCGAGGCGGCCTCTGCGGTGGAGAGCCTGCGCTCCGCGAGCGTGCCGATGCTCTTCATCCACGGCGACGAGGACGCCTTCGTGCCCTTCTCGATGCTCGACGAGTGCTACGACGCCTGCGCGAGCGAGCAGAAGGAGAAGCTCGTCGTCTCCGGGGCCGGCCACGGCCTGGCCGCGAGCACCGACCCCGACCTCTACTGGTCCACCGTGGACGCCTTCGTGGCCGAGCACCTGTAGGGTTTTCCGCGCGTTTTACTGAGGTGCGGCGGCGCGACGTTCTTGTCGACAGAAGTGTCGCAATCCCGCACGCCAGCCGCCGAGGTGCGGAAACGCGACGGTTTGGCCGACAAGAACGTCGCGATCCCGCACCTTCGCCCCAGAGTGCCGACAGGGGCGCGCCGCCGCCCGCGGGCGCCGGGAGTTGCGGAGGGACGTTTCTCGCAGAGCACGTCCTGAAACAACCCCCTGCGCCCGCGGCCGGCGGCATCCCGCGCGATGGCGTACAATCGTTCCCATGGATACGTTGTTCACGCGCGTCGAGACCGCGCGAAAAAACCAAAACGCGCCGCTCGCGGCCCGCATGAGGCCCACGACGCTCGACGGCTACGTCGGCCAGGCCAAGGCCGTGGGGCCGGGCAGCTGGCTGCGCCGCGCCATCGAGCACGACACGCTCTCCTCGGTCATTCTCTACGGGCCGGCCGGCACGGGCAAGACCACGCTCGCGCGCATCATCGCCAACACCACGCACGCCGAGTTCGTCGAGGTCAGCGCCATCACCGGCACGGTCAAGGACCTTCGGCGCGAGATCGAGTCTGCCGAAAGCCGCCTGCTCACCTCCGGGCGTCGCACCATCCTGTTCGTGGACGAGATCCACCGCTTCAACCGCAGCCAGCAAGACGCCCTCCTGCACGCCGTGGAGGACCGGATCGTCGTTCTCATTGGCGCCACGACGGAAAACCCCTACTTTGAGGTCAACTCCGCCCTCATCAGCCGCAGCCGCGTCGTGGAGCTCACCGCCCTCGACGACGCCTCCGTCCGCGAGCTGGTCCGCCGCGCCGTGGCCGCCCCGGAGGGGCTCGCGGGCGCCTTCGAGCTCGCGCCCGAGGCGGAAGACGAGATCGTGACGCTTGCCGGTGGCGACGGGCGCGCCGCGCTCACCTCGCTCGAGCTGGCCTCCCAGATGGTGGACCGCCCGGCCGAGGGGGAGGGCAGCGGTCCCGCGACCATCACCCGCGAGCACGTCCTGGAGGCCAACCCGCGCCGGGGGCTTCCCTATGACAAGGCCGGGGACATGCACTACGACGTCATCTCGGCCTTCATCAAGTCGATGCGCGGCAGCGACCCCGACGCCGTGCTCTACTGGCTCGCCCGCATGCTCGACGCGGGGGAGGACCCCAAGTTCATCGCGCGGCGCATCATGATCTGCGCCTCGGAGGACGTGGGCAACGCCGACCCGCAGGCGCTGCTCGTCGCCCACGCGGCCTTCAAGGCCACCGAGGTCATCGGCATGCCGGAGTGCCGCATCAACCTGGCGCAGGCGGCGACCTACGTGGCCCTGGCGCCCAAGTCAAACGCCGCGGAGGCCGGGATCGACGCCGCGCTCGCCGAGGTGCGCTCGGGACCTCGCCGCGAGGTGCCCAGCCACCTGCGCGACCGCCATCGCCCCGGCTCCGACGAGTACGGCCCCTACCTCTACCCGCACAACTACCCGGGCGGCTGGGTGCCGCAGCGCTACCTGCCCGAGGGCCTTGAGCGCGGCTGCTTCTACCAGGCGAGCCCGCGCGGCTGGGAGGCGTGGCGCCAGGAGGCCATCGGGCGCGACATCGCCGACGGAGAGGACGGCGCCGAGAAGCGCGGCAAAGACGGCCGCCCAGTTGGGTAAAATGAGACGTTAGGGAATCATCTGAGGCACAAGACGCTCCTTAAGGAGGGCGCACATGGACTTCCTCTACATCGCTCTGCTCGTCCTCGCCGTCGTCGGCATCTGGGCCGTGGTGGAGCTCGCGCTCACGGCTCGCACGGCGAGGAAAAGCGTCGACAAGATCAGCGCCTCCGCCAACGAGGTGATCGAGCAGGCCCAGCCCATCGTCGCCAAGCTCGACGGCATCGTCGACGAGCTCGAGCCCGTGGCCAAGGAGGCGCTGCCGCTGCTGAAGAAGGCCGAGGTCTCGCTCGACACCGCCAACGTCTCGCTCGAGCGCGTGAACGGCATCCTCGAGGATGTCTCGTCCGTCTCCGGGACCGCCTCCAGCGTGACCGACGTGGTCAACCGCGCCGCCGAGTCCGCCGTCTCCGGCGTGGCGAGCGTCGTCTCGCGCCTCAAGGGCACCGCCTCCTCCGAGCGCGCCGCGCGCCTCGGCGAGGGGGATGCCGAGAAGGACCAGGTCGAGCTCGCGCCGAGCGTCGAGCAGGCGCCGCCCCGCTACGTCGAGTACGGCGCCGTGGGCGCGGCCCCGGCCCCGGCCACGGCCGCCGCGCAGGAGGCCGATCCCGCGGGCGACGCCCCTTCCAAGGACGCGGAGGACAAGTGATGGACGAGAAGAACGTGACGCTCAGCGTCCCCTCTGAGGCGGGGTTTGCCCGCTCGGTGCGCATGATGGCCTCTACGCTCGCGGTCTGCTGCGACATGAGTGTCGAGGACGTCGAGGACGTCCGCATGGTCGCGGAGGAGGGCTTCGTCTACTCCTGCGCCACGGCGCCGGAGCGCGTGGACGTGTCCTTCTCGCTTTCCGAGGACGCCATGACGATGGACTTTACCCTCGGCGAGCAGGAGCCCTCCGACGACTCCATCGACCTCGTCGAGGTCCTGCTCTCCGCCGTGTGCGACGTCTTCTCCGTCTCCGAGGACGGGCGGTCGCTGCACCTCGTCAAGCGGGCGGGGGACGCCCATGACCAGTAAGGGGTCCGCCGAGCGAGCCGCCGTCCGCGCCACGCGCCGCGCCTCCTCCGGAAAGGCCGCCTGGGACAAGGACCGCACCAGGGAGCTCTTCCGTCGCCTCAAGGACAACGGGGACGCCGACGCGCGCGACCAGCTGATCGTCAACCACATCAACCTCGTGCGCTTTCTCGCCTCAAAGTTCAAGAACCGCGGGGAGTCCCTCGAGGACCTCGTGCAGGTGGGAACGATCGGCCTGATCAAGGCCATCGACCGCTTTGACCCGGACCGCGGGCTCGAGTTCACCACCTACGCCACGCCCACCATCATGGGCGAGATTAAGCGCCACTTCCGCGACAAGGGTTGGTCGGTGCGCGTGCCGCGCCGGCTGCAGGAGCTCTCGGCGAAGGTCAACCAGGCCACCGACGAGCTGACCAACCAGCTGCAGCGCAGCCCCTCCGTGGCGGAGATCGCCGACTACCTCGGGTCGACCGTCGACGAGGTGCTCGAGGCCATGGAGTCGTCGAGCGCCTACAGCTCCGTCCCGCTCGAGGGCGGCGGCGGGGGAGAGGACGACGAGACCCCCTCGGTCATCGACCACTACGCCACCGAGGACCCCGACCTCGCCGCGTCGGACGACCGCATCGTCCTCGAGCAGGCCATCGCCGACTTCTCGCCGCGCGAGCGCGAGGTCGTGCAGATGCGCTTCGAGGAGGGGCTCACGCAGGTCGAGATCGCCGAGCGTCTGGGCATCTCCCAGGTGCAGGTCTCGCGCCTGCTGCGCCGCACCCTGCGCCGCATCCAGGACAAGATCGACCCCGAGGGCCTCATGAGCTCATGAGACGGCGGGGGTCGTCGTCCCCGCGAAGGTTGACAATCTCGTCAGGTTATAGTGTCAACCTTGACGCTATAACCTGACGAGATTGTCAACCCACGAAGGAGGAGCATGACCAGATACGAGAAGTGGCGCCTGAGGGCCACCATAGCCTGGGCCATCGTCGGCGGCGTCGCGCTCTTCCTGCTGGCGGTGCGCGGCCTCGCCATCGTGGGACAGGCCGTCGAGCTGCTGCTCATCGGCGTCATCGTGGGCTTTGTCTGCAGCCCCATCACCAACTGGCTCGAGGACCGGCGCGTCCCGCGCGGCTTCGCCGCCCTTCTCGCCCTGCTCATCGTGCTGGCCGCCATCGTCGCGGTGGTGGCGCTGTTCGTGGGGCCCTTCGCCCGCGAGCTCATGGTGCTCCTGCGAAACGTCCCCACCTACTTCACGCAGCTCCAGGACGGCCTCGCCACCTTCTGGGACTACTTCGGCACGACGGGCAACACCAACGTCCAGAACACCGTGAACGCCCTGGTCCAGGTGCTCACCGAGGCGGGCTCCGGCATAGCCTCCGACCTTGCGCGCAACCTCTCCTCGGGCCTCGTCGCCAACCTTACCGACCTCGCGGGCCACTTCGTGACCTTCTTCCTGGGCCTGATCTTGGCGTACTGGTTTGCGCTCGACTACCCCAAGATCATGCGCGAGCTCGCCGTGATCGCGGGCCCGGAGTACGACGAGGAGATGGTGCTCACCTTCGCCGTCCTCTCCCGCTCCATGGGCGGCTACATGCGCGGGACCCTCATCACCTCGCTCGCCAACGGTCTCATGGTGGCCGCCGGGCTTGCGCTCATCGGCCACCCTTATGCGGGCCTCATCGGCATCGCCACGTTCGTGCTGCACTTCGTGCCCGTGATCGGCCCGTTCCTCTCGTCGATCTCCGCCGTGCTCCTGGGCTTCTTCGTGAGCCCGGTCTGCGCGTTCTGGACGCTCGTCATCACCGTGGTGGCCCAAAACGTCACCGACAACGTGCTCTCGCCGCTCGTGATGCAGTCCTCCATCAAGATCCACCCCGCGCTCTCGCTCGTGGGCATCATCATCGGCGGGGCCCTGGGCGGCGCGGTGGGCATGCTCCTGGCGGTGCCGCTCACGGCCGCGATCAAGGGCTTCTTCGTCTACTACTTCGAGTCCCACACCGGCCGCCAGCTCGTCTCGCGCGAGGGCGCGCTCTTTGGGAGCACGCCGTTCAACTACGCCGACGGCCGACCCCAGCCCACCTTCGACGCCCTCGACGACGACACCTTCATCGCGCGCTCGCGCCTGCTCGACGGCCTCACCCGCCTGCACGAGCAGAAGGCCGAGCCCAAGGCCCCCGCCGCCGCGGGCCAGGACGCGCCGGGCGAGAAGGACGCGTAGGGCGAGAAGGACGCGTAGGGCGAGAAGGGCGCGTAGGACATCCGCCGCCCTCACCCGCGGCGCCGCCGATCGTCACCCGGGCCCGTCCCGCGTGCGACGCCGATACTCGGCGCAATCGCGAAGAGTCGCGCGTGCGACGTTTGCCCCGGAGACGCCGCCGGACGCGCGTGAAGGCCGCCTAAGACGGGAGCCCGCGCGCCCTTGCCGCGGTCGAGACCGCCCGTTCCGGGCGGGGGCTCGGGCGCAGCCGCCGTGCCGAGGAACCACTGGTATCACCCGATTTGCCGCTCGAACGGGCGATGGAGGATCTTCCGAAGTGTGAAACCATGATGGAGGGCCCGTCTCGCCGCGCGCGAGGCTTCGGCCGCCTGTCAGACGACGAAGGGAGATGCTCATGAGAAAACGTTTCCTCGGTCTGCTCGGCGCCCTGTGCGCCCTGGCGTTGGCGGTGGGACTGATGCCCGCCCGCGCACTTGCGGACGACGCCGCCCTCTACGTCGCCCTGGGCGACAGCGTCTCTGCGGGCTACGGGCTTTCTGAGGGGGAGGAGTCCTTCCCCGAGCTCGTCGCGCAGGAGCGCGGCTACGAGCTCACCAATCTCGCCTCGAACGACGGCGTCACCTCTGAGACGCTGCTCGCTCAGCTGGGAGACGAGAGCGTGGCAAGCGCCGACGTCATCACCATCACCGTGGGCGGCAACGACCTCATGGGCGCGCTGTACGCCTATCTTGCGGATGAGATCAACGCCGACCCCGTGCTGTCCGGCGCGCTTGGCAACGCGATGACGCCCGAGCTCGTCGAAAGCCTGCTGGCCAGCTCCGGCGGCGCGGCCGACCTCACCCTCGTCAACATGCTCAAGGGCCTGCTCGCTGGGTTCCCCGCCTCCGAGCAGGCGACCGAGGCCCTCGCTGAGCTCGCGACCAACGTGGGCACGGCCATCACCGCGATCAAGACGGCGAACCCCGACGCCACGATCGTCCTCGTGAACCAGTACAACCCCTACGGCAGCCTCGCCGTCGAGGAGCTCGAGGACGTCGTCGCCGCCTTCGAGCAGGGCGTTCAGGCCATGAACCAGGGCTTCTCGGCCGTCGAGGCCGCCGGATGTCTCGTGGCGGACGCGCACGGCGCCTTCGAGGGCGCCGAGTCCAACCCCTGCAACGCGGCGGTCGTGGACCTGAAGACGGTCAACCTCGACTTCCATCCCAACGCCTACGGCCACCAGCTCATCGCCCAGGCGGTCGCGGACGTGCTGCCCGAGACACCCGAGGAGCCCGGCGACGTCGACTCCGACTGGGTCTCCGTCGTCGAGGGTCTCGTCGCCACCGAGGCGGGCCATGACTACAGCGTGGACCTGTGGGGCGACACCGTGGTGCCCTCCCTCGTGTTCCAGGCCGTCGCCGGTCGTGACGTGGACGTGCGCCTCAACGTGTCCCCGGGCGTCTCCTGGACCTTCAACGGCACCGACGTCCCGACCGACGCCAAGCTCTCCGACCTCGACCTTGCCGTGACGCTCGGCACCGGGACCGTGCCCGAGGGCGCGCTCTCGCTCGTCGGCGGCCTCTTTGGCTACGTCGAGCTCACGATCGCCCACGACGGGGCCTTCGGCTTCCCCATGACCCTCGAGGCCGACCTGGGGCTTCCCGCGGGCGGCATCTACGCCAACGCGTATCGCTACGACGAGGGCGCCGGCATGCTGCGCTTCGAGGGCTCCTCGGTCGTGGCGCAGGACGGCACGGTCAGCATGACCGTCGACCACGCCTCCGCCTGGGTGGTCACGTTTGACTCCGTCTCTCATGAGCTCACCTTCTCCGACGCCGCCGAGGGCGAGTGGTACTCCGAGCCCGTCCGCTGGATGTACTTCAACGGCTTCATGAACGGGTATCCCGACGGCACCTTCGGCATCGGCCGCACGATCACCCGCGCCGAGGCAGCGTCGGTGCTCTACAACCTCGCCGGCATGCCCGCCGTCGAGGTCGGCGAGCTTCCCGCCGACGTCGAGGAGGGCGAGTGGTACACCGCGCCGATCGCCTGGTCGCTCCAGACCGGCGTCTTCAAGGGCAACGGCGACGGCTCCTTCGGACTCTTCTCGGCGCTCTCTCGCGAGCAGGCCGCCTGCATCCTGTTCAACTCCGCCCAGGCGGCAGGCGAGGACGTCTCCGCCCGCGCCGACCTCACCGCGTTCGGCGACGCCGACACCCTCTCTGCCTGGGCCGCCGACGCCATGAGCTGGGCCGTCTCCGAGGGCATCTTCAGCGGCAGCGGCGAGGGCAACCTCGAGCCCGGGCGCAGCATCACCCGCGCCGAGTTTGCCACGATCCTCATGAACCAGAGGCTCGCCGGCTAGCGCCCGCGCCCCCCCGGCCTCGTGCCGGCTGTCATGGGGCCGTCCGCCTTGGCGGGCGGCCCCCTTTGCGTGCGGGGAGGCGCGTCGCCCGTCCTTCTCGCCCGCCGACGTGCCGTTCCGGGAGTTCCGTCCGGATTCCGCACGTGCCTCAAAGACGTGCGGCTTCCGGTCGGTTTCGGGCCCAAGACCGTCCGGATTCCGCCTGTTCCTTGGAGGGTGCGGCGTCGGGCTGGCGGATGCCTGTCGCGGCGGGCGACACGTGCTAAAATAACCAGCTTGTATGCGCATAAAAACCCGACCGCAGGGGAGACCAATGAGCACCGCCGACTACAAGACCATGACCACCGCGGAGATCCGCGAGGACTTCCTCCACTTCTTCGAGAGCAAGGGCTGCAAGCTCTACCCCTCGTCCTCGCTCGTCCCGGACGACCCGTCGCTGCTGCTCACCAACGCCGGCATGAACCAGTTCAAGGAGTACTACCAGGGCAAGAAGACCATGCCCGAGATCGGCGCGTGCTCCTGCCAGAAGTGCCTGCGCACCAACGACATCGACAACATCGGCGACGCCACGCACCTCTCGTTCTTCGAGATGCTCGGCAACTTCTCCTTTGGCGGCTACTCCAAGGCCGACGCCATCGCCTGGGCCTATGACTTCATCACCAGCCCCGAGCACCTGGGCCTTCCGCCCGAGCGCCTCTACATGACCGTCTTCGAGGACGACGACGAGGCCATCGAGCTGTGGCACGAGCAGGGCGTCCCCTACGACCACATCTCCCGCCTCGGCGCTGACGACAACTTCTGGGCGGCCGGCCCCACCGGCCCCTGCGGCCCGTGCTCCGAGATCTACTTCGACCAGGGCGAGGAGTTTGGCTGCGGCGGCGAGCACTGCGGCCCCGGCTGCGACGACTGCGACCGCTTCCTGGAGTTCTGGAACCTCGTCTTCACGCAGTACGACCGCCAGGAGGACGGGTCGCTGCCGGAGCTGCCGCACAGAAACATCGACACCGGCATGGGCCTCGAGCGCATCGCCGCGATCATGCAGCACAAGGGCACCAACTATGACGGCGACCTGCTGCAGACCCTGATCGGCGTGGGCGAGCGCCTCTCCGGCAAGACCTATGGCGACGACCCGGCCAGCGACCGCAGCCTGCGCATCGTGGCCGACCACGCCCGCGCGGTCACCTTCATGATCGGCGACGGCATCCTGCCCTCCAACGAGGGGCGCGGCTACGTCCTGCGCCGCCTGCTGCGCCGCGCGGTCTACCACGGTCGGCTCATGGGCATCGAGGGCGAGTTCCTGAGCGCCTACGTCGAGGAGATCTGTCGCCTCATGGGCGAGAACTACCCGGCTATCGTGGAGAGCCACGCCCTGATCGACGGCATCGTCCGCGCCGAGGAGGAGCGCTTCGGCGCGACGCTCGACGCCGGCGAGGAGAGCCTCGAGGCAGAGCTCGGCAAGCTCGCCGACGGCGAGCAGCTCCCCGGCGAGGTCGCCTTCAAGCTGCACGACACCTACGGCTTCCCCATCGATCTCACGCGCGAGATCTGCGAGGGCCGCGGCGTGGTCGTGGACATGGACGCCTTTGACGCCTGCATGACCGAGCAGCGCGAGCGCGCCCGCGCCTCCGCCAACCGCGACGCCTGGGGCACCTTCAACGACGTCTGGACCGCGCTCTCCGACCGCCTGGCCGCCACCGAGTTCTGCGGCTACGACAGCGACGCCGCCGAGGCGACCGTCCTGGCCGTCGTCGCCGACGGCGAGGAGGTCGAGCGTGCCGAGAAGGGCGCCGAGGTCGAGGTCGTTCTCGACCGCACGCCGTTCTATGCCGAGATGGGCGGCCAGGTGGGCGACACCGGCACCATCTCCAGCGCCGGCGCGCGCCTGCGTGTGACCGACACCAGGGTCAAGGGCTCCCTCTACGCCCACGTGGCCGTGGTGGAGGAGGGCACGCTCGCCGCGGGCGACGCCGTGAGCGCCGCCATCGACGCCGGCCGGCGCGAGCTCATCCGCCGCAACCACACCGCCACCCACCTGCTCGACGCCGCCCTCAAGAAGGTTCTGGGCGAGCACGTCTCCCAGGCCGGCTCCCTTGTGGCCCCCGACCGCCTGCGCTTTGACTTCACCCACTTCGAGGCCGTGACCGCCGACGAGCTCGCCCGCATCGAGGGCATGGTCAACGCCGAGATCTTTGCCGGCGAGCCCATCGTGACCCGCGTCATGGGCATCGACGAGGCCAAGGCCTCCGGCGCCGTCGCCCTGTTTGGCGAGAAGTACGGCGACGTGGTGCGCGTCGTCTCCACCGGCGAGTCCGACGAGCCCTTCTCGCGCGAGCTCTGCGGCGGCACCCATGCGCGCAACACCGCCGACCTGGGGCTGTTCAAGATCGTCTCCGAGGGCTCGGTGGGCTCCAACGCCCGCCGCATCGAGGCCGTGACCTCGATGGGCGCGATCGAGTACGTGGACGAGCGGCTGCTCGCCCTCGACGACGTGGCCCGCGAGCTCAAGTGCCGCCCGGACGACGTCGCCGAGCGCGTGGCGACGCTTCAGGCTGAGCTTCGCGAGACGCGCAAGGCCCTCGAGGCCGCCACGACCGGCGCCGGCGCCGGCAAGGTGGCCGACGCGTACAAGTCCGCCGTGCAGCTCGACGGCTACAAGGTCGTCGTCGCGCGCCTGGACGGGCTCTCCGGCAAGGAGATGCGCTCCGCCTGGGACGGCATCCGCGACGCCGCTGGCGGTGACGCCGTGGCCTGCGTGATCGCCTCCGCCACGCCCGACGGCAAGGTGGCTCTGCTCGCCGGCGGCACCGACGGCGCCGTGGCGAAGGGCTTCTCGGCCGGCTCTATCATCAAGGACATCGCGGGCCTCGTCGGCGGCCGCGGCGGTGGCAAGCCCGCCATGGCGCAGGCCGGAGGCTCTGACCCCTCCGGCATCGACGCCGCCCTCGACGCGGCCCGTTCGGCGCTCGGAATCTAGTGCGGGTCCTCGCGCTCGACATCGGCGAGGTGCGCGTCGGGGTTGCGGTGAGCGACCCCGACGGGCGCGTCGCGTCCCCGGTCTGCGTGCTGCCGGCGCCCGAGGTGCTTGGCTGCGCGCGCAGCTTCCGCCGCGTCCTGGAGGACTGGGAGCCCGACGTTCTTCTCTGCGGGCGACCCCTCACCCTCTCCGGGGAGGAGGGGCCCCAGGCGGAGCGCATCAAGAATCAGGCACAAAAGATCGCAAAATCCTGCGAACTTCCGCTGGAGTTTGCCGACGAGCGCCTCTCGTCGGCGGAAGCTAAGCGTATCCTGAAAGAACAGGGCCTCTCCGAGCGCTCGATGCGCGGCAAGGTCGACATGGTTGCCGCGTCCCTGTTCCTGCAGTCCTGGCTCGACGCCAGGCAGAGCTGAAAGGGCACGATGGCCACTACCGACGGCAGGACCCCCTCGACCCGCGGGTCCCACTTCAGCACCGACGGCGCGACCGAGCGCCGCGACACCGCCCCCTCCCACGCCGAGCACGCCCAGCCCGCCGAGGCTCCCGCCGCGCTCGGTACCGTGAGCGCGCCGCGCAGCGCGCTCTCGGGCAGCCGCGTCTCGAGCCGCACCGCCGCCGCGACGCGTCGCGCGGGCAGCCGCCGCGTCCAGCGCGACGAGACCGCCCGCCGCCAGAGCCGCGCCCCGTTCTTCGCGCTCGCCTTCGTTGCGGTCGCGGTGGTCGTCGGCTTTGTCCTCGTGGTCATCCCCGCGCTGACGGGGAGCACGGGCGAGGGGGAGACGCAGGAGGTCGTCGCCGGCAACACCGTGACCATCACCGTGCCCGAGGGCTCGGGCGCCGCCGCCGTCGCCGACGCGCTCTTCGACGCCGGCGCCATCGCCAACAAGAGCGAGTTCCTTTCCGAGGTCCGCCGCACCAACGCCGAGGCGAGCCTCAAGAGCGGCACCTACGAGATCGTCACCGGCACCGACCAGTCCGACATCATCGCGATGCTCACCACCGGCCCGGTCATGGCCGTGAGCTTCACCATCCCCGAGGGCTACACCCTCGCGCAGATCGCCGCGGTGGTCGAGCAGGAGGCGAACATCCCCTCCGCCGACTTCCTCGCCCAGGCCAAGGCCTCGGCATACGTGGACGACTACCCCTTCCTGGCCGACGTCACGGACGACTCGCTCGAGGGATACCTCTTCCCCAAGACCTACGGCTTCCCCACGTCCGACGTCACCGCCGACGACGTGATCCGCGCGATGCTCGACCAGTTCCAGACCGAGGTCGCGAGCATCGACTTCAGCGCGGCCATCGCCTCGATCCAGGAGCGCTACGGCATCACCGTCAACGAGGACGACATCATCACGATGGCCTCGATCATCGAGCGCGAGGCCGCGACCGACGAGCAGCGCGCCGACATCGCCTCGGTCTTCTACAACCGCCTCGAGATCGGCATGATGCTCCAGAGCGACGCCACCCTCGTCTACTCGCTCGGCCGCGACGTCACCGCCGACGACCTCAAGGTCGACGACCCCTACAACACCTATACGCGCGAGGGCCTCACGCCCACGCCGATCTGCTCGCCCGGCCTGCCCTCCATCCAGGCGGCGGCCAACCCCTCGGAGACCAGCTACCTCTACTTCTACATCACCCCCGACACCGCGACGTTCTCCGAGACCTACGACGAGCACACGCAGTCCTGGTAGCAGGTGGTGACCATGGGGCTCTTCTCGGCGACGCGCTACGTTGCCTCCCTGCCGCAGGTGAGCGTGGAGGGGCTCGTGCGCGACGGCGTGCGGCTCGTGCTGCTCGACCGTGACAACACCTGCGTCCCGCGCGACGCCCACGCGGCTCCGGCGGCGGTCGAGGACTGGCTCGCCCGCGCCCGCGAGGCCGGGCTCGAGCTGTGCCTGGTGTCCAACAACTTCCACACGAGCCACGTGAGTCGCACCGCGCGCGAGCTCGGCGTGGACTTCGTCGACCACGCGATGAAGCCGCTTCCGCTGGCGCTTCGGCGCGCGATGCGCCGCTTTGGCGCGCGGCCCGGCGAGACCGTGATGATCGGAGACCAGGTCTACACCGACGTCGCCGCCGGCAACCTCGCCGGCGTGCGCACGGTGCTCGTGCGCCCGCAGTCCCGGGCGGACCTCTGGTACACCCACGTCTTTCGCGTCTTCGAGCGGCTCGCCCTGCGCGGCAGGACCTTCGAGGGCGAGTAGGGCCAAGGGTCGCGGGCCGGATCCCGCCGAGGGGCGCCTCAAGGCGTTCCCCCGCGCCGCGCTCACTGCTAGAATCGGGAGCGGTAGATTCGGAGGAGGGTGCGTGCAGGACAGCAGCGGGGGATACGTCGTTCACGAGGGGTGCGACCACATCTTCTTCGTGGGCTTTCTCGGAGCGGGAAAGTCGACGCTCGCCCGCAACCTCGGCGTGCTCTTCCATCGTCCCCACGTGGACACCGACCGCCTCGTCGAGCGAGCCCTGGGCAAGACGGTGGCGCAGGTCTTCGCCGAGGACGGGGAGGCGGCCTTCCGCGACGCCGAGACGCGTGAGCTCTCGCGCCTCTCCGCGCGCAAGTCGCTGCTCGTGAGCTGCGGCGGAGGCATCGTCGAGCGTCCCGAGAACTGCGAGCTCATGCACGAGATGGGCGCGGTGCTGTTCCTCGACGGGGACCTCGCCGACTCCCTGCGCCAGATTCGCTGTCCCGAGCGGCGGCCGGACCTGGGGACGGCCGAGCACGCAGCGGAGGTCTACCGGCATCGCCGGCCGCTCTACGAGGCTGCCGCCGACCTCACCATTGACATTCGGAACAAGACGTTTGAGCAGGTGGCGCACGAGGCCGGCCAGCTGCTCTGGGAGAGGGGCCTGCTATGAGCGACGAGACGGTCGAGGAAGTCGGCGAGCTGCACCGCATGAGGCAGTGGGTGGCGCTGCGAGGCTCCTCGATGGACGTGCGCGGCGGTATCGGGCTCTCCGGGCACGTGGCCAAGGACCTGCGCACCGCCGTCGGCAAGCCCCACGCCTGCGCCCTCGTGGGGGAGCGCGGGGTCTCCGACGAGCTGCTCGCCACCAACCACCGCGACCTCTCCTCCGCCGGCTTCGAGGTCCGTCCCCTCGAGATGCCGGGGGACGGATGCGACCTCGCCCGGGTCGAGGCGCTCGCCGAGCGCCTGCTCGAGGCGCGCGTGACGGCGGACGACCTCGTGGTCGTCATCGGCGGCGACGAGACGCTCTCGTGCGCCGCGCTCGCGTGCTCCCTGTGGTGCGGCGGCGTCTCGCTCGTCGAGGTCCCGATCGACGCGGTCAGCGCGGTCCGCTCCTCGGTGACGCCGCGCCCGCTCGACCTGGCCGGCGCCCCGCAGATGCTGAGCCATGACGCGGGTGCTCGCTTTGCCATCGTCGACGTGCGCCTGTTTGACCTCGACCCCGTCCACGAGGAGCTGCGCCACGCCTTCGCGCTCATGGCCGCGACGGCCGCGTGCGACTCCAACAAGGCCTTCGAGCGGCTCTGGGACTCCACCGACGAGCTCGTCGCCGGCAATGAGCAGGTCATCTTGCGGCAGATCCTGGACGCGGTGAAGAGCCGTGGGCGCGTCGTGGGCTCCACCTCCGCCGCGACCCGGCAGTCCGTCTCCTATGGCGAGGACTTCGCCCGCGCGCTGCGCTCCGTCGCGGGGGACTCCGTGCCCGCATCGTCGCTGCTCGCCGACGGGCTGCGCTTCTCGGCTCGCCTCGCCGTGGCCCTCGAGCAGCTCTCCGTCGACGACATGTTCACCCAAGACGAGCTCCTCGAGCGCCTGGGGCTCGGGACCTGCGAGGTCCCCGTCGACCCCGACGCCCTTGTCGCCGCCCTCAAGCAGGAGCGCTTCTCGCGCACCAACCGCTTCATGATGGCGACCCCGCGCGCCCTCGGGCGCGTGCGCCTGAGCGTGATCCCCGACGACCTGCTCGCAGAGCACGCCGCCGCCTGGTGCGCCTCCCGCTAGCGATATGGGTTGACAATCACGTCAGGTTATATTGTCAACCCGTCATGAGGGTTGACAATATAACCTGACGTGATTGTCAAATGACGTGATTGTCAAAGAAAGGAAGCAGCATGGCAGACAACACTGCATGCGCGGGGCGCGTCGAGCGCCTGCGCGAGCTCATGGGGGAGCGCGGCTACGACGCCGTCATCCTGCGCAACAACCCCGACCTGCGCTGGCTCACCGGCGCCGAGCGCACCTTCGACTTCGAGGTCGCCCACACCGCCATGGTGACGCGCGACGACCTCTGGCTCCACACGGACTCCCGCTACTACAACACCTTCCGCGAGCGCCTGGGCGCCGACTGCCCCTGGAAGATCGACCAGGACGTCATCGCCCCCGCCCGCTGGGCCGCCGAGCGCGCCCGCTGCGCCCGCGCCCGCGTGGTGGCCGTCGAGGACACCTGCACCCTCTCGTTCTTTGACGACTTCACCGCCGAGTGCGCCGCCGTCGGCATCGCCTGCCTCACGCCGCGCCTGCACGGCGACATCTGCGACCTGCGCAGCGTCAAGGACGCCGAGGAGGTCGAGCTCATGAGGCGCGCCCAGGAGGTCACCGACGCCGCCTTCGACCACATCTGCGGCTTCATCCATGCCGGCCTCACCGAGCAGGAGATCCGCGTCGAGCTGGAGAACTACATGCTCTCCCATGGCGCCGACGAGCTCTCCTTTGGCACGATCATCGCAGCCGGCGCAAACGGCGCGAACCCCCACGCCCAGCCCGGCCCCTACGTGGTCCAGGAGGGCGACCTCATCGTCATGGACTACGGCGCCGGCTACCATGACTACCACTCCGACATGACGCGCACCGTCTGCGTGGGCGAGCCGAGCTCCGAGCAGCGCGCCGTCTACGACGTCGTCCGCCGCGCTCACGAGGCCTGCGCCGCCGCGGTGCGTGCGGGCGTGGTCGGCCGCGACATCCACCAGGTGGCCGTCGACGTCATCACCGAGGCGGGCTACGGCGAGTACTTCGGCCACGGCCTCGGCCACGGCGTGGGCCTCGAGATTCACGAGCGCCCCAACTTCAACCGCGCCTGGGACCGCCCGGTGCCCGCGGGCTCCGTCGTGACCATCGAGCCGGGCATCTACCTGCCGGGCAAGTTCGGCATCCGCCTCGAGGACTTTGGCCTCGTGACCGAGGACGGCTACGAGCCCTTCACCTGCTCCACCCACGACCTCGTGATCGTCGGCAAGTAACCGAGAAGAACCTTGCTTTGGGGCCCGTCGGGCGTGTCTCCGTGCGAAGAGGACTGTTTGAGCGCGGGGACACGCCCGACGGCTTTGCCGCCGCACGTTCTTCTCGCCCGTTGAGCGGGGAAATGTGAACGAAACATCTTCACCAGGTGACCACAACTTGATAGAATGTGGACGGTACGTGGAGCAATGGGGGAGAAGTTGTGCAGGGGGAACCTGTCGCTGCGCGTACGGTTCTGTAGGTAGGAGTCCGCGAAAAGAAGAAGGAGGTATGCGGTGGTTAGCATTGTTCTAGCCAGTCACGGCTCGTTCGCCGAGGGCATCAAGATGTCCGGCCAGATGATCTTTGGCCCTCAGGAGAACGTCGCCGCCGTGACGCTCACGCCCGACATGGGGCCAGATGACCTCAGGGCAAAGATCCTCGAAGCTGTCTCCGGCTTCGACGACCAGGATCAGGTGCTGTTCCTGGTCGACCTCCAGGGTGGCACGCCCTGGAACCAGGTGTCGCTGCTGCTCGGGGAGGAGGGGCACGAGAACTGGGTCGCCGTCGGCGGCATGAACCTCCCGATGCTCATCTCCGCCTATGGCGAGCGCATGGGCAGCGATTCCGCCGCCGAGGTCGCCAAGGCCATCTATCCCGAGGCCAAGGCCGGCGTCTGCATCAAGCCCGAGGAGCTCGCCCCCGCCGAGGCCGCCGCGCCCGCAGCCGCCCCGGCCGCCGCGCCCGCCGGCGCGATCCCGCCCGGCACCGTGCTCGGCGACGGCCACATCAAGATCGCCCACTGCCGTGTGGACACCCGCCTGCTCCACGGCCAGGTCGCCACGGCGTGGACCAAGCAGATCAACCCGGACCGCATCATCGTCGTCTCCGACGGCGTCGCTCACGACGAGCTGCGCAAGACGATGATCACCCAAGCCGCGCCTCCGGGAGTCAAGGCCCACGTCATCCCGATCTCCAAGATGATCGAGGTCGCCAAGGACCCGCGCTTCGGCGCCACCAAGGCGTTCCTGCTCTTCGAGACCCCGCAGGACGTGCTCAAGGCCGTCGAGGGCGGTGTCGACATCAAGAACGTCAACCTCGGCTCCATGGCCCACTCCGTGGGCAAGGTCGTCGTGACCCAGGCCATCGCCATGGACCAGGACGATTACGACACGATCGAGAAGCTCTCCTCGCTGGGCGTCAAGTTCGACGTCCGCAAGGTCCCGGCGGACTCGCCCGAGAACTTCGAGAGCATGATGAGCAAGGCCAAGGCCGAGCTCGCTGCACAGGCATAAGAAGGAGGGAAGCATGTCGGTATTCACAATCATCCTGATTGTCTTTGTTGCCTTCCTTGCCGGCATGGAAGGCGTTCTCGACCAGTGGCAGTTCCACCAGCCGCTCGTCGCCTGCACGCTCATCGGTCTGGTGAGCGGTTACCTCGAGGCTGGCATCATCCTCGGCGGCACCCTGCAGATGATGGCCCTCGGCTGGGCCAACGTCGGCGCCGCCGTCGCCCCTGACGCCGCGCTCGCCTCGGTCGCGTCCGCGATCCTGATGGTCATCGCCCTCATCGGCGGCTCCGACCAGGGCACGGCCATCTCCACGGCCATCGCCGTCGCCGTCCCGCTGTCCGTGGCCGGTCTGTTCCTGACCATGATCGTCCGTACCATCGCCATCCCCATCGTCCACATCATGGACGGCGCGGCGGCGCGCGCGGACTACACCGCCCTCGACGTCTGGTCGATCATCGCGATCTGCCTGCAGGGCATCCGTATCGCCATCCCGGCTGCGGCTCTGTGCTTCATCCCGTCCGAGGCCGTCATGGGCGCCCTCAACATGATGCCCGCGTGGCTGAACGAAGGCATGACGATCGGCGGCGGCATGGTTGCGGCCGTCGGCTACGCCATGGTCATCAACATGATGGCGACCAAGGAGGTCTGGCCGTTCTTCGCGCTGGGCTTCTGCCTCGCCGCCATCTCCCAGCTCACCCTCATCGCCCTCGGCGTCATCGGCATCTCCCTGGCCCTCATCTACCTGGGCCTGAAGGAGGTCGCCAAGTCCGGTGCCGGCGCTGCCGGCTCGGGCGACCCGCTCGGCGACATCCTGGACGACTACGAGTAGGAAGGGAGGAGAGGCATACATGGCAGATAAGATCACGCTTTCCAAGAGCGACCGCCTCGCGGTTTGGTTCCGTCACCAGTACCTCCAGGGCTCCTGGAACTACGAGCGCATGCAGAACGGCGGCTGGTGCTTCTCTATGATCCCCGCGATCAAGAAGCTCTACCCCAACAAGGAGGACCAGATCGCGGCCCTCAAGCGCCACATGGAGTTCTACAACACGCACCCGTACGTGTCGTCCCCGGTCATCGGCGTCACGCTCGCCCTCGAGGAGGACCGTGCCAACGGCGCCCCCGTTGAGGACGCGGCCATCCAGGGCGTCAAGGTCGGCATGATGGGCCCGCTCGCCGGCGTCGGCGACCCCGTCTTCTGGTTCACCCTCAGGCCCCTGCTCG
The DNA here is from genome assembly GCF_002159495.1 of Olsenella sp. An293. GTDB lineage: Bacteria > Actinomycetota > Coriobacteriia > Coriobacteriales > Atopobiaceae > Thermophilibacter. The sequence goes on from NZ_NFIT01000003.1 coordinate 76,561, forward strand.
GCGCCCTCGGCGCGTCGCTCGCCATGGGCGGCTCCATCATGGGCCCGATCCTGTTCTTCGTGCTGTGGAACGTCATCCGCCTGGCCTTTGAGTGGTACACGCAGGAGTTTGGCTACAAGCTCGGTACCTCCATCACCAAGGACCTCTCCGGCGGCCTGATGGGCAAGATCACCGAGGGCGCCTCGATCCTCGGCATGTTCGTCATCGGCGGCCTGGTGGAGCGCTGGGTGTCCATCAAGTTCACCCCGATCGTCTCCACGGTCACGCAGTCTGAGGGCGCCTACATCGATTGGAACGCCATCGCCGAGACCGCCGGCAGCGGCGCCCAGGGCGTCGCGGACGCCATCCAGAGCGCCCTGTCCCAGTACAGCTCGCTCGGCGCCACCGGCCTTTCCATCGACAAGGTGACCACGCTCCAGGCCAACCTCGACCAGCTGATCCCCGGCCTCGCGGCCGTGGCCGTCACGCTGCTGTGCTGCTGGCTGCTCAAGAAGAAGGTCTCCCCGATCGCCATCATCATTGGCATGTTCGCGATCGGCATCCTCGGCCACCTCGCCCAGATCCTCTAGGCGCTCGGCCAGCCCGACCTCTCGGGGCCGCGCACTCGCAAGAAGTGTCACAATGGCATTTCCTGCGGGGCGCGGCCCCGCGCTTGTCTCGGAAAGGAGTGGGCACGGTCATGGCCCAGTCTCAGAACACCAAGGTCGACCTCGCCATCCCCGCCACGATGTTCGTGGGGCTCACCACCACCGGCAACATGATGGTGGGTGACAAGGCCCTCGAGTACTATAACGTGCGCAACGTCGAGGACTACATCCAGATCCCCTGGGACCAGATCGACCACATCGCGGCGTCGGTGCTCTTCGGCGGGCGCGTCATCCCGCGCTTTGCCGTCTTCACCAAGGAGAACGGCCACTTCGCCTTCTCCACCCGCAACAACCACGCGGCTCTCCGCGCCATCCGCACCTACATCGGGGGCGAGAAGATCGTGCGCTCGGAGACCTTCTTCGGCGTGCTGCGCGCCGGTGTGGTGGGCCTCTGGCACCGCATCACGCGCCGCGGGTAGGTTCTGCGCCTGGGGCGTCCCGGCCCTGTTCTTCTCGGCAATTTAGGCGTTTTCATGGGCCGCCGCCCGCCCGTGCTAGAATACGGGGTCGTATGTACGCGCCCCAGCCGGGGCATTGAGGGAAAAGAGCACACGTGGCAACCATCAGCACCGCAGACTTCAAGAACGGCATGGGCCTCAAGATCAACGAGAAGTACTACACGATCGTCGAGTTCCAGCACGTCAAGCCCGGCAAGGGCGGCGCCTTCGTCCGCTACAAGATCCGCGACCTCAAGACCGGCCGCGTGATCGACCAGACCTGCAACGCCGGCACCAAGTTCGAGAACGTGCAGCTCATCACCAAGGAGATGCAGTACCTCTACAACGACGGCGGCACCTACTACTTCATGGACAACGAGACCTACGAGCAGGTCGAGCTTCCCGCGGACTTCATCGGCGACAACGCCAAGTGGTTCAAGGAGAACGACAACGCTCAGCTGCTCTACGCCGACACCGAGCTTCTGGGCGTCGAGCCCCCGATGTTCATCGAGGCCGAGATCACCGAGACCGACCCCGGCTTCAAGGGCGACACCGTCCAGGGCGGCACCAAGCCCGCCACCATCGAGACCGGCGCCGTCATCCAGGTCCCGATGTACCTCAACCAGGGCGAGCGCATCAAGGTCGACACCCGCACCGGCAAGTTCGTGAGCCGCGTCTAGGCCTCGCCTCGCATCGCGACGCCGCCCGCGGGGGAGACCCCGCGGGCTTTTTTGTCGGCGGCGCAGGCCAGCCGCCAACGGGTATACTGTTGTGAACAAGCGCACGCAGCGGGCCTTCGCGCCCGGATTCGACAAGGGGGTCCAACATGGCCGAAAGCGAGCTCCACGTCTCTGGCATCGGCATCTCCAAGGGCGTCGTCTCCACGATCGTCTCCATCGCCGCCCGCCGCGTCGAGGGCGTCGCCTCCGTGGGCGGCAACGACATCACCTCGAGCCTCATCTCCGTCTTCACCAGCAGGACCGTGGCGCCCGAGAACGCCGTCGAGTCCTACGTCGAGGATGACCGCCTGCACGTGACCGTTCACCTGGCCGTCTTCTACGGCTACCCCTTCACCAAGCTCGCCGCCGACGTGCGCGATGAGGTCGCCGCCGCCGTGACCGAGCAGATCGGCGTCGGCGTCGCCGCCGTCGACGTGTGCATCGACAGCCTCGTCTTCCCCAAGGAGTAACTTGAGCACTCACTTCGGCGGGCGCACGCTCGCCCGCAGCCAGGCCCTCCAGCTGCTGTTCCAGGCGGAGGCCAACTCCCGCGCCGTGCTTTCGGTCCTCGATGGCGACTACGCCCTCTCGCAGGGCCCTCTTGATGACTACGCCCGCAGGCTCGCCCTCGGCGCGGATGAGATGCGTCCCGACCTCGACGCCGTCATCGCGATGCGCTCGACTGGCTGGTCCGTGGGCCGCCTCAATGCCGTCGATCGCAACCTGCTGCGCCTCGCGCTCTACGAGATGCTCTGCGTCGACGAGGTCGACGTGGCGGTCACCATCGACGAGTGCGTCGAGCTCGCCAAGGCCTACGGCACCGACGAGTCCTCGCGCTTCGTGAACGGCCTTCTGGGCCGCGTCGCCGACGACCTCGACGCCGGCGTCGACGTCGTCTCCAAGGCTCGCGAGCAGGCCGAGAAGAACGTGGAGGCCGAGGCCGATCAGGACATGGACGCGGAGGCCGAGGAGGCGGCCGAGCAGGACGCCGAGGCCGAGCAGGACGCGGAGACCGAGTAGTGGCCCGCATCGACGTCTCCCAGTACCAGACCTTCGGCGACATCACCGAGCGCCTCGACGACATCGTCGCGCAGGTTCGCGACAAGGACGTCTCGCTCGAGCGCTCGCTCGACCTCTTCGACGAGGCCATCGTGCTCGGATCCAAGGCCGTGAGCCTCGTCGACGCCACGGACTTCTCGCCCGAGGAGGAGGCGCGCCTCGCAGTGGAGCCCCCCTCCGAGGACGCTGCCGAGAAGGACGGCGAGCCCGAGGTCCCGGCCGGCGAAGAGCGGCCGGACGAGCCCGCGGGTGACGGACGCTAGGATGGCCCGCCGTCGCCTCGACGCCGAGCTCGTCGAGCAGGGGTTCTTCTCGACCGTGGACGAGGCGATGCGCGCCGTGATGGCGGGCGACGTCTCCACGAGCGACCGACGACTCTCCTCGCCCGGGGAGCAGGTGCGCCCCGGCATCGAGCTGCACGTGCGCGGGCGCTCGCGCTACGTGAGCCGTGGGGGGCTCAAGCTCGAGCGCGGGCTCGACCACTTTGGCATCGACCCGGAGGGGCTTGCGTGCCTCGACGTGGGCTGCTCCACCGGTGGCTTCACCGACTGCCTGCTCAAGCGCGGGGCCGCGTCGGTCATCTCCGTGGACGTGGGCTATGCGCAGTTCTCGTGGGAGCTGCGCGGCGACGACCGCGTGCGGCTGCTCGAGCGCACCAACATCATGGACGTGCCGGCGCTCGTGGGCACGGGCGTCTGTGACCTCGCCGTCTGCGACGTCTCCTTCACCTCCGTCGTCACCGTGCTTCCCGCCGTCCTGGAGCTGCTGCGTCCCGGCGGGACCTTCCTCACGCTCGTGAAGCCCCAGTTCGAGGCCGCGCGCGAGGATGTGGGGGAGGGGGGCGTCGTGCGGGACCCCGCCGTCCGCGCGGCGACCCTCGCGCGTGTGCGCGCGGCCTTCGAGGAGGCCGGGATGACCGTGCTCGGCGACTGCGAGAGCCCCATCACCGGCCACAAGGGCAACGTCGAGTACCTCCTCTGCGGCCGGCGCGAGCGGTAGACGGGCCCTTTTTTCGCGCCGACGGGATAGAATCAAAGCGATGCGTAGGTGATCGAAAGGGTGGCCGTGAAGGTTCTCATCGTTCCCAACTACTCCCGCGCCGACGCCCTGGAGGGCGCGCGCCATCTCGAGGACTGGCTCGGCGACCAGGGCATCGACGCCACGTGGGCGCGCGACAAGAAGCTCTTCCCCGACGCCGAGGACACCGCGGAGGGCTGCGAGCTCGTGGTCTCGCTCGGCGGCGACGGCACGCTGCTGCGCGCCGCGCGCACCGTGGGCTACTCGGGCGTCCCCATCGTGGGCATCTCCTACGGGCACCTCGGCTTTCTCACGGCGGCAGGTCCCGAGGACCTCATCGTGACCGTCGAGGACGCGCTCGCGGGCGAGCTGCACGTGTCGCGGCGCGCCACGCTCGACATCGAGTGCGAGTTCGAGGCCAAGGACGGCTCCGTCTCCACGCGCCACTGCTTCGCCCTCAACGACTTTGCCGTCTCGCGCGGAGGTGCCGGCAACATGGTCGAGTTCGACGTCTCCGTCTCGGGCAAGCACATCGACCGCCTGCGCGGCGACGGCTTCGTGGTCTCCACGGCCACCGGCTCCACCGGCTATGCGCTTGCCGCGGGCGGGCCCATTGTGACCCCCGAGTTCACGGGCATGGTGTGCGTGCCCATCGCCCCGCACACGATCATGGCGCGCGCGTTTCTCACCTCGCCCGCCGACGTCGTGGAGATCGAGATGAGCCCCGAGCGTCCCGTGATGCGCCACTTCTTCGCCGACGGCCAGCCCGTCCCGCGCGAGAAGGGCACGCGCGGCGTGCGCGCGTGCGTGCGTCGCGGACCCGGCGACGTCGTGCTTCTCGACCGCAGCACCCAGAGCTTCTACGACTCGGTCTCGCGCGTCTTCTACGGGCAGGTGGGAAAGTAGATGATCGACGAGTTGCACGTGCGCGACGTCGCGCTGATTCGTGACGCTGGCATCGAGCCGGCCCCGGGGCTCACCGTGCTCACGGGCGAGACGGGTGCGGGCAAGACCGCGCTGCTCTCCTCGATCAAGCTGCTGGTGGGGGAGCGCGCCGACGCGGGCATGGTCCGCGAGGGCGCCTCGTCGCTCGAGGTCGAGGGGCGTCTGTTCCTGCGCGGCGACGACGAGGACGGCACCGTGGTGCGCCGCCGCGTGACCAGCGACGGCCGCGGGCGCGTTGAGCTGGACGGCCACATGGCGAGCGTGCGCGAGCTCGCCGCGCGCGTGGGCTCGACCGTCGACCTCTGCGGTCAGCACGAGCATCAGCGCCTGCTCGCGCCCCAGGCCCATGTGGAGCTGCTCGACTCGTGGGCGGGCGCGCCGGCGGCCGAGGCGCTCGGGGCGTATCGCGACGCCCTCGCCGCGGCGCAGGAGGCGGCCGCTGAGCTCGAGCGCGTCCGAGAGATGGGGCGCGCGACGGGGGAGCGGCTTGAGGAGGCCGCCTTCGTGCTCCGGCGCATCGACGAGGTCGACCCGCGCGAGGGCGAGCTCGAGGAGCTCGAGGCGCAGCTGCCGCGCGTGGAGCACGGCGAGGCCCTCATGGCGGCCGCCTCCGGCGCCCGCGAGCTGCTCTCCGGCGACGGCGGGGCGTGTGACGCCCTCGGCGAGGCGGTGAGCGCGCTCAGGGACGCCGCGCGCTATGACGACGCGCTCGGGGCGTGGGCCAAGACCCTCGAGAGCTCGCTCATCGACGTCGAGGACGTGGCGGCAGAGCTGCGCGACTACGCGGACGAGGTCGACTTCGACCCCGACGAGCTCGAGCGCCTGCAGACGCGCCTCTCGCGCCTCGAGGGGCTCATGCGCGCCTACGGGCCGCGCATGGTCGACGTGCTCGAGCGTCGTGACGAGGCCCGCGAGGTCGTGGCGGCCGCGAGCGACGGCGGCGAGCTCGAGCGGCGCGCCGCCGAGGAGCTCGAGCGCCGCGAGGAGCAGCTCTCCCGCGCGGCGGATGCCTTGGACGCCGTGCGCGCCGAGGCCGCCCCGCGCCTGGCCGCGGCCGTCTCGGAGCAGATGGGCTTTCTCGAGATGGGCACGGCGGCCCTCGAGGTCAGCTGCGAGCGCCTGTCCCGCGCGGAGTGGGCCCGCTCCGGCCCCTCGCGCGTCGAGTTCCTCTATCGCCCCGCCGCCGGCCTCACGGCCCGGCCGCTGCGCAAGATCGCGTCGGGCGGCGAGGTCAGCCGCGTGATGCTCGCCTGCAAGGTGGTGCTCGGCGAGGCGGACGACTGCGAGACGCTGGTCTTCGACGAGGTCGACGCCGGCGTGGGCGGCGCCACGGCGGTCGCGCTCGCGAGCGTGCTGGCGCGCCTCGCCCAGACCCATCAGGTGATCGTGGTCACGCACCTCGCCCAGGTGGCGGTGGCGGCCCAGAAGCACTACCTCGTGAGCAAGTCCGAGGGGGAGCTCCCCGAGACCTCGCTCATCGAGATCTCGGGCGAGGAGCGCGTCGCCGAGGTGGCGCGCATGCTCTCAGGCGACACCGGCGCCGCGAGCCGCGACCTCGCCCGCGAGATGCTGGCCGAGCGCGGCGCCCGCTGAGGTGCGGCGTCCGGACGTTCTTCTCGCCAAGACCGTCCGATCGCCGCACCTGCACATCGTTTCAGCGTTGTGGCCAACTGTTTCGGGCAGGCGTCCGATTCGGCGAGCGCGCGCGGAGACCCCCGCCGCCTGCGCTACTATGAAGACCCGTGGGAAGCGAACAGCGCGACTACGGGAGGGTCACAGCACATGGCAAAGCACATCTTCGTTACCGGCGGCGTCGTCTCGTCCCTGGGCAAGGGCATCACCGCGGCCTCTCTGGGCCGCCTGCTCAAGTCGCGGGGCTATCGCGTCATGATGCAGAAGGCGGACCCCTACCTCAACGTCGACCCAGGCACGATGAGCCCGTTTCAGCACGGCGAGGTCTTCGTGACCGAGGACGGCTACGAGTCCGACCTCGACCTCGGCCACTATGAGCGCTTCATCGACGAGAACCTCACGCGCGACTCCAACTTCACCACCGGCGCCATCTACCAGAGCCTCATCTCCCGCGAGCGCGCCGGCGACTTCCTCGGCGGCACGGTCCAGGTCATCCCGCACGTCACGGACGCCATCAAGGAGCGCTTCCGCCGCGTCGAGGACGAGACGGGCGCCGACGTGGTGATCACCGAGCTCGGCGGCACCATCGGCGACATCGAGAGCCAAGCCTTCGTGGAGGCCATCCGCCAGTTCAGAAACGAGAAGGGCCGCGAGGACTGCATCCTCATCCACGTGAGCCTGGTGCCCTACATCGCCGCCGCCCACGAGGTCAAGACCAAGCCCACGCAGCACAGCGTGCGGGAGCTGCGCTCCTTCGGACTGCAGCCCGACTTCATCGTCTGCCGCTCGGACCACGAGGTGGACGCCTCCATCCGCGCCAAGATCGCGAGCTTCTGCGACGTCCCCGCGGACCACGTCTTCGAGAACTCCGACTGCCCCTCGATCTACGACGTGCCGGCCCACCTGGCCGCGCAGGGCTTTGACGAGAAGGTCTGCGAGCGCCTGGGCCTGGAGCTGCGCGAGAGCCACATGGAGGGGTGGTACGCCTTCACGGACGCCATGCATGCCGCCAACTCCCGCGAGGACGTGACGCGCATCTGCGTGGTGGGCAAGTACACGCAGCTGCCGGACGCCTACCTCTCCATCATCGAGGCCCTGCACCACTCGGGCGTGCTCTTTGGGCGCCACGTGGACATCCGCCTCGTGGACGGCGAGGCGCTGGACGACAAGAACGTCGAGGAGGTGCTCGGCGACGCCGACGGCATCCTCGTGCCCGGGGGCTTTGGCCTGCGCGGCATCGAGGGCAAGATCTGCGCCGTGCACCGCGCGCGCACCCGGCGCGTCCCGTACCTGGGCGTCTGCCTCGGCCTGCAGGTCGCCGTCTGCGAGTTCGCGCGCGACGTCTGCGGCCTTGCGGGCGCCAGCTCGGCCGAGTTCGACCCCGAGACCCCCCATCCCGTGATCCATATCATGCCCGACCAGGCCGACGTCACCGAGAAGGGCGCCACCATGCGCCTCGGCGCCTACCCGTGCAAGGTCGTCGCCGACACGCTCGCCGAGGAGGCCTACGCCGAGCCGCTCGTCTACGAGCGCCATCGCCACCGCTACGAGGTCAACAACGCGTACCGCGCGCAGCTTGCCGAGGCAGGGCTCGTGGTCTCGGGCCTCTCGCCCGACGACCGCCTCGTCGAGATGGTCGAGCTGCCCGAGGACGTCCACCCGTGGTTCGTGGCGAGCCAGGCCCATCCCGAGTTCAAGAGCCGCCCGGACCGCCCGGCGCCGCTGTTCCGCGAGTTCGTGCGCGCCGCGATCGCCCATCACGAGGGTGTCTCGCGACATGACGTGAAGCCGCTCGGATAGGGGCGCGATGAGCCTCGAGGACGCGCGCAGCGAGTATCTCGGCTATCTCTCCGTCGAGCGGGGGAGCTCCGCCAACACCGTCGAGGCGTATGGCCGCGACCTCGCCCGCTACGTGGCATGGCTTTCCGAGCGCGGCGTGGACGAGCCCGAGGACGTGACCCGCGAGCTCGTCGAGGCCCACGTGGCGGCGCTCATCGACGTGGGCCTGGCGCCCGCCTCGGTCGAGCGCGCGGTCTCGGCTATCAAGGGGCTCCATCGCTTCATGGTGGCCGACGGCATCTGCGAGGCCCATCCCACCTCCGACCTCCCGCTGCCCTCCAAGCCCGAGCGCCTGCCGGACGTGATCTCGGTGGCCGACGCCGCGCGCCTGCTCGACCAGCCGTTCCCGCAGACGCCCGCCGGCCTGCGCGACCACGCCATCCTCGAGGTCCTCTACGGCTGCGGCCTGCGCGCGAGCGAGCTCGTGGGGCTCGACCTTCGCGCGACCCTCATCGACGAGGGCCTTCTGCGCGTCTTTGGCAAGGGCGAGAAGGAGCGCGTCGTCCCCGTCCTCGGCACGGCGGCCGAGGTGCTCGAGGCCTACCTCGACCGCGGCCGAGGCGCGCTCGTGGGACGGCGCCCCACCCAGGCGGTCTTCCTCAACGTCCGCGGCGGGCGCATCTCCCGGCAGTCGGTCCATGCGATCGTCGAGAAGTACGGCCGCGTCGTCGGCATCAAGGGGCTGCACCCCCACACGCTCCGGCACAGCTTCGCGACGCACCTGCTCGAGGGCGGGGCGGACCTGCGCGTGGTGCAGGAGCTTCTCGGCCACGCCAACGTGGCCACCACCCAGCTCTACACCCACGTCGACCGCACCCACGTGAGGCGCGTGTACCTCGCCGCACATCCCCGCGCCCAGAGCCGCGACGAGGGGTCGCCCCTCTCGCCCTGATGACAGGCTAATCTCTGCCTGTGTCCCGCGCCCCGGCCTCCCGCATCTCTCCGTGCTCACCGGACCCCGCCGCGTAGGGGCAACGCGCCCGCCTCCCTGCTCACTGCTTCGCAGAAATCGCGGGAGGCGGGCGCGTTGCCCCTACGCTGCTTCGCAGAAATCGCCGGAGAGATGCGGGAGGCCCGGGGCGCGCTTGTCGGAATGCGTCTGAGCGAGGAGGGCGGCCCCTCGTCGCGCCTCTGGGCGCGGCGCAGGTCGAGGTCCACTGGGCGCCAACAACCTTATTACTTGTTGATGCGCTTAATGATTCGGGGGTATCGCAGGGGACCGGTGCTTCTCGCTTAATGATTTGGGGTTATCGCGTAGGGGAGGGGCGTGATGGGGGTCGCGGCGTGCGATGGGCCAGGATCGTTAAGCCTCCGAGCCCTCATGCCCGTTTTGTGGGAGGGCGTCCCACCACGGCTTGAGCGGCGGTTTCACGGCAGCGACACAAATCGTTTGAGGGAGAGGCGAACAGGGGAGGCGTGCTTGTGGCTCAGCGGCCTGAAGGGCCCAACATCTGGGGTGTCGCTTCTGCTCGATAACCGTCCAGACCCAGATTTCAACCGCAAGGTGTAGCGAAGTGTTTTTCTGTGTCGCAAAGTGGGGGCAATGACGTATAGTATTCGCACGCTCCGAACGGGGCGAGGTTTTTCGTCTCTCGAGGGGAGGGTGCATGCTCGCCGGTTCGTATCCGATGTCCGTGGATGCAAAGGCGCGCGTCACCCTGCCGGCCGTCTTCCGCAAGCAGCTCGTGGAGGGCGACAGAAAGACGATATACCTTCTCCCTCTGAAGGAGTGCGTGAACGGCTTCACCCCTGAGGGGCTCGAGAGGTTCATCGACGGACTCTTCGTTGAGCGCGGTGAGAACACCTTCGATCCCCGCAGTCGCAAGGACGTTCAGCTCAGGACGAGGCTCTGGGCGAGCGCCGTGGAGGTCGACATCGACTCCGCCGGGCGCGTGGCCCTGGGCAAGCTCGACACGGCCAAGGCCGGAACGCGCGAGCGACTCGGGCTGACCGACGACGTCACGGTCGTGGGCGCCGGGGACCACTTCGAGGTGTGGAACACCGAGCAGTGGAACGCGACGCAGGAGAGCTTCGAGGACGATCTCGACGCGCTTCTCTACCACGACTGACGGAGGGGGTGAGCGGTCTTGACAGCAGAATATCGGCACGTACCCGTGATGCTCGCCGAGGTCCTCGCCGAGCTCGACCCCCAGCCGGGGGAGGTGACCTGCGACTGCACCCTCGGGGGAGCGGGTCACACCGTCGAGCTCGCGCGTCGCGTGGCCCCGGACGGCCTGTCGCTTGGGATCGACCAGGACGACATGGCCCTCAAGGCGGCGACGGAGCGCCTCTCCCGCGAGGCGCCCGAGGCGAGCGTCCGCACCCTCAGGGGCAACTTCGGGGACCTCGACGAGCTTCTCGTCGAGGCAGAGGTCCCCGGGGTCGACTGCTTTCTCTTCGACCTCGGCGTCTCGTCCCCCCAGCTCGACATCCCGGAGCGCGGCTTCTCGTACCACGAGGACGCGCCCCTGGACATGCGAATGAATTCGGGCAAACACACCACAACCGCAGCAGAGGTCGTGAACACCTACAACGAAGCAGACCTCGCCCGAATCTTTCGCGTATACGGTGACGAGCGCTTTGCGGGCCGCATCGCCCGCAAGATCGTGGAGACCCGCGACGCAGCCCCCATCGAGACGACCCTTCAGCTCGTCGAGGTCATCAAGGCCGCGATTCCCGCGGCGGCGAGAAGAACCGGCGGCCACCCGGCCCGCCGCACCTTCCAGGCACTGCGCATCGAGGTCAACCATGAGCTCGACGTGCTCGACCGCGGCCTCAGGGCGGCGGTGAGATGGGCCAACCCCGGTGGCAGGATCTGCGTCATCTCCTACCACTCGCTCGAGGACCGCATCGTGAAGCACGTCTTCTCCGAGCTCTCCCAGGGGTGCACCTGCCCGCCGGACCTCCCGGTGTGCGTGTGCGGTCACGTGCCGGTACTCAAGGTCAGGACCAGAAAGCCCCTCGTCGCGTCCGACGAGGAGGTCGCGGCCAACCCGCGGTCGCGAAGCGCCCTCATGAGGGTGGCGGTCAAGCTCGACGCCAGCGACTGAGGACGACAGCAACGCCGTAGCCGGCCTCGTGCCGTCTGCCATAGCAAACGCACCACCAACGCACCACCACGCAGCTCAAACGCACCACCAACGCACCGTCACACAGCCCAGACGCACGAAACACGCACCGCCACGCAGCTCAAACGCACCACCGCATCACCACGCAACGTACCGTCAACCAACCGTCAAGCACCACCTTAAGGTTCGCATCCCACGCGAGGGAAGCAAGAGTCAAGCAACCCTCAAGTTCCCAGCGTTCCTGCTATGTTCAGAGGGCACAGCGGCCTGCACCGCGCACACGCAAGGAAGTCACATGAGGTATCAGGGGTCAGAGGCATATTCGGTGAGGGCCGCGGAGCGCGCGTGGGAGCGCCCCTCGCAGAATCCCTCCCCCTCCTTCGAGGTCGTCTCGGGCGGCGGGCTCGACGCCCGCGTCCGCCAGGGCGTCTCGCGCGAGTTTCTCACCCGCGTCCGTGCGGTCGTGCTGATCGCGGCGCTGTTCTTCGCCGTGAACCTCGCCCGCGTCGCGCTCTCCGCCGCGACCGTCTCGGTGCTCCAGGCCAACTCCGACCTCACCGAGCAGATCGACGCCGCGCAGACGCTGAGCTCCAACCTCAGGATCGAGCGCTCTGTGCTCTCGAGCAACGCTCGCATCAGCCGCATCGCCACGCAGAACTACGGCATGGTCATCCCCGGCGAGCGCGTCACCGTCGTCCTCGACGAGCCGGCGCCCGAGGGTGCTCATGGTGATGCTGCGCAGTCCTCGACGGAGACGGGCGAGCAGGCCAGCGTCGGCTAGACTGGCTAGCGTGAGAAACGGCAGCAGACATACCCGCCCCGGGCGGAGGAACCATCCAGAGGCCTCGTACGACGAGGCCTCTCGTGCGCGCTACCGCCTCAGGGCCTCGCGGCCCGGAGGGTCGGGCAGCGGCGGCGCCGACCACGGGCTCTCGATCACGAGGCGCGTCTTTCTCGCCCTCTTTGGCGTCGTCGCGGCGCGCCTGGGCTTTCTGCAGCTGATCGACGGGGCCAACCTCTCGGCCAAGGCCGAGAGCCAGCGCACCAACCGCATCGTGCTGCATGCCAAGCGCGGCACGATCTTCGACCGTAACGGCAACGTCCTCGCCATGAGCGAGGAGTGCGAGACGATCTACGCCAACCCCAAGGAGATCGAGGACCCCTCGGGCGTCGCGTCGGCGCTGGTCAAGGTGCTTGGCGGCGAGAAGCAGGACTACATGGACCTGATCACGCCCGCCGACACCACCTTCGTCTACATCAAGCGCCAGGTCGACCAGGAGCTCGCCGACGAGCTCAAGGACCTGCTCGCCGAGCGCGAGCTGAGCGGCATCTACTACCTCGCCGACACCAAGCGCGTCTATCCCTACGGCAGCGTCGCGGCGCAGGTCCTCGGCATGGTCAACGTCGACGGCCAGGGCACCTCGGGCCTCGAGTACCAGTACAACGACCTGCTCACGGGCACCGACGGCGAGATGCTCGTCGAGACCGGCCTCACCGGCACGCCCATCGCGGGCGGCGCCTCGCACGTGACCGAGGCGAGAAACGGCACCGACATCGTCATCTCCCTCGACGTGGACCTCCAGCAGGCCTGCGAGTCGATCATCAAGGAGGCCGTGGGCACCTACGACGCGGACTCCGGCTCGGTCATGGTGACCGACCCCCACACCGGCGAGATCCTCGCTGCCTGCTCGACGCCGCTCGCGGACTTCTCGGACCTCTCCGACGAGGCGGCCCTCAACCTCAAGCTCGTCTCGAGCTCCTTCGAGCCGGGCTCGGTCTTCAAGGTCCTCACGACCTCCATCGGGCTCGACCTCGGGCTCTACACGCCCGAGACGGTCTTCTCGGTCCCCGCCTTCTACAAGGTCGGTGACGACTACGTCACCGACGACGACGGACGTGACTACACGGAGGACATGTCCGTGCGCGAGATGATGCGCCGCTCCTCCAACACGGCGATGGCGATGCTCGTCACCGAGGTCATCGGGGCCGAGGCCTTCGCCGAGGGCGTGGACCGCTACGGCATCGGGCATCTTACCGGCATCGACTTTCCCGGTGAGACCCAGGGCCTCGTGCGCACGCCCGCCGAGTACGACGGCTCGACGGCCGGCTCGATGGCCTTTGGCCAGGCGCTCGCCATCCCCATGGTCCAGATCGTGCGCGCCTACGGCGCCGTCGCGAACGGCGGCACGCTCATGACGCCGCACTTCCTCGTGACGAAGGGCGACGAGGACGTCGAGTGGCCCGCGGGGGACCGCGCGGTCTCCGAGGAGACCTGCGCCCTGGAGACCGACATCATGCGCACCGTCGTGGCCGAGGGCACGGGCAAAAACGCCCGGATCGAGGGGTACGACATCGCCGGCAAGACCGGCACGGGCGAGCAGGCCTCGGAGGACGGTGGCTACATGGCCGGGTCGTTTGTCGCCTCGCTGTGCGGCTTCGCCAACGCGGGCGACCCCGAGGTCCTCGTCTACGCGGGCCTCAACCACATCCCTCACCTTGCGTCCGCGTCCGCGGCAAACGTCTTCCACGACGTGATGTCCCAGGCCGTCAACATCCTGGGCATCTCGCCCTCGTCATAGCAAGAAGAAAGGATGCACGATGATCAAGATGACCGTAGCGGAGCTTGCCCGCGTCACGGGCGCGGAGGTGCTCCTGGAGGGCGCCTCCGACGTGACGGGCGAGGTCGTCGTCGACTCGCGCGCGGTGGGCGAGGGAGGGCTGTTCGTCGCCTTCGCCGGCGAGTGCGTCGACGGCAACGCCTACCTCGCCTCCGCGGCAAAGGCGGGCGCCGCCGCGGTGGTCGCCTCCGCCGACCCCGGCGAGGAGGCGCTCGCCGCCGCCGGCGCGGCGGGCTGCGCGGTGCTGCGCGCCGCCGGCGACGACAGCGAGGAGTTCCTGCTGCGCCTCGCCCGTGCCTGGCGCGAGCTTCACCCCTCATGGTTTGTCGTGGCGGTCACCGGGTCGGTGGGCAAGACCACGACCAAGGAGATGCTCGCCGCGGGCTTTGGCTCCCAGCGCCGCTGCCACGCCACACGGGGCAACCTCAACAGCCTCATCGGCCTTCCGCTCACGGTCTTCTCCGCCCCCGAGGACTCCGAGGTCCTGGTGTGCGAGCTCGGCATGAACCACCCGGGCGAAATCGGCCGCATGGCCTCGGCCTGCCGTCCCGCGTTCGCCTGCATCACCAACGTGGGCACGAGCCACATCGGCATCCTCGGCAGCCGCGAGAACATCGCGCGCGCCAAGGCGGAGGTCGTCTCGGGCCTTGCCGCCCACGACGGCGCGGGCCCGCTGCTCGCACTCACGAGCTCGGGCGACTTCACGGGCTTCATCGAGCGGGGCTTCTGCGAGCCCGCCGGCGTGGAGACGCTGCGCGTGGGCTCGGGCGAGAAGGACGCCGTGCGGGCCTCGGGCGTCACCCTCGACGCCGAGGGCCGCGCGCGCTTCACCGTGACGTGCTCGGACGGCTGGGGCCGCGAGGTCGCGCTGTCGCTTCCCGGGCGCAAGGTCGTGGACGACTTCCTGCTCGCCCTGGCGCTGATCTGGCGCGCCGGGCTCGACCGCGACGTCGCGACGGACTCGATCGAGGCCATGCGTCCCACGAGCATGAGGCTCGACGTGCGCGAGGCCGCGTCCGGCGCCCGCGTCATCGACGACTCCTACAACGCCGCCCCGGCCTCGATGGCCTCGTCGCTCGACGTCCTCGCCTCCATGGAGACCGCGGGACGTCGCATCGCCGTGCTCGGCGAGATGGGCGAGCTCGGTGACGAGGCGGCGCGCCTCCACGGCTACGTGGGCGCCTATGCCGCCGCAAAGGGCGTCGACCTGCTCGTCCTCATCGGCGACGAGCTCGCCGGCGCCATGGCCGAGGCAGCGCTCACGATGGGGCTCTCCGAGGACGCCGTGGAGCGCTTCGCCTCCGTGGACGAGGCGGTGCGCGTGATCGGGCCCGTCCTCGCGCCCGGCGACCTCGTGCTCGTCAAGGCGTCCCGCGCCTCTGGTCTGGACATGTTCGTGAGGGGAGTGCTCGACCGATGATCGGAAATCCCGCCTATCCCACCTACCAGGTGTTTCTCGCCGTCGGCCTCGCCGCGCTGGTCACCGGGCTCTTGATGCCGCTGTTCATCCGCCTCATGCGCCACGAGGGCGTGGGGCAGCAGATCCGCGCGGACGGCCCCCAGCGCCACCTCGTGAAGCAGGGGACGCCCACGATGGGCGGCATCATCATCCTCGTGGGCGTGCTCGTCTCGGTGGGGCTGCTCGCCGAGTGGACCCCCGCGCTCGTCCTCGCGGTGGCCGCGACGCTCGTGACCGGCTCGCTCGGCCTGCTCGATGACATCGAGTCGGTCGCGCACGGCCGCTCGCTGGGCCTCACCCCCTCGCAGAAGATGGCGGGCCTCATCTTGATCTCGGTCGTCTTCTGCCTCGTTGCCGTCAACGTCTGCGGGACCCCCGCCGCGGTGAGCTTCCCCGGCGGCCTCTCCATCGACCTCGGGGTGCTCACGACCACCTTCGAGGTGGGCGGCGCCCGGATCGCCGTCCCCTGGCTCTACCTCGCCTTCGTCTTTCTGCTCATGGCCGGCCTCTCCAACGCCGTCAACCTCACCGACGGACTCGACGGCCTCGCCGGCGGCTGCTCGATGGTGGTCATGCTCGTGATGGCGATGGTCGCCTTCAGCTACGGCGAGCTCGACCTCGCGATCTTCGCCGGCGCCGTCGCGGGCGCCTGCGTGGGCTTTCTCTGGCACAACTGCTACCCGGCCTCGATCTTCATGGGCGACACCGGGTCGCTGGCGCTCGGCGCCGCCCTCGCCGCCCTCGCCGTCCTCACCAAGGCGGAGGTCGTGTCGCTGATCATGGGCGGCGTCTTCGTCTGCGAGGCCCTCTCGGTCATGATCCAGGTCACGAGCTTCAAGCTCACCGGCAAGCGCGTCTTCCTCATGACCCCGATCCACCACCACTTCGAGCAGATGGGCTGGGCGGAGAACAAGGTCGTCGTGCGGTTCTGGATCGTCTCCGCCGCCTTCGCGGCCCTCGGTTTCGCGCTCTACTTCCAGCTCGGATAGGGGAGAAAACCATGTCCTCTCAGGCACATCTCGGCGACGTCCTCGTGCTCGGGCTCGGCCGCACCGGCGAGTCCGCTGCCCGCTACCTCGCGGCGCTCGGACCCGGGCGCGTGAGCTCCGTCACCCTCTACGGCGGCGTCAGCGCGCAGGCGGGGGAGCGCACGGAGGCGCTCGAGGGCGCCGGCGTGCGCGTCGTCTGCGGGACCGAGGAGGTGTCAGGCTCCTTCGACCTCGCCGTCGCCTCGCCCGGCATCCCCATGGACTCGGCCTTCTTCCGCGCCGCCCGGGACTGCTCGCGCGAGGTCGTGAGCGAGCCCGAGCTCGCCTGGCGCGAGAGCCCCGAGCGCTGGATCGCCGTCACGGGGACCAACGGCAAGACCACCACCACCTCGCTCGCCACGCACCTGCTGCGCGAGGGCGGCCTCGCGGCGCGCTCCGTGGGCAACATCGGGACGCCGCCCACCGAGGCCGTCCCGGACCGCACCGAGGGGGACTGGCTGGTTGCGGAGCTCTCGAGCTTCCAGCTCGCCGAGACGAGCCTCTTTCACCCCCGCGCCGCCGTGCTGCTCAACGTCACGCCCGACCACCTCGAGTGGCACCACACGATGGAGGCCTACGCCGCCGCCAAGGAGCGCGCCTTCGCCAACCTGGGCGCGGGCGACCTCGCCGTCGTCTCCGTCGACGACGACTGGTGCCGCGCCGTGGCGGGGCGCTGCGAGGCGCGCGGCGTGCGCACCTGCCGCCTCTCCGTCTGCTCCGAGCCCGACGCGCCCTGCGCGGCCTTCCTGCGCGAGGGGACGCTCGTGGTGCGCCTCGACGGCGTCGAGCACGAGCTGCTGCCCGCCGACGAGCTCAAGATCTTTGGCCTGCACAACGCCGAGAACGCGCTCGCCGCGGCCGCCGTCGCCCTCGAGGCGGGCGTGACGCGCGACGACGTCCGCGCGGGCCTCAGGTCCTTCTCGCCCATCGAGCACCGCATCGAGCCCGCCGGCACCGTCGCCGGGGTGCGCTACGTCAACGACTCCAAGGCGACCAACACCGACTCCGTCGAGAAGGCGCTCACTGCCTTCGACGCCGGCACGATCGTTGTCATGCTCGGCGGGCACGACAAGATGACCGACCTCGCCTCCCTCGCGGGCGCCGTCTGCGAGCGCTGCCGCGTCGCCGTGTGCTTCGGCGAGGCGGGGGAGCGCATCGCGGGCGCGCTCGAGGCCGCCCGCGCCGAGCGCGGCTCCGGGCTCGAGGTCCTGCGCGCCCCGCACCTGCGCGAGGCCTTCTCCGCCGCCCGCGCCGCGGCGCGCCCCGGCGACACCGTGCTCCTCTCGCCGGCGTGCTCCTCGTTTGACGAGTTCTCCAACATGGCCGAGCGCGGCCGCCTCTTCAAGCGCCTCGTGTCCGAGCTTGCCGACGAGGGGGCGCTCTCGTGACGGCGCGCCAGCGCACGGCCGTCGCCCGGCCCCGTGACGGGCGGGCCCCGAGGGGGGAGGGGACGCTGCTCGGCGTACCCGAGCGCTTCATGCGCCCGCGCCTGGTGCTCATCGCCTGCGTGGGCATCCTGGTGGCCTTTGGCACGCTCATGGTCTACTCCGCCTCCTCGGTGACCGCGCTCGGCGCGACGGGGGACGCCGCCTACTACCTCAAGCGGCAGCTGATGTTCGCCGCGGTGGGAAGCGTCGTCGCGGTGGGCCTTGCGGTGCTCGACTATCGCGTCTGGGTGAGGCGCTTCCTGATGCCCATCTGGGTCGTCACGGTGGCGCTGCTCGCGCTGGTCATCGTCGCGGGAACCGACAACGACATGGGCGCCACGCGCTGGATTAACCTCGGCTTCTTCGACCTGCAGCCCTCGGAGTTCGCAAAGCTCACGATCGTGTTCACGGCGGCCAACGTCGCCGAGCGCTACTTCGAGGAGGGCTCGCTCGACTGGAGCGGGTTTCTCAGGCTCGTCATCGTGGGCGTGGGCGTGCCGCTCGTGCTCATCGTCGTCCAGCCCGACAAGGGCTCGACGATGGTACTGGGCCTCACGATAGTGGTGATGGGGTATCTCGCGGGCGTGCCCAAGAGGATCCTGGTCGGCCTTCTGGTCATGGGCCTCCTCGGGTTTCTCGCCCTCTCGCTGAAAGACGACTACTCCCGCCAGCGCCTGCTGACCATGCTCGATCCGTGGAGCGACCCCTTCGACACCGGCTACCAGCTCATCCAGGGGTTCTACGCCTTTGGCTCGGGAGGCCTGCTTGGCGTCGGGATCGGCTTCTCGCGCCAGAAGTACTCCTACCTGCCGATGGCGCACAACGACTTCATCTTCGCCGTCATCGGCGAGGAGTGCGGCCTTCTGGGCACCCTCGGCGTGCTCGCGGGATTTGCGGTGTTCCTGTGGGCGGGCTTTCAGATCGCGCGCTACGCCCCCGACCTCTCGGGGCGCCTCGTGGCGGCGGGCTGCACCACGCTCGTGATCGTGCAGCTGCTCCTCAACGTGTGCGGCGTGCTCGGGCTCTTCCCGCTCTCGGGCAAGCCGATCCCGTTTTTGTCCTACGGAGGCTCTTCGATCCTCGCGAGCCTCATGCTCGTGGGCATGATCGTCTCGGTCTCGGTGCACTCGCGCCTGCCCGAGACGGCCTACGACGGCGTCCGGCACACCTGGCAGCTCGAGGACGAGGGGCGCGACCCCGCCGGCCTCGAGCTCGTGGGGGAGCCCGCGGCGCGCTCGGGCCGCGGACGCGCCTCCTCGGGGGGCGCTCAGGCGAGCCCCGGGTTCACCGTCGTCGAGGGCGGCGCCCGCCGGGGCGCCTCGGGCTCAGGGCGCTCGAGCGGCCGCGCGACGACCGGGCGCGGGGCCGCGGGGCGCGGCGGATCGGGCCGCGGCACGGGCGCGCGCGGGTCGAGCGGGCGCGGGTCGACGGGCGGCGGCCGACGCGGCAGAATAGACCTCGGCCCCAGCGCGAGCGACCGCCTGCGCGGGCGCGACAAGGGGCCCAGGACACGATAGCAGGGAGAGGCTCATGGACGAGAGACACCTCGAGGTCGCGATCGCCGCGGGCGGCACGGCCGGACACATCAACCCCGCGCTCGCGCTCGCCGAGGAGCTGCGCGACCGCGGCCACCACGTGACGTTTTTTGGCCAGACCTCCAAGCTCGAGGGACGGCTCGTCCCCGAGGCGGGCTTCGAGCTCGTGCCGGTGGTCGTGAGCGGCTTCGACCGCTCCCGCCCCTGGACGCTCGCGAGCTCGCTCGCGCGCATGCGGCACGCCCAGTCCCAGATCAAGGGCCGCTTCGCCGAGAAGGGCGCGCCCGACGTCGCCGTGGGCTTTGGCGCCTACGTCGAGATGCCGCTGCTCAACGCCTGCCATCGCGCCGGCGTGCCCTATCTGCTCCACGAGCAGAACTCGGTCCCGGGCCTGGCCAACAAGGCGCTCGCCCCGCACGCGGAGGCCGTGTGCATCTCGGTGCCCGCGGCGCGCGAGGTCTTCGAGCGGGCCAAGCGCCCCGCGCGCTCCGTGGTGCTCACGGGAAACCCGGTCCGCCGCAGCGTGTCGTCCGCGAGCCGCGAGGCGGGACGGGCCGCCTTTGACGTCGAGCCCGACGAGACGCTCCTGCTCGTCTTTGGCGGGTCGCTCGGGGCGGCCCACATCAACGAGGGCGTCTGCCGCCTCAAGCGGGAGCTGCTCTCCCGCGAGGGGCTCGTCGTGGTCCACTCCACCGGCGCGGACGGCTTCGACGAGACCGTCTCGGCCCTCGCGCTCACGCCCGACGAGCAGCTCCGCTGGCGCGTCATGCCCTACATCTCCAACATGGGCGAGGCGCTCGCGGCCGCCGACCTCGTGCTCTCCCGGGCCGGGGCGTCCTCGATCGCCGAGATCGCGGCGCTCGCCGTCCCCAGCCTCCTGGTGCCCTATCCCCACGCGACGGCCGACCACCAGACCACCAACGCCCGCTTCCTGACGGACGCCGGCGCGGCGGAGCTCGTGCCCGACGACAAGATCGACGAGCCCGTCTTCTCCGAGACGCTGCTCGGCCTCGTCGACGACGCCGCCCGCCGCGAGCGGATGCGCGCCGCGGCGCGCGGCCTCGCCCAGACGAGCGCGTCGGTGGCCCTCGCGGACCAGGTTGAGGCGGCCGTCCGGCGCAGCTGACCCTCCGCTCCCGACCTGCCGCCAAAGGCCCGTCCACCCGCGTTCCCGGCCGGACGAAAGCTCCGGTTGAGACTCCCGCGCGCTCGCGGGATTTGTGCGGAGGTGCCGCGACGCCGCCCGATTTGAGATACATTAGAGGGCGCACGATAGGCCACGTCGAAAGCGGACCCATGGTCGAGAACAACGCTGAGGTCGAAAACGTCACGAGTGCCCACTTCATCGGAATCGGTGGCGCGGGGATGAGCGGCATCGCCCTCGTCCTGCACGAGCGCGGATGTCGCGTGACCGGCTCCGACCTCAAGAGCTCCCACTACGTCCGCGAGCTCGAGGCGGCCGGCATCGACGTCCACGTGGGCCACGAGGCCGCCACGATCGACGAGGTCGCCCCGCAGGTGGTGGTCACCTCGACCGCCATCCCCGAGACCAACCCCGAGGTCGTCCGCGCCCACGAGCTCGGCATCCCCATCTGGCCGCGCGCCAAGATGCTCTCGTGGCTCTCGGGCACCCAGCGCACCGTCGCCGTCGCGGGGACGCACGGCAAGACCACCACGTCCTCGATGGTCGCCACGATGCTCGACAAGATGGGGCTCGACCCCTCCTTCCTGATCGGCGGCGTCGTCGAGGGCTACGGCACCAACGGCCGCAACGGCGCCGGCGAGCACTTCGTCTGCGAGGCGGACGAGTCCGACGGCTCCTTCCTCTACCTCAACCCCAACGTGGTCGTGGTCACCAACATCGAGGCGGACCACCTCGACCACTACGGCACCCTCGAGAACATCGAGAAGACCTTCTGCACCTTCATGGGCCTCGTCGGGGACGAGGGCACGGTCGTCGTCAACGGTGACGTCGCCCGCTACGTCGAGCTCGCCCGCTCCACGGGCAGGCGCGTGGTCACCTACGGCTTCAGTCCCTCCTGCGACTACGTCTGCGTCCCCGAGGACGGCGGGCACACCCTGGCCAGCACCTTCTCCGTGCGGCTGCCGGGCGGCCGCAGCGACGTCCGCGTGACGATCAGCGCCAACCCCGGGCGTCACAACATGGCCAACGCGACCGCGGCCATCGCCGTGGCCGACGTGCTCGGCCTCGACCCCGTCGCCGCCGCTGAGGCCCTCAGCCAGTTCAAGGGCGCGCGCCGTCGCTTCACGCACGTGGGCGACGTGGGCGGCGTGACCGTCGTCGACGACTACGGGCACCACCCCACCGAGATCTCCGTCACGCTCGGCGCGGCGGCCGACCTCGGCTTCAAGCGCGTCGTGTGCGTCTTCCAGCCGCACCGCTACAGCCGCACCCAGGCGCTCGCCGACGAGTTCGGGCGCGCCTTCGACCACGCCGACGTCCTGCGCGTCATGGACGTCTTCCCCGCGGGCGAGCTGCCCGTCCCGGGCGTCTCTGGCAAGACCGTCGTCGAGGCGGTGCGCCACCTGGGCAACGTCCTCGACGTCGCCTACGTCCCCAACCGAAAGAAGCTCATCGAGGACCTCTGCGACATCGTCCGCCCCGGTGACCTCCTCATCACGCAGGGCGCCGGCGACGTGACCACGATGGGCCCGGCCTTCATCGCCGCCATGCGCGAGCGGGAGGGCGGTCGCGCCCAGTGAGCGTCCTCAACGCCTACATGGCCCTCTCGGGGGCCGTCGACGCCGACGTGCGCCGAGACGAGCGGCTCTCCCGCAGGACCTTCTACCGCATCGGGGGGGCCGCGGCGCTGTATGTCGCGGCCCACAGCTACGAGGCGCTCTCGAGGACGCTTGCCGTGCTTGCCGCCGAGCGCGTTGAGTGGGTGATCTTGGGCAAGGGCTCCAACCTGCTCGTCTCGGACGAGGGGTATCGGGGCTGCGTCATCACGCTCGACGGCGAGTTCGCCCGCCACTCCTTCGCGGAGGACGGCGCGCTCACCGCCGGCGCCGGCTCGACGCTCTCGCGCCTGGTCAACGACGCGCTCAAGGCCGGCCTCACGGGCCTCGAGCCCCTCGTGGGCATCCCGGGCACGTTTGGCGGCGCCCTCTCGATGGACGCGGGCACGCGTCGCGAGTGGGTCGGCCCGCTCGTCCGCGACCTCGTGGTGCTGCGCCCCGGGGAGGGCATGCACCGCTACGGCGGGGGAGAGATCGCGTGGGGCTATCGCTCGACGTCGCTTCCCACCTCGGAGATCATCCTCGAGGCAACGCTTTCCCTCGAGCCCGGCGACCCGCGCGCGATCGCCGAGGACATGGACGCCCGCCTCAGGCGGCGTCGCGAGGCCCAGCCGCTCGCGGTCCCGAGCTGCGGGTCCGTCTTCAGGAACCCGCCCGACGGCTCTGCCGGCGCCCTGATCGAGTCCTGCGGGCTCAAGGGGGTCACGTGCGGCGGGGCCCAGATCTCGCCCGAGCACGCCAACTTCATCGTCAACCGTGGGGGCGCCACCGCCGCCGACGTCATCGCGCTCATCTCGCGCGCCCACGACGCGGTCCTCGAGCGGCACGGCATCGACCTCGCCTGCGAGGTCAAGCTGCTCGGCTTCGGCGCGTAGCGGAGGGGGCGACGTGGCCAAGGACACCAGCAGGCGCCCCACCAAGCGCCAGAAGACGCCGGTCAACGCGCCCGGCACGCAGAAGGCCCCGGCCGCCTCGGGCTCCCCCAAGCCGTCGCGCCCGCGCCCCGCGGCCAAGCTCGCCACGCCCAAGCCCAAGCCCGCGGCCAAGCCCAAGAAGGCGACGGCCCCCAAGGCCAAGGCCGCCGTCGCCTCCAAGGCGGCGTCGTCGGCCCGCGCCATCGCCGGGAAGGCGGGCGTGCGCTCGCTCGTGGGCAAGCCGTCCGCGCCCTCCACCCCCAAGGAGCGCAGGGAGCGCCATCAGCGCGGCCAGACGCTGCGCCTTCTCGCCATGATCGGCGCCGGCCTGCTCGCGCTTCTGCTCGTGGCGGCGCTCGCCCTGTTCGCCCTGCGCGACTCCTCGGTCTTCTCGATCGACTCGGTCGAGGTCGCGCCGACCGAGCACGTCTCCGAGGAGGACATCAGAAACCTCGTGAAGGTGCCCCAGGGCTCGACGCTGCTCAACGTCGACACCGCCTCCATCGAGGCCGCCCTCAAGAAGGATCCCTGGGTCGCCGCCGTCGACTTCGAGCGCGCCTTCCCCCACACCCTCAAGATCTCGATCCAGGAGCAGGCGATCGACGCCCTCGTGGTGATGAGCTCGGGCTCGATCGCGTGGTATCTCGGCGACGCGGGCACGTGGATCCAGCCGACGAGCGTCACCTCCTCCGAGGACAAGTCCATCAACGACGCGGCGCTCGAGCGAGCGATCGCCGAGGGCTGCCTGCTTATCACCGACGTCCCGGCGACCGTGTCCCCGGTCGCGGGCTCCGTCGCGACCGACGCCGCCCTGATCGCGGTCCAGGAGTTCCGCGAGGCCTTCTCCGACGACTTCGCGAGCCAGATCGTGAGCTACTCCGCGCCGTCCGAGGACAACGTCTCGTGCACGCTCGCGAGCGGGGTCGAGGTCCTTCTCGGCTCCCCGACCGACATCGCCACCAAGCAGAGCCTCATCGAGAAGATCGTCTCCCAGTACCCGGGGTCGCTCCTGTTCATCAACGTGCGCGTCCCCACCGAGAAGGGCGTCTCGTTCCGCGGCATCGACTCCGAGAACGTCCAGGAAGGCTCGGGCGTGGTCTCCTCCGGCGAGGACCAGGGCCTCGACGGGGAGGGCCTGGACACCGGGCAGCAGGGCCTGGAGGAGACGGGCGACGCCGCCCAGGGCGAGCAGGACCAGGGCGAGCAGGACATGCCCGCTCAGGGTGAGGATGAGGGTTCCCAGGAGTGAGCCCCTCCGTTCGCCTGAGGGTTTTCTGGTGAGCGGCACCCACGTTGAGCTAGGAACTTCACGAATTCGCCAAACTGTTTGACGAGCGACCCTCAAGTGTGCCAATATACGTCGCTTTATCCAAAGCGTTGACGTGAACCTGAGCTTGAGGGTTTTGCCGGCGTGGCGGTGAGGCAGCACGCAAGCAAGCAACCCTGCAGACAGGCCCTTTCGAGGAGGACACGATGATCAAGGATACCGACACCCTCAGCAACTACCTCGCCGTCATCAAGGTCGTGGGCGTGGGCGGAGGCGGCACCAACGCGGTGAACCGCATGATCGAGGAGGGCATCCGCGGCGTCGAGTTCGTGGCCGTCAACACCGACGCCCAGGCGCTCGCCATCTCCGACGCCGACATCAAGGTCCACATCGGCACCGACATCACCAAGGGCCTCGGCGCCGGCGCCAACCCCGAGGTCGGCAAGGAGGCCGCCGAGGACACCCGCGACGAGATCAAGGCCGCGCTCGCGGGCGCCGACATGGTCTTCATCACCGCCGGCGAGGGCGGCGGCACCGGCACCGGTGCGGCCCCCGTGGTGGCCGACATCGCCAAGAACGACGTGGGCGCCCTCACGGTGGGCGTCGTCACCAAGCCCTTCACCTTCGAGGGCCGCAAGCGCTTCTCCTCCGCCATGGAGGGCATCAAGAACCTCTCCGAGAACGTCGACACCCTCATCGTGATCCCCAACGACCGCCTGCTCGACCTCTCCGAGAAGAAGACCACCATGCTCGAGGCCTTCCGCATGGCCGACGACGTGCTGTGCCAGGGCACCCAGGGCATCACCGACCTCATCACGGTCCCCGGCCTGATCAACCTCGACTTCGCCGACGTCTGCACCATCATGAAGAACTCCGGCACCGCCATGATGGGCATCGGCACCGCCTCCGGCGACAACCGCGCCACCGACGCCGCCGAGGAGGCCATCTCCAGCCGCCTGCTCGAGGGCTCCATCGACGGCGCCACGCGCGTCCTGCTCTCGATCGCCGGCAACAAGGACCTCGGCATCCAGGAGATCAACGACGCCGCCGACCTCGTCGCCAAGAACGTCGACCCCGAGGCCACGATCATCTTCGGCACCGTCGTCGACGAGTCGCTCGGCGACCAGGTCCGCGTGACCGTCATCGCCACGGGCTTCAGCGACGGCAACGTCCAGCAGCCCCTGCCCTCGATGTCCATGCCGGTCTCCCGTCCCGCGGCCCCCGCTCGCCAGCAGAAGTCGAGCGCCCCGGCCTCGACCTCGAGCCGCTCCGGGTCGTCCAACGACAAGGAGTTCGACATCCCCGAGTTCCTGAAGCGCAGCCGCATCTAGCGATGCCCTGCTTGGAGCGATACCAGTCCGGCGAGGTGACCCTGCTCTCCGACGCGCGCGTCGCGGGCGGGGTCACCTTCGCCTTCACGGAGCGGACCGGCGGCGTCTCCGCGACGCCGTACGCCTCGCTCGACCTCGGCGACGCCTGTGGGGACGACCCCGCGTCCGTCGCCGAGAACCGGCTCCGCGCGCTCGCGGCGCTCGGCGCCGACGGCCTGGCCGGGCGTCTCGTCAACCCGAGGCAGGTGCACGGCGACGAGGTCGTGTGCGTGCGCTCCGGCGACGAGGCCTCGGTCCGAGAGGCCCAGCGCCTCGCGCGCCTCGGCGCCGACGCCGTCGTCTGCACCGCCCCCGACGTCCCCGTCCTTCTGTGCTTTGCCGACTGCGTCCCCGTGGTGATCGCCTGCCCGGGCGGCTTCGCGGTCGCGCACTCGGGATGGCGGGGGACCCTGTCCCGGATCGCCGCCAAGGCGGCGCGGGCGCTCTGCGAGCAGGCGGGCGCGCTTCCCGGCGAGCTCGTCGCCTACGTGGGCCCCCACATCCTCGTGGACGACTACGAGGTGTCCGCCGAGCTCGCCGAGCGCTTCTCGGAGGAGTTCGGGTCGGGCGTCATCGCGGGGGAGCGCAGGCTCGACCTCACGGCGGCGGTCCTTTCGGCCCTCGCCGAGGCGGGCCTCGACGCCTCGCAGGTGGCGTGCTGCGCCGATTCGACCGCCTCCTCGACGGGGCGGTTCTTCTCGTACCGGGCCGAGGGGGGAACCTGTGGCCGGCACGGCGCGATCGCCGTCCTGGGCGGCTCGCGGGCCGCGTGGAGGCCGCTCGAAGACGGGCAAGGGTCGGGGGAGGAGAGGACGCGATGAGCGAGGACCAGACGTACGCGAGCTTCCTGAGCTCCCGTCGGGAGGAGATTCTCGAGCGGATCGGCGCCTCCGCGCGCCGCTCCGGTCGCGAGCCCGGGCAGGTCGAGGCCATCGCGGTCTCCAAGACCGTCGGTCCCGACGAGGTCCTTCTCGCCCGCCGCGCGGGATGGGGCCGCTTTGGCGAGAACCGCCCGCAGGAGCTCGTCCGCAAGCTCGAGGCCCTCTCCGGGGAGCCCGAGATGACGGGCGTTCGCTTTGACATGATCGGCAACCTCCAGAAGAACAAGATCAACCAGGTGATCGGTCGGGTTTCGCTCATCCATTCGATCTCATCCGCGCATCTCGCCCAGGCGGTGTCGACGCGCTGCGAGGCGCGCGGCATCGTCGCCGACGTGCTGCTCGAGACCAACGTCTCCGGCGAGGCGTCCAAGTCGGGCTTCTCCTGCGAGGAGCTTCGGGCGGCCGCCGAGTCGGTGGTGGCGCTGCCGGGCATCCGCGTGCTCGGCCTGATGACGATGGCGCCCGCCGGCGACCCCGCCGCGGCGCGTCGGACGTTCTCGGGCCTGCGCGAGCTCGCCGAGGAGCTGCGCGCGCGGACGGGGCTTCCCCTCGAGACGCTCTCCTGCGGGATGAGCGACGACTTCGAGGCCGCGGTCGAGGAGGGCTCGACCCTCGTGCGGCTCGGACGATGCGTGTTCGACCAGGGCTACGCCCTGAGCTGACAGTACTGACGGAGCGTGGCCGCGCCTCGCGCGCGGCGGAAGAAGGAGGAGAGCATGGGCTTTCTCGACACGATCAAGGACCGTCTCCGCGGCGGCGCGGGCGACGACTACTACGAGGACGACTACTACGAGGACGAGGAGGGCTACGAGGGCGAGCAGGGAGGCTACGCCCACGAGTCCCGCCGTCGCGACACGGGCTCCAGCCCGCGCCTGCTCGGCAACACCCCGCGCCCCGAGGCCGAGAGCGTCTCGGTCTTCACCCGCTCCGGCCGCCCGGTGAGCGCCCGTCCCGCCCCGTCCCAGCCCTCGCAGGGCTCCTACTCCTCGGGCGGCTACGCCGACGACGCCTCGCGCCACTCCTCCCAGGACGTGACCTCCGCGATGCGCCCCATCCCCACCCCCGGCGACCTCGGCCCGCGCACCATCTCGAGGGCGAACAACTCCGGCCAGCTGCCCCCCTACGTCCTGAAGCCCGTCTCCTATGACGACGTTCAGACGGTCGTCCGCCGCGTCCGTACCGGCCAGCCGGTCGTCCTGGTCTTCCGCAACACCAACATCGAGACCGCCAAGCGCATCCTCGACTTCTCCTTTGGCCTCTCCTTCGGCATCGGCGGCGAGGTCAGCGAGCTCGGCGACCGGGTCTTCGTCGTGCTGCCGTGCGGCATCGAGCTCGCCCGCGCCGACATCGACAAGCTCGTCGCCGACGGCGACCTCGTCCGGTAGGCGCCGTCATGAGCGAGACCCTCTCCGTCAGCGTCGGCATCGTCGGCGCCGGCTCCATGGGCGGATCGATCGCGCGCGGCCTGCTCGAGGCGGGCGCGATCGTCCCCGAGCGTCTGCTCGCCGCAGACCACGACCCCGCCCGCACCGAGGCGCTCGCCGCGCTCGGCGCGCACGTCTTCCCGGATGGGGCGGCGCTTGTCGACGCGGGCCCGGACGTGGTGGTCCTCGCCGTGAAGCCCCAGGTGCTGCCCGACGTCATGGCGCAGTGCGCCGCGGGGCTTGCCGGGAGGCTCGTCATCTCGATCGCGGCGGGCGTCGCGCTCTCGACGATCGAGGCGGCCCTTCCCGGCGCGCGGGTGGTCCGCGCGATGCCCAACCTGCCGGTGCAGGTGCGCTCCGGCGCCACGGCGCTCGCCGCCGGGTCCCTGGCGACGGCAGCCGACGTCGAGCTCGCCCGCAAGGTCTTCGCCGCGCTCGGCGCCGCTCAGGTCATGCGCGAGGACCAGCTCGACGTCTCCGGCGCCGTCGTGGGGACGGCGCCCGCGTTCTTCTCGCTGTTTGTCGACACGCTCACGCGCGCCGGCGTCCGCGCGGGGCTTCCCGCCCAGGCGTGCCGCGAGATGCTCGAGACGACCATGCGCGGCTGCGCCGAGCAGCTCCTGGCCGAGGGCGTCCACCCGCGCGCCTACATGGAGCGCGTGACGTCGCCGGGCGGGACCACCGCCGCGGCACTGCGCGAGCTCGAGCCGCTCGTGGCCGCCGGCTCCGAGGAGGCGGTCGACGCCGCGCTCGCGCGCACGCGAGAGCTTGCCGAGGGCTGATCGTGGGTACCATGTGCGTTGGGGACCGTCCCCAACTCGCATATGCAAATTGGGGACAGTCCCCAATTTGAAGGTTTAGGAAAGGCGGGGCATGAGCCTCTACACCATACTCTCTGTCGTCCAGCGGCTCTTTGACATCTACGGCTGGCTCATCGTCATCTGGTGCATCCTGTCCTGGGTGCCTCGGACGGGGTCCGGCTTCTTCGAGGACCTCCGGGCGGCCATCGCGACCCTCGTGGAGCCCTTCGTCGGCCTCTTCAGGCGCTTCATCCCGCCCGTCATGGGCGTCGACTTCTCGCCGGTTGTGGCGATATTGGCGCTCAGCCTCATCGAGCGGTTGCTGTATTACCTGATTTTGTAGACTGTAGTGGTAAGGTTAAGCGGACGTGACCGCGTCCGCGAAGCGAAAGGGAACAAGAATGGCAATCACACCAGCAGACATCGAGCAGCAGACCTTCTCTCCCTCCAAGCACGGCTATGACACCGAGGAGGTCGACGCCTTCCTGGAGCAGCTCTCCGCCGAGGTGGACGCGATGCTCCAGAAGATCGCGGACCTCAAGGGCCGCCTGACCTCCACCGAGCAGCAGCTCTCCGCCGCCCAGGCGCAGATTGCCAGCCTCGAGGAGCGCGGCTCCTCCACCGCCCCGGCCCCCGTCGCCCCGGCGCCGGCTCCCGCCACCGACTCCATCACCGCGTCCGAGCGTCAGATTTCCCAGGTCCTCATCGTGGCGCAGCAGTCCGCCGACAAGCTCCTCGCCGAGGCGCGCGACTCCGCCGAGCGCATCCGCAACGACGCCGACGCCAAGGCCCGCGAGGTCATCCGTCAGGCGCTCGCCGAGAAGCAGAACGAGCTCGACGAGATCGACCGTCTGAAGGCCTCCCGCGAGGACTTCCGCGCCGAGTACAAGAAGCTCCTGCAGCACTTCATGGACGATGCCGAGGCCATGTTCCCGGCGCAGGTCTCCTTCTCCAGCGCCCCCACCGGCTCCGCCGGCACCACCCACACCGACGTCCCGACCGCCGCTCCCACGCCCGTGGCTCCCGCCCCGGCGCCGGCTGTCAACGTCGCCGACTTTGGTGACCTCGACTAGCTCCTCGTTGAGCACGCCTCCGCGCGGCCCCGCGTCCTTGTCGGCGCGGGGTCGTTTTCGTCTTGAGGCTCTTGGGCCGAGAAGGGCGAGAAGGTGCGAGGTGGGCCTATAAGCCGGGTTCTGTCGTGGGCGGCCATTTATCTACTGCGGCTGTCACCAGCCGCCTCTAGCGCGCAACCCGAGCGCAGTGCGGGCCACACCATGGCGCTCCTATTTGCGTTTGCTCCGGATGGGGCTTGCCAAGCCGCCGTGTTGCCACGACGCTGGTGGTCTCTTACACCACCGTTTCAGCTTTTCCCTCAACGGGCCAGGCCCGCCAGCGGGAGTCTTCTTTTCTGCGGCGCTTTCCGTCGGGTCACCCCGCCCGGCCGTTAGCCGGCATCCTGCCCTGTGGAGCCCGGACTTTCCTCATGGCGCTTTCGCGCCCCGCGGTCGCCTGGCCCACCTCGCGCCAAGGATTCTACCATGAAAATGACCTTGAGCCGCGGCACTCGCCTTGGACTACAATACGACTGCGAATCGCACACATCGCCGCCCCCGACGGCACGCAGCAGGAAAGGTTACGCACGTGGGTCTTCTCGACAAGCTGAGTCGGACGCTGCCCGGCGCCAGGAGGGCGCCCGAGGCGGTCCCGGCGCCCCAGGACCCCGAGGCCATCCTCGCTCCCGTCACGGGGCAGGTGGTCGCCCTCGACGCGGTGCCCGACCCCGCCTTCTCCCAGGGGATGCTGGGGTGCGGTCTGGGCATCCGCGCCCAGGAGGACGTGGCGTTCTCCCCGGTGTCGGGGACGGTGGTGGCCGACGTCAAGACCAAGCATGCCCTGCTCATCCAGTCCGAGAACGGCGCGGAGGTCCTCCTTCACGTGGGCCTGGACTCGGTGCGCCTGCGCGGCGCGGGGTTCCGGGCGTTTGTCCGCAAGGGCGACCGCGTCCGAGCCGGTCAGCCCGTCATGAGCTTCGACCGCGCACTGATGAGCGAGCGCGGGCTCGACGACACGGTGGTCGTGACCGTGACCAACGCCGACGCCTTCGCCTCGGTGCGGGTCGTGTGCGACAGCGACGTCGAGGTGAGCGCCGGAAGCGAGCTCATCAGGTGCGAGCGGTGACGGGGGAGTCCTATCGCACGCCGCGCGTCGGCGTCGAGGCCGTGGGCGAGTTCGAGGACCGTCGCAGCCGCTTCATCGCGCAGCTTGCCCACGTGGAGAGCGAGAAGGACGCGGAGGCCTTCATCGAGCAGGTGCGCTCGCGCCATCACGACGCGCGCCACAACGTCCCCGCCTGGATCCTCGCGGACGGCCGCGAGCGCTGCTCCGACGACGGCGAGCCCAGCCGGACCTCGGGGATGCCCACGCTCGAGGTCCTGCGCGGCGCGGGCCTGGCCAACGTCTGCTGCGTGGTCACGCGCTACTTCGGCGGGACGCTGCTGGGCCCCGGCGGCCTCGTGCGCGCCTACACCGCCGCCACCCAGGCAGCCGTCGAGGCGGCCGAGACAGACGACAAGATCGTCGAGATGACGCTGGTGACGCCGGTCACCGTGCAGCTGCCCTACGCCCTCTACGACCGCGTGACCCGCCTCGCGACGAATGCCGGCGGAAAGGTGGCCGACTCGCTCTTTGCCGAGGACGTGCAGCTCTCCCTGGTCTTTCGCACCGGGGAGGAGGCACCCTTCGTCGCCGCCGCCCGCGAGCTCGCCAACGGTGACGACATCGCCCGCGCGCACGAGCCCCGCTTCGCGGAGTTCTAGTCTCAACTTCCTCCGACCCGACTCGCCCCGTCGGGCAACGTCCGGCGCTCAGACAGTCCTCGCCGCAGAAGGCGCGGCTGCGGAACTCGCGGCGGACGTTGCCCGCCGGGGCTTGGGCGCTGCGGCTAGAGTCGGCCGAGACAAGGGTCGCCCCCGGGCTTGTCCCGCGCGCAGTTCCGCAGCCGCGCCTTCTGCGGCGAGGACTGTCTGAGCACGGGGCAAGCCCGGGGGCGACCCATGGGGTGCGTATGTCTACAGCCGCGGCGCGAGCGCGAGGCCTACGGTGGTCCAGGGGTCGACCTCCTCGACGGGGGCGTTGTCCCAGAGGTCGAGCAGGTCCGCGGGCACGAACTCGCGGCGCACGACGACCTCGCCGCCGTAGGTGCGGAACCACTCGGCGCTCGCCACGAGGTAGCCGCCCTTGCAGGCGTCCTCGCCCCAGCTGTTCTCGATGCGCCAGGCCACCGGACGGCAGTCGGCGCCCAGCTCGACGCCCTGGAAGGTCATCGCGTGGGTGTTGCGCGTCTCGTGCGCGTCGATCATCTCGGCGCGGTCCATGGAGAGGTCGACGCCAAAGAGTCCCTCGTAGTCCATCGTGTCGCACGCGAGCACGCCGGGGAAGTCCTCGATCTTGCGCGGGAACTGCTGGCCCACGTCGCACGCCATCTCGCAAGGCACGCCGGCGCGAAGCGACGCCACGGCGGCGTCCTCGAGCGCCTCGACGGGCACGTTGAGCATCTTGAGAGGCGTGCCGCCGGCCATGGTGTCGGAGAAGCGGCGGTGGAAGACGTGGCCGAAGGGGCGGGTCTCGCCGGGCATGCTGACGAGCTGCACGTAGTCGCTCGGGTCGAGGGGCACGTAGCGCTCGGCGAACTCGCGCGGCGTGATGCCGCGGTCCACGAGGAGCCGCCGCGGCGCGTCCTTCTCGCATGCCGGGCGGTCGTCACCGGACTGCTCCACGAGCTGGGAGGCCTTGATGCGGCAGTTCTTGCCCACGGGGACCTCGAGGTCAAAGGTCAGCGGCGGCTCGCCGAGGCACACGGAGAGGACGCGGTGGCAGTCGGCGACCATGCCCTCCTTGGCCTCGCGCAGGTCTGCAACGTCGGCGCCCTCGGCCGCGAGGCGGCGCAGCTCCATCGCGCTCTTGTGGAAGAGGCGCTCGAGCTGGGCGTTCATCTGGTCGGCGTCCTTGGTGCAAGCGCTCTCGGGCATGACGTCCTTGGGCACGAGGCCCCACTTGCGGATGATGTTCATAGCGGCGGGGTAGTAGTTGCCGTCGCCCATGCAGTGGCCAAGAAGCCCCGAGACCTCGCGGGAGTCGAGCGGCAGCGCGGCGGTCTCGATGACGTACTCGAGACCCACGTTGAACTTCTCGAGCTTGTCGTAGAAGAAGCCGAAGGCCTGGGAGAACTCGAAGTCGTCGACGTCGAGCAGGTCCATCGTGGCGGCGCGCGCCACGTTGAAGGCGGCGAACATCCAGCAGCGGCCGGAGTGGCGCTGGTTGGTGACCTTGCCGGTGCGCGCGCGGCTCACGGCAAAGGTGTCGTGATAGGTGCGCATGGTCGTGACGTCGCGCGCGGCGGCGTGGACGTTCATCGAGGTGACGGCGTTTCTCGCCACGCGGTTGGCTCGGTCGGCGGAGAAGGTCGAGGTGAGCTCGTTAGCGCGCTCGGGCGCGATCGCGCCGGGGGTGTAGTCGCTCATGTGTGCCCCCCTAGCGCGCGCGGGCGAGCGAGCCCATGGGGTCCCACGGTGCGAGCACGGTGGGCTCCTCGGTCTCGTAGGTCGCGCGCTCCTCGTCGCTCAGGTACTTCTTGTCAACGACGACCTGGTAGACGTACTCGTTGAACCAAGGGTCGGACAGGGTGTCAAAGCCGTTGCGACCGTGGTCGGCGCCCCAGCTGTTCTCGACCTTCCAGAGCGTGGGGTGGCCCTCGGCGTCGAGGTTGACGCCCTCGAGGACCATGGCGTGGGTCATGAGCGACTCGCCGTAGTCGAGGCGCTCCGCGCGGTCCATGCAGCCCTCGACCTCAAAGCCGAAGAGGGCGTCGACGTCCAGGGCGGCCGTGTCCATGATGCCCTCCTCGCGCAGGTAGCTCTGGCCCACGTCGCAGCCAAACCACACGGGGAGGTTGTCGCGCAGCTGAGCGACCGCGCACTCCTTGAGGCGCTCGATCGGGAGGTTGAGGTAGCGCACGCCGCCGTCCTCGATGACGTTGCCGAGGCGGCTCACGGTGTAGGTGTGGCCGAAGGGCTTGTCGACGGTGGGGGCGGAGATGAGGCTCACGTAGTCGTCGACGTTCATGTCCACGACGGAGGCGAAGAACTCCTGAGGCGTGTAGGTGCCGGAGAGCGCGAGCTTGTCGTTCTTGTCGCGCAGACGGACCTCGAAGGACGCGGGCGGCTCGCCGAGGCAGGTCGCGAGGAGGTGATAGACGTCACCCATCATCTCCTTCTTCATCTCCTCGAGATCCTCGCGGCAGACGCCCGCCTCGTGGCTCTGGCGCAGGCGCTTGGCGGCGCCGCGCAGGTAACGGGTGAGGCAGGAGTCCATCTCGCGGGTGTTGCGCGAGCAGGCGGTCTCGGGCATGGCCTCCTTGGGCACCACGCCGTACTTCTTGACGAGGCTGCGAAACATGTCCCACTGGCCGCCGTCGCCCACGGGCGCCATGAGCAGGTAGGACACGAGACGGCCGTCGAGCGGCTCGTCCAGGGTGTCGAGGATGTTCTCGAAGAACCAGTTGCTCTTCTCGAGCTTGTCCCAGAACAGGGGATAGGTCTGGGAGAGCTCGAAGGTCTTGAGGTCGTAGCGGTGGATGACGCGGTAGCGCATGGTGTTGAGGCTCGCGAACATCCAGCAGCGGCCGGAGCGCTGCTGGTCGCAGCGATCTCCCTGCTTGACCTCGACGTCGAAGGTGAGCGCGTTGGCGGCCACCCCCTCGGGCACGCGCGCTGCGGCGGTGATGCCGTTGGAGCTCACCGCGTTCTTCGCGACGATGTTGACGCGCTCGGAGCGGAACTGGTCGTGCGCCGACGCCAGGTCGTCGACGGTTACCGAAGTCATCTCGTCCATAGTCTTGCCTCCCGTTTGTTGGATGATTTGACCGCTCACGAGGATAGCACTCGCGTTCTTGCAGCGGCAGGCCCCCGTGGGTTCCCGTGCCCCCGTGCAAAACGTGCCATCAATGCATATTCGGGCAGGTCGCGAAACAAAAGCCGCCTTCGATACATGGGATTATCGCGCCGTTCCGAAAACGTCTCTGCGTTTTCCCAGTTGAGCTGTGTCTGCATGAGCCGGTTTTCCCAAGAGATTTCCCTCTGGGGCGGATTTTGCATGGATTGAGATGAGGTTTTGCTTGGCGGAGCGCCCAGATATGGATTGAGGGACGGTTTTGCAGAGACGTGGGCGCGAGCGCTTGCGGAGCGGCTCCCGTCCCAGGCGGGCGGGACGCGCCCGGGGTCGGGGCCCATGCTAGAATCGGGCAAGACGAGCCCAGGGCCAAGGGAGGCGGCATGAGTCGCGACATCGAGATGCGCCTCGCGCGCGAGCTGCCCGCCTACGCGCTTCGCGTGGTCGGCGCGCTCGAGGCCGCCGGGCACGAGGCCTGGGTCGTGGGAGGCTGGGTGCGCGACGCCCTGCTCGGCCGGCCCGGTCACGACGTCGACGTCACGACCTCGGCGCCCTGGCAGCAGACGGCCCGCGTGCTGCGCGCCGCGGGCATCGAGGTGCACGAGACGGGGACGGCGCACGGAACCGTGACCGCCGTCGTCGACGGCAGTCCCGTCGAGACCACCACCTATCGCGTCGAGGGGGCCTACACCGACCGCCGGCATCCCGACGAGGTTCGCTTTGTCACGGACGTGCGCGAGGACCTCGCCCGCCGGGACTTCACCGTCAACGCGATGGCCTTTCACCCGAAGCGAGGCCTGCTCGACCCCTTTGACGGAGAGAAAGATCTTGCGGCGCGGGTCATCCGCGCGGTTGGGGAGCCGCGTCGGCGCTTCGAGGAGGACGCCCTGCGCGTGCTGCGCGCCGTGCGCTTCGCATGTCGGCTTGACGCCAGGATCGATTCGGCCACGCAGGATGCCCTCGTCTCGTGCGCGCCCGAGCTCGCCCAGATCGCGCACGAGCGCATCGGCCAGGAGCTGGACGGCATTCTCGCGACAGGCCGGGCCGCCTGGGCGCTGCGCCACGAGTTCGCCGTGATGGCCGCCGCCGTCCCCGAGCTCGCGCCGATGGCGGGCTTTGACCAGAAGAGCCCCTATCACGCCCACGACGTGCTCGAGCACACGGCGCGCGTCTGCGCGGGCGTGGAGGAGTTCACGGGCGGCGGCGCCTCGCAGGCGCTGCGCTGGGCGGCGCTCCTGCATGACGTCGCCAAGCCGGAGTGCTGGAGCGAGGACGTGTCCGGCCGCGGACACTTCTTCGGCCATCCCGAGGCGGGGGCCCGGACGGCCCGGCGCGTCATGGCGCGTCTGGCGATTCCCGGCGACGTATCGCGCGCTGCCGCGGCGCTGGTGCTGCTGCACGACTTCGAGATCCGCGCGACGGCCCCCTCCATGCGTCGCATGCTCTCCGAGCTGGAGCGGGCCTGCCCGGGCCAGGCGCGCAGGCTCTCCTTCGACCTGCTCGACCTCAAGCGCTCCGACGCGGTTGCCAAGGCGCCGCAGTGCACGGGCTATGCCGTGGAGCTCGACCAGATGACCCGCGCGCTGCGCGCCGAGCTCGCCGCCGGGGCGGTCTGGCGCGTGGGCGACCTCGCCGTGGGCGGCGCGGACGTGATTCGCGAGCGCGGCATCGAGCCGGGCCCGGGCGTGGGCATGGTGCTCGCGCAGCTGCTCGCCACGGTCATGGATGGCCAGCTGCCCAACGACCGCGAGGCTCAGCTCGAGTGGCTCCGGTGGTAGGGGATGGGCTTGGGCGGCAAGCACAAGAAAAGGACCGGGGCGTGTGACCCCGGTCCTTGAACGTTTGGTAGCCCGTACCAGATTCGAACTGGTGATCTCCGCCTTGAGAGGGTTATCCCACAGCAGCGACTGAGGACAACTGACATACACAAAAGAGCGTCTGAGCAGGTCTTTTGCAGCAACGGACAGCGACTGACAGAACCTGACGAAAACAGAGTTCCGGTCGCTGTTGTGTCCCGGTTGTGTCCCGTCCGCAACCAGGCCGACGCAATGGTCAGATCGAAGGAGGCCACCATGAACTACAGCGCAGCAGACATTGAAGCCATGTGCGAGCTCGAGGACTACTCCCACTTCCGCGCTGAGCTCGTTGAGATCTCACCGCAAAGCTTTACGCTCGAAGAGCTCAAGGAGATTCTCGGAGACATGATTCGAAGCAAGGTCGCCCTGGAAGACAGCATGCGAGAGCACTTCGCAATGCTCGGAGAGCTCGAGCAGACCCAGCTGCTCGACATGCTGGGAGCCAGCGGCTGCAAGGACCGCGACTGGTGGTACCGGATGCTCATGGATGGTCCGGTGCACAGGGAGTTCCCGACAATCTGAAGCGAATAAGAAAAGACAGCATGCCCCGCGAATATGAAATCGCGGGGCTTCTTAATGAATGTGGGAGACAATGGCCCCCATGAACAGCGGTCAAATCGAAGAAAAATGGAGATCTCAGTTCGCGTCGAAAACGTATACCTCATACCACAGAGGGGATAGCGACGGCATTAGCTTGGCATATAGCCTATCTTGTCCACGCCCACGATTCCTCGCCTGTCGTAGCTGATGCTGATGGTATGGGGGGAGGCGTGCTTAACAGAGGCTGTCCGGGTTCTTCCAAGACGGACATCTGCGCTAGCCAAGTTGGCACTTTTCACCGAGGCCTTCTTGATTCCCAATCTGTCCTTTGTCCCCTCGGGTAGCTCGTAGCTCTGCCGAACCAGCCCAAAGAAGGTGAACCCAGACTCGTTGGCAAGACTCAGCACGAGAGACTTCGCCGGGGAGAACGCGAGACCGCCCGCAGCAGACCCGACAAGAGAGCCAATGAGCATGGGGATGGCAGCGCCACCCGAGACAACGGATGCCACCCCAGCGCCGACCAAAGAGATAGCCGAGACGAATGCTCCCTGTGTGAATCCGTCCATAAGCTCCTTTTGGGTCTTCTGTCCGTTCGCGACGAGAAAAGCGTCTTTGCATGTTTCAACGGTGAGCACAACAAGTGTCCCAATGACCGCTGGCCCCATGGATCTGCTCGCCGCCCTCATGATTCCCTGCCCGAACATGCCCTTCGCAGCGGCAGCGGTGATTGCTGCAGATGCTGAACCGTTGATAAAACCCGTTGTCCCCCCGTCCAAGGTGGCGGCACCAATGGTGCGAATGTCCTCCTCTGAAAGCTCTCCCTCAGTGATGAGCTTGTCTATAGCGCGGTAGATTTCCGGAGCAACTTTTAAGGCGGCAGAAACAGCAGCAGCCGTTGCGCCCGCCTTGAGAGATTGCCTCAGCAGGTGCTGGGTCTCGACGAGCTGAGCCGGGGTCATGCCGTCATCCGCAGAATCGAGGTGACGGCCACTGCTCACCTCAATGGCCTTCTTCCTCGCCTCGTCTACTGTCAGCGCCCTCCCCTCGACGCCGTCTTCGCCTCTCACGCGATCTACAAGTCCGTCGGCAACCTTCTTCCACCTCTGCACCTCAGCGTCCTTGCCGAGTGCCTTGCTCTTTGCGAGAAGCTTGAAGGCCTCCTGCCGGCAATCTTCAAGCTTGTCAGGTGCAACGAGACCAAACTGCCCTTCGTAGAGAAGGTCGGAGGGGCTCGCACCGGGCCTTCCCTTAAGCGCCGCCCACTCGTCGAAGCCCATCATCGCTGAATCGGCGGATGCCTTGTACCGGTCAAAGAGAGTGGTGCCAAGCGCCCTAACGGTCTGATAGGGGCTCTCGTAAATCTTAAGCTGGTACGCCGTACCAGGTCCCGCAACATCGACCGAGCCGAGGTCGTGCGAGTGAAGAACCTCGAATCTCACATCGCTTCCCTTGACGGCGGCGTCGATGTTCGCCGTCCCAGCGGCATACTCCTCAGCGAGGAATCCCTTGAGGGACTCCTGGGCCGGCTTTGTTGCCTGATAGTAGTCGTATGCGTTCATCCGACGGTAAAGCTCGTCTATTGCCGCCTGGACGCCGCGAATGTAGTTGACGCCAACCTCCGCGCCAAGATGGCCGCCGCCCTGTCTGAGAACGAAATCGTAGCCGCGTTCGAAGTCATCCATCTCACGCCTCCGCGAAACCACGCATCTTCTCGGTGTAGAAAAGCTTGACAGCGAACTGGTACTTCTGATCCTCGATCTCAGCACCTTTTGTGGCAAAGATGGTGAGGTCGTCAACTCCATGTTTGATAAAGCCGCCGATTCCCTCGAAGAAGCCCCCGATGACCTCAAGTGGGTTGTTGGGACCGTCCTTCGAGTCAGTGTCCGCCACGTGGAAGTCGGCGAGAAGGTCGGGGAAGTCTTGGCCGTATGACCGAGCGAAAGCAAGAAAATCCCAATACTGCTCGCGAGTCCCAGGACCTGAATCGACGGCGATGGAAGCCTGCTTTCCACTGACGAGGATATGGACGCCGCCACCCTCGATCCTGTCAGTCGACTGGGCATTGAGGGCCTCAATGTAGTCACGAGCAAAGCCAGGGTCCCCGACGAACACGACCTTCTGGTCGGACGTGAGCGGGTTGTCGTTGAAGAGCCGCTCGTTGTAAATGACGGTGCGAATCGACCCGTCAACTGGGCCGACAACGTGATCACGATCCTTATCGTCGGCGGTACCCACGAGGTTGTGAAGCAGCTTCGAGTATTTGCCGCGCCCATCGGCTTCCACGATGACAATGGTCTCGGGCTCTGGGATACCGAACATCGCGCCCCCTAAGAAGCGAAGGATCAATACAAAGATTATAGATTCTGCACGGATGTCCTGCCACGTACGCCGGAGGGGTGCCTTTTAGGAGCCCTTCGCAGTGAGGTACCCCGCACCACCCGCGCCGTCGATCCTCATGTACTGGTAGCCCGCGCGCGAGCTCGCGTAGGTCGTGCCCGCCCCGCCCACGAGCGAGGCGCACTGGTAGAACGTCTGGAAGCCGGAGATCCCGGAGGACGGCAGCGCCCAGTCGGCGTCCGCCCAGATCGTCACGAGCGAGCCGCACCCGCCGAAGGTGTAGGCGAGGTCCTCGAGCGAGGACGGGTCGAGCCCGGAGAGGTCGATCTCCGTGAGCCCCTCGCAGCTGTTGAAGGTGTGCTGCATCTCGCGCACGCCCCTCAGGTTCCCCATGCCCTCGACCTCGGTGATGGCCTGGTGGCCGTAGAACCAGTAGTTCGTGTTCACGTGGTCGTAGGAGGCCATGTCCGCCGCTACGGTCACCCACTCCACGTCGTGCCGGTGGTCGTACCAGGGCTGGTAGCCCACCGAGTTGTACCGCGCGTTCGCGCACAGGCGCCCCGACGACACGAGCTCGCGCCCCGCCTCCGGCTCGGTCGCGGAGGTAAGCACCAGCTCGCCGTCCGCGTAGAGGAAGCATCGGAACCACTCCCGGTTGTCGGCGTCGGGGTAGGTCAGCACTCCGGACTCGCCGAAGTTGAGCGCGTCGTGGTCGTCCGTCTGCTCGGGGACGTACCCCTCCCCGCCGACGAGCCTCCTGCAGCCGCTGAACATCAGGGAGCCGGAGGTCACGCTCCCCATGAAAACCTCCGCCCAGATCGTCTCGAGCGAGGCGCAGCTCACGAACATCTGGTTCATGCTCGTCACGCCGGAGAGCTCCTCGAAGCCCTCCACCTCCACGAGGTTCTCGAAGCCGTGGAAGAGGTAGGCGGCGCTCTCGAGGCCTCCCTCGGAGAAGTCGTCGTCGAACACCGCCCGCGTGACGGAGAGCTTGTCTTCGTCCCAGGGGCGGGCGCCGGCGGACGAGTAGCCCTCCGGGTCGACCTCCCACGCCTTGAGGATGACGGCTCCCGGCACGTCGGAGGAGCGCCCGTCGCGGTAGTTGAACTCGAGCGTCCCGTCCGCGAGCAGGAGGGCGCGCATCTTCACGCCCACGTCCCAG
This sequence comes from Olsenella sp. An293, assembly GCF_002159495.1. Classification (GTDB taxonomy): domain Bacteria; phylum Actinomycetota; class Coriobacteriia; order Coriobacteriales; family Atopobiaceae; genus Thermophilibacter. The sequence goes on from NZ_NFIT01000003.1 coordinate 117,248, forward strand.
GCCAGCGCAAGGATCGCCGGGGCCATCTCGGAGGGCAGGTAGGTCTCGGAGAGCCCGTTCTGCGCGCGGATCGCGTCGGCGATGCCGTCGAAGACGGAGTCTGAGATCACGCCCGTGCCGGACGTCGCCGGCGCCTGGTAGGGCGTCCCCGTTTTGGATCCGTCGAGGGCCAGCACGGCAGCGGCCATCTCGGAGGGCAGGTAGGTCCCCGTCCCGCCGTTCTGGACTCGGATCGCGTTGGCGATGTCGGTGAGCACGCCCTTGTCTATCGTCCCCACGGCCATCAGAACTCCACCCCGCTCAGGTCGTCGAGCGCCGCGATCTGCTGCGCCACGTACTCCTTGGTCGCGTAGGCGGAGAGGTCGGGCGTCGCGCCCGGCGCCCCGTCCTCGCCGTCCTGCCCGGGTGCGCCTTGCGGCCCCTGCTCTCCCGCCTCGCCCTTGAGGCCGGAGAAGGCGAACGCAAACGTGCGCGCCCCCGGCGTGCCGCCGAGCGTCACGGTCACGGACGGCGTGCCCGTGGACGAGTCCACCGTGGCGGTCGCGCCCGTGATCTCGGCGTCGGCCCCGTCCTGGCCGTCAGCGCCGGGCGCGCCGTCTTGGCCATCGGCCCCATCCTCGCCGTCGGCACCTGGTGACCCCGGGACTCCCTGCGGGCCACGCAGAGCCTCGAGCTGCTCGGACGAGAAGTCCGAGTAGGTGAACGGGTCACCCTTCTCGCCCCGCTCGCCTTTGAGGTCGACAGAGCTCGTGCCGCTCGCACTCGTCACCGTAAGCACCGTGCCATTCCACGAGTGCGTGACGCTCACTCCGTCAGCGCCATCGGCTCCCGGTGCACCATCCAGCCCGTCCGCACCATCCTCACCCGGATCGCCCTTCGGCCCCTTGAGCGCCGCCAGTTGCTCGGCGGTGAAGTCGGCATACGTAAAGGCATCGCCCTTCTCGCCACGCTCGCCGTCATCGCCCTTGTCTCCCTTCGCGCCGTGGAGAAGCGTTGCCGTAGTAGTGCCGCTGGCGTCGGTCACCACAACCACCGCCCCTTCGGCAGTCTGCGTCACGGAGGCCGTCGGGCTCACACCGTCCGCCCCATCCTTACCATCGGCGCCGGGAGCACCATCGGCTCCGTCCTTGCCGTCAACACCAGGCGCCCCGTCCTTACCGTCAACGCCCGCAGGCCCCGGCTCGCCGTCGGCCCCGTCGAAGTCCCCGCGCTCGGCAGCAGCCAGCAGCTCCTCTTTTGCCTCTATCGCAGCCGCGGCGGCAGCGTTCGCCGCGGCAACGGCGCCCGAAGCTCCAGCAGCCTCCTCAACCGCCTGCTCCGCTGTGGCAACCGCGCCCTGGGCCGTCGTAACCGCCTCCTGCGCCTTGGAAACTGCCTCGGCAATAAGCGTATCGGCATTCTCGTATTTCTTTATAGCGTCGAGAAAGAGCGAGAATCCGTCCTCAGACTCGGCGCCGCCCACGAGCACCTTCTCCACGCGCACCTCGAACGCACACGTCGAGATTGAGCTCCCTCCGGGAAGCGACACCATCACCTGGCAGTCGACCGAACCCTCGGCGCATGCCATAGCAGCCGGATAGAACACGGAGAATGCACCAGTCTCCGTATCAACCTCATCGAACGGCTCGCACCCTCGCTCGCGCGTCGCGCGGTGACGCCACAGCAGATACACGCTCGCACCCGAAAGGTCGACCGCCTCACCGTCCCGCCTCACCAAAAGAGCGATGCCACGCCCCTCCGCATCGGCGGGAGAGGCAACCAAGGCGCCCGCAAACACGTCATCGCAGGACTCCCAGACCAGCTCATGCAGGCCGAAACCATCAAGACCAGCCATCAGAACTCCACCCCCGAGAGGTCATCGAGCGCGGCTATCTGCTGCGCAACGTACTCCTTTGTTGCCAGCGCGGGCACCTCGCCACCGGCAGCCACGCCTGCCGCCTGTTCGATGGCAGCCACGCTCGCGCCCACGGCGGCAACGGTATCGCCCGCAGCACCCGCCACGTCCTCAACCGCCGCCACCCGAGCCTCGACAGAGCTGCGCTCCGCAAACGCCGTGCGCGGGACAGCACCGATCGAGTAGCGCGCCTCCACCGCATCCCCGAAGAGCCGCACGCGACGCACCACCCGCGCCCGAAGGCGCCATGCAGGATCGCGCGACGAGTCCACCACCGCGACCTCGTCTCCGAGTCCAACAAAGACAGCACCCGAAAGCGCCACGGCGTCCACCTCGTAGCTCACCAGCGGAGCGCACGTCTCCGCAAGAGCCTCCTGCGTGCGGGCGAGAAGAACCTCGGGGTCCTCAACATCCGCGAACGTCACCTCTCCAAAGCGGTGCACGCGGCCGCCCGAGCCGTCTGGCAGGCCCCACAGCAGCCTCGCTTCATCGTCGCCGACCCAGTCGACACCACCGTTCACCTCACCGAACGTGAGCTTGCGCCGATACCCGCCCGTGAAGGCGCCCGTCTCGTCCACCACGGGCAACCCGGCCCCATAGCCGTAGAGCGCCGTGAAGACCTCGTCCTCAGCAACCGTGCGCGTGCATCCCGCCATGTTCCGCCCGTACTCGAGCCGCGCGCCGCGCCACGAGCCCAAAGCAGCCACCGCTCGCACGGTGCGCGATGACACGCAGCCGCCCGAAACCGCGATCGCGGGCTCAATCTCGCACCCCCACACCTCGCACACGCGCCTGAGAGCCGCGAGCCGGTTCACGTGGTAGATGTAGCAGCCGTGATCGCCAAACCAACCAAGCGTGGATGCCTGCCAACGCGTCCCCTCGAGCACGACGCCCAACGCACCGTAGAGCCCCGAGCCTGACACCCGCTCCTCCTCGACATAGCTACCGAGAAGGTCGCACAGGCTCGACTCCGCGTATACCTCGCACGCGGCACCCAGCGCCTCGTCCGTGCGCACCACCACGTGCTCGCGCCATCGCCCGTCCTGGGGGTCTCGCCACAGGATGCGATCGTATTTCTCAGGCGTCTCCAGGCAGGGGAACGAGAGTACGTCCTCTCCTCCCAGCTCCTCGCGATGCTCCACCGCGCCAGCCGGGTGCAGAATCCCGATACGCTCATCAGCGCGGTCGAACCAGAAGAGCGTCGGAGCCGTGCCGCCCATCAGAGCCATCTTTCTGTGAAGTTTGCTGTGAAGTCCGCGCAGCCCGTGAAGGACAGCTCGTGCGGACCCGGTTCCAGCCAGAAGAAGTCGCTGTCGAGCGTCACGTCGGAATCTGCAGCCTCGCCGTCAACCCATGCGCGCCCGGCACCGCAGTCGATGATGACCTCCTCGCCGCCCAGGAACGCTCGCTCCACCTCGACATGAGCACCCGTGTCATCGTCCTCGACGGTCACTCCATCACCAGCCGCCGCTTCCATCACGAACGTCGGCAACGTCCTATACGAGCCGCCAACGACAAACGACAGTCCTGCGCCGCCGCCAGCGGGCACGACCTCCTGCCCCTGCCCCCATGCAACGGGATCGAACGCCGTGAACGCCAGCTCGCAGGAACCGTCCTCGAAGAGGGCGTCCCAGGCATCCGCGCCTGTGCACACGGCGTTGCGATAGACGAGCCCCGGTTCGCCGGGGAGCTCCAAGTCGCATCCGGCATCCGAGGCGAGCCACGCCGCCGCTTCGTGGCGCAACGCAGAGAGCCCCTCCGCGTCCTCGTCTTCGGCAAGGTCGAGGAAGAGCCGCACGCGCAGAGTCTTGGGCGGGATACGTGCAGAGAGCAGGACCGCACCGGCACGGCCTGGCACCTCAGCGGCGTCCACGGAGAGGCCGTGTGCCGCGGGCAGTACCACCTCGGCGGTCGAGAAGGACGAGAAGTCGTGCCCATCGAACTTGATGGAGCGCGCCATCAGAGCCGTCCTCTCGCGCGACCATAGGACACCGCTCGGCGCTGCTCTCGCTCCGAGAGCTCCTCGTCTCGGAAGCGGTCACCGGAACGGCGCAGGCGAACGTCGGCGTGAGAACCGCGCTCGTCGTGCCAAGTGCCCTGACTGCCACCCGCCCCGCTCTTCGTGCCCTTCCTATCGGTCATATCTCCCTCGCAACCGTCAGCCTCACCGTGAATGCCCACACGAAGCGCCCGCTCGAGTCGCGCTCCCTGAAAGCCGGCGCGTCCGTATCGATGCCCAGGATGCGCACCCCGGAACCCGCCACGTTCCACTCGGCGCGACCGGACAAGCGCACAGCCGCTTCGCACAGAATCGCGACATCGCATGCGGCAGCATCCGTTTCGCGGACGGCAAACACCTCCACCGAAGAGACTCCGCGTTCCTCGCCGTCTTGGCGGCTCTCACGCGAGAAGCCCGCCCAGCGAACCACGACGGGCTGTTCGCTCAACAGTGCGCTTGGCGCGATACAGAACACGTCACTGACTCCCGCCGCGCGCAGCATCCCCGCCACGGCATCCACGACCGCCCTCATCGCAGCTCCACTTCCCAGTGGTGCACGCGTCCGTTGAACCCCTCGAAGCGCGAAACCTTAGCAGCCACGTACGACCTCCCATGCACCTCGACGCGCGAGCCCGCGGGAATCTCGAAAGCACCTGCGCTCATGACGGCATCCACGAAGAGCGTGCCCGCCCCGGCGTCCGCGCTGCGGTGCGCATTGGCGACCACCGACTGTGCCCGCTCGAACCTCACGTGCGAGATGGCGCGCGGCTCGCCAAAGCCGCCATCGACCGCCGGCTCGCGCACTAGGCACGAGTCCGACAGCAGCCTCGCGGGTATCGGACGCAGCCACGCCATCAGCGCACCCCGCAGAACAGGAGCCCCGTCCCAGCAAGTTCTTTCTCGCAGGCGTAGGTCGCCTGCTCCTCACCGGTGGTTCCCCGGTTGTCGTAGTGCGTCACCGAGAAGGACCCGAGCTGGAATCCGCCCACCTGTCCCTCGCCAAACTCCGCGAACGCCTCGGCTGCCGCGCACACCGCACGCCGGTACGCAAGCTCGTCCGCCTCGCACGCGGGAACGCGACCGCCGCAGATCCATCGCACGTGACGCTCGGCGGCGGGAAGTGCGCCCGTGAACGCCTCCACGCCCATCCCGCCGCCGTACGTGTCGCGATAGAAGCCAAAGTCAACCGACGTCGCGCCTGCACAGCCCACAACGAGCCCCTACTCCAGCGGGGCCACGGACGCGTACACGCCGTCGAGCTTGTTGTCGAGCAGCTCCACGATGCCGTACTTGCGATACTTCATCATGTAGGAGTCAAGCGTCTCCAGCTCGTCGGGACTGAACACGCGGCTCGCCACGTGCTTGTCGAACTTGATCACGGCGCTCTTCTCCACCACGAGGAAGTTGATCGGCGCGCCCGCGCCCACGAGCTCGTAATACGTGGAGAGGCCGCTCTTCTGCGGACTCGCGACCTTGGAGTAGGTTCCGGAGCTCTCGGTGTAGTAGGTCTTGCCGCTCACGATATCGGTGTCGGAGGTGAGCTCGTAGGCGCCCTCGGCAGGCGCATAGCCAAACTGGTCCTCGTCACCGGAGAGCAGGTCTATGTGCGAGTAGAAGCGCACCTGCGGCACCTCAACGATGCGGGAGAACCGCTCGAGCACGCGGTTCGAGCGCGTCGGGTTCGCAAGGCTGAAGTCATCCAGCACGCCCTTGAGCGTCGGCGTGATGAAGAGGTAACGAGAGCCCGTGGTCACCTGCGCCTCGTCCATGGCGTTCGTCACGGCGCGCAGGGCGGCGAGCACGTCCTCCGCCTCGGCGTCGGAATAGTCGGTCGTGGCGGTGGAAACGCCCTCGTACCCTGCGATCTCGGCAAAGGTGAAGGCGTCGGCCTCCGGCGCCACCTGCGTGCGCTGGAGCTCGGAGCCGGCCTCGACGAAGCAGTCGAGCACGCCGGCCTCCTCCACGTCCATGACGTCGGCCAGAAGGCGGATGCCCCGGTCGTAGTTGAAGGTCTTCGTCTCAAACTCGTAGGTGATGCTGCCGGTCTTGTAGCCCACGTTGCGCGTGTAGTCGCCGAGGCCCGAGACCTGGATCTTCGGCACCATGATCTCCTTGGCGTTGCGGCCGGCGCGCACCATGCGGCGCGGGCTGTTCAGGCACGCGGAGACCGCCGCGCGCTGGTAGACCTCGTCGAGGATGGTCGTGTAGTTCTTGGTGGATGCGATACTGTTGGCCATCTGCTACTCCTCGTCCACGATGCCCGCGATCTCGCGCCACCGCTTCATCGTCTTGCCCTCGTCGGATGCGGCCCCCGCGTTGGGGAGACCGGTCTTGCCGCCCTGCCTGGAGGCAACCCCCTCGAACAGCCACGGCTCGGCCTCCTTCAGCTTGGAGACGTCCCCGCCGTGCTCGTCGAGAAGGACGCGGGCTGCCCTCACGTTGCGCGCGCCAGCCATCGTGAGCTCGAACTCGACGCGCTGCTCCTCGCCCTGGCGCCGCAGCTCGTCCATCTCCGCACGCAGGGCCTCTGCCGCCTCGGCGGACTTGGCCGCCTCCGCGATCGCTCCCTCTAGCTCTGCAATCTTTGCGTCACGCTCGGCGAGAAGAGCCTCGTAGTCCGTACCCGCTCCCGCTGCGCCGGCGCCGCCGGACGTCAGCGGCTCCTGCGCCGCCTGCTGCGGTTCGCCCCGCGCCGCCTGACTGTTCGTCTCCTGGAGCTCCCGCGTCTTGCCATCGACCTCACCGTCCATAGATGGGCCCGCCTTTCTCGTCGGGCAGGCCAAGAAAAAGCCTGCACCCGGTATTCCACGGATACAGGCTATCGGCGTGTCACAAGCACGCTCTCCGAAGAGCTCGATGACTGCGGGCGTAATAACTCTGTGAGCAGAAGAATTTCCTCTTGTATACAGAAGACCAATGTTCGAGTACAATCTTACCTAGATGTTTACAACATGCTTTGTTTGTATACAGAATGCTTGGCAATGAATATGGAGAGGGCCATGCAAGCTGAAGTGCTACGTATTATAGAGGGCGGACTCACTGGAGACAGAACCAAAGTGCTCAACTACGCCAGAACGTTGGCGGACAACTTGGAGCAGTCTGGGGACCCTCGCTTCGCGAAGCGAATACGCACGACTTTGGCGGGCAAGCGTTTCAATGTTGCGACGCTTGACGGGCTCTCTTCAAAGCCCGTAGACCAAGAAAGCCGCATGGAAATCGTCGATGTTGAGATTGTCTTGCCGGAAGACGTTGATCTCATCCTCAGCGACTTTCTCCGCAATGAGATTGACGGCGTCGTAGCAATGCGCGGCAAGCGAGACATCCTGGCACGTCACGGAATGGACGCGCAGAACTATTTGCTGCTGTATGGCCCACCTGGATGTGGAAAGACCAGCATAGCTCGCTATATAGCGGCGCAGACCGGTCTCCCGCTCGTAACAGCCCGTCTTGACAGCCTTGTATCCTCTCTGCTTGGGAGTACCGCAAAGAACATTCGTAAGGTATTCGATTACGCGGCAAAGCAAGAATGCGTGCTGTTTCTCGATGAGTTTGACGTGGTCGCAAAGCGCCGAGATGACGAAAACGAGCTTGGGGAGCTTAAGCGGGTGGTGAACAGCCTTCTTCAGAATATCGACTCGTTCGGTGAGGGGAGCATCCTCATTGCCGCGACGAACCATCAGGATCTGCTGGACCCCGCCGTCTGGCGTAGGTTCAACAAGGTCATAGAGGTTCCCATGCCCGCGAATGGCGAGCTTGAAGCATATGCTCAGCGTTTCATTCAGCCCTGCATGTCTACGAGAATTAAACCGAAGCTCTATAGCGCGCTTGGGGGCCTTAGCTTTTCGGATCTCAGCACGGCAACCAAGAACGCATTCTATAGCGCCACGCTCGAAGGTTTAGACGGCATGTTTACGGCATACCATCTCGCACGTGAAACGTATCTTCTCAAGCATCACAGGCTTGATGACCAGGAGGGTTTTATCCGCTATCTCATCGATGCGGGATGCACCTTGAGAGAAATCCATGAGAGGACATCAATATCGATGCGTCGCATCCAAACGGTTTCTCGAGCAGCAAGAAGTGAGGAGTAGCAATGCCTGATGACTTTCTGCCCATAACGGTGTTTCGTCAGCGCTCTATCGATGAGGAGCGAGTTGAGGGTCGCGGACAGAAGGAAAAGCCAAAGTGGGTCCTTACAGGAGATGACCTTGTTAATAAATCGCACGCCCTCGTGAGCGATTTCGTTGAAAGTTATGCCGACGCTCAGCACAATCCCGACTTGCCCTACGTCTACGAAGTGACTCTAGACAAGCGCGATACCGCCAAGTCGAAACGCAGAGCGATAACAGACATGTTCGAGGTGGACGGGGCCGACGGAGCGTCCCGCGTCATGGGGATGCGCGGAAGCAAGAGCCTCATTGTCCGCGCCTGGGGCAACGAGCAGTTGCAGACGATACAAACGCGCCTTGAAGATTACGAGCGCTACGACATGGCGCTGTCATGCATCGACTCAATCGAGAGGTTCCACCCCACAATCGAAATGGAAATCGATAAAGACGTGTATAAGGTCCGCCTACTAGACTTCGAGGAGGAAAGCTCCCCGTATGCCGAAATCTTCGAAGAACAACTCGGGAAGCTCGGCATCCCGCACAAGAAGCTGGAGTATGCAAAGGGTTTGACGGTGTATCGCATCCATGCGAGCACCGATCAGGTCAAGGCGGTGGTAGACGGAGCGGCAGGCGAGACACTGTTTTTCATTCGCCCGATGCCAAGATGTGTTGCCACGCTTGACGGCGCGTCTGGACTCGCTATTCCCGGAATACAGTCACCCAATCCGGGAGTGGACTATCCGCTCATCGGCATACTTGACAGCGGGATCGAGGAGATTCCTCATCTTTCCCCATGGCTTCTGGGTAAGCGAGTGTCTCCTTATATCGACACCGATTTGGATAAAGCCCATGGGACGTTCGTTGCAGGAATTGCGGCATACGGTGACGGGCTTGAGCAGAAGGACTGGGTTGGCGGACTGCCCGCTCGCCTTGTTGACGCTGCGGTAATGCCCGGTGACGGAGACGTCGATGAGTTGGAGATGGTCGACTCCATCCGCACCATCATCGGTGCAATGCATGAGAGGGTGAAGGTCTGGAACCTTTCGCTCAGCTTCAACAAAGAGGTTAGTGAGCACGAGTATTCCGAGTTCGGAATGGCTCTAGATGACATTCAGGACGAGTACGGCGTGCTCATCTGCAAATCTGCGGGAAACTGCGAGCTCTCATACGACGGTGCTAAAGGGAAACTGCTGGTAGGTGCCGATTCCATCCGAGCCTTAACCGTTGGGTCTGCCGCTCATGAAAAAGACATCCATGACGCAGCCGAGATAGGCCAGGCCTCGCCGTTTTCTCGCAAGGGGCCAGGCCCCGAATACATCATCAAGCCTGAGGTCTGCCACTACGGTGGCAATGCGGGATGGACCCCTTCAGGCATCACGCGCTCGGAAGTTCACTCGTTTGGCGTTGATGGTGGCCCTGCAGGAAATGTGGGTACAAGCTTCTCTACTCCACGCGTCGCCGCCCTCGCAGCGAACCTTCAACAGGCCATAGGCGGAGATTTTGACCCGTTGCTTGTAAAAGCCCTTATCACACATTCCGCTTCCTTCCCTGGGGATACATTAATTCCCGCAGACGAGCGGGTGCAGGAGATGGGCTTCGGTATACCGGGCAACATCAGATCGATTCTGTCGGATGACATCTATTCTTCAACGCTCATTCTTAGGGGCAAACTTCCAAGAGGGCAGGTCATTGATATCAAGGACTTCCCGATGCCGCCTTCGCTCATACGCGATGGATACTACACAGGGCAGGTTATTCTCACTGCCGCGCTATCTCCAATCAGAGCAATCGGCCAAGGTGGTGAGTATTGCCAGTCAGATGTTGAGATTGCGTTCGGAACGTACGATTTCAAGGAGGAGCGAGACACCACACAAAACGGCATTCTCAACCCTATAGGGCGAAAGGACTCTCTCAACCTGCTGAACCGGACGTTTTATAGCAAGCCACGACTCAGGGAGGGCGGTACGGATTTTGCTCTTCGCGAACGAATGCTCATTCAATACAAGGGCAAGTATTCACCGGTAAAGAAGTATGCAATAGATCTCGCTGATCTTACGAAAAGCAACAGGGAGAAAGTGGCCGCAGGACGTCTCTGGTTCCTGCACTTGAAGGGAACCTATCGCCACCAAACGGAACGCAACGCAGACAGGAATGGTTTACCGCTCAGCCAAGACTACTGCGTCATCATTACACTCCGCGATTCCACCAAACAATCCGAACTGTATAACGAAGTGCCTCAGCAGCTTGAACAGTACAACTTCTGGCATCAGAACATTCGTCTAACAAACCAAGTTAGAGCCATGGTTGGTCTATAAGGCAATCTGCTAACGAGCCAGGTAAAGTGATAGGAACGCAAGCCAACCGTCTCCAGGAGCCGCCCATGCAACCCCACCGCGTAGCCATAGCCGACCTCGAAGACCGCCCCGAGTGCGTCCACCGCGCCTACCTCGACCCCGCCGAGGAGTGGAACGGATGGGCGTGCCCCTACTTCGAGCGCGCCGAGGTCGAGCGCATGGCTGCGTGGCTGCCCGAGTTCGACGATTCGCTCGTCTACGACGAGGAGTCAGACGCCTTCAGCACCACCTACGATCCCGACCTCACCGAGACCTTCCCCGGCACAGACATCGACGGACGGCACCTGTACCCCATAGGAGCCGGCTCATGGACGTGGGTCATAGTTGACGAGAACAGCGAGGAAACCACCGCAGACGCATCGGCTGATGCGGCCACCAAAACCGACAGGCACGCCCCCGCCTAGCCAATCACCTCAGCAAGGCGCGCGGCGTCCAACTCCCGCCCGCCCACATAGGCGTCGAACACTGACTCCGCCGGCAGCGCGTACAGCTCCACCTCGTTCGAGAACGGTGACTCCTCGGCAGCGATCACGCCGGGAAAGCGCACGCGCCCCAGATGCTCAACGGCGTCACCGCACGACGGCACGAGAAACGCGTTCACCACCCTGGAGAACCCGTGCGCGAGCATAAAGTTGCGGTACGCGGCCTGATACAGGAACTGCTTGGTCACCGACTCCACGCCCGGCACGCCGCCAACACGCTCGCCCAGCAGCGGCGTGTAGTACTTGGCGTCGAGGATGGCGAACGTCCCGCCCCCGGCGGCGGCGCGCCCGCCGGCACCTCGCACCGTCACGATGTCCGGGATCAGCGTCGCAACCTCGCCGCACGCCCGCTCCTCGCCGGCGCCTAATGCAGCCCACTCCGGTCTCGGGATGACATCGATAAGCCGCTTTTCCGCCATCCCCGCGAACGGCGGAGCCAGCTCAATCCCCAGCTCCCCCAGTCGAACGGCCAGCACGTCACCGAACGCGACCTTGCACGCCGTCTCCCACACGTGATGGAAGCTTGACGTCCCCAGGCACAGAGGCGCGTCCGACGTCGCAGACATGCCCTCGTCGCGCACATAGCGCACGAGGAGGTCGATTACGTCCTGCTTCCACGTGACGAACTGCACCGCCCGCTCGCACTCCAGCCGGTACGCCACGAAGTCGGCGTCCCCAAAGTCCGCCACGGAGGAATCGCTCAGCCACACCTCGTCGAGCGCCAGCAGCTGAGCCAGCCCGCTCTCCTGCATGAAGCGCGAGCACTCCGTAAGCACCGCGCGGTGCAGTCGCGTTACGAAGTCAGAGGCGTCGGCGTCAGTCTCCACGGTCTTGTAGTCAAAGTAGATGGGACGCCCATCCCGCACGAAGGGAAGGTTCGCCGCGATGGTGCGCTCCCAGCTGATGTTGCCCGACCCGTTGTCCGCAATGGTGCGCACGTAGTTAGAGTAGACGCCATACTCGTCATACATCTCGAGCAGCGAGAGCATGAGCGCCAGGCGGTCGTTCGCCCCCATGCCCTCCTCAGTCGCGGCGGCAATGCTGGCGTAGCTTCCACCGCTCTTGCGAAGCACCCTGAACACCTGACTCATAGCTGCGCACGTGGCGTCATCGGGGCGCTTCGGGTCAATCTCGGGCAGATACTTCGGGTACACGACAATGCAGACGCTCTCCACTAGGGCAAGGCCCACGTAGACGAACTGATAGGTCCCGCGCGGCGCGCTCCCTCCAAGCGGATCGTACTCTTTCGGCTCGTCACCCGTCCTCAACCGAAGCACGCCGTGCGCGCACAGAAGGGCGATGTAGCGGTCAGCGTCATCCAGCCCGATGCCGAGCGTCCGCGCGAGACTCACTGGCGAGTGGAACGAACGCTCGCGAATGTAGACCGTACGCATAGCGCTACTCCGCACCGTCGGCAACCGGCTCCTCCGCAGCGCCCGCAACCTCGCCAGACTCAAGCAACTCAGTATCGCTCACATTGGCCGGCGAGAAGGACGGCAACTCGCGCATACCCCTGAACGCCAGCTCTCCAAAACTCTCGAAGTCCTCGCAAACATCCGAGTACGTCGCACGGCCTTCGTGAGAGAACACCTTCGAAGCCTTGGTTTTGGCGGCATCCTCGAAGAGGTAGAGCAGCACCTTGTCCTTGAAAATCTGAGTGAAGCCGTCGGGATCAGCGAGCCTCGCGGGCGAGATGAAGAACGGCCCGAGCAGCTTGTCCTCGTTCACGCCCGCATTGAGCAGCACCTGGTTGATGCCACGCCTCAAAGCGTCCCAGCTCACCATGCGCGCGGGCGTCCCGACCGGCACGGCGTAGCCGGCGATCTTGTCCGAGCCCTTGTCTATGCCCATGTAGCGGAAGTCCCAGCGACGCTTGAAAGCGGTGTCCATCGGGAAGACGCCCTGATCCGCGCTGTTCATGGTTGCCCAGATGAACATGTTGGGCGGCAACGACAGCCGCTCCGCCTCGTCCCTGAGACGCAGCTGTTCGGAGAGTAACCGCTCCGGGTCTTGGATATACGCAGTCGTGGCGTACTCCGGTAGGAACACGCGCAGGTACTCGCGCATCTCGCGCGGCGCAGCAATCTCGTACTCGCTGCGACCGTCGGAGTCGCGGTCAAGCAGCTGGAACACGTCACCGAACGCGGCCGCCGGGTTCGCGCGATTGATCTCCTCAACGACAAGCAAGTAGTTCGTGCCGGGGTTCTGCACCGCAGCGATGTATGTCTCCAGGAACGGCCCCGGAACGAAACCGTAGCTGATCTCGCTCTGGGTGCTCTCGGTTCCATCTTCATCGGTCACCGTGCGCATCGTCGTGACCGGCTTGTAGCAGCCCACGAACTGAGCGTAGGTGTAGTCGGGGTGGAAGGTGACGCGCCTGACGTTCCTCTTGTCGAAATACTTCTCCGCCTGCCGTGCGAGCCGGTACGACTTGCCCGTACCAGGAGCCCCAAAGAAGATGAGGTTGCGAGGCTCGGGGACACTTGCGCTCAAAACAGGCTCGACATGGGAGATGCCTTGCTCTTCTGGCCTAGCATCAACTAGCTTCTGCAACGCAGCGAGCGGATCATCTCCAGCCTGATACTGAACGTCCTGAGAGGACTCAAGGTAGTCAACGATTACCCTGCGCATAGCGCTGGCAACATTGTGCTCGAAGCGAGCGCGCCCCTCAAATACGTCTGAATAGTATTTCAGCGCTGCCGGCACACCTCCGGCAGCAATATCCATTCCCTTGCGACATATGGCAAGAATCGCGGCAAGGCGCTCGTCGAAATCGAACGCCATCGCCGCAGAGAACTGACCGGGGTTATCTTTATTTGCAGTGGCGAACACAAATCGCGTAGGCCTGAGAACAAACGTGTCGGAGCTGGAATCGGCCACCGTAACGCTGATTGCGTCAATCCAGTACGCCTTGTCAGAAAGGCCTTTTTCATCCAGTTCAGACGCCTTGCCAACCTGGCTTACATCGGGCAGGAGAAACAGGACGGCGAATAGATTTCCGATATTCGGCCTTACTCCAGAACTATCCTGAACATTGATTCTGACCTTTCCGCCAACCTCTCGAACGGGATAACGCTCATCGATGCAAATCGTTCGACTGGTCCCTCGTATCAGCACCTCAAAGCTGATGGAGTGGTCCACGATATCGCGAGCCCGCACCCGTGAGCCGTCCGCAGCGAATCCTACGCCCGCAAGCTCGAATTGCCCGGCCCCACTCGTCGTCCTTCCGCGAACGCTGAGAGCACTTTGATCAAGCGCATCATCGTCTATCGGATAGCTGAGGTTCCACATTTCTCGGAAGGACATCGCATTCACCACTCTTAACTACTCGCGTAATCCCTTATGCACCCAGCAACGTACTCTGCAAGTTTAACCGGGACAGCATTGCCTATTGCCTGCTCGATGTCAGTCTTAGACCCAGTGAAGACAAAAGACTCCGGAAACGTCTGCAGATAGCTTCGCTCCTTGTACGTCAGAGCCCTTACGCCATCGGAAATATCCGCCTTGTCGGCAGGATGTCTCTTGTACGAAGGCGGGATGGGCCTGTTTGTACCACGGACAGTAACTGCCGGCTCATCTATCGAGAATACTCCACGGCGATTGAAGTTACGTGGATGAAGATAGTAGTACTGGGTTCCCAGGCTATCACCAAGGTAATCCCTCACCGTCATCTGCTTTTTTGCAAGCCGCGAATCGAGAAGCTCTCCGAGGAAGTCATCCTGATCGCCAAGGTGTCCGATAAGGAAAAAGCGCCTACGGATCTGCGGGACACCACAGAGACTCGCATTCAAAACGCGCTTAGTCAGCCCGTACCCTGCATCTTTGAATATGGCGAGCGCCTCGGGTAGAACATCCATGCGCTCGATGTTGTAAACGTTCTCCATCACGAACCACTCGGGCTTGATCTCGGCGATTATTTTCGCGTATCGAACAGTAAGATTAGCCCGCTCGCCCCTGTTTCGTGCACCTGCTATAGAGAAATCCTGGCAGGGCGGACCACCGATGATGATATCCGGCTTGTACCCAGCGATATTATCGAGCGTTTCATCCTTGTAGAGATCCGCCTCGAATATAGGGTGATCAAAGTTCTCCCGATAGATGTTGACGGCAGCTTCCCATCGGTCGTAGGCAGCGACGATATCAAAGCCGGCGTTTTGGAACCCCAGGGAGAGCCCGCCGCATCCAGCAAACAAATCAACGCATCTCATGCGGGGCACCTCCCAGGTATTTGATAATCGCGCGCGCGACATACTCAGCCATCTTTACGGGCACGGCGTTGCCGACCATCTGATTGACGTCGGTCTTCGAGCCAAAGAATTCGAAGCTTTCGGGGAACGTTTGAAGAAGGCTTCGTTCTTTTGGAGTCAGACAGCGCGCCTCGCTCAATGGCGCAGCGTCATTCGGATGCAGCTTGTAGTTGGGAGGAATCGGCCTATCGACACCCCGAACGGTCATAGCGGGCTCATCTATGCTGAAGATTGCCCGACGATCGTAGCTGCGAGGAATACGGAAGTAATATTCGGTTCCCAGGCTGTCACCAAGGTAGTCGCGAATTGTCATCTGGCGGCCAGAAAGCCCCTCGTCGAGAGCCGCACCCAGAAAGTCATCCTCAGCCCCAAGGCACCCAACCAGGATGAACCGCTTTCTTGCCTGCGGAACGCCGCAGCGGCTTGCATCAAGTACGCGCCCAGTGAGGCCATAGCCGCACTCTTTCAGAATGCCGCGAATCTGATTCATCGCCTTGCTCATGCGTACGCGAGGAACGTTCTCCATAACGATGATGCGAGGCAGACACTGTGCAATAATCTCGCCATACCTGACCGTTAGGACAGCCCTGCCCCCATCCTCGGAACGCTTTCCGGCCTGCGAGAAATCCTGGCAAGGTGGTCCACCGATAATGGCATCCGGTTCTAGGGAGGCAATTTCCCTCACAACCGACTCCTCGCTCAGGTCTCTCTGATAAACGGGATGAGAGAAGTTCTTGCGATACACCTCGACAGCTGGTGTCCAGTTGTCGAAGGCGGCAAGCACCTCGAACCCAGCGTTCTCGAAGCCGAGGGACATGCCACCGCAGCCAGAGAAGAGGTCCACAGCAGTGATGCTTTTGCTCTGTACCTGATTCGCAGACACGCGCCGACCTGCCCTTTCTGCCCGATGCTGTTGCACCGTCCGTTGTAATGCCTTTCCTTGCAAGCAGAAGATTTTACCATGCGCCACGCGTGGCCCGAGGCACGTCAATCCACCAACGCGCAATCTCCCGTATCAGTAACAGCCCATCAAACAATGGCTAAAGCATCGACTTTGGAGCCTAGAAAAACGAGAAGAACGAGAGCTCGCGACGCCAGCTAACACCAGTCTTCGTCATTCCGACCACATCCCACACATTGCAGAAAGCACAACGACCCAGCATGTCAACCGTTGGACGCTTTCCCGCCGCCAGTCCTGGCCGCCTGCCCGGCCGCGTGCTACGTTGACGATGATCGACCGCATCCCGGCCGCCCGCGCTCCGGGTGCGCTGCCGGGCCGTTCGCGCCACGCGTCAGCCATGGCGCGTGTAAGTCAACCAGGACGCCCTTGGGCGCATACCGCACGCGTCTTCACCGCGGCTCCGGCAGCCCGCTGCGCGGTCTGCCTCCGCATGTTCGGGTTCAGCCACGCACGGTATGCGCCCAAGGCCTAATGCAAGGATAACTGGCGCCATGTCAGCCGCGTGCCGCGCCCGTCCAGCGGCGCGCACCCTGCGCACGGCCGTCCGGTCTGCTGCCGCATGCGGGTTGTCCGCACGCAACCGGTCAGCCGTCCAGGGCGGGCGGCGTACCTACTCGCGAGACCACCGGCCCGCGCGCGCAACGGCTCCGAGAGTCTCACGCATGCCCGTCATCCGCGCAAGCGCGGATCGGCTCCGACTGCCCGCAAGCGCCGCTCAGAAGGCCAAGGACGCCCGCACAGCAGCGCCACGGCGTCCAGGCCGGCAAGCACGCCACCGACCCATACGAAGCCGTACGAGCCTGCATGACGGCGCTCCACTGCCACGACGCCCATCGCTATTCGTCCAAGGCCGCACCCGCCGAGTTCGCCCCGAAGGCACGGGGACGGCCGACGCCAGAACCGCCCGTGTCCGCGAGACTCCTCGCGGTCTCCTCATCTTCGCCGTACCACTTGGCGCGGTACTCCCACGCGTTCATGAGGCCCGAGGCCACCTCCGCCATGTCCTGTCGCTTCTCGGCACTCGTGTCCGTGATGATGCTGTCATCAAACGTGACGCGCACCTCGCCCTCATCAGGGAGCCCCACGCCGAGCGAGCGCGACGCCGCCATAACGGCCCTGCAGATGCCCGCGATCGCACCCTCCAACGCGTGCTCGTGCCTGCGGATGTTACGCATGAGCGCCGAGTTGTCAGCCGAGACCTCCGTGGCGGTCTTCACGTATCCGGCGCCGTCGAAGTCGAAGTACCCCAGGCCAAAGCCCGTCAGGTCACCGAGCATTTGCAGCGCACACCTGAACGCCCTCACCTGCGCGTCGGTCCGAAGCGCCGGCGCAAACTCCTGAATCGTGTCCTCCGTGCTCATGACCTTCCTGAACACGGTGCAGTCCTGCCGCCCGAACGGTATCGAGACCTTCCTACTCTTACCGTCCGTCTCCTGGTCGAACATCACGTCACTGAGGAACACACGCATCTTGCCATTGTCCACCTCGGAGATCATCGCGTCGAAGGCGAGGTCCACCGCCTGGATCGCGTCCACCGCATCCGCGAACACGCTCTGCCCGTACGGGCTCATGTCCACGCGCGTATTGTCCACGGCCGGCTTCACGATGGCGAAGGTGGGATAGGGAGAGCCCGTCTCGTACACGGGGCACACGCCCGCAGGCGCGACCTCGTTGCCGTGCTCGTCAAAGCACACCGTGACGATCCGATAACCGCCCCTCCCCACGCTCTCATTAGGCGAGAAGGACAAAGCGGCCGAGAAGTCCGTCCCAGCACCCTTGAGGTGCATCTGCAGCTGGTCGACCGCGCGCCCCCGCCAGAACGCCCGCGTGACGAACGCGCACTCCGTCACGCCCTCCTCGTCCCACGTGAGCGGTATCACCATGCGTGCGTCGTAGTGCCTAATGCGCACGCTCCCCGCATCCGCGTCCACCCAGAGCGCCCACGCGCCCGTCCCCATGCCAAATGCCTTGACCACGGTTGCCTGTGCCGCCGCCATGAAGCCGCTTTGGGCGAGAAACCCCTCGAGCCAGTCCGTGCACTCCTGCGTCCCGCACACCACCTGCGTCTTGTCGTTCAGCAGCAGCGACCCCCACTCCCGGCACACCCGCATTGCCGGATGAATCGAGCGCCTGTGCACCTCGTACATGCGCCCAACGCCGTCGGTGTCCTTGTAGTCGTAGAACGAGCCACACGCCTGCATCCACTCGTGCCACGCGCGTATGTGCGGCTCCATCGCCTCGAGCGGCAGCGCGAACCCGAGCGCCCGCAGGTACTCCCGCACGTGCTCGGGCACCCAGTACTCCTCCTCGTACGTCTGTGCCATCTACATCGCCCTCCATCGCCCGCATCCAACCGGCTCTCCTGGCAGCCCGTCCAGCCTTCGTTCCTTTTCATTCGCTTGGCGAGAAGAACGCGCTACTTCCGTCACACGCTTCCGCACAGCCCCTTCATGCCCCTCAGGCTTTAGCTTTTGATGCCGAGAATCCCGCCCGCCCATCAACGGCACATCGCATCGTCCGTCCTCCCCGCGTTTAAACTGGCGAGAAGAACGTCCGCTACCTCGCGTTTTCAGTTGGCAGCTGAATATGCCGAGAAGCACGTCCCTCACCCTCTCAGCACGTCATCCATCATCGCGTAGCGAACTGCGTCGATGGAGTGGTCATCACCGTCGGGAATCTCGTCAATCCAGCGCCCGTCGCGGTCGCGCAGGAACTCCTTGCAGGTGAACTCCTCGAACGTCCTCGGGCAACACGCGGGGTCGATGACGATCTCCCTCAGACCAGCAAGCCAGTCATAGGAGAGCCTCCGCATCCGCGCCTTCCTCGCAGGGTGTACGCGGATGCCGAGCTCGCGCCGCCAGGTTGCCATCTGCACCTTCGAGTCGGGAGTGTCGTCGCACCACACCATCTGGTCGTGGAAGTAGGGCTCCGCGCCCGGCTCGTCGGCATAGGTGAGCGCGTCCACCACGATGCGCCCCGTGTCGGCAGGCATCATTTTGTTTGCCGAGTGTTCCTCGAAGACCGTGAGTCTGCGCGCGTCCGGCTCCCAGCCGCAGCGCACGAAGCGCCACGGGTCGGGGAACCAACCCCAGTCCACGCCGTTGCGAATGCGCTCGAAACCTCGTACACGCTCGTCGGTCAGCCTCGCCTCCACGATGTTGTCGAAGACCGCTCCGCCCGTCCCGGTCACCTCGCCGAGGTATTCCCAGCGCCACGCGCGCTCGTTCTCCTCGCGCAGGTACTCCGCCTCCTCGACGAAGGGCGCGCCGAGCCATCCCGGGCGCGTCTCCACCACGTCGAGGTATGACGAGTGTCTGACGAGCGTGTCCGCCCGCCGCTTCCGCTCGATGCACTCAACGTTCACCCAGCTCCACATCGTCTTGGGCGGGTTGTAGGAGTAGAAGATCCAGAAGTCCTCACCACCGCGACGCAGCGAGTTGAGTATCGAGCGAACCGCCTCGATGCCGTCGAACTGGTCAAGCTCCTCGAACCACGTGATGGCGCAGTATCCGCGCGTGAACTTTACGCCCTTGAGCTTGAGTGGGTCATCCGCCCCGCGGAACACGATGCGCTGCCCCGTGGGCAGGTAGACGATCTCCATCGGAGAGAGCTTCGCCTTGAAGTACGCCGAGAGCCCCAGCGCCTCGATCGCCCAGAGCACCTGCTGGTACACCGAGTCGCGCAGCGTGTTGGAGAAGCGCCGCACCACACAGGCGTTCGCATAGGGAAAAGCCACAACGAGAAGAACGATGCACAGGCTGATGAAGCTCGACTTCGTGCTCCCTCGGCCTCCGTGCAACCAGTAGTGCGTATGCCCATGCGCCATGACGTCACCGAGCACGTCGTGGAAGCGCGGGATACAGAGGTCGGCGGCGCTAATCATCGACGTCCTCACCCTCATCGGCCCCCGGCTTCGCCGCGCCCACGGCCACGCCGAGCACGATCTGCGGGGCCGCCTCGGCGCGCTCGCCCTTGTCGCGGGTTGCCTGTGCATACTCGTCGGGGTACTTGCGCTCCAGGAGCCACGCGGCCGCCGTCCACTGGCCGTTTTTCTTGGTAGCCGCCTCGCGGATGGTGGTGAGCAGCGTCCGCTTGTAGTCAGCTTCTGCCTTTTTTAGCGACTCGCCTAACGCGCGATGCAGCCTCCCGCTCGGCTTGGAGAGCCAGCGGTACAGCGTTGCCTCGTGAATGCCCACCGCCCGGCAGATATCCTTGTTTGAGAGGCCATCGCCCTTGAGCGAGGCCATCTGCTGAATCAGCTCCTCGGTGAGCTTTGCCCTCATGCCGGGCACCTCCCTCCGTGACAAATTCACATTCGTACAGGCTCATTGTCCGGAGATGTCACAAAGAATGGAGGAGAGGGCCGCGCGCGGATGCGAGGCCTCGACAAGTCTCTGGCCACCCTCACGGTGGCGCTTCCTGAAGCTCGGTCGTAACCCCACACCCTACGTGAGATTGTGTCGCGTCACTCTCGCTCCCGCTTACCCTTGAGCCCAAATTTGCGCATGAGCCGCGAGTTCTGCTGCCGTAGCCGCGCATACTCCCGGCGCGCAGCCTCAATCTCCGGTCCCTCCTCGCACCCTTCGGCCTCGCGGCGCAGAATCTCGTTGAACGCCCTCTCCTCGGCAACGTGCGCTTCCTCCGTGCAGCGTGGGCACATCCCACTCTGGCGGTTCAGGCGTACCCCGACTGCTCCACACTGCGGGCACACCGAGAGCACTCTTAGACTCGCGTGAATCCGCGATGCCTGCATCTCGATGGCACGGACGCTCCGTTCCACGCCGTAGCGCCGGCGGATCTCCTCGCGCACGGCAGCGGCTCCCCGATGCCCCAGCTCGCGGATCACGTCATTCTGTCCAGTTGTCCACACGCTCACGCCGCATCATCGCCCACGAAAAACACCACTGCTGGAAAACTACTCGAGGTGTCCACAGTGTTCGCGCGTCTGACCAGCGAGAAAACACCTTGAACACCGGAGCTCGACAAACTCAGGATTACCCCTCGCACTCCTACAGGGCCTCTCTCCCCACCATCATCCCCGACACTCCACAATGAGGTGTTCAGGTGTTTAGGGTGTTCGTTTCCGCAGCCCAACACGTCAAACACCCGGCAAACGTCCCTGAACACCATTACGCTCAGTCTCAAGCTCTTCTGGGGTCTTGAGAACAAAAGCCCGCTGCGAGCCATAGCCTTCTACGATGCGATTGCTCGGGCAGCGCTTCCATTCGGGGAAGCAGCGAGTGATGATGTTTGAAACGCGCATGTTGTCCCCCTTCTTCACGCCCTCGCGGGGTATCTGGATGGCCTCGACAAGAATCTGCATCGTGCACACGGGCTCTCCCTGCTTTTTTCTCAACAGGTATCTTCCGACAAGCCCTATCCACGGATCCTCAGTGGTCGCACGCTCACGCATGGCATTAGCTTCGCTCTCTACCGACCTCGGAAGCACGAGGCCGCAGTTGGGATTCGCGCGATAGTCTGCGAGCACTTCTGCCCACACCTGCTGAACGTACTCAGCGAAGTCCGGCGCGAAGATGTCCCGAGCCGCCCTTCTTCCGCAACGAACCGGCATGAAGCGTCGGTTGCCCGTTGGGTCCTCCAGGTACTCGCCTAGGTTGGTTGTGCCCACGAGCACGCAACGCCTCGGCAGCTGCACCGGTCGCTTGGCATAGGGGACTCGATAGCTGTCGGTCTGACTCGTGATGAACGACTTCAGGGTCTCGACCTGCCTGCCCTTGAACGCTGCCAGCTCAGCAAGCTCCACAAACCAGCGCCCCTGAATAAGCTCCTGCGCCTCCTTGGTCCCGATGTTCTTCACATCGTCCACGAAGAGCTCGTCGCGCATCGCAAGCCGGCGCAGGAGGGTCGACTTGCCGATTCCCTGCGGTCCCTGCAGAACGACCATGTAGTCATACTTACAACCTGGCTGATACGCACGCGCGACAGCTGCTCTCAGCAGGAGCGCCGTCACCGCCCGAACGTATGGAGTGTCCTCCGCGCCCAGACACTCAACAAGCAGAAGATCCTTCCTGGGAGTCCCGTCCCACTTTGGCAGCGCATCGAGCATATCGGTAAGGGCGTCGAAGCTCCTGCCATCCGAAAAGATCGAGAAGGCCGCAAACACGTTCTTATCCGAGCGTACGAGCGATCTCCCATCAAACTTGTAGCGCTCCTGCATGCGCGCGAAGAGGTAGTCATCGTCAACCGGACGCCAGAGCTTTGTCTCTGCTGCCCATGGGAGCCCATCCTCAGCCACCACCTGCTGGCTCATACGCTCTAGACGCACCCCCTTAAGGCCGGGGTCTTCCTGCATCCACCAAGCGAGAGCCGGCACGGTAGGGGCATAGAAACCAACACAGTCTCCGTCCTTGTTGATCTTGGCTTCGAGATGGGGGTTGCTCCATATGCTCTCCCCGCTGATTGTCTTAACGCCTCCGTCATCGACGGAACCTCTCCATGACGTTCCAGGCGGATGACGATAGGCACTGTTAACCTTCTGGACGATGATCGAGTCCGGCAAGGACGGCACACAGTGGCTCTCGTTATATGCGCGGGCAGCCGCAAGCGCGACGTCCTTCGGCGTGCACTTCGAGTTCATCGAGCATGCAAAGCGGTAGATTGTCTCATCTCGCGCGCCCTCGTGAAGCTTCTCAGGCAGCCTGAATGGTGCTTTCCGCGCCTTCTCGCCCTCCGTGATTGCCATCGCTCCGTCAGTACCGGGGCGATGCTGCATCACAAAAGCAAGCACGTTCTCGTCTGCATCTGCTATCTCACACTCGTCGGGGCTCACATCCCAAAAGACCTCCCGTCCGTTGGGATGAATCGATCCGGGAAGCATGACATAGCCCTTCTCACCACGGAAGTCCACGTGCGAGTTCTCGTTCTTGTAGGAGTCTGGCGCTCCATCAGGGAATCGATAGTAGAGGTGGGTTCCGCCTCTGCCCGTCACCGCGCTCGCTGTATCTGGGAACTTACCGTGTTCCGTTTGCCATTCAGCAAGCTCCTCACGCCCGTCGAAGGACCCGTCCTCAGCTACGTCCAGGTCGATGACGCCAATGTTGCCGGAGACGGAACCACAGGCAACAGCAATATTGCTGTCAGGGTGAGCGGCGAACATCGCCTCGATGATAGCTGCATTGCTGGTCGCATCTTTGAAGCCATGCGAGCCCTTATGTGGCTCCTTCGCACAGGCAGCAAGCGTGAACACTGCAAATCCGTGATGGTCCGCGAGCTGGAGCGCCATCTGTCTGCGCTCGTCGTTTCCCGTCATGCGCCACCGCCCATCACATACTCAACGAATCGCGGCTTCGGCACGAACCACTGTCTGCCGCCCACCTGCACGGCGGGGATCTTGTGCTCTCGACAGAGCTTTCGCACGTACTCAACCGTGAACCCGGTCAGTTCCGAAATATGCGCGGGTGTCAGCAGGTCGGGGTATGCCGAGAAGATCTCAACAGATGACCCTGGAGCCGCTCCATCCGAACCGGACTGGCAAACTGGATGGTTACGCCCCATGGCTACGACGCCACCTTCTGGAGACGCTCCTTCGCCTCGAGTCGCTCGAACGCAGCGAGCATCTTCTTGACCTGCCCGGGATACGGGACGAGATGGCCGTTCTCAATCTGAGAGATCGTGGAGACGTGCAGCCCCGACTCCCGCCCAAAGGCGGACTTCGACAGGCCGAGTCTCTCCCGCCTTGCAGTGATCTGTTCCTTGGTCAACTCCATGATTCACCTTCCTTTTGGTGTTGACGTATGTCACCGTATACATCTATTATACGGGTGTCATTTCCCTTGATAAGAATGATTAAAGGGGTGTCAATGAACGCATTTACTGAGATAACACTTCATCGCCAGTGGATTGACTTTGATGAAGAGACCGGAACAAGACGCGGAGTTAAAACCCCTGATGAGGATGCCCTCAACGAGCTTATAAATGCTGATTCTCCGAGCAAGCTCAGGGAGTTCACCGCCCAATGGTTTCCATTCATGAGCTGGAGAAAAAGTTGGGAGCACCCTGATTTTGAAGATGAGCTAAAGGCGGTGTCCGACACGCGGGCGCTCATCCTATTGGTTCTCACCCTCAAGCGGCTCGTTGATGATGACGCATGCTCCAAGGAGAACTTTGAAAACCTTGGCGTTAGATTCGGGAGAGGTGGCACCGAGAACCACGAGAGCGCTGATCTCAACTTCCTGGCTTCTTCAAACACCCTATCCCGCGTCATTAGAGGTACCAACCACTGCGAAGCCGCAGAGAAGAGCCTCTACGCCGAGTTTAAAGACCATGGGTTAAGCGATGACGATCTCATCAAAATGGGGTACCTAGATTCAGATGGATCCTTCTTCTGTCCCCATGTCGCACTGTCCTTTGCCCCAGCCCACCAGATTCAAAAACAGAAGCTCTACCTCTTTAGCCAGCGAGAGATGGCTTCGTCCCTAGATCCGAGCAAGCGTTACCCTGTCATGTCCTTCTTTGGAGGCAATCTCAGAAAAGAGATTTCATATGGTCCCCAACGAGCACTCTTCTTTATAGACATGATTATCCGCCCGTGCATTCAGGGCCTTCGGATTCAAACACGAGACGGGATACTTGCACCACAAGCAGACACAAACTTCACCTCGTTCTGGCTCTGCCTTACAGAGACCTTCCGCGATTCTCGCGTAACGAGGTGCAAGGCGTGCGGGCTTCCCATCATCGTTACAAAAGAGCGTGGGTCGAAACGTCAGTATTGCAACGATACGTGCAAGCGGAAGTACAAACGAGCCCTCAGATTTGCCCATCTCGTAAACGAGGAGCACATGAATCTAAAGGAGGCATCCGCTGCAGCTGGCATAGCTGTTACAACCGCTGAACGAATGCTCAGTAGAAATGAAATCACCATCAATGCCCACCCCGCCCCATAGGGGCGTAATGGAATAGCAAAAGACCTGCTCACGACGCTCGCCAACCAAGGAGGTGAATGTAATGGCAAAAGGAGACGGAAGCATTACGGAGGTAAAGAAGCCCGACGGAACCAGCTACGCCCCCAAGCATTGGAAAGTCCGCATCGACCTCGGTACGAATCCTATCACCGGCAAGCGTGACGTGGTCTCGAGAAACATCAAGGGCACCAAGTCCGATGCCTGCAAGCTGCGCGACCAGCTCAAGGCAGATCTCGAGTGCGGCCTCTCGGCCAACGCCGACAAGATGACCTTCGCCGAGTTCGCGGAGCAGTGGCAGCAGGCTCGAGAGACTGCGGCAGAGATCAGCAAGACGCGCCTTCGCCGGGAGCGCACCATCGTCGAGGACATGTGCTCCTACATCGGCGGCATCAAGCTCCGCGACATCACCGCCCAGACCATCGAAGGGCTCTACATGAAGATGCGCTGGGACAAGACGGAGGAGAAGGGCAAGTGCAGCGGCACCACCATGAACATGATCCACAAGCTGCTCAAGCAGATCCTCTCCCGTGCCGTAGACTACGACCTCATCCTGCGCAACCCCGCCGAGAAGGTCAAGGCACCGCGCTGCGACACGCCGGACCGTCGCTCCCTCACCACCGCCGAGGCGCGGCGGCTGCTCGCAACCATCGATGAGGCGGAAAACGAGGCCTATGCGTCCCGTGACGCCATCGAGGAACGGCAGGAGAAGCGCGGTGACACCTCGGAGCGGAGCTACCTGCGAGGCCTGTCCAGCATCGGCAACGTCATGGCCGCACGCATCGGCCTCGCAACCGGTATGCGACGCGGAGAGGTCCTGGGCCTCACGTGGGGCCATATCAGCTTCGCACGGGGAACCATCCGCGTCACCCAGTCGGTCACGACCTACGGTGAGGTGAAGGAGCCCAAGACCGAGGCGGGGAAGCGCGTCATCGCCGTGGACGAGAAGACCATCGAGCACCTGAGGCGGTGGAAGCAGTTCCAGCGAGAAGAGCTCGCCATTCTGTCGCTCGAACAGACGAGGGACACACCCGTCTGCTGCAACGACAAAGGCGGCCTCATCGCCCCGACGAACTTCTCGCGCTGGTGGCGGTCCTTCACGAAGGCCCACGGTTTCGAGGGCCTGAAGTTCCATGAGCTCAGGCACACCCAGGCAACGCAGCTCGTCGCCGGCGGCATGGACATGAAGACCGTCCAGCACCGGCTCGGCCACGCCTCGGCAACCCTGACGATGAACCTCTACGCCCACGCGCTACCCGAGAACGACGCCCAGGCGGCTCAGCTCATCGGCAGCCTGTTCTCCGAAACGCCGAGCGAGCAGGCAAGGCAGGAAGGAGCTCTCAGGGTCGCGGTCTAAGGCGATTGCGCCCCGGATTGTGTCCCAGTCCCCGTTGTGTCCAGATTGTGTCCCACGAAGGAGGAGCGATGAGGCTTCAAAAGAAAACAGGCCAGAGGACGCATCCCCTGACCTGCGGTCTTGTTGGTAGCCCGTACCAGATTCGAACTGGTGATCTCCGCCTTGAGAGGGCGGCGTCCTGAACCGCTAGACGAACGGGCCATTTGGTAGCCCGTACCAGATTCGAACTGGTGATCTCCGCCTTGAGAGGGCGGCGTCCTGAACCGCTAGACGAACGGGCCACATATGCGATTGGAAGGGGCAAATGGCTGGGACTGAGAGAGTCGAACTCCCGTTGACGGAACCAGAATCCGCTGTCCTACCACTAGACGAAGTCCCAATTTGCCACTTCATGCGCCTCTCAGCGCGGGAAAACACTATACGGGAAAGACGTCGGCCGCGCAAGCGTCTTTTTTGGAGAACTTGTGCGTCGCCGCCCGAGCCCTACGCCTGCCGCCAGAGCAGCACGTTGTCCTCGAACTCGACCCCCACGCGCCCCGCGTCGCGCAGCCAGGAGAGGTACGAGCGCACGGTGCTGCCCACGAGCGCGTGCTGCTCGAAGGTCATCCGCAGGCCGTAGTCGGCAAAGACCCGCTGCAGGATGCCCTCGAAGGAGCGCGGCTCGGCGCACAGCCCCACGATCTTCTCGGCAACCTCGTGCACCGTGTCGATGTTGAGCTGCGCCAGCTCGGAGACGTCCTCCGTGGCGGGCGCGTGGGCGGGGACGAACATCCGGGCGGAGAGGCCCTTGACCATCTCCAGGGTCTCGAGGTAGGCGGCGACGTCATAGACAAAGCTCACCCGATACTTCTCGAGCGTCTCGGCGCTCGAGAGGCAGTCGGCGAGAAAGACGACGTCGTCCGCCGTGCGATACCCGACCATGTCGAAGAAGTGGCCCGGCAGCCCGATGGCCTCGAGGCCCTCGGGGAGCTCCTCGGCCGTCAGGGGCTCGGCGTCGCTTTCCTGTGCCAGGAGGAACTTGTGCCTGAGGTCGCGGCACGGGTAGCCGCCGTAGAGAAACGCGGGCTCCAGCTCGGGCCGACGCGTGAACGCGCACTCGACGCCCGGCGCAAAGACCCGGCACCCCGTCTGCGCCTGCAGGTAGCGGTTGCCGCCGATGTGGTCCGCGTTGGAGTGGGTGTTGTAGATCGCCGTCAGGCGCCATCCCCGCTCGTCCAGCAGCTTGCGCACCCTGCGGCCCGCGTCCTTGTCGTTGCCGCTGTCGATGAGGCACACGTCGGTCTCGTCGAGTCGCACCAGGCCGATCTTGGCGGGGCTCTCGATGTAGAAGGTTCGGTCGGTGACCTGGATCAGCTCGTACACGCGAGGCCTCCTTGGCGTCGATGCCCGCGCCTGAGGGGCGGGCGAGAAGTGCGGGCAAAATCGGGGGCTATGGGCATCGAGTGCGGGCTCGCTTTTGGCGGATCTTCTTGAGTGCGCGCATCCAGTGCGTTGTGGCCCGCACTGGATATGAAAAGCGAGAAGTGCGGGCTCGCTCCCGGCGTATAGCGAGAAGTGCGGGAGGGCCGATAAGAACGTGCCGCCCCGCACCGTCCCCCTACGCGCAGCCGGCGCAGCCCGCGCACGCCGCGCGCGCCGCGGGCGTGGCCGCGAGGCCGCCGCGGGCGGTCTCGCGCAGGCGCGACGGCAGGGCGTGACCGACCTCGGCCATCGCAGCGACGACCTGGTCGAAGGGCACGAGCCACTTCATACCCGAGAGGGCGAGCTGCGCCGCCGAGAAGGCCGCCGCCACGCCGATGGCGTTTCTCGCCTGGCAGGGGACCTCGACGAGGCCGCCCACCGGGTCGCAGACGAGCCCCAGCAGGTTGGAGATCGCGATCGAGCTCGCGCAGAGCGCCTGCTCCGGCGTGCCGCCGAGCAGCTCCACGAGCGCCGCGGCCGCCATCGCCGCCGCAGATCCCACCTCCGCCTGGCAGCCGCCCTCGGCGCCGGCGACGCAGGCGTGCGTCTGGATGTTGAGGCCCACCGCCGCGGCGCACCAGAGCGCCTCGGCGACGGCGTCGTCGCCTGCGCCCACGGCATCGGCGACGGCGAGCACGCAGCCGGGGACCACGCCGGCCGACCCCGCGGTGGGAGCTGCCACGATGACGCCCATCGCGGCCGAGCGCTCGAGCACCGCCATCGCGCGCGCGACGGCGTCGGTCTGCGCGGCGCCCATGAGTGCCTCCGCCCAGCGCCCGGAGCCCTCGCTCACGAGGCGCGCCTCCCCTCCGATGAAGCCGCCGAGCGAGCGCGCCGGCGCGCAGATGGGAGCGCTCGTCTCCTCGCGCATGACCTCGATGACGCGGCGCATGGACGCCTCGGCGCGCTCCTCGCCCGTGAGGCCGAGCTCGCGCAGACGCATGACGCCGCCGATGGAAAGCCCCCGCTCGGCGCAGGCCTCGAGCAGCTGGGCGCCGTCGTCGAAGAGCTCCGCCGCGGTGACGCCGGGGGCCACGGCAGAGCCCGGCACGGAGATGAAGGTCGCGAAGCTCACGTCGCGGATGCGGCGGATCATGGGCAGCACGGAGGCGTCTGGGGATCCGTCGGTCTCGAAGACCGAGTAGGCCTGGCCGCCCTGCTCGGTGCGGTAGGTGCGGCAGAAGGCGATGTTGACCTCGGCCATGGCCAGCAGGTGGGTGAGCGAGGCCAGGATGCCCGGGGCGTCGCGGTGCGCCACGAAGAGCGTCGCGTACGCCCCGGAGATGTCCACGCCCACGCCGTCGATGCGGCTGATGCGCATCTTGCCGCCGCCGAGGCTCTCGCCGCGCACCTGGCAGCGCTGGCCGCCGGCGCCCTCCATGTCGATGTCCACGGTGTTGGGGTGCACCGAGGAGTCGTCCCCGGCCTCGACGAACTCGAAGTCCAGGCCCGCCTCGCGCGCCAGGTCAAAGGCGTCGCGGATGCGCTCGTCGTCGGTGTCTAGGCCCAGCACGCCCGCCACGAGCGCCCGGTCGGTGCCGTGGCCGTGATAGGTGTGGGCGAAGGAGTTCCACAGCGTGAAGCGCACGCGCGCGATGCGCCCGCCCACGAGCGACGCCGCGACGCGCGCGCAGCGCAGGGCGCCGGCGGTGTGCGAGGAGGAGGGGCCCACCATGACGGGGCCCAGCACCTCAAAGGCTGAGGTGGTGGCAAGGGTCTGGGGCTTCGCTGCCATATGCGTCTCCCGTGACGGCGGGCCATTGTTCTCGACAGCTAGCTTAGCAGGGTGCGGGCTGGCTTGGGCCGCCCTTGCGGCACTGTTACCAATTGGGGAAGCCCCGCCCGCGCCGCCCGCCCGGAGCGCGGGCTTGGATACGATACCCAAGTCGTACTGTCTACCTGCAAGCAAGGAGGACCGATGGATCCCGCAGAGCTGATCAAGCTCCTGGGAATCGTCATCGTCGTGGCGGGCTTTGCCCTCAAGCTCGACTCCATCCTCATCATCATGGTCGCCGCCGTGGCGACTGCGGTGGTGGGCGGGATGGACCCGGTGGCGTTCCTGGACACCCTTGGTGAGAGCTTCGTCTCGAACCGCAGCATGTGCATCTTCATCATGACGTTCGTCATCACCGGCACGCTCGAGCGCAGCGGCCTGCGCCAGGCGGCGGCAGCCCTCATCCGCAAGCTCAAGAACGCCTCCGCCGGCATGATCGTGTCGGCATACGGCATCGTGCGCGTGGCCTTTGCCGCGTTCAACGTCAACTTCGGCGGCGTCGCGGGCTTCATCCGCCCGGTCGTCATGCCCATGGAGCAGGCGGCCGTCGAGCGCGACGGCAGCAAGATCGGCGAGAAGCACCTCGAGGAGCTCAAGGGCATCTCCGCGGGCATCGACAACGTCGCGTGGTTCTTCGGCCAGGTGCTGTTCATCGGCGGCTCCGGCGGCCTGCTCGTCCAGGGCACGCTCGCGGGTCTTGGCTACGACGTGAGCCTGGCGGACCTCGCCGCGGTGCAGGTCCCCGTGGCCATCGTGGCCATGCTCGCCGCCATCGTCTACTACAACGTCATCGACCGCCGGCTCATGAGGCGCCGCTCCAAGGTCATCAAGGCGACCGGCTCCACCAGCCTGGAGGAGGCCTCCGCCGCGGCCGAGGCCGCGTCAAAGGACGAGCGCGCCGAGAAGGGCGGTGACGCCCGATGACTGAGTTCGTCCAGTTCTTCCAGAGTGCCGACGTGACGCTCTCCGACAAGCTCCTCGAGGTCGTCTACATCCTCATCGGCCTCATCGCGTTTTACGCGGGCGTGCGCAACGCCATGGACCAGACCAACGAGAAGCGCCTGGGCACCGCCTTCTTCTGGTGCGTGCTCGGCATCCTGTTCATCGTGGGCCGCTGGGTCCCGTCCACCGTGGCGGGCGTGCTCGTGGTGCTGATGGTCATCCCGCCCATCCTCAAGCAGGTGGGCCGCGGCGTGGGCGGCGAGCCCACGGCCGAGGAGATGCAGGGCAACTACGAGAAGATCGGCATGAAGCTCTTCGTGCCGGCGCTCTCGCTGGGCGTGATGGCGCTGGTCTTCGCCCTGTTCACCAACATCAGCTCGCTCGTGGGCCTGACCTTCGGCGTGGTGGTGGGCGGCGTGCTGCTCATGGCCTTCTCGCGCAAGAACACCCCACGGGTCTTCCTCGACGACACGCGCCGCATGCTCGACACCGTGGGCCCGCTCTCCATGCTGCCGGTCCTTCTCGCCGCGCTGGGCGCGATCTTTACCGCCGCGGGCGTGGGCGACGTGATCTCCGAGCTGGTCTCGGGCGTGATCCCGCAGGGCAACGCCGTCGTGGGCGTGATCGTCTACGCCATCGGCATGGCGGTCTTCACGATGGTCATGGGCAACGCCTACGGCGCCATCACCGTGATGACGGTGGGCATCGGCGCACCGTTTGTGCTGGCGCTCGGCGCCGACCCCGCGCTCATCGGCTCGGTGGCGCTGACCTGCGGCTTCTGTGGCACCCTCATGACGCCGATGGCCGCGAACTTCAACATCGTGCCCGTGGCGATCCTCGAGATGAAGGACTCCTACGGCGTCATCAAGAAGCAGGTTCCGATCGCGCTGTTCATGCTCGTGGCGCAGATCGTCTACATGATCGTCTTTGGCCTGTAGCCGTCGGCGCCCCGCGGGGCGCCTCGTGAGGGTATGTACACCGCCCCTGAGGGTATGTACGCGCGCCGAGAAGAACGTTCTTCTCGGCAGCCCTCTGACCTGCACGTCTTTGGCCGGACCCATCCGGGGCGGTGTACATACCCTCAAGCGGCGGTGTACATACCCTCAAGCGGTGCCCGGCCCCTAGGAAAGGGAGGATTCTCATGAAGGTACTGGTCACCGGGTTCGAGCCCTTTGGCGGCGCGACCATCAACCCCGCGCTCGAGGCCGTGCAGCGCCTGCCGCGCGAGGTCGCGGGCGCCGAGGTCGTCACCGCGCAGATCCCCGTGGTCTTTGGAAAGGGCCCGGCCGCGGTGGAGGCCGCGATCGACGCCGAGCGCCCCGACGTGGTCCTGTGCATCGGCCAGGCGGGCGGCCGCAGCCACATCACGCCCGAGTTCGTGGGCATCAACTACGCCAACGCGCGCATCCCCGACAACGAGGGCAACCAGCCCGTCGGCCGCCTCGAGGCGGACGGCCCCGACGCCTACTTCGCCACGGTGCCGGTCTTCGCCATGGCCGACGCCGCGCGCGCCGCGGGCGTGCCGGCCGCCGTCTCCTACACGGCGGGCACGTTCTGCTGCAACGAGGTCCTCTACGAGCTGCTGCACTGCCTCGCGACGCGCCACCCCGGCGTGCGCGGCGGCTTCGTGCACGTGCCCTACGCGGCCGAGCAGGTCGTGGGGATGGGCGAGGGCACCGCGTCCATGAGCGTGGACATGATGGTCGCCGGGCTCACCGCCATGATCGGTGCCGCGGTCGCGGGCTCCGACGACGCCGTGGTCGCCGGCGAGGGCACGGAGCAGTAGGCGGGTCCTTCTCGGTCTGAAATCGTCGCGTTTCCGCACCCCTCCCGCTGACGTGCGGGAATGCGACGGTTCTGCCGAGAAGATCGTCGCATTTCCGCACCCCACCCGCTGACGTGCGGGAACGCGACACTCTTCCCAGAAAAACGTCCGGGAGCCGCACCTCAACGAAGCAGCTCCCGGACGTCGGTCGTATGAGGGGCTCCTACAGCGCCATGCCCCGCGCGCGGTCGATGCGGGCCAGGCAGTCCTCGCGGCCCACGAGCGCCATCGTCTCGCCGAGCGGCGGCGACACCATGTTGCCGCACACCGCCACGCGCACGGCCTGGAAGACCAGGCGCTTCTTCATGTCGAGCGCCTCGGGCAGCGTCTCCAGCGCCGCGTCGATCGCGGCCGGCGCCCACTCGTCGACCCCAGTCAAAGCCGCGCGCGCCGCGTCCAGCACCGCGCCCATGCCCTCCTTGGCGAGGCCCTTCTCGACGCTCTTCTCGTCATACGCGAGCGTCTCGGCGGTCGCGAAGACCGGCGCCGCCACGGTGACAACGTCGGCCGGGAACTTGGTGCGCGGCTTCACGATCGCGGCCAGCGCGTCGACCCAGGCCTCGTCGGCCTCGAAGCCGTCGCAGACCAGGCCGGCCTCGTGGAGCTCGGGCAGCATGACCTGGTCGGCGAAGTCGGCGTCGCTCATGGAGCGGATGTACTCGGCCTGGATCCAGTCGAGCTTCTTGGGGTCGAAGGTCGCCGGGTTCTTGGACACGTGGTCGAGCGAGAACTGCGAGGCCAGCACGTCGCGCGGGATGATCGTGGTCTCGCCGTCGAGCGACCAGCCGAGAAGCGCCAGGTAGTTGACAAATGCATCGGAGAGATAGCCCGCGTCGCGGTACTCCTCCACGTTGGTGGCGCCGTGGCGCTTGGAGAGCTTCTTGCCGTCCGCGCCCAGGATCATGGAGATGTGAGCGAAGGTGGGCACCGGCGCGCCGAGGGCCTCGTAGACGATGACCTGGCGCGGGGTGTTGGAGAGGTGGTCGTCGCCGCGGATGACGTGGGTGATGCCCATCATCGCGTCGTCCACCACGGTGGCGAAGTTGTAGGTGGGCGTGCCGTCGGTGCGCTGGATGACAAAGTCGTCGAGCTCGCGCGCCGCGAAGGTCACGTCGCCGTGGACGGCGTCGCGCACGACGACGTCGCCACGGTCCTCGGGGACCTTGATGCGCAGGACGTAGGGCTCGCCGGCGTCGATGCGACGCTTCGCCTCGGCGGGGTCGAGGTCGCGGCAGCGGCGCTGGTAGCCCTGGAAGGGGTCCTTGCGCGCCTGCGCGGCCTCGCGGTCGGCGGCCAGCTGCTCCGGCGTGCAGAAGCACGGGTACGCCTTGCCCTCGTCCCAGAGGCGCTGGGCGGCGTCGCGGTACATCTGGGCGCGCTCGGTCTGCTTGTAGGGGCCGAAGTCGCCGCCCACCTCCGGGCCCTCGTCCCAGTCGAGGCCCAGCCAGCGCATGGCGCGCAGGATGATCTGGGTGTTCTCCTCGGTGGAGCGCTCGGGGTCGGTATCGTCGATGCGCAGGATGAAGGTGCCGTGGTTGGCGCGGGCAAACGCCCAGTTGTAGATTGCGGTGCGCGCGCCGCCAACGTGGAGCTTGCCGGTGGGCGAGGGCGCAAAGCGCACGCGAACGGGGGTCTCGGACATGAGGTTCCTCTCCGTGGTTCTTATCGTCACATACGCACCTAGTATACAGCGCCGGCGAGAAGGACGGCGACGTCCCGACGATGTCCGCACGGCAACCGCGAGCCCGGAATTGCCGGCGACTGCGACGAGCGGCGACGCGTGCTCCGGCGTCGAGCCCGGAATCGGCGGCGACTGCGACGGTGATGCCCAGTCGTGGCCCGTGATGAGCCTGGAATCCGCCGTGGCTGCGACGCGATCGCCCTGATTTCGTCGCAACCATGGCCGATTTTGGGCTCGCGCCCGGCGAGTCCGTCGCAACCGAGCGGGTTTCTCGGCTCCACCGGCACCGCGCGTCGCCCGCGCGGCCTCACATGAGGCGCGTGCGCTCCAGGCGGTGCTCAAACCACTCGTTCAGGCGGATCACGGGACGGCGCAGCACCAGGCCCAGGAGCAGCGCCGGCACCAGGTAGGCGAGAAGAACGCCCAGCTCGCGCCAGAAGTCTCCGTCCCAGACCCCAAACATCGCCGCCCGCAGCGCCGCCTCGCTGTGCACAAACGGCAGCCACGAGTAGACCGCCTGGAACGGAGCGGGCAGCATCTCGGGCGGGAACGTGCCGCCCGAGCCGGCCACCTGGACCACCATGAGCACCACGGCAACGGCCTTGCCCACGTCGCCAAAGGACGCCGTGAGCGAGAAGATCAAGTTGACGTAGACGAGCGACGACGCCAGGCACGCAAGCAGCATGAGCCACGGGTGCTCGCACTGAACTCCCAGGTAGAAGAGGTCTCCGCCGCAGATGAGCGCCGCCTGGGCCAGCCCCACGACAACAAAGAGCGCAAGGCGTCCCACGTAGGCCTGCGCGTGCGAGCAGCCCGTCTCCTCGAGCGCGGCCTCGGAGGGCTTCGCGCGCACCAGCGCCGCGAGCACCACCCCGCCGATCCAGATGGCAAGCGTCGTGTAGAAGGGCGCCATGGCCGAGCCGTTGTTCTCAACGGGAAACACCGCCGTGCGCTCGACCGAGACCGGCGCCGCCACAAACTCGGCGAGCCCCTCCGGGCCAGACGCCAGAACCTCCCTCACTTGCCGCGCGTCGCCCGAGTCAAGCGCGGAGCGCAGCCGCTCGTGCAGGCCATCGAGCTTCTCGGCCGCCGCGTCCAGGCTGTCCGCGGTCTCGTCGAGGTCGTCGCGTGCCCCGGCGAGCCCGTCGCTCGCGTCCTTTGCCGCGGAGCCCACGGCCGCAAGGGTCCCGGCGAGGTTTCCCTCGATCGCGTCCGCCTGCTCGGCGGCCTCGGCCACCTGCCCAGCAAGGTTCCCGAGGCTGCCGCGCACCTCGTCGTCGTAGAGCTGCCCCGCGCCGCCCACCGCCGTGCGCGCCTCGTCCACGAGGCCCTTAAGCCGCTCGCGCGCCTCCTCGGCGTCCGCTGCCCCGGCGTCGAGGTCGTCCATCGTCTGGCCCAGCCCGTCAGAGAGGTCGCGCAGCTCAACGAGCGCCCGGTCAACGCGGTCGCGCAGACCGCCCACGCCCGCAATCGCGCTGCCGAGCCCCTCGCGCACGGGGCTGCCCTCGGGAAGCGTCCCCTCAAGCTCGCGCATGAGGTCGAGCTGCTCCCCAAGCGCGCCGTCCAGCCGCTCGAGCGCATCGATCTGCTCGCCTACGGCGTCCCGCGCGGCGGAGAGGCCCTTCTGGATCCTTGCCTCCTGCGCGCCCGCGACGTCGAGTGCATCGTCTATCGCTGCGTCCACTCCGTCGAGCCCCGCGCCCGCGGACTCGAGCGCGCCGGCCACGGATGTCTCTGCGTCGTCTATCGCCGACCCGGCCCCCGCAAGGCCCGACGCCGTCTCGCCGAGCACCTCGCCGGCGTCCGCCGTGGGGGAGAGCGCCGCGTCGGCCACCCCCGCGCCGCTGCCCAGAAGCCCGCGCGTCGACTCGAGCAGGTCCGCGAAGTCCCTCACGGAGCCCGCCGTTCCGGAGAGCGCGTCGGCGGAGTCCGTCACCGCGGCGTCGAGGCGCGCCGCGAGGCCCGTCACCGCGTCGTCGTCGAGCGCGGAGCCCAGCTCCTTGAGGGCGCCCGCGCCAACGGCGCTCACCGCCTCGGCAAATCCGGAGTCGATCTGCGCCATCACGGCCGAGGACGCCTTGTCGGTGACTATGGTGGCGATGGCGTTTGCCTTCTCGTTCTGGTAGAAGCGCACCTCGGCACGGACGGGATCGGCGGAGAAGGTGGTCATCATGTCGCGCGAGAAGTCCGGCGGAATCACCACGGCCGCGTAGTACTCGCCCGAGCGCACGCCCTCGACGGCGTCGGCCTCCGAGGTGACCACGTACCCAATGGAGTCGGAACCCTGCAGCTCGGCCACCACGCGCTCGCCCATGTTGACGGTCAGGGGCACCAGCTCCCCGGAGTAGCCCTCGTCCTCGTTGGCAACGGCCACGCGGATGTTGCCCGTGTTGCCGTACGGGTCCCAGCTGCCCGCGATGTTGAACCACGCGTAGAAGGACGGCACGGCGACGATTCCCACAAAGACCACTAGTGCGATGGCGTTGGCCCGCACGTGACGCGCGTCGCGGCGCACAAGCTCCCAGACCCCTCTCATCGTGCCTCGCCTCCCTTCTCGGCCCGCGCGGCGTCCTCGGCCAGCGCGACCAGCTCGTCTCTGTCCATCCGTGCCAGCCCGGCGCGCTCCGCCAGCCGCTCGTGCACGTACTCCAGCCAGATGAGGTACGCGCTCGCGGCAACCAGGGAGACCACCCACAGGCTCAGCAGCAACAGCTTTGCCGGATGGGCAAAGAGCAGGGCGAGAAGGGCCAGCGGCACGGCCAGCAGCGCCACGACGCCGCGCCGCACGCGGCGCGGGTACGCCAGCTCAAAGCGCGCGGCCCGTGCCAGGAACGCCTCGCGGTGGGCGGGGGAGGAGGCGAGCGCGTCCACCAGGAGCGCCAGGCGCCCGGCGTCCTTCTCGCCGTCACGCTCGGTCACAAGGAGGTCCGTCTGGGCCATCTTGCGGTCAAAGAGCGCGTTTGCCCCGAGGAGCCTCCTTCTGGCAACCACGCCCAGAAGCAGCGCGGGAACGGCAAAGAGCGCAAGGACGGCGAGGTCGCGCGCGTAGTTTGTGCCATAGAAGCCCGCCACCGCCTCGCGCATGGCGCCGATCCCGTAGGTGAAGGGGAGCCACGGCCCCAGCGCTCGGAAGAAGGCGGGCTGCATCTGGATGGGGTAGAGGCCGGATGCCCCGGGGATCTGCAGCACCACCAGCAGCACCGCGAGCGCCTTGCCAACGTGCTTGAGCGCCACGGCGAGCGAGTAGACCACGAGCACGTAGACCAGCGACGCCTCCATGCCCGCGAGCACAAACGCAACGGGGGAGACGCACTGGACGCCAAGCGCCAGGTCGCCCACGCAGCACGTCAGGGCCTGCACCTGGCCGAGGAGGGCGAGCAGGAGCCAGCGCCCAAAGAACGCCTGCGTGGGCGTGACCTCGACGTCGCCCAGCCCCTCGCGGTCCACCTCTAGCTTGTAGATGGCCACGAGCACGAAGCCGCCCACCCACAGCGCGAGGTTGGTGTAGAACGGCGCCACCCCGGAGCCGTAGTTGGCAACGGGGAACACCGGCTCGTCGACCATCTGGACCGGCGAGCCCAGCGCCGCGCCCGTGGAGGCGGGGTCGAGGGAGAGGACGTCGCCCACGGCGGGCAGGGCCCGTGCGCTCTGCACGGCGGCGAGGTCGTCTGCCAGCGCGCCCATGCGATCGGCGGAGCCCCTCAAGGAGTCGGCGGTTTCCGCCAGGGTGGACTGGCTCTGGGCGAGAAGCGCGTCGAGCTGGGCCAGCCCGGCGTCCGCCTGCTCGATCATCGGCACGAGCGAGCCGGTTCCGCCGGCAAGGCGACCGCCCGCGTCCGCGAGGGCGTCGAGCGCGGAGGAGAGCTCGGGTGCCGCGCCCGTGGCGAGGTCCGTCCGCAGGGCGTCGAGCGAGCCCGTGCCCGCCTGGACGGCGTCGTTTACCGAGGTGGCGAGCCCGTCCACGCTCTTGGCCCCGTCGCTCACCTCGTTGCTTATCCCCTGGAGCTCGTCGAGGGCGGAGGCCTGCCCGCTGGCAAGCCCCTCGAGAAGCGCCACCTGTTCGTCGAGCGCGGAGACCACCTGCTGCTGGAGGGCGCGCTGCGCGTCGTCGGCGGGCTCGAGGGAGGCGACCTTGTCGCGCGCCGCCCCGAGCGACTCCGCCATGCCCGTCACGTCGTCGTTTGCCGCCCGCAGGCGCGAGAGCGCCGCGTCGAGGCGCCCCTGCGCCCAGCCCACGTCCCCGGCGATGCGGCCGATGTCCTGGCTCGCCGTCGAGGACAGTCCGGAGATCGCGGAGGCGCCCTCGCCCAGCCTGTCGTCAAGGCCGCGGGCAAAGGAGCGCAGCCCCTCGCGCGCGTCGGAAAGAGACCCGAGCGCGGAGTCCATCGACGAGGCGAGCCCTCCCGCCGCGTCCGCCGTGGCGGAGAGCGTCTCACGCGCGCGGCCCACGGCCTCGCGGGCCGCATCCACGGTCCCGCCCGCGTCCTCGAGGGAGTCCGCCAGGTCGTCGAGGCGCCCCTGCGTGGCTCGGAGGCTCTTCAGCGCGGACGACCTCGCCCCGTCGACATCCCCCGCGGCGGACCCCACCGCGCCCTGGAGCTTCTGGGTGACGGTCTTACCGGCGAGCGACACAAACTGCCCGGCGATCTGGTCCTCGAGCGTGGTTGCCCCCGTGTCCGTCACCTTGGGCGCCACCGCGTTGGCCTTCTCGTTGACGTAGTAGCCAATGCGGGCCTGCGTGGGGTGGCCGTCCAGCACGCCCGCGAGGGTCGAGGTGAAGTCGGGCGGTATGACAAAGGCGGCGTAGTAGCGGCCGGCGCGGACGCCTTCGAGCGCCTCGTCCTGGTCCACGAAGGTCCAGCCGAGCTGGTGGTTCTCCTCGAGCCTCTCCCTTACCATGTCGCCGGCGTTGACCTCTCCCATGCCGGGGACCTCGGCGCCTTTGTCCTCCACGACCACGGCCACGGGCACGGTGGAGGTGCTCTGGTACGGGTCCCAGTTGGCAAGGATGTTCACCCACGCGTAGAGCGCGGGGACGAGGCAGACCCCAACCGCCACCACCAGGGCGACGGGGCTTGCCGCCAGGCGCTTGAGGTCGCGGCCGAGGATGCGCGCGATGGTTCCCATGAGAGGCTCCCTTGAGCGAGACGTGTTACGCGTTCAATGGCTCAAGAGGTACCCCGCGGGGCGAGTTTTATTCAGGAGTCCAATAATTTTGAGCCAAGTTCAAAACAGCTGAACAGATGCTAAGATTGACGCGTTGGCACGACGGCGCCTGGCGGCGCGGCACGAGGGAACGGAGAAGGACATGGCGGCAAGGCCCGGCACGGCAACGCCCAAGAGCGCGGCCACGCGCGAGAAGATCATGGCGGCCGCGACCTCCCTCATGGCGGAGCGCGGCTCGGCGGACTTTCAGATGGCGGAGGTCTCCGCCCGCTGCGGCATGTCCAAGGGCTCGCTCTACTACTACTTCTCCGACCGCGCTGAGCTCGTTCGCGCGGTGCTCGACCGCGCGGTGGACGACCTGGTGGCAAGCGTCGAGAGGATCGTCTCCACGGCGCCCTCAGCAGCGGACTCCATCGCCGGCCTGCTCGACGCCCTCGCCGAGGCCACCCGCCCGGGAGGCCCGCTCATGCTGGCCGTTGCCGGGGCGGGTGCCGGCTCCGCTCCGGTCGAGGGGCCGCGCCTCGCGCGCATAGTGGACGTGCTGGAGGCCCAGATCGAGCGCGCAAAGGCGGAGGGGCTCGTGCGCCCCGAGGTCAACGCGCGCCTCGCCGCGGCGGCGGTCGCGGGTGCCTTCCTGGTCTTTGAGCGGGTGGACGTGCGGGCAACCGCCGAGGACGTCCTGGGCCTCGCGCTCTGCGGGATCGGGACCAATGCAGGGCGGGAGAGGTTTGCGGGCGCGGGCTCGACCGCGGCGGCAGGCTCTGACGCCTAGGCGACCGCCTCGCCCGCGGTGGACTCGCGAACGATTAGCTCCGTCTCGAGGACCATCGAGCGCGACCCCAGCTCGTATCCGGCGAGAAGGTCGATGAGAATCCTGCAGGCGGAGTAGCCCATGCGGTAGCGCGGCTGGTTGACCGTGGTGAGCGTGGGCGTGAGCATCGTGGAGAGCTCGGCGTTGTCAAAGCCCACGACCTTCCGCGTCTTCTTCCGGCACCTTCCCGTGCGCTACGGTCTCATTGTGCTCAGGACACGGGAGTACTCGACCCTCGCCGACGTCGAGGCGGCCATGAGGCGAAAGATCGTGGACTTCCTTTTTGATAATCTTGTGTACTTCCAGGCCTTTGACAGCGTGAAGATCTACTACGACGACGGCCAGCAGTCTATCGCTGCGGCACTTCACAAGGCGATTGACTACGCGCTCCACGTACCGCCCCGCTTCGGCGGCCGACTACCGACTCTCGCAGGCGGCAGACTACATCTGCGCCGCCGAGCTCACGGCGCTCAAGTATGAGGGAAAGGCATCCACCGCCACCGACGAGAAGTTCTTCGGTAGCTGGTCCCAATTCAAGAAGGGCATGCTGAAGGAAGTCCGCGCGAAGCGAATCTAGCCTTCCGGTGTGAATCTGGCGCGATTTGCACCGGATTCGCACCGGCGCGCGCATGCCCTCCGCACCCGCGGGGTATCATCACTAGGCATTTGAAACGGCGACGGACGGAATGGTAACGGCCGCCCGCCTCGTCCAGCGAAAGGAAGCGCCATGTCCCAGCTCGATCGTTCCGCCAGCACCACCCCTCGCAGCTACCTCTTCACGTCCGAGAGCGTGACCGAGGGCCACCCCGACAAGATCTGCGACCAGGTCTCTGACGCCATCCTCGACGCCCTTCTCGCCAAGGAGGCGCAGCTCCAGAGCGAGGGCTACGTCTCTCCCTCCGGCGTGCCCGCCAACGTCGACAACGTCCGCTGCGCCTGCGAGACCTTCGTGACCACCGGCACCGTGATCATCGCCGGCGAGATTCGCACCGAGGCCTACCTCGACGTCCAGAGCATCGCCCGCGACGTCATCCGCCGCATCGGCTACACGCGCGCCAAGTTTGGCTTTGACGCCGACACTTGCGGCGTGCTCAACCTCATTCACGAGCAGAGCCCCGACATCGCCGCCGGCGTCGACGAGTCCTTCGACGCCCAGGCCGGCCGCACGACCGACCCGCTTGACCTCGTGGGCGCCGGCGACCAGGGCATGATGTTCGGCTACGCCGCCGACGAGACCGACGTCTACATGCCCATGCCGCACTACCTTGCCTCCCGCCTTGCCGAGCGCCTCACCGAGGTCCGCAAGAACGGCCAGGTTCCCTACCTGCGCCCGGACGGCAAGACCCAGGTGACCGTCCGCTACGAGGACGACCGCCCCGTCGAGGTCACGGCCATCGTGGTCTCCACGCAGCACGACGCCGCCATCGAGGACATGAACGTTATCAAGGCGGACATGGTCGACTACGTGATCGCTCCCGTGATGGACACCGTGGGCATCGAATGGCACGACGCCGAGGTCTACGTGAACCCCACCGGCCGCTTCGTGGTGGGCGGGCCGATGGGCGATACCGGCCTCACCGGCCGCAAGATCATCGTGGACACCTACGGCGGCATGGGCCGCCACGGCGGCGGCTGCTTCTCCGGCAAGGACTGCACCAAGGTGGACCGCTCCGCCGCCTACGCCGCGCGCTGGGTCGCCAAGAACGTGGTGGCGGCGGGGCTGGCGAGGCGCTGCGAGGTGCAGCTGGCCTACGCGATCGGCGTCTCCCACCCGCTCTCCGTGATGGTGGACACTTTCGGCACGGGCTCGGTGGCCGACGGTGTGATCGAGGCCGCCGTGGGACGGGTCTTTGACCTGCGCCCGGGCGCGATCATCCGCGACCTCGACCTGCGCCGGCCCATCTACGAGAAGACCGCGGTCTACGGCCACTTTGGCCGCGAGCTGCCCGAGTTCACCTGGGAGCGCTGCGACCGCGTCGACGAGCTGCGCGCCGCCGTGGAGGCGCTCGGGTAGGGGAGCGCGGCGGGCGGTGGCGGGCTGCGACGGGCGCGGCGTCGCGCTTTTCTCGGTCAGGTCACTACCGGCGGACTGCGGCGTTGCGCATTTTGGGGTGAGGTCACGACCGCCCGTGACGCATCGCCAAACGCTGATGCCGTGCCGCCTCCAGACGAGGCTCTGCCGAGAAGAACGCCCAGTTGATAGGGCAAGAGCCTTTGTCTCCCATAAGGACAGACCCGCCAAATGGGGTCGTGGCCGGGAAGCCCCCTGCCACGACCCCGTTTTCTGCTACGTTCCAACGGTGCCAGTGCGCCCTGGCCCCGCTTTCCGCAACGCTGGCGCCCCCGCGCGTCCGTCTCGGTCCCGCGCAGGCAGATGCCGTCGCACCAGATGAGCTCATCGTGGGGAACGTGTCCCAGTTGCTGGCTTTAGCTAGCGTATTGCACTGCGGCCCGCCTTGGTCAGCTTCGCGGGTGCGGTGGCGACGGCCCTTCCCAGAGCGCGTAGGCGAGTACG
This sequence comes from Olsenella sp. An293, assembly GCF_002159495.1. Classification (GTDB taxonomy): domain Bacteria; phylum Actinomycetota; class Coriobacteriia; order Coriobacteriales; family Atopobiaceae; genus Thermophilibacter. The sequence goes on from NZ_NFIT01000003.1 coordinate 159,744, forward strand.
TAAACGGAAGGGCCGCAAGCGCAAGCGCTAGCGGCCCAATCTCCAAGTAACGGCGCTGCCTAGCCCATCAAGACGTAGGAGGCCGTCGGGAATATGTTGGTGCTGTCATACGAGCTGGGCAAGCTGCTTCGGCCGCGTCCGACATTTGATCATGTCAGGCGAACTTTTCTCCGGGCGGGTTTTCCTCGAGCGGGGGCCATCTCCTGCCGAGCGGATCTGTCCTTCTCGCGTCCCTCAACCCATCGCCCGCCGCCGGCGGCACGTCTCGGCTATCATGGGGTGCGGCCGCACCCGGCCGACATCGCGTCTCCCGCTCAAATGAAGGACGGTATCATGCCCGACGTCTCCCAGACACTCGTCTCCGTCATCGTGCCCATCTACAACGTCGAGAAGTACCTCGACCAGTGCCTCTCCAGCATCGAGGCCCAGACCCACCGCAACCTCGAGGTCCTCTGCATCAACGACGGCAGCACGGACGGCTCGCGGGACATCATCTGCGCCCACGCCGAGAAGGACTCGCGCGTGCGCCTCATCGACAAGAAGAACGGCGGCTACGGCGAGGGCTGCAACATGGGCCTTGGCCTCGCCAAGGGCGAGTGGGTCTCGATCATCGAGCCCGACGACTGGATCGAGCCCGGCATGTACGGCGACATGCTCTCCTTTGCCGCGGGCTTCGACGAGACGATCGACGTCATCAAGACCCCCTGGACCGACATCTGCAACTGGAACGACCCCAAGAAGCAGCGCGCCTACCCGAGCACCATGGTGCACCGCCTGAAGACCTCCGCGAGGCCCTTCACCATCGGCGAGCAGACCGCGCTGATCGAGATGCACCCCTCCATCTGGTCGGCCATCTACCGCAGGGACTTCCTCAACGAGAAGAGCATCCGCTTCATCCCGTTCCCCGGCGCCGGCTGGGCGGACAACCCCTTCCTCATCGAGACCATGTGCCAGGCCAAGGCCATCGTCTACCTGGACAAGCCCTACTACAACTACCGCTGCGACCTGCCGGGCTCCACGAAGAACCACAAGACGGCGGACGCCGTCACCAGGCCGTTTGACCGCTGGATCGACATGATGGGCGTCCTGAACCGCCTGGGCGTGACCGACGAGCGCATCCTCAAGGCCCACTATCTGCGCGGGTTCAACTACACCTTTGGCGCCATCTCCGACGACGGCTGGGACAACCAGCTCGTCAAGGAGGGCGCGCTGCGCGTGTTCTCGATGATGCGCCCCGAGCTCGTGGCGGGCATCGACGACCTCGCCCCGCACCGCAAGAAGTTCTTCTTCGACGTCATGGGCCTGCCCACGCCCAAGTTCTCCCGCGGCCCATGGCGACGCCACCTCGTGCGCCAGGTGGGCTCCACGCTGCGCCGCGAGGGCCCGCTCTCGCTCGCGCACAAGGTCAAGCGCGCGCTGCTCCCCGAGGAGCGCTCCCACGCGTAGGCGTCGCGAGGCGCGCTCGCGATGGGCGTAAGCCTGCCGTAAGCGCTCGCTGCCGGGCGGCGCTGTTTTGACCCCCAACGGATTGTCGAGATTGGCGGCGCGGTTTCGGGGTAACATATCCCTCGTGGCTTTTCGGCCACGGGTATCGCGCGCAAGCGCAGCTTTTGCCCCGCGGGGCAGAGAAAGAAAGGCACGACATGGCACAGGGTACTGTCAAGTGGTTCAACCCGGACAAGGGCTACGGCTTCATCTCTCGTGAGGACGGCGACGACCTGTTCGTCCACTACTCCGAGATCCAGATGGACGGCTTCAAGACGCTGGACGAGGGCCAGGCTGTCGAGTTCGACATCACCACCGGCCAGAACGGCAAGCTCCAGGCTTCCAACGTCCGCAAGCTCTAGTAGAGACGCTTTCGGCGACTTGGGAGGGGTCCGCTCATGCGGGCCCCTCTTCTGTATGATTATGGGGTGCGGGGCATAAGGCGCCGCAGGTGCGGGGCAAGAGGCGCCGCGGTTGCGGGACGAGTCGGGAGGCGTGCGTGGACATCAAGGCTCTTGTCGAGCAGTTCCTCAAGTTCGGCGTCGTGGGCGGCGTCGCCTTCGTCATCGACTACGGCCTGCTCATGCTGCTCTCCCAGGTGGTCGGGTGGGACCCGGTCATCTCCTCGGTCATCTCGTTCACCATCTCGCTCGTCTTCAACTACCTCGCCTCCATGCACTTTGTCTTCGAGCGCCGCGACGACCTCTCCCGCCGTCGCGAGCTCGTCATCTTTGTGACGCTCTCGGTCATCGGCCTCGTCATCAACTCCCTGTGCATCTGGGCGGGCACGGCCGCCTTCGGCGACGGCCCCATGCCGGTGACGCTGACCAAGCTCGCCGCCACCGTCGTGGTCTCTATCTGGAACTTCGTGAGCCGCAAGCACTGGCTTGAGGCGAAGTAGCAACCGTAGTCGTATGATGGTGCCGACGTTTTTCTCGGCATCTCCTGGAGGCAACCCATGAAGGGCATCATCCTCGCCGGCGGGTCCGGCACCCGTCTGTACCCGCTCACCACGGTCACGAGCAAGCAGCTCCTGCCCGTCTACGACAAGCCCATGGTCTACTACCCGCTCTCCACGCTCATGCTGGCGGGCATCCGCGACATCCTGATCATCTCGACGCCCGCCGACCTCCCCAACTTCGAGCGCCTGCTCGGGGACGGCTCGGACTTCGGCGTCTCCCTGTCCTATGCCGAGCAGCCGGTCCCCAACGGCCTCGCCCAGGCCTTCGTCATCGGTCGCGAGTTCTGCGCCGGCGACGCCTGCGCCCTGGTGCTCGGCGACAACATCTTCTACGGCAACGGGCTCTCCCGCCACCTGCGTCGCGCCGCGGCCAACGCCGAGGCGGGCCGCGCGACGGTCTTTGGCTACCGCGTGGACGACCCCGAGCGCTTTGGCGTCGTCGAGTTCGACGAGAACTACAACGCCATCTCCATCGAGGAGAAGCCCGCGCACCCCAAGAGCAACTACGCGGTCACCGGGCTCTACTTCTATGACTCCCGCGTGACCGACTTCGCGGCGCGCGTCACCCCCTCGGCGCGCGGCGAGTACGAGATCACCGACCTCAACCGGATGTATCTCGAGGACGGCTCGCTCGACGTGGTGACGCTCGGCCGCGGCTACGCGTGGCTGGACACGGGCACCATGGAGAGCCTCTTCGAGGCCTCGCAGTTCGTCCGCACCGTTGAGACGGCCCAGGACCTGCCGGTCTCGGTGCCCGAGGAGATCGCCTACGAGAACGGCTGGGTCAGCCGCGAGCGCCTGCTCGAGTGCGCCGAGCGCTACGGCAAGTCCAACTACGGCGCCCACCTGCGCACGGTTGCCGAGGGCAAGATCGCGCCCGACCGCCCCTACAACGACAAGGAGTAGACATGCCCGAGACCTTCGAGCCCAGAAACATCATCGTCACCGGCGGCTGCGGCTTCATCGGGTCCAACTTCGTGCACCACGTCGTGCGCGAGCACCCCGAGGTCCACGTGACCGTGCTCGACAAGCTCACCTACGCCGGCAACCCCGAGAACATCGCGGGCCTGCCCGAGGACCGAGTCGAGCTCGTCGTGGGCGACATCTGCGACGCGGAGCTGCTCGACCGCATCGTCCCGGGCCACGACGCCATCGTCCACTACGCGGCGGAGTCCCACAACGACAACTCCATCGCCGATCCCGAGCCCTTCGTCCAGACCAACGTGGTGGGCACCTTCCGCCTGCTCGAGGCCTGCCGCAAGCACGACGTCCGCTACCACCACGTCTCCACCGACGAGGTCTACGGCGACCTCGCCCTGGACGACCCGGCGCGCTTCACCGAGGAGACCCCGTACAAGCCCAGCTCCCCGTACTCCTCCTCCAAGGCGAGCTCGGACATGCTCGTGCGCGCCTGGACCCGCACCTACGGCATCCGCTCCACGATCTCCAACTGCTCCAACAACTACGGCCCCTACCAGCACATCGAGAAGTTCATCCCGCGCCAGATCACCAACATCATCGACGGGATCCGCCCCAAGCTCTACGGCGACGGCAAGAACGTCCGCGACTGGATCCACACCGAGGACCACAGCTCGGCGGTCTGGACCATCCTCACCAAGGGCCGCATCGGCGAGACCTACCTCATCGGCGCTGACGGCGAGAAGGACAACATCACGGTCCTGCGCGCCATCCTCAAGGCCATGGGCAGGCCCGAGGACGACTTCGACTGGGTGCGCGACCGCCCCGGCCACGACCGCCGCTACGCCATCGACTCCACCAAGCTCAGGACCGAGCTCGGCTGGCAGCCGCAGCACACCGACTTCGAGAGCGGCCTGGAGTCCACGATCGCCTGGTACCGTGAGCACGAGGCCTGGTGGCGCCCCGCCAAGGCGGCCACGGAGGCCAAGTACGCCAAGCAGGGCCAGTAGGGGAGGGCGAGAAGAAATGGGCTCCAAGCGGACCCTCGTCACCGGCTGCTACGGCCAGCTCGGGCGCGCGGTGCGCGCGCTCGCCGAGCGGCGCGGCGTCGCCGGGGAGTTTGACTTCTGCGACATCGACACCTTTGACATGGGCGACCCGGCGGCCTACGGCCAGTTTGACTGGGACGCCTATGGCACGGTCATCAACTGCGGCGCGTTCACGGCGGTCGACGCCGCGGAGACGCCCGAGGGCCGCGTGAGCTGCTGGCGGGCCAACGCCTCCGGCCCGAGCCTGCTCGCCCGCACCTGCGCCGCTCACGGCGCCACGCTCGTGCACGTGTCCTCCGACTACGTCTTCGACGGCACGCGCGCGCTGCACGACGAGAAGGAGCCCCTCTCGCCCATCTCCGTCTACGGCCAGTCCAAGGCGGCGGGCGACCTCGCCGTCATGGGGTGCCCCCGCCACTACATCCTGCGCAGCTCCTGGGTCATCGGCGACGGAAAGAACTTCGTGCGCACCATGTGGGGCCTCTCCGACCGCGTGGCCGCGGGCGAGCTCGCGCAGGTGACCGTCGTGGACGACCAGGAGGGGCGCCTCACCTTCACCGACCAGATGGCCGCCGCGATCTTCCACCTGCTGGACGCCGGCGCGCCCTTTGGGCTCTACGACATGACGGGTTCGGGCGCCGTGCGCACCTGGGCCGACATCGCCCGCGCCACCTTTGAGGCGGCCAACGGCAACGGCGACAAGGTCGTCCCCGTGACCACGGCCGCCTACTACGCGAGCGCCAAGGGCCCGGTCGCCCCGCGCCCGGAGCACTCCGCGCTCGACCTCTCCAAGCTCGAGGCCACGGGCTTCTCGCCGCGCGACTGGGAGGACGAGCTCGCCGAGTACCTGGCCTCGCTTCGCGCCGAGCTGCGCGGCTAGCGCGCGATCTGCGCCCGGGCGGCTCGCTGCTCGGGCGTGAGCGCGTCGAGGCGCGCGAGCTTCTCGCGGAAGTAGGGCCCCGCGACGGGGTCGTCGAACACGGGGCGGAAGAGCTGCAGGTACTTGATGCCCGTGTGGGAGTTGATCTCCATGATCTGGGGGCCGCGCTCGGTCATGCATGCGTCGAAGCCCAGGTACTCGCAGGCGCCCACCTTGAGGGCGAGCTCGCGCAGCATCTCGAGCAGCTCGTCCCAGCGCGGGACGACGCCCTCGGCGAGCACGCCGCTCACGGGGTGGGCGGGACAGGCCTCGACGCGGTTGGCATAGACGAGCCGGCCGTCGCCGTAGGTGCCCGTCGCGACGTCAACGTGAACGTTGAAGGAGCTCACGTCCCCGGTCGTGGGCTCCTCGTAGTTGGCGCCCGTGCCGTGCGCGCCGTCCTGCTTGCCAAAGCGCAGGTAGGTCATCGCGGGCACGGGGTCGCACCCGGTGGGGTTGAGCACGAGCGCGCGTATGGTGTGGATGAGGGGGTTCACGCGCGCGAGGCTCGCCTCGGGCCGGATGAACTCGGTGAAGACGTAGTTGGGGTGGTCGGCCACAAACGCGGAGATCTCCCGGGGCCCCGCCTGCTCGCCGTCGATCAGGTAGCCCCCGTCGCGCCACGCGAGGTGGTGGAAGCCCTTGGCGAGCGAGCCGTTGCAGGGCTTGCAGGCAAACTCGCCCCGCTCTCGCAGCGTCGCGAGAAGCCCCTCGACCCCGGGGGCGTAGCCGCTGCCGGAGAGCGGCAGCAGGCGGCCGGGCTCGGTGTAGTAGAAGTAGGTCGGGACGTAGCGTTCGAGCTCGGAGCCCTGGACGAGGGCGTTCAGCGTGAGCTTGTCGTTGATCCAGATGCGCTGCCAGCCGTTGAGGGGCCACAGGCGCGCGTAGTCGTAGTCTGAGAGGTAGGAGCCTACGTTCTGCTCGCTCAGGCCGTAGGCGCAGGCGGACTCCCCGGTAAAGCCCCGCTCGTGGGCCCAGGCGAGGTAGTCGGGGTCATAGAGGCCGCTTCGCCGCTCGCGCTCGAGGGTCTCGAGATGGCGCGTCGCAAAGCGCCTCGTGAAGCCGTCCTCGAGCATCTCCTCGAGCGTCATGCCTGCGTGGTCCATCGCGTGCTCCCCATCGTCTGCCCGTGGCGCGCCGACGGGGCTGGACTGTCGGCGCGAGACTGTCAGAATAGATGATACTGCGCGGACGCGCGGGGGAGACGAGCGAGAGGGGGCGAGGTGCGCGCGGAGGAGCTCAAGGCGACGACGATTCGCTCCTTCCTCTGGAAGCTCTTCGAGCAGGGGGGCGCCTCCGTGGTCACCCTGCTCGTTCAGGTCGTCATGGCGCGCCTGCTCGCGCCGACGGAGTTTGGCGTGCTCGCCATCATGCTCGTCTTTGTCAACGTGGGCAACGTCATCGTGACGAGCGGCCTCAACACCGCGATCATCCAGGCGCCCGATGCGAGCGACGACGACTTCTCAACGGTCTTCTGGATGAGCCTCGCCGTCTCGCTCGCGCTCTACGCGGCGCTGTTTGTCGCGGCGCCGGCGATCGCGGCGTTCTACGCGATCCCGCAGGCGGTGGCGCCGCTCCGGGTGCTGCTGCTCGTGCTCGTGGTCAACGCCTACAACGCGATCCAGGAGGCCATCGTCGCCCGCAGCCTCGACTTCCGCAAGACGTTTCGCGCCACGGTGAGCGCGGGCGTCTCCTCGGGCGTCGTCGGCGTCGCCGTGGCGCTCGCCGGGGGCGGGATCTGGGCGCTCGTGGCCCAGCAGCTCTCGCAGCAGCTCGTCAAGTGCCTCGTGCTGGCCGCGCAGGTCCCCTGGAAGCCGCGGGCGGTCTTTCGGCCCGAGCGCGCGGCGCGCTTCTTCCGCTTTGGGTGGAAGCTGCTCGCCTCCGGCATGCTCGAGCAGGGCTACCAGGGCCTCTCGGACCTGCTCATCGGCAAGGTCTTCTCGACCTCCGAGCTCGGCTACGTGAGCCAGGGCAAGCGCTACCCCAACGCCCTGGGGGCGCTGCTCGACGGCGCGATCCAGCCGGTCATGCTCTCCGCGGCGGCGCGCGTCCAGGACGACCGCGACATGGTCAAGCGCCTCGCGCGGCGCGCCCTCAAGACGAGCACCTTCTTCGTGGCGCCGGGCATGCTCGCCTTCGCGGTGGTCGCCGAGCCCCTCGTGCGCCTGCTGCTCGGCGAGGCGTGGCTGCCGTGCGTGCCGTTTCTGCAGATGTACTGCATCGTCTACGCCCTGCTGCCCATACAGTCCACCAACCTGCAGGTGCTCAACGGCATGGGGCGCAGCGACCTGTTCCTCAGGCTCGAGGTCATAAAGAAGCTCCTCGGCATCTGCATCCTCGCGTTCACGACCTTCGTCCTGCGCGACCTCACCGCCATCGTGGCCGGCTACATCGTCACCGCCGTGCTCAGCACTTTCGTGAACGCATCCCCCAACCGCCGCGTCATCGGCTACGCCTACCTCGAGCAGGTGCGCGACATCTGTCCGGCGTTTCTGCTCTCGGCCCTCGCCGCAGCGATCGCCTGGCCGCTCTCCCTCACGGGCCTGCCCGATGCGGCGCTCGTCGTCTGCCAGGTCGTCGTCATGGTCGTCGCGTACCTCGGCGTGGCGGCGCTGCTGCGCGTGGAGGAGCTCGGCTACCTCGTGCGCACGGCGCGCGGCGTGCTCGGCACGAGGGGCAAATGAGGGCTAGTATGGAGAGGTTCCGCGCACCCCGCGTCCACGCAAGCTAGGAGCATCGATGCACCACGCGACGCCCATCCTCGTCACCCGCTCGTCAATGCCGCCCCTCGAGGAGTACGAGGCGGAGATCGCCTCCCTCTGGGAGTCCCACTGGCTCACCAACATGGGCGAGAAGCACCACCAACTCGAGCAGGACCTGCGGTCGTTTCTCGGCGTGGACCACATCGCCCTGTTCGTGAACGGGCACAGCGCGCTCGAGTGCGTCATCGAGGCGATGGGACTCTCGGGCAAGGTCATCACCACTCCCTACAGCTTTGCCTCCACGACCCACGCCATCGTCCGGAAGGGCCTCACGCCCGTCTTCGCCGACATCAAGCCGGACGACTACACGCTCGACCCCGCGTGCGTCGAGCGCCTCGTCGACGACGAGACCTGCGCCATCATGCCGGTCCACGTCTACGGCAACCTCTGCGACGTCGACGCGCTCGCAGAGATCGCGCGCCGCCACGGCCTCAAGGTCATCTACGACGCGGCCCACGCCTTCGCGGTCGAGCGCGACGGGATCTCCGCGGCCGCGTTCGGCGACGCCTCGATGTTCTCGTTCCACGCCACGAAGGTCTTCAACACCGTCGAGGGCGGCGCCGTGTGCTTCTCGGACCCCGCCCTGGCCCCCTTGCTCGAGCAGTGGAAGAACTTCGGCATCACGGGCACCGAGTCGGTCGAGTACGTGGGCGGCAACGCCAAGATGAACGAGTTCTGCGCCGCCATGGGCATCTGCAACCTGCGCCATGTCCGCGAGGAGATCGAGAAGCGCCGGCACGTGGCCGAGCGCTACTGGGAGCGCCTGGAGGGCGTTCCCGGCGTCCGTCTCAGCCTGCCCCAGCCGGGCGTCACCCCCAACTACGCCTACCTGCCGGTCGTCTTTGAGGAGGGTGAGTTCGGCGCCACGCGCGACGAGGTCTACGAGGCCCTCATGGCCCTCGACATCCACCCGCGCAAGTACTTCTACCCGCTCATCAGCGACTACGCGTGCTACGAGGGCCGCTTCGACTCCGCGCTCACGCCCGTCGCCCGTCACGTGGCCGACCGCGTGCTCACGCTGCCCATGTACGCCGACCTCTCGCTCGAGGACGTGGACTGGGTCTGCGACGTCGTCCTCGGCGCGCGGCGCTAGCGAGGGGGCGCTCATGGGCGAGACGCCGCTCGTCTCCATCGTGGTCTCGGTCTACAACCACGCCCCCTACGTCGAGGAGTGCCTGCGCGGCATCGCCGCCCAGAAGACGAGCTTCCCGTTCGAGGTCATCGTCGGCGAGGACTGCTCCCCGGACGGGACGGCCGAGGTGCTCCGGCGCCTCGAGCCTGAGCTGCCGGGCAACTTCACCATCATCTGCCGCGAGAAGAACCTCGGCGCCGCCGCCAACGGCGAGGACCTCTACCGGCGCGCGCGGGGCGCCTATCTCGCGCACGTCGAGGGGGACGACTTCTGGACCTTCGACGGGCGCCTGCAGGCCCAGGTGGACTTCCTCGAGGCGCACCCGGACTACGTGGCGGTCTACACGCGCTGCCACGTGGTGGGGGAGGACTCGAGGCCAAACGGCGAGCGCTACCCCCAGTGCCCCCATGACGACTACTCCCTCAGGGAGTTCTTCTACAGCCGCATGCCCGGGCAGAGCGCCACGATGCTCTGTCGCAGGGAGCCCTACCTGCGCGGCCGCGCGGAGCTGCTCGGGCTCATGGAGCCGGGGACCTACTACCCCGGCGACCGCCGCAACGCCTTTTCCCTTCTCGTCGAGGGACGGGTGCGCTGCCTGCAGAGCGACTGGTCCGCCTATCGCCACGTGGTCCGGAGCGGGGGCAGCAGCTACTCCTCGCGCGTGCGCTTCGACGAGGCCTACGCCCGCGCGGAGATCTCCTACGGTCGGGCGCTCGTCCGCTACGCGGAGCTCCGCGGCACGCCCGAGGCCGTCGACTGCGCCAAGCGTACCTGCTACCGGTTTCTGCTCAAGTGGGCCGCGGACGGGCGCTGCTCCCTTCGGCTCTCCGACGCGCTGCGCGAGGTCATGGCGGAGCGGCGACATAGGGTGCGCTACCTGCTCGCGCCGATCCAGTGGTACCTGGTGCTCGGCCTGCGCAGGCTCAGGGGCGTGCCGATCGACCTCTAGGGGCCGGCGCCCCTCGCGCCCGGCCCGTCACCACTTGATGTCGACGTGGAGCCGCTCGATCATGAAGCGGTAGACCGCGAGCGCGGCGGGCATGAGCCCGGCGCGGTAGACCGAGCGGGCAAAGCGGAGCCTCCTGAGCGCCCCGCCGTGCGCGCGCACGCAGGAGCGCTCGAGGTAGGGAGAGCGCGACCAGGTGGGGAAGTGCTCGTCGAGGTAGGCGGTCGTCTGCGAGACGGCTCTGCTCAGGTCGACCTCCCTCGAGCAGGAGAGCCTGAAGGACATGGAGACCCCCAGGTGGAGGAAGACCGTCGCGTCGAGCTCCTGGAGCAGGGCCTCGCTCGCTCCGTCCGCCTCGAAGTCGCGGCGCACCTCCAGCAGCGCCCGCTTGACGCTCTCCACCTGCTCGGGCGTCACGGTGTTGATCATGGACCCCTCGCGGATGACGTAGCGGTAGGGGGCCGTGCCGGTGAAGGCGACGCGCCCGTCGCTTGCGAGGTAGGCGAGCTGGCTCAAGGTGACGTCCTCGAGGATCTTGGGAGGGGCGTCGAGGCGGCGCATCCTCATGAGCAGGTCGCGGCGGAAGCACTTGTTCCAGGCGGCGGGGTTTATCTCGATGAGGCGCACGGGCTCGTCGTGCGCCACGAAGGAGGGCCTGGGCTCGTCCATCTCGGTGGAGAGGGTTGCCCCGTCCTTCTCGGCCACGCGCCTGAAGCCGCAGACCACGACGTCGGCGCCCTCCCTTACGGCCGTCTCGTAGAGGTCGCTCGCGAAGGTGGGGTCGACGTGGTCGTCGCTGTCGACGTAGGTCACGTAGTCGCCCCGCGCCACGTCCGTGCCGCTCCATCGGGCGTTCCAGAGCCCCCCGTTCTCCCGGTCAACCACGCGCACGACCCCGGGGTTTCTCGTCTCGTAGTCCCTCAGCAGCTCGAGCGAGCCGTCGGGCGAGCCGTCGTTCACGAGGATGATCTCCAGGCCGTCGAGGGTCTGGGCGAGGAGCGAGTCCACGCAGCGCGGCAGGAGCGCGCGCGTGTTGTAGCAGGGCACGACGATGCTGAGCTTGGGTGTCTGGGCTGGCGCCATCGGGCGGTTCCTCTCTGCTGCGCTATCCTAGGGGACTATGGTAACCCTTGTCAGCACGGGCGGGGAAAGGAGGACGCGTGAGCTCGGAGGGCCCGAGAATCGCCGTCGCCATGTCAACCTACAACGGCGCAGACCACGTGGCCGAGCAGCTCGACAGCGTGCTCGCGCAGGATGCGGGGCCCGCGGCGGTCTACGTGCGCGACGACGGCTCCACCGACGCCACGCTCGACGTCCTCGCACCCTACGAGGCCCGCGGCCAGATCGTCCTGCTTCGGGGAACGAACCTCGGCGTGACGGGGTCCTTTCTCGAGCTGCTCTCCCTCGTGCCGGCGGAGTTCGACTTCGTGGCGCTGGCCGACCAGGATGACGTGTGGCACGAGGACAAGCTCTCGCGCGCCCTCTCCGTGATCGGCGGCTGCCGACGGGACGCCCCCGTGCTCTACTGCTCCGAGTACGTCTTCTGCGATGCCGAGATGGTCCCGCAGGGGCGCTCCCACCTCAACCGCTCCGGCGTGGACTTTGCGAGGATGCTCTACGAGAACGTGACCTCGGGCAACACGATGGTGCTCAACAGGTGCCTCGCGGACCTCGTGGCCGGCGCCGGCCGCGAGGGCGTCTACTGCCACGACTGGTGGATAGCCCTCGTGGCGAGCGCGCTCGGGGAGATCCGCTACGACGACTTCTGCTCCCTCGAGTACCGGCGCTGCGGCTCGAACGCGAGCCCCACGGGCTCCTCGGGCCCGGCGCTGCTGCGCTACCGGGTGCGGACGTTTCTCTCCGGGGACGGGCTCGCGCGCGTGACCGAGCAGCTCGAGAAGCTCGAGGCCTGCTTCGGCGACCGGCTGGCGCCCGACAGGCGCGCCCTTCTGCGGCGCTTCCTGCGCGGCGGCAGGCTCTCCAAGGCGCTCGCGCCCGTGAGGCTGAGGCAGGGGGTGCCCGAGGAGCTCGCCCTCAGGCTGGCGTTTGTGCTGGGGCTGCTCTAGGGTCCCGCGCGCGGCTAGCGCCCCTCTCGCGGCCGGGCCGCGCGCGGCTAGCGCCCGTCCTTCTCGGCGGTGTCCCCGTGCGCGAGCGCGACCTCCTGGGCGAGCTCGTTGACCTTGGCCTTGAGGCGGCTGATCTCGGCGGAGTTGGTGAAGACCTTCCAGAGCAGCAGCACGATGATCGCGAGGTAGACGAAGTTGCTCGGGCTCATGAAGCCGAGCGCCTGGGAGAGGACGATCGCGATGTCGGGGAAGAGCGCGAGCACCACGAACACCGCCGCCAGCACGACCCAGAACACCGCGTCCTCGACGAGGATCTTCTGGCGCCTGACCTTGCGGCCCACCACGGCGAGGGCCGCGAGCGCCCCGAGCACGAGCATGATGCGGAGATAGAAGGGCAGCACTGCGTTTCCACCTACCTGAGGAATCGGGACATGATGATCGAGAGGCACGTGCGGCTCATGTACATGATGACGTTGCCGAGCTTGAGGTAGCTCTCGCCGCCCTGGCGCTCGCGCATGCGCGCCTGGATCTCGACGACGGGGCCAAAGCGCCGCGCGACGTAGGCCACCATGTCCGGCTCGGGGGCGCAGTCGAAGCCGGTGGCAAAGAGCTCGATCATGCGCCGGCTGTACATGCGCATCCCGCTCGTGGGGTCGGTGATGGTGGCGCCGGTGGTGAGCTTGATGAGCAGCGTGATCAGGCGCGAGCCGACCCCGCGCGCGCCGCTGGGCCGCACCGTGCCGTCGAGGAAGCGCGAGGCGATGACGATGTCGGCGCCGCGCTCCTCGAGCACGCGCGCCATCTCGGGGATGTAGTCGGGGAGGTGCTGGCCGTCGGCGTCGTACTGCACGACGGCGTCGTAGCCGTGGCGCAGGGCGTACTTCATGCCGGTGCGGAAGGCCGACGTGAGCCCCGTGTTGACGGGCAGGTTGACGCCGTCGATCGCCTCGTCGCGCATGACGCGGGCCGTGCCGTCGCGCGAGCCGTCGTTGACGACGAGGTAGTCGACCTGCGGGCACGCCGCCGTGAGCGAGCGTATCGTGTCGGCGAGGCACTCCTCCTCGTTGAAGGCCGGTACTATGGCGAGCACCCTCATGCAGCGGCTCCTGCGATCGTGCGCGTAACGTCTCATAGCAGTCTAGCACGCCCGCGCCGCGACCGGGCGCGCGGCGCCTCAGCGCAGGATGCGGTAGAGGGAGAGGTTGCCGTCCATCCGGGCCACGAGCTCGAAGCCCTCGGTGTCCTCCGTGATCGAGGAGATGCCGTCGTAGTCGTAGGGGTTGTAGTCCCCGCGCAGGTCCACGAAGCCGAGCTCCTCCTCGTCGACGCGCAGCACGAGCACGTAGCGCGCGTCGACGGCATCCACGGCCTCGCGGACGCGCTCGTCGGTGGCGTACTCGTCGAGGCGCAGGCGGATGATCTTGCTCTCGAGCGTCTCGGTGCCGTTGTTCAGGCCCACGAAGTTGCGGTAGTAGACCCTGAGCCCGTTGGTCCCGTAGGTGAGAAAGCTCCCGTCCATGGGGTCGTTGACGATCAGGGCGCCGTCCTCGACGAGCTCGGCGACCTGTCCGGCGAACGCGTGCTCGCCCTGGTCGAGGGGGGCGCCGTACGAGAAGACCTGCCCGGCGAGGATGCGGTAGTCGCCGAAGGTGGTGTGGGTCGTCTTTCGCCAGTCGCGCCGCTCGATGCCCTCGTTCTCCTCGAGCTCCTCCTCGGTGTAGTCGCGGTGGGTGCCGGCGACGTTGAACTCGGGCATGAAGTTGACCACGAGGAAGAGGGCGGCGATCGCGCAGGCCACGAGCGGGGCGTTGACCGCGCGGCCGCGCGACGCGTTGTAGGCGCCCACGACCCGCAGGCACACGTCGTAGACCCAGGCCATGCCGAGCGAGGCGAGCGGGACGGCGGCGATCGCGCAGTTGGCGGCGAGCCGCATCGGGTCGGTGTACCAGAAGCCCGCGAGCAGCTGCTTGTACTCGTCCTCGTGGGTGGCGGCGATGAGCAGGATGTAGCAGGCGATGAGGTAGGAGGCCACGAGCCAGCGGCGCCCGGGGGTGAGCGCCGCGCAGACGAGGCCAAAGATCACGAGCAGGGCGAGCACGGGCTGGATGGCCATCTCGGCGTGGAAGCCAAAGGTGTAGGAGAGCGTGAGTATGTTGACGATCTCCTGCCACGCCCAGGCGAAGGGCTCCCAGATGTGGGTGACCGTGCCCTGCATGAAGGGGAGGTGGTAGCACCCCACCCAGACCGCCACCACGAGCGCGGCGAAGCCCGCCGACGCGCCGAGCTTGGCGACAATGCCCAGCGAGCGCGCGCCGCAGGCGTCGCAGATGCGGTGGATTGCGTAGGGGCTCAGCAAGACGACGCAGGTGAACAGGACGTTGGGGTGGCACAGCGCCAGGCCCGCCGAGCAGACGAGCAGTGTCGCGAGCGTGCGGACGCGCTCCGAGACGCCGCCCTTCTCGCCGAGCAGGTGCACGAAGAGGGCCATCGCGATGGGCACGAGCGAGAAGCCCGCGAGGTTGGGGTAGACCGGCCCAAAGATGATGAGGCTCCAGGGAAACGCCACGAAGGCGAGGCTCGTGAGCGCGCCGCAGACCCTGACCGCCCGCCGCTCGGGGAACAGGAGGGCGAGAAGCGCGAGCATGCCGAGCGGGTAGACGAGGCACGGCAGGACGAGCATCGAGGCGTTGATCGTCACGGTGGCGTGCGCGCCGGTCAGCATCATGGCGACGGCGCACAGGGCGTGCCAGCCGGAGGGGTAGAACCCGCTGAGGTCGACCGGGGCGATCGCGGCGTCGGCGGGGTCGAGGTAGGCGTTCGTGCCCAGGGAGGTGAGGCGGCCCGAGTCGGCCATCGACCGGATGAGGTCGAGGTGCTGCGTGAGGTCGTAGGCCTGGAACAGCGTGTCGGGCGTCCCGAGCCTCGAGACGTAGAGGTTGTAGCCTAGGGCGACGCCGAGCGCGACGTAGACGAGGGGTAGCCACGGCTCGATGCGGGGCAGCGAGAGCTCGCGCGCGCCGCGGGCCCGTGTGATCGCCAGCGCCGCGCCGGGCACGGCGACGAGGGGGACGAGCAGCGTCAGCGCCGAGGACGTGACGCCCGCGAGGTCGAGCGCCTGGCCGAGCAGGGCGACGAGGGAGAGGCTGACGAGGGGGGAGCAGCACACCGACCACACGCGGCCCATGCCGAGGGCGCGCAGCGCGAGGTAGCCGGGGACGAGCAGCAGCGCGCAGAGCGCGAGCGAGACGACGAGAAACTCAAGCCACATGGCGGGGACGCCCCTTGGGATCGAGCGCCGTCGGGGGAATTGTTTCCGCCGGCGGTTGATTGCGGACACATACGTCTGTGACGGTATCATAATAGGAGCGTTTAGCCCGTGGACATCACCTCCGACGAACAGGAGCCCCATGAGGACAAGCCAGCCCATCTCGCCCCGCCTCTCCCGCCCGCTCGCCGCGCTCGGCGTCGCGGCGCTTCTCGCCCTGGCACCGGCGCCCGCGCTCGCCGTCGAGCCCGCGTCCGACCCCGCCCCCATCACGGTGATGGCAAACGGGGCCTCCGGCTGGGTCCGCGGCGAGGACGGCGCGTGGCGCTTCAGCCTCGCGGACGGCACGGTCGTGCGCGGCTGGCTCGTGACCGACGTGCTCCCCGGCGAGAGCGCCTCGACCGGCCTGCAGCGCTACTGGCTCAAGGCCGACGGCTCCCTGGCCACCGGCGAGCTCATCCAGACCGGCGCCTCCTCGTGGACCTACGCGCGCCCGGAGGGCTACGTCGTCCGCGGCAAGTGGACCGACCCCGCCACGGGCAACGTCTACCTCTCCGACAACGACGGCAACCTCGCGAGCGCCGGCTGGGTCGTCTCGGACGCCTACGGCGACGGCCTGCAGCGCTACTGGGTCGACGAGGTCGCCCACGCCTGCGTGCCGGGCATCTCGAGCGCCGGCTGGGCCCACTACACCTCCGCCGCGGGCTACGTCCTGCGCGGCAGCCTTGAGACCGAGCACGGGACCCTGATCGCCGACAACGACGGCCGCCTGCTCGAGGACCGCGTCGCCGCCGTGGACGGCGAGGGCTGGTACGTCGGCGACCTCGGCGCCGGCCTGCAGCGCTACAACTTCAACGCGGTGGACGGCCACCTCTACGCGAGGACCGGCGTCTTCACCGCCACGATCGGCGGCGTCGAGGCGCGCTTCTACGCCAGCCCCGAGAACGGCTACGTGGTCCGCGGCGCCACCGCCGCGAGCCCGCTCTACCTCGAGGGCGCCTACTGGTCCTCCGACAACGAGGGGCGCCTGACCCAGGTCAGCGTCGCCCCCGACGACACGCCGCGCTCGCGCGACCCGTGGCTCGCCACGGTCACCTGGGGCGACGACGCCTCCTACATCTCGACCCTCGCGGCCGCCGCGGCGCGCATCGGCAGCGACACCGACTACTTCATCAGCTTTGACAACGAGCTCTGCCGCGTGATCGTGTTCGAGCGCACGGCGAGCGGCACCTGGCAGGCGACCAAGCTGTGGAACTGCCACGGCGCGAAGAACACCTACAGCGCCGCGAACAAGCACATCTACGGCTGGGGCGGCGTCTACAAGATCTCCGACCACCAGATCTGCGCCTGGGACGACAGCTACTTCGGGCGCGGCTACAACGACTGGGCGTCGTGCTTCATCGAGTACTACGAGAAGTCCAACGTCACCGGTCACTCCCGCTACATCCCGGGCAAGGGCTGGGAGAACTGCGCCTCGTTCCACTCGTCCGCCTATGCCTACACCGGCAACACCATGACCGGGTGCTGCGGCCTGCTCTATGAGAACGCCAAGTGGGTGCACGACGTCGTGCCCCTCGGCACCACGGTCATCGAGTTCGAGTACAGCGACGGCACCTACTTCTAGGCCGCCTGCAACCAGGTTTTGAGGAGGAGAAGAACGTGAATCATCTGAGAAGCAGCCGTCCCGCGGTCGTCGCGGGGCTGGTCGCGACTCTTGGGCTCACGGCGACGCTCGCCGTGGCCCCGGTGACGGCCGCGGCCGACGAGCTGCCCGCCGCTGTGGAGGGCATCGGGGCCGAGGCCCCGGCGCCCGTCGAGCAGACGGCCGATCAGGCGGGCGCCCTGCCCGCCGGGCGGTCGGACGACGAGGCGCAGCTGCTCGCCGACGACCCCGGCCAGCCCGCCCAGCCGGCGGACGACGCCATCGTCATCGGCGCCTACGACGAGGGCGCGGGCAAGCCCGCGAGCGGCGGGCAGGCCCCGACGGCAGATGAGGGCGCTCCCGAGACGCCCGAGACGTCCGCGGTGCCGGAGGCGCCCGCGGACCCCGTCGTCGACGAGCCCGCGGACGGAGATGCCGCGGCCGACATCCCGACGGCGGAGGAGGGCGAGGCGCAGGTCCCGGGCGGCGAGCAGGCCGCGGGCGAGACGGCGGACGCCGACGTGACCGAGGACGCCGAGACCGAGGATGCCGCCGACGCCGAGCAGGACGCCGAGCAGGGCGCCGACCCCGAGCTGGACGCCGACGCCGAGGGCGCCGACGCCGAGCAGGTCGCCGAGGAGGGGCCGATCGAGCCCGCCGCCTCGGAGGACGAGCGGGACGACTCCGTCGCGGTCGAGGCCTCCCAGGCCAACTCCTGGGTCAAGGACGAGAGCGGCGCCTACCGCTGGTACGACGCGGCCGGCAACCTCTCGCAGGGCGGCTGGGTCGTCACCGACAAGAACCTCGACAACGTCTCGGGTGAGCTGCAGCGCTACTGGATCGAGGCGGACACCGGCGCGCTCGCCTTCTCCAAGCTCCTGACCATCATCGAGAACGGCGTCACCTACTGGTCCTACGCCACGGCCGACGGCTACGTGGTCCGCGGCAAGCACACCGTGGTCGGCGCGGACGGCAACGTCTACGTCTACCTCGCCGACAACGACGGCCGCCTCGCCGGCACCGGCTGGGTCGTCTCGGACGCCTACGGCGACGGCCTGCAGCGCTACTGGGTCGACGAGGAGGCCCACGCTGCCGTTGTCGGCTACTCCTCGGACGGCTGGGACCACTACACCACCGAGAAGGGCTACGTCGCCCGCGGAAAGGTCGCCGCGACCGAGGGGGACCGCCAGCTCGTCTACCTCGCCGACAACGACGGCCGCCTCGCCGAGGCCGGCTGGGTCGTCTCGGACGCCTACGGCGACGGCCTGCAGCGCTACTGGGTCGACGCCGAGGCGCACGCCGCCGTGGTCGGGCCCTCGGCGGACGGCTGGGCCCACTTCACGACCCCCGAGGGCTACGTCGCCCGCGGGTTCGTGAGCTACGGGGACCGCATCTACGTCGCGAACAACGACGGCCTGCTCGAGGACCGCGAGGGCTGGCTCGTCACCGACGCCTACGGCCACGGCCTGCAGCGCTACTTCTTCGCCCATGACGAGCTCACCGGCTGCTCCTTCATCCAGACCGGCTTCTTCCAGGCCGACCTTCTGACCGGCGGCGCCGGCGAGCTGTGGTTCTACGGCAACCCCGAGCTCGGCTACGTGGCCCGCGGCAAGATGGGCACCAAAAACGGCGTCCTGATCGCCGACAACGACGGCGTGCTCGCGGAGTCCTACGTCGACTTCCCGGAGGGGATGTACGTCACCGACCGCTTTGACGGCCAGCTCAGGCGCTACTACTTCGTGCGCGTGGACGGCCACCTCTTCGCCAAGACAGGCGTGTTCGTCGTGGACGGCGAGCACTACTTTGGCTATGAGGACGAGGGCTATCTCGCCATCGGCCGCAGCGCCTACGGCCGCGGCATGATCGTCGCCGACAACGACGGCCGCCTGCTCTGGAGCGACGTCGAGGGCTGGGTCGTCACCGACCGCTTCGACGGCGCGCCCGAGCGCTACTACCTCTGGGACCTCGGCGGAGGCGTGATGGGCGCGCGGCTGGGCCTGTTCAAGGTCGGCGCCAACCAGTACTACGGCCGCGAGGACACCGGCTACGTCGTGCGCGGCACCTACACCGCCCCGGGCGGCCAGACCTTCTACGCCGACAACGACGGCAAGCTCTCCTACACCTTCCTCACCAGCGCCGGCTGGAGCGCCTTGGAGCGCATCAAGGGCCTCTACAGCTGGACCCAGTACCTCATCGCCGTCGACGTCACGAACCACCGCACGGTGGTCTTCCAGGGAGGCTACATCCAGTCCAAGGGCTGCTACGGCAACTGGACTCCGCTCTATGACTGGGGCTGCGGGACCGGCAGGCTGTACTACCACGACGGCGAGGGCACCCCGCGCGGCACCTACACCATCGGCGGCGGAGGCGCAGACTACAACTGGATGCCGGGCGGCTACGTCCCGGGCGGGTACCGCACCACCTACTGGGTGAAGAACGACGTGAAGTACTTCACCGGCTTCTTCCTCAACCTGGGCTTCCACTCGACCGTGGGCATCGAGGGCGGCTACAGCGACTCAAGCCAGCTGGGCGTCAACATCTCCCACGGCTGCATCCGCCTGCTCGAGAAGAACGCCAAGTGGATCTACGACAACGCCCTCCCGGGCACCAAGGTCGTCGTCTACTAGGCCGCGCGGGCGGACGCCCGCGACGATGCGGTAAGATTGCCACGGCGGGGCGTATCCCCGCCGTGGCATCGTCGTATCTATGAGGAGAGCATCAATGAAGCTTGAGAAGCTGGTCGCGGACACCCTCGCCATTCCCGTCGAGCGGGTGAGCGACTCCCTTTCCATCGACGACTGCGACGAGTGGACCTCGATGAGGCAGGTCGCGCTCATCTCCGCCCTCGAGAGCGCCTACGCCACCGAGTTCGACATCATGGAGTCCATCGAGATGGACTCGGTCGGCGCCATCCGCGAGGTGCTCGAGGCCAAGGGCGTCGAGCTCGATGGCTAGGGTGCTGCCCGGCACCTCCGTCGCCGCCTGCGTCGCCCGCCGCGCCGAGGAGCGTCCCGGCGCCGCGGCGCTCGTCGTGGGGGGCGAGGAGGTCTCCTACGGGCGCCTCTGGGCCGCCGCGACGTCCTTCTCGGCGCTTCTTGCTTCCAAGGGGGTGGGGCGCGGGGACCGCGTGCTGCTCCACGCCCGCCACAGCCTACCCTACGTGGCCGCCTACCTGGGCGCCACGCGCCTCGGAGCCGTGGCCGTCCCCTACGAGGAGGGCCTTCCCGAGGCCTCGGTCCGCGAGCTCGCCGAGCGCGTCGGCGCCGCCGCTGCCCTGAGCCCCTCGCCGGTCCCCGGCGTCGCGGCGTGGCTTTCCGAGGACGAGGCGCCCGCCGAGCCGGACGCCCCCTGGGAGGGCCTGCCGCCCGAGGCGTCAGAGCTCGCCGAGCTGCTGCTCACGACGGGCACGACCGGGCGCTCGAAGGTCGTCGAGCTCTCGCACGGGGCGGTCATGTCCGTGATCGAGAACATCGTCGAGGCGACGGGCATCGAGGACGACAACGTCTCGCTCGTGCCCATGCCCCTGAACCACGTCTTTGCCCTCCGCCGCCTCCAGACGGGGCTCGTCATGGGGGCCACCGTCGTGCTGCTGAACGGCGTGGCCTCGCTCAAGCGCGTCTTCGGGGCTCTCTCGGGCAACCGGGTGACGTCGCTCAGCCTCGTTCCCTCGGCGCTCGCCTACATCCAGCGGGCGACCAAGGACTACCTCGGGACCTTCGACGGCCAGATCCGCTTCGTCGAGTCGAGCTCGGCGCCGCTTCCCGCCGCCACGCGCCAGTGGCTGCGCACGGTCCTGCCGAGCGCGCGCCTGTACAACTCCTACGGCTGCACCGAGTCCACGGCCTGCTGCATGCTCGAGTACAGCCACCGCGCCGACGACGGCGCCTGCGTGGGCGCCCCCTGCGCCACGGCGAGGATCGAGATCGTCGACCCCCGCAGCGGCGAGCCGCTCGCCGAGGGCGCAGGGCGCATCGTCATCGGCGGCTCCGCCGTGATGAGCGGCTACTGGGGCGACGAGGAGGCGACGGCCGCCACGCTGCGCGACGGGCGCGTCTTCACCAACGACCTGGGCTATCTGCGCGACGGCGAGCTCTACGTGCGCGGCCGCATCGACGACGTCGCCATCATCGGAGGCCACAACGTCTCGCCCGTGGAGGTCGAGGAGGCCATCGGCGCCTGCCCGCTCGTGGCGGAGTGCGCCTGCGTGAAGGGCTCCGACCCCATCACCGGAGACAGCCTCGCGCTCTTCGTCGTGTGGGGGGAGAGAAAAGACGACGAGGCCCTCGCCGCCTTCATGCGCGAGCGCCTCGAGCCGTTCAAGGTCCCCTCCGTGGTGCGCACGGTCGACGCCATCCCGCGAACCTACAACGGCAAGGTCGACCGCAAGCCGCTCGTGGCGGCGCTTGCGGGAGAGGGCGAGGTGGGCGCATGATCTTGGCCATCTACGGCACGGGCGGCACGGGTCGCGAGGTCCACGAGATCGTCCGCGACGTCGACCCCTCCGGCGAGCGCTGGGAGGAGGTCGTCTTCGTCGACGACGTGACCGACGCCCGCGAGCTGTACGGCTCGCGCGTCATGCCCTTCTCGCGCCTCGCCTCCGAGCTTTCCCCCGAGCGGGTCGAGTTCGTCGTCGCGGTGGGCGAGCCCACCTCGCGCGAGCTGCTCTTTGACCGCGTCACCGAGGCGGGCTACGGGCTCGCCACCATCGTCCACCCCACCGCGCACGTCTCACCGAGCGCCCGGCTGGGCGCCGGCGTCTTCGTCAAGATGCAGAGCATCGTCTCGGCCGAGGCCGTCCTCGAGGACAACGTCTTCGTCCAGGCGGACGTCATCGTCGGCCACGATGTCCACGTGGGCCGCCACACCCAGATCTCTGCGTTCTCGCACATCGCCGGCAACGCGAGCCTGGGGCAGCGGTGCTACCTGGGCGTGCGGGCATCCGTGCGCGAGGAGTGCCGGATGGGGGACGACGTCGTGTGCGCGATGGGCGCCGTCGTGATGGAGAAGCGCGTCCCCTCGCGCGTCCTCGCCATGGGAAACCCCGCTCGCTACGTGCGGCGCAAGGCGGGGAGCAAGGTGTTTGGCTAGGAGGTTGCCATGAAGCGGGTTCTCATCGTGGGCGCCGGGAACGTGGGGTCGGCGGCTGCGCACACGATCGCCCTGAGGGGCCTGGCCGACGAGGTCGTCCTCTTCGACCGCCGCGCCGCCCGGGCCGACGCCGAGGCCCGCGACCTCATGTGCGCGCTTCCCAGGATGGGGGCGCGCGCCGTGGTGCGCGCCGGCTCGCCCGAGGAGTGCGCGGGCGCCGAGGCGCTCGTCGTCTGCGCGTCCGCGCCGGCCCGCCTGGGCCAATCGAGAAACGACATGCTCGTCAAGAACGCCCAGATCGTGCGCGACACGGTGTCCGCCGCCGAGGCCGCGGGCTTCTCGGGGCTCTACCTCATCGTGAGCAACCCCGTCGACCTGCTCGCCCACCTGGTCGTCGACGAGCTGGGAGTTTCCTGCGAGCGCGTCGCGGGTACCGGCACCCTGCTCGACTCGCTGCGCCTCGAGGACCTCATTCGCGCGCGGCTCGGCGCCGCCGAGGCGTGCGCGCTCGCCCTCGGGGAGCACGGCGAGGGCCTCACGGTCGACTGGGGCCGCACGCTCGCGGACGGCGCCGAGGTCCCCGAAGCCGAGCGCCCCGGGCTCGTCCGCGCCACCGTCGACGAGGCCTACGAGATCATGAAGGGCAAGGGCAGCACGAGCTACGGCATCGCGCTCGCGGTCGCGACCGTCCTCGAGGCGCGCGAGCGCCGCGACGGGAGGGTCCTGCCGCTCTCCGTGGCGGCTCGGGGCGCCTACGGCATCGACGACATGACCCTGGCGCTGCCGGTCTCCTTTGGTCCGGACGGGGCCCCCGTCGTCCGCGAGCTCGAGCTCGACGCGGCGTCGGTCGGGCGGCTCCGGGAGGTCGCCCGTGCCATGCGGGAGGCCTACGAGGCCGGCAGGCAGGGCTGAGGCCGCGCGAGGGCCAGGGGGCGACGATGAGACACCTTGAGAGAAGCGGGGGAGCGAGAAGCCCCTTGGGCCGCGCCTCGGCGCTCTGGGCGGCCTGCACGGCGCTCGTCGTCGCGTGCCTTTCCCGGGCGGGCGGCCTCGCGCTCGCCCAGTCGGTCGCGCTCTCGTCCTTCTCGGACCGCGCCATGGGGCAGGCGGTCTCCTCCGGGGTCGACGTCTCGGGCGTCGTCGGGGGCTACTACGGCCTGCTCGCGCTGCTGCTCGTCGCGCTCGTCGCGGCGCTTTGTGCCTCCGCGCTCCTCTCGCGCTGGGCCGGGGCGGGCCCTTTTGCCGAGGGCGGCGACGCGGCGCGCTTCGAGCGCGCCTCCCTCGAGTACGGCCTGGTCTGCGCGTTTCTCGGCGGGTGGGCGCTCGTCACGGGCGCCGAGCTCGCCCCGCTCGTCCTGTGCTACCTCGGCTGCACCCTCCACCTCGTCCTCGCGGCGCTCTCCCGGCGCCTCGGCGCGCCCTCCTACGAGCTGACGTCGGGCGCGCTTCTCGCCCTCTTCCCGCTGGGCGTCTTCCTGCTCACCTCCGTCTCCCTCGCGCAGGGCGCGCTCACGGGGGCCCTCTGCGCGAGCGTCGCGCTCGCCGTCGCCCTCGTCGGCGGCTGCGTCGCGCTCTTTTTGGGGCCGTATCGCCGCGACGCGGACCGCTTCTCGGCGGCGCTCGCCCGCGCGGGCGTGCCGCTCCTCGCGTCCTGCGCCGCCAACCCCGTCCTGCTCGAGCTGAAAAACGTCCTCGTCGCCCGCGGCGTCATCGCCGCCGGGCGGCCCTTCGCCGTCTACGCCCTGCTGACCGCCTGCTGCGGCGCGGCCGGCCTCGTCCTTCTCGCCCGCGACGCGAGGGGGGACCGGCGCGTGCCGGACGCCGGCCTCTGGCGGCGCCGGGCGGCGGCCCTGCTCGTCGTCGCGGTGGTGCTCTCGGCCTGGCAGCCCCCCGTCACCGTGGAGTACGGCACGGAGTACTTCGAGAGCTCCAACCACGGGATCGCCCTGGACGCGCTCTTCCGCCGAGGCGAGGTGCCGCTCGTCGAGAACTTCGACGCGCACATGCTCATGCGCGAGCTCACGGGCATCCTCTACTACCTGCTCAACCCCTACGAGCCGTGGGGTTACCTCGTCTACCAGCTGCTCGTCAACGTCCCGCTGACGCTCGTGCTCTACCTGGCGCTTTCGCGCGTGCTGCCCGCCCGCGCCGCAGCGCTCTGGACGGTCGCCTCGCCCGCGCTGCTGCTGACGGCGGGCTCTCGCTACCTGCTGCCCTCGCTCGCCTATGCCGTGGTGGCGCTGCTCGCCCTCTGGGCGGCGGTGAGGAGGCCGTCGGCGCCGCGCTACGCGCTGCTGTGGCTCTCGGTGGCGCTGCTGTGCCTTCTGGGGCTCGACTCCGGCCTCGCGGGCATCGTGGCCACGGCGGTGACCCTCGCCCTCGTCTGGGCCCAGGACCGCTCGCGCGTGAGGTGGGGGAGGGCAGCGGCAACGGGCGTCGCCGTCGCGGCGGGCTTCCTCCTGCTGTGGGTGGCGGTCTGCGCCCTGAAGGGGATCGACCCCGTGGGCCGCCTCGCCGAGTTCGTCTCCACCGCCGCCTCGAACGCCAACTGGGCCACCTGGCCGGTCGCGGACGTCTCCTCGGTCGCCTTTGGCGTCTACTACCTCGTCGTTCCCGCCGCGGTCCTTCTCGCCCTCGTCGCGCACGTCGTCTCGCGGCGCTCCCGCGAGGCCTTCCGGGGCGGCGGCATGGTCGCGGCCACGTGGGTCGCGTTCGCGTTCTTCGCAGTCTTCTACCTTGCCAACCTGAGCCGTGGCGTCGTGCGGCACAACCTCGCGGAGGGAAACGTCGCCGTGCTGCTCTCGACCTCGGGGCTCGCGGCGCTCTCGCTCGTGTTGCACCGGGGCCTCGCCTCGGGGGAGGATGGCGTGAGGTCCTTCGGCCGCTTCGTCGCGGCGAGCGGGGTCGTGACGCTGCTCTTCCTGCTGCCCGTCTCCGAGGGCGTGGACTACGCGACGCGCTTCGAGAGCGCCGCCTCGCTCGCCCTCGAGCAGTGGGCCTCGACGGACGCCTACAAGACCGACCCCGAGCCCGGCTCGCGCGTCACGGGCTCCTCGAGGGTCGACGAGACCCTCGTGGGGCTGCTCGACGCGACGCTCGCGGAGGGTGAGACCTTCCTCGACCTCTCCGGCTCGGGCTACCTCTATGCCGTGACGGGGCGCGAGAGCCCGCTCTACGTCAACCAGGCCCCGGCCATGATCAGCGGCGACTCCGGCCAGCTGCGCGCCCTGGCGCAGATCGAGGAGGCCGACCCCGCCCTCGTCCTCATGCCGAGCTCGGCGGGCACGGCCATCGACGGCCTCGACACCTGCCTCAAGTACTACCGCCTCTTCGAGCGCGTCTACGAGGGCTACGAGCCGCTCGCGCGCCTCGACGGGGCGAGCTACGACGTGTGGTGCCGTGCCGGCGAGCGCGACCGGCTGCTCGAGGCCCTCTCCGAGGCGCTGCCCGAGGGCTCCTGGGCGGCCGTCGAGGGCTACGACCCGCTGCCCGGCCCCGGGCTCGGGCTCGTCCCGCTCGTCTGGGCGGAGCTCGACGAGAGGGGCGCCTGGGACCAGCCGGTCGAGGCCGAGGCGGGCGTCGAGCTCCCGCGCGCCCTGGGCGCGGGCGAGTCTCTCGGGTTCGGGCTCCCCGAGGGCGTCGGCGCGCGCCCGGCCTACCTGGCGCTCACGGTGGACGCGTCCTCGGACGCCACGATGACGCTCACGATCGGCGCGGGCGCGCAGGAGCGAGCCGTGAGCTTTGGCGTGGGCGCGGGCGAGCACCGCTACCTCGTGCGGGTGTCCGCCTACTACCAGTGGTGGGAGAGCGCCTCGCCTGCGCTCTCCGTCGAGGCGAGCGCCCCCGTAAGCATTGTGGACGCCGCCGTCCTCGCGGGGGACTGACGGCCCGAGCCGCTGTGCTAAGATGCTTCGGAGTTATGTGACGTGAGACAAGGGAGGTTTCCAGTGGCACGTCATCTCCAGGCAGTCGCGGACGCCTCGCCCGAGCGCGAGGCCGCGCCGCTTCCCACCTGGGCGCGCGCGGCCGACGTCATCGGCTGGGTCGTCTTCGTCATCCTCCTGATATGCCTCGCGGTCGGCGCGGGCTTCGATGCGAGCTTCTTCAACGACTTCTTCGCGATCAACGGCGACTGGCAGGCGTACAACCCGCCGAGGCGCCTGCTCGCGGGACAGGTCCCCTACAAGGACTTCAGCGTCTACCTCGGCGCCGGTGAGCTCTACACCGTCTCCGGCGTCCTGGCGCTCGTGGGCAACACGTTCGCCAACAGCATGTTCGCGACCAACTTCCTCACCTTCCTGTTCTTCGAGCTCTTCGTGTTCGCGTGCGCCGTCGCCGTCTTCGGCGGCTTCAGGCACGCGCGCCTCCCCACCGCGCTCATGGTCTGCTTCACCATGTACGTGAGGACCTGGTCGCCGGACGACTACTTCGTGATGCTCGGCACCACCGCCGGCAACTCCAACCGCATGATCCGCGCGGGCGGCATGGTCCTGGGCATCCTGATCATCCAGGCGCTTCTCCACGTCCGGCGCGGCGTCGGGGCCACGCGCTCCGAGGCGCGCGTCTTCGGCGTGGTCACGCCCATCCTGGCGGGAGCCCTCATCCCGTGGAGCAACGACATGGGCGTCGTGTTCTACGGCGTGCTCTCGCTGCACTACGCGGTCCTCTACATCGCCTGCTACTCCAAGGGGCTGGTCGACGTCGTCCTGGCGGCGCTGAGGTACGTCGCGATCTCGGTCGCGGCGTTTCTCGTCAGCGTCTTCGTGGTGTCTCTCGGCCACCCGCTCGAGTGGTTCAGCTACACGATGGGGGTCGCCTCGTACCAGGGCTGGTTCTACGACCCGCGCGACGGCAAGCTCGTCTCGATCTTCGACGCCCGCCTGGCCCCGGTGACCATCCTGCTCATCGCGTTCTTCGTGCTCCTGTGCCTGCGCGCGCGGCGCAAGGGCGCCCCGCGCACCCTCGAGGGGTCGCTTCTGCTCACGGCCACGACCATCGCGGCGAGCTGCATCCTCTGGAACTACGCCTACACCATCGGCAACCGCAACACCGATGGCCTCTACGAGGGCATCTACCTCTCCACCTTCATGCTCGGCACCTTCACGCTCGCGCGCCTCGCGCTCGACGCCGTCCCCGAGGGCGGCCTGCGGCGCGTGCAGCCCCTCGCGGCGTCGTTTGTCGGGGTCCTCGCCATGGGCGTGTTCACCGGCTTCTACGGCATGAGCCGCGTCGCCACGCTCAAGGCCGGCCACCCGGCGGAGTACACCTACTACGAGAAGCTCGACGCGTGGCTCACCGACGCCTGCGGCGTCTCGGTGGCCAAGGAGGCCGAGGTGGTCGGCGACGGCACGGTCTGGAGCACCTACGCCGGCGCCCTCGAGGTGCAGACCGACCAGTTCCAGCCCTCCGGGACCGACTACATCATCCACGTGCTGGGAGACGAGCAGCGCGCCCAATACCTCTCCTCGTTCGAGGAGTCCGACCCCGACTACGTGGTGACCCCGTCGCCCACCCTCAGCGCGTGGAGCGCGTGGGTCAGAAACTCCGGCTGGTGGTTCTACCGCCTGCTGTACCGCGACTGGGAGCCGAGCGTGACCGCCTCCCAGACGGGCAACACCCACACGATCTGGACGCGCTCGGACGGCGGCAACGCCCTCGACGTCGAGGTCGACGTCACCGTGACCAAGCTCAACGAGAGCGTGACGCAGGTCACGCTCACCACCTCCGACCCGACGCTGCAGGCCGTCGCCGACGTGCGCCTCACCGTCAACGCCGGCTCGGGCTTCGCCGTCGGCGGGCTGAGCCCGGTCGTCTACGTCAACCCGCTCACGGAGCTCGAGGTCGAGGCCGGCCGTGGCGTCGACCTGCACAACGCGTGGTACGTCCCGGCCGACTCGACCCAGTACGTGCCCGTGACCATCAAAGACGGCGTCGGGACCGTCGAGCTCACGACGATGGCGGCCGCCTCGCCCACGCTCGACGTGAGCGACGTCGTCGTCGAGGGCGTCTACCCCGACTTCGAGTACACCACCGAGTACGAGTAGCGCCCCCCGCGGGCGCCTGCGCGCCCGAAATCCCTTCGGTCCTGCGTTCTAAGGAAATCGCTTCAATGACGTCACAACAGCGTTGGTCGATGGCAATCTTCGGGGCGGGCCTCTACGGGCTCTACTCCGCCCTCCACGTCGCCCGCTCCGGGCGCGACGTCATCGTCTTCGAGCACGACGACGCCCCCTTCCGCCGCGCGACCTACATCAACCAGGCGCGCGTTCACATGGGCTATCACTACCCGCGCTCCATCACCACGGCCCAGAAGTCGGCCCACTACTTCAACCGCTTCATGGAGGACTACGGCTTCTGCGTGCACCAGGACTTCGACCAGGTCTACGCCACCTCGGCCGCGTGCTCCTGGACCAACGCGGAGCAGTTCGTGAGGTTTTGCGAGAGCGCCGGCATCCCCTGCGAGGAGGTCCCTGCCGCGCGCTACTTCAAGGATGGGCTCGTCGACGGCGCCTTCCTCACCAAGGAGTACACCTACGACGCCCAGATCCTCAAGGCGCGCCTGCTCGAGGAGCTCTCGCGCTGCCCCGAGGCGAAGATCGTCTACGGCGCCCGCCCGGCCGGCCCGGTCGAGAAGGACGCGGGGGAGTGGGTCATCCCCATGGAGGGCGTCACCGTGCGCACGCCCTTCGTGCTCAACGCCACCTACGCCTCGGTCAACCAGGTCAACGCGCGCTTCGGCTTCCCGGCGTTCAACATCAAGTACGAGCTCTGCGAGATTATCCTCTGCGACGTCGCCGCGCCGCTGCGCGACGTCGGCCTCACCGTGATGGACGGGCCGTTCTTCTCGATCATGCCCTTCGGCAAGACGGGGTGCCACTCGCTCACCTCGGTGACCTTCACCCCGCACGACACGTCCTTCGAGGACCTGCCGCGCTTTCGCTGCCAGGGGGCCTCGCAGGGCCACTGCTGCCCCGAGCAGCTCGGCAACTGCGACGACTGCCCCGCGCGCCCGGAGAGCTCCTGGCCCTACATGTCCTCGCTCGCACGCAAGTACATGAGAGACGAGCTCGGCTTCGCGTACCGCTCGTCGCTGTTCTCCATGAAGCCCATCCTGCAGGCCTCCGAGGTCGACGACTCGAGGCCCACGGTGGTGCGGGTCCACTCCGAGGAGCCGCGGTACGTGAGCGTTCTTTCCGGCAAGATCAACACGGTCTATGACCTTGAGGAGGTTCTTGGCTAAGCATGGCTGACAACGAGAAGAGAAAGCAGTTCGTCTCCGCCGTCGTCTACGTGCACGACTGCGCCGCGAGTCTCAAGGGGTTTCTCCCGGCGCTCGCCGGCGGCCTCGACGAGCTCTTCGAGCACTATGAGATCGTGTGCGTCGACGACGCCTCCGCAGACGACAGCATGGCCGTCGTGCGCGACGTCGCCGCCGGCTTTGGCGAGACCGTGTTCAGCGTGGTCTCCCTCGGCGTCTTCCACGGCGTCGAGCGGGCGATGCGCGCCGGCATCGACACCGCGATCGGCGACTTCGTCTTCACCTTCGAGCGCCCCGCCGTGCCGCTTACGACCGAGATGCT
This sequence comes from Olsenella sp. An293, assembly GCF_002159495.1. Lineage (GTDB taxonomy): Bacteria > Actinomycetota > Coriobacteriia > Coriobacteriales > Atopobiaceae > Thermophilibacter. The sequence goes on from NZ_NFIT01000003.1 coordinate 189,557, forward strand.
CGCCGAGGTCTTCGGCCGCTCGACGGAGGGCTACGACATCGTCGCCGCCGTCCCCGAGCGCGGCGGCACCGTCTCCTCCAAGCTCTTCTACGACGTCTTCAACCGCTTCTCCACGCTGCCCGGCGCGCTCGAGACCGAGCTCTTCACGCTCGTCACGCGCCGCGCCATCAACCGCGTGGGCGCGGTCAACGTCTCCACGCCCCTCGTCAAGGCCGCCTACGCCTCGTGCGGCCTCGCGCGCAGCTCGCTGACCTATCCCGTCGAGCTCTCCGGCGAGGGCGCCGGGTTCACGCGGGAGCGCCGCGAGCGCGCCATCGACTCGCTGCTGTTCTACACCAGCATCGGCTACCAGGCCGCCAAGACCCTCTCGCTCATCATGATCGGCGTGACGGCGCTCGCGCTCGTCTACGCGATCGCGGTGTTTGTGATGGGCCGCCCGGTGGAGGGGTGGACCACCACCATCGTCCTGGTCTCCTTCTGCTTCGCCGGGCTCTTCACGCTGATGGTGCTCGTAGTCAAGTACCTCTCGCTCATCCTCGGCCAGCTCGTGCGCAAGAGCGACTACGTCGTCAGCGACATCCACAAGGTGACGGGAGGCAAGACGAGATGAGAAAGCTGCTCGTGGGGCACACCGGCTTCGTGGGCTCCAACCTCGCGGCCCAGACGGACTTCGACGGCCTCTACAACTCCAAGAACATCGAGGAGGCCTACGGCCAGGGGGGCGACGTGCTCGTCTACTCCGGCCTGCGCGCCGAGAAGTTCCTCGCCAACCGACGCCCCGACCTCGACCACGACATGATCGAGCAAGCCGAGCGCAACATCGAGCGCATCGGCTGCGCGTGCACGGTCTTCATCTCCACGGTTGACGTCTACCCCGACCCGCGCGGCGTCGACGAGACCACGCCCATCGACGCCTCCGAGCTCGCCCCCTACGGTGCCAACCGCCTCGAGATGGAGGGCTGGGTGGCCCGCAGCTGCCCGCGCCACCTCATCGTGAGGCTCCCCGCGCTCTTTGGCAAAAACCTCAAGAAGAACTTCCTCTACGACCTCACCCACCCCGTTCCGGGGATGCTCTCCGACGAGCTCCACGCCCGCCTCGGCGCCGCCGAGCCCCTCATCGAGCGCGGCTACGCCCAAAACGAGTACGGCTTCTGGCAGCTGGTCCCCGGGGCAAAGAAGGACGGTGCGCTCGCCGAGGCCTTCGCCCGCGCGGACTTTGACTCCAAGAGCTTCACGGACAGCCGCTCCCGCTTCCAGTTCTTCAACCTGGCGCACCTCTGGGGCCTCATCGAGCGCGCGCTCGACGAGGGCATCGAGCTGCTCAACGTGACCTCGGAGCCCGTGAGCGCCGCGGAGGTCTACGCCCACGTCTACGGCGGGGAGTTTGTCAACGAGGTCGCCGCGCGCCCCTTCGACTACGACATGCGCACCGTCCACGCCGAGGCCCTCGGCGGCTCGGACGGCTACCTCTACGACCGGCAGACCGTGCTTGCCGAGATCGCCGACTTCCTGAGGGGAGGCGCGCGATGAGGCTCGCCGCGTCGAACATCGCCTGGGAGGCCGCCGAGGACGAGCGGATGTACGAGCTCCTCGCAAAGCTGGGCTTCTCGGGGCTCGAGATCGCCCCGAGCCGTCTTTTCGGGCCCACGCCCTACGAGCGCATCGACGAGGCCGCCGCGTGGGCCGAGGGCCTGCGCGCGCGCCACGGCCTCGCTGTCGCCTCGATGCAGTCCATCTGGTTCGGGCGCACCGAGGAGGTCTTCGGCGCCCCCGAGGGGCGCGAGGCGCTGCTCTCCTACACGCGCGAGGCGATCCTTTTCGCCGAGGCGGTCGGCTGCGGCAACCTCGTCTTCGGCTGCCCGCGCAACCGGCGCCTCGACGGCCGCGACGCCTCGGTCGCGCGCGGCTTCTTCCTCGAGCTCGGCGAGTTTGCCGCCGAGCACGGCACCGTGGTCGCGCTCGAGGCCAACCCGCCGATCTACAACACGGACTACCTCAACGCCACGCCCGAGGCGTGCGCGCTCGCGCGCGAGGTCGGGTGCCCGGGGCTTCGGGTCAACCTCGACCTCGGCACCATGGTGGAGAACGGCGAGGGCGTCTCCGACGTCGACCTCTCGCTCGTCAACCACGTCCACGTGAGCGAGCCTCACCTCGCCCCCGTCGTGGCGCGCGAGCTGCACCATGAGGTCGCCGCGGCGCTCGTCGCCGCGGGCTACGAGGGATTCGTCTCGCTCGAGATGGGCAAGGGCGCCGGCGCCGAGGCGCTGCGCGCGAGCCTCGAGCGCGTGAGGGAGGTCTTCGCATGAGCGCCCCGTTCGAGCGCGTCACCTACGAGCGCAGGCCCGGCGTCCCCCGCTTTGACGCGACGGAGTACGCGCCGCGCCGCTGCCGCTACTGCCTGCTCATCCCCATCATCAACGAGGGCGAGCGCATCGCCCGCGAGCTCGCCCGCGCCAAGGCGGCCGGGGTGTGCGACGCCGTCGACGTCATCATCTGCGACGGCGGCTCCACCGACGGCAGCACCGCCGACGAGGCGCTCGTCGAGGCCGGAGTCAACACGCTGCTCGTGAAGCGCGGCCCCGGCAAGCAGGGCGCGCAGCTGCGCATGGGCATCTGGTTCGCGCTCGAGCGCGGCTACGACGGCGTCGTCACCATCGACGGCAACGACAAGGACGGTATCGAGGCGGTCCCGAGCTTCGTCGAGCGGCTCGAGGAGGGCTATGACTTCGTCCAGGGCTCGCGCTTCGTGCCGGGCGGGGTCTCCGAGAACCTCCCGCTCTCGCGCAACCTGGCCGTCCGCCTCATCCACGCGCCGGTCATCTCGCTCACGGCGGGCCAGCGCTTCACCGACACCACCAACGCCTTCCGCGCCTACTCGAGGCGCTACCTCACCGACGAGCGGGTCCAGCCCCTCCGCGAGGTCTTCGAGGGTTACGAGCTGCTCGCCTACCTCTCCACGCGCGCCACGCAGCTCGGCATGCGCGCCTGTGAGATCCCGGTGAGCCGCGTCTACCCCAAGCAGGGCAAGACGCCCACCAAGATCAGCCCCGTCAAGGGCAACCTCGGCCTGCTCCGCGTCCTTCTCGCCAACGCGCGGGGGGCCTACCTGCCCTCGGGCGCCCGCGGCTCGCGCTAGGTGGGGGACATGCGCCACGCCAGACATGACGCCTCTGCGGCGGGCGGGTCCCCCGTCCCGGCGGGCCCGCTCTTTGCCCTGAGGTCCTCGGGGGCGCTCGCGCGCCTCTGGGCGCTCTGCACGGGGCTCGTCGCGGCGTGCGTCGCCTTCTCGGGCGCGATGCCGCTGCTGGAGCCCTCCCAGGCGAGCTCCCTGGACGGCGGGGTCCTCGGGCAGACCGTCGCCTCGGGCATCGACGTGGGCGCGGACATCGCGCGCTACTACGCCTACTTCCTCGTGTTTCTCGTCGCCGGCGTGGCGTCTTTCGCGGGGGCCTCGCTGCTCGAGGCCCGCCTGGGCGGGGCGAGCGAGAAGGACGACCGCCTGCTCGGCGCCGCCCGCGAGTACGGGTGGGTCGCCGCCTTCCTCGCGCTGCTCTCGCCGCTCGTGGGCTGGCCGGTCTGGCCGGCGCTTCTGTGCTACGCGCTCTGCACCCTCCACTACGCGCTCGGCCTCGCCAACCGGCGGGGGCTGGGAGTCCTTCCCCAGACCGTGCGCGCGGCGCTCTTGGCGCTCTTCCCGTACGCGGCCTTTGGGCTCGTGTCGCTCTCCCTCTCCGGGGGCTCGCCCTCCGCTGCCGCCGCGCTCGCGCTCGGGCTCGCCTGCGTCGCGCTGCTCGCCTCGGCGCTGGCCTACGTCCTCGCGTATCGGCGCTCCCAGGGCCGCTTCGCCGCGAGCCTCGCGCGCGCCTCGCTCGCCCCGCTCGCCGTCTGCGCGGCGACGCCGGTCCTTCTCGAGCTCAAGAACGTGCTCGTCGTCCGCGGCCTCGTCTCCGAGCCGCGCCCCTACGCCCTCCACGCCGCCCTCATGGCGCTCGCGACGGCGGCCTTCGTCGCGCTGCTTCTGTGGGGCGCGCGCGAGGGGCGCGAGGTCCCGGAGGGCAGGCGGGCGTCGATCGAGCGCGCGGCGATCGTGCTGCTCGTGGTCGCCGTGCTGCTGAGCGCCGCGCAGCCGCCCGTCTCCGTGGAGTACGGGACCGACTACTTCGAGAGCGCCAACCACGGTCTGGCCCTCGACGGGCTCTTCCGCCGCGGCGAGCTGCCCGTGGTGGAGAGCTTCGACGCCCACATGCTGCTGCGCCAGCTCACGGGCATCCTCTACTACCTGCTCAACCCCTACGAGCCCTGGGCCAACGCGATCTACAACTCCCTGCGCTCGTTGCCCGTCTTCATCGTCTTGTACCGCGTCCTCGCGCACTTCCTCTCCGAGCGCTCCGCGGCCCTCTGGGTCCTCCTCTCGCCAGTGTGCTACCTGCTGCTGTGCGCGGGGCCGCCGGCGGACTCGCTCTCCTTCGCGTTCCTCTCGCTCTGGGCGCTCTGGCGCGCGCTGCGCCGGCCCGGGGCCCGCTCCTACGCGCTCTTCTGCGTCTGCGTGGTGCTCACCTGCCTCATCGGCCTCGACGCGGGCGTCGCTGCCATCGTCGCCGGCGCCGTCACCTTCCTCGTGTGCCTCCTGCGCGACCGCGGCCGGGTGAGGATCGCCCCGCTCGCCGCCGTCGCCGCCGCGACGATCGCCGCGTGCCTGCTGCTCTGGGCGGCGCTGTGCCTCGCCCGCGGCGTCGACCCCGTCTCGAGGCTCCGCGAGTTCGTCCTGCTCGCCGCGTCCAACGCCAACTGGGCGGTGTACCCGGTCGGCGACCTCGACGCCTTCGTGACGCCGCTCGTCTACTTCGTCGCCCCGCTCGGCGGCGCGGCCCTGCTCGCGTGGCTTTCCCTTGTCGCCCCCGTGGACCTCGGGGCGGGGGAGGGCCGCGAGCGCCGGGTCGCCCTCGCCTGGGTCTGCGCGGTCTTCCTCTGCGCCTTCTTCCTCGCCAACCTGAGCCGCGGCGTCGTCCGGCACAACCTCACCGAGGGCAGCGCCGGCGCGCTGCTCTCGACGCTTCCTGCCGCGGTGCTCTGCGCCGTCGTCTACGTCAGCCTGCGCCGCGGGGAGGGGGTCGCGGGCACCTTCGGGAGGTTCGTCCTGGCGGGCGCCTGCACGACGGCGCTCTTCGGCGTGGCCGCGACGGACGGCGTGGGCTTTGTCGGGGGCTTCGAGTCCCAGCTCGTCCAGGCCGTCGCGCAGTGGGGGTCGGCGGAGCAGTACAAGCAGGCTCCCGAGGGCGGCACGCGCGTGACGGGAGGCTCCACGGCCGACGAGACGCTCGCGGCGATCCTCGACGCCACGACGGGCGACGACGAGACCTACCTCACGCTCTCGAGCACCGACTACCTCTACGCCATCGTGGGCCGCAAGAACCCGATCTACGCCAACCAGTCCCCGATGATCCTGAGCGGGACCGAGTCCCAGGAGCTCGCGCTCGACGAGGTGGCGGCGGCGCGGGTGACCTACGTCCTCATGCCGCGCGACGCCTGGACCATCGCCGACGACCTCGACGTCTGCCTCAAGTACTACCTGCTCTTCGAGTACGTGTACGAGAACTACGAGCCCTTCGTCCGCATCGACGGGGCCGACTACGACCTGTGGTGCCTCTCCGACGAGAGAGACGAGCTCGCCGCCGCGCTCGAGCGGGGCGGGCCCGAGGGCGGCTGGTCGTTCGTCGAGGGCTACGAGCCGGGCTTTCTCGGGCAGCTCGGCCTCATCCCGCTTCTGTGGGGCGAGGACGCCGAGGCCTCTGCGGACGCCGGCGCGCCGCTCGCCGCCTCGGACGGCGCCCGCACGGTCGCCGTGGGCGAGAACGTGGCCGTGGCGCTCTCGGGGGAGGCCGGCGGGGAGCCCGCCTACCTCGAGCTCGTCGTTGACGCGCCGCAGGACGGCGAGATGACCGTCGAGCTCGGCGAGACGGGCCGGGTGCTGAGGCTCGCGCTTCGCGCGGGGGAGCACCGCTACCTCGTCCGCGTCTCGGCCTACTACGAGTGGTGGGAGGGTGCCGTCGGCTCCATCGGGCTCACGAGCTCCCTTGACGTGGAGCTCCGCTCGCTCTCGGTGCTCGGCGCCTCAACCTAGCGCGCCGCGGGCCGACAAGAGCCACCCCCCGGGTCCTTCTCGCCCGCGGTGTGAGAGAATAGCGACGTTGGCGCGCAAGCGCGAAGGTTTGGAGGAAGCCATGAGTCTACGATTCCGCGCCCTGCCCCTGGGCGCCGCGGCGCTCGCCCTGACGGGGGCGCTGCTCGTTCCGTCCGCCCCCGCGCTCGCGACGGGCGACGTCGCCCCCGTCGTCGCCGTCGAGGCGTCCGCGAGGACGGGTGAGCAGGGCTGGGTGGCCGAGGGCGGCTCCTGGGCCTACTACGAGGGTGGCGTCCGCCGCAGCGGCTGGGTGGTGAGCGACGCCTATCCCGAGGCGTCCGGCTCGGGCCTGCAGCGCTACTGGCTCGGCGCCGACGGCCTGCTCGTCCGCGACGCCCTCGTCGAGGTCGGGGACGGCACCTGGGCCTACGCGCGTCCCGAGGGCTACGTCGTCCGCGGCTCCTACGCCCGCGACGGCGTCGTCTACCTGGCGGACAACGACGGCAGGCTCCTCTCCCCGGGCTGGCAGGTGACCGACGTCGTCACCGGCTCGCTCGAGCGCTACTACGTCGACCCCGAGACCCACGCCGCGCGTACGGGCTTCTTCGCCGTTGACGGGCGGCAGTACTTTGCCTCCGCTCAGACGGGCCTCGTGGTGCGCAACGTCGGCTCCGCCGCCGCGCCGCTCGTGGACAACGACGGCGTCATCCACGCCTCGGGCTGGGTCGTCACCGACGCCTTCGGCGGCGCGCTCGACCGCTACTGGTTTGGCGCGGACGGCCTCATCGCCGAGGGCCTCGTCGAGGTCGGGGACGGCACCTGGGCCTATGCGCGCCCGGACGGCCCCGTCGTGCGCGGCAAGTGGGCTGACCCCGCCACGGGCGCCGTCTACCTCGCCAACAACGACGGCGCGCTCGAGGCCCCGGGCTGGCTCGTCACCGCGAGCTACGACGGCGCGGCCCAGCGCTACTACGTCGACGAGACGACGCACGCCTGCCGCACCGGCCTGTTCACCTACGGCAACCGCTACTATGGCATCCCCGGCGCGGGCTACGTGCTGCGCGGGACCATGGAGGTCGACGGCCAGACCCTGGTCGCCGACAACGACGGCGCGCTCGTGCCGACCTTCGAGACCACCGTCGCCACGGCCGAGGGCTCCTCGGCGCGCGTCGCCTCGACCTACGTCGACCTGACGCCGCACCTGTTCCTGCCGGCGCACGCCGACCTCTCGTCGCTCACCCTGTCCTTCCCGTCCTACCTCGGGAAGACCATGCTCGTCTCCCTCGACGGCGGGGCGACCTACGTCGAGGTCTCGAGCGGCTCCGCCGTGGACCTCTCCGCCCTGCCCGCGGGTGAGGACGGCTCGGTCTCGGTTCTGTTCCGCTATGCCGACAGCACGGTCCCGCACGTCCTCACGGTGATGGTCTCCGACAGCGTGCGCGCGCTCTACCTCGTGAGCGACGACCCCGTCAACGAGGGGCGTCCCTTCGTCGACGGCAGCCCCGACCACTCCGCCAAGGCCAAGGGCTCCGCGCTTCTCGTCAACCCCGACGGCACCGTCGTCTACGACGGCGAGCTCTCGCAGATCAAGGGCCGCGGCAACTCCACCTGGGGCCTCTCCAAAAAGAAGCCCTACCAGATCAAGCTCGAGGAGAAGTGCGACCTGCTCCAGACCGGCAACGACGACAACCGCAACAAGACCTGGGTCCTGCTCGCCAACGCGACGGACTCCTCGCGCCTGCGCAACACCGTCGCCTACGACCTCGCCCTGGCACTCGGCCTGTCGACCGCCCCGGAGTGCGCGGCCGTCGACCTCTACTACGACGGCGAGTACCGCGGCAGCTACCTGCTCTCCGAGAAGGCCGAGATCAACGACGGCCGCGTCGACATTCACAAGCTCGAGGACGACAACGAGGAGGCCAACCCCGGCGTCGAGCTCGACGAGCTCCCGCTCGCCCAGGGCACCAACCGCTACGGCCAGACGTTCCAGTACGCGCAGGGCATGGCCGACCCGGCCGACATCTCCGGCGGCTACCTGCTGGAGCTCGACATCTCCTACTATCGCGGCGAGCGCTGCTGGTTCACCACCACCGCGGGCGCCTTCGTGGTGAAGGAGCCCGAGAACCTCTCCTACGCCCAGATGCTCTACATCTCCGAGCGCATGCAGGAGGCGATCAACGCCTCCGACCCCGAGCTCGCGGCGCCCGGCACCCGCGCCTCCGACTACATCGACGTCGACTCGTTCGCCCAGACCTACATGGTCAACCAGTTCTCCAAGAACATCGACTGGCACGCGTCCTCGGCCTACTACTACCTGCCCGCGCAGGGCGACGCCGAGAAGCGCGGCCTGAGAGACGTCATCTACGCAGGCCCGGTGTGGGACTTCGACACCGCCTTCGGCATCCGCTCCGAGACCGCCGACGCCGCCGAGTGGCGTGACACCGCGGGGCTTCTGTTCGAGGACGACCACCGCGTCTGGTTCGTGAAGTGTCCCGAGGTCGAGCAGGCCGTGGCGCGGATCGCCGCGGAGCGCGGCAACGCGCTCGCGGCGGCGCTGGGATCTGCCGACGGGACGTCCGCGGGCATCCGCTCGGTCGCCCAGATGGCCGCTGAGCTCGAAGCGTCCGAGGCCATGGACGAGGTCCTCTGGGGCTACGAGGTCTTCGAGAACTGCATCGAGCCGTACCAGACCTACGAGGAGAACGTCCGGTACCTGAGCGACTGGGTCGCGGCGAGGGCCTCCTGGCTCGCGTCCAACGGCTGGTCATAGGAATCAGGCGGCCGCGGCCCACGAGGTCGCGGCCGCGGTCTTTGGGGAGGCTGCCATGGGTGGGGCGCATTTCGCGCAGTCCGGCTCCGAGGGCGCGCGTCCGTCTTCGGGCTCGCGGTGGTCGGTGCTGCTCGCGTGCGTCGTCGTGGTGCTCGTCGTGGCGCTCAACGCCGCGCTGAGGTACCCGACCGAGGAGGTCAGGTACCTCAACGAGGACGCCACGTGGCACACCCTGCTCACGGTCCAGGCCTATGAGGAGACCCCTGCCTCCCAGCACCTGTTCCTGCCCATCGACACCCTCGGCGAGCCGGCCGACAAGTACATCCCCTGGGGCGCCGCCATCCCCGACGACGCGGGCAACTACTACTACACGTCCTTCTCGCCCGCGGGGTTCTTCGTGGCGTGGGCCTTCATCAAGGCGTTTGGCCTGCCCGTGGCCGAGTCGAGCATCTACCTTTTGGGCACGGTCACGCTCGCGGTCTCCGCGTGCGTGCTGGCGGCCCTTCTGGCAGCGGTCTATGAGGGGCGGCGGCACCGGGCGGCGCTGGTCCTTGCCGGCGCGCTCGCCTACGTCTGTCTGCCCGAGGTGCTCCACGGCATGGGCCCGGTCTTCTGGCACCAGTCCGTCATGCAGGTGACGCTGCCCTTGCAGGTACTGGCGTGGTGGCACGCCGAGCGCGGCTCGAGGGGATGGCGCGTCGCGTTCTGGGCGCTCGCGCTCGCCAACCCCTACATCGAGTGGACGGGATACGTCGCCAACGTGGGCTTCGCGCTCGCGGGGCTGATCTGGCGCCACGACGGCTGGCGCGCGGGCCTTGCGCGCGCGGCGGGGCTCGCCCTCGTCACCGCGGCCTCGTTTGCGCTTTTCTGCGGCCACTACCTGCTGCGCGTCTCGGCAACGGCCTTTTTCGACGCGCTTCTCGCCCGATTCGTGAGTCGAGGCCCCACCTCGACCTCCACCTCCTACGCGACCCTGCTCGCCCGGTACGGGACCTCGTTTGCGCTCCTGTGGGCGCTGCTTGCGGGCGCCCTGGTCTGGGCGGTCGTCGCGAGGCGGGGACGCCCGCGCCTCGCTCCCGGCGTGCCCGCGCTGCTCTTTGTGCTGGCCTTCCCCGTGCTCGAGAACCTCGTCATGAAGCAGCACGCCGTCAACTACGGCTACGACCGCATCAAGCTCGCCCTGCCGGTCCTGCTGCTCACGTGCGAGCTCGCGCGCAACGCGCTCGAGGCCCGCCCGCGGCGCCGCGAGGGGGTGCCGGCGGCCGCGGGGTTCGTGGCGGTCGTCGCTGTGGCCTCCGCGCTCAACGTCTGCTCCTACGTCATGGGCGGGACCTACGTCTGGCCCGAGGCCTATCGGGCGGACAACGAGAAGATCGCGAGCGCGGTCACCGCCGACTACCCGGACGCCCTCTACGCCTGCGACAGCTTCGTCAGGGGGTACCTCAACCTGCTCTTTGGGCGCGGCATCTACGAGTACCAGAGCCCCGAGTCGTCCCGTGCCCTCGCCGACCAGCGAGGCTATGACACCGTGGTGCTGATCGAGTCGCCGGACTCCCCGTACGTGCGCGACGTGAGGGTCTTTTCGCCCGAGCATCCGGACGGCGTGACCTACGCGCTGGACGACGCCGGCAATCTGGTCGTGACCGAGTAGGGCGCCCGCGCGCCGCGGCGTGCCGGGAGAGGGTACAATCGTCCGTACGAACACGTCAGGAGGGCAGACATGGCCACCATCACTTCCGGCAACTTCACCTTCACGGACACCTCGATCGAGGGCGTCAAGATCGTCGACGTCAAGAGCTACGGCGACCGCCGCGGCTACTTCATGGAGACCTACAAGCGGCCCGACTTCGTGGTCGGCGGCATCGACTGCGACTTTGTCCAGGACAACCAGTCCTCGAGCACCCGCGGCGTCCTGCGGGGTCTCCACTTCCAGATCGAGCACCCCCAGTCCAAGCTCGTGCGCGTGGTGCGCGGCACCGTCTTCGACGTGGCCGTCGACCTGCGCCCGGGCAGCCCCACGTGGGGCCGTTGGGAGGGGGTCGTCCTCTCCGCCGAGAACCACCGCCAGTTCTTCATCCCGCGCGGCTTCGCCCACGGCTTCCTCGTGCTCTCCGACGAGGCCGAGTTCTGCTACAAGTGCGACGACACCTACCACCCCGGCGACGAGGGCGGCCTCATGTGGAACGACCCCGAGATCGGCATCGCGTGGCCGCCCCTCGAGGGCGACGACGCCTTCGATCCCGCCAAGCTCGTGCTCTCCGACAAGGACCAGGTGCACCCGCCTCTCTCCTCTCTGCGCTCGTAGATGGGCGAGCTCACCCTCGACAGCTACTTCGCCGAGCACCCCCTGGACGCAGGCGAGCTGCGCCGGGGCCGCGCGCTGAGGCTCGCTGCGTGCCTGCGCAGCGACGAGGGGGACTTCTCCGCGGGCCCCGTCTCGCACCTGTGGGTCGTCCTCTCGTGCGCCCGTGCGCCGCGGCGCCCCCATGCCCCGCGCTGCGTGGCGCTGCCCGAAGGCCGCGGCCCGGCGGGGGCGCGCCCGGTGCGCCTGGCGCCGCTCGCGCGCCACGAGCTGACCCTCGCGGGCGGGGAGCGCTGGGTGGTCGAGGAGCGCGCGGCGCTCGTCCCCGACGAGGTGGATCGCTTTCTCGTTGTGGCGGGCCTCCTGCGCGTGGCCGCGGGGCGCCGGGCGCACCGCGACCTGCTCGGCGCCTATGACGCCCGGATCGCCAACGCATCCGTCGACGCGGACTACCCCGCATGGCTCGCCGCGCGGCGGGAGGCTCTTCTCGCCCGGCCGGCCCCGACGGAGGGGCCGCTCATGAGCATCGTGACGCCGGCCTTTCGCACGCCGCCGCGCCTTCTGCGCGAGATGCTCCAGGGCGTGCTCGCCCAGACCTACCGCCGCTGGGAGCTCGTGCTCGTGAACGCGAGTCCCGGGGACGCCGGGATGCGCGCGGTGCTCGACGAGCTCGCCGACCCGCGCGTTCGCGTGGTCGAAGCCCCGGGGAACCTGGGCATCGTGGGCAACACCAACCTCGGCATCCGCGCGTGTCGCGGGGATTACGTGAGCTTCCTCGACCACGACGACCTCCTGGAGCCCTGCGCGCTCGCGGAGCTCGTCCGCGCGATCCGGGAGGGCGAGAAGGACGGGCGCGCCCCGGGGCTGCTGTTCTGCGACGAGGACAACGTCGACGGTTCCGGGCGCCCCTGCCTGCCCCTCATCAAGCCGCCGCTCAACGCCGACCTGCTGCTCTCGAACGACTACGTGCTCCACTGGCTCACGGTCAGGCGCGAGCTGCTCGGCTCCGTGGCGCTCGCGAGCCCGGAGGTGGAGGGCGCCCAGGACTACGACCTCACGTTCAAGATCTGCGAGCTCGGCACGCCCGTGGTCCGGGTGCCGCAGGTCCTCTACCACTGGAGGATCACCGACGGCTCGTCCGCCGGGGACCCGGCTTCGAAGGAGTACGCGCAGGAGGCGGGCGTCCGCGCGATCGAGGGGCACCTCGCGCGCACCGGCGTCTCGGCCGAGGTGCGGAGGGGCTGGGCCTACTTCACCTACGAGACCCGCTTCCCGGTGCCCGCGCCCGCACCCTCCGTGGGACTTGCCCGCGGCGCCGAGGCGAGCCCCACGACCGCCGCCGCGCTTAAGGCGTACGCCCAGGCCCGCGGCACGCGCGCCCCCGGGGTGGGGGAGGCGGACCTCGTGCTCTTCGTCACGCGGGAGCACGACCTCGACCTCGCCTCCCTCGAGCTGCTCGTGGGCCACGTCTGCCGGCGCGGGACCTTCTGCGCCGCCCCGCGCGTCGTGCGCGCGGACGGCCTGCTCGACTACGCCGGGATGATTCTGCGGCCCGACGGGACGCCGCTGCGGATGCTGCGCAACCTCCCCCAGGACGACGGCGGCTACGTCGGCCGCGCCCAGCGGCCCTACGACGCGCTCGTGGTGAACCCGGAGTGCTTTCTCGCGGACGGCCGCGAGCTCGCGCGCCTGGGGCTCGACGGGACCGCCGCCCCCCTCGCCTCGGGGGACGCGCTCGAGGCGTTCGTGCGGGCGCACGCGGCGGGCCTCTGCAACGTCTATCTCCCGTACGCGACGGCGCGGCTCAACGCCCCGCGCTCGCTCATGGGACGGGACCCGTCGCCCGAGGAGCTGGCCCGCGGCGAGCGCCTCCTCGCGCTGCTCCCCGAGCTCGCGGAGGGGGACCCCTCGCACAGCCCCAGCTTCGACCCCTGGAGCCCCTACTATCGCCTGCTCCGGGGGTGAGGTCGCCGGCTAGCGCCGCAGCAGCCGGTCGAGGAACTGGAACTGCCCCTCGGCGCCCGCCGCGAGCGGGGCAGCGTCGATCGGGTCGCTCGCGAGGAGCCGCTCCACCAGCGCCCCGGCGTCTGCGCTCGCGAGCTCGTCGAGCCGCACCGCGAGCGGGCGGGCAAGGTCCTCGAGGACCTTCTCGGTCTTCTGGTCGTAGACGATCGGCAGCACGCGGCAGCCGTGCGCGATGCCCAGCACCATCGCGTGGAAGCGCGTCGCCACGACGCACTCGGCGTCCTCGAACGCGCTCAGGACCTCCTCGGGCCTCGTGCGGTACCGGACGCAGGTCACGCGCTCGCGCTCCCGCTCGGTCAGTTCGGCGAGCAGGGCCTCGATCGCGCGCTCGTCCCCCTGGCTCTCGTTGAAGGACGCGAGCGTGACCTCGTAGCCGCGCGCGACGAGCGCCCTGATTGCGGCGAGCGAGAAGGACCGATAGGCGGCGGCGTACCCGGAGATGCCGAAGGTGCCGTCCCGCCCCTCGAGCGAGATGGGGCACACCACGGCGCTCCGGCGCTTCTCGCGCACGGTCGCGGGGTAGCCGAAGAGCACGTCGGGGGCATAGGCGACGTTGGCGAGTCCCGGGAAGAGCCCGGCCGAGTAGCGGTCGCGGAAGACGATCCCGTCGTAGCGGGCGAAGAGCTCCCGGTACGCCTCGAGGATGCCCTCGTCCTCGTAGGGGCCGAAGTTGGCGCCGATGACGTAGCTTCTGCGGGCGTGGTCGGCGAGGAAGGAGTCCGCGGCGAAGAAGGCGTCGAAGTTCTCGCGGTCGCGGATGAAGCAGGAGCCGCTAATGTGCACCGCGGCGTCCGCGGTCGAGACGAGCGTCCCAAACTCCTCGACCGGGTGGAGTTCGAGGTTGGCTATGTCTGAGAAGCGCCCCTCGTAGCCGCCGTCAACGCAGAGGAGGAAGTCCGCGCCGGGGTAGCGCTCGCAGAGGGCCCGGACGAAGAGATCGTCCCCGAGGTTGCCGCTCAGGTGCGCCTGGACGAGGACCCTCGGGCGCGCGGGGCCGGCGGGGGCCAGCGCGGAGACGGCGTCCCCCTCGGCGCCCCCCGAGTCGCGGCCGCGACCCCCGTGCAGGATTGAGCCGAGGGCCCTCAGCGGCCGCGTGACGCGCCAGCTGGATGACCCGCGCATGCCGTCCATCTCGGCGCGAAGGGAGGAGAGCTCGCCGTCGCGCCGGGAGACGAGGTCCTCGAGCGCCCGCACGTGGCCGCGCAGCGACTCGATCTCAGCGTTGAGGGCGTCGACGGCGGCGCGGAGCTGGTCCCCCTCGGCGCGAAGGGCGCCCACCAGCTCGACCTGGAAGCGCGTGTCGCTTTTGACCACGAGGTCGTTGTAGAGGTGCTCGGTCGCCATCTCGTAGAACCGCTGGACGGTCAGGTCGTAGCGGGTCTCGAGCAGGCGGCGCGTCCGATCGTTGGCAAGGAGCGCCTTGAGGGCGCGAAGCCCCGCCGGCGTGACGCTGACGTCCCAGTCGTCCTGGGGGCGGCAGAGCAGAAGCGCGCGCTCGCAGGCGAGCTCGTCGGGGGACGAGGAGTCGGGACGGACGAAGTCCTCCCGGAAGGCCTCCAGGAAGACCTCCTCGGGCATGTCGTCAAAGAAGTGAGCGCGGATGTCCAGGTACTCGTTGAAGGTGCGGGTGATGTTGCGCAGGTTGGCTCGGCTCGCGTTCTCGTTGGTCGCGCCGTCGCCCACGAACTTGCGCATGGCGACCAGCCTCTCGGGCACCATGAGGATGTTGCGGCGCTTGGCTATCCGCACCCAGTAGTCGAAGTCGTGGAGCTGCCGGTAGGCGAGCTCGAAGCCGCCCGTCTCGCGCATGACGCTCGTGCGCATGAGCACGGAGGAGTGGATGAGGCAGTTGCAGCGGTAGTAGAAGTGGCGCAGCCACTCGCGCTGCGTCGCGTAGGCGGGCTCGAGCGCCTCGGGGAGGTCCGCGGCGAGGTCGCGGACGTCACGGCCGCCCTCGTCGATGAAGTCGCACCAGGAGAAGCAGGCGCCGACGTCCGGGCGCGCGGCGAGCGCGGCCATCTGCCGCTCGAGCCGCTCGGGGTACCAGACGTCGTCCGAGTCTATGCGCGCGAGCCACTCGGCGCGCACGAGCGAGAAGCCGTAGTTGGTTGCGGCGCAGATGTGGCGGTTCTCCGGCAGGCGGTGGAGCTCGACGCGCGGGTCGTCCATAAAGGACTCGACCACGGCACACGAGCCGTCCGTCGATCCGTCGTCCACGACGATCAGGCGGAGGTTTTTCCAGGTCTGCCCGAGCACGCTCGCGATCGACTCCGCGAGGGTGCTCTCATGGTTGCAGTTGACCATAAGGACGTCGATGCGAGGCTCGTTCACGGTGCGCTCGATTCTCCCGGGTGCGGCAGGTCGTCCCATTATACCGGGCGCGTTTGCCCGCCGCCCACTGCGGGCGTCGGTTGAGAAAAGTGACAGCGCGGTGTGCCCACGCTACACTTTACGGGACGCCCCGCACGCGGGCGGGCTGGGACTCGAAAGGACGAACGCATGCACATCAAGACTGCGGGCATCTGTCGGGGGAGCGAGAAGGTCTTTGCGCTCTGCGGCATCCCACGAGTCGCCGAGGGCGTCACCGTGCGCGCCAGCGCGAAGGAGAGCGGCCGCGGCGTCGCCGTGCCCTGCGCGCTGCACCCCTACGAGTCCGACGACGAGGGGCTCAGCTGGTTTGTCTGCTGCCTGCCCGTCATCTCCGGGCCCGGCTACGTCATCTCCCTGGAGACCTCCGACGGCGCGCGCGGGGAGCTCTCCCTGAGCTCCAAGCAGGCGACGTGGGAGTCGCGCCTTAACTATCGCCTGCACCCCGAGCTCTGCCGGAGCCTGCGCGACTACGATTACAGGGCCGCCGAGCAGACGGCGCGGATCGAGTTCACCGACTGCATCGCAGGGGGCGAGAGGAACGTGCTGCGCGGCACCGTCCTGCTCCCGCTGCGCGAGGACAACGCCCCGAGGATCTCCTGCCTCACCCAGGGGCTCGAGCCGGTGGACCTGTCCCTCACGATCATGGGCACCTCCGTCGAGGGGGCGGACACCTACGAGCCGACGCTCGCCGTGCAGTTCTCCGCCCGCATCCCGGCCGAGCTCGACAACTACATCTTTGTCTTTGGCGACGAGAACCACCCCGAGCTCGACGGCTTCGAGGTCCTCTTCGCCGGATGGTACGGCGAGCTGCTTGCCCGCACCGGCGAGGTGATGCGCAGCGCGCAGGTGGACCCGGGCTATCCCGGCTGGTTCGAGGCGCACCGCGCCAGCGCCCGCGAGCTCGCCGGCCAGGCGGTCGCCGAGCTCGAGCGGCGCCCGAGCTTCAGCGTGATCGTCCCGCTCTTCAGGACGCCCGCGGACTTCTTCGAGGACATGGTCGAGTCCGTCCGCTCCCAGTCCTACGCCCCCTGGGAGCTCGTCCTGGTCAACGCCAGCCCCGAGAGCGCCGAGCTCGCCGGGCTCGTCGAGCGCGCGTGCGCCTCCGATCGCCGCATCCGCGCCGTCACGCTCGAGGACAACCTCGGCATCTCCGAGAACACCAACGCCGGCATCGCCCTGGCGACAGGCGACTATGTGTGCTTCTTCGACCATGACGACGTCCTGGAGCCCGACCTGCTCTTCGAGTACGCCCTCGCCCTCAACGAGGACCCTGCGATCGACCTGCTCTACTGCGACGAGGACAAGCTGCTGCCCGACGGCACCTTCGCGCAGCCCTACTTCAAGCCCGACTTCAACCTCGACCTGCTGCGGAACAACAACTACGTCTGCCACATGCTCACCGTCCGGCGCAGCCTCCTGGGGCAGATCGAGCCCAACACGCGCGACTACGACGGCGCCCAGGACCACAACCTCACGCTGCGCGTGGCCGAGCGCACGAGCCACATCCACCACGTCCCCAAAGTGCTCTACCACTGGCGCATGAGCCCCAGCTCCACGGCCGGCGACGCGGGCTCCAAGTCCTACGCCTCCGAGGCGGGCATCCGCGCGGTGAGCGAGCACCTCAAGCGCTGCGGCATCGCGGCAAAGGTCACGCTCGCCGACCGGCCCTTCACCTATCGCGTCATCTACGACGTGCCGGAGGAGCGCCCGCTCGTCTCTATTGTCATCCCCACCAAGGACCACGTTGACCTGCTCTCCCGCTGCGTCGACTCCATCCTCGAGAAGAGCACCTACAACAACTACGAGATCGTGCTCGTGGAGAACAACAGCGTCGAGCCCGAGACCTTTGCCTACTACAAGGAGCTCGAGGCCGCGCACCCCGGCGTCGTGCGCGTGGCGCGCTGGGACGCCGAGTTCAACTTCTCCAAGCTCATGAACTTCGGGCGCAGGAACGCGCGCGGCGACTACCTGCTGCTGCTCAACAACGACACCGAGGTCATCACGCCCTCCTGGATCGAGACGATGCTCGGCCTGGCGGCGCGCGAGGACGTGGGCGCGGTCGGCGTGCGCCTGTTCTACCCGGACGACACGATCCAGCACGCCGGCACGGTCATCGCCGGCGGCGTGGCCACCCACGTGCACAAGAACCTGCCGCGCGGCGTGCGCGGCTACTTCGCCCTCGACGACGCCCAGATGGACCTGAGCGCGGTCACGGCGGCGTGCGTGATGACGAGCTGCAGGGCCTTCGACGCCGTGGGCGGGTTCACCGAGGAGCTGCAGGTCGCCTTCAACGACATCGACTTCTGCCTCAAGCTGCGCGAGCGCGGCCTGCTCGTCGTCTACACGCCCGAGGTCGAGCTCTACCACTACGAGTCGATCTCGCGCGGGACCGAGGACAACGATGAGAAGCGCATCCGCTTCCACCGCGAGATCGCCTACATGAACTACCACTGGGCGCCCTACTACGTGAAGGGCGACCCGTACTCCAACCCCAACGTGACGCGCGTGGACCCGAGAAACGCCTACTACCACCTGTAGGCGGAGGGTAGGGGTATAGCGTTGCGCCGCCGCGGGCTCCTGCCTGCGGCGGCGTCTTGCGTCATGGCGAGAAGAACCAGGTGAGCTTGGGCGCCGCTGCGCTGCGAAGTGCGCCACGGGGAGAGTGCGCCACGGGGAGATCTTAAGCTGCCTGTAAGCACGCCGAAATAATGTTGACGGGGGGGGGGGTGTCGCTCTATATTGACTCCATCTATAGGTGCCCGACCCCACTTTATGAAGGGGCATGCTGAGAGGAGAGCAATGTCGAGATTTGAGATCAGGAACGGTGCGCGTCTTGCCGCCACCGCGGGGCTGGGCCTCGCGCTCACCTTCGGCGTCGCGCCGGTCGTCGCGCTGGGCGATGCTCCCGAGGTCTCACAGTCCCCTGATGAGACCACGGCAGGGAATGATGAGGGAGAGAAGACGGACAACGTCCTGACTGGAGTGGGCTCTGACGAGGGAGATTCCGCGCTTACGTCACCTGAGGATGGTGCTGGGGATAGTGGCTTGACCGAGACTGCGTCTGAAGTTACCTACGAAACGGAGAGTGGCACTACGACTGGCTCCCTCGCGGAGGCGCTTAAGAGCGTCAAGGCAGGCGGTACCATCACGCTAAACGTGAACGTGATGCTTACGGAGCCAGTCAACGTTGATAAGAAGGTCACGCTGAACCTTAACGGCAAGACCATTGCACGGGACGCTGATGGCTGGACGGATGAGGCCACCGCCGACTATCTCGTTGCCGTGAAGCGCAGCGGCGATCTGACCATCACCGATACCAGCCCTGAGCGTTCCGGCGCCATTACAACGGATACCCTTGCATGTGGCGTGAAGGTCACCACGTTTGGCGAGAATAGTGATGAATACCCTGCCGTTCTCACTGTTAACGGAGGTACGATTCAGGGCAAGTACTATGGCATATCTGGCAATGGGACTAGGCACAACACAAAAATTGTTATCAACGGTGGAATCGTCCAAGCCCTTGACCCTGAGGGTACGGGAATCTATCATCCGCAATATGGGTCGCTAACCGTCAATGGCGGTACCATCTCCGGCAACACCGGCATCGAGATTCGCTCCGGCAGCCTCGTCATGACCGGTGGTTCCGTCTCCGGTTCCCCCGACGTGCCTGTCTTTGAGCCCAACCCCGGCGGCACCACCACGCGCAACACCGGCATCGCCGTCTCGCAGCACACGACCAAAAATCCGGTTGACGTCACCATCACCGGGGGCACCGTCTCCGGCGGCGCTGCAGTGTACGAGAGCAGCCCGCAGGACAATCAGGATGACAACCCCGTCAACGTCACCATCAGGGACGCAGAGCTCAACGGCTACCTGATCAGCGCTGGCTTCGGCGATGTGGACGTTACGAACACGACCGTCAACGGCAACGTCTCCAAGACCGGCACCGGCAGCATGGGGGTCACAAGGAGCACTATCACCGGAAATGTCACGAAGGGACCGGGCAACTCCGGGACCATCGGCTTCGTGAACAGCGAGATACTTGGCGAGGAAGCCCCCGAGGAAACTGTCGGCGATGGCGTCACGTACGTGAAATCGACCGTGAACGGCGAGATGCGCGACACTAACGTCAGCGAATCCGAGGCCATGGTCAGCGGCGCTCGTTACGATACCCTGGAGGATGCCATCAAAGCCGCGAAGGACGGTGACACCGTCACCCTGCTCAACGACGTCGTCCTCGACGGCACCAGCAAGTTCAACAACGAAGGCATCCTGACCATCACCAAGGACATCATCCTCGAGGGCAACGACAGGACCATCACTGCCGAGAATGTGCTCCTCGGCGAGGGCACGGCCGCTGGCCCCAGCATGATCAACATCGAGGGCGGCGCTGACGTGACCGTTCGCAACCTCGTCATCGACGGCGGGGGCAGCGAGCCGGGTGTGGACGACAACACCAAGCACGGCCTGAACGTCTACGGCGAGGGCACGAAGGTGACCGTCGAGAACGTCACCTGCAAGAATGGCAACGGCTACGGCGTCGTGATCAACGGCGCCGAGGCGACGATCAGCGGCCTGACCACCTCCGGCAACGGCTGGGGCGGCGTCAACGTGGACAGCAAGTCCGGCCCGGCCTCGCTGGTCATCGACAAGTCGGACATCGACGAGCCGACCTCGATCAAGATCGAGAACAGCAGCGATGACTCGAAACCTGACCCCTTCGTCAAGATCGAGGGCGGCACCTACCGGTACGTCACCACGGGCGATGAGATTAAAACGCTCAAACTGACCATCTCCGGGGGCAAATTCGACACGGACGTCGACACGGGCGCGCTCGACGGCGTCGTGAACCCCGGCGACCACGTCGAGGACGGCCTCGTGTGGGACGCCTCGACCGGCGAGGTCGAGAAGGAGCCCGAGCCCTCCGTCCCGAGCGGCCCCTCGACCCCCTCTGCCCCGACCTATGACGTGACGGTCCCCGAGGCCGAGGGCGGGAAGGTCACCGTCTCCGACGCCTCCCCCGAGGAGGGCGATAAGGTCACCGTGACCGCCACCCCCGACGAGGGCCAGGAGGTGCGCGAGGTCGTCGTGACCGATGCCGAGGGCAACAAGATCGAGGTCACGCCCGGCGAGGACGGGACGTACACGTTCGAGATGCCGAAGGGCGACGTCACCGTCGAGGTGACCTTCGGCTGCGACGGCGGCGGGCTCTGCCCGACGCACTCCTACGCCGACCTCGACCAGGCCGAGTGGTACCACGACGCCGTCGACTGGGCCGTCACGAGCGGCGCCATCCTGGGCTACGGCGACGGGACCTTCGGCCCCGGCAGGTCGCTCACCCGCGCCGAGATGGCGACGATCCTCTGCCGCCTGGCCGGCGAGCCCGAGGCGGACCTCGAGGGGCTCCCGTCCGACGTGCCCGCGACCGAGTGGTACGCAAACGGTGTGGCCTGGGCTCTCGCCGAGGGCGTGTTCAACGGCAACGGCGACGGGTCCTTCGACCCGGCGGGCGCGATCACGCGCGAGCAGGCGGCGTGCGTGCTCTACAACCGCGCGCAGGCCGCGGGCGAGGACGTCTCCGCCCGCGCCGACCTCTCTGCCTTCGCCGACGCGGACGAGCTCTCCGGCTGGGCCGAGGAGGCCATGAGCTGGGCCGTCGCCGAGGGAGTCTTCAGCGGCGGGGCCGCCGGCCTCGAGCCCGGGCGCGCCCTGACCCGCTCCGAGGGCGCCGCGATCCTCTGGAACTGGGAGACGCGCGAGTAGGGGAGCGTCAGCCAAGCACGACCCCCAGGGGGCGCCGGGCCGCAGCGGCCCGGCGCCCCTCCTCTCGCTCGGCCCGCCCTTCTCGACCGCGCGTCCCTCTCGCCCCCTGTTTCGCCTTTGCCGGCCGTGGCACGGATCCGTCTCGGGCGCGTTGCGTTTTCCGGGGTCGTGGCACGGCGCCCAGGGCAGCGCGCCGCCTCCCGGCGCGCGTCCCGCGCCCGCGTCACGCCACGACTCGCGATTCCGCAACGTTTCCGGTGTCTGCGGGCCCGTCGTGGCGCTCGCGACCCGTCTGCCGCTGCGCCCGCCTGCCCTGGCCGCATTATTCGCAACGC
>NZ_NFIT01000030.1 GCF_002159495.1 Olsenella sp. An293
AAGAAGATCTTCCTCGACGTGCCCGCCAACGAGTGGTACAGCCAGGGCGTCTACGACGCCGTCAAGCTCGGCTACATGAACGGCGACGGCGGCGGCAAGACCTTCGGCCCGATGCGCGAGCTCACCCGCGCCGAGGCGGCCTGTGTGCTCTTCAACATGGCCGGCGGCGACGACATGTACACCAACACCACCGTGCCCGGCTACGACGTCGAGAACAAGGTGTACGACACCGACTACACCGACGTGGAGGGCAACGAGTTCTTCGCCAAGGCCGTGGCCTGGTGCAAGGCGACCGGGATCATCAACGGCTACGCCGACGGCACCTTCGGCGTCTCCCGCAAGGTGACCAACGAGGAGTTCGCCTGCATGCTCGCGAACTACGCCAAGGCCAAGAACGAGTTCGAGGCCGTCGACGCCGACGAGGTCCTCGCGGCCTACCCCGACGCCTCCGTCGTCTCCGACTGGGCGAAGGACTCCGTGGCCTGGTGCGTCTCCGAGGGCATCATGGGCGGCGGCGCCAACATCTCGCCGGCCGGCTCCATCCTGCGCATGCGCGCGGCGACCATGGCCGTCAACGCGCAGCCCGAGAAGCTGAGCGACCTGGTCATCACCATCCCGTCGGTCAACCCCGACCGCCAGTAGCAAGACCCGAGTCCCTCCCCTCCGGGGGAGGGCTCCCCAGGGGGCTCATGAGGCCAGGCCGAGTGAGCCTCCCGGGGAGCCTACAAGGCTCGAGCAGGCTGTCAGCGTGGCGCAGGGCGTGACGGTGCCCTCCCCCTCTACGCTCGCAAGAGAGGGGGAGGGCGGCCCGTCTCGGGGGCAGCAATATCTAAGGGTTAATTGATTTGAGTGGGCGGCGCCCGGGTCTCCCCGGCGCCGCAGATTCAAGATTGTGCCTGTCTCGTGCTGTTTCAGCCCGCCTGGAGAGGCCGCGACGGCTGAGAAGAGAGAGGCTCGACTTGTATGTGCGGCGTCCGAAGGCGCCTGGGCGTAGCCATTTGCATGAGGGGAGAGCGACAGGAGCACCTGACCAGGCTCCTTCTAGTCCCCGTGGATCGTGGCATCCCCTAGGTGTAATTTGACCGGACAAGGCGAGGGACGGCGTCTGCCGTCCCTCGCCCAACCATTCGCAAATGTTCGCGTCTGCCGGCCCAGATGGGCCGCCCTCCCCCTCGCCGTTGCGAGCAATGAGGGGGAGGGCACCGTCACGCCCTGCGCCACGCTGACAGCCTGCTCGAGCCTAGTAGGCTCCCCGGGAGGCTCACTCGGCCTGGCCTCATGAGCCCCCTGGGGAGCCCTCCCCCGGAGGGGAGGGACTCGTTCAGGACGATAGGCTAGATGAGCGCGCTGCCAGCCTTCTCGGGCTGCGCGTTCACGGCCATGGTCGCCGCGCGCATGCGCAGGATGGAGCCGGCAGGCGAGATGGTGGCGCCGCCGCCCATGATGCCCTCGGAGACCGCCCAGGCGACGGAGTCCTTCGCCCAGTCGGAGACGACGGAGGCGTCGGGGTAGGCCGCGAGGACCTCGTCGGCGTCGACGGCCTTGTACTCGTTCTTGGCCTTGGCGTAGTTCGCGAGCATGCAGGCGAACTCCTCGTTGGTCACGAAGCGGGAGACGCCGAAGGTGCCGTCGGCGTAGCCGTTGATGATCCCGGTCGCCTTGCACCAGGCCACGGCCTTGGCGAAGAACTCGTTGCCGGCGACGTCGGAGTAGCCGGTCTCGTAGACGTTGCCGTTGGGAACGTATCCGGGAATGGTGGCGTCGTCGTAGTAGTTGTTGCCGCCGGCCATGTTGAAGAGCACGCACGCGGCCTCGGCGCGGGTGAGCTCGCGCATCGGGCCGAAGGTCTTGCCGCCGCCGTCACCGGTCATGTAGCCGTTGGTGGCGGCGTCGTAGACGGCCTGGCTGTACCACTCGTTGGCGGGCACGTCAAGGAAGACCTTCTTGTCGGTGACCTCGAACTCGGCGGGCTTGACGAGGCTGAAGTCGTAGTTCTTGACGCCCTTGGCGGCCTCGAAGGTGGCGGTGTACTTGCCGAGGTCCTTGACCTCTTCGACGGCCTTCGGGGTGTCATACCTGCCGTCGGACTTGAGGGCCGCGAGCTTGTAGCTGGCCTCGTAGGAGCCCGCGGGGACCTCGACCTCGACGCCGTCCTTGTAGAAGGTGAAGGAGGGCTCGATCGCCTCTCCGGTGTAGGCGAGGTAGCTCGTGCCGGAGGCGGTCAGGCTGGAGACGACCTTGGCGGAGTCAAGCTTCATCGCGGTGACCTTCACCTTGATGCTCTTGGTGCCGGAGATCTCGTAGCCGTTGCCCTTGACGGTGAGCGTGTACTCGCCGGCGTCGACGATGGAGTCGACGACCTTGCCGTCCTCGCCCTTGACCTCGAGGGTGTAGTCGTCGCCCTCCTCGAGGGTCTCGTCGCCGTCCTTGACAACGACGGTGACGTCGTCGAGGACGTCGGTGCCGTCGTACTCGGCCTCGATGCCCTTGGCTGCGTCGACGACCTCGCCCTTGTAGAGGAACGCGTACTCGTCGGTGGCGACCTTGCCGTTGACGACCTTGACGGTCACGGTCTGGACGTTGCTGCCGTAGGCCCACTCCTCGCTGGCCTCGGCGTTGACGCGGGCGCAGACCTTCCAGGTGCCGGCGGTCTTGAGCTTGGCGTCGTCGACGACGTTGCCGTTGATGTCGGTGACCCAGACGTCGACGAGGTCGGAGTCGAGCTTGGTCGTTCCGTCCTTGACGTTGACCTTGGAGAGGTCGAAGGACTGGCCCTCGGAGAGGTCGATCTCGGTCGGGGCATCGGTGAGGAAGTCGTCTCCGTAGTAGAAGTCGGTCGGCTGGAGGACCTTCTTCACGACGTAGAACGTGGCGTCGCCCTCGCCCTCGAAGTTCGCGGCATCCTCCGAGGCCTTGACGTGCGCGGTGTACTTGCCGGTGCCCACGAAGCCGCTGTTGAGCTTGATGTCGACCTTGTTGGCCGGCTTCACGAGCTCGACGCCGTTCGCGGTGACCTTGGTGATGCCGGTGTCAGCATTCCCGAACGCCGTAGCGGCCTCATCGTAGGTCATGTCGCCAATCTGGAGGTCGGCGGTGGAGAGGTTGAGCTTCTCGATGGTGAAGGCGATCTGCTTCACGTACTTCCAGTCGGCGTCGGCGATGTAGGCGATGTAGCTGCCGGCGTTGGTCGGAGCGGTGGTCGTGGCGCTATCCCAGGATCCGCCGGCCTCACCGTACTTGATCTGGTAGTCCTTGTTGTTCTTGAGCACGACGCCGTCGACAGCCACGCCGATCGACTGCTTCTCCTTGTTCCAGACGAACTCGTCGACGGTGGTGTCCTCGTTGCCGTCCGCGGCGTTGAAGATCACGGCGTCGTCGAGGTCGGTGCCGACCACGTTGAAGCGGTACTCGACGGTCTTGTCGAAGTAGGCGCTGTCCTTGTCGGTGATACGGACCCTGACGACGTACTTGCCGGCGACCCAGTCGTAGTCCTCGGCGGAGTCCTGGCTGGCGATGTTGGTGCTGAGGTCGTCGGCCTTGTAGTAGCCGAGCACGGCGTTCGCGTCGTCACCGGTGTAGTCGAGGTCGATGGTGTCGCCGAACTCGGGCTTGATCTGGGTCGGGACGAGATACTCGCCCGGGGCGAGGGTGATGGTGCCCTTCTCGGGGACCTCGATGTCGCTGGTGCCGTTGGTGGCAGCGACGAGCTTGGCGTCCTTGAGGTCGCCGGCGGGGTCCTGGGCCTGGAGGCTGACGTCAGCCCCGGTCGCCAGCGCGATCGCCGGGACCGCGCCGACGGAGAGGACGCCGACGAGCGCCGCGGTGACGACGCGGCGGGCCTTCCCCCCGTTGTTGG
>NZ_NFIT01000031.1 GCF_002159495.1 Olsenella sp. An293
GTGTGCCCGTGCGCCATCACGTCGCCCAGCACGTCGTGGAAGCGCGGGATGACGAGCGCCGACGCGTCAACCATCGGTGCGCTCCTCGCCGAGCCCGTCCAGCGGCAGCGTCTGCTGCACCGGCTGGGCCACCACGCCGAGCACGATCCTGGGCGCCGCGTCCTCGCGGCCCTCGTCGCTCTTGCGCTCCGCCTTGCCGAACTCGTCGGGGTACTTTCGCTCCAGCAGCCACGCCGCCGCCGTCCAGTACTGGTTGCGCGCCAGTGCCGCCGAGCGGATCGTGGTGAGCAGCGTCCGCTTGAACGCCGACTCCTCCTTTTTTAGCCCCTCGCTTAATGCGCGCTGCAGCTTGTTCTTCGGCTCCCCGATCCAGCGGTAGAACGTCGACTCGTGGATGCCCAGCGCGCAGATGATGTCGCCGTTGGAGAGGCCGTCCGCCTTGAGGCGGATCGCCTCGTCAACCATCTCCTGCGTCAGCTTCGGACGCCTTGCCATGCGCATCACCCCCGTGACATTCGGTAGACCTCATCACGGTGGATTCTCGCGTCGCGTCACAAAGGGGGGGGGACGTCCGCTAGACGGACGTCCCCCGTTACCTATCAAGAACGCTATGGCTACCTATAGAGAATCAGGGTGTGGAAGCCCTCCATGTTGCCCGTGAGGCCCTGTCCCTGGATGGAGTTGAACTTGACGTCCACGATCTCGTAGCCGTCATCCTGCATGGCGGTGACGATGCCGTCGATCTGGCCGGAGTACTTGTTCTCGCACTCGAAGGTTTGGTTCAGCCACTTGGAGAAGCTGTTGACCATGAGGACGTGCAGCTTGCCGTCCTTGGGGGCCAGGCTCGCCTTTATGTTGTCGTTGTATTGGAAGAGGCCGGCGTTCCTGTACTGCTGAGCCTTGTTCTCGAGCTTCTCCTCGCGAGATCCAAACAGCCCCATGGGATACCTCCAAATCGGTCGGCTGAACTCGTGCCCGATTATATCGCCGGTGGCCTTAGCTCTTCCGCTCCCGCCGCCCCTTGAGCCCGTACTTCCTGCACAGGCGGCTGTTGCGCTGCCGCATCATGTCGCGCTCGCGCCGCACCTCTGCAAGCTCCTCGGAGCGCTCGCACGCCTCCCGCTCGCGCTCGAGCTGCTCGTTGAAGGCGCGCTCCTGCTCCAGGTGGTAGCGCTCCGTGCAGAGCGGGCACATCCCCGTCTGCCGGTTGATCTTCACGCCCACAGCCCCGCACTGCGGGCATACCGTCTGGATCGCCAGCGAGCAGTGGATCCGCGACGCGCGCATCTCCACCGCCCGCACAGAGTGGGAGACGCCGCACCTCCGCTCGATCTCGGCGGCGGCGTACTCCGCCCCGCGGAAGCTCACCTCGCGCAGGACGTCGTCCTGCTCCTCGGTCCACCAGCTCACCGCGCGCACCTCCCTCCGCGTCTCATGCTCGAAGCCCGCGTGCCATCGCGCCCGTGCCGCCCGATTGAGACGGCGAACAGCCCGCCTACCAGCGAGAACGCCGCCCGTCTCAACGTCTCGACCGGAGGCGAGCCCAGAGCCCCCGCCCGCGCGTGCGCGCGCCCGCGCCCGCCCGCGCGCGACGTCCCCTCATGTCTCGTCCCCGTCAAGACGTTGAGACAAGAGGAGGGGACGCGCACCCTCACCAGCCGCCAGGGGCGTCTCGACCCGTGTCTCAGCATGGCCCGCCCCCTTGAGACGGCGCCACCGCCGGCGGCGCGCCAGCCGAGCGCTCGAGCATGGCCTCCAGCGCCGCGTTGTCCACGCACACGCAGTACACCCGCGAGTCGCCGAAGCGCTTCTGCCGCGTGAACCCGCGCCCGGAGCCGGGCAGCAGCACGCCCTCGTCGGCCATGCGCCTGAGCGTCTTCTGCCGGTCGAAGTTGGCGCCCCCGAGCGCCTGGTCGAGCACGGACGAGAAGACCCACCAGCAGAAGCCCGGGCGGTCCCGGTACTGCTCCACCGACCCCCATCGCTCGAGCCGGTCCATCTCCGCCGAGCTCTCGAAGTGCAGGCGGTTGCGCACCAGCCACTCGGCCACGAACTGGATCGCCTTCACGTCGGTGTCGCCGCCGTCGGTGCCCGTGGCGTTCACGAGCGCCCAGCGCGCCATCAGCATCGCGCCCTCCAGGCACGCCGCCCAGTCGCTGCCCGGCGCGAACACGTAGAACTGCGCGAGGGCGTCCGCGAGCGCGAGCAGCGCCACGTTGTCGGCCTGCGGGTGCCCGCCGGCGGCGGCGCACACGGCGTCGCGCACGGAGGAGAACTGCCCCGCGTAGAAGGCTGCGTCGTTTCGCCTCAGCGCCGCCACGTATGCCCGCCCCGCGGTTCCGTGCTGCGCGGAGACGAGGTGGTGCATGGCCTGGGCGGCGCGCACGTCCTCGAAGGGCTCGGCGCAGAGCTCGAGGGTGCGGTTCGCCGCGCCCTGCTGCGTCGAGGAGCCCACGATGGGG
>NZ_NFIT01000032.1 GCF_002159495.1 Olsenella sp. An293
CCATCGGGAAGACCATCATCGTGCTGATGGCCAGCGTGATGGCAAGGCGGCTGCTCTTGCCCGGCGTCACCAGGAAGCGGAACGCAAACCACTTGGCAAACCGGCTGGCTACGAACACGTCTAGGAGGGTGGAATATTCAGCGCGGCGTGGTGGTCATCCCCAAGTCCGTGCACAAGGATCGCATGGAGCAAAACATCGACGTGTGGGATTTTGAGCTCACCGACGAGGATATGGCGAAGATCGGCGAGCTCACCCTCAACCACAGCGAGATCGTCAACCACGACGACCCGGCGTTTGTGAAGATGCTTCACGGCGTGAGCAGCGTGAAGACTCGTCTATAGCGACGTAGGCGGATAAGGGGCGCTCTGCCGGGGGCATCGATGCTGCCGGCAGAGCGTCCCCTTCCGGAGCGTGCGAATTGTTTGCGCTACACGCGCACCACGTAGCCGTCCTTGCGCGGAGCGGCGGCGGGCTCGGGGCCGTCGGCATAACCCAGCGCGATGGCGCCCACACCGCGCAGCGTCTCGGGTAGACTCCACTCGCGCAGAAGAGCCTTGCCCTCCTTGCTGTCGAAAATCTCGCGCTCGCGGTGGATCCAGCAGCTCGATAGCCCCACGGCATGCGCTGCGAGCATGAGATTCTCGAGCACGCAGGAACCATCCTCTATGAAGGTGCCGCGCTCACCGTCGGCGAGCACCACCACGATCACCGGTGCGCCGTAATACGGGTCGGTGTCCTTGCCCATGACGGCGGCGTAGAGCGCGCGCAGGCGCTCGCGGGTCTCGGGACTCGTCACCGCGACGATCACCGGAGACTGGTGCCCGCCGCCCGTGGGCGCGTAGGTGCCTGCGTCCAGCACGGCGTCGAGTGGCTCGGCGTGGCGGTGATCCTCGCGGGCGTGTGCCTTGCTCAAGTGCCGTCGCTTTTTGCGCGACATGCCCACAGCGATTAAACTAGTGCGCGGGTACGCTGCATGAAAGGGAGGGCAATGGGTGCCGAAACAACGAAACCCTTCGCGAATTGCGAGGATGTCCTAGCGTGTCCTGTCTGCGGGGAGCCGCTGAGCTTGTCCGGGACATCCTTGCGTTGCGTACGCAACCATTGCTTCGATTTGGGTCGCCAGGGGTACGTTAACCTGCTTGCGCATCACAAGGCGGCGGGACCGTATGATCGGGACTCGTTTCTCAGCCGACGCGCGGTCTTTTCAAGCGGGCTGTACGATGCGCTCGCTGCCGAGCTGTGCGACATCATGGTTTCACTCGACATCGAGGGCGTCGTTGTCGATGCGGGCTGCGGCGAGGGTTTCTTCTCGAGCCGTTTGGCGGAACGTTTCGTGCCGCCGATCCGGCTCTTCTCGTGTGATATCTCCAAAGATGCCGTTCGCCTCGCCGCAGGTGCGGACCGCGAGGGCTCCGTTGCATGGCTCGTGGCAGACTTAACCGCGATTCCCCTGCGCGACCACTGTGCGAGCTGCGTCCTCAACATCTTCTCGCCGGCAAACTATGGGGAATTCCAGCGTGCGCTCAAGCCCGGCGGCTTTCTCATCAAGGTGGTGCCGACCCCAAACCACTTTCGTGAGATTCGTGAGCGGGTCAGTGACAAGGCGCCTGAGCGAGGAGATTACTCAAACGAGCGGGTGATCCGGCACCTCTCCGATATTTGCGGGATACGGGAGAGGCGCGTGGTAACCTCCACGATCCGAATGACGCAAGAGCAGCTCGTCGCAGCGGTTGAGATGTCACCGATCATGTTTGGGATCGACGGCTCGACTCTCGACTGGACGTCAGTCGATACGCTCACCATGGAGGCGGAGATCCTGGTGGGGACGTTTGATCAAGCCGCCCGCCTCTAGGCGGATGCAGGCTCCGCGAGCACCGTCCCCTCAGGGAACGCGCGGCGGAAGACCCAGCGCGAGAGCGGGCCCGCCACCAGCAGGTTCCACGGCAGCGCGGCGACGAAGTTCCACGGGATGTTCGCGATCCACGTGGGCAGGATCATGGCCGGGTCGCCCACGTGCGTGAACGCCTCGAGCGCGCCGTAGAGCGACATGAAGAGCACCATCGGGAAGACCATCATCGTGCTGATGGCCAGCGTGATGGCAAGGCGGCTGCTCTTGCCCGGCGTCACCAGGAAGCGGAACGCAAACCACTTGGCAAACCGGCTGGC
>NZ_NFIT01000033.1 GCF_002159495.1 Olsenella sp. An293
GGCCGCGCGCTCCGGCACCGCCCCCGGCGCAATGCCACGACCCCGCAATCCGCAACGCCCCGACCGCCCATCCGCGCCCCGGCCCCCAAAACCGCAACGCCACGCCCAGCCACGCCCAACACAGCCCGCGTATCCAGCCGCGCGCCAAACTCGCAAAAAGCACGCGCCATGTCCGCCCCGCACTCCCACAGAATCCAGTCACCTGCGCAAACATCGCTTCTTCACATCTCGCACCCCTCAGCCAAACCGCACTTCGCCTCCCCCGCACACCACCCAACCTGCCATAACCTTTACTTAAAAAGTTACATGGAAGCTCCATGTAAGCTATGTGTCTAACTTTTTCAGATTCTCAGCCGTCAACGCCTGCAGGTAACGTAGCCTCATGCCATGGACATCGTGCTCTCACATTTCTCCGCCCTAGAGGCCCTTCGCGCCCCAAGCCTGCGCAAGCGTCTCAACCGGTCTCGGTGCGCCATCGATCTTCCGGATCGCGCCCCGACCAAGGCGGAGCTTGCCGAGCTCATACCTCGACTTCCCCAAAGCCTGCAGTCAGGCAACCCTCCGGAGATCCTCCTCGCACACGACGCCCCGCGCACACGCCCCCTGCATGTGAAAACCCACCGCGCCCTTGACGCACTCCCGGAACTCAGCGCCGTTCAGATAGCCCCGGACGTCAGATGTGTCTCGCCCGAGCACCTTGTCGTCCAGCTCGCTCCGCTCCTCACAGAGATGGAGCTCGTATGTCTGCTTTCCGAGCTGCTCGGAACCTATGCCATCGTACCCAACGTCACGGATGGTATGTTCAAGAGACGCGAGCCCCTCACCACTCCCGATCTCATCACCGCTCACATCGAGCTGCTCGGACCAGCCCCCGGAACTGCAAAGGTCCGTCAGGCGCTGAGTATCTCATGCGTCGGCTCCGCCTCTCCAAGAGAGACTAAGCTCTCCCTCCGGCTAGGGCTGTCAAAGCATCGCGGCGGCGAGGGACTCAAAGTGCTCTCGATGAACGACCCCATTCAGGTGCGCATGATTCACGACGCCATGCGCAAGGGGGTCCGCAAGCCAGACATTCTCCTGCTCTGCCCAACAGGCGAGGGTCGCGACGGAAAGAAGCGTCGCGGCGTCGCCGTCGAGTACGATGGAAAAGATCACGACGGCGCAGTCCGGCACGCGCGCGACGCCGCCCGCCACAACGAGCTCGTCGCCAACGGCATTGACGAAATCATCGTCACCGCAGCGCAGTACAGCGACCAAGACTACATGGACGGTCTGGCAAAGACCATCAGGGAGATGCTCGGCGTCCCCGAGGTCCGCGTGAAACGCTCGGTTGCGGAGAAGCGTCGAAAAAAGCGTGAGGAGCTTTGCCGCGAACTCGAAGGCATCGACGGGGTCCACTGGAGCTGCTTCAAGAATATGTCGGAAGACGAAGAGGACGAGGAAGCCAAAGAGGGAGCCGGCGACGACACAAGGCCGCGCGCGGACAACAACGGCTGGGACGTAGTGCCCGTCGAAGCCTACATGGCTGACTGACCTCGCCGTCTCTCACCGTTGCAGAGCCAAGGGCCATGTCACTCTGAGCGAGAAGCGCGTTGCGATTTTCCGACCCGTGTCACGCCGGTCGAGAAGCGCGTTGCGCATTCCCGGGCCGTGGCAGCGGCGCCCATCCGCCCCCTTCCCGGCGCCCTGCCATGCCCCCAGGATCCGCAACGCGCAGCCCCGCCGCCCGCGCCACGGCCCCAAAACCCGCAACGTCGCGCGCCCGTCGCGCGCGCCGAGGCCCGCCGCGCCCCGCCAAGGCCGGCCGCGCGCTCCGGCACCGCCCCCGGCGCAATGCCACGACCCCGCAATCCGCAACGCCCCGACCGCCCATCCGCGCCCCGGCCCCCAAAACCGCAACGCCACGCCCAG
>NZ_NFIT01000034.1 GCF_002159495.1 Olsenella sp. An293
TCGATCTCTCGATCGCAGTATCCGGTTCTCAAGGTACTCCCGCGCAGGTCGTGGGCCGTGGCCGCGTCGCTGCGCGGGGAATAACTATACGCACCCCGGCGCCCCGCCGCGGCGTGAATCCGCGGGTTCACGATTTCTGCACAATCGGGGGGTGTCTCTATGGTTTTGTCAACCATAGAACTCGGGCCGCTTCGGCATGCTGGCGCCGGCCCCGCGGACGGGGCCGGCGTGAAGCCGGCTTTTCGCCGCCTCAGCCCTCCCGGTACGGGGCCCTGTCCCGCATGACCGCGTGGATCACCTTCAGGCGCTTGCGCGCGACCGCCTTGAGCGCCTTGTTGTGCCGCATACCGCGCGCCCTGCAGGCGTCGTAGTAGTGCCCGAAGCGGTTGTCCGTCCCCACCAGCGACGTGCAGGAGTACACGAGCAGGTTCTTCAGCGTCCTGTTGCCGCCCCTCGACGGCGACGACGAGTTGAGCGACGTCCCCGACTGCCGGTTGCAGGGCGCGAGCCCGGTGTAGGCGGCGAGCTCGTCGTGGCTGCGGAACATCGACACGTCCACGAGCGTGACGAGCGCCGCGGCCGTCTTGGGGCCGACGCCGGGCACGGTGAGCAGGGCCTCGTAGGCCTCGTCGCCGGCGAGCGCGTCGGAGATGAGCGCGTCGAGGCGCGCGGCCTCGGCGGCGTCGGAGGCCGCCCTGGCGGCGAGGGCGCGCACGAGCACCGACTCCGCGGCGAGCTCGGGCCTGCCGGAGGTCGCCGACGCCAGGGCGGCGGCCCAGAGGCGGTCGGAAGCAGCCCTCCTGGCCCCTCCGGCGCGCTCCGCCACCGAGCGGAAGCGCCTGAGCCCGGCGGCCCTGATGCCGAACGGCCCGCCGAGCTCGGCGAGCACGGCGAGCTGCCAGCGGCTCGACGAGTCGACCGCAGCCTCGAAGGCGGGGTCCGCCTCGAGCAGCACCGCGCGCAGCCTGTTGGCCGCCTTGGTCCTCGAGCGCACGGCGAAGTCGCGCTGGGAGGCGAGCATCCTGAGCGCGGCGGCCGCCGGCGCCTCCTCCGCGACCTCTCGCAGGGTCCAGGGCATGCCCGCGGCCGTCCGGGCGATCACCTCCGCGTCTATCGCGTCGGTCTTGGCCGTCGCCGGGAACATGTCGCGTGCCCTCTTCATCGCTATCCCCGGCAGGTAGGAGACCGGGTTGCCCGCGGCGCGGGCCCTCGCGACGACGAGCGCGCCGATGTTTCGCTTATGGTCGACGACGACCCTGGCCGCCGCGCCCGCCTCGGCGAGCGCGCGGTCTATGTCCGCGGGCCTGTTGCCCACCTCCCGGTTGAACAGGACCTCCCCGCCCGGCCCGACGGCGCACGCGCGGTGCGCGGATTTGCCGACGTCGAAGGCGAGGAAGGCGGCCCCTGGCCTTGCTTTCTCTCCCATGGTGTATCCTCTCCTCAAGTTGGCTGACCGCCGTCCGCGGGAGCGACAACCACATTACGGAGCCGTGGGAGGTGTCC
This sequence comes from Olsenella sp. An293, assembly GCF_002159495.1. Lineage (GTDB taxonomy): Bacteria > Actinomycetota > Coriobacteriia > Coriobacteriales > Atopobiaceae > Thermophilibacter. Next base: position 1,504 of record NZ_NFIT01000034.1, read on the forward strand.
CCGGCATGTCTCTATCAGTCGCCTGCCGCGGCGACCCGGCCCCGGCGGCAACACCCCCCGGGCCTTCGCGAGAGGCAGGGCGGAAGGGCCGTCCGGGGCGGTCGGCCAGTGACCCCTCGGGTTCGACGTCAATCGTATTTCCAAGGCTCGGGGGAATACAAAAGAGCCGACCCGAAGGTCGGCTCAAACTGTAATGGGCTGCGGAACGCGAAGGGGGAGGGCCCCGGCGCGAGCCGGGGCCCTCCCCCATGCGCAAAATGCCCCTTGTTGGTCAGCGACGTCCTGCTCTCCCACGGACTGACTCCGCAGTACCATCGGCGCTCGGGGGCTTAACTTCCGGGTTCGGAATGGGACCGGGTGT
>NZ_NFIT01000035.1 GCF_002159495.1 Olsenella sp. An293
TCGTCGATCTCTCGATCGCAGTATCCGGTTCTCAAGGTACTCCCGCGCAGGTCGTGGGCCGTGGCCGCGTCGCTGCGCGGGGAATAACTATACGCACCCCGGCGCCCCGGCGCGGCGTGAATCCGCGGGTTCACGATTTCTGCACAATCGGGGGGGCTTTCAGATGGTCCGAAGCGCCCCAGTCCGTCGGAAGGCGTCCGGGGGGAATCGCAGCACACGGCCACCCGGCAAACGAAAGAATCTTTCGTCCGCCCTCGAGGCCAAGACGGGCTGCGCCCAGAATCACGATCGCGCACGCGGCGAGTAGCCCGCGCATATGATGCGGGCAAATTGCCAAAGCGGGTGATCTGAAGAATCGAGTCCTTAGCCCGGGACGGCCCGCAGACCCGATGAGCCCTCGGATCTTGGGGACACGACGAACCGGTGACGAGCCCATGCTCCCGTGTTTTCGCCTAAAACCTTGACACCCATACGCAAAACCGACAAAGCAATGTCGGCGGCAGCCCGCTCCCTGACGAGATTTGCAACAGCGGCGGAAAACGGGAATAAGGACGTGGCGACACTCGTCACAGAATCGCCAGTTCCCGACTTCGCGCCTGAAGTGAACGTGCCTGGGGAACAAGAGCAGCGATTACATCCCCATCAGGGGACCTTGAAGCTCGAGACGGCGATCTTAGGCTGGACTCTAGCCGGCATGTGCATGTTCACATGCGCTTTGGTAGGAATGCGATAAGTTCGCGCGGCCACTACGCGCGAACGATATCGTGACGGTTCCGCACCATGGAAATCAACTCCGCCCCGAGTCGGCAACCCGGCCAATCGCCAAGCGGAAATGGAAGTCTCTGTGTTGAGCAGCGCGGGAAGGACCGTGCAGTGAGTACGCAGTGTTTCACGCCGCTCAAGGGAGGTGCGAGCAAGGCTGACGTCTCAAACGCAAATGGGGCGTGATGACAACTCGGCCATCACGCCCCACAATATAGAATTTTTCAAGTCGATCGAGCAAAATGCCCCTTGTTGGTCAGCGACGTCCTGCTCTCCCACGGACTGACTCCGCAGTACCATCGGCGCTCGGGGGCTTAACTTCCGGGTTCGGAATGGGACCGGGT
>NZ_NFIT01000004.1 GCF_002159495.1 Olsenella sp. An293
AGAGCCCGATGGGGAGCCTACAAGGCTCGAGCAGGCTGTCAGCGTGGCGCAGGGCGTGACGGTGCCCTCCCCCTCTACGCTCGCAAGAGAGGGGGAGGGCGGCCCGTCTTGGCGGTCAGTGACGGCCAAGAACAGTCAAACTTTGAATCGGCGGCGCCCGGGTCTCCTCGGGCGCCGCCGATTTCGTGAGCGGGGCGAACGAACGAGATGGCCCGTTGGCCCCCTCTCGGCCCCGCGGCCCGGGGCATCCCCTCAATATGATTTGGTCAGACGAGGCTAGGGGCGGCATCTGCCGTCCCTCGCCCAACCATTCGAAAACGCTCGCGTCTGCCGGCCCGTCTCGGGGGCCGCGACAGCCAAATCCAGATCGATTTTCAAGGGCGACGCCGGAGAAGCCTTGGCGTCGCATCTGTCGTACCTTCGACGCCCGCGGCATCCCACCGTCAGGTCAAGCGGCCTTCGGGGCGTCAGTTATGGGCTAATTCGAGGAAGACGCGTCGAGGGGCGGCATTCGCCGTCCCTCGCCTATTCACACTCCTTTGTTCTAGGCCGTCGGCCCCAGATGGGCCGCCCTCCCCCTCGCCGTTGCGAGCAATGAGGGGGAGGGCACCGTCACGCCCTGCGCCACGCTGACAGCCTGCTCGAGCCGTTAGGCTCCCCACGGGGCTCTGCGCGAACAGAGCCCCGTGGGGAGCCCTCCCCCGGAGGGGAGGGACTCGGGTCAAGCTACATGTCGTAACCGGGCTTGGGGTTGTCGGGGGTGACGTCAATCACCAGGTCGGTCAGCTTCTCGGGCTGCGCGTTGACGGCCATGGTCGCCGCGCGCATGCGCAGGATGAAGCCGGCGGGCGAGATGTTGGCGCCGCCGCCCATGATGCCCTCGGAGACGCACCAGGCCACCGCGTCCTTCGCCCAGTCGGACACGACGGAGGCGTCGGGGTAGGCCGCGAGGGTCTCGTCGGCGTCGACGGCCTTGTACTCGTTCTTGGCCTTGGCGTAGTTCGCGAGCATGCAGGCGAACTCCTCGTTGGTCACGAAGCGGGAGACGCCGAAGGTGCCGTCGGCGTAGCCGTTGATGATCTCGGTCGCCTTGCACCAGGCGATCGCCTTGGCGAAGAACTCGTTGCCCTCCACGTCGGTGTAGTCGGTGTTATACACCTTCTCGTGGACGTCGTAGCCGGGCACGGTGGCGTCGGGGTACATGTCGTCGCCGCCGGCCATGTTGAAGAGCACGCAGGCCGCCTCGGCGCGGGTGAGCTCGCGCATCGGGCCGAAGGTAGCGCCGTTGCCCTCGCCGTTCATGTAGCCGAGCTTGGCGGCGTCGTAGACGCCCTGGCTGTACCACTCGTTCATCGGCACGTCGAGGAAGACCTTCTTGTCGGTGACCTCGAAGGAGTGAACCGTGTCAATCTTGGTGAAGTCGTAGTTGGCGCCCTTCGCGGTGCCCTCGAAGCTCGGGGTGTAGGTGCCGACTTCCTTAAGCTCGGTCTCCTTCTTGTCCTTGGTGTAGGTGACCTCGTAGGCCTCGGCCGGAACCTCGACCTCGACACCGTCCTTATAGAAGGAGAAGGTCGGGGTCAGGACCTCGCTGGTGTAGGCGAGGTAGCCGGTGCCGTCCTTGTCGACGAGATCGGCGTCAACCTTGACCTCGGAGAAGGTCATCGGGTCAACGTGGAGGCTGAACTTGGCGGTCTCGTTGAAGGACTTGCCGGTCACGGTGATCGTGTAGTCGCCGGCGTCGACGATGGAGTCGACCTTCGTCCAGCCGCCGTCGGCGTCGGAGCGCTCGACGGTGACGTCGTAGTCGGTGCCCTCGACGAGGGTCTTGTCGCCGACCTTGACGGTGACGGACACCTTCTCGGAGAGGTCGGTGCCGTCGTACTCGTCGGTCGCCGTCTCGCCCTCGGCGTAGTTCTTGCCGTCGTAGACGAAGAAGATGTTGTCGGCCTCGGTGACGTTGTCGTACTTGACGACGACCTTGGCGGTCTTGGACTGGGCGACCAGGTCGCCGTTGACGTACTCCCAGGCGTTGACCGTCACGTAGTAGGTGCCGGGGTTCCTGAGGGCGGAGTCGTCGGCGTAGGTGTTGCCCTCGTCGTCCTTGATCTCGAAGGTGTAGTCGACGTCGTCGGTGCCGTCCTTGACGGAGACCCTGTTGAGGTCGAAGTAGACCGGCTTCTCGGCGCCGAGGTCGACGGTGAAGTTGGTGCCGTCGGTGGTGGTGCCGCAGGGCGTGAAGTTGATGTTGGCGAGGCGGTCGGCCTTGACGACGGTCACCGTCTGCTCGCCCTCGACCCACTTGGAGTCCTTGGTTGCCTTGATGGTGAAGGTGTACTTGCCCTCGTCGCCGCTGGAGATCGGGTCGCCGTTCGGGTCGGTGCCGAAGACGATCTCGACGTCGCTGGAGAGGGCATCAGCGTAGTTCGCACTCTCGACGTCGTTGATGGCGGCAGCGACCTGCGCGATGGTGGAGGAGCTGCTGGGCGTGGCAGTGTCCACGACCGGGGTGATGACGGCATCGGAGAGGTTGAGCTTGCCGACGGTGAACTCGACCGGCTTGCTCTGGCCCGCATAGCCGTTGATGCCGGTGATCACGGCGACGTAGGTCTTGTCGGGGTCGAGCTGCCCGCTCGTGACGGAGGTGGCGCCGCCCTTCTCCCGGATGTTGAGCTGGTAATCGGCGGTTGACGTGTTGGAGCCGTTGTCCTTCACGAGGACGTGGCCGTCAACCTCGACGTTGAGGCGACCCCACCAGGCGTTGACGCTGGAGGTGTTCCGCTCGCCCGTCCAGTCGAAGGTGGTGTCGGTCACGTCGCTGCCGTCGATGAGGGTGGCGTCGGCGAGAGAGTAGCTGGCGATGGTGAAGGTGTCGGCGACGTTGACGAAATCCCAGCCCGCGGCACCATTGTACTGTCCGACGACGACGGCGTAGGTACCCGCGTCGGAGGGCATGGTGAAGGAGAGCTCGCCGCTGACCTGGACCATGCCCTTGTCGCCGGCGTCGTACTTGACGCCCGCGGAGCCGTTGACCGTGTGGAACTGCTTGCCGGTCGTGCTGCCGAGGTTCACATAGAAGTAGTAGTAGGCGCCGACCTCCGCTTTGCTGGGGAAGGAGGTCACCTCGATGTTGTCGATGCCCGCGACGGCGGGGTCGATCTCGGACGGGACGAGGCCCTGCTGCTTGCCGTTGGCGTAGTAGACGTCGCCGGGCTGGCCCTTCTTGTAGACGATGTCGGCGCCTGCGAGGACGGCGGGGTCCTCGGCCTGCAGGCTCACGTCGCTGCCGGTCGCCAGCGCGATCGCCGGGACCGCGCCGACGGAGAGGACGCCGACGAGCGCCGCGGTGACGACGCGGCGGGCCTTCCCCCCGTTGTTGGTGCAAGCTGTCATGTGTTGTCTCCTTTCAAAAGACAATCTAGAAACCTTGGACACAGGCGTCATTTTCCTACTTTGCCGCCTTGCTCGCAACTTTGAGACGGCAAAGCGTGCAGGCAATGAGTCTGCATCCTGCGTGGCATACTATCACTATCTTTCAGCACAGTCACGACTTTTTTCGTTATGTTTGAAAAAAGTCGCTGAAGGGTACGCTGCCCTTGATCATCATATTTTCTGTGCTCAGGGCCCAACCTGGGCCATTTAAGCTCCCCTAAGGCGTCTACCTGCGGCTTCGTTTGGTGTTATCAGGTTCCTATGTGAAGAGCCACGGCTATATTAGCGCATTTTCTATATTTGCCTAGTCCTTTTTCCGTAACAATTTTGAAATCTTGCACCTTCAGGCGGCTGATTGTTTTGCCTCGATTTCCTCAGGTAATTGAAGTCGTGCGCACGTGGCCGCACAGAGCCGCTCGCCCTTCTCGCCCGCCTTGGCGCTCGTTAAGGTAGCTGCACTCCCCTGCCCCACCGATGCCGTCCTTTGGCCGCCTCGCCCCGCTCTCTCGCTGCACGCTAATGGGGCCCGGCACCGTGCGCCGAGCCCCTTGCGTTCCTTATTATATAGATTTGTTCCGCGCTCCCCCGCCCGCCCGGGCGCGACCCAGGCCACTCTAGGCGCTCTGGGCGGCTCTGAGGATGCTCTCCAGCGCCGCCTCGAGGTTGGCCTCCCGCTCGGGCGACCCTGCGTAGTAGAACTCCTCCAGCGGGCTCATGCCGGCCATCCACTCCCTGTGCTCGCGCTTGGCCGCGCGGATCTGCCTGAGGCGCTCCAGCGGCGAGGGCTTCTGCGGGCGGTAGGCATCGAGCTCGGCCTGCGCCTGGCGGGCGCGGGCCTCCATCTCGTCCATGACCTCGCCGGTGGTCCCACGGTCGCGGTGCCACTGCGCGAGCTCCGCGTACTGCTCGGCCCGCACGCGCACGACCTGGTCCACGTCCCAGACCTTGGTCAGCTGCGTGGGGTTGTCCCGGCGGACGATGAAGTGGAAGTCGTTGGTGAAGAGGGTCTTCTGGGAGCAGAAGACGCAGCGGTGGCGGAAGATGCTCTCCATCTCGGGGAAGCCGTTTGAGAAGCGGATGTGGTTGCGCTCGATGACGTCAGCACGGTAGATGATCGTGGTGAACTCGTAGGGCAGGTTGAGCGAGGCGGCCCCGTTGCCGGGGAACACGCCCTCGAGCGGCACCTTGCAGAGGTGACAGCCCGTGAGGCGCTCGTCGGCGTGCAGGCGCGAGGGAACGAGGGTCTCTATCCCCTTGTCGAAGAGCGTCTGGAGGGTCCGCTTGGTCTTCTCGGTGTAAAAGCCGGGCACCAGGACGTCGTCATCGTCCAGGAAGATGAGACAGGTGCCCCTGACCAGGGGAAAGCCCTCGTTGCGGTTGCGGCCGATGCCGTAGTTGGGATGGCTCTCCACGCACACGCGCGGGTCGCGCGCCTCGAAGGAGCGGGCGATCTGGAGGGTCTTGTCGGTGGAGCCGTCGTTTAGGATGAGCAGCTCGAGGTCCCGGCAGGGCTGGCCCAGGACGGACTCGATGGCGTCCGCCACGTACTTCTCGCCGTTGTAGACGGGAAGCATGACGGTGAGGAAGGGCTTGTCTGGCATGGGGACCTCCACTGCGGACGCGTGGGCTGGCTGTGGAGAGTATATCCGCTGCGGGGGCCGGGCGCCGGCGGCGGGGCGGGACGGGGGCCGCCGTCCGCCGCCGGCGCCTCGCTCCCCTACCCCAGCTCGCCGGCGGCCAGCAGGTCGCGGACCTCGGCGAGGTCGGCGCAGACGCGGGCGCAGAGGGCCCGGAGCTCGTCTGTGGGCTGGATGAGGTCGGGCACCATCACGGTGACAAAGCCGCCCGCGCTCGCGGCGCGCACGCCGGAGGGGCTGTCCTCGAGCACGAGGGTGCGCGCGGGGTCGGCGCCCAGGCGCTCGGCCGCGCCGAGGAAGATGTCTGGGGCGGGCTTGGAGGGATAGCCGTCGTCGCCGGTCACCACGGCGCCAAAGCGCTCCGTCACGCCGGCGTGGCGCAGGTTGGCCTCCACGACGCGCCGCTCGGAGGAGGAGGCCACGGCGCAGGGCACGCCCGTGTCAGAAAGCCACGCGAGCAGCTCGTCGAGGCCGGGCTTCTTGGGGGCGCCGGAGGCGATGAACTTCTCGGCGCCCACCTCGTAGTGGTCGTCGAGGGCGCGCTGGGCGTCGGGGTTGCCGTCGTAGGCCTCGGCCACCATGCGGGAGATGCGCTCGTAGGAGCTGCCCACGCAGGCCTCGACGAGGCCCGGGACCACCGTGAGCCCGTAGCGGGCGAAGGCCGGCGGCCAGGCGGAGGCCCAGATGGGCTCGGTGTCCACCATGAGGCCGTCCATGTCAAAGATCGCGGCTTGGAGCATGTCCCCTCCCTGGGAGCGGGACGCCGCGCGTCAGACGGGCAGGGAGTCGGAGTCGACGGTCTGGTACTCGACGAGGTTGCCGGGGAAGCGCGACACCAGGTACTCGAAGGGGCGACCGTCGTCCAGGTAGCCGACCTGCTCGATCTCGAGCAGGGGGCTTCCGGGCGCCACGCCCAGAATCTCGCACTCCTGCTCGGTGGCCGTCACGGCGCGCAGCGTCTTGTGATAGCTGTCGGGCGTGACCTCGTAGTTCTCGGCAATCCAGGGGCGGACGCTCGTCTCGGCGGCGGTGAGGCGGATGTCTCGGAAGATCTCCACCGGGTAGTAGAGGTACTGCATGTCGATCGGGGCGCCCTGGTGCAGGTGGGAGCGGACGATGTAGAAGGCGAAGCTGAACTCGTGGAGGCCAAGCTCGTGGCGGACGTGCTCGTCGGGCTTGAGCACGGTGAACTCGTGCACCGCGCACTCGGGGCTCTCGCCGAGGTCAAGGTGGATGTCGTCGGCGAGGGAGACCGTGTTGAGGGGCTTTGCAAACGACGGCGTGGCGACCTTCTTGACGTAGACGCCCGAGCCGCGCTTGCGCGAGACGAGGCCGCGCTTCTCGAGCTCGTCCATCGCCTGCTCGATGGTCGTGCGGCTCACGTGGTACTTCTTCGTGAGCTCCACGACCGTGGGCAGCTGGTCGAAGGGCATGAGCTCCCCGCGCTTGATCGACTCCTCGATCTCTTTGACGATAGCCTTGTACTTTGGCACGTGAACTTCCTCGAACCCGACGTCGCGCGCGACATCATCCTCTCGCTGCCCGCGCGCGGGCCCCGGGCTTTGCGGGGCCCGCGACAGGCAAGACGCTAGTATACCGTGGAACTAGCCGGGAACCAAAGTCACCTCAAGGTTGTTAGGCGAGCGCCTTAGACGAGCGCCTTGACCTTGTTCATGAGGGTGACGACGTCCTCGGGGCGCGTGTTGCCCGTAGCCTTGTCCACGATGGAGCTGTAGACGTGCGGGATGACCTTGGGCACGCCGGCGTCGAGGATGATCTTCATGATCTCGTCGAAGTTGTCGAGGTCGATGCCGCCCGTGGGCTCGAGGATGAAGTCGTTGCGGCCGCAGGCCTCGGCGACAGCCTTGAGCTCGTCGGCCACCTTGAGGCCGCCCATCGGGAAGAACTTGAGGGAGTCGGCGCCCATCTCCTTGGCCATGGCGACGACGGTGTCGGCGTCGACGAGCGCGGGCTTCTCGCAGTCCTTGGACAGCGGGCCCGTGGAGACCTTGACCAGGCCCGGGGTGCCGGAGGGGGCGACCATCGCGTTGACGTGGCACGGGGCCCCGTCGAGGTTGGCGCGGGTCCAGCCCACGGCGCAGAAGGCCTGGTTGAAGTGGTTGGCCTTCACGTACTTGGCCACCTCGGCCACGGCGCGCCACTGGTTGGGGTTGCCGCCGCCCAGGCCGACGGACAGGTTGCCCTCGAGGACCTCCATGTAGCGGTTGGCGTCCTCGACGTAGGCCTCGACGGTGGGATAGTCGGCCGTGAGGACGCCCACGGCGACGTGGCCCTCGGCGGCCTCGTAGACCTCGCGGGCGTTGTCGAGCGAGCCGCCCAGGACGTTGAGGACCACGCGGTCGTTGTAGAAGTTCATGCCCATTGATTAACCCTCCATAATCTCTTGCAGACGCTTGACGATGAGCTCCTTGTCGCCTTCGTTGAGCGGGCGCGGGTCGAAGTCGACCTTGCCGAGGTTCAAGAACTCGGTGCGGGCCCAGACGATGGGGTCGCCGGAGCGCAGCTGCTCGTTGACCTTCTCCATCGTGAGGCCCTCGGGCTGCGTGCCGTCGAAGGTGACGCGGCAGCGGTAGATGGCGCGGCCCGCCTCGTCCTGGATCTTCTCGGCGGCAAGCCCCGGGATGCGGGAGATCTGGTCGACGAGGTAGTCGACCTTGGCCACGTTGGCGGCGACCTCGGCGGCGTGGTCGCGCTCGTCGTACTGGTCGAGCGCGGCGAGAAGGCCCATGATCTGCTCCTTGCCGACCTTCATCGCGCGGCCGATGCCGTGGTACTGCGGCTGGACGTACTGGACGTACTCGCGCTTGCCGGTGACAAATCCCGACGTGGTGGCCTCGAGCGCCTTGGCGCCCGAGTAGCAGACGATGTCGGCGCCCATGGCGATGTACTTGCGGAAGTCCTCCTCCGCGGCGCAGTCCATCATGAAGGGCAGGCCGTGGGCGTGCGCGATGTCGCGCATGGTCTCGATGTCGACCATGCCCTTCTGCACGCAGTGGTGGCTCTTGACGTAGAGCAGCGCCACGGTCTTTTCGGTGATGCCCTCCTCGATGTCCTCGGGGTGCACCTCGTTGGCCTGGCCCACCTCGACCGGAACGCCACCGCCCAGGCGGATCATCGTGGGGATGGGCGCGCCGTAGTTGATCGAGTGGCCCTTCTGCAGGACGATCTCGTTGTTGAGGCCCGAGGAGTCGGGCAGGCGCATCATGTCGGTGTAGCGGCCCTTGGTCACGAGTCCCGCCACGGTGAGCGCGATGGCGGCGGATGCGCAGGGCGCCACGCAGCTCATCTCGGCGCCGGTGTGCTCCGAGATGAGCTCGCCGGCGCGGGTCATGAGGTCCTCGATCACCACGTAGGACTGGCCGCCCTCGACGGCGGCGCGCGCGACGCGCTCGCTGAACGTGGAGACGCCCAGCACCGTCACGCGACCGGAGGCGTTGACGACCCGCTTGAGCCCGATTTCCTGGTAGATGCTCACGTATGCCCCCTCTCTGTACAGGTGCCGGCGCCGCGGCCAGTGAACGCGGCGCCGGCGGGGATGTTGGCGTCTTCGACTAGAGGATGCCGAGGACGGCGCAGATGACGCTGATGAGAACGATGGCAATCAGGATGACGTTGTAGCGCGGGCCCTTCTTCTGCATGTAGAAGTAGATGGCGAAGACCGCGATCAGCGGCAGGATGCCGGGGGCGATGGAGTCCAGGATGGACTGGATGCCGATGACGTTGCCGGCGCCCATCGTGATCTCGAGCGGGCTGGAGATCGTGATGTAGGAGCTGGACAGCGCGCCCATCATGATGAGGCCGAGGACGTTGGCCGCGAAGATGATGGACTGCATCACGCCGGACTGCAGCAGGCCGGTGATGGACTCACGGCCGAGCTTGTAGCCGCGCTGGGTCATGAAGTACTGGATGGCGATAGAGACGCCGGGCCACAGGATCAGCGGGGCGATGCCGCCGAGAGCGTTGCCCTGCTCGGCGAACGGGATGAACATGCCGTAGATGATCGGCATGACCACGGCCCAGACGATGGCGTCGCCCATGCCGGCGATCGGGCCCATGAGGCCGGTCTTGATGGAGGTGATGGCGGAGCCGGGGAGGTTCTTCTCGGTGGCCTTCTCCTCCTCCATGGCGATGGTGATGCCCTGGATGATGCCGCCGAGGGAGCCCTCGGTGTTGAAGAAGGCGAGGTGACGCTTGAGGGCGTCGGCCAGGTCCTCCTTGGCCGGGTAGAGCTTCTTGAGCGTCGGGATCATGGACGCGCAGAAGACCAGGCTCTGGAGACGCTCGTAGGAGTTGGAGAGCTCGCAGCCGAAGTAGTAGATCCAGAAGGACTTGGTGACGTCCTTCTTGGTGATGATGCCGCTCTTGGCGCTCTCCTTGGCCTCGGCGCTGCTCGAGGAGATCTGAGCGTTGACGGTGTCCGGGTAGAGGATCATGCGCAGGACGAGGGCGATGATCAGGCCGAAGATGGCCATGCCCATGACGGGGATCTGGAGATAGGCAACGGCGAAGTAGCCGAGGAAGAAGAACGGGATGAGCTCCTTCTTGCCGATGACCATGATCGTGAGGGCGAAGCCGAGCGCGGGCAGGATGCCGCCCATGACCTCGAAGGAGTGGATCAGCACCTCGGGCAGGGCCGCGATGAGGGCGTTGGCCCACTCAGCGCCAAACAGGTCGATGACGAAGACGAACGGGAAGCGGATCAAAAAGCCCATGAGGGCCGGGAACACGAACGCGCAGCGCATGATGCCGCCGGTGTTGGCGTCCTCCGCGTACTTGTCGGCCATGTGGACCCAGATGGCGTTGGTGGTGCGGCGCAGCTGGTCCACGAAGACGCCGATGACGCCAAACGGGACGGCCAGGGCCACGGCGAGCTCGGGGCTCATGTTGGACATGACGCCGAGCGGGATGGCGATGACGCCGGCCAGGCACGGGTCGTTGGGGACGTTGCCGCCGGGCGTCGAGGTGACGCCGAGGTAGACGAGCTGGAGGGCTGCACCGATCTGCATCGAGAGCACCATCTCGCCGGTCAGAAGGCCAACGAACACGCCGATCGTGGCCGGCTGGAGCAGGGCGCTGGAGAGGGTGTAGCCAAAGCGCAGACGGGCAAACCAGTAGTAGATGCCCATCGCGATTGCGATGCCCATAGTACCCATAGGTACCTCCTAAGGGACGAAACTAACACGGGTGTGCGACGCGAGGTCGCGCGGGGTGCGCGGCGCGGGGGGACGACGTCGCGCGGGGCGAGGCGGGGCGGCTTTGGGCCACCCGTGCCTAGCCGCGGTACTTCTTCAGGATGGAGTCGACGTCCTGCGGGGCGTCCTCGGGGATCGTCTGGAACACGATCTTGACGCCGTCGGCCGCGAGCTCGTCGAGAATGGCCGCGTCGGCGTCGTCGAGGGTGATGTTCTGGAAGACGACCTTGCGCTCCGGGCCGCCGCCCAGTCCGCCGACCTGCACGGACGTGACCTTGACGCCCTGGTCGTAGACGCTCTTGAGGGCCTTGAGGCTCGGGAGCAGCAGCAGCACGTTGCCGGCGCCAAAGACGTCGGCGGCGTAGCTCTCGGCGGCCTGGGCCTCGGAGAGGCAGACGACCTCGACGCCGGTGGGCGCGGACATGAGGTAGATGCTCCTCATGAACTCATCGGCGGCCAGCTCGTCGCTCACGACGACGATCTTGTTGGCCTGGACCTGGTTGACCCACTTGGTCATGACCTGCCCGTGGATGAGACGAGAGTCTACGCGCGTCAGAACAATGTTTCCCATCTTTTCCTCCTTTCCACCTAGCTCATGTTTGCCTTGACTTCTGCCACAACATCCTTGCAGGCACTGGCTCCTGCAGCGAGGATCGTGTCAAAGTCGAGCTTGCCGTCACCCTGAAGCTCGACGCAGGCCTCAAGCAGCATGGGCGCGTTGAGGCCGCAGAAGACCTTGATGCCGGTCTGGTTGCCGATGGCGGCCGCCACGTTGGAGGGCGTGCCGCCAAACAGATCGGTGATGATGAGGGAGTCGGGAGAGATGGTGTCCACGTACTCGCGGACCATGCCCATGTACTCGGGCAGCGTGTAGGAGGGCTTGAGGGCGATCTCGTGGACGCAGTCGATGGCGCCGAGGATCATCTTGAGGCTCTCCGTGAGCGCCTCCCCCCAGCCGCCGTGAGTGAGCAGCAGAATCTTGGTGGGCTTGTCGGCCATGGCTGGAACCTCCTCCGATAGGGCTGCCCGCGCTTCTCGCGGGCACACTGGCAAATTCGGAAAACCAGACGTCTGGCAGGCGCTCATTTGCGGGGCGCCAAGGCGCCTTTGGAACGATTCTATGGCAATGCGCCAGCAGACGTCGAATTGAATTGGGCGAGCGGGCAGGTATCAGTAGCAGGCGATTCTCTTTTTGTTCTGGGATGAATCTATGTGATGTGGTACCGCTTGTCAAATCGTACCGGAACGATTTTTCAAGTGGTACCAAACGGTTTTCAGGCATGCGGAAATGCTGGTAGATGTGGGTGTTTTGGGGAGAATTGACGTGCGGGAAGCTGAAAGCGAGTCGGGGACGATTGCCGCGAGCGGCTTGGATTTGTCCGCGAGCGGTTACGGAGGTGGCGGGGGCGCCCTGGGCGGGCCGACCGCGCGAGCGAGGTTGCGGCAAGACGAAAAAGCCCGGAGGCCGCATGACCTCCGGGCTGACTTTGTATGGTCGCGGGGGCAGGATTTGAACCTACGACCTTCGGGTTATGAGCCCGACGAGCTACCAGACTGCTCCACCCCGCAATGGGTGCACCTCGTGTGTGCAAGAAATAACTATACCGACTAGCGCCCTTGTGTGCAACAACAGACTCGAATATGTACGCATCTCCACAACTCGCTCGGGCCGAAGCCCGCGTGACGGACGCCGGGGGTGCCTGTCGCGCGCTACGCGGATGCGGCGGCGCTCGCCCGCGGCGTGAACGCGCGGAGCATGAGGCGCGCGGCCTCGAGCGCGCCCTCCTGCGTCAGGCGGTAGACGTTGGCGAGCTGGCCGCCGTCAGGGGCATGGCGCTGGGAGGCGCTGACCAGCCCACGCCGGCGCAGCAGCGTCATGGCATAGTCCGTCGTGTTGGGGCTGAGCCCCAGCGCCCAGGCGACCTCCCCCTTGCTCACGATCGAGCCATCGCCGTCCCCGCCGGTTTGGGCAAGGTAGATCAGCACCCGCTCCCAGGCGTAGGTGTGCCGGCCGTCAATGACGTCGGGGAGGATGCTCCCCTGCACGGCGGGGACCTTCTCTGCCACGGCTCCAACCTCCTTAGGCCAAGAGCGACCACGGCGAGGAGACACGAACTGAGACGCCATCCCCCGGGCGAGCGAACGGCTCGAGCGCCTGGGGGAGCAAGCATGTCCCAAGTTGCTCATTCGAGTGTCCTCGCGAGATTACCTGACAACTCGCAAGTCAAATTGAGTATACCCCCCTAGCCATTTTTCAAGCGATTGAACTGGTATTTCAGTGTTCTTAAGTAATTTACGCGTGGGGGGTATTCATTTGTTGCGCCGCCGTAGCCCTCGCTCGCGTCAATTGTTGTCCGGTCGGGGTATATACTCGAACACAGGTTCGTATCCAACGCGCGGGAAGGGGGCGGCATGTCCCGGCTGCTCGGCGGCACCAACGGCATACCCGGCTACGACGAGCGCACCTACGTCTGCGTGAGGTCGGTGACCGAGGCGGACGGCCACACGCGCCCGCTCGAGATCTCGTGGGCGGACGGGCGCAGCTTCCCCATCGTCGCAAGCACGCTCACGCGCGTGGTCGGGCGCTGGGAGCTCGGGACCGTCATCATGGTCTGGGACGTTGAGCTGCGGCTTCGCGCGCGCCGGCGGCTCTTCTGGGAGCGCGGGCGCTGGTTCGTGCCCAGCCGCAGCATAGACCGCAACGGCGAGCGGGCGCCGGGCGAGCCGTGAGGGCCGCTCTTCTCGCCTGCCGCTGCGCGTCCGCAGTTGCGCGCGGCGCCTAGTTGGACTGCGTGGGCAGGTACGGGTGCATCGCCTGGGCCAGGTTTGCGAGGTTGCGCGTCTGGATGTACACACGGCCGCTGCCGACGAAGGTGTTCACCAGGCCCTCTCCCGTCGTGAAGCCGAGCATGCCGCTCGCGACCTCGATGCGGTAGTCAAGGGCGGCGTCCCACGCCACCACGTGCTCGTTGTCCACGACCAGTGGCTCGTCGGGCGTGACGTCGAGCACCAGGACGTCGCCAAACGCGGAGACCAAAAGCGAGCCCGCACCGTGCACCTCCATCACGAAGAGGCCTCCCGTGTTGCCGAAGAGCGCCTTGGAGACGCCCTGGCTCACCATCGTGTAGTCCACGCCCTCGTCGCAGGCGAGAAACGCCCCGGTGTTCAGGCGATACTGGTGAGCGTCATCAATCGCGAGCTCCATGATCTTGCCGGGGATGGGCGGGGCGATGGCGATCTCGCCGTCTGCGGAGGTGCCGGTGGCCGTGGTGATGAACATGGACTCGCCGCTCGTGATGCTGCGACCGATGGCGCTGAACACGCCGCCGAGGCCCTTCTTCTTGGTGTTGAGCCCGCCCGTGATCTCGACCCCGCGGGAGTACACCATGCTTCCACTCTCGGTCCGCACGGACTCGCCCTGCGCGAGCGCGATGCGGGCGATGGGGCAATCGGAGTCGCCGGTCAGAACGAATCTCATGATGGTTCCCTTCTCGAGCTGGGAGGCACGTCCTTCTCGCCCAGTATAGCGTGCGGGTCCGCGTCGCCGAGCCGCCCGTTCGCCGACGCGGCGCCCATCCCCCGCCTGCCTCGCGCTACGATGGCACCGCAGATCCCGTGACAGGAGGAGACATGACCAGGCTCGCCGTTTTTGACGTGGGCGGAACCGCCATCAAGTACTGCGCGATGGAGGGCACCGACATCCAGCTCCAAGGGGAGGTCCCCACGCCGGACCCCGAGTCCGAGGACCAGGGCCCCTTCCTCGAGGCCCTCGAGGGCGTGCTTGCGCAGTTGGGGCCCGTTGAGGGTATCGCGCTCTCCATGCCCGGCGTGATCGACGTCGACCGCAAGTACCTCCACACCGGCGGCGCGCTCAAGTACAACTTCAACGCGGACGTCACCGCGTGGGAGAAGCGCTTTGGCCTGCCCGTCGAGGTGGAAAACGACGCCCGCTGCTCCACGATGGCCGAGCTCGCCGTGGGCAACCTGCAGGGCGTCCGGTCCGGCGTGGTGCTCACCTTTGGGACGGGCATCGGCGGCGGCACGGTGATCAACGGAGAGCTCTACAAGGGCGCGCACCTCTACTCCGGCGAGGCCTCGATGATGTACTCCAAGCTCCCGCGCAAAGACAGCGAGCTGCGCGACGACGGCGCCTGGTCGACGGAGTGCTCCACGTTTGGCATGTGTCGGCGCCTGGCCGAGGCCAAGGGCATCGAGCGCTGCGACGGGCGCCAGCTCTTCACCTGGCTCGAGGAGGGCGACGAGGTCACCGCGCGCGTGTTTAGCGACGTGTGCGACGGCATCGCGATGCAGATTCACAACATCCAGTGCTGGCTCGATCCGGAGCGCATCTGCCTGGGCGGCGGCATCAGCAAAAACCCGCTCTTCATCGAGGGCGTGCGGGATGCTCATCGCCGCTTCAACGCGGAGCTGCTCTACGACTTCCCCGAGGTTGAGATCGTGACCTGCCGCTTCTTCAACGACGCCAACCTCATCGGCGCGTACCAGCACTTCCTCCGCATGCGCGAGAAGCGGTCCGCGGCAGAAAACCTCTAGGTTGTTGGCATTTTTGCCCCAAAGTGCATCGCCTCTCGTCAGAGCCCCTCGATCGGGCCGACGCGCCAAGCCACAAAGGCCAGTTGGCCGCCCAGCCAAGAAGCCCTTCACGAGTGCGCCCTCCGGCGGAGGGCGCACTTCGGGCCTTTTTCGCCAACGCAGCCACGCCGCACCGCCCCACCCCCGACCAGTTGACAATTACGTCAGGTTATATTGTCAACTTTGACAGTTGCGTCAGGTTATATTGTCAACTTGCCGGCTACAGGCCCTCGAGGATCTCGCGCATCGTGGCCTGAACGGCGTGCTCGGTGTTGCGGCTGATGACGCGCTGGCCGATCTGGCGCACGGCGTAGCGGGCGTTCTCCATCACGTAGGGGTGCCCCACGTAGCGCAGCATCGCGTAGTCGTTCATGGAGTCGCCAAAGGCCACGACCTCGCTGCGGTCGATGCCCCAGTAACGCAGCACCTGCTCGAGCCCCGTTGCCTTGTTCACGTGGCGCGGCACCACGTCGATCCAGCGCGAGCCGCTCGGCAGGAAGGTGAACCACTCGGAGAGCTCGCGCTCGAGAACGTAGGCCATGTCCATGAGCTGCTCGGGCAGCTCACAGCACACGGCGGCCTTGATGATGCTCACGTCCGGCGAGGGCGGGTCGAAGATGCGCTCGGCGTTGGGGAGGTCCTTGTCAAGCTCGCGCAGGTAGGAGCTCTGGTCGTTGAGCAGATAGGTGTGCGTGGCGTCATAGAGCGCAAGATGGATG
The DNA here is from genome assembly GCF_002159495.1 of Olsenella sp. An293. Taxonomy (GTDB): domain Bacteria; phylum Actinomycetota; class Coriobacteriia; order Coriobacteriales; family Atopobiaceae; genus Thermophilibacter. The sequence continues at coordinate 15,592 of NZ_NFIT01000004.1, forward strand.
CAGTCAAAGAGCTGCGTGGTCTCAAACAGGCGCATCACCGCGATGGTCGAGAAGACCTCGCGGTCGAGTAGGCGACCGTCGGCGTAGACCTGCGTGCCGAGCGATGCCACATAGTCCATCTCGTCCGCAACCGGCCCAAAGAACCAGCGCAGCGTGTCATAGCGACGCCCTGAGCTGGCCACAAAGCGCACGCCCTTCTCGTGCAGGGCGTGGATGAGCTCGAAGGTCTCCTCGGGAACCTGGGCGTCGCCGTCCAGCAGCGTGCCGTCCATGTCTGACGCAATGAGCTTGATCATGGCTGAACCTCCTCGTCTGGACTTGGCGGTCGTAACGGACCGCGGGTTGACAGTTGCGTCAGGTTATGCGGGTTGACAGTTGCGTCAGGTTATATTGTCAACTCGTTCCGAGTTGACAATATAACCTGACGCAACTGTCAACCCGCAACCTGGCACAGCTGTCACGACCAACAGCCCCTCTCACTGCAGGAACGCGGGCATCTCGCCGGCTCGGGTGGCGCGGGCGATCTCGAGCAGCGCGTCTGCCACGCCCTCGTCAGCGACGGAGCCCACGCGATAGTTGGCGGTGGCCAGGACCTCGTCGGTGGCGTTGGCCACGGCCACGGAGTGGCGGACCTTGCGCAGGATCTCGAGGTCGTTCTCGGCATCGCCAAATGCGACGACCTCATCGGCCGTGATGTCCAGCGCGTCGAGAAGAACGTCGAGCCCGGCGGCCTTGGAGACACCCTGCGGCATGATGTCAAACCAGCCCGAGATGGGCGACGCGATCCGCATGTCCGGCGCTGCCTCGGCCACGATCTGCCGGCAGCGCTCCATGTGCTCGGGGTCCTCCGGGCAGGCGATGGTCGCCGCGATGTAGTCCTCGTCGGGGATCTGGTCGACGGCGATGCCGGTGAAGCGCGTGCGGCGGGCGTAATAGGCGAGCTCATCGTCGGTGGTGCCCACGCCATACGCGGGATAGAGCAGGTTGGTCTGCTCGGGGTAGCACACGAGGAACATGCCCGGCTCGGGGCGCAGCGCCGCATCGATCCGCTCGAGGGCGTCGCGCGGGATGAGCGTCATCTGGACGTAGGCGCCGTCAAGGCGGATGCGCTTGCCGTTGGAGAGGATGCCCGTCTTGAAGCAGGACTCGTCCATGTCAAAGAAGCGCAGCAGCTCAACGGTGTCGCGACCGGTGGCGGGGCCAAAGCGCACGCCCGCGTCCATGAGCTCGTGGATGGCGGAGATGGTGCGCGGGCTCACGTGCTTCTCGCCCAGCGGAATGAGCGTGTTGTCCATGTCCGAAAGAACGAGCTTGATCACGAGATGATTCCCCCCTCCACGCGCGGAAGCGCGTCAAAGCGGTCCATGGCCATGAGGATCTGCTCCACGTCCACCATGCCGGAGATGCGGCCCACGCGCCGGCCGCGCGCCCAGATGACGAGGTCACGGTACCCCGAGCCCTTGCGCAGCCCGACCCACCTGAGCAGGTCGATGTCGTCAAATCGGACGGACGCGTCGTGCCCGACGAACGGCGTGATGACCAGGCGCGAGCCAAAGACCGAGACCTTGTAGCGGTTAAGGATGGCCCACCCGGCAAAGCACGTGACGATGAACGCGTCAAAGAACGCGAACACCGGCAGCGGGCTGGGCAGAAACTCGAGCATCGCGCAGAGCCAGCCCAGGACAAACCCCAGCACGCTCATGAACGCCATGGCCAGCACGAGGCCGCGGGCGAACGAGACCGGCACGACGTAGGTGTCGTGGTGGCGGTGATGCCGCTCGGAGAGGCGCACGTTACCCATGTGCTCGAGCAGCAGCGCGAGCACCGGCAGCACGACCTCCACGGCGGCAAGAACGACGAGCTCCACGGGTCCCTACGCCTCTCCGCCGGGAGCCGTGGCGGCGAACTTCGCCACGAGGCGCTCCAGCATGTCGACGGTGAGCTCGAGGCTGCGCACCGGCACGAACTCGCGGACGGAGTGGGCGTTGTAGCCGCCCGTCGCGAGGTTGGGGCACGGCAGGCCGCGGAAGGTGAGCTGGGCGCCATCAGTGCCGCCACGCGCCGGGACCTCGACGGGGTCGATCCCCACCTCGCGGTTGGCCTCGAGCGCAAAGTCAATGAGACGCTGGTCGGCGGGGCCGAACTTCTCTGCCATGTTGCGGTACTGCGGGCGGATGGAGACGCTCACCGTACCCTCGCCGTAGCGGGCGTTGAGGAAGGCGGCGACGTCGCGCATGGTCTGCTCGCGGCGCGCGAAGGCATCGGCGTCGAAGTCGCGCAGGATGTAGGTGAGGGTGACGGCGGAGGCGGTGCCCTCGATGTCGGTGGGGTGGAAGAAGCCCTCGCGGCCCTCGGTGTGCTCGGGGCGCTGCGCGGCGGGAATCATCTGCTGGAACTCGCTCGCCACGGTGATGGCGTTGACCATGACGTCCTTGGCGGCGCCGGGATGCACCATCACGCCGCGAATGATGACCGTGGCCTCGCTGGCCGAGAAGCACTCGTAGTTGAACTCGCCGAGCGCCTCGCCGTCCACGGTGTAGCCGCCGCACGCGCCGAGCGCCTCGACGTCGAGCAGGCTCGCGCCGTGGCCGATCTCCTCGTCCGGGACAAAGGCCGCGACGATGCGGGGATGCGGCAGCGCGGGGTTTTCCGCCAGGCGGGCGAGCAGCGCCATGATCTCGGCGACGCCGGCCTTGTCGTCGGCGGAGAGCAGCGTGGTGCCGTCGGAGCAGACGATGTCCTGTCCCACGAACCGCGCGAGGTCGGGGACCTGCTCGGGCGTGGTCTGGACCGGCTCGCCGTCGACGACGCCCGAGACGAGCGGGCCGCCCTCGTAGCGCACCACGTGCGGGCGCACGCCGTGGGCCGGGGCGTCGGGCGAGGAGTCGATGTGCGCGCAGAGCACGAGCGCCGGCAGGTCCTCCGCGCCGGCCGAGGCGGGCAGGAAGCCCGTGACGTAGGCGTGCTCGTCTGCCGTGACGTTCTCGCAGCCGATGGCCTCGAGGTCGTCCGCGAGCAGGCGCGCCATGTCGTGCTGGCAGGGGGTCGACGGGGTCTGATCGAGGTTGTCGGGGTCTGACGGAGAGTCGACCTGGACGTAGCGCAGGAAGCGCTCGAGGACGTCTGACATGGAACCTCCCGTGGTCGTTGCGGGGTCGCGATTTTCTCGCCTGATAGTCTAGCGCAGGGGTGGGCGACGCGCGTCAGCGGAGCGTAACCTCGCGGAGCCGGGGGCGGGGCGCCCGCCGATTCCCCGAACGAGGCGCAAATCCTGAGCGTTCGCGGGCGTATAGTGTTCGCATATGCCCCGCAAGGAGAAGGTGGGACACGCCATGGCCGAGAAGAACGAGCGACAGCGGCTCAAGCCGCACCGCCGGGGAACGCCGATCGAGCCCGCGGCACCGGGCAAGCCCGCAAGTCGCCCGGCCGCCCAGGCCCGACCAGCCCGCGCACGCCAGAAGAAGACGCAACTCCTCCCCGTCGTGATCGTGCTCGCCGCCCTCTTTGTGGTAGGATGCGCGCTCGGCATCCGCGCGGCGCTGGCGCCGGCTCCCGAGACGCCCCCGGCCCTCGAGGGCCCAACGCGGGTCAGCTTTGTGGCCGTGGGCGACAACCTCCCGGAGATCGAGATGGCCGCCTATGCGGACGCCCAGGCCGGGGAGACGGGCGACGGGGACTACGACTACACCCCCATCTACGCGCCGATCCGCGACTACGTTCAGGCCGCTGACCTTGCCTATGTGAAGCAGGAGACCCATCTGGGCGGGGACGACATCGGCCCCAAGGGCTACCCCTCCTTCAACACAACCGACCAGATGGCGGACGCCCTCGTGGACGCGGGCTTTGACCTCGTGGGGTCGGCCTCCAACCACTCCTACGACTGGGGCTCCTACGGGGCCAACGAGCACTCGCGCTCCGTCTGGAACTCAAAGCCCGTCGCCTTTGCCGGTACCGCGTCGAGCGCGCAGGAGGCCGACGAGCTCGCCCTGGTGGAACGGGAGGGCATCACGTTCGCCCTTCTCGACTACACCTACGGCGTCAACGGCTACGAGCGCGAGGACCTGCCCGACTACGCCGTCAGCTTCATCGACAGGGACCGCATCGCCGCCGACGTAGAGCGCGCACGCGAGCAGGCCGACGTGGTGCTTGTCGCCATGCACTGGGGCACCGAGAACCTCATGGAGGCCGACCAGACCCAGCGCGAGTACGCGCAGTACCTCGCCGACCTGGGCGTCGACGTGGTGCTGGGCTCGCACCCGCACGTGATCGGCCCCGTGACGTGGCTCACGGGCGAGGGCGGAAACAGGACGCTCGTTGCCTACTCGCTCGGAAACTTCACGAGCAACCATGAGGTGAAGCGCATCAGAAACGAGCTCGAGGGAATGCTGAGCTGCGACTTTGTGAAGGACGACGACGTCAGCATCGAGAACGTCCGGTGGACCCCGCTTGTGATGCACACCGACGGGACGAGCTTTGCGGTCTACGCCCTCAAGGACTACACGCCCGAGCTCGCCGCCGCGCACCCGGGCCTCGCCGAGGAGGCGGACCCCATCGCGTGGCTTCGCCAGACCAGCTCAGACGTGGTGAACGCGCTCGGCGACGAGTTTCCCATCGACATGTGAGGGCGCTCGCGGCCCGCGGCGCGCCGACGTCAGGCGGCGAGGCGCGGGCGCGGTCCGAGCAGGCCCGAGGAGGAGATCATGAAGCGCAGCAATGGCAGGCAGGAGGCGATCCGCGCCATCGTGCGCGGCCAGTCCATACGGACGCAAAACGAGCTCGTGGAGGCGCTCGTCGAGCGGGGCTTTCCCTGCACGCAGGCGACAGTCTCGCGCGACGTCTCCGAGATGCACCTGAGAAAGCTCGCGGGAGGGCTCTACGTCCTCGAGGAGGACCTCAATCTGCAGCTCGTGCTCTCGGAGTTCGTCATAGAGGCGAGAAGCGCGCCGGGCCAGAGCCTCGTGGTGGTGCTCACCCAGCCCGACACCGCGACGAGCGTGGCGAGGGCCGTCGACGAGGCGCGCCTCGCCCACGTGCTCGGCACGGTCGCCGGAAGCGACACGGTGTTCGTGGCGACCGACTCCCCCGCCGGGGCAGACGAGGTCAGGGGTCTCGTCTGCGCCCTCGCCGAGAGCGGCTAGTTCGTGGACGCCGGCGCCAGGGACGCGAGGATTGGCTCGAGGTAGCGCGCCACGCCCGACTCGTCGCAGGACGCGGTCAGGTGGTCGGCGGCAGCCTTGACCTCGGGCGCGGCGTTTGCCATGGCGACGCCGTCGCCAGCGGCGGCCAGCATCGTGAGGTCGTTGTCACCGTCGCCGAAGGCGATGCAGTCCTGCGGCGCGACGCCCAGGTGCTCGCAGAGCCACAGCAGCCCGGCCCCCTTGTGCGCGCGGCGATCGGTGACCTCGATGTTGCAGGGCAGCGAGGAGGCGCGCCTGAGGGAGGGTTCGGCGTCGACGAGCGCGCAGACCGCGTCGCGGTCCTCGGGGCGGCGGTAGAAGACGTTCAGCCGGCACACCTCGCCGATGCGCGAGAGCTGGTCCTCCAGGCTCGCGTCGTAGACGGTGCGCACGCTGCGGACGAACTCCTTGGTGGCCTCGCTGAGCTCGAGCCGCTCGATCAGCGAGAAGCGCTCACGCTCGGCGTAGACGGTTCCGTCGGCAAACAGGTCGAAGGTGACGGGCCGGTCGCGGAGCCTTTGGTAGAGGCTGAGCACCAGGTCCTTGTCGATGGTCACCTCGCGCAGGGTCCGCCCGCCGGCGACCTCAGCCACGACGGCCCCGTTGGCGCAGACGGCGTAGCGAACGCTGGGATGGGCGAGCAGCTCGGGCGGCAGCCCCGCGAGGTTGCGGCCGGTGCAGGGAACCACCATGACCCCAGCGGACGCCGCGGCGTCGAGCGCGGAGGCGTTCTCGGGGGTGATGGCCTTGGCGGAGTCGAGGAAGGTCCCGTCCATGTCCACGAACACGAGCTTGAGCACAGCGTCTCCTTTGGTCCCGAGCCCTCCCGGCTCACGAGAAGCGCACGCGGTCCGCGAACGTCACGCGGTTGGGCGGCTCCTTTCCGTCCTTGAAGGCAATGATGTTGTCTGCCACCACGTCGCCCATGCGACGGTTTGCCTCGAGCGTCGCCGAGCCGATGTGCGGGGTCGTGAGGACGTTGGGCAGATCGTAGAACTTGGGCAGCGTCGGCGGCTCGCGCTCGTAGACGTCGACGGCGTAGCCCCCCAGGCTGCCCGAGAGCAGTGCGCGCTCGAGCGCGGACTCACGCACGATTCCGGCGCGCGCCGTGTTGATGAGCAGCGCGCCCTCCTTCATGCGGCGAAACTCGCGGGCACCCAACAGGTTGCGCGTCGCCGAGGTGAGCGGCGCGTGGATGGTCACGACGTCGGACTTCTCGAGCAGCTCGTCGAGGCCCGTGTAGAGCAACCCGTAGTGGGACGCCTCGGGGCGCTGGACGATGTCGTAGCCCAGGATGTCCATCCCAAAGCCCATCGCGCGCGCCGCGACCGCCATGCCGATGGCGCCCACGCCGATGATCCCGATGGTCTTGCCGTAGAGGCTCCTCCCGGGAATCTTGTTCCACACGCCGGACTTGAGCTGCGTCACGGTCTGGGTGATCATGCGAGCCAGGTCGAGGATGAGCGCAAAGGTGAGGTCGGCCGTCTCCTCGCGGTTGGCCCCGGGGGTGTTGGTGATCGTGATGCCGCGCCGCGTGGCGCAGGCGAAGTCGATGCCGTCGAAGCCCGCTCCGTGGCGCGCGATGAGGCGCAGTCGGGGGAGCTTCTCCATGGTCGCGGCGTCAAGGTAGTCGTTGCCGAGCACGATTGCGTCGCAGTCGTGGGCGTGCTCGACGATCTCGTCCCCGGAGAGCGGCCGTCCGTACGGGTTGACGCGCACCGTGCATCCCGCAGCCTCCAGCCGCTCGACCGCGCTTGTGTCAAAGATGCCAAACGTCGCCGCACACGACGCGACAACAAACGAATCCGACACGTCGTGTCCCTTTCCCATAATGCACACCGTCCGGTGGGTATTTTACCCTTGGCCGCCGCCGCGAGCCTCGAAGACGCGGCGGAGTCCCGACAGCGCACACAATGAGGGACGGGGCCGGGCGACGCCATCTCCCAGGGCGCCGCCCGTCCCCGGCGGGACCGGGCGCGTCGGACTACCCGATGACCGCGCCCGTCTTGGCCGAGCTCACCTGCCGGGCGTAGCGCGCCAGGAGGTGTCCGCCGTTCTCGTGGACGACGGGCTTCCAGCCCTGCTTGCGGCGGGCGAACTCCTCGTCTGTGACCTCCACCTCGATGAGGTTTCTGGTGAGGTCGATGTTGATCTTGTCGCCGTTCTCGACGAGCGCGATCGGGGCGCCGTCGAAGGCCTCGGGGCAGAGATAGCCCACCGAGAGGCCACCCGATGCGCCGGAGAAGCGCCCGTCGGTGATGACGGCGGAGTCGGGGATGCCCTTCATGATCTCGGTGACGCGGTGGAGCTCCTTCATGCCGGGGCCGCCCTTGGGGCCCTCGTAGCGGATGATGACGCCCGTGCCCGGCTTGATGGCGTGGGCGTTGTAGGCCTCGAAGGCCTCCTCCTCGGAGTCAAAGACCATGGCAGTGCCGCTCCAGACGTGCTGGTCGGCGGGCACGGCGCTGGTCTTGACGAGCGCGCCCTCGGGGGCCAGGTTGCCGTAGAGCACCTGGATGCCGTTGGCCACGGAGGCGGGGTCGTCCTGGGTACGGATGACCGAGCGGTCGCAGCGCAGCACCGAGGTCTCGAGGTTCTCCGCGAGCGTCTTGCCCGTGACCGTCATGACCGACGTGTCGAGGTCGCCCGCGATGGTCTCGAGGACGGCGGGGATGCCGCCGGCCTTGTAGAGGTTCACGCAGGAGATGTCGCCGTTGGGCACGACGTTGCAGATGACGGGCGTCTTGGAGGTAATCTCCGCCACCTGGGTCCACGTGCACTCCAGGCCGAGCTCGGCGGCGAGGGCGGGCAGGTGGATGAGGGCGTTGAGCGAGCCGCCGATGGAGGCGAGCAGCTTGACGGTGTTGTCGATCGCCGCCTGCGTCATGATGTCGGACGGCTTGATGCCGCGACGGACGAGGTCGACGACGGCCGCGCCGGTCTGGCGGGCCGAGAAGCGCCGCTGGCTCGTGGACGACGGCCACAGCGCGCCGTTGGGCAGCATCATGCCGAGGCCCTCGGTCAGGCAGCCCATGGTGTTGGCTGTGCCCAGGAAGGGGCAGACGCCGGGGCCGGTGTAGTAGCGCAGGGTGCCCTCGATGACGTCGCGCTCGGTGGCCTCGCCGGCCAGGAAGCGGGCGCGCAGGGCCTTGGACTCGGACGGCTTGATCTCGTCGTAGCACGGGCCGCAGGTCACGAGCGCCGAGGGCAGGTCGATGCGGGCCGCCGCCATGAGCATGGCGGGGATGATCTTGTCGCAGCTGCCGAGGTAGACGACGCCGTCGAAGCAGCCCTCGCCCACGATCATGGCCTCGCAGGAGTCGGCGATGATCTCGCGGTGGGGCAGGCAGTAGCGCATGCCCGCATGGCCCTGGGCGATGCCGTCGCACATACCGATCGTGTTGAACTCGATCGGCTCGCCGCCGGCCTCGAGGACGCCCTTCTTGACCTCCTCCGCCAGCTTCCTAAGCGGCTCGTGGCCCGGGCACACCTCGTTCCAGCTGTTCGCAATCGCGATGAGGGGCTTGTCGGGGTTCTCGAGCGAGTCCACGGCGACGCCGGCCGCGGCCAGGTGGGCCTTGGAGATGGCGCGCTGGAAGGGCTCGAGCTTGTCAATAGCACGTTCCATGGTTTCCCCCTATGGGTATGGGGTGGGCGCCGCCCCGTCGGCGGCACCCACCACCTCAGCTGAGATGGGCGACTACTCCATCTCCTCGTACTCGGCCGCGTAGGCCTCGATCTTCTCCATGCCGATCTTCTTCTCGACGAGGAACCAGACGGCGACGAAGACGACGATGGCGACCGGAACGAGGATGATCGCGTTCTCGGAGATGCAGGTCCAGAAGACGATGGCGGTCTGCGTGAGCGACGGGCCGGCCATGGACGCGATCTGGCCATCGAAGGACAGGCCGGTGGAGGTGGCCAGGTCCGTGAGGTACGGGGCGGCGAAGGTGCCGGCGTACAGGATGGCGGCCATCACCGGGATGGAGATGAGGATGGAGCGGAACACGTTGCCGCGGCAGAGGGCGACGACGAGGGCGACGCGGAACGTGACGACGGAGAGGTCGGCCAGCGGCATCATGCGGTTGCCCGGGAGGACGAAGGCCAGGAAGATCGTGACCGGGATCATGATGAGGGCCGTGGTGATGACCTCGGGGTTGCCCACGACGACCGCGGCGTCGAGGCCGATGGAGAGCGACTGGCCGCCGAAGTGCTTGGTCGTGAACTTCTGGGCGCCGTCGGAGATGGGCATGAGGCCCTCGACGAACATGGCGGTCATCTTGGGCATGAGGACCATGACGGCGGCGACGTTGACACCCGTGAGGAAGATCTGGTCGATCGGCATCAGGGCCAGGGCGCCCATGGCGCAGCCCAGGATGAGGCCCAGCATCATCGGGTCGCCGAAGATGCCGAGGTACTTCTGGACGTTGCGGATGGAGACGTTGACCTTGTTGAGGCCGGGGATGCGGTCGATGACCCAGTTGAGCGGGGCAGCGATGATGATCGACGACGTGTAGGAGATCGTCGGGAGCGTGACGTCGGGAATCCCGAAGAAGTGCTCGATCAAAGGCGAGGTCCAGTCGGCGAACTTGAGCGTCATGACGGCGGTGAAGGCCGTGGCGATGAGGGCCCAGACGATGTTGTTCGTCACAAAGAAGACGAGGATGCCGGCGATCATCATGTGGTGGTAGTTCCAGATGTCGACGTCCATGGTCCTGGTGAGCTTGAGGACGAGCATCAGGATGTTGATGCCCAGGATCTCAAAGACCAGGAAGGCCACGATGGGAGAGGCCCAGGTGACCGAGGAGATGGCGCCCCAGCCGACGTCGGTGACGTCGAGGTTGAGGCCAAAGTTGGCGACCATCGCGCTCGCGGCCGGGGAGACCGCGGACTTGAGCAGGTTCACGAGCAGGTTGATGCCCACGAAGCCGCAGGTGATGGTGATGCCGCTCTTGAACGCCTTGCCGATGTTCATGCGGAAGACGAGGCCGATGATCGTGATGATGATCGGCAGCATGACGTAGGCGCCGGCGTTGATGAGCGCCTGGAAGACAGTGCGGACTGTCTCAAGGAATGCGTCCATGCCTTTCCTTTCTCACATTGAGGACGGTCGAGAAGAACGCGGGGCGACGGGACCCGCACGCCAGCGGACGTGTCCGCGGGGCGTCAGCTAGTCCTTGAGCGCCTCGACGATCTTGTCGAGCGTGGCCTGCTCGTTGATGCCGGTGAGCAGGGCGATGGCCATGATGATCGGGGTCTTGACGTCGGCGTCCTTGAACTTGCCGGAGGTGACCACGAGGTCGTAGTCGTTGGCCTTGTCGTGGAGCTCGAGCATCTTGCACTGGGTGACCTGGATCGCCACGCCGTGGTCGGCGCAGTAGTCCTTGATCTTGGCGGCGACGACGGTGGAGGTGGCGACGCCGTTTCCGCAGGCCACGAGAACACGCTTTGCCATTTTCGTTCCTTTCTCTCAAAGAGAGCCTTGAGCGCACCCCTGTGGTGCGCCTCTTACCTGATGGTGGGACGGGCCGCTAGACGAGCAGCGAGCCGGCGAGCGAGAAGACCTCGTCAGCGTCCTGCGCCGCGATGACCTTGCCGACGAGCTCCTGGTCCTGGACGAAGGCGATGACCTTCTGGAGCATCTCGAGGTGGGCGTGGGCCTCGGTGAGGGCCAGCATGCACACGACGGAGACCTTGCAGGTCTCGTCGGGCTCGTCCATCTTGTGCCAGTCGACGGGGTTGGCCAGGACGCCCATGCACATGGCCGCCTTGTTGACGTTCACGACGTCGCAGTGCGGGATGGCGACGTTGAGGCCGCCCATGTCGAGCGCGGTCGGGAAGTTCGCCTCGCGGTCGACGATCGCCTGGGCGTAGGTGTCCTTCACGTAGCCCTGCTCCTCGAGGACGCCCGCCAGGCGGCGCTCCACGTCCTCGCAGCTGAGGCCCTCCTCGTCGATGCGGACGACGAGGGAGCTGTCAAAGCTCAGATCTGCCATGCTCTTCTCCTTCTCTGTTTTGGGGGTCGCGTGCGCGACCCGTTACCAGACGACGCTCTCCTCAAGCTTCTTGATCGACGCGGCGAGCCTGGGGGCGTCGCACGCCTCGATGTCGGCGGGATCGAAGATGCCGGAGCCGATGCCCGCATAGGTGGCTCCCTTGTCGAAGTAGGACTGGACGTTCGCGACGTTCACGCCGCCGACGACCATGAGCGGCAGCTTTCCGAGCGGCGCCTGGACGGCCTTGAGGTAGTCCGGGCCGAGCTGGCCGGCCGGGAAGACCTTCACGATGTCGGCGCCCATGTCGATCATCTTCTGGATCTCGGTGGGGCTGAAGGCGGCGGGGACGGTGATGACGCCGGCCTCCTTGGCGAGGTCGAAGATCTCCTGGGTGAACATGATCGGCGAGAGCATGAACTCGGCCCCGGCGGCGATGGCCTGGCGGGCGAGCTCGGCGTTCTTCACCGTGCCGGCGCCCACGTGGACCTCGGCGCCAAACTCCTTGCGCGCCGCCGCGATCGACTCCATCGCGTGCGGGGAGTTGCTGGCCACCTCGATGGAGTTGACCTTGGTGCCGACGAGCTGCTCCACGACGGTGAGGACCTGCTTGGTCTCATAGCCGCGGAGAATGACGGTCACCTTGGGAAGAACGAGCTCGCACATACCTGCCTCCTCTGTCCGATTCCGTTGGTGAGATTCTAGGTCTGCATATTCTCTTTTCAAAATTTGGAGTCACTTCACAATTTTTGCATATCGAGACCGTCAGAGGAATTCAGGTCGGCACGAAGGCAGCTCTTGATGAGCCGGCCCGTTTATCTGTGGTTTTCGTAAATCGCCCATATTGAGCAGCATCTCATTACTCAATTTGTAATCCTGTGATAAGCTCAACCTGAAACGATACGGCAGATTTGTTCCGAAGTATCACTACTTGAGTCTCATTTTTGTTTGTATATTCTTTTTCTTTTTCTGAATATTATCTGAATATCTGATTCTATTCTTCATTTTTTCTCCATACTTATGCGCAAGAATGTGCCCAACACAGGCCCCCTACGACAGGAGCTGGCATGGAGTTTGGGTCCACGGTCACCAAGCTGCGCGAGGGGCGCGGCTGGTCGCAGGCCAAGCTGGCGGAGAAGGCAGGCGTGAGCCAGGAGACCGTCGCCGCGTGGGAGAGCGGCCAGGAGTTCCCCGGTCAGGAGCAGCTGCTCTCGCTCGCCATGGCCCTCAAGGTCAAGATTCCGCGCCTCATCGAGAAGGACGAGGAGCTCATGGTCAAGGTCATCGAGGGGACTGAGACCTACGAGACGGCCGTCATGGGCGTCGTCTCCGTCGTGACCGCCGCCTGCGCCCTCGTCCTCATTGCCCTCTCCCACACCGACCCGGACGCGCTGCAGATCGCCATCCGCGTCACCGAGGCCGTCCTGATCGTGGGGCTGCTCGCCCTCGTCTGGCAGCGCCGCGGCCCGCGCGCGCAGCGCGCCAAGGCGTTCCGCGACGCGCTCGAAGCGGCCGACGGCTCCCAGACCGCCTTCGTCATCAAGCGCAAGGCCGGACGCAACACCGGCAACGTCATCATGCAGTTCGTGCTCGGCGCGATCATCGCCGTCACGCTCATCGTCCTTCTCGGCATCATGGTGCCCGAGTCGCGCCTGCCCTGGGTGATGCTCTAGCGCCCGGGACGTCGGGGCTCAGGCGAGCAGCGGCTCGAGGTAGCGCGCGACTCCCGCAAGCTCGCAGCGCGGCGCCACGTGACGGGCGTGCGCCCTGACCTCGGGGGAGGCGTTTTCCATGGCGACCGCGTCGCCCGCGACGTCGAGCATGGAGACGTCGTTTTCCGAGTCGCCAAAGGCGACGGTGTCGGCGACGTCGACGCCCAGGCGCTCGCAGAGCCATAGCAGCGCCGTCCCCTTGGTTGCCTCCGCGCTCGTCACCTCAAGGTTCATCGGTATCGACGAGGCGCCGAAGAGCCCGGGGCGCGCCGCCACCGCGTCCCGCGTCGCCCTGCGGCCGCGCTCGTCCGCAAAAAGGACGTTGACGCGACAGATCGAGGGGACGCGCTCGATGAGCTCCTCGGTGCCGCAGTCGACGAAGGTGCGCCGCGAGAGCACCATGCGGCGCGTGGCCTCGGTCATCTCGACCAGGTCGTAGAGCGGCAGGTTCTCGCGCGATGCGAAGACGCCCTCCGGGGTGAAGAGGTCGAAGGCGACGCGCTGGCCGCGGACGTCTGCGTAGAGCGCGCGGACGAGGGGCCTGTCGATGGAAACCTCGCGGACGACCCGGCCCGACCGAACGTCGTAGACGAGCGCTCCCCCGCCGCAGACGGCGTGGCAAACGGTCGGGTGCGCGAGGAGCTCGCGGGGAACGCCCCGCAGGCTGCGGCCGGTGCAGGGGACGAACTGGACCCCGCGTTCGGCGGAGACGTCGAGGATGCGGAGGTTGTCGCGCGGGATGGTCTTGTCGGGGGCAACGAACGTGTCGTCCAAGTCGATGAAGACCAGCCTGACCATCGGGCACTCCTTTCGCCTCGGGGCTCCCATGATAGCGCGCGCGGGTTGCGGGCGGCCCCGCGGGCGAGGGACGAGAGCCGCTATCGCCGTTCGTACAGCGTGAGCAGACGGTCAAAGGCCAGGACGTAGACGGCGAGCGCCCGCTTGAGCGCCGCCTCGGAGACGCCCTCGTTGGCGCCGTGCTCGGGGCCCACCCATGCGGGCGGCTCGTCCGCCGGGTCTAGGGGGCCAAAGCTCACGGCGTGGTCGAAGTGGTGCGCGTACGTGCCCCCGCCGATAGTGAACGGCCGCGCCTCGCGCTCCGTGACCTCGGCATACGCGCCGAGAAGAACCTGGACCTCCGGAGCCTTTGGGTCGACGAAGTACGGGTCCCGCGCATGCGTGACCTCCGCCGTGCAGCCGCGCCGCGCCGCCGCTGACGCCAGCGCGGCGCCAATCGCCCCAGCTGTCGTCGACTTGGGAAAGCGGATGTCCAGCTGCTGGACGAAGCGTCCCCCGTCCGTGGAGAGCACGGTTCCCACGCAGGTGAGTGGATCGAAGAGGTCGTCGGTGGCGTCGATTCCCAACCCCGAGCCGTCCGTGCAGCTCAGCAGGCTCTGCTCCAGCTCCAAAAACGAGCGCTCGCGCGAGGTCCCTACGCCTATGCCCAGCAGATAGTCCACGAGCACGCCCACAGCGTTGACCGTGCCTCCCGGCATGGCCGCATGGCCACCCGTGCCGCGCGCCCTCACGCGCGCGAGCCCGGGGCCCGCCGCCTCAACAGTCACGCCCGCGCCCGTCGGCAGTCCCGCCGCGTCCGCGCGAAGCACCGCCTCGGCCGCGTCCGGAACCGCGTTTCTCGCCGTCCCGCCACAAAGCGAGACGATCGCGCCGTCGGCATCTACCTCACAGGCAAAGCACGCGTTCACGCCGCCCTTCTCCCCGCAGCACACGGGGAACGCGGCGTCTGGGGTGAAGCAGAAGAGCGGCTGCTCGTGATGCGCGCGATACCAGCGAACGTCCTGCATGCCGGCTTCCTCGCTCGCGCCGAGCAGGCAGCGCAGGCCGACGCCGCGCCTCTCCCCGAGCCGCGCGAAGAAGGCCGCCGCGTAGAGCATGGCCACGGCAGCGCCCTTGTCGTCCAGCACGCCCCGGCCAAGCAGATACCCCTGACGCCGCGCGAGCGCAAAGGGGTCAGTGTCCCAACCGCTCCCGGCAGGCACCACGTCAACGTGCGCGATTGCGGCCACGTGACGCCCATCCGACTCGGCGCGGGGCAGCTCCGTCCAACCGAGATAGCCGTCGCCGTCGCAGGTCGCAAGCCCAAGCCTCTCCGCGATCCCCAGTGCGCGGTCGAGGGCCTCGCGGCACGCGCGACCCCACGGCGCGCCGTCGCGAGCGTCGCCCGTGTCCACCACGCTCGGAACGGCGACCAGCTCGGCCAGGTCCGCCAGATAGCAGTCCCAGACCTCGTCCGCGTACGCCAGCGCCTCCGCCGCCCTCACGACTCCGCCCATCCGGTCCCCCTAAGCGCCGCCGAGGAAGCGCAGCGTGTCCTCGTACGTGCGCGGCAGCGACTCCCCGCGCGCCCGCGCGTCCTCGATCACGGAGAGCAGGTACGTGAAGATGCTGCTCTTGTCGGCCTGGCTCTGACTCGCCAGCACCACGATGACGAGCTCGATCCTGTCGTCCGTGTCCGTCACGGGCTCATCCAGGCACGCGACCGCGAGGCGGAACTCGTCGCTCTCAACCGGCGTGATGGCGTGCGGGAAGGCGATGCCGCCCAGGTTGAGACGCTTGCCCGCGCGCTCGCGCTGCCGAATGAGGTCTGCCTCGTCGGCCGTGATGCGGTGCTCGTCCACCAGGCGCCCCAGCACGTCCTCCAGGACGCTCAGGTACACCTGCCCCGGCTCGACGCTCAGGTGGAAGTAGCTCTCCTCCCCCAGCATCCGCTCGACGTTCTTGCGGTAGAGGATGTCGAGCGCCATCGTTCGAATGATCTTGAGCTCCCCCGCGCTCAGCACGCCCCGGAAGGCCATGTCCCACGAGACCTCCTCGACCAGCGTGGGATAGTCCTCGTCGCGCACGGCAAGGTCCCAGTTCCGCTCGTCCAGGGCAACCTGGAGCGCCGCGTCGTCGCACACCACTCGGACGTCGACCTTCTCGACGTTCTGCTCGATGAGGCGCTGGTTGATGGTGGACATGGAGCGCCGGTGACACAGCACCAGCACGCTCACGGGGCGCCTCTCGGGCTTCTCCATGGACGCGAGCACGTAGAGCGCCAGGAAGTCGGACTCCATGAGGAGCCGGGGATGGTCCTCGCGCAGGCGCGCGCAGAGGTCGTCGCCAAAGTCGAACTCAAACGGGTGCAGCAGCCGCATGCCGCGCATCTGCTCGCGCATCTCCTCGGACATGAGCGTGGGGAACAGCGCGCAGCGCACCACGTGGTCGAAGACGAGGGAGCACAGGTCGGAGCGCGTCGAGTGGATGCCGTAGGCGCGCAGCAGCGCGTCGATCTGGTCGACGATGCGCGCTCGATGCGTGACCAGCTCAAAGAGCAGCTCGCGCTTCTCCTGGTAGAAGTCCTCGGCCGCGCGGGCGCGCGTGACGGCCCAGTTGTCGCTCTCTCGGTGCGTGAAGGGCGCCGCGGCCATGGCGGCGACCGTCTGCAGGTGCGCCTGGCGAGAGGAGAGGTAGGGGCGCATCTCCTCGCGATAGCGCGCGCACGACTCGCGAACGAGCTGTCCGCCGAGGTCCCAGCCCGCAAGCTCCTCGAGGCGAGTCGCCAGATACGGGCTCTCCGCCGCGAGCGAGGCGAGCACGTCCGCGGCGCCCGCGGAGAGTAGCGTCGCCTCCACCCCGCGACCGGCGCGCGGCTCCAGACGGACGACGCTCGCGTACTCGGCGTTTATCTCGGCAATCGCGCGCCCGATGGAGCGGCGGGACAAAAAGGTCTCCTGCGCCAGGCTCGCCATGCTCTGGTCCGGCGAGGTCAGGACGGCGAGAAGCACCGCCAGCTCGTCGGAGAGGCCGTCCTTGAGCAGTGCGTGCAGCCGCTCGGCGGAGAGCACCTCGAGCCGGTAGCTCTGCTCGGACTCTATGCGCCCCGCGCCCTCCGACTGGAGCTTGGCGTTGACGGAGGCCACCTCGCGCACGACGGTTCGGCGCGAGACCCCCAGAACCTCGGCAAGCTCGGCGCCCGTGCGCGGTCGCGCCCGCAGCAGCGAGACGAGCATCTGTTCACGTTTGGTGAGGTGCATGGCCCCCTCCTCGCACCCCCTACTCCCCGAAGGCCGAGAGCATGCGCGCAAGGCCCTCGTCGAGCTTGGCGCGCGGGCAGGCGACGTTCATGCGCAGGTAGCGTCCGTCACCGTATGCCGCGCCGGACATGATGCCCACGCGGCCCCGGTTGACCAGGCGGTCCTGGAGCTCCTCGGGTGAAAGCCCCGTGCCAGAGGCGTCAATCCATGCGAGGTAGGTGCCCTGCGGCTCGGCAAAGCGCAGCTGCGGGAGGTTCTTCTCGACAAAGGACCGCAGGTGGGCCATGTTGGCGGAGAGGTGCGCAAGCATGTCGCTCACGTAGACGTCGCAGCGCGCGTAGGCGGCCATCTGCGCCTCCATGCCAAGGATGCTCACGGAGGAGAGGGCGTTTTTCTGCTTGAGCTCAAAGAGGAAGCGCTCGCGCAGAATCGGGTCGGGGATGAGGCAGTAGGACCCGATGAGGCCGGGCGTGTTGAAGGTCTTGGAGGACGAGCACGCGATGAGGGCGCCCTCGGTGGCCACGTCGAGGATCGGCGTGTAGCGCGCGGGCTCATAGACCACGTCGCGGTGGATGTCGTCGCTGATGACGGTGACGTCGTGCGCGCTGCAGATCTGGTGGATGCGCTCCAGCTCGGAGCGGGCGTAGACCTTGCCCGTGGGGTTGTGCGGGTTGGTGAGCAGCATCACGCGGTTGCGCGGGTTTCTCGCCGCGCGCTCCAGCGCGTCCCAGTCGAGCCCGTAGCCCTCCTGGGCGCTGGCCTGACAGACGGGGACGAGGGCGCGACCGTTGCCCTCGATGACGCCATAGAACGCGTCGTACATGGGCGTGCAGGTGATGACGCCCTCGCCCGGCGCCGTGAGGAGCCGGATGACCGAGGCGACCGAGAAGATGACGCTCGGGCTGTAGACGACCCACTCCGGGTCAAAGTCCCGCGCCGACCCGTCGCGCTGGAACCAGCGGACCACGCTCTGCTTGTAGTCTGCGTGGTTCCAGCGGGTGTAGCCAAAGACGGGGTGACGCAGGCGCGCGAGCAGCGCCTCCTCAACCTCCTCGGGGACGGGGAAGTCGGTGTCGGAGATGGAGAAGGGCAGCACGTCGGCGCGACCAAAGCGGTCGGCGGCATAGTCCCACTGGGTGCTGTAGGTCCCCGTGCGGTCGATGACCTTGTTGAAGTTGGTAGCCACGATGCCCTTTCCTTTCTCCGATACCTGGGCGAGACGGGCGCGGGCCCGCTCGACGCGGGCCCGCTTCCTTTCCCTGCGAGATGGGCCGCTATGCCTCGAGGGCGGCCTTCTCCTCGCGCTTCTTGAGCCAGACGCCCTTGAGCACGATGATGAGGGCGACGTTCAGGACGAGGCCGATGGCGAGCGCGATGTAATAGCTCGGGATGGGGTACATGAGGCCGAGCAGCGGGTCGAAGATGCCGATGCCGGGCGCGGTGCGCTGGACGCCAAGGGCCATGGAGGCGATGCCCGCGATGCCGCCGGCGATCACGTTGGCCGAGATCATGGGCAGCGGGGCGGCCAGGGCATAGGGGATGGCCGGCTCGGTGGCGACGGTGCAGCCCACGATGAACGAGGAGATGGACATGTCGCGCTCGGCCTGGGTGAACAGCTGCGGGCGGATCCAGGTGGCGATGGCGGCGGCCATCGGCGGGATGACGGTCACCACGCCCACGATACCGTACCAGTCGTACACGCCGGAGCCCACGAGGGAGAACGAGAAGAACCAAGCCGCCTTGTTGACCGGGCCGCCCATGTCAAAGGCGAGCATGCAGCCGACGAGGAAGGCGGCAAGAAGCTTGAGCTCGCTGGGGATGGACGAGAGCATCGTCACGAGGGCGTTCATGAGCCAAGCCATGACCGGGCCGAGCACGTAGTAGGTGAGCAGGCCAAAGACGAGCAGCGTCACGAACGGGATGATGACGAAGCCAAGCAGGGACTGGATCTCCTTGGGAAGCTTCACCTTGCGGAACGCCTTGACGAAGTAGCCCACGGACAGGCCGATGACCACGGCGCCGAGGAAGCCGCCGCCGGTCTCGGTGCCCAGCAGGTCGGCGCTGTTGGCGAGATAGGTGCACAGGAAGGCCGGCGCGAGGGCGGGCTTGTCGCCGATGGAGTTGGCGATGTAGGCGCCCATGATCGGGATCATCATCGTGAAGCCGAGGCCACCCACGGTGTTGAGCACCCAGGCGAGCGATGCCATCTCGCCCTCGCCAGGGGCCACGTTGGGGGCGCCGAACTGGGCCATGATGGAGCCGATGGCCATGAGCAGGCCGCCGCCGATGACGAAGGGCAGCGCGGCGGAGACGCCGGCCATGAGGTGCGTCATGATGCCCTCGGCCTTGGTGCCCTTGGTGGTTCCCATGTGGACCTTGGTGGTCTGGAAGAGCTTGGCCTCGGACTCGAGATTGTCCATAATCTCGTCGACGCGCTTGAGCGCCTCGGAGACGGGGAGCTCGATGACCTTCTTGTTGTTGAAGCGGACGCGGTCGGAGTCCGTCATGCCCTTGCCCAGGGCGAGGATGACGTAGTCGGCCTCCTTGATCTGCTCGGCGGTGAGCTGGTTCTCAACGCCCGAGGCGCCCTGGGTCTCAACGTGGACCGTGTAGCCGCGCGCCTCGCCCTTCTGCTGGATGGCCTCGGCCACCATGTAGGTGTGCGCGATGCCAGCCGGGCAGTTGGTGACTGCGACGATGGACTTGTTCGCCATGCGTCTCTCCTCTCTTGCTCTCGTCGGGAGGAATCCCCCGCCTCTTTCCTAGCTGATGGCCGCCTGGATGGCCTCGCAGACCTCGTCGGCCGAGCCGCCCTTGAGCACGGCGGTGAAGTCGTCGTGCATGAGCTTGCGGGCGAGCTTGGCGAGCAGCTGCAGGTGCACGTCCGCCCCGCTCTTGGGCGCGAGGATGCTGATGAGCGTGTCCACGGGCTCGCCGTCGAGCGAGTTCCACTCGACGGGCTGGGACAGGCGCGCGAACAGCAGCGTGGCATCGGAGACGTTGTCGGTCTTGGAGTGCGGGATGGCGATGCCGCCGCCAAAGCCGGTCGTCCCCTCGATCTCGCGCTCCTTGTAGTCGGCCACAACCGCCGCCTGGTCCGTGGCAACGCCCAGACGCACGGCCGCGGCCGCGAGCGCCTCGAACGCATCGGATTGGCTCGAGGCCTCGATGGTCCCGAGCATGTGGTCCTTCGCAAAGAGTGCCATGGTAACCTCCCTCCGGGCTTATCGCCTTCACGTACTCTACATATGTGAGCTTAGCAAGGGGGTGTTTTCAGCCTAAGGTCCGTTTTGTCACAACTGGACGGACAAAACGCGGCGAGAAGTGCGGTGGGTTTGGGCCGCGCGCGCTTCTCGCCTCGCGCCGGGCAAGAAAAGGCCCGCGCCCCGGACGGTCCCGGGACGCGGGCGAGCAGCGCGGCCTGTGCCGTACGGCCTACTTGGTGACGCCGGCGCGGCGTTTGGCCTCCTCGATCTGGGCGAGCTGCTCGTCGGTGAGCTCGATGCTCCCGCCGTGCGCGCCGCAGGCCGAGCCGTCGCCGCGGGCGACGGAGTCCTCGAAGCGGGCGCTCCCGGTGTAGGGCGCGACCGCCTCGTTGGTCACCGGGTCGGAGGGGTTCTCCAGGCGGAATCCCCCCTCGCGGTTGACGCGATAGTTCTCCTTGGCCACGGAGATCATGAGCTTGATGCGGTTGAGCTGGTTGACCTCGGAGGCACCCGGGTCGTAGTCCACGGCCACGATGTTGCTCTCGGGGTGCATCTGGCGCAGGCGCTTGATCACGGACTTGCCCACCACGTGGTTGGGCAGGCACGCAAACGGCGAGCAGCACACGATGTTGGGCGTTCCGGTCTCAATGAGGTCGACCATCTCGGCCGTGAGCAGCCAGCCCTCGCCCATCGTGTTGCACAGGGACAGCACCTTCTCGGCCTTGGCGGCGAGTTCGAAGATGTCGGGATAGGTCTGGAAGCGCGTGGTCTTGGCGAGCATCTTGTTGATGGGCTCGCGGAAGCTCTCGATGAGCTTGATGCCAGCCATGTGCGTGAGGCGGCTCGAGGCCTTGGTGCCAAGCTCGGCGTTGGTGTTGATGGCGTTGGTCATGCCAAAGAGGAAGAAGTCCACGAGGCCGGGCACGTTGGCCTCGCAACCCTCCTGCTCGATGACCTTGACCACCTGGTTGTTTGCCGTGGGGTGGAACTTGACGAGAATCTCGCCCACCACGCCCACACGCGGCTTGGAGCGGTCGTCCTCGAGCGGCAGCGCCTCGAAGGCATCGATGGTGCGCTGGCAGAGCTGGTAGAACCTGCCGCGAGACGCCGTGGAGGACGCCACGAAGCCCTTGGCCTCGGCCATCATGCGGTCATAGAGCGCATCGGCGGCGCCGGCCTGCGCTTCGTAGGGACGGCAGCGGTAGAGCAGCTGCATGATGAGGTCGCCGTAAAGCAGGGCGTAGACGGCCTTGACCAGCAGGTCGGGCTTGAAGATGGAGAAGCCCGGGTTCTTCTCGTCCAGGCCGGAGGCCGCGGTGAGGGAGATCACCGGAACCTCGGGGTGGCCGGAGTCCTTGAGCGCCTTGCGGATGAGCGCGATGTAGTTGGTGGCGCGGCAGCCGCCGCCGGTCTGGGTGATGATGACGGCCGTGCGCGAGAGGTCGTACTCGCCGGAGAGCACCGCCTCCATGATCTGGCCCGTGACCAGGATCGACGGGTAGCAGATGTCGTTGTTGACGTACTTGAGGCCGGCCTCGACGGCGCCCTGGTCGACGGAGGGCAGCAGCACCACGTTGTAGCCGGCGCTCTTGAGCAGGACCTCGAGCAGGTCAAAGTGGATCGGCGCCATCTGCGGCACGAGGATGGTGTAGCCGGCCTTCTGCATGTCCTCGGTGTAGCGGACCTTCTCGAAGGCGGCGCTGGCGGCCTCGCGATAGACGGGCACGCGGCCGGGCGCGGTGGCGCGGGCGCGCTCGATGGAGCCGTCGGCGCTCATGACGCCCACGGGCTCGACCTCGCGGACCTTGCCCTGGGAGGCGGCGCGACGCAGCTCCTCGCGCTGCTCGGTGAGGGCCGCCATGAGTGAGCGGATGCGGATGCGGGCGGCGCCGAGGTTGGACACCTGGTCGATCTTGAGGACGGTGTAGATCTTGCCGGAGGCCTCGAGGATCTCCTGGACCTGGTCGGTGGTCAGGGCGTCGAGTCCGCAGCCAAACGAGAAGAGCTGAATGAGGTCGAGGTCGTTGCGGGAGGCCACGAAGCGCGCCGCGCGGTAGAGGCGGCTGTGGAACATCCACTGGTCGATCACGCGGATGGGGCGCTCGGGCTTCATCTTGTGCGCCACGGAGTCCTCGGTGAGAACGGCAAAGCCGAAGGAGTGCACCAGCGACGGAATGGCGTGGTTGATCTCGGGGTCGTTGTGATAGGGACGGCCGGCGAGCACGATGCCGTGGGCGTCGTGCTCCTCGATCCAGCGCAGGGCCTCGTCGCCGGCGCGGTGCATGGCGTCCTTGAACTCGAGGTCGGCCTCCCACGCGGCGTTGACGGCGGCGTCGATCTCGGAGCGGGTGATGCGCTCACCGCGGACGCGCCCGCGGCCCTCGGCGGCATCCTTCTCGCGCTGCTCCACGATCAGCTCGTAGAGGCGGCGCTTGAGCTCGCGCTTCTTGTCATAGGGGATGAAGGGCGAGAGGTACTCGACCTTGCTCCCCTCCCCCAGCTCGTCGACGTTGAGGCCCAGCGCCTGCGGGTAGCTCATGACGATCGGGCAGTTGTAGTGGTTCGTGGCGCCCTCGTCCTCCTGGCGCTCCCAGCGAATGCAGGGCATCCAGATGAAGTCGGGGTCCTTGGCCAGCAGGTTCATGATGTGGCCGTGGGAGAGCTTGGCCGGGTAGCACACGCTCTCGGAGGGCATCGACTCGATGCCGGCGTCGTAGGTGGCCGCCGAGGTCTGGTCGGAGAGCACCACCGAGAAGCCCAGCTTGGTGAAGAACGCGTGCCAGAACGGGTAGTTCTCGTACATGTTGAGCGCGCGCGGGATGCCCACGGTGCCGCGGGGCGCCTCCTCCGGCGAGATCACCGGGCGGTCAAAGAGCAGCTTGTTCTTGAAGTCAAAGAGGTTGGGGGCGTCGTTTTTCTTGGCGCGCGAGCCGCCGGCGCCCTTCTCGCAGCGGTTGCCCGTGATGAAGCGACGGCCGCCGCCAAAGTCGTTGATCGTGAGCAGGCAGTTGTTGGAGCAGCGCCCGCAGTGGACGTTGGTGTGCTTGACCTGGAGGTTGTCGATCTCCTCGCGGGAGAGCAGCTGCGAGGTGCCGCCGACTCCGGCGCGGTCGCGGGCGAGAAGGGCCGCGCCGTAGGCGCCCATCGTGCCGGCGATGTCCGGTCGGATGACGTCGCGCCCGGTGAGCAGCTCGAAGGCGCGCAGGGTGGCGTCGGACATGAAGGTGCCGCCCTGGACCACGCAGTACTGGCCGATCTCGTCGAAGTCGCGGAGCTTGATGACCTTGAACAGCGCGTTCTTGATGACGGAGTACGAGAGGCCCGCCGCCACGTCGCCGATGGTCGCGCCCTCCTTCTGCGCCTGCTTGACGCGGGAGTTCATGAAGACGGTGCAGCGCGACCCCAGGTCGACGGGGCTCTTGGCGGCCACGGCCGCCTGCGCGAACTCCTGGACGGACATGTTCATGGACACGGCGAAGCTCTCGATGAAGCTGCCGCAGCCCGAGGAGCAGGCCTCGTTGAGCATGATGTGCTCGATCACGCCGTCCTTGACCTGCAGGCACTTCATGTCCTGGCCGCCGATGTCGAGGATGAACTCGACGCCCGGGACAAAGGCCTTGGCGCCGCGCAGGTGCGCGACGGTCTCGATCTCGCCGGAGTCGGCGCGGAGGGCCTCGATGAGGATCTGCTCGCCGTAGCCCGTGGTGGTCACGTGGCCGATGACGCAGCCGGCCGGCATCTTGTCGTAGATGTCGTCCATGATGGTGCGCGCGGTGCCGAGGACGTCGCCGTTGTTGTTGCCGTACCAGGTGTAGAGCAGCTCGCCCGCCTCGCCCACCACGGCGGCCTTCATCGTGGTGGAGCCGGCGTCGATGCCGATGAACACGCGGCCCTGATAGCTCTCGAGGTCGCCCTTGGGCACCACCTGCTTGTCGTGGCGCTCCTTGAACTCCTGGTAGTCGGCCTCGGTCTCGAAGAGCGGCTCGAGGCGCGCGACCTCGGAGCCCTGGACGTCCTTGAGGTTCTCGAGCAGCTGGATGACCTCGCCAAAGGTCACGTACTTCTCGGACTCGCCGGCGAGCGCCGCGCCGGTGGCCACGAACAGGTGCGCGTTCTCGGGCACGATGATGTGCTCGTCGTCGAGGTTGAGCGTGAGGTAGAAGCGCTTGCGGAGCTCCGAGAGGTACTGGAGCGGGCCGCCGAGAAACGCCACGTGGCCGCGGATGGGGTGCCCGCACGCAAGGCCGGAGACCGTCTGGTTGGCCACGGCCTGGAAGATGGAGGCCGCGATGTCCTCGGGGCGGGCGCCCTCGTTGAGCAGCGGCTGGACGTCGGACTTGGCGAAGACGCCGCAGCGGCTCGCGATGGGGTGGATCTGCGTGGCGCCCTTGGCGAGCTCGTTCAGGCCGGAGGCGTCGGTGTGCAGAAGGCTCGCCATCTGGTCGATGAAGGCGCCCGTACCGCCGGCGCAGGTGCCGTTCATGCGCTGCTCGATGCCGTTGTCGAAATAGATGATCTTGGCGTCCTCGCCGCCGAGCTCGATCGCGCAGTCGGTCTGGGGGATGAGCGTCTCGACGGCGCGCTTGGAGGCGATGACCTCCTGGACGAACTCGAGGTCGAGCCAGCTCGCGAGCAGCATGCCGCCGGAGCCGGTGATCGAGACGCGCATGGGCGCCTCGCCGATCACCTTGCGGGCGCGGGCGAAGAGCTCCTTTGCCGTGGCGCGGATGTCGGTGTGGTGGCGCTCGTAGTTGGCGTAGACGAGGTTGTCAGAGTCGTCGATGACGGCGAGCTTGACGGTGGTGGAGCCCACGTCGATGCCCAGGCGCAGGTGGGCGTGGGAGAAGTCAGCGGGACGCGCCGGCGAGAGCTCGGCGCCCTCCTGCTTGAGCTCGAGCGGCTTGTGGGCGCGCGCGGTTTGCTCGGCCCGGATGGAAGCGGCGGTCTTGTCGGTCATCAGTTGTCCTCCTTGGAGCACATGGCGGCGAGCGCGAAGCTGGGTATGTCAAGGTCGATGGGGCTGTCGTAGAGGTCTCCTGGGCGCACGAACATGAGCGCGGTCATGAGGCGCGCCATGGTGGGAACGCTCTCGCGCATGCCGCCGTCGAGCCAGCGCAGGAGCACGCCGACCTCGGCCGAGATGGCAAACGTGAGGTAGTAGTCAAAGAGCGGGCCAAACGCGCGCAGGTCAAGCCCGTCGACCGCGCGCATGCCCACGACCTCGTGCACGAGCGCCTTGATGCGCTCGGCAAAGGCCGGGTCACCGCCGTTGCCGAGCAGCGGGCGCAGGTAGTCGCCGCGTTCGCGAACGGCGCGCAGCAGCGCCTCGGCGCCGGGGGCCGGCTCGCCGTGGGCGAGGGCGCGGCGCAGGTCGTCGAGGTGGCACGCGGCCAGGCGCGCGAGCGGAGCGCGCAGCTCGGCGAGGGTCTCGTCCTCGATCTGGCGAACGAGGTCGGGGATGTCACGGAAGTGGGAGTAGAAGGTGCGGCGCGTGA
The DNA here is from genome assembly GCF_002159495.1 of Olsenella sp. An293. Lineage (GTDB taxonomy): Bacteria > Actinomycetota > Coriobacteriia > Coriobacteriales > Atopobiaceae > Thermophilibacter. The sequence continues at coordinate 41,212 of NZ_NFIT01000004.1, forward strand.
CGCCGGCGCGCTCCGTCACCGCGGTGACGGTCACGCGGGAGAGGTCGCCGGTGGAGGCGATCTCCTCGGCGAGGGCGCGGCGCAGGGCAGACCTAGTCCGGACGCTCCTGCGGTCGGTGCTGAGCACGCATTCCTGCATGTGGCGGGCAGTCCCTTCGACGTTGCGGACCGGGTCGCGGGACCCGGATATTGCACAGCCTGCGTAGTATTGCACAACCTGTGCAGAAACCTTACGGCGGCGCGGATGCGGAGGCAGGCAGCACAACATCTCCACGGTGCGGCGGGGCTGCCCGGAGACGTATAGAAGAGGCCCTATCCCGCGCCCGACCGTTCGCGCGTTTTTTCACAATGGATACCAAACGCCCTCCTGACGCTGCGATAATGGGGAGGATTCAACGTGGGTTGGAGGCTTCATGAGGCACGGAACGACGCTTGCTCAGGCGCTGGCAGGTACGGCATGCACGGTTCTCCTTGCCTCGTGCGGCGCGACGGAGCCTGCCTTCACCGCCGAGCAAAGCGAGCCAGCGGCGCAGGTCGAGGTCGAGGACCGAGCCCCCGACGAGGAGCCGGACGACGCGGCGGCGGGCGCGCAGGGCGAGCAGGACGAGCAGGCCGCCGAGCCCGCGGCAGAAAACGCCCCCGCCGAGGACGAGGCCTTCGATCCCAGCGGCCCCGTCGTCGAAGCCGCCTCAGATCTGGGCGTGACCGTGAGCGCGCCCGAGGGCTTCCTCGAGACGGAGGAGTTTGCCGCCCTGGAGTCAGAGATCTCCCCGCTCGTGGAGGCGGGCCACAGCGTGAGCGTGCGCGCCGTCGACCTGGAGACCGGCGTCGGCGTGAGCTACAACGCAGACGAGGTCCGCTATCCGGCAAGCGCCATCAAGGCCGCCTACTGCGCCTACGTCTGCGAGACATACGGCGGCTCGGCGGGCCTGGGGCAGACCATGGCCGACTGCCTGCTCAACTCCTCCAACACCTCGTACGAGACGCTGATCGAGACCTTTAAGCTCGCGCCGTTTGCCGCGTGGCTCACAGAGTGCGGGGCGACGGGCGCCGGCGGGCGCGCCTATGACCACTACTACCCCGACATCACGGCAAACGAGCTCGTGGCGGTGTGGCGGGAGATCTGGCGCTACGGCACCTCGGGCGAGGCGGGCGCCGAGGAGCTCACGGGGCTGCTCGCGCAGACGGGCTTCTCTCCCAGCGGCGACGCCCTGCGCGACGAGCACGAGGTCTGGGCCAAGGCCGGATGGTATCCCGCTGACGGAACCGGCTACACCTCGACCAACGACGCCGGCGTGGTCATCTCGGAGGACGGCGCCTACGCGTTTGCGGTGATGTCCGACCTCTCCGCCGACCTCGATCGACTCGTGCCGCTCATCTCCGCGCTCGACGACGCCCTCGACACGATGCGCTGAAGCCGCGCGGGGCAAAAAATCCTCCGGGGATCAGTCCCATGGACTGCAAAATCGGCCTTCAGTCCATATTCGGCCGACCCGCAGAACAAAACCGTGCTTCGATCCATGGAAAAATGACCCCTCGGGCCGATTCGAGATGCTCCTCGCGATAGCTCAACTGGGCATATGCAATCGAGCAAGCGCGAGGACCGCGCCTGAGGGCAAAATACTCATGGATCGAAGCGCGGTTTTGTTTTCCCGCCCGGCCGAATATGGATCGAAGGCCGATTTTGCAGCGCGGCATCCCCCGCACAGGTCAGATTGCGCGCAAAGCGCCGCGTCAGACGAGGCGAAGGACGCTCTGCCGCTCGACGAAGGTCGTCGAGAGGTGCACCACGCTCGTGTAGTCGCGCGGCGAGCGCATGCGGTCCACGATGGTCTTCACCGCGAGCTCGCCCATCTCGCCGTTGGGGACGCGCATCGTCGTGAGCGGCGGGTTGGAGATGCTCGCGAAGGAGAGGTCGTCAAACCCCAGCACCGAGACGTCCTCGGGGATCTTGATGCCGCGCTCGGTCATGGCGCGCATGCAGCCGAGCGCCATGATGTCGTTCTCGACGAAAAACGCCGTGGGCAGCACCGGGTTAGTGGCCAGCCACGCCTTCATGGACTCGTAGGCGGTGTTGACCGTGGTCCCCACCTCAACACGGAAGTTGGGGTTGACGGGAAGGTTGGCCTCGCGCATCGCCCGACGGTAGCCGCGCTCGCGCAGCGGGAAGTTCTTGATGCGATACGACCCCGCGATGTAGCCGATCTCTCGGTGCCCCATCTTGATGAGGTAGCTCACCGCACGCAGGGCCGAGTTCTCGTTGGAGGTCACGATGCACTCGAAGAAGAGGTGGTCGCTCCACCCGTCAACGACCACAAACGGCGACTTGGCACCCCTGAACAGGTCGTAGTCCTCCTCCGCCATCTCCGTGCCAAGAAGGACCACGGCGCTCGAGGAGTCATTGACGATCTCGCGGGCCTCGCGCGCGGCCGCCTGGCGGTCACCGAGCTCCATGTTGGTGAAGATGATGCTCAGGTCGTGCTCGCGCGCCGCACGCTCGACGCCCTTGATGACACCCATGTGGAAGGTGCCTTCGTCGAGAATCTCTCCGGTCTTGCGCGCCTGGACAAAGTTGATGTGAGTGATGTGGTTGGAGCGGTCATAGCCGAGCTCGCGGGCCGCGCGCAGGATGATCGCCGCCGTCTCCTTGTTCACGCCGCGCTTGCGGTTGAGCGCATTGGACACCGTCGCCGGGGAGAAGCCCGTCTTCCTGCTGATCTCTCGAACCCCGACGTTTCTCATGCAACAAACCGCCCTTCCGTGTCTCACAACGTGAACACCATGATAAACACCGCCGAACAATGTTTGGCTCCCCATCTGGCCAGCGGCTCATTTCTCGGCGGACGGCATCTCTTCCCCTGGTTGTCAGCGACCTTCGTCGTACGCAAACGGGCCCGGCCGGCTCTTCTTGCCCAGCAGCTCTTCTCCTAGTCGTCAGCGACCTTCGACCCATACGACACGGGCCGCCCGCCCTTCTCATCCGGTGATTTCTGAGCGAAGCTCAGTGAACCGGAGAGAAGGGCGGGCGGCCCCTCAGGTGCGTATGGTGCGAGCGCGACTTACTCGTTGTCGCCCGCGGTCATCTGCGTGGCGGAGATGTCCTCGCCCGCGTCGGAGGCGTCACGCCACTTCCAGTCGGTGAAGGCCGGGTGGTCGTAGCCGTTGTCGACGGCAAACTGGAACGCGTCGACGCGGAAGTTCTCCCACTCGCCGATCTGCGCGGACCACTTGTCGGCGTCGATCATGCGCAGGGCATCGGCGGCAAGGGCCCAGCGGTCCATGTCGTTCACGCGGACCATGTCGTACGGCGTGGTCGTGGAACCCTGCTCCTGGTAGCCGTGAACGTTGAAGTTGTCGTGGTTCGGACGGTCCCAGATGAGGCGGCGGATCGTGCCGGGATAGGCGTGGAACGCAAACAGAACCGGCTTGTCGGCCGTGAAGAGCTCGACGAACTTCTCGTCAGACATGGCGTGATCGTTCTCGGAGACGTTCTGGATGCTGAGAAGGTCGACCACGTTGACCAGGCGGACCTTGACGCCGAGCTTGTCGAGCAGGTCGAGCGCGGCCATGGCCTCGCCGGTGGGCACGTCGCCGCAGCAGGCGAGCACGACGTCGGGCTCCTCACCCTCGGCGGTGTTGGAGGCCCACTTCCACTCGGCGGCGCCAGCCGCGAGCTCCTCGCGCGCCTCGTCGAGCGTGAGCCACGTGGGCGCGGGCTGCTTGCCGGCGAAGATGGCGTTCACGCAGTTGGTGGACGCGTAGGCGCGCTCGGCGACGGCGAGCAGCAGGTTGGCGTCGGCCGGGTAGTAGATGTTCACCACGTGGTCGTTGTTGAAGTTCTTGTTGAGAAGAACGTCCACGAAGCCGGGGTCCTGGTGGGAGAAGCCGTTGTGGTCCTGGCGCCAGACGTGGCTGGAGAGCAGCATGTTGAGGCCGGAGATGGGCTTGCGCCAGTCGATGTGGCGCACGGTGGCCTCGAGCCACTTGCAGTGCTGGTTGACCATGGAGTCCACGATGTGGACGAAGGACTCGTAGGAGCTCCAGAGGCCGTTACGGCCGGTGAGGATGTAGCCCTCGAGCAGGCCCTCGCACTGGTGCTCGGAGAGCTGCTCGATGACGTTGCCCACGGGCGAGAGGTGCTCGTCGTTGGCCGGGTCGTCGTAGTTGCCCTCGCCAAACCACTGCTTGTCGGTCACCTGGTAGGACGGCTGCAGGCGGTTGGACGCGGTCTCGTCCGGGCCAAAGATGCGGAAGGCGTCGCGGTTGTTGTTGATGAGCTCGGCGGTGTACTCGCCCAGGACGCGCGTGGCCTCGACGGCGCCGAAGCCGTGGCCCTTCTCGGCGACCGGCACCTCGTACTTGCGGGTGTCGGGGAGCGTGAGCTCGTTGCGGATAAGGCCGCCGTTGGCGTTGGGGTTGGCGCCGATGCGCAGCTCGCCGGTGGGCATCCAGTCGTTGACCTCGGGACGGATGGCGCCGTTCTCGTCGAAGAGCTCCTCGGGCCTGTAGGACTCCATCCAGCCCTTGAGGATCTGGAAGTGCTCCTCGGTGTCGCGCGCGGAGGCCAGCGGCACCTGGTGGGCACGCCAGGAGCCCTCGGTCTTCTTGCCGTCGATCTCCTTGGGGCAGGTCCAGCCCTTGGGGGTGCGGAAGACGATCATCGGGTAGAACGGGCGGGACGCCTCGCCGGCTGCCACACGGGCCTTGATGTCGCAGATCTCGTCGAAGACGGCCTCGAGCAGCGCGGCGAAGCGACGGTGGATCGAGGAGTGGTCCTCGTTGTCAAAGCCGGCGACGAAGTTGTACGGGTGGTAGCCCATGCCGCGGAAGAACTCGTCGCGCTCGGCGTCGGAGATGCGGGCGAGGATCGTGGGGTTGGCGATCTTGTAGCCGTTGAGGTGCAGGATCGGCAGCACGATGCCGTCGGTCAGCGGGTCCATGAACTTGTTGGTCTGCCAGGACGTGGCAAGAGGTCCGGTCTCGGCCTCGCCGTCGCCCACCACGGCCACCGCGAGCAGGCTCGGGTTGTCGAGGACGGCACCGTAGGCGTGGGAGAGCGTGTAGCCGAGCTCGCCGCCCTCGTGGATGGAGCCGGGGGTCTCGGGCGCGTAGTGGCTGGGGATGCCGCCGGGGTAGGAGAACTGGCGGAAGAACTTCTGCAGGCCGGCCTCGTCGTCGGTGATGTCCGGGCGGACCTCACGATAGGTGCCGTCGAGCAGGGACTGCGCGGTGCCGGCCGGGCCGCCGTGACCGGGGCCCATCAGGAAGATGGCGTTTTGCTGGTGGTCGGCGATGAGGCGGTTGATGTGGCCAAAGAGGAAGTTGATGCCGGGCGTGGTGCCCCAGTGGCCCACGAGGCGGTGCTTGACGTCCTCGCGGCTGAAGCCCTCGCGCATGAGCGGGTTGGAGCGCAGGTAGATCTGGCCCACGGAGAGGTAGTTGGCGGCGCGCCAGTAGCGGTCGACGCCCTTGAGCTCCTCCTCGGAGACCGGCCCGTTGAGCTTCTTCCACGGGGTGCCGATGACGGGGTTAGCCATGCTGTTCCCTTTCTCCCTCGCGGCCTCGCGTGTCGAGCCCGCGATGTTTCCTAACGGTTTCAGTATATTTGGTAAAACGTTTTACCTCACAGGGTTTTTCATTTTGACCGAACGTTTACTAAACGACCTCCGCAGGCGGCTCGCCCACCGCGCGCACGCTGCTCTTGATCACGAGGCGCGGCATGAGGATCCGCTCCTCGGGCTCCCCGAGCTCGTCCTCCTCCACGCGCCTAAACATCACGTCGAGCGCCGCCGCGGCGAGCTCGTCGACGTTCTGCTCGATGGAGGTGAGCGCCGGCTCAAACAGCACGTCCGCCGCCGAGTTGTCGTAGCTCACCACCGAGTAGTCGCGCGGGACGCGCAGCCCCCGCTCGTAGAGGCGCTTGAGCAGGCCCAGCGCGATGTTGTCGCTGCCCGCAAAGACCGCCGTGGCGTCGGTGTCGAGCAGACGGGCCGCCACCTCGTAGGCCTTGGGGATGTAGTAGGCGCACGGCAGCACGAGCGCGGGGTCGGGCTCGATGCCGCGCTCGCGCAGCGCCCGCTCGTAGCCCGCCAGGCGCTCGCGCCCGGTGTTGGAGGCCACGTTGAGCAGGCACGCGATGCGGCGGTGCCCGGCGTCGAGGAGGTAGCGGCACGCCAGGTAGCCGCCCGCCTCGTTGTTGAAGGCGACCTTGTCGCAGGCGATGCCCTCGGCGAGGCGGTCGACCATCACAAACGGCATGGGCAGGCCCTCGAGCGCCGAGCGCAGGGCGGGGTCCCCCTCGGACCCGGTGGAGGCCACGACAAAGATCCCGTCCACGCCGCGGTTGGCGAGAAGACCCACGAGCTCGGCGTCGTTTTCCGGGGAGTCGTCGGAGTTGGTGATCAGCAGCACGTAGCCGCGCTCGCGACACCCCAGCTCGAGCCTGCGCGCGAGGGACGAGAAGAACCTGCTCTCGATGTTGGGCACCACCAGGCCGATGGTCTGGGAGCGCCGGGTCACGAGGCTGCGGGCGATCTGGTTGGGGATGTAGCGCTTGCGGCGCGCCACCTCCTTGATGCGCCGGCGGCTCTCCTCCGAGATCTTGCACGGGCGATCGTTGAGGACGAGCGACACGGCGGTGGTCGAGAGCCCCACCTCGCGCGCGATGTCGCGCAGGGTCACCTTGGCCGCCATGCGCTCGTCCTCCCCTCTCACTCGCTCGTGTCCGCTAGTGCGCGCCGCCCTGGCCGTAGTAGGCGTTGGGGCCGTGCTTACGCATGTAATGTTTGTCCTGCAGGTACTGCGGCGCCGGCTCGACGCCGGGCAGCAGCGCCTCGGTGCGGGTTGCCATCTTGGCGACCTCCTCGAGCACCACCGCGTGGTAGACCGCCTGCGCAGCATCCTTGCCCCAGGAGAAGGGGCCGTGGTTGCGCACGAGGACGGCGGGAACGGCCACCGGGTCGATGCCGCGCTCGGTGAAGCCCTCGTAGATCACCTTGCCGGTGTTGAGCTCGTAGGCCTCCTCGATCTCGGCCTCGGTCAGGCCGCGCATGCAGGGCACCGGGCCGTAGAAGTAGTCCGCGTGCGTGGTGCCGTAGGCCGGCACGTCGCGGCCGGCCTGCGCCCAGGAGACGGCCCAGGACGAGTGCGTGTGCACGACGCCGCCGATCTTGTCGCCCCACTTCTGGTAGAGGTAGGCGTGGGTGGCGGTGTCTGAGGAGGGGTTGAGGTCCCCCTCGACGACCTTGCCGTCGAGGTCACAGACGACCATGGACTCGGGCGTGAGCTCGTCGTAGTCCACGCCGGAGGGCTTGATCACGAAGAGGCCCTTCTCGCGGTCGAGCTCGGAGGCGTTGCCCCAGGTGAACACGACCAGACCGTGCTTGGGAAGGTCCATGTTGGCCTCGTAGACCTTCTCGCGAAGCTCCTTGAGCATCATGTGCTTCTCTCCAATCAGTCAGACGATGAAAAGGGACGGTCCCCTTTCATCAGGCGAGGGCGGCCTCGGCGGCCTTCTCGGCCTCGTTGACCTTCTTGAACGTGGCAAGGAAGGCGCGGTAGCCCTCGACGTCGGCGGCGTCGGGCTCGAGCGTGATGCCCTCCATGTCCGCGAACACCTTGTCGTTGAGGTAGTCGGCCAGCGACTCGCCCTCGGCCTTGTGGATCATGTAGGACGCCGCGACGGCCTGGCCCCAGGCGCCGCCCTCGCCGGCGGTCGCCATGACGGTCACGGGCGCCTCGAGCGCGGCGGCGAGCAGGCTCTGCGCGACCTTGGGGGTCTTGAAGATGCCGCCGTGGCCGTAGAGCTTGTCGATCTTGACGTCCTCGGCGCGCAGGACCTCGTTGCCGGCGGCCAGGGCGCCGAAGGCGGCCATGATGTTCATGCGCATGAAGTTGGCGATCGTGAAGTTGGCGTTCTGGCCGCGGACCACCATCGGGTAGCCGGTCTGGACGCCCATGACCGTCTCGCCCGAGATGAACGGGATGGAGACGAGCCCACCGGCGTCCTTGTCGCCCGTGAGCGCGGCGTTGAAGAGCTTGGTGAAGACCTCGCCCTTGTCGAGCTTGGCGCCCATGAGCTCGGAGAAGTCGCAGAGCAGGTCGACCCAGTCGTTGATGTCGGAGGTGCAGTTGTTGCAGTGCACCATGGCCACCGGGTCGCCCACGGGGGTGGTCACGATGTCGATCTCGGGCACGGTGGCGTCCTTGAGCGCGTGCTCGAGCACGACCATCGAGAAGACCGAGGTGCCGGCCGAGACGTTGCCGGTGCGCGGCGCCACGGAGTTGGTGGCGATCATGCCGGTGCCGGCGTCGCCCTCGGGCGGGCAGACCGGGCAGCCGGGCTCGAGGTCGCCGTCCTTGTCGAGAAGTACCGCGCCCTCGGCCGTGAGGTGACCGGCGACGTCGCCGGCGACGAGGATCTTGGGCAGCAGGTCCTCGACCTTCCACGCCACGCCCTTGCTCGCGACGAGCTCGTCGAACTTGGCGAGCATAACGGCGTCGTAGTCGTGGGTGGTGGAGTCGATGGGGAACATGCCGGAGGCGTCGCCGATCGAGAGGACCTTCTCGCCGGTGAGCGCCCAGTGCGCGTAGCCCGCGAGCGTGGTGAAGAAGTCAATCTTGGAGACGTGCTCCTCGCCGTTCAGGACGGCCTGGTAGATGTGGGAGACGCTCCAGCGCTCGGGCGTGTGGAAGGCGAAGAGCTCGGAGAGCTCGTGGGCGGCCTGCGTGGTGGTGGTGTTGCGCCAAGTGCGGAAGGGCACGAGCAGGTTGCCCTCGGCGTCGAAGGGCAGGTAGCCGTGCATCATCGCGGAGATGCCGAGCGCGCCGAGCTTCTTGAGGGTGACGCCGTACTTCTCGGCCACGTCCTTCTTCATGGACGCGTACGCGGAGGCAAGACCCGCGAAGATCTCGTCTTTGCTGTAGGTCCAGTAGCCGTCGACCAGCGAGTTCTCCCAGTCGAAGGCGCCGATGGCGATGGGGTCGTTCTCGGAGCTCACGAGAACCGCCTTGATGCGCGTGGAGCCGTACTCGATGCCCAGCGAGGTGGCGCCGGACTCGATCTCTCCGACGATCTGTTCTTTGGTGAGTGCCATGTCTTCTCCTTGTTGAGTGAAGCGGCCGCGCCCCCGGGCGAGGACGCGGCCGCCGTGTGACAAAGGGGCTGTCCCTTCGTGTCGCTAGCGGTAGCAGACCTCGCCGAGCATGAGGTCGCGCTTGAAGCCGCGGATGGTGGTGTCGGCGTCGATGACCACGGACTCGATGCCCATGGCGTCGGCCCAGTCGACCATCTGGTCGGCCGTGAGGTCGTAGGACATCGCGGTGTGGTGCGCGCCGCCCGCGTAGATCCAGGCCTCGGTGCCCACCTTGAGGTTGGGACGCGGGGTCCAGAAGACGGTGCCGGTGGGCAGCATCGGCATGGGCTTCTCGACCTTCTTGCAGTCGACGTCCTGGATGATCAGGCGGAAGCGGTTGCCCAGGTCGACGAGGGACGTGGCGATGGCCGGGCCGGTCTTGGCGGTGAAGATCAGGCGCGCGGGGTCCTCGCGATCGCCCATGGAGAGCGGCGTGGCGCGGATGGCGATCCTGCCCTCGGCGACGGACGGGTCGACCTCGGCCATGTGGGACTCGAGGATGCCCTCCTTGCCCGGGACCAGGTTGTAGGTGTAGTCCTCCATGAGGGCGGAGCCCTTGGCGGACGGGTCGCCGGCGGTCATGGCCTTCATGAGGCGCACCATCGCGGGCGTCTTCCAGTCGCCCTCGGGGCCAAAGCCAAAGCCCTTCTGCATGAGGCGCTGGATGGCCAGGGACGGCAGCTGCTTGAGCCCGCCGAGGTCGCCGAAGTGGTCGGAGAAGGCGTTGTAGTTGTGCTCCACGAGGAAGCGCTCGATGCCGATCTCCTGGGCGGCCTGGACCTCGACGTGGCGACGGAACTCGTCCGGGTCGCGGCCGTCGAGCACGAGCTCATAGGTGTCGTAGTACTCGTCGGTGAGGGCCTTGACCTCGTCCGGGGTGACGGCGTCGACGTAGGGCACGAGGTCGTTCACCGGCCAGGCGTCCACGGTCCAGCCAAAGACCTGCTGAGCCTCGACCTTGTCGCCGTCGGTCACCGCGACGTTGCGCATGGTGTCGGCGAAGCGGCACACGCGGATGTTGCGGGACTCGTTGATGCCCACCGCCACGCGCTGCCAGGCGCCGAGCTCGGCGAGGACCGACTCGTCCTTCCAGTAGCCAAAGATCACCTTGTGGTTCCAACGCATGCGGGCGAAGATGTGCCCGAACTCACGCTCGCCATGGGCCGCCTGGTTCTCGTTCATGAAGTCCATGTCGATGGTGTCGTACGGGATCTCCTCGTTGTACTGCGTCGCGAACTGGCACAGCGGCTTGCGGAGGTCGCGCAGGCCGGCGATGTAGTTCTTGGACGGGGAGAAGGTGTGCGCCCAGGTGATGATGCCCGCGCACTCCGGGTCCATGTTGGCCTCGTTGAAGGTGGCCTGGATGACGTCGGAGGTGAGCAGGTTGGGCTTGAGCACGACCTCGAAGGGCACCTTGTCGGAGGCGTTGAGCGCCGCGACGACCTCGGCGGAGTGCTCGGCGACGTGCTTGAGCACCTCGTCGCCATAGAGGTCCTGGGTGCAGGGGCAGAAATAGAAGCGGTACTTCTTGATCTCGAGCATGTCTGTTCCTTTCGGCACGACATGACAATGTCGTCAGACGTTTTTGTCAACCAGACTCGTTTGTCAACCGCCCCTTCCGACCCCGGGGCCCCGCCCCACGAGGGGGCGGGGCGGAGGGAAGGGAAGGAAGGACTCGTTACCTCAGGAGAGGCAACGTCACTCCGTTTGCTTCTTGCGCGCGAGGACGATGCTCTGGATGACGAGGAACAGGCAGATCATCGCGGCGACGGTGATCTTGGCCCACCACGCGTCGGTGAAGCCGGCGGAGGAGACGATGTTCTGGATGGTGCCGAGCGACAGCACGCCGAAGAACGTGCCGATGATGTTGCCCACGCCGCCGGAGAGCATCGTGCCGCCGATGATGGAGGCCGCGATGGCGTTCATCTCCATGCCGTCGGCGTTGGTGACGGCGCCGGAGGCGGAGTGCATGATGTACACGTAGCCGGCGATGCCCGCGAGCAGGCCGCTGATGAGGTGCGCGAGGAACAGCGAGCGCTTGGTGTTGATGCCGAGCATCAGCGCGCTCTGGCGGTTGCCGCCGAGGGCGTAGAAGCTGCGGCCGAGGCTCGTCCAGCGCAGCATCACGAAGGCCAGGACCACGAGGACGAGCGCCACGGCGACGCCGATCTCCATGTAGGCCGCGGTGAAGTTGCCGGAGTTGTTGACCGACCCGAGGAACGGGATCGTGATGCGGGTGTCCTTGAGGGCGAGGAACGCCTCGTTGGCCACGTTGAACGGCTCAGCGTGAATGATCGTGGTCAGGCCGCGGGCGAAGAACATGCCTGCCAGCGTGACGATGAACGGCTGAATCTCCAGGTACGCCACCAGGAAGCCCTGGACCAGGCCAAAGGCCAGGCCGATGCCGAGCGCGATGACGAGCGCGGTGACGGGGCTTCCGCCTTGGTAGTCGAGGTTGACCGCGCAGCACATGGTGACGAGGCCGACGACGCCGCCGACGGAGATGTCGATGCTGCCGCAGATCATGACGATCGAGAGGCCGATGGCCGTGATGATGAGCGACGCGTTGGTGTTGAGGATGTTGAAGAACGTCTGCCACCTCAGGAAGCCGCGGCCGAGGAACAGCATGGCTCCGATGTACATGACCGCGAAGACGACGATGGTGATGGTGAGCAGCAGGTTGGTGTCCGTGATGGCGCGCTTGCCGGCGCCCTCGGACTTCTTGAGCTTGAGGGTTGCCATCTTACTTCACCGCCTCCACTTCTGCCTGCTTGGGACTGCGGATCTTCTTCCAGATCGCGGAGAGCTTGGCGCGCACGATCGGGGCGCTCAGCACCACGAGGATGATGACGACGACGGCCTTGTACGCCGGAAGGGCGGCGGAGGCGACGTTGAACTTGTAGAGCGTGGTGGTGAGGAACTGGATGACATAGGCGCCGAGGATGGAGGAGCCCATGTTGAACTTGCCGCCGGAGAGCGCGTTGCCGCCCAGGGCGACGGCCAGGATGGCGTCCATCTCGATGTCGGCCGCGATCGTCTGGTAGTTGATGGTGGAGATGCGGCTGACCTTGATGAGGGCGGCCACGGCCACGCACACACCGAGGATCACGAACGTGAGCCACTTGATGAACGTGGGGTTCAGGCCGTTGAGGCGCGCGGCCTTCTCGTTGATGCCCACGGACTGGACGTAGAGGCCCAGGCTCGTGAACTTGAGCACGAGGAAGATCACGACAAAGCACGCGATGGCGATGAACACGGGCGTGGGGATGGGCACGCCGGGGATGAATCCGCCGAAGACGCCAAAGCCGGAGTCGGTCGGGATGATCGGGAGCGCGTTGTTGTTGATCCACGCGGCGATGGAGCGACCGGCGGTGTAGAGGATCAGCGTCGCGACCATCGGCTGCACCTTGAAGACGGCGACCATGACGCCGTTGAAGGCGCCGCACACCATGGCGATGACCACGCCGAAGAGGAAGGCCACGATGATCGGGGCCGCCAGCGTGTCGGGGCGCATGTTGCCGCCGCAGAGCACGGCGAGCATGGCGGAGCCGGCGACGGCGATCGTGGCGCCGACGGAGATGTCCTGTCCTCCGGTGGCCGCCGTGACCAGCGTCATGCCGATCGCGAGAATCGCGAGCTCGGAGCCGTTGTTGAGGATGGAGATCAGCTGGCCGGCAAGAACCGAGTTGCCGGTGGAGTCCTGGTTGATCGTAATGGCGAAGAACGACGGGTCAGCGATGAGGTTGAACACCACGAGCGCGAGAAGGGCCGCGATCGGGATGATCATCTGGCTGTGAAGAAGGCGCTTCAGGATGTTGTCGTCCTTGGTCTTCTCGATCGTCACTTTGCCTCACCTCCTGCGATGGTGCTCATGATCTTGTTCTGGTTGAGGTCGGAGCCGGAGAGCTCGCCGACGACGTGACGGTCGCGCATGACGACGAGCCTCGAGCAGGTGCGGATCATCTCGTCGAGCTCCGAGGAGATGAAGGTCACGCTCATGCCCTGGGACGCGAGCTGCAGCACGAGCTTCTGGATGTCGACCTTGGTGCCGATGTCGATGCCGCGCGTGGGCTCGTCGAGAATCAGGTAGTCCGGGTGGGTGAACAGCCACCGGGCCAGGATGACCTTCTGCTGGTTGCCGCCGGAAAGCGAGGCGATCGGCGTGTCGGCAGAGGCGGTCTTGATGTCGAGGAGCTTGATGTACTCGTCGGCGATCTTGTAGGTCTCGGCCTTGGAGAAGGGCTTGAGGAAGCCGCGGAGCACCTGGGCCGCGAGGATGATGTTCTCGCGGACGGAGAGCGACCCGATGATGCCGTCGCCCTTGCGGTCCTCGGGCAGGTAGGCGATGCCCTGCTTCATGGCGTCGAGCGGCTTGGAGATCTTGACGTCCTTGCCGGACTTCTTGACGGAGCCGCCGGTGACGTGGTCGGCGCCGAAGATGGCGCGCACGCACTCGGAGCGACCGGAGCCGAGAAGACCGGTGAAGCCCGTGACCTCGCCCTTCTTGATGTGGAAGTCGAAGGGGTAGACGGCGGCGTTGCTCTTGAGGCCGGTCGCCTCGTAGACCATCTGGTCGGCGTCGGCGCCGGCGTAGGTCTCGTAGTCGCCCTTGATGTCGGCCATGTCGTCCATCTGCTTGCCGAGCATGGCGGCGACGAGGTCGACGCGCGGCATCTTCTCGATCTCGTACTCGCCGACCAGCTGGCCGTCGCGCATGACGGTGATGCGGTCGCAGATCTCATAGACCTGGTCGAGGAAGTGCGTGACGAAGATGATGCCGACGCCGCGGTCCTTGAGCTGGCGCATCATGCCGAAGAGCTTCTCGACCTCGGACTCGTCGAGCGACGAAGTGGGCTCGTCGAGGATGAGGACCTTGCAGTCCATGTCGACGGCGCGCGCGATGGCGACCATCTGCTGCATGGCGATCGAGCAGCTGCCGAGCTGCTGCTTGGCGCTCACGGGGATGCCGAGGTTCTGCAGGATCTTGTCGGCGTCGGTGTACATCTGCTTCCAGTTGGCGACCTTGGAGTGGCCGCGGCCGATGTACATGTTCTCAGCGACGGTGAGGTTGGGGCAGAGCGTGATCTCCTGGTACACGGTGGCGATGCCCACGTCCTGCGCGTCCTGCGGGGACTTGATGGAGACCGCGCCGTCGTGGCCCTGGAGGTAGATGTCGCCGCCGTCCTTCTCGTAGACGCCGGTCAGGACCTTGATGAGCGTGGACTTGCCCGCGCCGTTCTCGCCCATGAGGGCGTGGACCTCGCCCGGGCGAAGCGTGAAGTCGACGTTCTGCAGGGCCTTCACGCCAGGGAAGTACTTGCAGATGCCCCTCATCTCAACGAGGTGGTTCTCTTTCACCGGTAGTTCACCTCCTTGTTCGAAAGAAGGGGCGCGGCGTCTGCGTAGTGCCAGTCGCGCCGCGCCCCTTCGTACAGTCAATCTGTCAGAGATGCTGAGTCATGGCGATTAGATGCCGTTCTCGTCGATGTACTCCTGCGTGATGGTCTCGCAGTCGGCGTAGCCCTCCTCCATGATGATCTTCTTCTCGGTGACCTCCTCGCCGGCCTCGAGCTTGTCGATGATCTCGAGGATGGTGGAAGCCTGGTAGGGGTTGCACTGGCCGTCGTAGTTCCAGTTGCCGGCCATGACCTCCTCGAGGGCCCAGGTGTTGTGGTCGAAGCCCATGATGATGACGTCGCCGTCCTTGCCGTGGGTGATGCCGGCGGCATCGAGGGCGGCCACGGCGCCACGGGCCATGTCGTCGTTCTCGGCGTAGATGACGTTGAACTCCTGGCCGGAGTCGATGACGGACTGGGTGATCTGCTGGGCGGTCTCGGCGTTCCAGTCAGCGGTCTGCTGGACGACGAGGTTCCAGTTGTCGTTGGCCTCGACGGCGGCGTTCAGAGCGCCGGTGCGGCCGACCTGAGCGGCGGAGCCCATGACGCCCTGGATGTGGATGATGTTGTAGGTGTCGAGGGCCTGGTCGGTCAGCCAGTCAACGGCGGTCTGGCCCTCGGCGTCCATGTCGGAGACGACGGCGGCCACGTAGAGGGACTCGTCAGCGTCGACGACGCGGTCGAAAAGGATGGTCTGGGTGCCGGCGTCCAGGGCGTCCTGGAGCGGGGTGTCCCAGCCGGCGGTGTCGGCGGCGGAGACGAGCAGGTACTTGACGCCGTTCTGGATGAACTGCTGAGCGGAGGCGATCTGCTCCTCGTTCTTCATGCTGTAGGCGAACTCAGCGGCAAAGCCGTTCTCCTCAGTGAAGGTCTCCTTCATGTCCTTGTCGTTAGCGGTGCGGTAGCCGGACTCGTTGGGGTCGTTGTTGATGATGCCCACGGAGATGAGCTCGCCGCCGGCCTGCTCCTCGCCGCCCTCGTCGCCGCCGTCGTCGGTGGTGGTGTTGTTGCAGCCCGCAAGCGCGAAGACGCCAGCTGTGCCACCCGCGACCTTGAGGAAGTTCCTTCTCGAAATGCTCATGTTCCCTTTCCCCTTCCTTGAACCTTACGTTCATTCCTGCCTTGCGGCAGCTCTACCAAACCACAAGTAAACAATCGTGGACTGTTTACTTATTCGGCAAACCCCAGGAACGCATCCGGTCGCAGGTGAGAGGGCCCCTCGTAGCTACTCCCCTTTGGACGACACGCAACGCTGTCTTATGAACAGCCTCTTGTTGCCATGCAAAGGGCGGGCGGTCCGGCGGCCCCTCCTATGCGCCTTCTGGTCCCGCATTCGCTAAGCTTTTTTTACGCCTTGCCAACCCGAGGGCAAACCGTTCAACCCGCCGAGCGGCAGACTTTCGTCTGTAAACGTTATGTTTAGATTGTGTTTACACGAGGTTCGCTCGTTTTTGACGTTCTTTGTTTAGAAGTGTTTAGATATGCCGCAGGCTGGTGGCAAGCGTGGCGCTGGCGCCGTCTACCTGCTGATTTACAACTGTTGGCGAGCATAAACGCCCTTGGCCAGGCAAGCCCGAGTCAGGCGGCTGCCGAACGTCTTTTTCTGGGCAACGGTTGCCGCCTGCGCGGCTAGCGGCGGTTCGCCCGCCAGAGGCTCCAAAGCCCGCGCAGGGTGAGCGTGGCGTCCACCTGCGCGTCGTGGCGCAGCAGCGCGGAAATCGCTTCGGCGCCGTCCCCGGTGACAACGACCGTCGCGGGCTCGCCGAGCTCCGCCATCACGGCGTCCAGCAGACCGTCGATCCGCGCGACCTCGCCGAGCACCACGCCCGACTGCATCGCCGCGCGCGTGTTGCGCCCGATGACCGCGGCCGGCGCGCGCAGCTCGATCATGGGCAGCCGGGCCGCCGCCGCGGAGAGCGAGCGGGCCCCCAGCGCCACGCCGGGCGCGATGATGCCGCCGACGAAGGTCCCCTCGGCGTCCACGACCTCGAAGTTGGTGGTCGTGCCCAGGTCAACCACCACGACGGGCGCACCATAGCCCTCGCGGGCGGCCCGAACGTCGGCCACGCGGTCCGCGCCCACCTCGGAGGGGTCGTCATAGCGCATCTTGAGACCCGTCTTGAGGCCCGGCCCCACCACGAGCGGTCGGGTCCCGCACGCAGCGGTCAGGGCGCGGCGCCAGACGTCGGTGAGCGTGGGGACCACGCAGGCGAGGATGGCCTCCCCCGGAACGCCCTCCCCCATCAGCGAGAGCGCCTGCGCGAGCTGCATGCGCGCCTCGTCCACGGTGAGGCGCCCGCGGGTGGTGAGCTCCCAGGTGCTCGCGAGCTCGTCGCCCACAAAGAGCCCGAGCCGCGTGTGGGTGTTGCCCACGTCCACGGCAAGCAGGTTCTTCTCGGCCACGCTGTTCTCGTCACGCGCCATGCGTCCTCCAAAAGAAGCCCCCGGTTCAAGAAAAGGGGTCGGGGAATGGGTATACTATGGATGATGGCAAGGCCCGCTGTGATGGGCTGGGTCGCGCCGGATATGAGTGGAGCGGGTCGCTAGTTCGCTAGGCTAGCGGCCCGACTCATGTTCGTCGTTGGACCTGCTCGCTTTGGACAGGAACGTCAAGACTCCGTTGACAAGGCCGAGCAGCGTACCGGCCAGCTTCAGGATTTCAGTCAGGAGTTCCATGGGGCTCACCTCCCTTCCGGGAGGCGCGACCCAGCGAACGAGACCTTGCCGTCAACCGCCTTCGATTTTACTTCATGGGCCAAACGCCTCGGCGCGCCGGCTTCTGCCATAATCAGACGGTCCCAGAAACCCGACTCCCCGCCAGGGGGAGCGGATATTCGAAGGAGCACATATGAGCGAGAAGGGCTCTCGCGCCTCGTGGCGCGGGCAGCTGAGCCCCGTGGGCATTGCCATCGGGTGCCTCGGCTGCGTCATCATCACGGCGTCCTCGGTCTACACCGCCCTCAAGCTGGGCGCGCTGCCGTGGCCGACCATCTTCACCTCCATCGTCGCGCTGTTCTTGCTGCGTGCCTTCGGGCACCGCAGCCTCAACGAGGCCAACGTCACGCAGATCGTGATGTCGGCCGGCTCCATGGTGGCCGGCGGCCTGGCCTTCACCATCCCCGGCATCTGGATGCTGGGCCTTGCCGACGAGGTCAGCTGGGTCGAGATGCTCGTCGTGGCGCTTTCCGGAACGCTGCTGGGCCTGGTGTGCACCGCGGCGATCCGCCGGCGCTTTGTCGACGAGTCCGACCTCGAGTACCCCATCGGCACCGCCGCAGCCGAGACGCTGATGGCCACCCAGACCGGCGGCGTGACGGGCAGGCGCCTCTTTGGCTCGATGGGCCTCGCGGGGCTCTGGTGCGTCGCGCGAGACGCGCTCGGCCTCATGCCCACGCTGCTGGCGCAGCTGCCCATCCCCGGCGTGAGCTTTGGCATCTACAACTCCCCGCAGATGCTCGCCGTGGGCTTTCTCGTGGGCGGCTTTGCCGTGGCGTTCTGGTTCCTGGGCGCGCTCGTGGGCAACTTCGGCATCATAGTGGGCGGCCCCGCCGCGGGCCTATGCGACGTTGCCACCGCGCAGGGGATCGTCTCCAGCCTGGGCATGGGCCTCATGATGGGCTCGGGCGCAGGCGTGGTCCTCAAGGACATCCTGCCCCACGCGGCGAAGCTACTGCGCGGGCACGCGACGACGGATGACGCGGCGGGCGAGAAGGGCAACGGCGCCCGCGGCTGGAGCCGCCTCGAGCGCGGCACGCTCGCGCTCATGGTCGCGGCGGCGGCGCTGCTCGTGTGCATCGGGCTGGACCTGGGGCCGGTCGTGGCCGTGGCGGTGGTTCTTCTCGCCTTTGTGACCACGATCATGAGCGCTCAGTCCGTGGGCCAGACGGGCATCGACCCGATGGAGATCTTTGGCCTCATTGTGCTGCTTGCCGTCGCGGCCTTCTCCGACGCGAGCCAGGTGCAGCTCTTCTACGTTGCCGGCGTGGTGGCCGTGGCGTGCGGCCTCGCGGGCGACGTCATGAGCGACTTCAAGACCGGCGCGATCATTGGCTCGAGCCCGCGCGCGATGTGGGTGGGCCAGGCCATCGGCGCGCTTCTGGGCACCGTGGTGGCCGTGGCAGTGCTGTGCACGTTGGTCGCCGCCTACGGCACGGGTGCGTTTGGCCCGGGGCAGCTGTTTGTCTCCGCGCAGGCGAGCGTGGTGGCGACGATGGTCTCCGGCATCCCGAGCGTGCCCGGGTTTGTGATCGGGCTTCTGGGCGGCGTGGCCCTCTACTGGGCGGGGCTGCCGGCAATGATGTTTGGCCTGGGCGTCTACCTGCCGTTCTACATGTCCCTCACGGCGGCGCTCGGCGCGGGCGTCAAGTGGGCCTACGAGCGCGTCTGCGCGGCGCGCGGCGGCGAGACGGCAGAGGGCGCGGAGGAGAAGGGCGTCGTGGTGGCGTCCGGCGTGCTCGGCGGCGAGTCGATCGTGGGCGTGGTCATCGCGCTCGCGAGCGTGGTGAGCGGCCTGTCCGGCTAGTTCTGCACGTTGGGGACAGTCCCCAACGTGCAGGTGCGCCAGGTGAGCGAGGCGGCGAGAGGATCGTTCTTCTCGCCGCCTCTTTGCGTCCGCTACTCCTCGCCGCGGTTCTCGTGGCGCACGAGGCGCCGACGGTAGAGCCAGGTCTCGTGACGGTTGTCCCAGAGCTTGAACGCCTCGGCCACGAGGGTGGGCACCACCGAGAGCGCGAGCGAGCACGCCCAGCTGAAGGGCCCGATGGGCGCCAGGCCAAAGACCGCGCCCACGGGCTCCGCCAGCACGAGCGCCGAGAAGGCCGCGATCACCCCGAGCGCGCTCCACACGAGCGGCATGTTGTCGCGCGCCGTGCGGCGAAAGACCGAGCCGCGCGTGCGGACCGTGAAGACGTGCAGCACGCTGGTGAACGCCACCACGAGGAAGCACATGGTCTGTCCCGCCTCGAGCGACGGCCCCTCCCCGCCCGGCAGCCACGCGAAGGCGCCCAGCCAAAACGCGAGCAGGCCCACCGCCGCAAACGCCACGGTCTGCAGCGCGATGACGCGCGTGATGCCCGAGAAGAAGCTCTCCGTGCGGCCGATCGGCCGGCGCGCCATGATGCGCTCGTCGCTCACGTCATTGGCGAGGTGGAGGCCGGGGATGCCGTCGCCCAGCACGTTGATGAGCAGCAGCATCACGGGGGTGAGCGGCGTGCCCCAGCCCATGAGCTGGGCGCCCAGCATGACGGCGATCTCCGAGAGGTTGCATGCCAGCAGGAAGTAGACGGTCCGCTTGATGTTGGAGAAGACGTTGCGCCCCTCGCGCACCGCCTCCACGATGGTGGCAAAGTTGTCGTCCGTGAGGACCATGTCCGCCGCGGCCTTGGCGACCTCGGTTCCGGAGCGGCCCATGGCAACGCCCACGTCGGCGGCCTTGAGGGCCGGGGCGTCGTTCACCCCGTCGCCCGTCATGGCGACGACCTCGCCCTGCTCCTGCCACGCCTCCACGATGCGAATCTTGTCCTCCGGGGAGACGCGCGCGTAGACGGAGTACGCGCGCACGTTCTCCACGAGCTCCTCGTCGGTCATCGCCGCGAGCTGACGCCCCGTGACCACGGGCGCCCCGGCGCGGATGAGCCCCAGCTGTTGCGCAATGGCGCCGGCCGTCGCCGCGTGGTCGCCCGTGATCATGACGGTGCGCACGCCCGCGCGTCGCGCGAGCGCGATGGCCTCCGCAGCCTCCGGGCGCGGCGGGTCTATGAGGCCAACGATGCCCTCGAAGGCGAGGTCGAGCTCGAGGGCCTCGAGCTCGCCGTCCGCGGGGAGCGCATCCACCACGCGGCTGCCCAGCGCGATCACGCGCAGCGCGTCGTGGGCAAAGGCGTCGTGGGCGGCCTGGCGCTCCGCGAGCTCCGCGTCGCTCGCCGGCGCAAAGGGCAGCCGGTCGAAGGCGCCCTTCGTGAGCACGAGGAAGCGGCCGTCCGGTAGCGCGTGCACGCTCGTCATCATCTTGCGGGCGGACGAGAAGGGCACCTCGCCCACGCGCGGGAGCTCCGCCAGCAGCGCCTCGCGCGTCTCGCCGGACGCCGCCAGCAGGCGCACGATGGCGGTCTCCGTGGCGTCGCCCACGATCTTCTCGCCACCCTTGCCGTCAGGCTCGATGGTAGCGTTGCTCGCAAGGGCAAGGCGGCGGAGAAGAACCAGCGCCCGCGGGTCCTCCGCGTGCTCCCCCACCTGCACGGCCGGCGCACCCGGCACCCATGCGCGCCGCACGGACATGCGGTTCTGCGTAAGCGTCCCCGTCTTGTCCGAGCAGATGACCGAGGTCGAGCCCAGCGTCTCCACCGCAGGGAGCTTGCGGATGAGGGCGTGGCGCTCGGCCATGTTGCGCACGCCGCGCGTGAGCGTGAGGGTGACGATGAGCTGCAGGGTCTCCGGCACGGCCGCCACCGCCAGCGAGACCGCGGCGAGCATCATGGCCCAGAACTCCTCGCCCTGCTGAAGACCGGTGGCAAACAGGGCCGCAGCGGCGAGCACGGCGACCGCGCTCACCCCGTGCACCACGCGGGCGAGCCTGCGCTGCAGGGGCGTCTGCATCTTCTGGGCGTCGTTCAGGAAGAAGGCGATGCGTCCCATCTCGCTCGCCATGCCCGTGGCGGTGATCACGGCGCGCGCGTTGCCCGCCGTGACGAGACAGCCCGAGAAGACCATGTTCGCGCGGTCACCCACGGGGGCGTCCCTCTCCGCGAGGGCATCCGCGTCCTTCTCCGCCGGCTCGGACTCGCCGGTGAGCGAGGACTCGTCCACCGCGAGGCCCGTCGACTCGATGAGGCGCGCATCCGCCGGCACGAGGTCGCCGGTCTTGAGCAGGACCACATCCCCGGGCACCACGGCCACGGTGTCGACCTCCGCGCGCACGCCGTCGCGCAGCACGAGGCAGGTGGGGCTGTTGAGGTCGCGCAGGGCATCGAGCGCGCGCTCGGCGCCGCGCTCCTGCGTCACGGCCAAAACGACGTTCATGGCTATGACGGCCAGGATGACGACGGGCTCCACGTAGCCGTGGCCCTCGCGCACCGCCAGTGCGAGAGAGCCCCGCGGCGAGCAGCAGGATGAGGTTGGCTACGTCCTTGAACTGCCGGAGCACCATGGAGGGCAGGGACTCTGGCCGTGCCTGCTGGTACTCGTTGGGCCCATGCTGGGCGGTGAGGTCTTTGACCTGCTGGCCGGTGAGCCCGTAGTCCGGGTTTGAGGAGAGTTTTTCGATGGTCTGAGCTGCGGTGATGCTCCAGTATTTCATGTCCCTCGTTTCGTGTTCGGGGGGCGGATACTCTTACTTTAATACCATCGAAATACTAGGATTATGCGGCGACGGCAGCCGGAGCCAGAACCTCTCCACAGGTCGTGAGCTGCGGCGCATTGCGTCGGCGCCGCGACAGGCCGCGTCGCGGCGCCGACCAGGTGTGGCCCCTGCGGAAGCGTCGCCCGCTAGGCGAGCAGGACGGCAGCTCCCAGGGAGATGAGCAGGGGCAGGGAGATGATCGAGAGGATGGTCGTGGCGCAGACCGTGAGGACCGCGGTCTTGTAGTCGCCCTCGTACTGAGCGGCGTAGATCGCCACGTTGGCGCCCGTGGGGGCGGATGCCGCGATGAGCAGCGCGAGCCCGACCTCGCCGTGGCCCCACGGGAGCGCGGCGAGCAGAAGCAGCGAGAGCAGCGGCACCACCACCAGGCGCATGCCGCAGACCGCCCACACGCCCCCGGACGTCGCAAAGTCCCGCAGCTTCACCTGGGCGAGATACGAGCCGCAGACGATCATCGCCGCCGGGGTGTTGAGCCCGGCGATCGTGGCGAGCACGTCGCTCGCGAAGGCGGGTTCGGGCGCGCCCAGGGCATACAGCGCGAGCCCCAGCGCAAACGAGATGATGATGGGGTTGGTCATGACGGCGCGCGGCCTCACGCTCGCGCGGTCCCCCGTGATCATGAGCACGCCCACGCTCGCCTGCAGGGCGTTGAGCCACCCGATCATGCAGACGATGTAGATGACCGCCCCCTCCCCCATCGCGGCCTCGACGAGCGGGATGCCCACGAAGCCCGCGTTGGAGAACGCGGAAGAGAACGCCAGGAGCCCGTCGCGGCGAAACGCCACGCGCGAGACGACGATGGCAAGCGCCAGAAGCGCGAGCGCGAGAAAGAACGTCTCCACGATGACCTGCGTGGTCCGCGCGGTGCGCTCGGTCCAGAGACTCCGCACGATGACCACCGGAATCACGACGTAGAGCAGCAGCGACCCCAGGTCCTTGGCGCCCGGGCCGCCCATGCGCCCCGTCTTGAACAGCGCCACGCCAACCGCCATGAGCACGAACATCTGGGCGATCTGAGCAAAGATGACGGTCCCGTAGCTCACCTCTCGCCATCTCCTCCCAGACGCTCCGAGCAGATCCTGGCCAGGGTCCTGCGGTGGGCGTCGGTGCGCTTGCCAGCGTAGACCTCGAGAAAGCCCATCTTGGTGCCGGACACCACCGCGTCGACGCGCAGGCCGCCCAGCCCGCCGGCGGCCTTGAGCGACGAGACGTCCTCCCAGCGACCCGCGCACGAGAGCTTGGTCGCCCACGTCGACCCAAACGCCGCAATGCCCCGGTCCGTCACGAGCAGCGCGCCCGTGGCCCGCTCGGGCACGGGGACAAACTCGTGAAAGACGGAGAGCTCGCCGAGAAGGACGAGCAGCACCTCGTCGTCTTGCTCGAGCAGCGCACTGGCACCCGCGAGGTTGGCGCGCGCCGCCCGGCCCGGATGGACCCCGTCCGCCCGAAGCAGCGCGGCCACGTCCGCGCGCAGGCCCGCCGCGCTACTCGTCGTCATCACCCATCTCGAAGGTGAGGTCGTTCATGACGACGACGCCCTGACGCGCCTCCTCGACCATGCCCCTGACCTCGTCGAGGGTGACGTCGCCCGTCACCATGGCGAGCTGAAGGAGCAGCGGGAGGTTCATGCCGGCGACAAGGACGGTGTTCTCGCGCTCGAGCCAGGGCATCACCGTCTGGTTGGCGCTGCCGCCCATGAGGTCGGAGCAGATCACGACCTGCTCGTCACCGCAGGCGTCGAAGAACGCCGAGACGTCCTCGGCGAGCCCCTGGGCACCGCGCTCGATGGAGACGCAGGCGGAGGACACCTCCCTCATCCCAAAGAAGTTGGAGAGGACGCTGGCCATTCCGGCGGCGAGGTCCCCGTGGCTCACGAGCAGCAGCTTCATCATGACTCCTGTCAAAAACGGGGGTGGGCCGCCCCATGACGGCCCACCCGAGGCTCACGCGTGCTAGGCGCAGATTCCGAGGGCGCCGAGAACGATGGCGACGATCATGACGATCCAGACCATCTTTCCAGGGCTCATGCCCTTGATGTCCAGCCCGAGATAGATGGCAAGCATGGTGACGAGGTTCATGAAGCTCGGGAGGATCCCGTTCAGAAGCTCGTCGAGGTTCTGGGTGAGGTCGCCAACCGTCCAGGAGATCGCGAGGTGCACGTCAACCGTCGAGACCGTGAGGGCACCGATGACGATGATGCCGAGGATGGCGCAGGCGTCTGTCAGGTGCGCGAGGGAGCGGCTCTTCTCGGTGATAAACGAGATGCCCTTGTCGTAGACCGTGTAGGACAGACGCCAGAACACGAGCCAGAGCAGGATGTTCACGGCAATGGCCATGAACCAGCCCACGAGCGAGCCCTCGAGCGCCGAGTAGGACGCGATGGCCCCCACGACCGTGGGGAGAAGGACCCACACGATCGAGTCGCCGAGGCCGGCGAGCGGGCCCATGAGGCCGGTGCGGACGTCGACCGCCGTCTGGGTGGCGTCCGGGTCGCGCGTGGTCTCGATGGCGAGGGCGGCCATGAGGATCAGTCGACCGAACCAGGGGTGCGTGTTGAAGAACTTGTAATAGGACTTGTACTTCTCGCTCAGGACCTGATCGTCCGGATAGAGCTTCTTCATGGCGGGGTGCATCGACCAGACCCAGCCCGCCGACTGCATGGTCTCGTAGTTGAAGCAGATCTGGGCGCTCATCACGTAGCGAAGCAGCACCTGGGAGAGGTCCTTCTTGGTGAGGCGCTCCACTCCCTGCTGCGGCGCCTGGGCGCCGGTGGTCTCGACGTTACTCATCTTCCATGTCACCCCCAGCAACGGCAACGGCCGGCATCGCGGAATCCTTCTCGAGGTCCTGGAACACGTAGACGCAGATCACGACGCCGATCAGGGCGATCGCGAGCACGCTGAGCCCCGCGTAGGAGGCAAGGACGTAGCCCAGGATCAGGAAGTAGCCGTACTTCTTGATGGGCAGGTAGTGCAGCAGGATGGCAAAGCCCATCGCGGGGAGCATGCCCGCGGCGACGTCAAGGCCGGTGGAGAGCCACGCCGGGAAGTTGTTGACGAGCATCTCGACGGCGCCGGAGCCGGCGGTCATGAGGATGGCGATCGGCAGCGCGTTGAGGCCGAGCATCGCAATCTGGGACGCCCAGGTCCAGGTGGCCATGCCCTTCCAGTTGCAGTTGTCGGAGCACGCCATGGCGCGGTGGATGAAGAACGAGCCGCTCATCTTGCCGAGGACGTCGAGCTGGACGCCGAGCGCGGCAACGGGCACGCCAACGGCGAGCGCCGTGGAGAGCGCCTCGTCGCCCGCCTGGCCCATGCCGATGGCGAAGACGGTGCCGGCGATGCAGCCGAGCTGGTAGTTGGGAACCGAGGACCCGCCGTAGCCGGCGAGGCCGAGGCTCATGAGGCACATCGTTCCGCCGACGAGAAGACCGGTGTTGAGGTCGCCCATCACAAGACCGCAGAACGCTCCGATGCCCACGACCTGTGCGTAGTACAGAATCTGCAAGTTGTACTTGTGCCACGTCATCAACGCCGTGAACAGCGTGATGACGACTATCTGAAACACGTTGAACATCACAGACCCCCTTCTTTGTTCGTAGTTGTCAGTGCTTGCCCTTGCCCATAATCGCGTCTGTCGCCTCTAGCCGAGCAGCGACCCCACGTCCTGCTCCGTGTCGCCGGGCAGGAACCGAACCGTGATCTTCACACCCCCATCCCTCATCTCGCGCAGCATGTCCCTCTCCTCGTCTGAGACGCGAACGGTCTTGTCGAGAACCGTCACGTTGCCGGTGTTCTGGGTCACGTTGCCCAGGTTGAGCTGGGGCATGGGAACTCCCGCGCGGAACAGCTCGTAGGCGCTGCGGATGTAGCGGAAGACGCAGAAGACGCGCTGGTTCGCGTACTTGCCGGCAAGGATGTTGTTTGTCGCCTTGGTGCAGTCAATGACCGAGAGGGCAACGCCGGGCGGGCAGGCCATCTTGAGCGACGCGCGCACGACGTCATTGGTCGAGGCAGGACCGTCGACCACCATGGCGCGCGTTGCCTTGGAGATGGGCACCCATTGGGTTGCCACGATGCCGTGCAGCATGCGGTCGTCGACCCTGAAGTGAATGATTCCGGTTTCCATGTCTCTCCTATCCTTGTCCGTGGCCGTGGAACAACGTGGTCGCGGCCCTCTGTGCGCTCCGACCCTAGCGAATGCGGTCGGCGAGGTAGAGCAGGTTGCCCTCGCGACCGTCGACGCGACGGCCCGTCGCGGGGTCGGTCTTGGCCGCCCGCAGGCACGGCGCCCCGTTATGCTCCGCAGGCTCCGCGGCGTCCTTCCCGGCGAGCACGAGGTCGCAGAGCTCCAGGTTGTCCTCGAGGACGCGCTTGGTCGAGGCGCAGGTCCCGTGCTGACGGAGCACGATGGCATAGCGCCCCTCGTGCTCCTTGAGGCGCAGCAGGCTCTCTCGATAGCGCTCGACCGTCGTGGAGTGGGGCAGCATGATGAGCGTGCCCACGCCGCAGGCATCGCCAAAGATCGCGATGCCCTCCTCCACGACGAGCGGCACCATCATGCCCGGGGTGTGCCCGGGAACGGCGATCATCTCGACGGTGACGTCCCCCAGGTCGAAGACGTCGCCGTCCGCCAGGGGCCGCATGACGCTTGCGTCAACCCCGGCGAAGTCCTCCGGCACCACGTCCTTGAAGTCAGGGTGGCCGCACGAGTCGACCTTGGCGCGGCGACGCTCGAGGGAGCAGAACTCCTCGTAAATCTCGATGTCGAGAGGACTCATGCGACAACTTTCGAACTGCGCGGCACCGGCGGCATGGTCGATGTGGCCATGCGTGATCACGACGTCATAGGGCTTGCCGTCGAGCAGACCCTCGACATAGCCCCGCAGATCGCCGACGCCATAGCCGGTGTCGATGAGCAGGGCGCGGTCTGAGCCCTCAACGAGATACATGCAGACGTCACCGTTCCCGCAGATGCGACGAACGTGTCCCGAAATCGTCTCGGTGTAAAAGTGAACCATGGCCTTCTCCCAACGTCTCTAAGCTATGGCGTCATCCGTGGGCCCATAGTACGAGTATTGAATGGTACATCCATCCATTCGTCGGTAAACGGTAATTTCATTCAATCAATCGCTCGCTGCAGGTTTGAGCTGACATACCGGAAACACCATGATTTAGCGTGCGTTTTGTTGTATTGTGGGCATAAGTTGCAAGGGTGCTGAATGATTAATTCTCATTTTGCATCATCGGTGAACGGCTCATTCATTCACTGCATTCGAGAACGAGGTCCCCCATGGATGCCCTCTCCCTCATCGAGCTGCACAGAGACAGCTACACCGCTCGCGAACTCGAGGTGTACGAGGCCGTCAAGGCCCATCCGGAGGCCGTCCTCGGAAGCAACGCCACGCAGTTCTCCGAGGTGAACGGCTTCTCCCAGAGCGCTGTGAGCCGCTTTTGCAAGCGCGCGGGCTTCGAGGGGTACGGCGACTTCCGCATGGCCATGCACCAAGCGGTCTACCAGCGCAGCCACGATCAGTCAACCCGGCGCGAGGGCAGCTACTCAGAGGACGTCTTCAGGCTCAGCTCCCTGATTGAGGAGTCGGTTGACCAGGCCGAGGTCAGCCATCTCGTGGCGAGGATTCGCTCCTCCCGGCGCACCTACGTGCTCGGCATGGGCGCGAG
The DNA here is from genome assembly GCF_002159495.1 of Olsenella sp. An293. Taxonomy (GTDB): domain Bacteria; phylum Actinomycetota; class Coriobacteriia; order Coriobacteriales; family Atopobiaceae; genus Thermophilibacter. Next base: position 68,780 of record NZ_NFIT01000004.1, read on the forward strand.
CAGCATCTCGGCACGCGTTCTTGCGCTCGGCCTCACGTTGAGGTCCGTCCCATCGGAGTTCGTCGAGACCGGCTGGGAGGAGGAGTCGCTCCACTGCGTGGACAACGAGGACACCTATGTCATCTTCTCGGCGAAGAATCCCTCGTTCAGCGGTTTTCTCGCAACCGTGTCTGGCCTGCGACCCGAGATGCGTCCGCACGTCGCGCTCGTGAGCCTCACCGACCACCACCCGCTCAAGGACTTTGTGGACCAAAACATCGTGCTGCCGCACAATGCCGCGGCCGGCAGCGCGTACCTTGACTCCTTCGTCTCCTCGACCCTCTTTGCCGAGCTGCTGGCAAACCTTGTCGGGCAGGATGACTAACAGCCCTGCGCTTCCCTGAGAGCTGAGAGCTGCGCCCGGCGCCGGCCCGCGTGTACCGCGGGCGCCGCTTGCCGTATGATTGAGCACGTCATGCGCTCCCGAGGAGGTTCCCATGGACATCGTGTCCATCGTGCTTGGCGTGCTCGCGCTCGTCACCGCGTTCACGCCGTTCATCTGGCTGCAGGTCATCGGCGGCTTCGTGGGCATCGCCGGCATCGTGCTCGCGCGGCGCGCCAAGAAGGCCGACTACCGCAAGAGCCTCACCACGGCCATCGGCATGCTGTGCTCCGTCACGGGCGCGCTGCTGTGCTTCCTCGCGCCGGTGCTCTCCGCCGCGAGCAACATCGCGCTGTTTTTCATGACGCGGTAGGGGCCACCGCGCGCCGCGGACGCGATTGACAACTGCGCAGCCGATCAAGACGCTTTTCGACCCTCAATTGTTGCCCGGTCCATAGCGTACGCTTGTTCTCAACGGAACGAGAGAACGGAGGTACGCATGGACGCGGGGAAGAGCATCGTTTTGTTTGAGTCGGCGGACGGGGCGGTCGAGCTGCCGGTGAGGCTCGACCCGGCACGGGAGGACGTCTGGCTGAGCCGCACGCAGCTCGCGACCCTCTTCGGCCGCGACGTCAAGACCATTGGCAAGCACATTGCCAACGCGCTGTGCGAGGAGCTGGCCGGGTCCAAGAATCGAACTGTCGCAATAATTGCGACAGTTCAAACCGAGGGCTCAAGAGAGGTTGTCCGCCAGGTCGAGCACTACAGCCTCGACATGATTCTCTCCGTTGGCTACCGCGTGAAGTCCGCGCGCGGCGTGGAGTTCCGCCGCTGAGCCACGGACGTGCTGCGCCGCTATATCGTCGCCGGCCACGCAGAGAACGAGCGGCGGCTCGAGCAGCTGGGGCAGGCTGCCAAGATCATGGCGCGCGTCCCCGAGAGCCTGGAGTCGCGCCAGATCCTCGACATCGTCCAAAGCTACACCGCGGCGCTCGACCTGCTGGACGACTACGACCACCTCAGCGTGACGGCGCCCGAGGGCACGCCCTCCGCGCGCGAAATCACCTATGAGGAGTGTCGCGAGGTGATTGGCTCCCTGCGCTTTGGCGGAGAGAGCACGCTCTTCGGCGTGGAGAAGGACGGGTCGTTCAAGGGCGCCATCGGCAGCGTGTTCCAGAGCTTCGACGGGCATGACCTCTACCCCACCCTCGAGGAGAAGGCGGCCCACCTGCTCTACTTCGTGGTGAAGGACCACGGCTTCCTCGACGGCAACAAGCGCATCGCGGCGGCGGTCTTCCTGTACTTTCTCGATCGCAATGGCGCTCTGTTTACGTCAACGGGCGAGAAGGTCATCGACGACAGCGCGCTCGTTGCCATGACCATCCTCATCGCCGAGTCAAAGCCGGAAGAGAAGGACGTGATGGTGGCACTGGTGATGCACTTCATACGGCAGGACAAAGGGTGATGTTCGGCGGCTGACGGATTGTCCCGTGGCTCCGGCGCCTGAGAAGCGGATCTGTGGGTATACAATAGGTGACGTAACGTCGCGTATTGATAGGAGCAGATCATGAGCAGCCTTGTTGCGTACTTCTCTGCCACCGGGACCACGGCCCATGTGGCCAACGAGCTCGCCCGCGCCATCGGGGCCGACCTCTTTGAGATCGTGCCCGAGCAGCCCTACACCGCCGCGGATCTGGACTGGAGGGACAAGACCAGCCGCAGCTCGCTCGAGATGAACGACGAGGCGTGCCGCCCCGCCATCGTGGGCCACGTGGACACCATGGCCGACTACGATACCGTCTTCGTGGGCTTTCCCATCTGGTGGTACGTCGAGCCGCGCATCATCGACACGTTCCTCGAGGCCTATGACTTTGCCGGCACGACCGTCGTGCCGTTTGCCACGAGCGGCGGCTCGGGCCTTGGCAAGGCGCCGCAGCGCATGGCCACGCTCGCGCCCGGCGCCACGGTCACGGAGGGGCGGCTGCTCAACGGCAACCCCAACGCAGACGAGCTGCGCACGTGGGCTCAGGGCGCTACGTCCTGCTAATTGGGGACTGTCCCCCATTAGCAGGCGCGCGGGCCGCGGGAAAGAGGATCCCCGCGACCCGCGCGCCGTTCCGAGGCCCGGTCGTGAGGACACGTACGCCCAACCGCCCGGTCCTTCTCGTAAATCAGCAGGTCAATGGTGTAGGCGAGAAGAACGGGCGGGTCGGAACACGTACATGTCCGGTAAGGCGCCACGTCTCCTCCACAATTGTTTGTATACTCACTATTTGCATGCGAACTAGTTACGGAGGGCCCGTGGAGCCGGACACGATTCATCACCTGCTGCTGGTGGCGTTCAGTCGCGCCAATCACGCGATGAACGCACGGACGCGCGATCACGGCCTCATGCCGGGACAGCCCAAGGTGCTCGAGTACCTCGCGGGAAACGAGGGGTGCCTGCAGCGCGACATCGCCCGAGCCTGCGAGATGGACCGCGCAACGGCCACGGGCGTGCTGGGGCGCATGGAGGGCATGGGGCTCATCGAGCGCCGGCCCAAGGTGGGTGACCGACGAGCCCTTGAGGTATGGCTCACCCCAGCCGGATGGGAGGCCGCCGAGTGCGTGGCGCGCTACGGGGCCGAGGTCGACGAGATCGCCTGCACCGGGCTTACCAATGAGGAGCGCGACGTCCTTGCTCGCCTGCTCGTCCGTGTGCGGGACAACTTCAGCGAAAGAGGAGACGATGCGCATGAGTGAGGTCGCAATCGAGGCGGGTAGGACGGGAGTGCTCGGAGGCGAGCGGGCGAGGCTGGCCCTGCGCTACCTCTGCTTTGCTGCGGGCCTGCTCATCAACTCGTTTGGCATCGCGTTCATCACCAAGGCCGCGCTCGGCACCTCACCGGTCTCGAGCATCCCCTACGTGCTCGACCTCGCCTTCGTGCCCACCTTTGGCGAGACGACCTTCGCACTCAACATGGTCTACATCGCGGCGCAGGTGGCGCTGCTGCGGCGCGATTTCCAGCCGATCCAGCTGCTGCAGATCGTGGCCAACCTCATCTTTAGCGCGTTCATCGACGTGAGCATGGGGCTGCTCTCCTGGCTCGCGCCCGTGGGGCTTCCCGCCCAGCTGGCCTCGCTCGCGCTCGGCTGCTGCATCCTGGCCTTCGGCCTCTCCATCGAGGTGGCGCCCAACGTGATCGTGGTGCCCGGCGAGGGCATCGTCCGCGCGATCGCCGGGAAGCTCGGCCGGCCGTTCGGCACCTGCAAGCTCTGCTTCGACGCCACGCTCGTGCTCATTGCCTGCGGGCTCTCGCTGCTCTTCTTTGGCTACCTCAACGGCCTCGGCGTGGGCACGATCGTGGCCGCAGTCATCGTGGGCCCCATCGTGAACGTCATCAACGCGCACCTGCCGCTCATCGGCGCAATCCGACAGCTGTAGCTTGGTGAGACAGTGGGGGCAGGCTCGTTTGTCTCATTCTCCCCGAATGAGACAAACGAGCCTGCCCCCACTGTCTCACGCCGACTGTAATTTTGAGACGTGTTTTCTCGCAGGCCCAGACGCATGAATTGTTGTCCGGTCACCCTGCTACCCTCTCCTCACGGATGAGCGCGGGAGAGCGGAGGACAGAATGGAACCTAGCGAGAAGAACACTCTGGCGGGAACGAGCATCATGCCTGAAGAGCTCTACGAGTACATCACCGGTGTGCTGGACGCAGCCCGGAGGCGTGCCTACGCTGCGATCAACTTTGCCATGGTTGAGGCGTACTGAGAGATTGGCCGCAGCATTGTGCGGCAGCAGGGCGGCGCGGAGCGTGCGGAGTACGGAGAGGCGCTCATTGACTCGCTTGCCGCCCGGCTTACTTCCGACTATGGGAAGGGCTTTACACGTGCCAACCTACGAAATTTGCGCCAGTTCTATCTGGCTTTTCCAATTCGCCACGCACTGCGTAGCGAATTGAGTTGGACTCACTATCGTCGACTTATGCGCATTCCCGACACCGAGGCTCGAACCTGGTACATGAACGAGTGCGCAGAGAGCGGTTGGAGCACGCGCCAGCTCGAACGGCAAATCAACACCATGTTCAGAGAGCGCCTGCTCGCCAGCAGAGACAAGGAGTCCGTGGCAGCGGAGATCTTCGAGAAAGAGCCGCCCCAGAGACCGGAGGACATCATTCGCGACCCGTACGTCCTCGAGTTTCTGGGCGTCTCGCAGGACGAGAAGTTCCGCGAGACGGACATCGAGTCAGCGCTCATCACGCACCTGCAGCGGTTCCTCCTCGAGCTGGGCCGCGGCTTTGCCTTTGAGGCACGGCAGAGGCGCATCACCATGGACGGGCGCCACTTCTTCATCGACCTTGTCTTCTACAACTATCTCATGCGGTGCTTTGTGCTGATTGACCTCAAGACGGGCGATCTTACGCATCAAGATCTTGGCCAGATGCAGATGTACGTGAACTACTACACGCGCGAGCTCATGAACGAGGGAGACAATCCGCCCATTGGCATCGTCCTCAGCGCCGACAAGAGCGATTCGCTCGTTGAGTACACCCTTCCGGAGGACAACGTTCAGGTGTTCGCTGCCAAGTATCTCTCCCACCTGCCCTCGAGAGAAGAGCTGGCCCGCGAGCTGAGCGCGGAGTATCGCGCGCTCGATGCCGCCAGGGAGCAGTGAGCCGCAATGGGGCAGCGTCCCGCCTACCAGATGCCGAGCACGTGCTGCATGCCCAGGCTCACGGCCGCGATGGCAACCCAGCAGACAAGCCCCATGAGAATCGGCTTGCCACCCGAGCGCACGAGCTTCACCACATTGGTGTTGAAGCCGATGGCCGCCATCGCCATGATGATGAAGAACTTGGAAAGCTCCTTGATGGGCGCGGTGACGGCAGCGGGCAGCGCAAAGACCGTGGTCACCACGCTCGCCAGCACGAAGAACACGATGAAGAGCGGAAACGCGCGGCGCAGGCTGAAGGTGTTCTCGGCCTCCCCGCCAGCGCGACGGGTCTGGCGCACCTGCCAGACGGCGAGCCCAAGCGTGATGGGGATGATCGCCAGCGTGCGCGTGAGCTTCACGATGGTGGCGGCGTCGAGCGTGTTGGCGCCCGGGTGCATGCCGTCCCAAGCAGCGGCCGCAGCCGTGACGGAGGACGTGTCGTTCACCGCGGTGCCCGCAAAGAGGCCAAAGCCCTCGTTTGAGAGGCCGAGCATGCCGCCGAGCGTGGGGAACACGAGCGCCGCGATCACGTTGAAGAGGAAGATCACGCTGATGGCCTGCGCGACCTCCTCGTCCTCGGCCTTGATCACGGGCGCCGTCGCCGCGATGGCCGACCCGCCGCAGATGGAGCTGCCCACGCCGATGAGCGTGGAGATCTTGCCCGGGATGTTGAGCGCGCGGCAGAGCACATAGGACACCACGAGCGAGGTGGTGATGGTCGACACGATGATGGGAAGCGACGTGGCACCCACCTGCGCGATCTGCGCGAGGTTGAGGCCAAAGCCCAGCAGGATGACGGCCCACTGCAGCACCTTCTTGGAGGTGAACTTGACGCCAGCCTGCAGGGGCTCGCCCTTCTCGGCCGGAACCAGCAGCGCCAGCACCATGCCGATCAAAATGGCAAAGACAGGACCGCCCACGACCTCGAACTGCTTGCCCAGAAGCCATGCCGGCACCGCGATGACCAGCGCAAACAGCACGCCCTTCCACATCTTGCCAAAGTCCTTGATGAGCTCCATGCGCACGTCCTCCCGTTGGCACTTCCATCTAAAACAAGCCTACGGCCTGCGGTTATAATGAGTTCCTATCAGTTGCTTATGGATTCATAAGTATTTGTTTGTCGATAAGGACGAGCATGCTCGACTACCGCACGCACACGTTCCTCGCCGTGTACCGTTCCGGCAGCTTCACGCGCGCCGCAGAGCAGCTACACGTCACCCAGCCGGCGGTCTCGCAGCACGTCAGACAGCTCGAGACGCACTACGGCTGCGCCCTTTTCTCCAAGACAGGACGCGGCGTGGAGCCCACCGAAGCGGGACGCCTCCTCTATCGCGCGCTCGATGCGGCGGAAAACGACGAGGAGCGCCTTCGCGCGGAGCTCGAGTCCCTGCAGAGCGAGAAGAACGTGCGCCCGCCTCTACGTCTCGGCTGCACGCGAACCGTCGCGGACTACGTGGCACCGCGGCTGCTGGCGCACCACCTTGCGCGTCACCCGCACGAGCGCGTCCTCATGCGCACGGGTAACACGGCGGAGCTGGTGACGCTCATCGACTCCGGCGAGATTGACTTTGCTCTGGTGGAGGGCTCTTTTGACCGAAAAACCTTTGAGAGCGAGGCCTTCTCGCGAGAGCCGTTTGTCGCCGTTTCCGCCTCAGGGGAGCGACCCATGAGCATCACCGACCTTCTCGATCGGCAGCTTGTCCTGCGCGAGCCGGGCTCGGGCACACGCGAGATTCTGGAGCGGCATCTCGCGGCGATCGACCTCTCCATCGACGACTTCGCAGGCGTCATCGAGCTCGCGAGCATACCCACGATCAAGGCGTGCGTCGCCGCCGGCGCAGGCGTGAGCTTTCTCTATCGAACCGCCGTTGAGGAGCAGCTCGCCGACGGCACGCTCGTCGAGGTCACTCCTGTCGACTTTGCCATCAACCACGACTTCAGCCTCATCTGGCAGCGCGGGAGCCGCTATGCCGACCGCTATCGCTCCCTGCTCCGAGAATGGATTCCATGACAAAGGCGCCATCCATCTGTAAATTAAGGACTGTCCCCAATTTACAGATGCGGAGAATCATGTCTCATAAGCTGATCAAGGTTGCGTCACTGATGCTTGGCAACCTGCTTCTGGCCCTTGCCGTCACGGCGTTCATCGTGCCGCACGGGCTCGTGCTCGGAGGCTCGACGGGCATTGCGCTCGTGGTCACCCATCTCGTTCCGCTGCAGCTCTCGCTGGTAGTGCTCGTGGCCAACATGGCGCTCTTCGTTCTCGGCGCGGCGTGCCTAGGACGCGCGTTCGCGGCCTCGACCATTCTGAGCACCTTTGCCTACCCGCTCGCCATGGCATTCCTGGAGACGCTGCCCCTGGGCGGGCTCGTCGAGGACCCCATGCTTGCCTCAGTCTGCGGGGGCGCGCTCATGGGCGCGGGCGCCGGCCTCATCCTGCGCGCCGGCGGCTCATCGGGGGGAACCGACATCATCGCCCTCATCGCCCAGAAGTACCTGCACGTCAATGTGTCCGCGTTGCTGTGGATAATCGACGGCTGCGTGATTGCCTGTCAGCTCCCCTTCTCCGACGCGGAACAGACGCTCCTGGGAATACTCTCGCTCACCCTGCTCACCATTGTCATGAACCGAGTCATGGTCATGGGCCGATCGCAGGTCCAGCTGCTCATCTTCTCGACCGAGCACGAAACGATTCGCCAGCGAATCTTGGGCGAGCAGGACGCCGGTGTCACCATGGTGCCCATCGAGCAGGGCTACACGCGACAGCAGAGCAGCGCCCTGCTGAGCGTGGTGCCCCGTCGAAAGCTCTGGGCAATCAGGGAGATGATCACCGAGGTCGACCCGGCGGCATTCTGGGTGATCTCCGAGGTGAGCGAGATGCGCGAGCGCGACCTCTCCCGGCGAGCCTCCTAGGCAAAGGGGGACGGCGTTGCGTATCCGCAGCTAAGGATACCAGCGAGAAGGACGTCGGCTCTCAATTCTTATTTGACGGGAGATGACAAGGCGGCGGGGAGCCCGCCCGCCGCCCCGCTCCGCAAGCGTGGTCCCGACGGCTGTTCTTTGACCTCACACGCAAGCCGTTTTGGGCACAAAACGGCGGACCGTAGCGTGCTGCGGGCAGTCGCCCTCCTCCCCCGGAAGCTCGAAGGTGCCCTCACGCAGGACCGTCCAGCCAGAGCGCTCCAGGTAGGCAGGCCACTCGCCGTTGTCGGACATGTGCACGAGCGTCACGGGGCCCGTCGCCTCTCGCTCAAGCTTGTCGAGAAACGCCTCGAGAACCGGAGTGTCGAAAGGATTGAAGAGGTAGACGTGCGTGTAGGCTGCGAGCGGCAGGTCAAGCACGCTGCCCGCGAGCACCCGCACCTGCGGGTATCGCCTCGACCACGCCTTCGCCTCAGCCGCGAGCCGCGTGTCCAGCTCAACGCCCGTCACGCACCCGGGCAGCCCCGCGCCTACAAAGTACGCGAGCACGCGACCGGCTCCGCAGCCCACGTCAAGTAGTTGGGAGTCCGCGCCAAAGTCCAGCCCGCCAAGAAGGTCCTCGAGCACAAAGTGCGGCGTGGCCGTAGGGTCATGGGCGCCCACCGCGGCATGACGAGTCCTCTCGGCGCGCTCAAGCGAGCGACCGGCAACGGCCAAATCACGCTGAAGATCATCGTCAAGCATCGAGTCAGAGCTCCTTGACCGATCCGTCATGGTCGTACACGCGCTCATCCGAGCCGCCGGGCGACAGCGCGCCATAGGCATCCAGCACGCCACGCCGGCAACCCTACTCCACAGAGGGCTCCGGAACGCCGAAGACGCAGAACCGAGCATCAGCCATGCGTTGGCAAACTTCCGCGAGGTCCATCGGGAACTCCATTCTTCTCGGCGAGAGCCTTTCGGCGGGGTCCTCGCCCAGCCGCGCTAGATTTCAAGAATCATGCCGTCACAGGCAACGTGCGCTCCTTTGGCCTCGGCAATGCGCTGCAACGCGTCGTAGTCCCCCGTCGTCCACTCCGGGTTCTTGTGTATGAGGTAGGTGGAGCGGAGCAGCTCGGGCGGAAGCCCCTCAAGCAGTCCCTCCGCGGACGTGTGCTTGCTTTCGGCCCGCGACACGACGTCCCAGCACTCGTGCAGCAGGGTCATGCCCCGATAATCCCCCCTCCAATCAGACGGATCGAACGCGGTGTCGGTCGCATAAATCAACTTGTTGTCCAACGTCAGCCTGAAGGACGGAGCGGAATGTCTCTGCGGCACGACCCCGACAGGAATCCCGTCAACGGTAAAGTCGAGCCCCGCATAGTCAAAGCACCGGACCTCCCCGCAAAACTCGCGTAGCGGACGCGAGAAGAACGCGGGCTGCAGCAGCCGCTCGAGGATCCCTTCCGTCGTGTCCTCATAGCACGGGACGCCAGGCCCGTAGATGTGAAGCGACTTGCCCTTGAGGTGTGGAAGCAGGTAGATGAGCCCGATGATGTGATCGAGATGGTAATGAGAGAGAAGGACCGTAATGCGGTCGTAACGCTCCAAGACGTCCTTATGCCCAAACAGGTTCGAGACCCCCGTGCCCGCATCCAGCAGAAACAGCTGGTCCCGAAGCTCCACCATAAAGCAGCTCGTCTCGTCTTGATTGGGAATCCACCCCGCACATCCCAGAAAGTAAACCCTCACTTAAACTCCCCTCGGAATGCTCTCGATGAACGACACGGCGTGACGCACCCAGTTCTGAATCGTCACGCTGGAAGCAAAGTGCTCGGAATGCTCCAAACCAACAGCAGCCTCCCCGGCCAACGCGACCGCCTCCTCCATCTCCAGCCAGGCGCCTATCGATCGGGCAAGCCCGTAGGCAGCCTTTGCGCACTCGAGGCACTCTTCCCGCCTGCCGAGCTTGAGCGCAGCAATGCCACGGTAAAAGTAAAACTGGGACTTGTCATAGGAGCTTGTCGCCTGGTGTATGAGGAGCTCGCAGTCCTCGCACACATCCTCGAACTTCCCGGCCAGCACATCTCGAAACTCGCACGTGTAGAGGAAGCGGACATAGTACCTGTCACGGCTCTGAACCCGACCGTAGATTTCTTCCGCCCTGGCCAGATGCTCGTCGACATGCTCCAAGTCATAGTTCCAAATCAGGCACTCGGCGCTAAGCCGATGGTACTCGGCCACGAAGAGCTCGAGTGAGATCCTGTAGTCCTCGTCAGTCGCGGCGGCGAGCTCCCTCTCCAGGTCAGTGATTGCCTTTTCATTCCACATCCCGGCAGAGGTCCAGTCGAGTTCGTGATAGGCTATCTTCGCCAGGTTTGCCTCGGCGGTCGAGAGGTCGTAGTAGATGCCTGAGCGCTCCGCCACATCGCGGGCAAGCTCGAAGTGGTCTTTCGACTTCTTGAAGTCAACCCCCTTCCTGTAGCACAGGCCCACGAGATTGTGCAGCTCCGCAGCCTCGGAGGGAGACAGGCGCGCTCCGGAAGAGAAGATGCTCTCCGAAGCCGCAATCGCCCGATCGAAGTTCTCCGTTATGTAGTAGTAGTACGCGATTCCAATCTTGCCGTCGTTTGTTGAGTAGCCACTCGAGCGATCGAGGAAGCGGTCGAACCCGCACGTCCTCAACCCAAAATAAAGGCCAGAGTTGTAGAAAAACCTCCGATATCGAGCAAAGAGATAAGAGAAGGCCTCGCCCCGGAACACGGCCTCGACGCCGTCATCGTCTTGGGCTCTAAGTTCCTCGAGCTCGAGCAGCAGCCCTCGGACCGCACTGTCAAGTCCCATGACCTTGATTCGCCGCCTCTCGAACGCAAGGTCGTTCATGACTTCGACCACCTCGTCGACACGGCCGCTTCTCAGCAGGTGAGTGCAGAGATACCTGACCGCGTAGGTGTCCAGCCGCCCCCTGTCGCGCGCGGAGAGATAGTGGTCGGCTATCTTGGTGTGGCCGCGGCGCGCCGAGACCCGGTAGACGCCGCTTCTCCTTGCGTCGACGAGCCAGTCGACGAGACTTTTGTGTATGGGCTCCAGCGCGCCGCCCCTGACGGGAAACATCTCGCAGATGAGCTCGCAGACGTCGGCAAAGTCGTACTCGTCAACCCCCGAGACCTCGCACAGAACTTTGGCGGGCATTGGCGCGCAGGTGGCACAGAGGACCTCCATGATGGGTCTGACGTCGCGCTTGTACGACACCTCCTGACTTGCCTCGAAGATCCGATCGAAGTAGTCGAGGTAGACTCCGGTCAGCCCCTCAGGAAAGTCGTCGATGCGATCGAGCGTCAGCTGGCCAGACCGAATCTCGTCGACGATTGTCTTGGCGTACAGGAAGATTCCCTCGCTCTTGGAGACCAGCCTGTCCAGAACGTACCCCCTCCCTTTCCCGGCAGGAAGCGTGTCCGCAAGCTGCTCTGAGAAGAAGCCCCTGATGTCCGCCAGGTTGTCGTTGTAGCGCGCGTCCGCGAAATCCACCGGACGAATCTTTGCGAGCTTCCTCTCGAGCAGCGCCTCCCTGCGACTGGTGACAAGCAGCTTCATCCACGCGGGCGTCTTCTCGAACTGTCGGGCGATGATGTCGGCCAGCTCGTTTCTGCCGTCGACGGTCGCCTCGTCCAGCGCGTCAATGACGATCACGACCGCATCCCCTGCGCGCTCGATCCGGTTGAGCGGCTCGACGATGAGATACTCGAACAGACGCTCGGTGCTCTTCTCGATCAACGAGTCAAGGTCCCGCAGCTCCATAAGCCTCTGTCGATACTCGGGAATCTGCGTGGACAGATAGTAGGCGATTGACATGATGGCACGCTTGGGGTTGGCGCGCTCGTTGTCGTTGTACCTGCAGAAGTGCACCGCCTGAATGTCACCGCGCACCGTGGAGAGGTTGGCAATGAAGGCGGTTTTTCCAATCCCCGCGTCACCGACCAGCCAAAGAACCCTCTTGTTGCTGCGCAGCCATTCGTCGTAGTGGCGAAACAGCTCCTTCCTTCCGTAGAAGCCCTTTGTGAAGTGCTCCGAGTAAACGTCGTTGTCAAGCGGATTCAGCCGCTGCCGCAGGGACTCCTGCTCGCCCTCGACGCTGAGCGTCTGGACGCCCCTCAGGATGGAGAGGAGCTCGTCCTTCCTCTTCTGATACGTGTCCTCGTCGAAGAACGCCTTGCCCGGCACCAAGAAGCCCTTCATGTCAATCCACTGAATCCTGGCGATGCAGAGGGGAGGCTTGACCTCCTGAACCATGATGGGGGCAATGCTCTTGCCAAGAAAGCGTGCGTAGCTCACTTCGTCGAGACAGACGCCGTCCGGTCTGCGAACCGAGTGCTCCGTCATCATGAGGACGAGCCAGTCGGAGGACGAGATGCCCCTCTCGATTGAGGCCTCCCAGTCGGACGTGCCCTTAATCTGGTCCTTGTCCACCCAGATATCGAAGCCCTCCGCCTCGAGATCTCGCTTCAGGCGCCGCGCAACGTTCTCGTACTCGTCATGCCCATAGCTCAAGAATATCTTCATTTGAACCACCGCACGCCCGTCTCACCCCGTTGATCCACGGGGCTATTTCTTCATATTCGACCATCATGTTTCCATAGCCCGAGACGAGCTCTAACCCCGGCTTCGTTGCGCCGTGGAAGTCCGTCCCCCCGCTGAACAGGAGCCCGTACTCCTCAGCGAAAGCCTCGATTCGCTTGACGTCGTCGTTTTTGTTGGAGGAGTGCTTGAGCTCGATTCCGTCGACCCCCGCATCGACCGCTTCCCTCACAAGCTCCTCCACGCCCGACTGGCTCATGCCATACGCGTACGGATGGGCAAGGAAGGCCTTACCGCCCGCATTGTGTATCACGTCCACGGCCTCGGAAAACGACGGGAGGTCGAACGTCTCATCGACGAAGAAGTCGGAATCGCGATTGGAGAAGTACCTCCAATAAAAGGTGGTGTTATCGGCGACAAACGGGCAGCGCTCCACGTTTTCCGGATACCGGTTGAGCTCGTTGTACATGATGACGAAGGCTTCCGCCTTCTTGCCCTCGCGTGCCATGAGGGAGCCATCGAACCTGAGCCCATGGCGCCTACAGACCTCCATCAGCTGCTCGAGAACGCGCTGCTGCTTCTGCACTCGACGCTCGGACGAGTACCTTTCCTCAAGATGCTCGTTGACCACAGACACGGAGATGCCGTACCCCAGCATGTCTCGCAGACTTCCGCCTACCTGACAACTCAGCTCCACTCCGGGAACCAGGGTCATCCCGGGCTCAAGGGTCGCACGGCCGGACCTTAGGTCGCGGTAGCAGCCAACGCTGTCGTGATCGGTAAACGAGATGATGCCCGCGCCCTTTGCGGCCAGCATGTCAATGAGCTGCTGCGCGGTGCAGGTCCCGTCCGAGTGGACGCTGTGCATGTGCAGGTCGATTATCGGGTCGCCATCGCCCATGTCTCTCCAACCTCTGTCACAACGGCCTTCTTTGGCTACTCTAGCAGGACAGAGGGACGAAAGGCGCATTTCGTCCGCCAACGCCGGCATGAGGCCGCCGATGGCAAAGAGGGGCCGCGGAATCACCGCGACCCCATGCCGGCAGCCTCGTTGGAGTGGAGAAGGACGTCGGTGCGCCTGGTCCTCTCTACGAGCTCCTGCGCCACCCTCGGCAGGACCCCGTCATTCAAACAAGCCATGCTCCCCCGCCATGAAATCGGCGAGATTGAGGTGCCTCACGCCCTCGCGTCCCTGGAGAAGCGGGTCGAGGGTGAAGAGGAAACGCGGGTAGCCGTCGCGAATATAGCTGAAAGGCCGATACTCACGATCTTCGGTCGCGCGGTCCGCGATGCTCATCGCCACCTGAATGTAGGCGTACGCGTTGCGCTGACGGGCAATGAAATCGCACTCGAGCTTCCCGATCCTTCCGACGGAAAGCCGGTAGTCCCTGGCTCGCAGATACAGGTAGAGCGCATTCTCGAGCGAGGGACCGTAGTTGAGACGGACGTCTACGTTGCGAGCGAAGTAGATGCCCGGATCCGCAAGATAGTACTTCTCCTCCCCGCGCAGCGACTTGCGGGACTTCAGGTCGAAGCGGGGGCAGCGGTAGAGAACCTTGGCGTCGACCAGCGTCTGGATGTAAGAGGCGATGGTCCTGCGCTGCACGCGGATCTTCTCGACGTTGGTGAAATGGTCAACCAGATTCGTCAGGCTCGTCGGCGCGCCGAAGTTGTTGATGAGGTACGTCATGACCCGGTTGAAGGTGTCGACGTGGCGGATCTTCTTCCGTCCCTTGATGTCCTTCTCGATGATCTGGTTCACAACATCCTCGATGTAGCGCGCCTTCGCGTCCGGATCATCGTATGCGAGCGACCTCGGAAAGCCCCCGAAGCGCAGGTAGTCCTCGAACTCGCGGCGCGCGTCTCCGACCTCCCTGCCCAGATGGCGCTTCATCCCCAGGTACTCGGCAAACGAGAGCGGGAACATCTCGAACTCGACGTAGCGGCCCGTCAGCTTGGTCATGAGCTCGCCGGAAAGGAGGTAGGAATTGGAGCCTGTGATGAATATGGAGAAGCCGCCGTCCGCGTTGTACGCGTTAACGACCTCCTCGTATCCCTCGACGTTCTGCACCTCGTCGATGAAGAGGTACTTGAAGTCGTCGTCCGCCAAGCGCTTCTCGATTGCCGCCTCGAGCTGGCCGGGCGTCTTGATCGACCGGTTGCCCCGTTTCTCGAGATCGAGGTAGACGATGTCCTTATCGGGGACCCCGCGTTCCTTGAGCTCCTCGATGACCGTCTCCATGAGGCTTGACTTGCCACACCGCCGTATGCCCGTGATGACCTTGATGATGTCATCATCGTAAAACGGTCGAATTTTCTTGAGGTACTGTTCGCGACGGTATAGCTTCATGAAAATCGCCCCCTGGCTCCAGTATAGAGTCAGGGGGCGTTATTCGCGGTTTAAGGCACCAACTTTTTTATTTTTACGGAAGTTGGTGTCTTAACTATGTTATTCCCACTCGATCGTACCCACGGGCTTGGGCGTGAGGTCGTACGTCACGCGGCAGATGCCCGGCACCTCGGCGAGGATGCGGTCGGTGATCTTCTTGAGCAGTGCCCAATCCAGCTCGGGCACCGTGGCGGTCATGGCGTCGACGGTGTTGACGGCGCGGATGATGGCCGGCCAGTCGTAGGCGCGCTTGCCGTCGCGCACGCCGGTGGCGCGCATGTCCGGCACCACGACGAAGTACTGCCAGACCTTGCCGGCGAGGCCCGCCGACGCGAACTCCTCGCGGAGGATGGCATCGGCCTCGCGCAGCGCCTCCAGGCGGTCGCGCGTGATGGCACCGAGGCAGCGCACGCCGAGGCCCGGACCCGGGAACGGCTGGCGCTCGACCATGGACTCGGGAAGGCCGAGCGCTCGGCCCACCACGCGGACCTCGTCCTTGAAGAGCAGGCGCACGGGCTCCACGAGCTCGAACTGCAGGTCGTCGGGCAGGCCGCCCACGTTGTGGTGGGCCTTCACGCCGTCGGACTCGACGATGTCGGGGTAGATGGTGCCCTGTGCGAGGAAGTCCACGTCATCGGCGACCTTGCGGGCCTCCTCCTCGAAGACGCGGATGAACTCGGCGCCGATAATCTTGCGCTTGCGCTCGGGCTCAGCCACGCCGGCGAGCAGGTCGAGGAAGCGGTCGGTGGCGTCCACGTAGACGAGGTTGGCGTCCATCTGGTTCTTGAAGACGTCGACGACCTGCTCGGACTCGCCCTTGCGCATGAGGCCGTGGTTCACGTGCACGCAAACGAGCTGTTTGCCGATGGCCTTGATCAGCAGGGCCGCCACCACGGAGGAGTCCACGCCGCCGGAGAGGGCGAGAAGCACCTTCTTGTCGCCGACCTGCGCGCGGACAGCCTCGACCTGCTCGTCGATGAAGGCCTGCGCCAGCTCGGGGGTGGTGATGCGCGCCATGTCATCCGGGCGCTTGTTCGGGAGGTCCATGCGAGACTCCTTTGCTCGGGGGCTTCAGTGACCTGATTGTACCGCGACGACGCCGCGACGACGCCCCGGCAGCGCTTTCACGTGCGTGGCGGGACGATGACGTCGTAGCGCACGGCCTTGCCCGCGACCTGGTAGCTCGGCTTGGCGCCCGCGAGCAGCGGCCCCTTGGGCGGCCGCTTGATCACGACCTTGCGCGGGCGGGCCGAGAGCGCCGCCTGGAGCAGCTCGTCCTCGTTGTCGCAGGGGCACTCGAGATGATGCAGGAGCTGGAACTTCTTCTTCACCGCGGCGCTCTTGGTGCGCTCCGGGAACATTGGGTCGAGGAACACCACGTCAGGAGAGAAGCCCAGATCGCGCAAGCCGGCGACGGAGTCGCCCTCGACGAGCGTCATACGGGAGACCGCCGGCGCCAACGCGACGTCATCAGCCGCGCGCTCGAGCGCGTCACGCAGGAGTGCGGCGATCACCGGGTCCTTCTCGAACAGCGTGACCGTAAATCCGGCCGCCGCCAGGAGCAGGGAGTCCTCCCCCAGCCCGGCAGTGGCGTCCACCGCCGTGGGGGCCTCGACGCCGCGAACGCGCGCCGCGCGCACAAGCAGCTCGCGGCTCAGCCGGTCCGGGCGCAGCCGGGGCAACAGGGCCGAGAGGTCCGCGCGGAGCACCATGCCATCACCCACGAGCGCGAGGCCCTCTTCGTCATGACGCAGTTCGAGGCCGGAAGCGCTCGATGAAAGGTTGGCGTCGGGCATCGAATCCTCCGTGTGCAAAAACGCTCTTCAATCCATATTGTCACGCCGGCGCAAACAAAACCTGCCTTCGATCCATGAGTTTTTTCCTCAAATCCGGGCATTCGAGCGTCCGTCTTGAGAAAAAGCCCAGTTGGCGCTTCAAACGCCAGAGCCAAATCTCCCCCGGCGGGCCAAAAGTCCATGGATCGAAGGCGGGTTTTGTCCGCGGCGGCCCGAGCATATGGCTTGGAGACGGAAATTGCAGGCCTCCGCCAGATTGACGCGCGCGTGATTTAGGATACGCAGGGCGAAGGTGCGCGACAAAGGGAGCGTGGCATGGAGCAGACGTCGGAGATCTCGAGACGGCCAAAGGTTCCCGTGAGGCTGGGCCTCACGGTCATCTGCGCGGGCGGATTCATGGACGCATACTCATACCTGCTGCACGATCACGTCTTTGCCACGGGCCAGACCGGCAACATCGTGCTTCTGTGCATGAACCTCGCCAAAGGGGCATGGCTCGGCGTGGCCCACTACCTCGTCTCGATCTGCGCGTTTGTACTGGGCATCATGCTCTCGCGCCACGTGCTCGTGCGGGTCCACGGACACGCGACCCACCGGATGCAGCGCTGGGTCGCCGTCTTCGAGGCTGCCGCGTTTGCGGCGATTGCCCTGCTGCCCGCATGGGCTCCCGACCTGCTCGTTAACAGCGCCATCTCCTTCTGCGCGGCCGTATCCTACGAGAACTTCCGCCAGTTTGGCACCAAGTCCGCCTACGCGAGCGTGTTTTGCACCGGCAATCTCCGCTCCTTCGGCGAGACCCTTTACGACGGCGTGTTTGGCGGCGACAAGCACGAGCTTCACCGCTCCGCGCGCTATGCCGGGCTGGTGGCCTCGTTTTGCGTCGGCGCCGTGGCGTGCAAGTTCTTGATCGACGCCACGGGCCAGCTCGCCTGCCTTGCGATCAGCGCGCTGTTTCTGCTGTCGCTGCGCTTCATCACAGATCCCGAGGCATAGCCTCCCGCCGGCCTGACAGTTGACAGTGACGTCAGGTTATATTGTCAACCTCACCGCGGGTTGACAATATAACCTGACGTCACTGTCAAAGACGACAACTGGCGGGGCTGACGTGCGGGGGCGCCCGGACGGCTGCGTGTCGGGCGCCCCCACGCTCTCACGCCGTCGCGCGCTCGTCTGCGGGGGAGACGGAGGACGGGCGCTTGTCGAACGTCGTGATCATGGGGGTGGTCAGCAGCCCGAGAAGCACGATGACGCCGCCGACTGCATAGGCGATGCGCGTTGACTCGGAGCGCGCCCGCGCGTCGATGCGCACGAGCTCCTGGCGCTCGGCGTCGGTCATCGGGATGCTCTGGAGCTGTCGCTCAAACTCCTCGTTGCTGCCGAGGTTGACGCTCATGGAGACGAGGTCTCCGCGGACCTGGGAGGAGAGGGCGGTGTCGGACGCGGCGCCGTCACGCACCATGCTCGTGATGCCAAAGAGCAGGACTGCTCCCAGCAGCGCCACGCCAACGGCCTGGCCGACGTTGCGCATGGTGCTCTGGATGCCGCCGGACTGAGAGGCGTCGCGCTCGGGCAGCGCTGCGGCCACCACGTTGCTCGCATGCGAGGCGACGGTGCCCGCGCCCACGCCGGCGAGGAATGCCCCGAGGTAGACGAGGACTGCGCTGGCGCCCGTCGACGTGACCGAGAGCGCCATCACCGTGAGCGCGGCGGCCATGGTCACATAGCCCGTCTGGATGACGTGGCGCGGGTTGGCATGCGGCATCAGCTTGGGGATGCCAAGCGAGAGCGCAAAGGTGGGAAGACCCGTCACGATGGAAATCGTGCCCACGTCGATGGGCGACCAGCCGGCAACCAGCTGCAGGTACGGAGCCATGAGGATAGACTGGGCGCCCATGAAGAAGAACATGACCGCGTTGGCGACAAGACCCGCGAGGACCTGCGGAGTCCCGAGGAAGGAGCTGGGCAGCAGCGCGATGCCGTCGCGCCGCTCCACGTTCTTCTCGACCCGCACGAGCACCGCCAGGACCAAGAGGCCCAGGGCCACGGAGGGCAGCGCCGGGGAGATGCCGAAGACGGTGAACGGACATCCGGCGAACGGCTCGATGAGGCCCCAGCTCGAGACGCTCGAGAGGCCCACGAGCACGAGGAACAGGCCCGCGGCGGCAAGCGCCACGCCGAGACCGTCGAAGGGAAGCTTCTCGCTGGACTGGGCGACGCGCGGCAGGCGCAGCGAGAGCGCCCCCACCACGACGAAGTACGCAGCGAGCAGCAGGA
The DNA here is from genome assembly GCF_002159495.1 of Olsenella sp. An293. Taxonomy (GTDB): domain Bacteria; phylum Actinomycetota; class Coriobacteriia; order Coriobacteriales; family Atopobiaceae; genus Thermophilibacter. Next base: position 87,773 of record NZ_NFIT01000004.1, read on the forward strand.
AGGTCGGCCGCATGCCGGCGGTCTCCATGACCACGCCGAGAATGAGAGGCAGCACGGCGGAGAGCCCCGAGGCCGCTCCGATGCACCCAAAGGCGACCATGCGGTTGTGGCCTCGGTACAGCAGCGGAACGAGCCCCAGGACAGAGGGGACGAGCAGGCTCGCGCCCAGCCCCACGAGCACGCGCCCGACCCAGATGAAGACGGCCATGCTGGGCGCGAAGGCGAGAACCACCTCGCCGATTCCGCACACGAGCGCGCCGGTGCGGAAGGTCCGCACCCAGCCAAGGATGGTGCCGAGCAGGCCGCCCGCGATCATGAATGCGCCGCCCACGAGCGGATAGACCATGTTGGCGAGCTGGATCTCGGCGGTGGTGGCGCCGAGATCGGTGGTGAGGGCCGAGGCGGCGAGCGACAGGGCCCCGTTGTCCCCGCTCGTGCCCATCTGGGCCAAAATCAAGATGATGATCGGCAGGACGAGGAAGCGCTCCTTCGCGGCAGACGCTCCCGCCGGCCCCGCGCTGACGGCAGGACTGTGCATGGTGTCTCTCCTTTTTGGCATCTGTTAGTTGGGGACAGCCCCCAATTCACATATGAACGTTGGGGACTGTCCCCAACGTGCAGGCGGCGGCTACGCGGCGGGCACGAAGACGGGCGCGGACCCGTTCATGTCGCACGAGGCGAGCGGGTAGGCGCGAATCTCCAGGTCGTCGTAGGCGGCGTGATAGTAGGTGAGCGTCGCGGCAGAGAAGCAGCTCGTGTAGAGCGTCCGCTCGAAGGCGCCCTCCACCACCTGTGCGCAGCCGTCCGGAACGGCAACGGAGCCCAGGGTGCGGAACAGGCGCGTCACGTTGGCGCGTTCCCCCTCCTGAGCGGGGTAGTGCGCGTTCACGAAGGCCGCCTTGACGAAGCGAGAAGGACCGCTGTAGTCGCCGGGGATGCCGTGCATGCCCATGCCGGACCCAAAGGGCGGAAGGCTGGCCTTGCCCCACGCGGCGGCCGTGGGATCGGCGTCGCTCAGCGTGAGGTAGTTGCGCAGGTTGGTGCGCTGCCAGCCAAAGTCGGGCTCGTTGGTGAGGACGTCGACGTCGTTCTCCCAGACGCGCAGGCCGTCCTCCAGGCACTCCACGACCACGCTGCCCGTGGCGTCGCCGATGATCCAGTGGAGGTTGGCCACGGGAAGCTGGCGGTTCACCGGCTTGGCGACCACATTGACGCGCGCGAGCGCCTCGCGGACCTCCTCGACCGACGAGAAGTTCCGTGCGACCCAGAACGGGAACTCGTAGGCGGCGACGTTGATGGCGCCGTGCCTGTGCTCGCTCGCGTAGCGCGCGCTCTGCGGGAAGTTGAGGCCCGCGACGGCAAGGCCGACGTCGTTGCCGCAGTCAAAGTAGAGCGGGATGCCGTCCACGACGATGCCCATGCCGATGACGGCATGGCCGCGCTCGAGGTCTCCCTCGCGAGAGAAGGCGGCCGGGATCTTCGCTGCCGGCGGCGTCATCACCACGCGCTCGCCGTAGCCCTGGGTCCAGTCCAGGTTGCGGCCAAAGTACATGGAGCCAGAGGTGCTGGTAAAGCGGATGCCCGTGCACATGGGGCGACCCCTTCCCTGCCCGGCGGCGGCCTGCCGACCGGGCACGTTGGATGTAGATAATCCTCTCGTACCCGGTCTGAGCGGCCAAAATCATGTTAGGTTCCTCTAATTTCTTTGGCTTTGCGCCCGCGCCGCCCAGGGACTCGAGGGTATGTACACCCGCCCTTCAGGGTATGTACACCGCCCGGACCCGTGGCGCTCGCGTTTGCGCAGGTACAGCGCTTGCTGAGAAGAACAGACGGGTCGGAAGGCGTACATACCCTCCCGGCGGGGTGTGCATACCCTCAAGGGGAGCCGCTTACTTGCCCTGAACCATCGTGAGCGAGATCTTGCCGCGGTCGCGGTCCACGCGCTCGACCCAGACCTTGACCGTATCGCCCACCGCCACGACGTCGCTCGGGTGCCTGACGTAGCGCCGGGCCATCTTGGAGATGTGCACGAGGCCGTCCTGGTGGACGCCCACGTCGACGAAGGCGCCGAAGTCCACGACGTTGCGCACGGTGCCCGTGAGCTCCATGCCGGGCTGGAGATCGTCGATCGAGAGGGCGGCGCGGCTGAAGACCACCTCGGGAGCGTCGTCACGCGGGTCGCGCCCGGGCTTCTCCAGTTCGGAGACGATGTCGATCAGGGTCATGAGACCGCAGTCGAGCTCGCCGGCAAGCAGAGCGACGTTGCCCAGGCGCTGTTGGATGTCGGGGATGCCGCCGCGCGCGAGGTCCTTCTCGGTCACGCCGGCGCGCTCGAGCAGGGCCTGAGCCACCGGATAGCTCTCCGGGTGCACGGCCGTGGCGTCGAGCGGGTTGGCGCCGCCGTTCACGCGCAGGAAGCCGGCACACTGCTCGTAGGCCCTGGGACCGAGCTTGGAGACCTTCTTGAGCTGGCGACGGTCGGTGAAGGGGCCGTTTTCCTCGCGGTAGGCCACGATGTTGCGGGCCACGGCGGGCGTGATGCCGGCGACGTAGCCGAGCAGGCTCGCGCTCGCGGTGTTGACGTCCACGCCCACGCGGTTGACGACGTCCTCCACCACGTTGCCCAGGGTGCGCGCGAGCTCCGCCTGGTCGAGGTCGTGCTGGTACTGGCCCACACCGATGGACTGGGGCGGGATCTTCACGAGCTCGGCGAGCGGGTCCTGCAGGCGGCGGCCCAGGCTCATGGCGCCGCGCGTGGTGACGTCGAGGTCGGGGTACTCCTTGCTCGCGAGCTCGGAAGCCGAGTAGACCGAGGCGCCGGCCTCGTTGACGATGGTGTAGCGCAGCTCCGGCGCGGACTCGGTGATAAACTCGGAAACCACTTCCTCGGTCTCGCGGCTGGCCGTGCCGTTGCCGATGACGATGGTGTTGATGGCGTACTTGGCCGTGAGGCGCGCGAGCTCGCGCTTGGTGCCCGCGACGTCGCGGCGCGGCACCGTGGGGTAGACCACGCCGTGGTCGAGCAGGGTGCCGTACTCGTCCAGCACCGCGACCTTGCAGCCCGTGCGGAAGCCCGGGTCGAGCGCGATCACGCGGGCGCCACGCACGGGACGGGCCGAGAGCAGGCTCTCGACGTTTTTGGCAAAGACACCGATGGCGTCGGTCTGGGCGCGCACCGTGAGGCGGGCGCGGACCTCGCGCTCGAGCGAGGGGGCCATGAGGCGCTTGTAGCCGTCGGCGATCGCGGCATCCAGGACCGGCACAAAGACGCCGCTGCGGCGCGGCCAGCGGGCGGCCAGGCGCGCGACGGCCGCGGCGTCGTCCACGCGCACGCGCACGCGGAGCTTCTCCTCGCGCTCGCCGCGGTCGATGGCCAGCACGCGGTGGTTGGGAATCTTGCGCGCCGGCTCGGCGAAGTCGTAATAGGGCTCGTAGGGGGTCTTCTCGCCCGCGCTCACCGCCACGGACACGATGTCGGCCGTGCCAAAGGTGAAGTCGCGCAGGTCGGCCACGTTCTCGGCATCCTCGGCCACAACCTCGGCCACGATGTCGGCGGCACCGGCGAGGGCCTTCTCCGGCGTGTCGAAGCCCGCCTCGGCGGCCTTGGGCGTCACGAAGCGCGCCGCCTCGTCGAGCGCGGAGCCCCTGGTCGCCGCCTGCATGAAGATCATGTTGGCCAGCGGCTCGAGCCCCGCCTCGCGAGCCTTCTGCGCGCGCGTCATGCGCTTCTTGCGGTAGGGCTTGTAGAGGTCTTCCACGCGCTGGAGCTGCGTGGCGGAGCGAATCTGCTCCTCGAGCTCGGGCGTGAGCTTGCCCTGGGCCTCGATGAGCACGAGCACGTCAGCCTTGCGCTGCTCGAGGTTGCGCAGGTAGGCCAGGCGCTCGTCGAGGGTGCGCAGGGCGACGTCGTCCATGCCGCCCGTGGCCTCCTTGCGGTAGCGTGCGATGAAGGGGATGGTGTTGCCCTCGTCGATGAGCTGGACGGCGGCCGCGACGGCCTCCGGCTTGAGGCCGAGCTCCTCGGCGAGCGTGGCGATGATGTCCATGTGGCTGTGACTCCAAACGGTCGCGTGCAAGGCTCCCTAGCATACCCGAAGCGACGAGAGACCGCCTTGCCGGGTTCTTGTCCCTCAGGGAGAACAAGAACCGGGATGAAAAGCCGAGAAGAACCGTCTGCCTCGGAGTTCTTGTCCTCTCGAGAGGACAAGAACAGGTCCCGAAGCCTAGCCACGCGCCTCCCACGGCGTGATGACGACCTTGAGGCAGCCGTCCTCACGCGCCTCGAAGGCGCGGTAGGCGTCCAGGATGTCGTTCAGCGGGTAGCGCCGCGAGATGAGCAGGCTCGTGTCGAGCTTGCCTGCCGCGATGAGCCCCATGACCCCGTCGAGGCCGCACGCGTCCACGCCGCCGGTCTTGAACGTGAGGTTCTTGCCGTACATGCTGGGCAGCGGCAGCGCCTGGTCGCGCTCGTACATGGCCGAGAGAACCACGACGGCGTTGGGCCGGGCGATGCGCCAGGCCATCTCGAAGGTGTCGTCCCCGCCCGCGGCCTCGATCACGGCATCCGCGCCGCGACTGCCCGTCGCGGAGCGCACGAGGGACTCCACGGCATCGAGGTTCTTCTCGGCAGGGTTTATCAAAACGTCCGCGAGGCCGTGCTCCGCCGCACGCCGCAGGCGCGACTCGTCAACATCGAGCGCGATGATGCACCCCGGCCCCGCCAGCCGCGCGCACATCATGGTGGTGAGCCCCACCGGGCCCGCGCCGATCACCGCGACGGCTGAGCCGGGCTCGATCTGCGCCAGCCGCGCACCCCACCAGCCGGTGGCCAGGATGTCACCCAGGAAGAGCGCATCCTCGTCCGAGACGCCGTCCGGGATGCGCGTGAAGGCGTTGTCCGCGTACGGTACGCGCACGCACTCCGCCTGGCAGCCGTCGATGGTGCAGCCCAAGAGCCACCCGCCGCACTCGCAGTTGTTGACCCAACCGCGCCGGCAGAAGAAGCACTCGCCGCAGAAGGTCTCGCAGTTCACGGCCACCCGGTCGCCGGGCGAGAAGGACCTCACGCCCGGACCCGCCTCCTCGACCACGCCCACGAACTCGTGGCCGAGCACCGTGTCCGGCTTGGCCCGCGGCACGGCGCCACGCATGATGTGCAGGTCGCTCGTGCAGATGGTCGAGCGCGTCACGCGAACGATGGCGTCGGTGGGCTCCAGCAGCCGCGGGCGAGGCCGGTCGAGAAGCGCGATGTTGCCGCATCCGTCGTGAACGAGTGCCTTCATGGGGCTCCTTGGGTTGGGCGGGCCAGGGTTGGGCTGACCGCAGGTGACGTTCTTGTCCTCTGCAGAGTACTTGAACAGGGCCCAAAGCGGCTGGCTCAACGGAATCGAAGCGGTCACCGTCCTCTCGAGGGGACGATAACGTCAAGGACCGGGAGGGCGTAAAGGAAAGGCGGAGCAGCAGTTTATCGCAGCTCCGCCTTAGTATAATCTATCTTCTATATTAACTTTTAGTCGTCAGATTAAAATTTTTACTCCCACTCGATCGTCGCCGGAGGCTTGGGCGTGACGTCGTAGACCACGCGGTTCACGCCGGGGACCTCGGCCACGATGCGGCTCGAGATGCGACCGATCACGTCGTAGGGCAGCTTCGCCCAGTCCGCGGTCATCGCGTCGCTCGACTCGACGGCGCGCACGATCACCGGACGCGCGTAGGTGCGCTCGTCGCCCATCACGCCCACGGAGCGGATGTCGGGCAGCACGGCAAAGTACTGCCAGCAGCTGTGCTCGGAGTTGCGCTCGCCGGTCTCCTGGAACAGGCGCTCGTTGTAGGCGTCGAGCTCCTCGCGCACGATGGCGTCCGCGCCCTTCAAGATCTCGAGCTTCTCCGGCGTGACCTCGCCGATGATGCGGATGGCCAGGCCCGGGCCCGGGAACGGCTGGCGGTAGACCATGCGGTCCGGCAGGCCCAGCGCAACTCCCAGCTCGCGCACCTCGTCCTTGAAGAAGTGATCGAGCGGCTCGATGAGGTCAAAGTGCACGCCCTCGGGGAACGGGATCAGGTTGTGGTGGCTCTTGATCGTGCTCGCCTTGCCGCCCGTCTTGCGCGCGCCAGACTCGATGATGTCCGGGTAGATGGTGCCCTGGGCGAGCATCTCGACGCCGCCGATGCGCTGTGCCTCGTCGAAGAAGACCTTCCAGAACTCGGAGCCAATCCTGCGGCGCTTCTCCTCCGGCTCGGTCACGCCGGCCAGCAGGCGCGCGTAGCGCTGCTCGGCGTGCACGTGCACGAGCGGCACCTGGAACTGGCCGCGGAAGACCTCCTCGACCATCTCGGGCTCGCCGGCGCGCAGCATCCCGTGGTTCACGAAGACGCAGGTCAGCTGGTCGCCGATCGCGCGGTGAACGAGCGCGGCCACCACGGAGGAGTCCACGCCGCCGGAAAGGCCGAGGATCACCTTGCGGTCCCCCACCTGCGCGCGGATCTCCGCGACCTTCTCGTCGATGATGTTGTCCATGGTCCACGTGGCCGCCAGGCCGCAGATGCCAAAGAGGAAGTTCTCGAGCAGCTGACGGCCGTGCTCGGTGTGGCGCACCTCGGGGTGGAACTGGGTCGAGAAGAGCCTGCGCTCGACGCACTCCATGGACGCCACGGGGCACACGTCCGTGGAGGAGGTGACGACAAACCCCTCGGGCACGCGGCTCACGGCGTCGCGGTGGCTCATCCACACGGTCTGCTCGTCGGGCGTGCCCGCAAACAGCTCGGACTCGCCGTCGCGCATGATGCGCGCCGGACCGTACTCGCCCACCTCGGAGTGCGCGACCTCGCCGCCCAGCGTCACGGCCATGATCTGGTGGCCGTAGCAAAAGCCGAGCACCGGCACGCCGAGCTCGAGGATGGCCGGGTCGATCTTGGGCGCGTCCTCTGCGTAGACGGACGCGGGACCGCCGGAGAGGATGAGCGCGGAGGGCGCGAGGGCCTTCAGCTCGGTGGCAGAAATGTCACAGGGGACGATCTCCGAGTACACGTGCAGGTCGCGCACGCGCCGCGCGATCAGCTGGCCGTACTGCGCGCCAAAGTCGAGAACCGCAACAAACTGCCTGGGTGTCGCCTCGCTCATGAATCCTCCGGTCCTATCGCCCCCGCAGGAGCGTGCCTTTTTGCAAACTAGCCCATTATTGCATTTTCATAAGAAACGGAGTAATCCGGGCTCCCTTCATGCTCCGTACATCTAGATTTCGTATGATGCAGCAGTTGTGTCCGAGCTGCTCGCGGGGCCCGTGCGGTCCCCCAACGACAGAGAGGTCCATCGTGGCCAGTAAAAAAACCCATAAACGCATGACGAGTGCCGAGCAGGCGCACCTCTCCCAGAGCCGCTACGGCAGCTCCTCCCGCGCCGCGCATCAGGCCGGGCACCGCGCCGCAGCCGAGCCGCGCACGGTCCGCCACGCAAGCTCGACCCCGGGCGGCGCCTCGCGGTCGCAGGCCCCCTCGCGCTCCGAGGGCGTCGAGGCGTACCGGAGCAAGCGTCGCAAGAAGGGACGCGGCCGCGCGCTGCGGGGCGTCCTCATAAGCCTGCTCGTCGTGCTCCTGGGCGCCGGCGTGGCCGTGGCGCTCTACCTCAGAGACATCGACAGCCGCCTCAACCCGGACGGAGCCGTCAGCGACTCGATCCGTCAGCAGCTTGAGGCCGTGGAGCCCCAGCAGCCCTTCTACATGCTCCTTCTGGGCGTGGACAAGAGCGAGGGGCGCTCGGAGGACTGGGGCTCCGACACCTCAAACTTCCGCGCCGACACCATCATCCTGACGCGCGTGGACCCGCCCGCGCAGAAGGTCACCCTCGTCTCCATCCCGCGCGACACCCTCGTGGACATGGGAGAGAACGGCGAGCGCAAGATCAACGACGCCTACTCGATCGGCGGCGCAGCCTACATGACCGAGGTCGTGTCCGACTTCGCAAACGTCAAGATCTCGCACTACGCCGAGGTGGACTTTGAGCAGCTCACCTCCATCGTCGACACCATCGGCGGCATCGAGGTGACGCTGCCCGTGGCCGTTCAGGACGACTATGCCCAGATCGACCTGCCCGCGGGCACCCAGACGCTCAACGGCGAGCAGGCGCTCGGCCTGTGCCGCGCGCGCCACGCCTACGACGACTACGGCGGCGGCGACTTCTACCGCGCCGCCAACCAGCGCATGGTGATCGGCGCCATCGTCAAGAAGGTCCTTCAGCTCGACCTCATCTCGATGGCGACCACGGTCTCCGAGCTCGCCAACAGCGTGACGACGGACTTCAGCGCGCTCGACATCATCGGGCTGGCGGGCCAGTTCCGCAGCCTCGACGCCGACAAGGACATCTACTCCGGCCAGACGCCCACCGTCTCCGAGTACATCAACAGCATCTGGTACGAGATCCCCGACGAGGCGGCCTGGCAGGAGATGCTGGAGCGCGTCGACGCGGGCGAGTCCCCCTACTCCGACGCGAGCCAGGACTTCACCGCGGGCGTCGCCGGCTCGATCGGCGGCGGCACCAACATCTCCGACGCGGACGGCTCGGAGGGCGGCTCCGCGGTCGAGCCCTCCTACACGGGCTCGGTGAGCGTCCTCAACGCGGCGGGCGTCGCGGGGCTCGCCACCGAGACGGCCGAGACGCTCGCCGCGGCGGGCTTCGAGGCCGAGGCCGGCAACGCCTCGGACTACGTCGAGACCACGCGGGTCTACTACAACGACGACTCCCTCGCCTCCGCGCTCGGCGTCGCCAAGACCCTCGGCGTCCCCGAGGCCAACGTCTCCCAAAACGACGGCAGCTACACCACCACCTACGACGTCATCGTCGTTCTGGGCACGGACCAGGCATAGCCGCGGGCGAGAAGAACGGGCTCGCGGCACCGCCACATTCGCAGGAGGCATCATGTATGACCCGGCTGCGCTCCTCATGATCGCTCTTGGCCTCCTGCTTGCGGGGGCCGTCATCCTGGTTGCCCTCTTCTGCGTCTACAAGCTGCTCGACCGCGTGAGCCGCTTCGTCGTCTTTGCGGCGCTCTTTATCTCGCTGTTTGCGATCTCGTGGGTTCAGGGGCTCGCGACGGCGCCGGGAGCCTCCGGGGACGCCCTGCTCTCCATGGCGGCGGCGCTTAACGCCTTTGGCCAGGCCGCGCTCGCCTTCATCGGCGGCAACGGCTTCTCGCTGCTCCCCGAGCTCCCGGGCGCCGAGGCCACGATCGCGTGGGCGAGCGCCAACGCGGGCGCGCTCGCCCTGCACGTCGTCTTTGAGCTCCTGAGCCTGCTCGCGCTCGCGCTCACCGCCGAGACGGTCCTCAACTTCTTCACCAACGTCTCGAGCTGGCTGAGCGTGCACATCGATCACTTCGAGCAGGTCGTCGTCGTGATCTCCTCGGGCGACATGACCCCATGCGCACGCGCCTTCGCCCTCGACGCGGCGCGCGGGGACAGCCGGCCGCGCGCGGTCTTCTCGATCGTCCGGGAGGACTCCGGCGACGAGACGTATCGTCTGACCAGCGGGGACACCACGCGAACCCTCAGTCGCGAGTCGCTGCGCAGGCGCCTGGCCGACGCCGTCCGCCTGCGCGCGACCAGTCGCGTCGACGACGGTCACGTGGCGCTCGTCGTCTTTAGGAACGGACGCGTCACCGTAACGAGCTACGGGGAGGACGACCTGCCGAGAAGATCGGTGCCCGCGTTCGTCGACTCCCTCATGGAGGGCACGGCGGACAAGAGCCCCGTCCCGCCCGACGACGTCTACTCCTACAGCCTCGAGGAGATCAAGGTCCGCCAGCTCGTCTGCAGGCTGCTGCCGTCCCCGTACGACGTCGAGCACACCGGCGTCGGCCTTGGCCTGAGGCCGCTTGTCGCCCTCGTCATGGGCGACGACATCGAGCGCGTCGTGCTCACGACGGCCTATCTGGTGCGCAATGGGCAGGCCCTGGTCAAGGCCCATGCAGACGGGTCGATCGAGGCCAGTCTCCCGCACATCATGATCGCGAGCCACTGCGCCGACCGCATCGAGCGCCGGCTGCGCAAGTCATATCCCGCGCTCTTCCCGGCGGACGAACCGGACGGAGAGCCGGGAGCGCCCGCGCTCACGCCTCCCGCGACGATCGACTTCTTTGACAGCAAGTTCGACATGCTGGACGCCCTCTCCGCGCGCGCGGGCGACCTGGTCCTCGTGATCAACACCGAGCCCGACCTCGGCCGCGCGCCCTCGCTGCGCAACATCCTGCAGCGCCGCCTCCAGCTGCGGTTCCCCGAGGTCGAGCCCGTCTTCGTCCAGTACGACGAGGTCGAGAAGCCCGGTGTCGCGTTCGAGGACTCCTACGGCGGACGCGCCGGCGCCGCCCTGGCGGACACCAAGCAGGTGCTGATCTACGGAAGCGCCACCGAGTCCATGCAGGCGGCACGGCTGCTCCACAAGGCCCTCGACCGCATGGCCATGCTCGTCAACCTGCGCTACGGCACCCCCGCGGGGGCCGCCAAGCCCAACCTCTTTGACCCCGAGCAGAGCGCGCCGTTTATCCCCGAGGCGCTCCGGGCCTGGCGCGACTGCGACGCCTACGGTCGCGACTCGAGCCGCGCCACGGCGGACTACTCCCCCGTCGAGAGGCTCCTGTGGGTCCGGGGCTTTGACGAGCTCCCCTCATTTGGCCATGGCGAGAACAGCGACGAGGCCCTGCGCGAGGCCATCGGTCACCTCGAGCACCTGCGCTGGAACGCCTACCTGGTCACGACCGGCTATCGCCCTCGTCAGTGGGACACGCTGCCGGAGCGCTACGAGGCGGCGCTCGCCGAGAACGCCCGCCTCGCCAACCCGCGGCCCGTCCAGCAGGTCTTCAAGGAGCAGACCGTCGATCCGCGCGTCCGCGAGCACGTGGCCCTCGTCGACTGGAAGCTGCTGTCAAAGCTGGACACCCTCTTCGAGCGCATGGCCCGAGAGACCGGCACCTACCAGGAGCTTCTCGAGGCGGGGCGCCTCAAGCCCAACCAACAGAAGGACCGCGACATCATCGACGACCTCATCAGCTAGGGCGCCGCTCAACAGCCAACAGCAGGCGGCCCCGGACCGCGCGCAGAGACATGCCTCCATCTCTGCCGAGCGATCCGGGGCCGCGTCCTTGTCGACGAATGGGCGGCTTAGACGTTGAACCTGAAGTGCATCACGTCGCCGTCTTGGACCACGTAGTCCTTGCCCTCGATGCGGAGCTTGCCGGCATTCTTGCAGCCGGCCTCGCCGCCGAGCTCGACGTAGTCGGCGTAGCTGGCCACCTCGGCCTTGATGAAGCCGCGCTCAAAGTCGGAGTGGATCACGCCGGCAGCCTCGGGGGCCTTGGCGCCCACGCGCACGGTCCAGGCCTTGACCTCCATCTCGCCGGCGGTGAAGTAGCTCTGCAGACCCAGCAGGCGATAGGCCGCCTGCGCGAGCGTCTCCAGGCCGCTCTTCTGAAGGCCCAGGTCCGCCAGGTACTCCGCGGCCTCCTCGGGATCGAGCTCGGAGAGCTCGGCCTCGACCTTGGCGCAGATGGGGATCGGCGTCACGCCGTCGATGGGGGCAAGCTCCTCGCCCAAAGCCTCCTCGTCGACGTTGGCCACGTAGAGGATTGGCTTCATCGTGAGGAGGAAGAGCCCCTTGGTCTCCGCGCGCTCCTCGTCGGTCATCTCCATCGTGGCGGCGCGCTTGCCGTCGTTGAGCCACGCGAGCAGGCGCTTGGCCACCTCGTACTTGGGCGCGAGCTCCTTGTCGCGCTTCGCGTCCTTCTCGAGGCGCGGCAGCTGCTTCTCCAGGGACTGGATGTCGGCCAGGATGAGCTCGGTCATGATCGTGTCGGCGTCGCCCGCGGGGTCCACGAACTCGCCCACGCGACCGACCTCGCGCATGACGTTGGGGTCGGTGAAGTAGCGCACGACCTCGCAGATGGCGTCCGTCTCGCGGATGTTGGCGAGGAACTGGTTGCCGAGGCCCTCGCCCTCGTTGGCGCCCTTGACCAGGCCCGCGATGTCGACGAACTCGACCGTCGCCGGCACGATGCGCCCGGGGTGCACGATCTCGGCGAGCTTGCCGAGGCGCTCGTCGGGCACGTCGACGATGCCCACGTTGGGGTCGATCGTCGCGAAGGGGTAGTTCGCGGCCAGGCCGCCCTTCTTGGTGAGCGCCGTGAACAGAGTCGACTTGCCCACGTTGGGCAGGCCCACGATGCCAATGGAAAGCGACACGTTCTTCTCCTTACTGCTTGTTCTTCTCGGCGTCCGCGGAGTCGTCGAGCTTCTCCAGGACGTCGGCCACGCGGTCGAGCTGCTTCTTGCCCAGCTCCTTGTATTCCTCCGCCTTGGCCTTGGCCAGGGCCTTCTTGCGCCGGATCTCCTCGGTCAGCTTGTCGGGGATCACCAGCTCGCACACGTCCATCGGCTCCATGGAGAGGGCGCCGTCCTCGCACACGGCCACGCACGCGCCGCAGCTCACGCAGTAGGCCGCCTTCACCGTGACGTTGCCGTTGCGGTCGACGTCGAGGGCGTGGGTGGTGCACGCTTTGGCACACTCGCCGCACATCGTGCACAGGCTCGAGTCGCACACGGGGGCCTCGAGCCTCACAAAGTCCGCGAGCCCCTCGTCGCGCTGGAGCGCCCCCATCATGAGCTTGCGTCCCTGGGTCAGGTAGCGCTGGCGATTGCTCGAGGTCTTGGCGCCCACCGCGGCCTCGAGGTCGCGCTGGAGCTGGTCGAGCCGCTTGGAGTGGTCGGAGATCTTCTTCGCCACGGCCTGGGCGCCCGCGAGCGCCGGGTTGGTGCGCGTGACGAGGCGCTCCGCCGAGTGGAGGGCGCCGCTCACGAACTGGCTGCGCTTGTAGGCGCGCGTGTACTCGTGAGTCATCTCGGCCTCGTCGACCTCGAGCCCCATCGAGGCGTCGGCCCACTCCTCCGCCGTGGCGATGGCGTCCGCGTAGACCTCCTCGCCCGTCGTCGTCCGACAGCGGTCGCAGATGCCCACGGGCAGGTAGATGCTGATGTTGGCGTAGTCCGCCATGAGCGAGAACCACAGGTCGCGCGGGATCGAGCCCACGCAGGCCAGCACGACCTCGTTGCCGCGGGGCAGGCGCTTGAGCGCGCGAGTGCACGTGACGTAGCACTGCTCGTAGGCCGAGGCCGCGCGCGCGATCTGGTCGTAGAGCTGGCGCGGGGTGTGGTGACGGGTCGAGAACGTCTCGGTGGGGCACACCGCGGCGCACAGCCCGCACTTGCGGCAGTCGTCGCCGATGATGACGGACTTCTGGTGGATCCTGAGCGCGTTCTCGACCGGGCAGACGTCCAGGCACTTTGAGCACACGTCCTCGCGGCCCGACGCCACGCGCAGGCAGCGGTTGGAGTTGGCGAAGGGCTTCTCCTTGTAGTCCGCTGGGTTGAAGACCTTGCGGTTCTCGGGGTCGTCCACGAGCGAGCTCACCATGGAGCTCGGCAGGTCAGAGAGCGCCCGCCAGTCGTTTTGCAGGTCGATGAGGTCGTCTAGGAAGTCGCGTTTCTCGGCCACGGGCCAGTCCCCTCTCCATGGTCTTCTCGGCGGCTCTTCATTGTACGCCTTGCGGGCGCAGGAGGCCCGGCCCGCGCCCGCTCTACCGGGTATGTACACCCCGGCCTGAGGGTATGTACGCTGCCGCGGCGGCTCGTTCTTCTCGGCAATGCCCTGACCTGCGGATTTGCAGCCCACATTTGACGGCGGGACGCACATACCCTCGAGGCGGGGTGTACATACCCTGAGGGCCCCGAGGACCTGCCCCTGCGCGGCCGAGAAGGACGCGCCTCCGTTGCCCTAGAGGCTACGCCAGCGGCGGCATCGGCTCCCAGGTGGGGTCGCGCAAGATCTTGCGGGCGTCTTTATGGCCGGCGACCAGGCGCGCCATGCCGCTCTTGAGGTGATCGCGGTCCACGATCAGCAGGCGGACGAGCTCCTTGGCAAAGGTGAGCAGCGTGCCCACGGCAAAGCCCGGGGCGGAGTAGTCGCCGTAGAGCCTGAAGTAGCGTGCCAGGTATCCGCGGTTGCGCGTGATGTAGTAGCGCGTCATGTCTGAGGTGGAGTTGAGCTGGCGGACCGAGCCGATCTCCTTGTTGGCCACCTCACGGCAGCGCGAGAGCACGTAGTCGGGCACGTAGTAGACCGGGCCCACCTTGCTCGCCAGGTAGCCGTAGAGTGCGTCGTCAAGGTAGATGAAGAAGCGGGCGTCGGGCAGGCCGATCTTCTCGACCACCCGGCGCGAGAAGCACCCGCCCTCAAAGCACAGGGCGTTTGCCAGCTTGTAGCGCTCGCCCTGGCGCCAGCCGTCGCGCGAGAGCGGGTTGTAGATCGCCAGGCGGGGCCAGAAGCGGTGCTGCCAGAAGAAGTGGCCCCCGTCGAAGTCGCGCCGCTGGCCCATGATGGCGTCCGCCTCGCCGCTCCAGCGCTCGAGGGCCTCGAGTCCCTCCGGCAGCACGGCGACGTCGTCGTCCATGACCCAGAACCACTCGGCGCCCAGCTCAAAGGCGCGGCGAACGCCCTCGGAGAAGCCGCCGGAGCCGCCGGTGTTCTCCGCCATGGGGTCGTAGACCGCGCGCGAGGCGCCGCCCTCTGCGTCCGGGTCATCCGCCGCCGGCGGCCACTGCGCGTCGATGCGCGCGGCAAAGTCCGCCACCAGCACGGCGGTCTCGGGCGAGTTCTCGTTGTCGACGACGATCACGCGCCAGGGCGCCGCGGTCAGGCCCAGGATGGAGTCGAGCAGGCCCCTCAGCAGGCCCTGCCGCTTGTAGGTCACGATCACGATGGCCAGGCGCCTCATCAGTCCCTCCCCTGTTTGCCCGCCGCCTCACGCGCCGCGCAGGCGCCGCGTATAGTATAGGGTACGTCCGCGCGAGCCCAAAGACAGGGGGCACATGAGCATCACCTCAACACCCGCCGAGCACGTCGACGCCGGGCGCGGCGCCTGCGAGCACGACCTCGTCTCCGTAATCATCCCCATCTACAACGTGGAGGCGACGCTCGACGAGTGCCTTGCGAGCGTCGAGGCGCAGACCCATCGCGAGCTCGAGATCATCTGCGTCAACGACGGCGCCACGGACGAGTCGGGCGCCATCGCCCGCGCCCACGCCGCCCGCGACACGCGCTACGTGATCATCGACAAGCCCAACGAGGGCTATGGCGCGTCCTGCAACCGCGGGATCTGCGTCGCGCGCGGGGCGTGGATCGCCATCGTCGAGCCTGACGACGTCGTCGAGCCCACCTGGATCGAGGGGCTTCTCGCCTGCGCCGGCGCCCACGGCGGCGCCGAGGAGATCGATGTCGTGAAGGCGGCCTACTGGCGCGTCTTCCCCGGGCGGGACGGCGGCGCGCAGACGCGCGTGAGCTGCCCGTACCGAGGCCGCGTCAAGCCGCGCCAGCAGCCCTTCTCCATTGGCGACGGCATCGAGCTCATGCTCCACCACCCCGCCATCTGGTCGGCGCTCTATCGCCGCGGCTACCTTGCCGAGAAGGGCATCCGCTTCCTCGAGATCCCCGGGGCGGGCTGGGCGGACAACCCGTTTATGGTGGAGACGCTCTGCCGCACCGGGCGCATCGCCTACACCGACGAGGCGGGCTATTGCTACCGCGAGCGCGACCTCGACGAGGCGGAGCGCTTCGCCGCGCGCTCGCCGCGCGTGCCGCTCGAGCGCTGGAACGACATGATGGACGCCGCCGAGCGCGCCGGGGTCGACGACCGCCGCGTGCTCGAGGCGCTCGCGCTGCGCGGCGTCAACTACGCCCTGATCACCGTGAGCGCCGTGGGCGAGGACGCCCCGGAGGTGGCGCCCCTGCTCAGAAGCTCCATGGAGCGGCTCGACGCGGACCTCGTGCTCAGGAGCAGCCTCGTGAGCCCCGCCGGCAAGCGCCTGTTCTCGCGCGTCCGCGACATCGAGCGCCCCCGGACGAGCGGCGTCTCCTACTACGCGCGAATGGCCCGCGAGGCGTTCCATCGCGTCCGCACGGGCGGGCTCTCGTTTGCCCTCGAGACCCTGCGGCGGCGTCGGCGCGGCGGGCGCGTGTAGCGGGGCGGCGCGCGGCGGGGCCCGAGCGAGCCCCTGAGGGTATGTACACCCTCTCGGTCCGCACGTTCTTCTCGACAGCTCGTCTACCAGCTGATTTGCAAACCGATAAGTCCGGGGCAGTGTACATACCCTCAAAAGCCGGGCGAGAAGAACGCGGCGCCGCGGCTACTCCCCGTGCACCACCGCCGCGAGCCCGGCCGCCTCGCAGCGCGCGACGACGCCCGCGACGTCGGCGTCGGAGAGCTGGGGGACGTCGCGCAGGGCGTAGTCGCGGCCCGTCGCGTCATACTTGCCCTGGCCCAGCTGGTGGAACGGCAGCACGTCCACCCGAGAGAGCCCCAGCTCGCGGATGCGCGCCACGTTGGCCGCCACGCAGGCGTCGTCGTCGGTGAAGCCGGGGATGATCGGCATGCGCGCGACCACGCGCGCCCCCAGGCCCAGGACCGTGCGCAGGTTGGCGTCGCGCAGCTCCGGGTCGATGCCCGTGACCTCGAGGCTGCGCGCCCGGTCCGCGATCTTGAAGTCGACGAGCAGCACGTCGCAGGCCGCGACCAGGCGCGCCGGGTCCTCGAGCGGCAGCGCGAGCGTGGTCTCGACGGCCGTGGAGAGTCCCTCGGCGCGACACGCCTCCAGAAAGGCGAGCAGGAAGTCCTGGCACAGCAGGCACTCCCCGCCCGAGACCGTGACGCCCCCGCCGCTCTCCTCGAAGAAGGCGCCGTCGCGCGCGACCTCCGCCACGAGGTCGTCCACGGTGCGCGTACGGCCGAGCAGCTCCTTGGCGCCGGTGGGGCAGTCCTCGGGCGCCGTGGCGCACGGGGCGCCGCCCGGGCGCGGCGAGCAGTGCATGCAGAGACGCTCCTTGAGGGAGACCTCGGGCTCGGCCGAGAGGTTCTCGGGGTTGCAGCACCACGGGCAGCGGAAGGGGCAGCCCTTGAGAAAGACGACCGTCCGGATGCCGCCCCCGTCGTGCAGCGAGAAGCGCTGGACGTTGGTGACCGTGGCGGGGTTGACAATATAACCTGACGTGTTTGTCATGGGGTTGACAATATAACCTGACGTGTTTGTCAAAGCTCAGCCCAGGGTGTGCTCGGTGCGGTTGATGATGTCGTCCTGGATCGCGCGGGCGAGCTCCACGAACATGGCCGAGTAGCCCGCCACGCGCACCACGAGGTCGCGGTGGTCCTCCGGATGCTTTTGCGCGTCGATGAGCGTTGCCCGGTCCACCACGTTGAACTGGATGTGCTGGATGCCCAGCCGGCAGAAGCTGCGCAGGTAGGCCACCAGGCGCTCGATGCCTGCCTCGCCCTCGAGCGTGGACGGGGAGAACTTGACGTTGAGCAGCGACCCGTTGGTGTCGCGCACGTTCTCGAGCTTGGAGACGGAGAGCAGGCTCGCCGTGGGGCCGCTCTTGTCGCGCCCGACCATCGGCGAGAGCCCGCCGTCGGCGAGCTGCTCCCCGGCGCGCCGACCGTCCGGCGTGGCGCCCACGGCAGCCCCCAGCGGGATGTGCGCCGACACGGTGTAGCTGCCCGGCTGGAAGTGGCCGCCGCGGACGTTCTCGTACTTCTCGACCTCCGCGCCGTAGTGCGCGAGGAAGCGGCGGCCAATCTGGTCGACCTCGTCGACGTCGTTGCCGTACTTGGCGTAGCGGTTGACAAAGCGCTGTCGCCAGACCTCGTCGCCCGTGCCGGACCAGTCGCGCGCGAGCATCTGGAGCAGCTCTCCCCAGCCGAGCGCGCCCTCCTCGAAGACCGCCTTCTTGACCACGTAGAGCGAGTCGGCGAGGTTGGCCGTGCCCACGCCCTGCACGCCCGAGGGGTTGTAGCGCGCCCCTCCGGAGGTGATGTCGGCGCCGCGCTCGAGGGAGTCGTGCACGAGCACCGAGAGCAGCGGCGTGGGCGAGGTCTCGCGGTGCGCCTCGTCGCAGGCGTCGCAGCCGCGAACCATGAGGGCGACGTAGTGGTCGATGGTGCGCTCGACCTCGCGCTCGAGGTCCTCGTAGCTCGCAAAGCCCTCGGGATGTCCGGTCATGGCCAGCTCGAGGCAGCGCATCATGTTGAACATGCAGATGTCGTGCAGGCCGTACATGCGCCCGGGGATGGAGAGCTCCACGCAGCCCACGACGGCGTAGTCGCGCGCGTCGGCGAGGCTCACGCCGCGCCGCACGAAGGACTCGACGTTGACCTCGTCGTTGAAGCACTGGGGCAGGCCGTCGCCCAGCCGGATGATCTCCGCCGCCTTGCGCAGCAGCGCCTCGGGCGATCCGGCGTGCACGCGCACGCTCAGGTTGGGCTGGGGCAGGCGCGTGTCCCGCTGGAGGTCGAGCAAGAGCTCGGAGAGCTCGTTCGCGGCGTCGCGTCCCTCGGCGTCGACGCCTCCCACCACGAGGTTGTAGCCCGTGGGAAAGCCCGCGAAGAACTTGGCGCTCTCCGTGGAGCGCACAAAGACCACCGTGTTGGTCTTGAGGTAGAAGCACTGGAGCAGCTCGCGGACCTCGTCGGCGTTCGCGCCGGCCGCCACGCTCGCGCGGTAGTAGGGCAGCAGGTACTGGTCCATGCGGCCCAGGCTGATGGAGCTCGCGTTGGACTCGTGCTGCAGCGCCACGCAGACGAGCCAGGTCAGCTGCAGCGCGTCATAGAGGTCACGGCAGGGCTCGGTCGCCACGTGCGCGAGCACGTCCGCCAGCCGCGCGAGCTCGGCGGCGCGCTCCGGCGTGACGGGCAGCGCAACCGTGGCGTTTTGGTCCTCGGGCGCCCGGCCCTCCGCGGCGTCGCGCACGATGCGCTCGTAGCGCCGCACGTAGCCGACGAGCGCGCGCACGCAGAGGGCACCGGCGCGCAGGAAGTCGTTTCCCGGGGCGGCGGCGCTCAGGCGCTCGACCTCGGCGAGCAGGTCCCCCAGGCCGCGCCCCAGCACCTCAGGGATGTCGGCGATGATGTGGCCCTGGCCCTTGTCGGTCTGCGCCACCGCGAAGACGCGCTCGGCCTCCGCCGCCGCCACGTCGTCCGGGCGGTGGGCCTGGTACCAGTCATTGAGGCTCTGACCGGCCCAGAAGGGGTAGAGGACCTCGCGAAAGGTGCGCTTGTCCCGCTCGCTCATCTCAAAGGTGTCCTGCGGGCGCACCGGAAATTGGTCGAGCTCGTCCATGATCCAGTAGGGTGACATCTCCGGCGAGAGCACGCCCGCGCGCGGAGTGGGCGTGCGGTTGCCGGCAAGCAGGTCGTCCCCGTCGATCACGATCCGGTGGCTCTCCAGCACGTGGGCAAAGGCCCGCGCGCGACGCATGACCGGGGGCTGCCCCTCCGTTCGCAGGTAGCTCTCGCGATACAGCAGCGCCCGCTCGAGCGAGATCTGGCGGGGGTTGGCAAAGAGGCTCTCCTTGATGCGTTGGGTGCGCGGCGTGAGCATGCGTCTCTCCCTTAGTCGTGGCTGGACCACAGTGTAGCGCAGACGCGCGGCGGGACGGCGGCCGGGGCGGGCCGGGTCGCGTTTAACATCCGGGCCCGACAAGAGCGAGAATGACGAGAAGAACGGCGGGGCAGCCCGCTACACAAAGAGGTCGGGCGTCACGTCCGCGATGCCCGGGCTCAGCATCGACATCAGACGGGTCTGGACGCACACGAGCGCGGCGTTGCGGGAGCGGATGGGCGCCAGCATGGCGCGGACGGCGTTGCCCTTGGGACGCGCCACGCTCGCCGCGACCTGGGCGCGGTCGGTGTCGATCATCTCCGCCACGATGCGGCGCTGGTCGGCCGTCGGGACGCGGCTCCCCTTGCCGCACGTGGCCTCGATGCAGCCGGCGAGCTGCTCGACGTAGCGGTTCTGGAGCATCTCCATGCTCGCCGCGTCCCCCTCGAGGCCCCAGTGCCGATACAGCCCCAGCAGCGCGGTGTACTCCTCCTCCAGCCGGCGAAAGCCGCGCTGGGCGGGCGCGTCGCCCGCAGACGGCGCGAAGACGCGGCTCACGCGATAGCAGCAGCCCCCGAGCACGCCAATGCGCTCGACGTCGCGCAGGCACGAAAGGACAAAGGCGTGGCCGTGATGGCCCCCCACCGAGAAGCGCGCGCCGCTCGCGTCCACGAGCTCTCGCGAGAAGAGCTTGGCGCAGGCGGGCAGCAGCTGGCCGCGGGCGAAGAGCTCCCAGGCCGCCGCGCGGAAGTCATGCTGGGTGGCGAAGACGCGGTCGGACTCGGCCTCGGCGGACGTCTCGGACGCCCGGCCGGAGCGCGTCCTCAGCGCAAGGCCAAAGCCCCCGACGACGAGCTCGAGCGAGGCGCGCCCCGCCATGTCCACGAGCCGCTCGAGCATCTCGCGGTCCGCCCAGCCGTCATCGTCCATGACGAGGACGTGGGCGCCCCGGGCGCGCTCGAGCGCCAGGTCGAGCGCCTCCTCTCGGGAGCACGCGCCGGCGCGCACCACCTGGATGCGCATGTCGCGCTCGGCGAGGGCCTCGAGCTGGTCGCAGGTGCCGTCGGAGGAGCCGGCGTCGACGGCCACCAGCTCGAAGTTGGACAGGGTCTGCCCCTGGAGGCTCTCGACGCAGCGGCGCACGGTCTTCTCGGCGTCATGGGACGCCATGAGAACGGAGACCGTTGGTGTTGTCGGCGTGTAGTGCGACACTGCCGCGCTTCCTTTCGCCCGCTGCAGGCAACCTGCGAGATCACGCTACTAGGGTATCAGCGCGCGGAAGCGAGAGCGGCCTCTCGGGAGGCCTTGGCAAAATGTGCACAGTGCCGCTACACGGCGGGCACAAGCAGGCCGAGGGCGAGCGAGAGCTGCGTGGCGTCGACGAGCTGGGAGCCCGTCTCCACGGCGGCGCCGTCCGCCCCCGCGACGGTCTCCGGGACCAGCGGCGCCTCGCCGGCGACGATGCCCGCGGCGCCCGACGACAAGACCTGCCCGGCGAGCGAGACGAGCTCGCTGGCCTCGAGGTCGGTCATTATCTGCGAGACGAGCTCCTTGGCCTGGCTCACGGGGTCGACGACGCCCTCGGCGGCGAGCGCGGAAAGCTGGCCGAGCACGTCCGCCGTCGAGACGATCACGTGGTCAAAGACGATGCCCGTCTCGTCAGAGAGCAGCTCGACGGTGGCCGCGGGGCCGGACGAAAGATAGACGTCGCCGAGCGCGGCGGGGTTCTCGAAGTCGATCTTTGCGATGGCGGGGATGCCGGCGATCGCGGCAGTTCCCTGCGTCGTGTTGAGGGAGAGAACGCGGGCCGAGACGAGCTGGCTGCCGCCCTCGTCAAGGCCCGAGGCAACGTAGAGCAGCACGTTCTCGAAGGCGTCCGTCGAGGCCGCGTAGCCGTTGCCCTGGGTAGGGTTCTGCGCGGACTGCGAGGAGAGGGCCTCGGAGAGGTCGCGGTCGTCGAGGTGGGACTCGAGCTGGACCCTGCCGTAGACAAACAGCACCACGGCGGCAACGGCGGCGAGCGCCGCCACGCACACGACCGCCCCGATGACGTTGCGATACGGGCTCTCTCGCGGCACGTCGCTCCTGTCGAACCTCTCGCGCCTCCTCGGCATCTCGCTCGCACCTCCCCGTCTGCGCCGGGCCCTCGCCAGGCGTCGCCACAGGCGACGGGGCGGCCAGGCGGCGCAGTCATCCGACTCGTCTCACTCGATTATAGGAAATCGCGGCTTTGGCCGGGCAGGGCCGCGGCGAGAAGGGCCGTCGGCCCCGCGCCCATCCCGCGGCGGGTGCTAGAACGAGACGCCCAGCACGCCCGCCAGAAGGCCCGCCACGACCGCGATGCCGTAGACGAACAGCGTGATGACGGCGCTCTGGCGCGCGTCGACGTTGGTGCGCCAGAGCACGAGCAGGCCCACGCCGCCCGAGGCGAGAAGACCGGCGAGCATGGGTCCGGCCGCGAGGGCGCCCTCGAGGTAGAGCTCGGTGATCGCGACGCTCGCGGCGCAGTTGGGGATCAGCCCCACGAGCGCGGAGAGGAAGGTGGCGCGCACCGGGTGGTTGGCCACGGCGGCGGCGAGGCTCTCGGTGCCCACCAGCTCCATCGCGAGGCCAAAGACAAAGGTGATGACGAGGATCCACGCGCTCACCTGGACCGTGTGGACGGCGGCGGAGCGCACCACGGCCCAGCGGCCGTGCCCATGGTCGTGACCGTGACCCTCGGGCTCGTCGTCACAGTGGCAGTGGGCGCGCTCGCAGAGCTCGTGGATGTGGGCGTGCCCGTCGCCGGCACGGCGCAAGAGACGCAGCGCCACGTCCACGGCAAAGCCGATGACGATGCCCACGAGCACCTTTGCCGCCATGATGGCGAGCATGCGCCCGACGGGCTCCTGGTGCGCGAGGAAGACGGGCACCATCTCGTCGGAGGTCGAGAGGATCACCGCGACGAGCGTGCCCGCCGTGACGACGCGCCCCGCGTAGAGCGTGGCCGCCATGGCGGAGAAGCCGCACTGGGGCACCGCCCCGAGCAGCGCTCCCACGACGGGGCCCGCCTTGCCGGAGCGCTCGACCACGCGCTGGACGCGGTCGGCGCTGGCGTGCTCGAGCGCCTCCATGGCGAGGTAGGTGACAAACAGAAACGGCACGAGCCGCAGCGTGTCCTCCACGCTGTGCTCAAGAACGTGGATGAGGAGGTCCAAGATGCTTCCTTCGTAGGCGTGAGCGCCCGTCAGTCCCAGGGCGCAAGGGAGTGCTCAGGATATTCTACCCCGACGAACGTGAGTCCTTTCGCGGGGGCGCAGGGGCCCGCCGCGGTGCGGTCGCGCGCCTCGAGCACCCGTGAGACCCAGACGGCGTCGCGATGCCCGCGGCCCACCTCCACGAGCGTGCCCGCAATCGTGCGGACCATGTTGTGGAGGAAGGCGTTGCCCGTGACGTCGATGGCAACGAGCTCCTCGCCCGCCTCCGTCACGCGGCTGACGCCGAGATGGCCCACGTAGCGACAGGTGGGCTTGCCCTCCGCGGAGGAGGCCTTGCAGAAGCTCTTGAAGTCGTGCTCCCCCACGAGGGCCTGGGCGGCGGCGTCCATGGCCTCGGCATCGAGCGCGCCGCGATACCACCAGGCGTGGTCCCAGGCGAGCACCGGGCGGGCGTCCGAGGCGGCGATACGATAGCGATAGCTGCGCGCGAGGGCGTCAAAGCGGGCCGAGAAGCCCGCAGGGGCCCGGTAGAGCGCCTGCACGGAAAGGTCGTCGGGCGTGAGCGCCACGAGACTGCGCATGAGGCGCGAGCCAGAGAGCTCGTCCTTCTCGGCGCCCGAGACGGGAACGCTCACGTACTGGGCGATCGCGTGGACCCCGGCGTCCGTGCGGCCCGCGCAGGTGAGCTCGCAGGGACGGCGCAGCGCGGTCTCGAGGGCGCGGCGCAGCTCGCCGGCGACGGTGCGCGTGCCGGGCTGCTCCGCGAAGCCGGCAAAGTCCGCCCCCCGGTAACCGAGCTTGATGACCAGCGTTGCCTCGTCTTGGTCTGACATGCGAGCCCCCTTTCGTCCCTTAGGGTAGCACGGGCGCCCCTAGAGCAGAGCGGCCGCGAGGACCCAGGCGAGCCCCAACGCGAGCGCGACCCAGTCGACCGGGCGCAGCGGGCGCGCCATGCTGGTCTGCTCGCCCGTATAGCAGCGGTCCGCCATGGCCTCCGCGAGGTCGTCCGCACGACGGAAGAGCGCCACGACCAGGGGCACGAGCACCCGTCGCCACCCGGCGAGCACCTCCAGCGCGCCGCCGTCCTGCCGCGCCCCGCGGGCGCGCTGGGCCGCCCTGATGCGCTCGAGCTCGGTGGCCGTGATGGGGATGAATCGCAACGCGATCGAGGTCGCCGTGGAGATGCCGCCCACCGGGACGCCCACGCGCGAGAGCGGCGCCATGAGCCACGAGAGCGCCGTCGCGACCTCCGTGGGCATGGTGGTCGAGGAGAGCGTCAGGGCAAACCCCACCAGAAGAGCAATCCGCGCCACCGCGAGCGCACTGCGCGAGAGCCCGTCGAGCGAGAGGCCCGGCTGCCCCACGAGCACCACGGCGTTGGCGAGCACGGAGAACGCCAGGATGAGCGCCGCCGGCCGCAGGCCGCGAACGACGAGCGTCGGCGAGGTCCTGCTCGCCACCAAGGCCGCCACGAGCCCCGCGGCGGCCAGGAGCAGGCCCCAAGGAGCGTCCGCGGCAAAGACGGCCACGGTCGCCAGGATGAGAAGGACGATCTTCACGCGGGCGTCGAGCCGATGCGCGAGGGTGTCGCCCGCCACGTACGCGCCCAAGACCTCACGACCGCGCATGCGCCCTCCCTCCGGACGGAACGGCGGGGCTTCCAGCACACGCCGCCCGGACGAGCAGCGGCGGCTCGAGGCCCGCGGCCTCGAAGAGCGCGGGGTCGCGGCGCGCCATCGCGGCGGGGACCGTGCCCAGGACGCGTCCGTTCCCGAGAAAGGCCACCTCGTCCGCGGCGTCGAGCCACTCCCCCGCGTCGTGGGTGATCACGACCACGGCCGCCCCCTCGTCCGCGAGGCCGCGCACGAAGCGCACGAGCCCGGCGCGACCCGGGGCGTCGAGGCCCGCGGTGGGCTCGTCAAAGACGTAGGCGCCCGGGCGCAGCGCCAGCACGCCGGCGAGCGCCGCGCGTCGCATCTGACCGCCGGAGAGCGAGAAGGGCGAGCGCTCGAGAAGCTCCTCCCCAAGACCCAGGCGCGCGAGCGCGTCGCGGGCGGCCGCCAGGGCGCGCTCCTCCCCCGCCCCGGCCGCGCGCGGGCCAAAGGCGACGTCGTCGATGACGGTCTCGCAGAAGAGCTGGTCCTCGGGGCGCTGGAACGAGAGTCCGACCATGCCTGGGCGCACAGCCGTGCCGTCGAGCGTCGCCGTGCCGGCGTCGGGATCGAGCACCCCGGACAGCACGCGCGCCAGCGTCGTCTTGCCCGAGCCGGAGGCCCCCAGCAAGAGCGTGAGGCCCCGCGAGGCGAGCTCGGCGCCCCGCAGCGCGGCGCGGTCGCCATAGCTGAGCTCGACGCCCCGGGCGCGCAGCGTGTGCGCATCGCCGTCCGCGGCGCGGCGCGGGACGCGGCTCCCCGCGTAGGGTGCAAGCCCCTCCGGGCTCGCCGCACGAGCGAGGTCGATGCCGTCGCGGACGGCGCGGGCAAACGCTGCCGCGATGAGGTCCTCGGCGAGACCCGAGGCCTCGAGCGCCCTATCGTCGCGCAGGAAGGCCTCGGGAGGGCCCTCCCACAGCAGCGCCCCACCCTCCAGCACCGCGACGCGCGTGGCGTCCACGAGCGCCTCCCCGGAGTGCGCGATCTCGAGCACGGCGACCCCGCGGGCGACGAGCGCACGCACCACACCGCGCAGCCGCGTGCGCGTTGCCTGGTCAAGATGGGAGTCGGCCTCGTCGAGAACGAGGTGCGCGGGTCGCATGGCGAGCACCCCTGCCAGGGCGAGGAGCTGCTGCTGCCCGCCGGAGAGCTCGCCGGTGAGGCGCGGGGCAAGCTCGGCGATGCCGCAGGCCTCGAGCGCCTCCCGGACGCGCTCGCGGACCTCATGGGGAGAAAGGCCGAGGTTGCGGGGGCCAAAGGCCACCTCGTCGCGACAGAGGTCGCTCACGACCTGCGAGAGGGGGTCCTGGCGCACGTAGCCCGTCGCGCGCGAAAGCACGGGGCGCGGGGCCGCCGTGACGTCGGCCCCGTCGAGCAGCACGCGCCCGGAGCGCGGCCTGAGGCGGCCGTTGAACATGCGAGCAACCGTCGACTTTCCCGACCCGTTCTTGCCGAGAAGCACGAGGTGCTCGCCGCCACGCAGGGAGAGCGAGACACGGTCCGTCACGTCCTTCTCGCCGTCATACGAGAAGCTGACGTCACGCAGCTCGACCATGCCCCTCCCTCCCACGACAAACTTGACAATATATCCTGACGCCAGTGTCAAGTTTGACAATATAACCTGACGCCAGTGTCAACACGCGTTACGAAAAGGGCCCCGGCGTGACCGGGGCCCTCGGCAGTGCTCTGCGAGCGAGACGCTACTCGGCGTCCTTCTCGGCGGTCTCCTCGGCGGGAGCCTCCTCGACGGCAGCCTCCTCAGCGGGGGCCTCCTCGGCCTTGGGCTCCTCGACGGGAGCGGCCTCGACCTTGGTGACCTTGGCCTTCTTGGGAGCGGCCTTGGGGGTGACGGGCTCGGTCACGATCTCCATGATCACGACCTCGGCGGCGTCGCCCTTGCGGGGGCCGAGCTTCATGATGCGGGTGTAGCCGCCGTTGCGGTCGGCCCACATGCCCTGAGCGGCCTTCTCGAAGACCTCGCGGACGAGCTCCTTGTCGCCCACCTTGGCGATGGCGAGACGACGACTGGCGACGTCGCCCTTCTTGGCCCAGGTGATGACCTTGTCGACGTCGGGGCGGATGGCCTTGGCACGAACGTCGAGGGTCTTGATGCGGTCGTTCTCAAACAGGGCACGGATGAGGCTCTTCTTCATGGCCTTGGTGTGGCTGGCGTCGGTGCCGAGCTTCATGCCCCTCTTCTTGTTGTGTCGCATTTCTAGCTTCTCCTAAATCCGGCTGCGCCTAGGCCTTGAGGGACAGGCCCATGGTCTCGAGCTTGTCCTTGACTTCCTCGATGGACTTGACGCCAAAGTTTCTGATGTTGAGCAGGTCGTTCTCGGAGAACTCGACGAGCTGGCGGACGGAGTGGATGCCCGCGCGCTTGAGGCAGTTGTAGGACCGGACGGAAAGGTCGAGGTCCTCGATCTGCTTGTCGAGCTCCACGTTGTCCTCCACGGCGCCCGTGGCGAAGATGGAGGCGTCCTCGACCGGCTCGTCCTCATCGGCCAGGCCCATGAACGCGGTCATGTGCTGGTTGATGATGTTGGCGGCCTCGACGATGGCGTCGCGCGGGGTGATCGAGCCGTTGGTCTCGATCTCGAGCACGAGGCGGTCGTAGTCCGTGTGACGGCCGACGCGGCAGGCCTCGACGGCCTTGGCGCAGCGACGCACGGGAGAGTAGAGCGAGTCGACGTGGATGATGCCGATCGGGTCGCTCTCGCGCTCATTGTCCTCGCCGGACACGTAGCCGCGGCCGACGCCGATGCGCATCTTCATGGTGAGGTGCGCGCCGGCACCCAGGGTGCAGATGACGTGCTCGGGGTTCACGAGCTCGAACTCGGCGGGGACGTTGAAGTCGCCGCCGGTCACGGTCATGGGGCCGTCAACAGAGATGCTGGCCTCGGCCTCGTCGCCGGTGCCCATCGAGCGGAAGACGAGCCCCTTGACGTTGAGGACGATGTCGGTGACGTCCTCGTAGACGCCGTCGATGGTCGTGAACTCGTGCTGGACGCCATCGATCTGGATGGCCTCGACGGCAGCACCGGAAAGCGAGGAGAGAAGGACCCTGCGCAGCGAGTTGCCGAGCGTATCGCCATAGCCGCGCTCGAGCGGCTCGGCGCTCACGCGCGCGAGGTTCTCGTTGATCTCCTCGACCGACACCTGGGGTCGGATGAATTCGGACATTGCTACCTCCAAACCTGGTCGGGCTTACTTGGAGTAAAGCTCGACGATCAGCTGCGCGTCGATGTCGAGGTCGATCTGATCGCGCGTCGGCAGCTGGAGGACGGTGCCCTTGAGCTTCTCGATGTCAACCTCGAGCCAGGCCGGCACGGCCATGTGCTCGGAGGAGATGAGGGCCTCCTTGATGGGAAGCAGGTCGCGGGCCTTCTCGGCGACGGCGACGACGTCGCCGGCCTTCACCTGGTAGGAGGGGATGTCCACGCGCTTGCCGTTCACGGTGATGTGGCCGTGACGGACGGTCTGACGGGCCTCCTTGCGGGTGCGGGCAAAGCCGAGGCGGAAGACGACGTTGTCGAGACGGCACTCGAGCAGCATCATCAGGTTGTCGCCGGTGATGCCCTCGATCTTCATGGCGCGGTTGTAGTAGCCGCGGAACTGCTTCTCGAGAACGCCATAGATGAACTTGGCCTTCTGCTTCTCACGAAGCTGGATGCCGTACTCGCTCTCCTGGCGACGACGACGCTTAGGCTCGCGGTGGGAGGTCTTGTTGATGCCCATCACGACAGGGTCGATGCCGAGCTGACGGCACCTCTTGAGGACGGGAGTCCTATCGATAGCCATTGATATTCCTCCTAGCTACACGCGGCGACGCTTGCTCAGACGGCAACCGTTGTGCGCGATGGGGGTCTTGTCCTGGATGCCCGAAACCTCGAGGCCGGCGGCCTGGAGGGAACGGATGGCGGTCTCACGGCCGGAGCCGGGACCCTTCACGAAGACGGCGACCTTGTGCAGGCCGTGCTCCATGGCCGCCTTGGCAGCGGCCTCGGCGGCGAGCTGGGCGGCGAACGGCGTGGACTTGCGGGAGCCCTTGAAGCCGACGGTGCCGCCGGACTGCCAGGAGATCACGTTGCCCTGGGGGTCGGTGATCGAGACGATCGTGTTGTTGAACGTGCTCTTGATGTGGGCCTGGCCCACGGCGATGTTCTTGCGCTCGGAGCGGCGCACGCGGGTGGTGCGCTGGTTCTTCTTCTGCGGCATTGTCTACTCCCTAGCCCCTCTTCTTGGCACCGATCTGACGCTTCTTGCCCTTGCGGGTACGAGCGTTGGTGTGGGTGCGCTGACCGTGGACAGGAAGGCCCTTGCGGTGACGGAGGCCGCGGTAGCAGCCGATCTCCATCAGACGGGCGGTGTTCTGCCTCACCTCGCGGCGAAGGTCGCCCTCGGTGGTGAAGTTGGCATCAATGTAGTCACGGATCTTGGTGACCTCATCCTCGGTCAGATCCTTGACGCGGGTGTCGGGGTTCACACCGGTCTCAGCGCAGATCTTGGTGGCGCTGGTGCGACCGATGCCGTAAACGTAGGTGAGTCCGATCTCGACGCGCTTCTCACGCGGCAGATCGACGCCGTTAATACGGGCCAACTGAAGCTCCTTCCTTAGCCCTGACGCTGCTTGTGGCGCGGGTTCTCGCAAATGACGTAAACCTTGCCATGGCGACGAATGATCTTGCACTTGTCGCACATCTTCTTGACCGAAGGACGTACCTTCATGCGTCTTTTCCTTCCGATCGTGCTGATACGAACTTATCTACTCGCCCAGCCGCTGGCGTGAATATCCGAGGCTGTGTGAGCGCGCCTACTTGTAGCGGTAGGTGATGCGCCCCCTGGTCAGGTCGTACGGGGAGA
Source organism: Olsenella sp. An293 (assembly GCF_002159495.1). Lineage (GTDB taxonomy): Bacteria > Actinomycetota > Coriobacteriia > Coriobacteriales > Atopobiaceae > Thermophilibacter. Next base: position 116,949 of record NZ_NFIT01000004.1, read on the forward strand.
TCTCCACAACGACCTTGTCACCGGGGAGGATGCGGATGTAGTTCATCCTGATCTTCCCGGAGATGGTGCAGAGAATGGTCTTGCCGTTCTCGAGCTCGACGTTGAACATGGCATTGGGCAGGGGCTCGACGACCTTGCCCTCAAGCTCGATGGCATCTTGCTTGCTCAATGTTCTATCCCTCTCATCGCTGCCACAGCGACCAAATATCATACCTAATAATCACAAAAACTTCCAGGCTGCATCAGACGCACATAAGACGCAGCCTGGAAGTTCATGAGACGGGAAACTACTCCTCGACGCCGCCCTGCATCGGGCACCACGGGCCCTGCTCGTCCTCGGTGAGGATGACGGGGCCGTCGGCCGTGATCGCAACGGTGTTCTCGTAGTGCGCGGCGGGCAGGCCGTCGCGCGTGACGACGGTCCAGCCGTTGGCGAGGGTCATGCACTGGTAGGTGCCCATCGTGATCATGGGCTCGATGGCGATGACCATGCCGGCCTGCAGACGAACGCCGCGACCGCGCTTGCCGTAGTTTCTGACCTCGGGGTCCTCGTGCATGACGCGGCCGACGCCGTGGCCCACGTAGTCGCGGACCACGCCGTAGCCGTTGCCCTCGGCGAGCTCCTGCACCGCAGCGCCGATGTCGCCGAGGTGGTTGCCCGGGACGGCCTGCTCGATGGCGGCCTTGAGGCAGTCGCGCGTGCACTCGCAGAGCGCCTTGTACTCCTCGGAGGGCTCGCCGACGTAGAACGTCCAGGCGTTGTCGCCGACCCACCCCTGGTAGGTGGCGCCGGTGTCGATGGAGATGATGTCGCCGTCCTGCAGCACCGTCGAGGGGGACGGGATGCCGTGGACGATCTGCTCGTTGACCGAGGAGCAGATGCTCGCGGGGAAGCTGCCGTAGCCCTTGAAGGTGGGGGTGGCGCCGTGGAGGCGGATGAAGCCCTCCACGACCTGGTCGATCTCCTTCGTGGTGACCCCGGGGCGCACGAGGGCCCCAGCACGACGAAGGGCCGCCTTGGACAGAGCCCCGGCGGCCTTCATCTGGTCAATCTCAACAGGTGACTTGATGTTGATCATAGACCGAGGAGACTCTTGGCATCGGCGTAGACAACGTCGACGGGACGGTCTCCGTCAACCTCCTTCAGAATGGAGTGACCCTTGTAGTACTCGATCAGCGGCGCGGTCTGCGTCGCGTAGACGTCCAGGCGGTGCTGGATGGTCTCGGGCTTGTCGTCATCGCGCTGATACATCTCGCCGCCGCAGCGCGGGCAAGTGTCCACGCCGGCGGGCGCCGTGTAGCCGCAGTCGCGGCAGGTGCGGCGGGAGCTCAGACGCTCCACGATGACGGAAGGCTCAACGGAGACGAGCAGGGCGGCGTCGAGAGAGCGGCCCATGGCGGAGAGCTCGGAGTCGAGGGCCACGGCCTGCGCGGTGTTGCGCGGGAAGCCGTCGAGGATGAAGCCCGCCTGAGCGTCATCGGCCTCGAGGCGCTCCTTGACCAGGTCGATCACGAGGTCGTCAGGAACGAGCTGGCCGGCGTCCATGAAGCCCTTGGCCTTCTTGCCGAGCTTGGAGCCCTCCTTGATGGCCGCGCGAAGCAGGTCACCGGTGGAGATGTGGGCAAAGCCAAACTCTGCCACGAGCTTCTGGGCCTGCGTGCCCTTGCCCGCGCCCGGACCGCCGAGAAGAACGATGTTCATTGCAACCGCCTTTCTGTAGCCTGTCCCTACCCTGCCAACGACGGCCTACTTGAAGAAGCCGTCGTAATTGTGCATCTTGAGCTGGCTCTCGATGGACGAGAGGGTGTCCATGGCAACGCTCACCATGATCAGGATCGAGGTGCCGCCAAAGGCCTGGATCAGCGGATTGCCCGTGAACCAGAAGATGACCGTCGGCACGACGGCGAGAACCGCCATGAACAGCGCGCCCGGCAGCGTGATGTGATCGATGGTGCTCTTGATGTACTCGGCCGTGGCCGCGCCAGGACGGACGCCCGGGATGAAGCCACCCTGCTTGCGCAGCTGGTCCGCGGTCTCGGTGGGGTTGAACACCATCGAGGAGTAGAAGTACGCGAAGGCCACGATGAGCAGGACGGAGAGCACCCAGTTGATCCAACCGGAAGAGAGCGCGTTGGCGACCGCCTGGACCCAGTCGACGCTCGGGAAGAAGACGGCGAGCTGAGCCGGGAGGTACAGGATGGCCGAGGCAAAGATGATCGGCACGACGCCGGCGGTGTTCACCTTGATCGGGAGATAGGTGGACTGGCCGCCCATCATCCGACGCCCCACGACGCGCTTGGCGTACTGGATGGGGATGCGGCGCTGGCCACGCTCGACGAAGACGATGAGCGGGATGACCGCGACGATGATCACGAGGGTCACGACCGTCAGGATGATGTTGCCCGCAGAGGTCACGGAGCTGATCAACGAGGTCGGCAGACCGGACATGATGTTCGCGAAGATGATCAGCGACATGCCGTTGCCCACGCCGCGCTGGGTGATGATCTCGCCGAGCCACATGATGATCATGGCGCCCACGACCATCGTGAAGACGACGAGGACGTCAAGCAGAAGCTCGGGAGCCCCCGCGTTGGCGAGGCTCACGCCATAGCTCCTGAACAGGAACAGGTAACCGATGGCGTTGAGCAGGGCGAGGCCGATCGTGAGATAACGCGTGTACTGCGTGATCTTGCGCTGACCGGCCTCGCCCTCCTTCGCGAGTTCGCCAAGGGACGGAATCACGGCCTGGAGCATCTGCAAGATGATCTGCGCCGTGATGTAGGGCATGATGCCGAGGCTGAACACGGACATGCGGGAAAGCGCGCCACCCGAGAAGAGGTTGAGCACGGCCATAGCACCGCTCGAGGACAGCCCGGCCTGATAGGCGCTGAGCAGGTCCTGGAACGGGGCACCCGGAACGGGCAGATAGGCGCCAAAGCGGTAGAGCAGAAGAACGCCCGCCGTCAGCAGCAGCTTCTGTCGGAGCTCCGGAATGCGGAATGCGTTGGCGATTCCCTTTAGCACGCCTGCTCGACCTTTCCTCCGGCCGCCTCGATCTTAGCCTGGGCAGAGGCGGAGACCTTGTCCACCTTGACGGTGAGCTTCTTGGAGAGCTCGCCGTCGCCGAGGACCTTCACGGGAATATAGTTGTGCTTGATGACGCCCTTGGCAACCAGGGCATCGGCGTCCACGACGTCACCGTCGGCGAACAGCGCCTCGAGACGGGCGACGTTCACGGGAGCGTACTCGACGCGGTTGTGGTTGATGAAGCCGGGGAGCTTGGGGAGACGCATCGCGAGCGGCTGCTGGCCACCCTCGAAGCCCTTGCCCTTGCCGCCGCCGGAGCGGGAGAGCTGGCCCTTGGTGCCGCGACCGGCCGTGGTGCCGTGACCGGACGAGTTGCCGCGGCCGATGCGCTTGCGGTTCTTGCGCGAGCCCTCCGCGGGACGCAGATCGTTGAGCTGCATGAGTGACTCCTAGTTCTCTTCCACGGTGACAAGGTGCTTGACCTTGAAGATCATTCCACGAATGCTCGGGTTGTCGGGCTGGACGACCTCGTCGCCGATCTTGCGGAGGCCGAGCGCCTTGCAGGTGGCCGTCTGGTCCTTCTTGACGGAGGCCACGGCGCTGCGCACGAGCTTGATCTTGAGGGACTGAGCCATCGTTAGTTCTCCTTCCCGCAGAACATCTCGCCGACGGTCATGCCGCGACGCTCGGCGGCCTGCTCGGGGCTGGAGAGCTCCTTGAGGCCCTCGGCGGCGGCCTTGATGATGTTCATGGCGTTGTTGGTGCCGAGGGACTTCGAGAGCACGTTGGTGATGCCAGCGAGCTCGAAGAGCGGGCGCACCGGGCCGCCGGCGATGACGCCGGTACCCTCGATGGCCGGCTTGATCAGGACGCGGCCGGCGCCGTAGTGGCCCTCGACGGTGTGCGGAATCGTGCCGTGCTCGGTGACGGGCACCTTGAACATGTTCTTCTTGGCGTCCTCGATGCCCTTCTGGATGGCCAGCGGCACCTCGGCGGACTTGCCCATGCCGAGGCCGACGTTGCCCTTGCCGTCGCCGACGGCGACGAGGGCGACGAGGGACATGCGGCGACCGCCCTTGACGGTCTTGGAGACACGGTGGATGTAGACGACGCGCTCCTGAAGATCCGTGTCCTGCTGGCGCTTACGATCTCGTGCCATTGAATCCTCCTAGAACTTCAGGCCCGCGCTGCGGGCACCGTCTGCCAGAGCCTTGACACGGCCGTGATAGATGCGACCACCGCGGTCGAAGGTGACCTCGGTGACGCCCTTCTCGACGGCGCGCTTCCCGACGAGCTCGCCCACGAAGGTGGCGGCGTCCTTGTTGGAGCCGAGCTTGCCCGTGGCGCGGAACTCGGGGTCGAGGGTCGAGGCAGAGCAGATGGTCTTGCCGTCGGCATCGTCGATGACCTGAGCGTAGATGTTGGCGTTGGTGCGGTGCACGCTGAGGCGCGGACGCTCAGCGGTGCCGAAGATCTTGGCGCGGACGCGGCGCTCGCGGCGCTTGAGGCCGGCCTTCTTCGCCTGCTGCTTGTTCATTCCTTCTCCTTAGACGTGCCATTACCTGACGGGGTAATGGTCTTTCCTAAACCTCAGGCTACTTGGCGGCCTTGCCGAGCTTCCTGCGGATGTGCTCACCCACGTAGTGGATGCCCTTGCCCTTGTAGGGCTCGGGCGGACGCTTCATGCGAATCTCGGCCGCAACCTGGCCGACCTGCTCCTTGGAGATGCCCTTGACGTTGATGTGGGTGTTGTCGGGCACCTCGAACGTGATGTTCTCGGGAGCGGGGTAGATCACGGGGTGGGAGTAGCCCAGGGAGAGGTCGAGGTCCTTGCCCTTGAGCGTGGCACGGTAGCCGACGCCGGTGAGCTCGAGCTTCTTCTCGAAGCCCTCGGACACGCCGACGACCATGTTGTGGAGAAGGGTGCGGGTGAGGCCCTGCTGGGCGTTGGAGGCGGTGGACTCGTCGACGCGCACGACGTGAAGCTCCTCGCCCTCCTCCTCGATCTTGACGAGGTTGGAGAAGGTGCGGGTCAGCTCGCCCTTGCCGCCCTTGACGGTAACGGTGGTGCCATCAACTGTCACAGTGACTCCGGCGGGAACCTGGACAGGCTGCTTACCAATACGAGACACGTCAGTCTCCTTTCATTCCTGCCGGGAGTTACCAGATGTAGGCGATGACCTCGCCGCCGATGCCCTGCTTGCGGGCGTCGCGGTCGCACATCATGCCCTTGGAGGTGGAAATGACGGCGGTGCCGAGGCCACCGAGAACGCGGGGGAGCTTCTCGGCGGTGGAGTAGATGCGAAGACCCGGCTTGGAGATGCGACGGATGCCGCGGATGACCTTCGCGTGACGGGCGCCGTACTTGAGGGTGACGTGCAGGGTCTTCTGCGGGGTCGTGTCCTCGACCTCGTAGCCTGCGATGTAGCCCTCCTCGCAGATGACGCGGGCAATCTCAACGAGCACCTTGGTCGAAGGCATGGAGACCTCCGGCTTGTTGGCAGCGTTGGCGTTGCGAATGCGCGTCAGCATGTCAGAAATGGGATCAGTGATCTTCATGGATCATTCTCCTTCGGTAATGATGAACCTGCGTGTCCGGTTCGCCTGCACCCATGGCGCAAACGCCTGGACGCGAGAGCCCCGGGGTCCTACCAGCTCGCCTTGCGGACGCCAGGAAGCTCGCCCTTGCTCGCAAGCTCGCGGAAGCAGACGCGGCAGAGGCCGAACTTGCGATAGACGGAGTGGGGACGCCCACAACGCTGGCAGCGGTTCTGCTTGCGCGTCGAGAACTTCGGCTCGCGCTGAGCCTTGACGATCATCGATGTCTTAGCCACAAATCCTCCTTCAGTGCACTCTTGGCGACCCGGGTCCCCGGGACGCCGTGACGATATTTGACCTACTCAGCCTTGAACGGGAAGCGGAAGGCCTTGAGCAGCGCCTTGCCCTCCTCGTCGGTCTGAGCGGTGGTCACGATGGTGATGTCCATGCCGCGGGTGTGGTCGATCTTGTCGAAGTCGATCTCCGGGAAGATGAGCTGCTCGGTGACGCCCATGGAGAAGTTGCCACGGCCGTCGAAGCTCTTCGGGGAGATGCCGCGGAAGTCGCGGATGCGCGGGATGGCGATGCAGATGAGACGATCGAGGAACTCCCACATGCGGTCGCCGCGCAGGGTCACCTTGGCGCCAATGGGCATGCCGGCGCGCAGGTGGAAGGTGGCGATGGACTTGCGGGCGTGGGTCACGAGCGGCTGCTGGCCGGTGATGGCGCGCAGGTCGGCGACGGCGCCGTCGATGGCCTTGGCGTCCGTGGCGGCCTCGCCGACGCCCATGTTCACGACGATCTTCTCGATCTTGGGGATCTGGTTGACGTTCTTGTAGCCAAACTGCTTCTGGAGCTCGTCACGGACGGTGGCGAAGTACTGCTCCTTGAGACGCGGGACCATCTTGTCTGCCATGTTCTTCTCCTCAACTCTTGGGGTTCTCAGCACGGGGTTTCTGACCTCGTACCTCCCGGCTTGGCGGGCCGGGAGCCATATGCGCGCGCCCGAGGCAGAACTGTCCCTACCTACAGACGCAAGGAAACAGTTTATGCCTTTGCACACAGAAATTCCAGCACGTCGTTCACAGCGCGGAATGTCCACATTCCGCGGTCATGAGGGGCGACACGCGGCGTTGACCCCAAGCGAGCGCGCCCCGCTCGAGGGTGTGCACCCCGTCCTGAGGGTGCGCACACCGTCTGATTTCGAACGGCCCACGTTTGCACAGGCAGTCAATCCACTGAGAAGAACGCGCCGGACGGATGTGCGTACCTGCCCTCAGAGCAGGGCGCACGCACCCTCGCAGGCCGATCGGGAGCGAGCTGCGGCCGCTGTCGCACTGAGCGCCCTTCGCGCGCCGAGCATGCCATATGGGACGGTTTCCCGGCAGCGGATGCCGGATTCTGTCCCATATGGCATGCTCGGGCGGAGGGGCCCAGGGGTGCTGGCGAAAAGGGCCGGAGGAGAACTCACGACCCGGCGGCAAGCCGCGCGTCCCGCCTCAGATGTCAACAACGGGCCAACCGCCCACCCGTGTCCCAGCCCCAGCCGCCCAACGATCCGCGCCCCATCGGTCGGAAGCGTGTGCCTACAGAGCAGAGCCCCCGGTATTCCGGAGAGAAGTTTCACGTAGCGCACTTCTCGTAGGAATACCGGGGGCTCCCCTACTGCGATGAGGTCAAGCTCTTAGAACTTGGCGCCGCACTTCTTGCAGACGCGGACCTTCTTGCCCTCGTCGTTGACGTCGTGGCCAACGCGGGTGGGCTTGCCGCAGGTCGGGCAGACGACCATCACGTTGGAGGCGTCGATGAAGGCCTCCTGCTCGATGATGCCGCCCTGCTGGTTCTGGGCGTTGGGGCGCACGGCCTTCTTGACCACGGCGACGCCCTCGACGAGAACCTTGCCCTCGGCGGGCTTGGCACGGAGGACGGTGCCCTCCTTGCCCTTGTCCTTACCGGAGAGCACGACGACCTTGTCGCCGCTCTTCACATGCATCTTAGCCATTCGTCCTCACTCCCTAGAGCGTCTCAGGCGCGAGCGAGACGATCTTCATGTACTTGTGGTCGCGCAGCTCGCGGGCGACGGGCCCGAAGATACGGGTGCCCTTGGGCTCGCCCTCCTTGTTGACGAGAACGCAGGCGTTCTGGTCAAAGCGGATGTAGCTGCCGTCCTTGCGACGGGTCTCCTTGACCGTGCGGACGATGACGCAGCGAACGATGTCGCCCTTCTTCACCTGTCCGCCCGGGGTGGCCTCCTGCACGGCGCCGATGATGACGTCGGCCAGGCCGGCGTAGCGACGCTTGGAGCCACCGAGGACCTTGACGCACTTCACGCGTCGGGCGCCGCTGTTGTCAGCGACGTTGAGCATGGTCTCCATCTGAATCATTGGTGTTCCTCCGAACGTGTGCCCACCCAGAGGTGCGTCCGCACGTGCGACGCACGTGGGTTAAGGCTCGTCACTGATACTTACTTGGCGCGCTCGACGATCTCCACGAGACGCCAACGCTTGGTCTTGGACAGCGGGCGGGTCTCCATGACGGTGACGGTGTCGCCGAGGCCGCACTCGTTCTTCTCGTCATGGGCGTGGAGCTTCTTCGAGATGGTCATCATCTTGCCGTACTTGGGGTGACGCTTGCGGTAGTCGATCTTGACCGTGATGGACTTGTCGCCGGAGATGGAGACGACAGTCCCGGTGACGACCTTACGAGCGTTCCTGGTGGTCTCAGCCATAGTCATTCTCCTGCGATCTAGTTCTGCGCAGCGGACTTCTCCGCGGCGATCTGACGGGCGCGCTGCTCGGTGAGGACGCGCGCGATGTCCTTCTTGACGGTCTTGACGCGAGCCGTGTTGTCGAGCTGGCTCGTGGCCATCTGGAAGCGGAGGTTGAAGAGCTCAGCGCGGCCCTCCTCCAGCTTCTTGGCGAGCTCGTCGTCGCTCATGGCCTTGATGTCGGTGTACTTCATTGACTATTCCTCCCCGTCCTGCTCGGTGCGGGTGACGATCTTGCTCTTGATGGGCAGCTTGTGCTGAGCGAGACGGAGGGCCTCACGGGCGACCTCGTCGGAGACGCCGTCGATCTCGAACATGATGCGGCCCGGCTTGACAACGGCCACCCACTCCTCGGGGTTGCCCTTGCCGGAGCCCATGCGGGTCTCGGCCGGCTTCTTGGTGATGGGCTTGTCCGGGAAGATGGTGATCCAGACCTTGCCGCCACGCTTCATGTAACGGGTCATGGCGACACGGCAGGCCTCGATCTGGCGGTTGGTGATCCAGTGAGCCTCGAGGGCCTGGATGCCGTAGCTGCCAAAGTGCAGCTCGGTGTTGCCCTTGGCGTGGCCCTTCATGGAGCCACGCTGGACCTTGCGGTGAAGAACGCGCTTAGGTGCGAGCATTAGCGGTTCCTCCTCTCGTTGCGACCACGACGGGGACGGCTGGAGCCCTCAAGCGCCGGACGCGGGGTGGCCTGGCCGGGGAGCTTCTCGCCGAAGTAGATCCAAACCTTGATGCCGCAGGCACCCATGGTGGTGCGGGCGGTGGACTGGCCGTAGTCGATCACGGCGCGGAGGGTGTGCAGGGGCACGCGACCCTCGCGGTACCACTCGCGGCGGCCCATCTCGGCGCCGTTGAGGCGGCCGGAGCACTGGATGCGGATGCCCTTGGCGCCGGCCTTGCGGGCGGACTGGACGGCCTTGCGCATGGCGCGACGGAAGGCGACGCGGCCCTCGAGCTGCTCGGCGATGGACTGGGCGACGAGGTTGGCGTCGAGCTCGGGGCGCTTGACCTCGATGACGTCAACGGCAACCTGGCCCTTGGAGACGCCGGCGACCTTCTCGAGGTCGGCGCGCAGGACGTCGATGTCGGCGCCCTTCTTGCCGATCACGATGCCGGGACGGCCGGTGTAGATGGTGACCTTCACCTTGTCGCCGGCGCGCTCGATGTCGACGCGGGAGAGGGCGGCCTTGGCGAGGCGCTTCTCGAGGTAGGAGCGAATGGCGAGATCGTTGCCGAGGTTCTCGGCGTAGTTCTTATCGGCGTACCAGCGGGAACGCCACTCCTCGGTGATGCCGAGACGGAAGCCAGTCGGCTGAACCTTGTGACCCATGCTTTCCCTACGCCTCCTTTCGAGGAGCGACGACGACGGTGATGTGGCTCATGCGCTTGTTGATGCGAGAAGCGGAGCCCTTGGCGCGCGGACGGATGCGCTTGAGCGTCGGGCCCTCGTCAACGTAGGCGAGCTTGACGACGAGCGTGTCCTCGCGCAGGCCGTTGTTGTTGACGGCGTTGGCGATCGCGGAGCGCAGGACCTTGGCGACATCGACGGAGGCCGCGCGGGTCGAGAACTGCAGGACCTCGAGGGCCTTCTCGACGGGGAGGTTGCGGATCAGCGAGACGACGGCGCGAGCCTTGCGAGGGGCGACGCGGACATACTTGGCCGTCGCGCGGACCTCGTTGGTGTTGTTCTGAGGCATGTTAGCTCCCTACCCTACTTTTCCTTGTGACCACGGAAGGTGCGGGTGGGGGCGAACTCGCCCAGCTTGTGCCCGACCATGGACTCGGTGACGTACACGGGCACGTGCTTGCGGCCGTCGTGGACGGCGATCGTGTGACCGACCATCTCGGGGAAGATGGTCGAGGAGCGCGACCAGGTCTTGATGACCTCCTTGGTGCCGGCCTCGTTCTGAGCGGCGACACGCGCGAGGAGGCGAGTCTCCACGAACGGGCCCTTCTTGAGACTTCTGCTCATGCTTTCTATCTCCTACTACTCGTGTTGCGACTACTTGGACTTGCGGCGACGGATGATCAGGCGGTTGGAGGCCTTCTTCGGGTCGCGCGTCTTGTAACCCTTCGTCGGCTTGCCCCAGGGCGTCACGGACGGACGGCCGGAGGTGTGGTTCTTGCCCTCGCCGCCGCCGTGCGGGTGATCGACCGGGTTCATGACCGTACCACGAACGGTCGGACGGACGCCCTTCCAGCGGTTGCGGCCGGCCTTGCCGATCACGATGTTGGAGTGCTCGGCGTTGCCCACCTCGCCGATGGTGGCGCGGCAGGTGAGAAGAACGCGGCGAAGCTCGGAGGAGGGCATGCGCAGGACGGCGTAGCCGTTGTCCTTGCCCATGAGCTGCACGGAGGTGCCGGCGGCACGAGCCATCGCGGCGCCCTTGCCGGGCTGGAACTCCACGGCGTGAACCAGGGTGCCGACGGGGATCTCAGAGAGCGGCATGCAGTTGCCGGGCTTGATGTCGACGTCCTTGGTGCCGGAGTAGACCACGTCACCCACGTGCAGGCCCTCGGGGCACAGGATGTAGGCCTTGGCGCCGTTGGCGTAGTGGAGCAGCGCGATGCGGGCGGAGCGGTTGGGGTCGTACTCGATCGTGGCGACCTTGGCCGGCACGTCGTCCATGCGGCGCTTGAAGTCGATCTTGCGGTACTGACGCTTGTTGCCGCCACCCTGGTGACGGGTGGTGATGCGGCCGTTGTTGTTGCGGCCGGCCTTCTTGGGCAGGGGCTCGAGAAGCGACTTCTCGGGCTTGGTGCAGGTGATCTCGGAGAAGTCCGAGACCGTCTGGAAACGCCTGCCGGCGCTCGTGGGCTTGAGGTGCTTGACTGCCATTGACTCTTTCCCTTCGTTTCCGTTGGCCGTCCCGCTCAGGGAGTGGCGGGCGACACCGGATTACCACGGTACCGCGCGTATCCATCACACGCGGCATAGAAGCCCGGCCCCTTTCGGGGCGCGGGCGGAGTGCCGAGCTACTCGGCGGCCTGCTGGCTGCCGAAGATCTCGATCGTCTCGCCGGCGGCGAGGGTCACCACGGCCTTCTTCCAGGAGCGCGTGGTGCCGGGGTTCTGGTAGCGGACGCGCTTCTTCTTGCCGGAGACGTTCATGGTGTTGACCTTGACCACGTGCACGTTGAAGAGCTTCTCAACGGCGGCGGCGATCTCCTCCTTGGGGGCGTTCTTGGCCACCTCGAAGGTGTACTTGCCCTGCTCCATGAGGTCGAAGGAACGCTCGGAGACGATCGGGCGGATGATCACGTTGTAGACGGAGTTCATTATGCGAGCACCTCCCCGAGCTGCTTGGCGATGTCGGCGGTCATGACGAGCGCGCCGTTGTCGATGAGGTTGCGGGTGTTGGCCTCGGAGACGCCGATAACGTTCACCTTCTGGAGGTTGCGGAAGGAGAGGTAGGCGTTGACGTCATCGTCGGAGACGACGACGGTCACGCGCTTCTCGGCGATGCCGAGGGCGGCGAGAAGGGCCACGGCCTGCTTGGTCGAGGGCTTCTCGAAGGAGAGGCTGTCGACGAGGACGAGCTCGCCGTCGGCGACCTTGCCGGAGAGCACGGAGCGCATGGCCAGCTTGACCATCTTGCTGTTGATGCGCTTGGCGTGGCTGCGCGGGGTGGGCCCGAAGATCACGCCGCCGCCGGTCCACTGACCAGCGCGGATGGAGCCCTGGCGAGCGCGGCCGGTGCCCTTCTGACGATAGGGCTTGACGCCGCCGCCGGAGACCTCGTGGCGGTTCTTCACGGAGTGGGTGCCCTGACGAGCGCAGCTCTCGATGGCAACCACGGCCTGGTGAATAACGGGGATGTTCGGCTCGATGCCGAAGACGCCGTCGGCGAGCTCGGCCTCGGCGACCTGAGCCCCCTCGACGTTCTTGATTGCGTACTTGGACATTCTGTCCTCCTTGTTAGCCTAAGAGTTTTCCTGGCACTTAGGCCATGCGGATCTGGACGAGAGCGTTCTTGCCGCCGGGGACAGCGCCCTTGACGAGCATGAGGTTCTGCTCGGCGTCGATGCGGACGAGCTTGAGGTTCTTGACCGTCACGCGAGCGTCGCCCATGTGGCCGTACATGTGCAGGCCCTTGCGGACGCGCGCGGGGTAGGCGCACTGGCCGATGGAACCCGGGCGGCGCTGGTTGCGGGAGCCGTGGGTCATGGGGCCACGGGAGAAGTTCCAGCGCTTGACGGTGCCCTGGAAGCCCTTGCCCTTGGAGGTGCCGATGACGTCGACGGCCTTGACGTCGGCGAAGTCAGCGACGGTCACGACGTCGCCGGTCTTGTGCTCCTCGCCGTTCTCGACGCGGACCTCGCGCAGGTAGCGCATCGGCTCGACGCCGGCGGCCTTGAAGTGGCCGGCCATGGGCTTGTTGACGTGCTTGGCGGAGATGTCTCCGAAGCCGATCTGGACGGCGTCGTAGCCGTCGGTCGCCTTCGTCTTGACCTGCGAGACAGTGCAGGGGCCAGCCTGGATGACGGTGACGGGCACGACGTTGTCGTTCTCGTCCCAGATCTGCGTCATCCCAAGCTTGCGGCCAAGGATCATGCTGACCATGCTCTTTCCTAACCCTCAGTGGTCATGGGCTATTTCGGACGCCCCTTGCGTCCGTCCCCAGAGGACCACGTCCTGTATCTGCTGCTCCGTGGGCACGGCATAGCTGTCCCCATTAGCGCAGCCTGTCTAGTCTACACGCGCATACGCGAATTCACAATGTCTACGCAAAAGTTTTGTGGCGTCTGAGCTGGGGCTCGACTTTCCGCGGCGCCGGGCGTATCCATTCCCGAGGCGAGGCTCTTCTCCTGGGCCGTCTCGCTTCTCTGTCCCTGCATCGAGTGCGGTCCGGGCCGCACTCGTTCGCCGCACTCGATGCCGTCCCGCGAGAGGGTGGGCGCACTTGAGGGGCCGACCGCCCAAAAACGGCCGCACTTCTCGACCGCACTCATGAGTGCGGCCGCACTTCTCTGCAACACCCGAGACGCGGCCCGCACTTCTCAGCCCCCGCATCGAGTGCGGTCCGGGCTGCACTCGTTCGCCGCACTCGATGCCGTCCCGCGAGAGAGTGGGCGCACTTGAGGGGCCGACCGCCCAAAAACGGCCGCACTTCTCGGCGTGACAATTTAACCTGTCCTAATTGTCACGCCGCTGGTTCACGATCTGCTCGCACGCAAATGCGCGCGTCGCGGAGTCGAACTCGTAGACCAGAACGCAGCAGTTGCCGAGGTGGACGTCCTGCGGGCAGCGCGCGAGCGGCTCCCAGGCGCGCTTGAACTGAAGCGTTGCCGAGCCGTGGCTCACCGCGAGCACCGTTTGCGCACGCGAGGAGAGCATGAGCCCGGTTATCGCGCCCACGATGCGCTCCCGCAGCGCGGCGCTCCCCTCCCCACCGTACGGCACGAGCGCCTCGCCGGGATCCCAGAGCTCGGCGGGGACGTCGGCAGCAGGGCCGCTCTCAAAGGGGCCGTAGCTCCGCTCGATCAAGCCGTCGACAGGCTCCACTTCCGGCGCGGGCAGCCCGGCCGCCGCCAGCTCCTCGCGCACAATCTCCGCTGTGGCGAGCGCACGCCCGAGCGGGGACGAGAAGATCCTCCCAAGGCGCGGCCCCTGCGCGGCGAGCCACGCCCCCGCAGCGTGGGCCTGGGCGACCCCGAGCTCGGTGAGCGGCGAGTCGCAGTGGCCCTGCACGCGGCGCTGCAGGTTGAACTCGGTCTGACCGTGCCGCAAGATGTAGAGACGCGGCATGCTAGAGGGCCTCCGTGATGGCGGCGAGCAGCTCGTCGTAGGACTCGAGCGCCGGAAGGTCGGGGTTGGCCTCCTGGATCGCTACCGTGCTCCTAAAGAGGAAGCCCGCCTTGCTTGCGCGGATCATGGCAAGGTCGTTGAAGGAGTCGCCCGCAGCGATGGTCTCATAGCCGCAGGACTGGAGCGCGCGGACGGTCGTGAGCTTGGAGTTCTCGCAGCGCATGACGTGACGGACGATCTCGCCGGACGGCGCCACCTCGAGCGAGTTGCACATCAGCGTGGGCCAGCCGAGCTTGCCCATGAGGGGGCGCGCAAACTCCTCGAACGTGTCGGAGAGAATGACGACCTGCGTGCGCTCGCGCAGCGCGTCGAGAAACGCGCGCGCCCCGGGCAGCGGGTCGATGCGGGAGATGACGTCCTGGATCTGGCGCAGGCCAAGGCCGTGCTCGCGCAGGACGCCCAGACGAAACGCCATGAGCTTGTCGTAGTCCGGCTCGTCGCGCGTGGTGCAGCGCAGCTCGGGGATGCCCGACTCGTCAGCGAACGCGATCCAGATCTCCGGCACCAGCACGCCCTCAAGGTCCAGGCACACTATGTTCATAAGACACCCTCCAACGACGCCGTTCTTCTCGCCATACTAGCGTGCGGGAATAGCGCAATGCAACGCAAGCTGTGGCATGGCACCACCCGTGAAACAATCGTCGCGCCCAGACGAAGCACGCCGGTCTCTTTGGAAGACGGGGATCTCTAGATCGGATTGAAGGAGCCGCCATTGGCGCTGGAGTTCATGTCCAGACTTTCCGCATAGGACCGCATCTCGGCGTACTGCTCACGCTGTAGGGAGCTGCCGCTATCGTACTGAAGGTCGGTCGCCAGGTAGACGACGTACTTCTTGTCCTCGCTCAGGCCCGCGACGAAGGAGGCGGGGATGTCCGCGTAGGCATTGTCCCCCCAGTCGAACGCCTCGAGCGTGAAGACCCTCCCGCCGTAGCCCGCCTCCAGAGCCTTCGAGTAGCTAAAGACGAGGGTGGTGGAGTCGACGGCCTCGATGTGCCACAGACCATCCTCGACCTGGCTTCGAGGCATATAGAGGTTAAAGTGGTCAGTGGAGAGAAGCGCGAGGCCGTCTGTGAGGCGAAGCGTAATGTTCGAGGCAATGTCATAACCGGCGGTCGAACCCGCCCCATCAGAGTCGTCGTGAGATGTGGACGCATCCGAGCCGTAGGAGGAGCCCGACGAGGCTCCCGCGCTCTTCTCAGCGTCGCCATCAAGCAGCTCGTCTGCCTCGAAGTCCTCGTACTCAAGGCTCTGAGCGTCGGTCACCCGAATCTCATCCCCGAGAATGGTGTAGTAGTTGAGGCCGTCACGCACCCTTCCGTAGGGCTTGCCTCGGAACAGGCAGTGGTCCACCTCCTCATCCCCCGCTGCATCGGCGTCAAAAACATGACGATAGGGCTTCTCGTTGGATGCCTCGTAGAGCACGCCCCCATCGTAGATGACCACGTCGACCGTGTCCCGTATCTCCCGCTCGAGCCCCACGTCCTCGAGGGCGTCCTCGCCTGCCCGCAGCACCAGCAGCTTGTCTGAGACCAAATACACGTCATCGCCCTCCGCGAGGAGCAGCGACTCATCGTAGCGATCGCGCGCCTCCTCTACGATGACCGCCTCGGTACCGTCGAGACCGCACCTCAAGAGGGCACCGTCCTCGCCGAGCACGACAAGCGAGCCATCGGCAACGACGTAGTCCCAGACGCCGCTCATCAGCCCCTCTTCGTCGCCGCCGTCGACGGGCGCACCGTACAAATCGCCCTCCACGAGATAGATGATCCCCTGGGACGTCACCCAAAAGTCCTCAATGCCGCCCTGCGCAACAAGAAGCTCCGCATCCTCCGCATCATCCCTGGCGTCCATGCGGTAGATGCCGCCGTCCGTGGAAACGTACAGAACGCCGTCGAGCGCAGCGAGGCGACGGACGTCGTCATCAAAGGCGCCGGCGTCCTCAAGCTCCTCGAGCCCGCCGTTACGCGCGATCGAAGCCACCCGGAGCCCCTCGTCCTCTCCCCAGAAAAGGTAGTCATCGACGAACTCGACATAGGCAGATGCGCGGCCCTCGACCTCGGGGGCCTCATCGGAGACCTCCGCAGCCTCCTTGGACGACGCGTCCGACACGGCCTGCCCGCTGCATCCCGCAAGCCCCACAACAAGCCCGGCGCCAAGAAGGGCGCACAGCGCGAGAAGGACAAACGCGGCGTTCGGCCTAGTCGGACGTCTCATGGCTGCCCCATTCACTCAGTTTCCAACGGCAGCCTATCACATGCCTCGTCGTCCTCTTGCTCGCACCCGCACTCATAACGCCAGGCGGCACCAGACCTCGTCCTGACGGAACGTCGCGGGGCCAAAGTGGCGGCGAGAAAGAAGAACGCCCCGACCTCCTTGGAAGGTCGGGGCGCCCAAACCGTGCGTTAGAGACTAGAGCTTGATCTCGATGTCCACGCCGGCCGGGAGGTCAAGACGCATGAGCGAGTCGACCGTGGAGGGCGAGGGGTCGAGGATGTCGATGAGGCGCTTGTGGGTGCGCATCTCGAACTGCTCGCGGGAGTCCTTGTCCTTGTGCGGCGAGCGGATGACCGTGTAGAGGTTGCGCTCGGTGGGCAGGGGGATGGGGCCGGACACGCGGGCACCGGTCTTCTGAGCGGTGTCGACGATGAGCTTCGCGGACTGATCAACGACCTCGTGATCGTAGCCCTTGAGGCGAATCCTGATCTTCTGGCTTGACACTTTGTACCTCCAAATGAGCTAGGGCTCGTGGTCGTTGACTTAAGAAGCGCTTCCGCCGTTCTTGGCGACGATCTCGTCACGGATGTTCTTCGGGACGGGCTCGTAGGAGTCGAACTGCATGGTGTAGCTCGCGCGACCCTGCGTCTGGGAGCGAAGGTCGGTGGCGTAGCCAAACATCTCGCCCAGGGGCACCTTGGCCTTGATGACCTTGGTGTCGCGACGATCCTCCATGCCCTCGATCTTGCCGCGGCGGGAGGAGAGGTTGCCCATGACGTCGCCCATGTACTGCTCGGGCGTCTCGACCTCGACCTGCTCGACGGGCTCGAGGAGGATCGGGTCGGACTTGCGCAGGGCCTCCTTGATGGCCATGGAGCCGGCGATCTTGAAGGCGGCCTCGGAGGAGTCGACCTCGTGGTAGGAGCCGTCGATGAGCTTCACCTTGATGTCGACGACCGGGTAGCCGGCGATGACGCCGCTCTCGAGCGCCTCCTGAATGCCCTTGTCGATGGAGGGGATGTACTCCTTCGGGATGACGCCACCGACGATGGCGTTCTCGAACTCGTAGCCCTTGCCCTCCTCGTTGGGCTCCATGTCGATGATCGCGTGACCGTACTGGCCGCGGCCGCCGGACTGGCGGACGAACTTGCCCTCGGCATGCATGACGGCCTTGCCGGCGGTCTCGCGGTAGGCGACCTGGGGCTTGCCGACGTTGGCGTCGACCTTGAACTCGCGACGCAGACGGTCGACGATGATCTCGAGGTGCAGCTCGCCCATGCCGGAGATGATGGTCTGGCCGGTCTCGTGGTCGGTGTGGACCTGGAAGGTCGGGTCCTCCTCGGCGAGCTTGGCCAGGCCCACGGACATCTTGTCCTGCTCGGCCTTGGTCTTGGGCTCGACGGCGACGGAGATGACCGGGGTCGCGAACTCGATGGACTCGAGGATGATCGGGTGCTTCTCGTCGCAGAGGGTCTCGCCGGTGGTGGTGTTCTTGAGGCCGACGCAGGCGACGATGTCGCCGGCGAAGCAGGCGTCACGGTCAACGCGGTCGTTGGCGTTCATCTCGAGGATGCGGCCAAGACGCTCGCGGTTGTCCTTGACCGAGTTGTAGACGTAGGAGCCCGCCTCGGCCTGGCCGGAGTAGACGCGGATGTAGGTGAGCTTGCCGACGTAGGGGTCGGTCATGATCTTGAAGGCGAGGGCCGCGAAGGGCTCCTTGGCGTCGGCGTGACGGACGTCGGGCTCGCCCTTGAGGTTGGTGCCGTCGATCTCGGCGACGTCGAGCGGGCTCGGGAGGTAGTCGACGACGGCGTCGAGCAGCTCCTGGATGCCCTTGTTCTTGTAGGCGGAGCCCACGAAGACAAGGTTGAGCTCGCCGGCGATGACACCCTTGCGCAGGGCCGCCTTGAGGTCGTCGACGGAGATCTCGGCCTCCTCGAGCACGGCCTCCATGATCTCGTCAGAGAAGTTGGAGGCGGCGTCGAGCAGCTCCTCGCGCTTCTCCTGGGCGAGGTCGGCGAACTCCTCGGGGATGGAGTCCATGACCTCGGGGTAGATCATGCCCTTGGAGTCCTCCTTGAAGTCCCACGCGGTCATGGTGACCAGATCGATGAGACCCCAGAAATTGGACTCGGAGCCCATGGGGATCTGCGCGGCAACGGCGTTGGCGTGCAGGCGGTCCTTCATGGTGTCGATGGCGTGGAAGAAGTCGGCGCCGACGCGGTCATACTTGTTGATGAACGCGATGCGGGGGACGCCGTAGGTGGTCGCCTGACGCCAGACAGTCTCGGACTGCGGCTGGACGCCGGCGACGGCGTCGAAGACCGCGACCGCGCCGTCGAGGACGCGCAGGCAGCGCTCGACCTCAGACGTGAAGTCAACGTGGCCCGGGGTGTCGATGATCTGGATGACGTGGTCCTTCCAGAAGCACGTGGTGGCCGCGGAGGTGATGGTCACGCCGCGCTCCTGCTCCTGAACCATCCAGTCCATGGTGGCGGCGCCGTCGTGGACCTCGCCGATCTTGTGGGTCTTGCCGGTGTAGTAGAGGATGCGCTCCGTCGTGGTGGTCTTGCCCGCGTCGATGTGGGCCATGATGCCGATGTTGCGGAGGTCCTCAAGCTTGTACTTGGGCTTAGCCATGTGGCAACTCCTCGATCTCGCGGACTAGAAGCGGTAGTGAGAGAAGGCGCGGTTGGCCTCGGCCATCTTGAAGAGGTCCTCGCGACGCTTCACGGAAGCGCCGACGCCGTTGGAGGCGTCGAGGATCTCGTTGGCGAGGCGCTCGGACATGGTCTTCTCCTTGCGGGCGCGCGAGAAGTTGACCATCCAGCGGATGGCGAGCTGGGTGGAGCGGCGGGAGTTGACCTCCATGGGCACCTGGTAGGTGGCGCCACCGACGCGCTTGGGCTTGACCTCGAGGGTCGGGCGGATGTTGTCCATGGCCTTCTTGAAGACGGTGAGGGCGTCCTCGCCGGACTTCTCGGCGACGATGTCGAAGGCGCCGTAGACGACGCGCTCGGCGGTGGCCTTCTTGCCGTCGAGAAGGACCTTGTTGATGAGCTGGGTCACGAGGCGGTTGTTGTAGACGGCATCCGGCTGAATCTCGCGACGGTGGGTCTTAGATGCACGACGCGGCATGTTTGTATCTCCTCAGATCTTAAGGTGCGTTTACGTGACGGACTACTTGGGGCGCTTGGTGCCGTAGCGGGAGCGCGCCTTCTGGCGGTTCTGCACGGCGGCGCAGTCGTAGGCGCCACGGATGATCTTGTAGCGGACACCGGGGAGGTCGCGGACGCGGCCGCCGCGGATCAGCACGATGGAGTGCTCCTGGAGGTTGTGGCCCTCGCCGGGGATGTAGGCCGTGACCTCGATGCCGTTGACGAGGCGCACACGGGCGACCTTACGAAGGGCGGAGTTCGGCTTCTTGGGGGTGGTGGTGAAGACGCGGGTGCACACGCCGCGCTTCTGGGGGTTGTGCTGCAGGGCTGCGTTCTTGGACTTCGACTTGACGCTCATGCGTCCGTTGCGAACGAGCTGGTTGATAGTAGGCAAAGTTCTCTCCTTCTATACCTATCGACGTGCCTTTTTGTTGTATTCAAGGGCCGAGCAGCACCTCTGCCCCGGATTGACGCGACGTTGAACTCTACGCGCATGGCTCCCTGTTGTCAAAACGCCACGGAGCCGGGCGTATCCATCCTCCACGTAAAGTTCACGCGGGCGAGAAGAACGTGCGGCGACCGGACTGTTCTTCTCGGCAGACCGTCCGGAAGCCGCACGTTCCCGAGGCGCATGCGGGTTCCGGACGGTCCGGGAGCCCAAAGTGACCGGAAGCCGCACGTCCGAGAAGAGCGTGCGGGTTCCGGACGGTTCCCAAGTCCAAACCGTCCGGAACCCGCACGAAGGCGGACTGTCGCAGAGACGCTATGCCCAGGAGAGGCCCACGGCACCGAGGCCGAGGTGCTCGGCGAGGACCGGGCCGCCGTCCTTCACGCGGACGCGCGCCTCCGGGAAGCGGGCGCGCACGGCGAGAAAGACCTCGCGGGCCTCGACGCCACGCGGGCCGAAGTGGGAGATCACGAGGTCGGTGGTGCCGTCGGGCACCTGCTCGGCCATCACGGCCGCCATGCCGCGGGCGCCGCGGCCGTCATCGAGCTGCTTGATGCCGCCCTCGTGCAGGCACATGACCGGATAGCGGTTGAGCTTGGTCGCGACGGCGCGGCGGATGGCGCCGAGGCGGCCGCTGCGGGAGAGCGCGTCCATGTTGGGCACGCTGAAGACGATGCGCGTGTCGCGGCGCAGGGTCGCGAGGTCGGCGAAGACCTCCTCGAGCGTGCAGCCGCCGTCGGCGAGCGAGCGGGCGCGGCGGACGAGAAACTCGAGCGCGCCGGCCGTGACCCAGGAGTCCAGGACGGCAAGGTTCTCGCTCGCGAGGTGGGTCGCGGCGTCCTCGGCGCTGCGGAACGCGCCGGACAGGCGCGAGGAGATGGTGACGCAGAGCACGTCGTTGCCCTCGTCGAGCAGGCGCTTGAAGACCTCCTCGAAGACGGAGGTGCGCACCGCGTGGGTGGCGACGTGATGGCTGCCCGAGAAGAGCGCGGCGTAGTCGCCGCCCTCGCCGACGAAGCTCTCCTCGTGCCAGGTGGCGTCGACGGTGTAGGTCATGGGGACGACGGTGACGCCCAGCTCGGAGGCCTCGGCGCGGGTGAGGCCACAGGTGGAGTCGGTGACTATTGCGAGCATATGCGGTTTCCTCCCATTGCGCGGAACTTATCGTAACGACGGCTGACCAGCTCCTCCGCGGAGAGTCCGGAGAGCTCGTCGAGGGCGATCTCGACCTCGCGCATCATATCATGCGCGATCTCTGCGTGGGTGAGGCCGAGGTCCGGCACCATACCGTCGACAAGACCGAGCTCGACGAGGTCGCCCGCCGTGATGTGCAGGGCGGCGGCCGCCTCGTCGGCGCGCTTGGTGTCCTTCCAGAGGATCGACGCGCAGCCCTCGGGGCTCACGACGGAGTAGGCGGCGCTGCCGAGCATGTAGACGCGGTCGGCGAGGGCCAGGGCGAGCGCGCCGCCCGAGCCGCCCTCCCCCACCACGACGCTCACGATCGGCGTCTTGAGCCCGCTCATCTCCACGAGGCTCGAGGCGATGGCCTCGCCCTGGCCGCGCTCCTCTGCACCGATGCCGCAGTAGGCGCCCGACGTGTCCACGAGGCACAACACCGGGCGGTGGAACTTCTCGGCCTGGCGCATGAGGCGCTGGGCCTTGCGGTAGCCCTCGGGGTGGGCCATGCCAAAGTTGCGGCGCACGCGCTCCTTGGTGGTGTTGCCGCGCTCGATGGCAACGACCGTGAGCACGCGCCCGCCCTTCCAGCCGATGCCGGCGACGACGGCCGCGTCGTCGGCGAAGAGGCGGTCGCCGTGCAGCTCGACAAAGCCGTCGAGGCCGCGCTGGGCGAGCTCGAGCGCCGTCGCGCGGTCGGTGGAGCGGGTGAGCTTGACGATGTCATAGGCGCTCTGGGGCTCCGGCGCGCGCCTCGGGCGGGCGCCGCGACGGCCGCGCGGCTCCTCGTGGGCGAGCGCGTGCGGGGCGCCCGCGGCCGGGACCTCGCCCTTGTGGAGGGCGAGGAGCTCGGCGAGGGTGGCCGCCAGGTCCTTGCGCTCCACGATGAGGTCGCAGAACCCGTGCTCGAGCAGGAACTCGGAGCGCTGAAAGCCCGCGGGCAGCTTCTTGTGCGTGGTCTGCTCCACCACGCGCGGGCCGGCAAAGCCGACGAGCGCGCCGGGCTCGGCGATGATGACGTCGCCCTCCATCGCAAAGCTCGCGGTGACGCCGCCGGTCGTGGGGTCGGTGAGGACGGTCAGGTAGAGCAGGCCGGCCTCGGAGTGGCGCCGCACGGCCGCGGAGACCTTGGCCATCTGCATGAGCGAGGTCGTGCCCTCCTGCATGCGCGCGCCGCCGGAGACGGTGAACCCCACGACGGGCAGGCCGAGCTCGCGGGCGCGCTCGAAGGTCCGCGTGATCTTCTCGCCCACGACCGAGCCCATCGAGCCCATCATGAAGTCGGCGTCCATGAAGAACAGGGCGCACGCATGCCCGCCGATGGTGCCGCGGCCGCACACGACGGCGTCAGCCTCGTGGCTCTTCTCGCGCGCGGCCTCGAGCTTCTCGGCATAGCCCGGAAACTCGAGGAAGTCCGTAGCGGCGAGCCCGCGGTCCCACTCCTCGAAGCTCCCCTCGTCGACGGTGATGCGCATGCGCTTGCGCCCGGAGACGCGCAGGTGACGACCGCAGCGAGGGCAGACCTCGAGGCTCTTCTCGAGCTTGTCCTGGTCGATGACGCGCCGGCACCCGGGGCACTTGACGAGGACGTGGCGCTCGGGGAACTCCGGCGAGGCCTCGGTCATGGGCCCCTCGAGGGCGTTGACGCTCTTCTCGCGCTTACTCATAGAGGTGCTCCATCAGGTTGGTGTGATAGTTGCCGGAGACGAACTCGGGGTTGGAGAGGATGTCGAGGTGCAGCTCGCTGTTCTCGGCCACGCCCTCGACCACGAGCTCGCCCAGGGCCGAGCGCATCTTGCGGATGGCCTCCTCGCGCGTGGACGAGCACACGATGAGCTTGCCGAGCAGCGAGTCGTAGTACGGCGGCACCACGGCGCCCACGTAGAGCGCGGAGTCAAAGCGCACCTGCGGGCCGCCCGGGACGTGCAGCATCGTGATGTCGCCGCAGGACGGGAGGAACTCCGGGGTCTCGGCGTTGATGCGGCACTCGATCGCGTGGCCGGTGATGGCGATGTCGTCCTGCGAGAAGGGCAGCTCGGCGCCGGCGGCCACGCGCAGCTGCCACTTGACGAGGTCGATGCCGCTCACGAACTCCGTGACGGGGTGCTCGACCTGCAGGCGCGTGTTCATCTCCATGAAGTAGAAGCTGCCGTCGTCGGCGTAGAGGAACTCGATCGTGCCCACGCCCACGTAGCCCACGGCGCGCGTGAGGTCGCGGGCGGCCTTGTGCATGCGCTCGCGCACCTCGGGGTGGGCGTCGAGGCACGGCGCCGGGCTCTCCTCGATGAGCTTCTGGTTGCGGCGCTGCACGGAGCACTCGCGCTCGCCGAGGCTGACCACGTTGCCGTGGGCGTCGGCCAGGACCTGCACCTCGACGTGGTGGGCGGGCGAGACGAACTTCTCCATGTAGCACTCGCCGTCGCCGAAGGCGGCCTCGGCCTCGGCGCGCGCCTCGGTGAAGGCGCGGCCCGCGTCCTCGGGGCACTCGACCTTGCGGATGCCGCGGCCGCCGCCGCCCGAGCGGGCCTTGATCAGGACCGGGCAGCCGATGCGCTCGGCCTCGGCCACGGCCTCCTCGGCGCTGCCCAAAAGGTCGCAGCCGGGAACGATGGGCACGCCGGCCCCCCGCGCGGTGCGCCGGGCCGCGTCCTTGTCGCCCATGCGCTCGATGACCTCGGGCGCGGGGCCGCAGAACACGAGGCCGCAGTCGCGGCACTCGCGGGCGAAGTGCGCGTTTTCCGAGAAGAACCCGTAGCCGGGGTGGATGGCCTTGGCGCCGGACTGCAGGGCCACGGTGAGGATGGCGTCCTCGTTGAGGTAGCTGTCCGCCGGGCGGGGGCCGCCGACGCAGTAGGCCTCGTCGGCGAGCGCCACATGGAGGGCCTCCGCGTCCGCAGTGGAGTACACCGCCACGGTCTTGACGCCCATCTCCTTGCAGGCGCGAATCACGCGGACGGCGATCTCGCCGCGGTTCGCAATGAGAATCTTGTCGAACATCGTCGCCTCCTGGCGTGCCGCGCAAAAGTGACAGTCACTTTTGCGCGGTGCTCTCTCTCCAATGCCCGGCGCCGTGCAAAAGTGACTGTCCCCTTTGCACGGGGGAGCCTCCGTCACATCAGGGCGAAGGACATCTCCGCCTGGCAGCAGAGCTCGCCGTTCACGCGGGCCTCGCCCGTGGCAAAGCGGAAGGGCCCGCGGCTCTTGGTGATGCGGCAGGTGAGCTCGATGGTCTCGCCGGGGCGCACGGGGCGCTTGAAACGCACCTTGTCGAGGCTCGTGTAGAAGGGCGTGGCACCCTTGGCGGCCAGGTCGTCGGCGAGAAGGACGCAGCAGTTCTGCGCGAGCATCTCGCACTGGATGACGCCCGGGACGATGGGGTTGCCGGGGAAGTGGCCCTGGACGAAGAACTCGTCCCCGGTGATGGTGATCTTGCCGTGGGCCTCGCCGTCGACGACCTCCGCCTCGTCGAGCAGGAGCATGGGCTCGCGGTGCGGCAGCAGGCTCTTGAGCTCTTCCTTGTTCATGGCTCTTCTCCGCTCCTAGTAGATCTTCATGAGGCAGCAGCCGTACTCGACGAGGTCGCCGTCCTTCACGCAGACGTCGACGACCTCGCCGTCCTCCTCGGCGGTGACCTCGTTCATGACCTTCATGGCCTCGATGACGCAGAGGGTGTCGCCCTTCTTGACCTTGGAGCCCACGTGAACGAAGGGCTCGGCACCGGGCGCGGGGGCGGCGTAGAAGACGCCGACCATGGGAGCGCGCACCGCGGTGGTGTGCGCCATGTCGATGGGCTCGTCCTCCGCGGGAGCGGCGGGCGCCGGGGCGGCGGGCGTCACCGGGGCGACGCACCCGCTCTCGAGCTCCACGGCCGAGCCGTCGGGCTCCTCGACGCGCACGCGGACGAGGCCGTGGTCGCGCATGATGTCGGCGATCTGGGAGATCTTGGCAGCATCCATCGCTAGCTCCTCTCGACGGCGCGCAGGGCGAGCGCCGCGTTGTGTCCGCCAAAGCCGAGGTTGGTCGAGAGCGCCCAGGTGAGCTCGCACTCGACGGCCTCGTTGGGGGTGTAGTCCAGGTCGCACTCCGGGTCGGGAGTGCGGTAGTTGATGGTGGGGGGCACCACGCCGTTCTCGAGGGCGAGCGCGCAGGCCATGGCCTCGACGGCACCCGTCGCGCCGATCATGTGGCCGGTCATCGACTTGGTCGAGGAGACATGCGCGGCGCGGGCGGCGTCCTCGCCGAGGGCCTGCTTGAAGCCGCGGGTCTCGGAGGCGTCGTTGAGCTTGGTCGAGGTGCCGTGGGCGTTGATGTAGAGGCCCTCCTCCGGCTTGACGCCGCCCTCCTCCACCGCGAGGCGGATGGCGCGCGTGATGCCGTCGGCCTCGGGGTCGGGGCTCGTGATGTGGTAGGCGTCGTCGGTGTTGCCGTAGCCCACGACCTCGGCGTAGATGTGGGCGCCGCGCTCGACGGCGTGCTGCCACTCCTCGAGGACGAGCACGCAGGCGCCCTCGCCCATAACAAAGCCGTTGCGCTCCGCGTCGAACGGGCGGCACGCGGTGGCGGGGTCGGGGTTGGTGGTGAGGGCGCGGCAGCTCGTGAAGCCCGCGATGGAGTCGGGCATGATCGCGGCCTCGGCGCCGCCCGCGAGGATGGCGTCGGCGTAGCCATGCTTGATGGCGCGGAAGGCCTCGCCCACGGCGTGGGCGGAGGTGGCGCAGGCGGTCACGACGGGCAGGGTGGGGCCGAGCGCCTTGTGGCGGATGGCGATGTTGCCGGAGGCCATGTTGGCGATCATCATCGTGATCATGAAGGGGGAGGCGCGGCGCGGACCGCGCTCGGAGATGACGTGGACGTTGTCGGCGAAGGCGTTGATGCCGCCCACGCCCGAGCCCACGTAGACGCCGAGGCGCTCGCGGTCGATGACGCCTTCGGCGTCGAGGCCGGAGTCGGCCATGGCCTCGTCGGAGGCGACGAGCGCGTACTGGGAGAAGAGGTCCAGGTGCGCCGCCTCCTGCTTGCCGAGAAGGGCCGCGCCGTCGAAGTCCTTGACCTCGGCCGCGACCTTGACCTTGAAGATCTCGGTGTCGAAGTGGGTGATGGGGCCGATGCCGCAGCGGCCGGCGACCATGCCCTCCCACGTCTCCTTGGCCGTGTTGCCAAGCGGCGTGACGGCACCGATGCCCGTGATTGCTACCCTGTGCTCCATCTCATCTCCCAACGGGTCAAAAGGGGACGGTCCCCTCTTGACGTATGCCAATGGGCCGGAAGGGGACGCTCCCCCTTCGGTCCGTTTACATCGCCATGCCGCCGTCGACGCGGATGACCTCACCGGTCACGTAGGACGCGGCGTCGCTCACGAGGAAGCGGGCGACGGCGGCGACCTCGTCGGCGCTCGCAAGCCGGCCGAGGGGGATCTGCGCCTCGTAGTTGGCGCGGACCTCGTCGGCGAGCACCGAGGTCATGTCCGTCTCCACGAAGCCCGGCGCGATGGCGTTGACGGTGACGCCGCGCGGCGCGAGCTCGCGCGCGAGGGACTTGGTGAGGCCCACGAGGCCCGCCTTGGAGGCGGCGTAGTTGGCCTGGCCGGCGTTGCCCATGAGGCCCACGACCGACGCCATGTTCACGATGCGGCCGCCGCGCTGGCGCATGAAGGCGCGCGCGAGGGCGCGGGCGGTGTGGAAGGCGCCCTTGAGGTTGACGTCGATCACGCGGGAGAAGTCCTCGTCGCTCATGCGCACGAGCAGGCCGTCGCGGGTGATGCCCGCGTTGTTGACGAGGGCCCAGACGCTCCCAAAGTCGGCGAGGACCGCGTCGACCGTGGCCTTGACGGCCTCGGGGTCCGAGACGTCGCAGCGGTAGGCGCGCGCGGTGGCGCCGGCCGCCTCGCAGGCGGCGACGGCCTCGGCGGCCGCGGCCTCGTTGCCCGCGTAGACGAGGGCGAGGTCAAAGCCGTCCGCCGCCAGCCCCTCGGCGACCGAGCGGCCGATGCCGCGCGAGGCGCCGGTGACGAGGGCCACGCGGCGGGAGGCGTCGCGCTCGAGGGCGCCGCTCTTCTCGGCCATGGCTACTCCCCTTCCTTTGACAGGGCGGCGAGAACCGCCTCGAGCTGCTCGGCCGTCTCGCACGGCAGCGCGGTGACGCCCTCGAGCGTGCGGGTCACAAGACCCGTGAGGGTCTTGCCGGGCCCGACCTCGACGAAGATGTCCACGCCGTCCGCCGCCATGTTCTGGAGGGTGCGGACCCACTGGACGGGGTTTGCCACCTGGCTGGCGAGAAGGGCGACGCGCCCCGCCTCGTCGGCCGGATAGGCCTCGCCGGTTCGGTTGGCCAGCACAGGCACGGTGGGCTCGGCAGGCGCGTGGCCGTCCTCGAGGTAGGCGGCGAGGCCGCGCTCGGCCTCAGCCATGAACGGGCTGTGGAAGGCGCCCGAGACGGCGACCTTCATCGCGCGGCCCTTGGCCTCCTTCACCAGCGCGTCGAGGCGCTCGCAAGCCTCGGGCGTGCCGGCGACGACGGTCTGCAGCGGGCTGTTGTAGTTCACGGGCCAGCACGCGCCATCCTCGCCCGCGGCCTCGGCCGCGAGGCGCTCGACCGTGGCGGAGTCGAGCTTCACGACGGCGCGCATGGCGCCCGGGTTCTTCTCGGCGGCGTCAGCCATGAGCTCGGCGCGGTGGCACACGAGCTCGAAGCCCTGCTCGTCGGTGTAGGCGCCGGCAAACGTGAGCGCGGCGACCTCGCCGAGCGAGAAGCCCGCGACCACGTCCGGCGTCACGCCGCGCGCGGCCAGCGCGCGGGCGCAGGCGAGGTCGGCGGCAAAGACGCAGGGCTGCGTGTTGATGGTCTGCGAGAGCTCCTCCTTGGTGCCGGAGAGGCACTGCTCGGTGGTGCCGGGACGCACGGCGTCGGCGGCGTCGAAGACGGCCTTGGCCGCGGCCTCGGACTCGATGAGGTCCGCACACATGCCGGGGTGCTGGGCGCCCTGGCCGGCAAACAGAAACGCTACCTTACCCATTGCATCGCTCCTGCCAGGACCTTCTCGGCCCCGTTGACGAGGTCGTCCACGATCTCGAGCGCGCTCTGGCGCTCCTTCACCATGCCGGCGATCTGCCCGCACAGGAAGCTGCCGTTCTCGTAGTCGCCCTCCTTGGCGGCCTTGCGCAGGGCGCCGGTGCCGAGGGCGTTGAGCTCCTCCTCGGAGGCGCCGGCGGACTCCATCTGGGCGTACTTGTTGGAGAACGGGTTCTTGAGGGCGCGGACGGGGTGGCCGGTGGAGCGGCCCGTCGCGCGCGTGGAGATGTCGTTTGCCTTGAGGACCAGGTCCTTGTACTGGTCGGACACGGTGCACTCGTTGGCAACGAGGAAGCGCGTCCCCACCTGGACCCCCACGGCACCGAGCATGAAGGCCGCGGCGACGCCGCGACCGTCGGCGATGCCGCCGGCGGCGATGACGGGGATCTTCACCGCGTCGACGACCTGGGGGACGAGCGCCATCGTCGTGGTCTCGCCGATGTGGCCGCCGGACTCGGTGCCCTCGGCGACGACGGCGACGGCGCCGGCGCGCTGGACGAGCTTGGCCATGGCCACGGAGGCCACGACGGGGATGACCTTGATGCCGGCCGCGTTCCAGGCCTTCATGTACTTGGTCGGGTTCCCTGCGCCCGTGATGACCACGGGCACCCGCTCGTCGATGACGACCTGGGCGACCTCGTCCGCAAACGGGCTCATGAGCATGACGTTCACGCCAAAGGGCTTGTCGGTCTTCTCGCGAAGCTCGTGGATCTGGTCACGCAGCCAGTCGGCGTTTGCGTTCATGGCCGCGATGATGCCCAGGCCGCCGGCCTCGGAGACCGCCGAGGCCAGGGAGGCGTCGGCAATCCAGGCCATCCCGCCCTGGAAGACGGGCTTCTCGATGCCGAGAAGGTCGCAGATGGGGGTGCGCAGCATGACTAGTTCTCCAGAAGGGAGTCGACCATCTCGACGAACTCGCCGATGGTGGTGGGGTTGGACTCGGCGTCAATCTCGATGCCAAACTCGTCCTCGCAGGCCATGACGGCCTCAACGGTGGCCAGGCTGTCGAGGCCAACCTCAGCGAGCGTGGTCTCGGCGGTCAGCTCGACGTCGTCGAGGCCGCCCTGCTCGCGGACGATCGCGCACACGCGCTCAAAGGTGCTCTGGTCTGCCATTGTTGGTACTCCTTCTTTTTCCATGCGCCCGACGGGCGCTCCAATGGACGTGATGCGGCGCCTACTCCCAGCGAAGGAGGCAGGCGCCCGTGTCGAGGCCAGCGCCAAAGCCCACGAGGGCAACGAGCTGGCCGGGAGTGATCTTGCCGGCGCGGGCGAGCCGGTCGAGGGCGAGCGGGACGCACGCGCTCGAGATGTTGCCGGTCTCCGCGAGCGAGCGCGTGACCTTGGCGTCGTCAAGCCCGAGGCGGGAGACGGCCGAGGAGAGGATGCGCTCGTTGGCCTGGTGGAACACGAAGTGGTCGATGTCCTCGACGGCAATGCCCGCCTCGCGGGCGAGCTCGGTCACCGAGGTGCAGATGGCGTTCACGCCAAACTTGAAGACGCGACGCCCCTCCATGGAGAGGACGCTCGCCGGGCGCTCCGTCTCGTCGTACGGGGAGCTGCCGGCAACGCCCGGCACGTGGAGGATCTCGACGGAGGGCTCGGTCGAGAGGCGCATCGCGAGCGGGTTCTGGCCGCCCGCGGCGAGCACGGCCGCGGCCGCGCCGTCGCCAAAGAGCACGCACGTGGCGCGGTCCTCCCAGTCCACCAGGCGGCTCATCTTCTCCGCCGCGACCACGAGCACGCGCTCGGCGCGACCGCGCGCGAAGTAGCCGTCCGCAAGGTCGAGCGCGAAGACAAAGCCCGCGCAGGCCGCGGAGACGTCGAAGGCGGGGCACGAGGCGCCGAGAAGCTCGGCGATGGCGCAGGCCTGGGCCGGGATGAGGTGGTCGCCGCTCGTGGTCGAGCAGATGATGAGGTCAAGCTGGTCGGGCGTGACGCCGGCGGCCTCGAGGGCGGCGCGGCTGGCCTCGACCGAGAGCTCGTCGAGCGACTCGGCGGTGCAGATGCGACGACTCTTGATGCCGGTGCGAGGGAAGATCCACTCGTCGGAGGTGTCAAGGAACTCGGAAAGGTCCTCGTTGGTCACCGAGCGGGCCGGAAGCGCCGACCCCGTTCCCAGAATACGAAAGCCCACCTGCCCGCCTTCCCTCGTTGTTAACCCGTCAACATCTGTTACGTAGGCTAGTCAAAGCCGGGCGCCCGTGTCGCCAGCTTTTCAAGCTTCTCAATATTGCCACGAGTCCTTCACATGCGCATCTGCGGATACAATCGTTTCCGCAAGCGTAGGAGGGAGCAGCATGGGCGTCCTGCCCGACATCCTGATCTTCGACGAGGTGGGCTCCACCAACGACGTCGCGCACGACCTTGCCGAGAAGAACGCCGCTGCCGGGACGGCCGTCGCCGCGCGCCGGCAGACTGCCGGGCGCGGGAGGCGCGGTCACGCGTGGGCCTCCCCTCGCGGCAACCTCTATCTCTCCGTGCTGTTGCGGCCCCGCGTGGCGCCCTCGCGGCTGCCGGGGCTCGCGGCAGCGTGCGGACTGGGCGCCCTCGACGGGCTCGCGGCTCTGGGGATTTCAAACGAGCCGCAGCTCAAATGGCCCAACGACGTGCTCGCGCGCGGACGCAAGCTCGGCGGCATCCTCGTGGAGGCCAGGCGCGACGGCGCGGGCGAGGCGTTCGCCGTGTGCGGATTGGGCATCAATGTCGAAAGCGCCCCGCGCGGGCTGGGGGCCGTCTGCCTGACGGAGCTGGGGGCGGCGCCGTCCTTCTCGACCCTTGCGGAGGCGCTGCGGAGCGACATCGTGGCGCGAGTCGACGGCTGGGCCGCGAGCGGCGGCGTCGAGCCGCTGGCCGGCATCCGGGACGACTACCTGGCGCGCCTCGCCTGGCTCGGGGAGCCGGTCGTGGCGCTCTCGCCCGAGGGCGAGCCCCTGGCCGCGGGGCGCCTCGAGACCGTGGACGCGTGGGGCCGCGCCGTGCTGGAGACCGCTGACGGCCCCGCGTTCTTCTCAGCCGAGCAAGCCTCCCTGCGACCCGCCACCCCGAGCAAACTCTGACTTTTCTGTACACAAAGTTCGCCGGAGCCGCGACTACCTCGCACCGCAGGCAGCCTCACAACCCAGCCCTTTGGTTGCCCGCGCCCTTCGATAAGAAGGCCGAGCGGCCCCGCCCTTCTCATCCGGCGACTTCTGCGCGAAGCGCAGTGAGCCGGAGAGAAGGGCGGGGCCGCTCTAACGGGTTCGTAGTCGAGCGCTACTCCTCTTCGGACTCCTGGCGGACCACCTGCGAGAGGAGGTCGTCGAGGGAGCCGAGATCCTCGTTGATGATGTCGGAGTCGCTGGACGGCGCCTCGGAGCCGCCGATGAGCTCGTCGTCATCGAAGTGGTGCGTGGAGGGCGCCGCGGTGCCGAGCATGATGTCGGCGTCGGCGTCAGGCGAGAAGACCATGTTCAGAAGCTGGGACAGGTCCTCGCTGTCAGCCTCGGAGTCATCGGGCTCGAGGATGTAGAGCAGACCGCGGGCCTCGAGGCCGTCGCGGAGCTCCTCGATCGCCTTGGCGCCGATGCCGTCGATGCGCAGCAGGTCGTCCTCGGTCTTGCCGATGAGGTCGCCCACCGTCTCGATGCCCACCTCGCTGAACTTGTTGGTCCAGCGCTGCGAGACGCCGAGGTCGTCGAAGAGGTAGAGCTTGGCGTCCTCGCTCGAGAGCGTGCGGCCGTTCTTGGAGTACACGCCGCCAAAGCCGTAGTCGTCGCCAACCCAGTCGAGCTGCTTGGGCAGCTGCTCCTCGATGCCCTTGAGCTCGTCGGGCGCCCACTCGGGCAGGCTCTTGGCGAGCGGGGACGTGGGGCCGTCGATCTTGGTCCCGTGGTAGGTGAGGTTGACGTCGTGGTAGGCGGAGAGGCCGGTGCCGGCCGGGATCTGCTTGCCCACGATGACGTTGGACTTGAGGTCGAGCAGGTGATCGACGTCACCCTCGATGGCGGCCTCGGTGAGGACGCCCGCGGTGCGGATGAACGACGCGCTGGAGAGCCAGGAGTCGATAGAGCTCGCCACCTTGAGGGTGCCGAGGATAACCGGCTCGGCCTCGGGCGGGGTGCCGCCGGCGAGGGTGACGTTGCGCACGGTGTCCGCGAAGACGTAGCGGTCGACGTACTGACCCAGCAGGTACTGGGAGTCGCCGGGGTTGGTCACCTGGACGCGGCGCAGCATCTGGCGAGCGATGACCTCGATGTGCTTGTCGTTGAGGTCGACGCCCTGGGAGGTGTAGACGTCCTTGACCGACTCGACGAAGATGTGCATCGTCGACTCGATGTCGGTGAGGCGACGCAGCTTGCGGAAGTTGACGAAGCCGCGGGTGATCTGATCGCCGGCACGGACCTCGACGCCGTCCTCGACGCCCGGCATGAAGCGGACGGAGGCCGGGACGCGCCACTCCTCGATGATGCGGGAGGGGTCCTCGGTGTCGTAGATGCGCAGCAGGTACTCGGTCTGCTCCGGGGTGATGCGCAGGGTGCCGGAGACGGGGGCCAGGTCGGCCTCGCGCCCGAGGATCTTCTCGTTGACGTTGCCGACGACGTCGAACATGCGGGCGACCGTGGGGAGGCCCTGCGTGATGTCGTCAGCGCCCGCGACGCCGCCGGAGTGAATGGTGCGCATCGTGAGCTGGGTGCCCGGCTCGCCGATGGACTGGGCGGCGATGATGCCCACGGCCGTGCCGATGTTGACGGGGCGACGCGTGGAGAGGTCCCAGCCGTAGCACTTCTGGCAGACGCCGTACTTGGACTTGCAGGTGAGAAGGGCGCGGAGCTCGATCTTCATGAGGCCGTGCTCGACGAGCATCTCGAGGTCGTCCTTGGACTCGACGTAGCCGTCCTTGGCGATGAGGACCTCGCCGGTGGCAGGGTCGCAGATGTCGTTCAGGGCGCAGCGGCCGATGAGGTCGGTGTTGACGCTCGTCTCGCCCGGCTTGATGAGCGGGTAGGTCACGCCCTCGTCGGTGCCGCAGTCCTCCTCGCGGACGATGACGTCCTGGGCCACGTCGACCAGACGACGGGTCAGGTAACCCGAGTCGGAGGTGTGCGACGCAGTGTCGACGAGGCCCTTGCGGGCGCCGTAGGTGGAGATGAAGTACTCGAGCGGCTCGAGGCCCTCGCGGAAGTTCGCCTTGATCGGCAGGTCGATCGTCTCGCCGGACATGTCGGCCATGAGGCCGCGCATGCCCGCGAGCTGACGGAGCTGGGTCTTGGAGCCACGGGCGCCGGAGTCGGCCATCATGTAGATGGGGTTGTCCTCGGCGAAGCCCTCGAGCATCTCGGAGCCGAGAAGGTCGGTGCACTCGGTCCAGGCGTTGACGACCTCGACGTGACGCTCGCGCTCGGACAGGAAGCCGTCCTCGTAGTACTCGTTGATCTCGTCGACGCGCGCCTGCGCCTCGTCGAGCAGCAGCGGCTTGTCCTCGGGGATGACGGCGTCCCACACCGAGACCGTCAGGCCGGCGATCGTGGCGTAGTGGAAGCCGGTCTCCTTGATGGCGTCGAGGATCGGCTCGACCTCGGCCGTGGTGTAGCGATCGCAGCAGTCGTTGACCAGGGCGGAGATGTCGCTCTTCACCATCTTGTAGTTGATGAAGGGGTAGTCGGCCGGCAGGCACTGACGGTTGAAGATGATGCGGCCCGGCGTGGTCTCGAAGCGGGCGCTGTGCTCGGTGACGTCGAAGTCCTCGAAGACGCCCTTGCTCGACAGCACGCGGAAGATCTTGCGGCCGTCCTGATCGACGTTGGCGTCGGCGGCGGAGACGCGCACGATGACGGGCTCCTGGATGCCGAGGTCACGCTTCATGTCGATGGCGAGCAGCGCGTCGTCGAAGTCGGCGAAGACCGGGGTGGAGTCGCTCTTCTCGCCCTTCTCGGTGGTGAGGAAGTAGGCGCCGAAGACCATGTCCTGCGACGGCACGGTGAGCACCTTGCCGGACGCGGGGCTGCGCAGGTTGTTGGACGAGAGCATCAGCACGCGGGCCTCGGTCTGGGCCTGCGTGGAGAGCGGCACGTGCACCGACATCTGGTCGCCGTCGAAGTCGGCGTTGAAGGGGGCGCACACGAGCGGGTGCAGGTGGATGGCCTTGCCCTCAACGAGAACCGGCTCGAAGGCCTGGATGGACAGACGGTGCAGCGTAGGTGCGCGGTTGAGAAGAACGAGGCGGTCCTGGATGACCTCGGACAGCACGTCCCAGACGGCCGGCATCTGACGGTCGATCGCGCGCTTGGCGCCCTTGATGTTCTCGACCTTGCCGAGCTCGACGAGACGGCGCATCACGAAGGGCTTGAAGAGCTCGAGGGCCATCTGCGAGGGCAGGCCGCACTGGTGCAGCTTGAGCTTGGGGTCGACGACGATGACCGAGCGGCCGGAGTAGTCGACGCGCTTGCCGAGCAGGTTCTGACGGAAGCGGCCCTGCTTGCCCTTGAGGGCCTCGGCGAGCGACTTCAGCGGGCGCCCGCCGCGGCCGGTGACCGGGCGGCCGCGACGGCCGTTGTCAAAGAGGGCGTCGACGGACTCCTGAAGCATGCGCTTCTCGTTGTTGACGATGATCGCCGGGGCGTCGAGGTCGAGCAGGCGCTTGAGGCGGTTGTTGCGGTTGATGACACGACGGTAGAGGTCGTTGAGGTCCGACGCCGCGAAGCGGCCACCGTCGAGCTGCACCATCGGGCGCAGGTCGGGCGGGATGACGGGGATGACGTCGAGGATCATGTTGGCCGGGTCGTTGCCGCCCTTGAGGAAGGCGTCGACGATCTCCAGGCGCTTGATGGCCTTCTCGCGCTTCTGCTTCTGGGCGTCGTCGGAGGCGATGATCTGACGCAGGGTCTGGGCCTCGGACTCAAGGTCGATGCCGCGCAGCAGCTCGCGCACGGCCTCGGCGCCCATGCCGCCCTTGAAGTAGATGCCGTAGTAGCGCTTTAGCTCGGAGAAGAGCCCCTCGTCGGAGATGAGCTCGCGCTCCTCGAGCTGCATGAACTTCTCGTAGGCGTCGCGGCGCAGCGCCTTCTCCTCCTCGTACTCCTCCTCGAGGTCGGCGATGCCGGCGCGGATCTCGTCGGCCGAGAGCGGCTCGACGTCGCCGAACTCGTCCTCGGGGGCCTCGCCCTGCTCCTTCAGGCGCTCGATCTGCTCGTCGCGCTCGGCGTCGAGCTCCTCGAGGTCGGCGGCCAGCTCCTCCTTGAGGTCGTCGGCGTCGGCCTCGCGGGCCTCGGTGTCGACGTTGGTGATGATGTAGCTGGCGAAGTACAGGACCTTCTCGAGGTCCTTGCTCTTGATGTCGAGCAGGCGGGCCAGCGGGAAGCTCGTGGGGCTCTTGAAGTACCAGATGTGGCTCACCGGGGCGGCAAGCTCGATGTGGCCCATGCGCTCGCGGCGCACCTTGGCCGTGGTCACCTCGACGCCGCAGCGCTCGCAGACGATGCCGCGGAAGCGGATGCCCTTGTACTTGCCGCAGGCGCACTCCCAGTCCTTCTGCGGGCCAAAGATCTTCTCGCAGAACAGACCGTCCTTCTCGGGCTTGAGGGTGCGGTAGTTGATCGTCTCGGGCTTCTTGACCTCGCCGCACGACCAGCTGCGAATGCGGTCAGCGGAGGCAAGGGAGATCTTGATCGCGTCGAAGTCGGTGGTGTCGAAATCTGCCACAGTCGCTACTCCTTATCGCTCAGAGCGTCGCCAACGAGGGCGGCCTCGGCGTTCTCAGGGTCATCGGCGAGCTCGGCGCCGTCGGAGACCATGTCGGCGAAGACGTCGACGGAGCTCTCCGCGACGGCCTGCTCCTCCTGGGCGGCGCGCTCGGCGCGCTTCTTGTAGGAGATCGGCTCGATGTCGAGCGCGAGCGAGCGAATCTCCTTGACGAGGACCTTGAAGGACTCGGGGATGCCCGCGGACGGGACGTTCTCGCCCTTGACGATCGACTCGTAGGTCTTCACGCGGCCGTTGGTGTCGTCGGACTTGACGGTGAGGATCTCCTGGAGGACGTTGGCCGCGCCGTAGGCGTAGAGGGCCCACACCTCCATCTCGCCGAAGCGCTGGCCGCCGAACTGGGCCTTGCCGCCGAGAGGCTGCTGGGTGACGAGGCTGTAGGGGCCGGTCGAACGCGCGTGGATCTTGTCGTCGACCATGTGGCCGAGCTTCAGGATGTAGCTCGTGCCCACGGTAATCGGGCTCTCGAAGGGCTCGCCGGTGCGGCCGTCGTAGAGCGTGGTCTTGCCGAGGTCGCTCAGCTGCGGGACAAACTCCTCGCGCATTCGGTCGCCGTAGTCGAGCTTGGCCTTGTTCATGAGGTTGATGTTGGTGCGGCGCAGGAGCTCGGCGACCTCGTCGTCGGTGGCGCCGTCAAAGACCGGCGTGGCCACGCGGATGGGGCCGGGCACGTAGCGCTCGGAGTTCTCGGACTCGTCGTCCCAGCCGTGAGAGGCGCCCCAGCCGAGGTGGCACTCGAGCAGCTGGCCGACGTTCATACGGGAGGGGACGCCCAGCGGGTCTAGAAGGACGTCGACGGGCGTGCCGTCGGCCATGTAGGGCATGTCCTCGACCGGCAGGACGTTGCAGACGACGCCCTTGTTGCCGTGACGGCCGGCGATCTTGTCGCCCTGCTGGATCTTGCGGCGCTGCGCGACGAAGACGCGGACGAGCTCGTTGACGCCGGGCGGCAGGTCGTCGCCGGCCTCGCGGCTGAAGCGCACCACGTCGACAACGCGGCCGTAGGCGCCATGCGGCATCTTGAGGGAGGTGTCGCGGACGTCGTGGGCCTTGGCGCCAAAGATCGCGCGCAGGAGGCGCTCCTCGGCGGTCAGGGCCGTCTCGCCCTTGGGCGTGACCTTGCCGACGAGGATGTCGCCGGGGCCGACCTCGGCGCCGATGCGGATGATGCCGTCATCGTCGAGGTTGGCGAGCATGTCCTCGGAGAGGTTGGGGATCTCGCGGGTAATCTCCTCGGGACCGAGCTTGGTGTCGCGGGCGTCGATCTCGTGACGGGAGATATTGACCGAGGTGAGCAGGTCCTCCTGGACCACGCGCTCGGAGACGATGATGCCGTCCTCGTAGTTGAAGCCCTCCCACGGCATGTAGGCCACGGTGAGGTTGGTGCCCAGGGCGAGCTCGGTGTGGTCGATCGAGGTGCCGTCGGCGAGGGGCTGGCCGGCCTCGACGTGGTCGCCCGCGTGGACGATCGGGCGGTGGTTGATGCAGGTGGACTGGTTGGAGCGCTGGTACTTGGGGAGGTCGTAGCGCTCGGAGCCGTAGGCGTCGGAGTAGACGACCACGTGGGCGGCGTCGACCTCGGAGACGATGCCGGCGTGGGCGGCGCAGATGAGCTCGCCGGAGTCGAGCGCGGCGCGCTCCTCCATGCCCGTGCCCACGTACGGGGCGCTCGAGCGGATCAGGGGCACGGCCTGGCGCTGCATGTTCGCGCCCATGAGGGTACGCTTGGCGTCGTCGTGCTCGAGGAACGGGATGAGGTTGGCCGCGACGGAGAGCAGCTGGCGCGGCGAGACGTCCATGTAGTCGACCTCGTCGACGGGGACCTGCGCCGGGGCGCCGAAGGAGCCGTCGAAGTCGCGGGTGCGCGCGATGACGCGGTCGGGGTGGGTGACGTTGCCCTTGGAGTCGACCTCGACGAAGCGGCCGGTCTCGGGGTCAAACGGCGTGTTGGCGGGGGCGATGTTGTGCGCCTCCTCCTCATCGGCCGTCATCCAGTCGATCTTGTCGGTGACCACGCCGTTCTCGACGCGACGGTACGGGGCCTCGATGAAGCCGTACTCGTTGACGTGCGCGTAGAGCGCGAGCGAGCCAATGAGGCCGATGTTGGGGCCCTCGGGCGTCTCGATCGGGCACATGCGGGAGTAGTGCGAGTTGTGGACGTCGCGCACCGCGGTGGGGACGTTGGTGCGGCGGCTCGAGCCGGACTTGTGGCCGGCGAGGCCGCCCGGGCCGAGGGCCGAGAGGCGACGCTTGTGCGTGAGGCCGGCCAGCGGGTTGGCCTGGTCCATGAACTGGGAGAGCTGCGAGGAGCCAAAGAACTCCTTGATCGCGGCCACGATCGGGCGGATGTTGATCAGGCTCTGCGGCGTGATGTCGTCCACGTCCTGGGAGGCCATGCGCTCGCGCACCACGCGCTCCATGCGGCTCATGCCGATGCGGAACTGGTTCTGGACCAGCTCGCCCACGGTGCGGACGCGGCGGTTGCCGAAGTGGTCGATGTCGTCGAGGCGCTTGGACGGGTCGCCGGCGGCCAGCGCCAGCAGGTAGCGCAGGGCCTCGACGATGTCGTCGCCGGTGAGGACGCGCTCGCCGGTCTCGGAGTCGATGCCGAGCTTCTTGTTGACCTTGTAGCGGCCCACGCGGGCGAGGTCGTAGCGCTGCTCGTTGAAGTAGAGGCCGTCGAGCAGGGAGCGGGCGGAGTCCACGGTGGGGGGCTCGCCGGGGCGCTGACGACGGTAGATCTCGAGCAGGGCGTCCTCACGCGTGGTGGCCACGTCGCGCTCGAGCGTGTTGCGGACGACGTCGGAGTCACCGAGGAGGGTGAGGATCTCGTCGTCGGTCTCGGCGATGCCGAGGGCACGCAGGAACATCGTCGCGGACTGGCGGCGCTTACGGTCGATGGACACGACGAGGTGGCCGCGCTTGTCGACCTCAAACTCCAGCCACGCGCCGCGCGCGGGGATGAACTGGGCCTTGAAGACGCGGACGCCGTTGTCCATCTCGGAGGCAAAGTAGACGCCCGGGGAGCGGACGAGCTGGGAGACGACCACGCGCTCGGTGCCGTTGATGACAAAGGTGCCGCGCTCCGTCATGAGCGGGAAGTCGCCCATGAAGACGAGCTGCTCCTTGATCTCGCCGGTCTCCTTGTTGACAAAGCGCACGTCAACGAAGAGGGGGGCCTGGTAGGAGATGTCCTTGGCACGGCACTCCGCGATCGTGTGCGCGGGGTCGCCGAACTGGTGGTCACCAAAGGTGACCTGGAGGGTGTGGGCAGAGTTCTCGATCGGGGAGAACTCCGCAAAGGACTCGGCAAGCCCCTCCCCCATGAAGCGCTCGAACGACTCCTTCTGCACGGAGATCAGGTTCGGCAGCTCCATCGCGGGAGCAATCTTGCTAAAGGTCTTGCGTCCGGTCGTTCCCTGTGGTTTCGTAAGAGCAGTCTTTGCGGTAGACACCAGGCTTTTCCTCCTTCAAAAAGGGTGGAAGGCGGCAATTGTCGCAACGTAATAAGTTACCGAAACGCCTCTCCCCGGTCAATGAAAAGCCTTGACTTGACCCCCGTTTTCGAGTATGTTCTACCGCTCACCCAATCTACCTGCGAATATATGATGCCGAGAAGAACCTTGTTGTGAAGGTTCGGTGGTGCCCTGTGAAGCCGGCCCTACCGCTCGCCGATAAGGACCTGCTGGCCGCCCGCACTTCTCGGCATCGGCCGGGAGGACGCCCGCACTTCTCGGCATCGGCCGGGAGGACGCCCGCACTTCTCGGCAGCCCTCATCCAGTGCGGGCTCCAGCGCACTCGATGCGCGCACTCGACGCCATATGCCGAGAAGGACCCCGCACCCGGGGCCCCTCCGCCCAAAATCCGCCCGCACTCCTCGCCCGCACTCGATGCACGCACTCGTAAGTGCGTGCACGCGGCGCAGGCTCTGCACGCACACAATAAGGGGCCGGACCCGTGGGCCCGACCCCTTGAAGGTACGCGATCGCGTGACCCGAAGTAAGCGAACTTACTTGAGGGTGACGACGGCGCCGGCCTCCTCGAGCTGCTTCTTGGCGGCCTCGGCGTCCTCCTTCTTGGCGCCCTCGAGGACGGCCTTGGGGGCACCCTCGACGACCTCCTTGGCCTCCTTGAGGCCGAGGCTGGTCAGAGCGCGGACGACCTTGATGACGGCGATCTTGTTGTCGCCGAAGGACTCGAGGACGACGTCGAAGTTGGTCTTCTCCTCCTCCTCGGCGGCAGCGCCGGCAGCCGGAGCGGCGGCGACGGCGGCGACGGGGGCGGCGGCGGAGACGCCGAAGGTGTCCTCGATAGCCTTGACGAGCTCGGAGGCCTCGAGAAGGGTCATCTCCTTGAGGGCGTCAATGATCTCCTCGGTGGTAAGCTTAGCCATTTTTGGTTTCCTTTCGATCCCGCGCGTCGTGCGCGGATGGTCTGTGTGGTTGCGAGGCGCGATGCGCCCCTCGGGGTGCGGACGAGCCGCGTCTGACCGCTAGGCGGCCTGCTTCTGCTCGGAGACAGCGCTGATGGTGCGGGCGAGACCGGACGGGACCTCGTTGACGCACACGGCGATGCCACGGGCGAAGCCGCTGATGAGACCAGCGATCTGACCCATGAGCTGCTCGCGGTTGGGCAGGTCGGCGTAGGCCTTGGCCTCATCGGCCGTGAGAGCCTTGCCATCGGCGATAGCACCGACAAACGCCATCTTCTTGAGCTTATCGGACTGCTCCTTGATGACCTTGGCGGCATCGACGGGGTCCTTCTCGTAGAAGACGTAGGCGCAGGTGCCGGAGAGCATCTCGTCGATGTTGGGCATCCCGGCGTTCTCGAGGGCGATCTTGACGATGTTGTTCTTGTAGACCTTCATCTCGGCGCCGGCCGCGCGCAGGGCGCGACGGACCTCCTGGGTCTCCTTGACGGAGAGGCCACGATAGTCAACAACGAAGACGCCACCGGCGGCCTCCAGGGAGCTGGCGACCTTCTCGAGCATAGCGACATTGGACTTGGACGGCATGTGTTCTGTACACCTCCTCATAGAGCTTCGGGCACGAGCCGCCAACAGGCGGGCCCTCCGCAAAAGAAGACCCCGCTGGCGCAGCCAAAGCGGGGTCCTCGAGGATGCAATCTCTGAGACCACCTCGGCAGGCGGGATTTCCCATTAAGCCTTGCGGCACCGGCTGTCTTTGGCAGCGGAACGTGCAGACGTAACGCAGGACGGGCGTCCTGCGCGTGACATTGTGTCACGGCAAAGGACGCCCGTCAAGCAATCAAGAAATCTCCAAGCGAGAAGAACGCGCTCCCGCTACTCGTCCATGAGGTTGCGGGTCTTGGTGGAGTCGATCTTGATGCCAGGGCCCATCGTGGTGGAGACGACGACGGACTTGACGTACTTGCCCTTGGCGCTGGACGGCTTCACGCGGAGCAGCTCGTTGATGAGCGCGCCGTAGTTCTCGACGAGCTTCTGGGTGTCGAAGGACACCTTGCCCATCGGGACGTGGCAGATGCCGTAGCGGTCGGCGCGGTACTCGACGCGGCCGGCCTTGAGCTCGCCGACCATCTTGGCAACGTCCATGGTGACGGTGCCGAGCTTGGGGTTGGGCATGAGGCCACGGGGGCCGAGGATCTTGCCGAGGCGGCCGACCTTGCCCATCATGTTGGGCGTGGCGATGGCGGCGTCGAAGTTCAGCTCGCCAGCCTGGATCTGGGCCACGAGGTCATCGGAGCCGATGACGTCGGCGCCGGCGGCCTCAGCCTCGCGGGCCTTCTCGCCCTCGGCGAAGACGGCGACGCGGACGGTCTTGCCGGTGCCGTGGGGCAGCGCGATGGAGCCGCGGACGTTCTGGTCGGCCTTGCGGGTGTCGACGCCGAGACGGACGGCGACCTCGACGGTCTCGTCGAACTTGGCGGGGGACAGCTCCTTGGCGAGCTCCATGGCCTCCTTCGGGGTGTAGAGCTTGGTGCTGTCGACCTTGGCGGCGGCGGCCTTGTAGTTCTTTCCGTGCTTAGGCATGTTCTTACCTCCTGTGGTCAGCGGGCTTCTCGCCCTCCCACATCGATGACGAAAAGGGACGGTCCCTCTTCATCAGTGCTGGCTACTCGGCGATGGTGACGCCCATGGAGCGAGCGGTGCCGGCGACGATCTTCTTGGCGGCCTCGATGTCGTTGGCGTTGAGGTCGGGCATCTTGATCTCGGCGATCTTGGTGAGCTGCTCCTGGGAGAGCTGGCCGACCTTGTCGCGCTGGGGGACGCCGGAGCCACCCTTGAGGCCGAGCTCCTTCTTGATGAGCTCAGCGGCAGGCGGGGTCTTGCAGACGAAGTCGAAGCTGCGGTCCTCGTAGACCGTGATCTCGACCGGGATGATGTCGCCGGCCTTGTCCTGCGTAGCGGCGTTGAAGGCCTGGCAGAACTGCATGATGTTGACCTGGGCGGCACCGAGGGCGGGGCCGACGGGAGGCGCGGGGTTGGCGGCGCCGGCGGGAATCTGGAGCTTGATGAAGTTGGTGACCTGCTTCTTGGCCATGTCTCTCTCCTTGGGGACTCTGTCGTTGCGATCTATGAAGGCGCCCAGCCCGAGAAGCTATCCTCACCGATGCCGGGTGGGCGGGATGTCTGCTATCCGATGACCGAAATCTGGTCGAGGGTGAGCTCGACGGGCGTCTCGCGGCCGAAGATGGTGAGCATGACCTTGACCTTGCCGGACTCGGGCATGACCTCGGACACGAGACCGTCGAAGTCCGCGAGGGGCCCGGAAAGGACCTTGACGGACTGACCGACCTCGATGTTGGTGGCGGTGCGCTTGGGCGCCGGGGCAGAGGTGCCGCGGCCGCCGGAGCGACGCATGATCTTGTCGAACTCGTCGCGACGAAGCGGCGTCGGCTTGCCGTCGAGACCGACGAAGCCGGTCACGCCGGGGGTGTTGCGCACGACGGCCCAGGTGTTGTCGTCGATCTCCATGCGAACGAGGACGTAGCTCGGGAAGACCTTGGACTCCTTGGTCTCGCGCTTGCCGCCGTCCTTGATCTCGGTGACCTCCTCGGTCGGGATCTG
Organism: Olsenella sp. An293; assembly: GCF_002159495.1. GTDB lineage: Bacteria > Actinomycetota > Coriobacteriia > Coriobacteriales > Atopobiaceae > Thermophilibacter. The sequence goes on from NZ_NFIT01000004.1 coordinate 159,945, forward strand.
GATGTCCACGACCTTGTCCTCGAGGCCATAGGTCTCGATGCGGTGCTCGAGGTCTGCCTTGACCTTGTTCTCGTACCCTGAGTAGGTGTGAATCACGTACCAGCGCTTAGCCATGGTCTACCCCCTCAGGCCGGTGTAGCCGACGAGCGCGGCGACGATACCGGAGTCGACGAGCCAGATGATGATGCCAAAGACGATGAGCATCGCGATGATGGCCACCGAGTAGCTCTTGAGCTCGCTCTTGGAGGGCCACACAACGCGACGCATCTCGGAGCGGACGTCGCCGAGATAGTTGCGCAGACGGCGGATGGGGCCGGGGTGCGCCTTGGCGCGCTCCTCCTTGGCGGCCTTCTTCTCTGCCTTGGCGGCGGCCTTCTCGCTCTTCTCGACCGCCTTCTTGGCGTCCTCGGGCTCAGAGGCGGCGCGCGCAGCCTCGACGCGAGCGCGCTCCTCGGCTCGCGCCTTGCGGACGCTCCTCTTGTTACGGTCCTTGTTGGCCATCCCTCGACTCCTAAGAAAACGGTCCCTTACATGGAAACCGGCTAACCCCGAAGGGAAAGCCGGTGGTGAAATCTGGCAGGCCAGGAAGGACTCGAACCCTCAACAAACGGTTTTGGAGACCGCCGCTCTACCATTGGAGCTACTGGCCTGTGATGAAAACCCACCTTGGTTAGCGGGTCTCCCTGTGAAGCGTGTGCTTACGGCACCACGGGCAGTACTTCTTCAACTCCATGCGATCGGGGTTGTTGGACTTGTTCTTGTCCGTGGTGTAGTTGCGGCGCTTGCACTCGGTGCACGCGAGGGTAACTAGAGTACGCATTGATCCTCCTGAAGAACTTCTCGTTGGAGGGGGTTTCCCTCGAACGTGACGCGATGGAGAACGATACCATCGGTCTGCCCGAACTGTCAACCCCCTGACGACGACACGGCTCGCATCACAAAATCCGCAAATAGCGAGAAGTACGCGCAAAAAAGACCCGGCGTCGCGAGAACGCCGGGTCTTGAACTAGCTTCTGGTGAAGTTAGTCGAGAATCGAGGAGACGCGGCCGTCGCCGACGGTGTGGCCACCCTCGCGGATAGCGAACTTGAGGCCCTGCTCCATGGCGATCGGGTGGATGAGCTCGCAGGTGACGGTGATGTGGTCGCCAGGCATAGCCATCTCAACCTTGGTGCCGTTGGTGTCGGTGAGCTCGGAGATGTCACCGGTGACGTCGGTGGTGCGGAAGTAGAACTGCGGACGGTAGCCGGCGAAGAACGGGGTGTGACGGCCACCCTCCTCCTTGGTGAGGACGTAGATCTCGCCGGTGAACTTCTGGTGCGGCTGGACGGAGCCGGGCTTGCAGATGACCTGGCCGCGCTCGATGTCCTCGCGCTTGATGCCGCGCAGGAGGATGCCGACGTTGTCGCCAGCCTCGCAGAAGTCCATGGTCTTGCGGAACATCTCGATGCCGGTGGCGACGGAGGTCTGCTTCTCGCGGATGCCGACGATCTCGACGGGGTCGTTGAGCTTGAGCTCGCCGCGCTCGACACGGCCGGTGGCGACGGTGCCGCGGCCGGAGATGGTCATGACGTCCTCGATGGCCATCAGGAACGGCTTGTCGTTGTCACGCGGGGGCGTCGGGATGTAGGAGTCGACGGCGTGCATGAGCTCGACGATGGAGTCGACCCACTTCTGCTCGCCGTTGAGGGCGCCGAGAGCGGAGCCGCGGATGATCGGCAGGTCGTCGCCGGGGAAGTCGTACTCGGTGAGGAGGTCGCGGGTCTCCATCTCAACGAGGTCGATGAGCTCCTCGTCGTCAACCATGTCGCACTTGTTCAGGAAGACGATGATGTAGGGGACGCCGACCTGACGAGCGAGAAGGATGTGCTCGCGGGTCTGGGCCATGGGGCCGTCGGTGGCGGCGATGACGAGGATGGCGCCGTCCATCTGAGCCGCACCGGAGATCATGTTCTTGATGTAGTCAGCGTGGCCCGGGCAGTCGACGTGAGCGTAGTGGCGCTCCCAGGTCTCGTACTCGATGTGGGCAACGTTGATGGTGATGCCGCGCTGACGCTCCTCGGGAGCCTTGTCGATGTTCTCGAAGGCGGTGTAGTCGGCCTTGCAGCCCTCGGTCTCGGAGAGGACCTTGGTGATGGCCGCGGTCGTGGTGGTCTTGCCGTGGTCGACGTGACCAATGGTACCGATGTTTACGTGGGGCTTGGAACGATCGAACTTCTCCTTGGCCATTGCCATCCTCCTTCTGGAACCGACCTTCTGGCCTTCCAATGTACTTGCTTCGTTCTTATGCCAAGCGGCGCCGAAGCGCCGCCAAGAACTCTGGTACCGGTGACTGGACTCGAACCAGTGACATCGCGGGTATGAGCCGCGTGCTCTAACCAACTGAGCTACACCGGCGTGGTGCCTTGCGACTGAATGGCGGAAATGGAGCCCGCGACCGGATTTGAACCGGTGACCTCTTCGTTACCAACGAAGTGCTCTACCGACTGAGCTACACGGGCAGATGGTGGGGATGCTTGGACTCGAACCAAGGAACCCAGAGGGAGCGGATTTACAGTCCGCCGCAGTTGCCGCTGTGCCACATCCCCATTCCGTTTTCAGCCACCCGCGAGGCGCGTTCTCCCTCGCAAGCGGATAGTAGAATACGGCGTGCGCAAGAACTTGTCAACGTATACCCCCCAGCCGGGCGTATCCATCATCACGAGCAGCACACATCCGCAGGTCAACCACTTTATTTTTACCGAGAAGAACGCGAGGCCGCGACCCTTTTGGGCCACGGCCTCGAAAAATAATTCTGGAGCCGGCAGAGGGAGTCGAACCCCCAACCCACGGTTTACAAAACCGTTGCTCTGCCATTGAGCCATGCCGGCGCGTTCGTCAATGATAGCGGAACGGATGGGACGAGGGGGCGTGAGACGAGGGGACAGGCTCGTTTGTCTCGCGCCCCGACTGCTAGCCGCGCAGCATCCGCCAGAGCTTCTCGCGCGCGGCCGGGTCGATGCGGTCCTCGAGGCGCATGTGCTGGGTCTGCCGCGCATCGTTTTCTCGGCGATACTCCACCGCGAGGGCGCCCACGTCGGCCACGAGCACGTCGCTCGAAACGCGCGTGACCGGGATGCCGCCCACCGTCGCTCGTATCGTGCGGTCCGATGTCACCACCGTCACCGCGTGCGGCGCGAGGCGCGCCTCGGTGACCAGGCGCTCGATGACGGCGTCGGCGGACTCCCCCGCCGCCGAGAAGATCACGCGCACGCCGGCCCGGGAGAGGTCGGGGCGCTCCGGCGAGACGTTGCCCGCGGCGTCGAAGACGATCACCGGCTCGAAGCGGCCCTTCGCGTAGGCGGCAACGTCGGAGATGAGCAGCTCGCGCGCCTGCTCGAAGGGGTCGCCCTCGCTCGTCTCGTCCATGCGGTCGAGGTAGCGGGAGGACTTGTAGATGACGTTGTAGCCGTCCACCACGAGCAGTTCGCGCGAGGCGCCGGTCCTAGGCACCCGCCTCGCCGCCCGTCTCCTGCCGGCGCAGCCACTCGTAACAGAGCACCGTCGTGGCCTGCGCGACGTTGAGCGACTCCACGCGCCCGCGCTGAGGCAGGCGGCACGAAAAGTCGCACTTCTCGGCAACCAGGCGCGAGATGCCCTCGCCCTCCGAGCCCATCACCAGGGCGAGGCGCCCGGCAAACGGCGCGTGCCAGACGTCCTGCTCGGCGTGCTCGGTGGCGGCGCAGGCCCAAAAGCCCGCCGCCTGAAGCTCCTCGATCGCGCGCGCGAGGTTGGGCACCTGCGCGATGGGCAGGTGCATGACGGCGCCCGCGGAGGTCTTGTAGGCGCCCACGCCCACCGAGGCGGCGCGCGCCTTGGCCACCACGACGCCCGCCGCGCCCACGACCTCGGCCGTGCGCACGATGGCGCCGAAGTTTCCCTGGTCGGTCACATGGTCGAGCACCACGACGAGCGCCGGACCCTCGCCCGCCGCGGCGATGACCTCGGAGAGCGACGCGTACTCGAAGGGGCACGTGCGCACGACGACGCCCTGGTGCGCCCCGTGGCTGGAGAGCGCGTCGAGCCTGCCGCGCGGCACGCGCTCGACGGGCACGCCCGCCTCGCCCAGGCGCGCGGCGATCTTCTCGAGCGCCTGGTCGCGCTCGCCGGAGCGCTCCTGCACGAGCGCCGAGCGCAGCGGCATCCCGCAGGCGAGCGCCTCCTCGACGGCGCGGCGTCCCTCGATCAGGTCGCCGCGCTCCTGCGGCCCGCGGCGCGCGGCCCCCGGCAGCGGACGGGGCACGCGGCCCTTCTCGGCACGCTGGCCCCTGCCCGACCCGGGGCGCCCGGAGCGCCCCGCCTGGGGGCGTCCGCCCTTGCCCTTGCCGCCGCGCACGTCGCGGCCGGGCGTACGAGACTGATTCTTTGCCACGCTTACTCCTTGCGGTGCAGGCGCGCGCCCGAGGCGGTGTCCTCCACCACGAGGCCGAGCGCGGTGATGCCGTCACGGATGGCGTCAGCGACGCCCCAGTTCTTCTCGGCACGTGCCGCCTGGCGCGCGGCGAGCAGGGCCTCGGCCGCCTCGGCGGCAGAGGCGCCCTCGTAGCCGGCCTGGTCGCGCGCGAGGTCCACGAGCCCGGCGGGCAGGTCGTCGTCGCCGGCGGAGCGGCCCAGGCCGATGCCCATCACGTCGGCGAGCTCGCAGAGCATGTCCGCAGCGCGCAGGCAGACGGCGGTGGAGGTGTCGTCGGCGGCCTCTGCCAGATAGGTGTTTGCGGCGGTCACCAGCGAGAAGATCGCGGCGAGGCCTCCCGCGGTGTTGAAGTCGTCGTCCATCTGGCGGCAGAACTCCTCGCGCGCCTCGTCGATCTTGCGGCCGAGGGTGCGGTCGGCGTCGTTGAGCTCGCCGTCCTGCGGGGAGCGCTCGGCGGCCCAGCGGAGGTTCCGCGCGCAGGTCTCGAGGCGCTCGAGCGTGCCGGCCACGCCCTCGAGGCGCTCGAAGGAGAAGTCGAGCGGCGCGCGGTAGTGGGTCTGCAGCATGAGCAGACGCACGGCGTCGGCCGGGTACTTGTCGAGCACCTCCTTGAGCGTGTAGAAGTTGCCGAGGCTCTTGGACATCTTCTCGCCGTTGACGCGCAGCATCCCCGTGTGCATCCAGGTGTTGGCGAGCGCCGTGTCCCAGGCGCACATGGCCTGGGCGGTCTCGTTCTCGTGGTGCGGGAAGATGAGGTCGGCGCCGCCGCCGTGGATGTCGATGGGGGTGCCCAGGTAGCGGTGGATCATCGCGCAGCACTCGGTGTGCCAGCCGGGACGGCCGTCGCCCCAGGGGCTGGGCCAGCTCGGCTCGCCGGGCTTGGCGGCCTTCCAGAGCGCGAAGTCAAACGGGTCACGCTTCTCGTCGTTGACCTCCACTCGCTCGCCGGCGCGCATCTGGTCGAGGTCGCGGCCGGAGAGAATGCCGTAGCTGTGGTCGGCGCGCACGGAGAAGTAGACGTCGCCGGAGGGCACCGGGTAGGCCACGCCGCGCTCGATGAGGAGCGTGATCATCTCCTGCATGGCCTCGATCTCGTGCGTGGCGCGCGGGCGGATGTCCGGGTCGAGCACGCCAAAGCGGTGCATCTGCTCGATGAAGGCGGCCGAGCACTCCTCGGCGACCTCGGCCGCGGTGCGGCCGCACTCGTTGGCGCGGTTGATGATCTTGTCGTCCACGTCGGTGAGGTTCTGGGCAAAGGTGACCTGATAGCCCTTGTACATGAGGTAGCGACGGATCACGTCAAACGCGAGGAAGGTCCGCGCGTTGCCGATGTGGATCTGGTCGTAGACGGTGGGGCCGCAGACGTACATGCGAATCTTGCCGGGCTCGATGGGGACGAGCTCCTCCTTCTTGTGCGTCTGACTGTTGTAGACGAGCATGCGCGCTCCTTGGGTGTCTGTCGGAAACGTTCCGACCAGTATAGCGCGGCGCCCGCGGGGTGAGTTCTTCTCGCCCGGCGCGGGGGCGGGGCGCGGGCGGGGCGGCTGCGATTCGCGCGGATTTGTAAGCGCAAAACGGACTGTCAGCGCGATGGGCCGGAAAGTCTAAGCAACGCGGCGCATTACGCGGCGCGGCGCCCGTCGCGCGAGCTCAGCAGGCCGAGAAGGACTACCGGCCGTCGTCGAGAAGGGCCACGGCCCAGGCGGCGATGCCCTCCTCGCGGCCCACGAACCCGAGCCGCTCGGTGGTCGTGGCCTTCACGCCCACGGCATCCACGGGCACGCCCAGCGCGGCAGCCATGTTGGCGCGCATCTGATCGCGGTGGGGCGCGAGCTTGGGCGCCTGCGCCGCGACGGTGCAGTCCACGTCGAGGATGCGGTAGCCGCGCTCGCGCGCGAGCTCGGCCACGCGGCGCATCAGGACGAGCGAGTCCGCGCCCTCGTAGGCGGGGTCGGTGTCCGGAAAGAGACCCCCGATGTCACCCGCGCGCATGGCACCGAGCACGGCGTCCATGAGCGCGTGGGCGAGCACGTCGGCGTCGGAGTGGCCGGCGAGCCCCCGCTCGCACGGCACGTCGACGCCTCCGAGCACCAGACGGCGCCCCTCCGCGAACGCGTGCACGTCAAAGCCGTGTCCGATGCGCAGCATGACAGTTCCTTTCTGGCAGACTTGACAATCTCGTCAGGTTATATTGTCAAGCGCTCGCGCTTGACAATATAACCTGACGAGATTGTCAAGTCTGCCAAGCCCCTGCCCCCTGGGTCACCCAAGCAGTCGCCGCTCGAGAGCGGCCTCGGCAAGGGCCAGGTCCTCGGGCAGCGTGACCTTGATGTTGTCGCGCGAGGACTCGACCACGCGCACCTTGCCGCCCATGCGCTCCACCAGGGAGGCGTCGTCGGTCCCCAGGTACTCGTCGCGCGCGGCGGCCTTGTGCGCGGCGAGAAGGACCCGGCGCCGAAAGACCTGCGGGGTCTGGGCGGCCCAATAGAAGCTGCGGTCGGGCGTCGCCACGATGGTCGTACCCTCGACGAGCTTGAGGGTGTCGACGGAGCGCGTCGCGAGGATGGCGCCGGCAAGCGCCGGATCCTGGCGGACCGCCGCGATCGCGGCCTCGATCATCTCGGCCTCCACCAGCGGCCGCGCGGCGTCATGGACGGCGACGAACTCCAGGTCGCGGGGGACCGCCCCCAGCCCGGAGAGCACCGAATCCTGACGGGTCGCCCCGGACGGGGCGAGCGCCACCGGCTTTTTGAGGGAGAGCCGCGCGAGCACGTCCTTCTCGACCTGCGCCGCCCGGTCCGGGGCGCAGACCACCACGAGCCGCGCCACCGACGGCGCCTGCTCGAACGCGGCGATCGACCAGCACATGAGGGGCAGGCCGGCGAGCTCGACGAACTGCTTTCCGCGCGGGTCGCCAAAGCGCTCGCCCGAGCCTCCCGCGACGATGACGGCGCAGGTGTCGGCGGGGGGCTCGGCGGAGCCGACGCGGCAGGCGCACGCCTCGGGGCAGGGGGCGCCGGCGCCCATCACTCGCCCTTCCCCCACATGCGGTGCAGGCTGTTGGCGAGCACGTCGGGATTCTTGACGCCGATCTTGCCGAGGCGTGAGGGGTCGTCGTCCACGGCCTCGAGGACCTCCTGCAGCGAGCCGTACTCGTCGACGATCTTGTCGGCCATGCCCTCGCGCACGACGGGCACGCGCGAGAGCGTGCGCAGGCCGAGCGGGGTCATGATGCTGTCCTCGCCGCAGTCGTCGCCAAAGCCGAGGATGCGCGCCACGGTCTTGGCGGAGCGCAGCTGCGTGTTGACGGTGTCGTGCAGGCGGCGGCGCACGGTGCGCGCGGTCTCCTCGGAGGAGTCCGCGGCGTAGTCGCGAATCATGAGGGTGTAGGCCTCGTCGACGCCGGCGAGGTACTCGTCGCGCTGCATCTGGGCGATCTTGCCCTCGCGGCCGAGCTGGACGATGCAGTCGTCGAGTTCGCTGCCGGCGGTGAGCAGCGCCTCGAAGAGGTAGAAGAGGTCGGTGAGGTCCCCGAGCGTGACCATGTTGTCGAGCTCGAGGCTCGTGAGGTGCAGCAGGTTGCGATCGAGCTGGGAGCGGGTGTTCTGCATGGCGACGGTCAGCTGGTTGACCGTCGTGAGCAAATCGCTCACCGGCTTGATCTGGAAGCCCTTGCCGTCCACGTAGACGTTGATGATCGAGCGACGAGAGGAGACCGAGACGACCATCGCCCGGGTGAGCAGGCTCATGCGGGCCGCCGTGCGGTGGCGCGTGCCCGTCTCGGACGTGGGCAACGACGGGTCTGGGTTGAGGTGGTAGTTGGCGCGCAAGATCTTGGTGAAGTCGCGGTCGATGACCACGGCGCCGTCCATCTTGCAGAGCTCGAAGAGGCGGTTGGCCGTGAACGAGACGTCGAGCTTGAAGCCGTCGTCCCCGGCGGCCAGCACGTTCTCCGTGTCGCCGACGCAGATGAGGGCGCCGAGGTGGCCCGCGAGGATCATGTCGAGCGCCAAGCGCAGCGGGGTCCCGGGCGCGGTGTTCTTGATCGCGTCCTGGAGGCGCTGCTCGCGGTCGGCGGCACCGGTGTCAAGCTGGGTGGCATCCATGGGCGGCCCTTCGTGCGCTGCCGGCACGCATGCGGGCCGGCTCCCTTATTGAGTCTGAGTATATCGCGCGGCGCGAAGCGGGGCAGGTCGGCATGTAACAATTAGGGCAGGTTGAATTGTCACATGCCGCCCCGCCCCGTTTTGACGGCTAGGTGCTCAGCGCCAGGACGTTGTTTACGCCCCGGAAGCGAGCAGCCCGCCGGCTCCGGGCGCGCCCGAGGAGGGCTCGGGCAGCGGCGCCGGTTCCGGGCCCATGAGGTGCTCGCGGCGGCGCGGCGCGGGGATCTCGCCGACGGCGTGCTCAAAGACGAGCTGGCCGTCCTTCTCGTCCACGCGAATGATCTCGCCGCGATGCCACAGACCCTGCAGCAGCTCCTCGGAGAGCGGGTCCTCGATGAGCGTCTGGATGGCGCGGCGCAGCGGGCGTGCGCCGTAGACCGGGTCGGCGCCCTCCTTGGCCACGAGGTCGCGCGCGGCGTCGGTGAGCTCGATGGACATGCCCTGCGCGATGAGGCGCTCGCGGAGGTCGGCGACCATGAGCTCGACGATGCCCCGCAGCTGCTCGGGCGTGAGCGACTTGAAGACCACTACCTCGTCCACGCGGTTGAGGAACTCCGGGCGGAAGTGCTTCTTGAGCTCGGACATGACGCGGCTCGTGATCTCCTTGTCGGAGAGGCCCGACGCCCCCTGGGCCGAGAAGCCCATCGTGGTGGTCTGCGCGATGTCGCGCGCGCCGATGTTGGACGTCATGATGATGACGGTGTTGGAGAAGTCCACGTGACGGCCCTGGCCGTCGGTGAGCCGGCCCTCCTCCAGGATCTGGAGAAGCACGTTGAAGACGTCGGGGTGAGCTTTCTCGACCTCGTCGAAGAGCACGACCGAGTAGGGACGCCGGCGCACCGCCTTGGTGAGCTCGCCGCCCTCGTCGTAGCCAACGTAGCCGGGAGGGGCGCCCACGAGCTTGGAGACGGTGTGCTTCTCCATGAACTCGGACATGTCAAAGCTGATGAGCGCCTCCTCGGAGCCAAAGAGAAACTCCGCGAGCGCCTTGGCGAGCTCGGTCTTGCCCACGCCCGAGGGGCCCAGGAAGATGAACGAGCCGCCCGGTCGGCGCGGGTCCTTGAGCGGGGAGCGGCTGCGGCGGATGGCCTTGGCGACCTTGGTCACGGCCTCGTCCTGGCCCACGACGCGCTGGTGCAGCACGTCCTCGCAGCGCAGGAGCTTGGAGGCCTCCGCCTCGGTGAGGCTCGAGACGGGCACGCCGGTCATGGAGGAGACCACGTCGGCGATATCGTCCTCGTCGACGGTCACCACGTTGGCGGCGAGCCGCTCGCGCCAGGCGGTCTCGAGCTCGTCGCGCTGGGACACGAGGGCCTTCTCCTCGTCGCGCAGGCGCGCGGCGTCCTCGAACTCCTGGGCCGCCGCGGCGGCGGACTTCTCCTCGCGCACGCGTGCCAGGTCGGCGTCGACCTGGGCGATCTCGGGCGGCAGCGCCATCTTGTGGACGCGCGTGCGAGCGCCGGCCTCGTCGAGCACGTCGATGGCCTTGTCCGGCAGGAAGCGGTCCTGGACGTAGCGGCTCGAGAGCGTCACCGCGGCCTGGACGGCGTCGTCGGTGTAGCTCACGTGGTGGTGCTTCTCGTAGCGGTCCTTGAGGCCCTCGATGATCTTGACGGTGTCCTCGGGGCTGGGCTCGCCGATGCTGACCGGCTGGAAGCGGCGCTCGAACGCCGAGTCCTTCTCGACGTGCTTGCGGAACTCCTCGGCCGTGGTGGCGCCGATGACCTGGATCTCGCCGCGCGAGAGGGGCGGCTTCAAGATCGATGCGGCATCAATGGAGCCCTCGGCCGAGCCGGCGCCGATGACGGTGTGGATCTCGTCGATGAATAGGATGTCGTTCTCGGACTCCTCGAGCTCGCGCACGACCTTCTTCATGCGCTCCTCGAACTCGCCGCGATACTTGGAGCCGGCGACGAGACTCGCGAGGTCGAGCGTCCAGATCTGCTTGCCGCGCAGGATGTCGGGCACGTTGCCCGAGGCGATGAGCTGCGCGAGCCCCTCGACGATCGCGGTCTTGCCCACGCCCGGGTCGCCGAGGATGAGCGGGTTGTTCTTCTGGCGGCGCGCGAGGACCTGCATGACGCGCTCGATCTCGCGGTCGCGGCCGATCACCGGGTCGAGCTTGCCGTCCGTGGCCAGCTTGGTGAGGTTGCGGCCGTACTGCTCGAGCACGGAGCCCTCCTCGCCGGGCTGCTGCGGTCCGCCAAAGCCCGCCATGCGGACGTCGGCGGCCGCCGGCTGGCGGGGGGCCTCGCTTTGCTTGGAGGAGAGCTCGGCCACGGCGTTGCGGACGGCGTCGCCCGAGACGCCCATCTGGCGCAGGGCGTCCATCGCGCGGCCGTTGCCCTCGGAGACGATGCCGAGCAGTAGGTGCTCGGTGGCGATGTAGTTCTGGCCGTGCGTCATGGTCTCGCGGTAGGCACCCTCCAGCACGCGCTTGGCGCGCGGCGTGAAGGGGATGTGGCCGCCGGGGACGGGCTCGTTGTCGCTGGCAGTGAGGCCGCGGACCGTGGCGAGCGTCTCGTCGTAGGTGATGTCGAGCTTGGCGAGGGCCTGGGCGGCGACGCCCTCGCCCTCCTTGATGAGGGCGAGCAGTAGGTGCTCGGTGCCCACGTACATTTGCCCGAGGCTTCTGGCTTCGTCCTGCGCGAGGCTCATGACCTTGCGCGCCTTGTCGGTGAACTTCTCAAACATTGAGGTTGTCCTCTCGCGATAGTTTCACAGCTATAGTTTGTACCCACACGCCCGTCCGCGCAAACGGGGCGTCACTTCTCTGTGACGCACGTGACGATGAGCGCACTTCTCGCCGGAGCCCGGGAGCCCGCCCGCACTTCTCGCCTGAGCCCAGAAGCCCGCCCGAACGCCCGCCCGCACTTCTCGGCATCGGTCGAGAAGAACAACGCACTTGGAGACTTCGCGCATTGAGTGCGGGCTCCAACGCACTGGATGCGAACACTCGACGACAAATTCCGAGAAGGACCGCGCACTCGAGGTCGCCCCGCCCAAAAACCGCCCGCACTTCTCGCCCGCACTCATAAGTGCGCGCATAGAGTGCGGCCCAGCGCGCACTTCTCGCACAAGGCCTCCTCCGGGGACGAGCGCCAGCATCTCGCCTAATCCTTCGAACAGGCAAAACATCGCGACCCGTGGATTTCCCGTGCAGAGCCGCGCCCATCCCGCGCGAACGGAGCCCTCTTGTTCCGGTGCCGTGTCCTGCGCGGCCCCTCTCACCCGCGGCCATCCGAAAGCTGCGCGAAAGCTCCCACCAAGCTAAGACGCAGCTCTCCGTACGCTCGCCTTGCTAGGCTTTTCCGCCAAGAAGCCAACCCCCTTAAGGAGGACCACTCGAAAGGAGGCTCGCGTGGACGTCTTTCTCGCCGGAACCGACTCGCTCAAGCTGACGCGCATCGCTCGCAAGGACCCGGACCTCGCCCTCGTGCCCGCCGGCAACGCCCACCGCCGTTCCCGCCAATCCCCCATTGACATCGCCGCCCTCAGGCTCGCTCTACCGGAGGACCTGTGCTCGTTCTCTCCCGCCGAGCCTCTCTCGCTCACGTTCTTCTCGCGCGAAAGCCGCTCGTCTGCCGCGTGCCTCTCGTCCCGCGCCCTTCTCACCCGCCTTCCCGAGGACTCGTTTCTAGAGGTCATTCAGGCCAGCGGGGATCCTTGGCCCTATGCGGGGAGCGGCGAGCTCCACCTGTTCGTCGAGTCCCCCGGACTGAGCCTGGTGCGCATGGAGCAGCAGGTCCAGAGGCTCGTCAAACGTGACGCCCTCACGCCAAACGCCGCCTTCATCAAGCTGCTCACGTTTCCCATGGAGGCGTGCGGGCTATACGCCCGCGACCCAAGCGACCCCGCGCACGGTCCCTGCGCCTTCGAGCTCGAGCCGGTTCAATCACCCGAGAAAATCGTCGGGCTTCTGGGCAACCTCGAGGGAATCCGGGGGCTGAGACAGGCGCGTCACGCAGCCGCGCTCGTGCAGAGCGGCGCAGGATCGCCAGAGGAGACGCTGCTCTCGCTCGCGTTCAAGCTGCCCGAGCACCTCGGCGGCATCGAGGCTCCCGCCTTTCTTGAGAACGAGCCCATCGACTGGCCACAGGATGTGCACCATCTCATCGAGCACAAGCAGATGCGGCCGGACTTTAACTGGCCCGGACACCTGACTGCCGGGGAGTACAACGGCAAGGACCACATAAGCGAGGCGGCCTTCGAGGAGGACCAGCGACGGATTCGAGACTATCAAAGGTGCGGCATCTCCGTCTTCCCCGCGAGCTACAAGAACGTGCGCACCGTCCACGCCCTGAGCGGCTACCTCGCGAGCATCGCGCACTCGCTCGCCAAGACCGAGGGGCCGGAGTTCGAGGCACGGGTTCGACGCACGCTCGAAGACGCAGGGGCGACGCACGCGAGGAAGGTCCTTCTCAGCCAGACGCTTCCCGCCATACCCAGCGAGAAGCCCAGCTGGTAGTGAGGGCGCCCGGCACCCATTGGCCCGGCGCCCCTTGGCGTGGCGCCCCCCTGGCCCGGCACCCCTTGGCGTGGCGCCCCCCCATCGAGAAAAGCCCGCACTTCTTGCGCGCACTTACGAGTGCGGGCGAGAAGTGCGGGCGGGCTCGCAGGCGCGGGCGCTGCCGGGGAGGCGCTACTTGCCAAACGTGTCGCGGTCCGGCGCGATGGCCTGCATCGCGGCGATCGTGCGGGCGAAGAGCTCGTCGAGCTCCATGCCGCAGAGCTCGGCGCCCTGGCGGATGACGTCGCGGTTGCAGCCCGCGGCGAAGCGCTTGTCCTTGAACTTCTTCTTGAGCGACTTCACCTCGAAGTCCATGACGGACTTGCTCGGGCGCATGATCACCGCCGCGCCGATGAGGCCCGTGAGCTCGTCAACGGCAAACAGGACCTTCTCCATGGGCAGCTCCGGCGCCGGCAGGTCGGGGTTGTTCATCGAGTTGTGCGACTGGATCGCGCGCACCAGCGCCTCGGAGCCGCCCGCCGCGCGGATCAGCTCGCCGGCGTAGGTGGTGTGGCCCACGGGGTCGTCCGCGTGCTCCTCCCAGTCGAGGTCGTGCAGGATGCCCACGACCTCCCAGAAGTCGGCGTTGTCGGGGTCCTCCTGGAGCGCAAACTGTCGCATCACGCCGCCCACGGTCGCACCGTGCTTGAGGTGGAACTCCTCCTTGTTGTGCGCGGCGAGCAGGACGAGCGCCTCGTCGCGGGAGATCCCGGCGACAAGCGCCGCGGGGCCCTCGACCGCGGCCGCGACCTTCTCGCTGTCGGCGGCGATGGCGTCGACGGAGGCGGCCGTGTTGTCGGTCACGACGCCCGCGACCTGCGCCTCGATGTCCGCCTTGGTGATGGTCTCGGGCTTCATGGCCGGGAAGAGCAGCACGTCGCGGATGGCGGGCTGGTCGCAGAAGAGCATGACCATTCGGTCGATGCCGTAGCCGATGCCACCCGCCGGCGGCATGCCGTACTCGAGCGCGCGCACGTAGTCGTAGTCGTAGCCCATGGCCTCGTCGTCGCCCAGGCCCTTGGCCGCGACCTGCTCGGCGAAGCGTCCCGCCTGGTCGACGGGGTCGTTGAGCTCGGAGAAGGCGTTGGCGTACTCGTGGCCGGCGATGACCAGCTCAAAGCGGTCGGTGAGGCGCGGGTCCTCGGGCTTGCGCTTGGAGAGCGGGGAGACCTCCTCGGGGTAGTCGCAGACGAAGGTGGGGTTGACGATGGTCTTCTCGCCCAGCTCGTCGTAGAGCTCGAAGAGCAGCTTGCCGGGGCCCCAGCTCGGCTGGACCTCGATGCCGTTCTTCTCGCAGAGCTCGCGCAGGTGCTCAATGGGGGTGTCCATCGTAAGCTGCTCGCCCACGCACTCGGAGGCGATCTCGGAGAGCGGGCGGCTCGCCCAGGTGCCGGACATGTCGATCGTCTGACCCTGGTAGGTGATGACCTCGTGGCCCTCCTCGCAGCCGCAGACCTCGCGCGCGATCATCTTGAAGAGGCCCTCGGAGAGGCGCTTCATGCCCTCGAGGTCGGCGTAGGCGCAGTAGGCCTCCATCGAGGTGAACTCGGGGTTGTGCGTGAGGTCCATGCCCTCGTTGCGGAAGTTGCGGCCGATCTCGAAGACGCGCTCGAGGCCGCCCACGATGAGGCGCTTGAGCGGAAGCTCGGTGGCGATGCGCAGGTAGAAGTCACGGTCGAGCGCGTTGAAGTGCGTGACGAACGGCTTGGCGTTGGCGCCGCCGAGGATGGCGTGCATCATCGGCGTCTCGACCTCCATGTAGCCATCGGCCTCCATGAAGCGACGGATGAGGGAGACGATCTGGCTGCGCTTGCGGAAGACGTCGCGGACCTCGGGGTTCATGATGAGGTCGACGTAGCGCTGGCGGTAGCGGACCTCGCGGTCGGTGAGGCCGTGGAACTTCTCGGGCAGCGGCCGCAGGGACTTGGAGAGCATCGTGAGGCGCGCGGGCGAGACGGAGAGCTGGCCGCGGCGGGTGCGCAGGATGGTGCCCGTGGCCCCCAGGATGTCGCCGAGGTCGAGGTTGGAGAGAAGCGCCCAGCCCTCGTCGCCGAGCACGTCGTGGCGGCAGAAGAGCTGAATGGAGCCGCTCACGTCCTCGAGCACGATGAAGGCGGCCTTGCCCTGCTTGCGCAGCGCCCTGATGCGGCCGGCGACGCTTGCCACGTCCTCGGTGTCCGCGCCGTCCTCGAGGCCGGCGTACTTCTCCTCAAGCTCGGCGGCGTGGGCCGTCACCTCGGACGCGATGGGGTACGGGTTCACGCCCGCGTCAATGAGCGCCTGGCGGCGCGCGCGGCGCATCGAGCGCTCGTCAGTGGTTGCTGCGGTGCCGGCGGGGGCGCCGACGGTGGTCTCCTGGGCCATGGTCTCTCCTCATGTCTCACAGACTGCGCCCCGCACCTGCGATGCCGCAGACACGGGGCGCCACGTTTCACTTTTGCGGGGTCAGGGCACGCTAGCGGCTGATCGCCGTGATGGTGTAGCTCCTGCTCCTGCCGGACGGCGCCATGACCTCGATCTTGTCGCCCTCCCTGTGGCCCACGAGGGCGGCGCCCACGGGGGACTCGTTCGAGATCTTGTGCTCGAGCGAGTTGGTCTCGGTGGTGCCGACGATCGTGAAGCTCGTTTTGGCGCCCTTCTCGTCCTCGAGCTCGACCGTGGTGCCGATGGAGACGGTCAGCTCGCCGCTGCCGGCCTCGACGACCGTGGCGATCGAGAGGATCTGGCGGATCTCGTTGATGCGGGAGGCGTTGCGGGCCTCCTCCTCCTTGGCGGCGTCGTACTCGGAGTTCTCCGAGAGGTCGCCAAAGCCGCGTGCCTCCTTGATGCGCTCGACGATCTCGTCGTGCTTCTCGCCCTCGCGATAGGCGAGCTCGTCCACCAGGCGCTGACGGCCCTCGGGGGTGAGCTCGATCTTCTTGGTGTTGTCCATGCTCTGCTCCCTATCTGGCGCGTGAGGTTAGTCGAGCTTGGTGCCGCACTTGGAGCAGAAGCCCGCGTCGGCGGAGTTCTTGGTGCCGCACTTGGAGCAGAACTTGGTCTCGGGGGCGTCGGCGTCATCCTCGTCCTCGATGACCTCGACGGGCTCGTCGTGAGACTCGACGGGGCTCTCGGACTTGTCCTCGGAGCCCTCCTCCATGCCCTCGCGGACGTTCTTCACGGTCTTGCCGAGGGCGGAGCCGATCTTGGGCAGGTTCTTGGGCCCAAAGATGACGAGGATGACGATGAGGATGATGAGCAGCTCAGGGATACCCAGGCCAAGAATCATGATGAAGTGTCCTTCCGGTGCGATGTGTCTCGTGGGCGCACAGGCCCAATACAGCATCAGCTAGTATAGCCGACGTTGCACCCTACTCACAATCTCTAAACGCGAGAATTGCCGCGGCACGCGGGCTCGCGAGAGGCCCCGGGGAGGTCCCGTGAAAGAGTTCTTCATCGGCCTGGCGATCTTGACCGTTGTCTGCACGGCCATCCTGGCCGCGCTGCCATGGCTGCTGCGCCGGCGCGGCGTGGAGATGCGCCGGACCAAGTTTGGCCTCACGCTGGTCTTTGACTCCGCCGACGCCGACGGCACGCCCGTGCGCCTGCTCAACGTCAACGGAACCTTCCAGTCCGTGAGCTACGTGCCCGATGGCCTGCGCTTTGAGCTTGCCTGCGTCTACCACCGCGTCATGGCGTCCGTGATCGAGGGGCTGGACCGGCCCGTGCGCGTGATGGTCATGGGCGGGGGCGGCTACTCGCTGCCCAAGTACCTGGCGGCCTTTGTGCCCGCCGCACGCACCGACGTGGTGGAGGTGGACCCCGCGATCACGCGCCTCGCGCGCGAGCGCTTCTTCCTCGACGAATGCCTCGAGAAGACGGGGGCCGAGAAGGACGGGCGGCTCCGGCTGGTGACGGGCGATGCCTGGGCGTTTTTGCGCGCGGCGACCGAGCCCTACGACGTGATCGTCAACGACGCCTTCTCCGGCAAGCGCCCGCTCGGGCCGCTGGAGACCTCGGAGGGGGCGCGCGTGCTGCGCTCGCGGCTCGCCGAGGGCGGCGTCTACCTAGCAAACGTGCGCTGTTCCTGCGAGGGACCCGGTGACAGGCCGCTGCGCGAGGTGGAGGACGCCTTCGGGCGCGAGTTCGCACACGTGGCCGTGGTCCCCGAGTGGGCGGACGAGCCGCGCAAGCCCGGCAACAACGTGGTCGTGGCGACGGACGCGGAGCTGACGCTGCCCGAGGGCGCCGTCGTCGTGCAGTAGGGGCCGGGCCGTCTCGGGGCGGGCCGGCGCTCAGCCCAGGCGCGCGCCCAGCGCCAGCAGCGAGAAGAGCCGCTCGGCCGCGAGGGCGTAGAGCTCCTCCGCGCGGGAGAGCGCCTCCTCGAGCGGCATCGCGTCGATGGCCGTGGGCACCCACGCCGCGACGCCGGGCACCGATGCCGCCGCGTCCGCGCTCATGCCGCCCACCACCGCCACGCAGGGCACGCCCGCAGCCTCGCAGGCTGCCGCCACGCCAGCCACGACCTTGCCGCGCGCGGTCTGCGCGTCGGCGTGCCCCTCCCCCGTGACGCAGAGGTCCGCCCCCGCCAGCACCTCCGAGAAGCGCGTGAGCTCGAGGACGCGCGCCATGCCGCTGCCCGCCTGCGCACCGAGAAACGCCATCGCGCCCGCACCCAGGCCGCCCGCCGCGCCGGCGCCCGGCACGTCGAAGTCGCGCCCGAAGGTCCGCTCGAGCACGCGGGCGTAGTTTGCCATGCCGGCGTCGAGCTCGGCGACCATCGCGGGCGTGGCTCCCTTTTGCGGGGCATAGACTGCACTCGCGCCGTCCGGGCCCAGAAGCGGGTTGTCCACGTCGCACATGAGGTGGAAGCTCGTCCGGGCGACGCGCGGGTCGAGGCCGGAGAGGTCGATCGAAGCGATGCGCGCCAGGTCGGCGCCACAGCCCGCGAGCTCACGGCCGGAGACGTCCAGGAGGCGCGCGCCGAGAGCTCGCATGCAGCCGGCGCCACCGTCGTTGGTCGCGCTGCCGCCGATGGCGAGCGTCACGTCGAGCGCGCCGGCGTCGAGCGCGGCGCGGATGAGCTCGCCGGTGCCGTAGGTGCTCGTGAGCAGCGGGTTCTTCTCGCCCGGAGCGAGCAGGGGGAGGCCCGAGGCGGCTGCCATCTCGATGATGGCGCGTCCGTCGGGCAGCATGCCGTAGGCGGCCTCGACCGGACGGCCCAAGGGATCGGCCACGCAAACGCGCCGCAGGTCTCCGCCGCAGGCCGCGACGAGCGCCTCGACCGTGCCGTCGCCGCCGTCCGCCATGGGCACCGCCACGCAGGCGCAGCCGGGAACGTGTCGGCGCGCCGCCGCCTCGAGCAGGCGCGCCGCATCCGCAGAGGTCAGCGTCCCCTTGAACGAGTCGGACGCAAAGACGAACCTGGGCGAACCCGCCATGGGCCCCTCCTGATGAATGATGAAAAGTGACAGTCCTTTTTCATCAAGACTATACTTCACCGGGAAAACGACGAAGGAGACCTCTTGATCAAGCTCTTTGCGAGTGACCTCGACGGCACGCTCTTCAACGCCCTGCACCAGACCGACGGCGCCATCCTTCGCCGGCTGCGACGCGTGACCGGCGCCGGACGACACGTGGCCCTGGCAACGGGCCGCTGGTCGAGCACGGGCGCCGAGCTGGGCTTTGACGACCTGCCCCTCGAGGTGGTGAGCGGCAACGGCGCCTTTGTCTACGACGCCCGCGGCCAGCTGCTGCGCAGCGTGGAGATCTCCCCGGCGACACTCGAGGAGCTGCTCGGCGCCTTTCCCACCTGCTGCTTCACCTGCGTGGCGCCGGACGGGACGTTTGTGCGCGGCTCGCGCGAGAGCCAGCTGGCGGGGTATCTCCCCTCGCCCGGCCTGCTCGGGAGGTTCGTGGCCTGGCGCTTTCGTCGGCGCGGCCCCGCCGAGGACATGGTCTTCGACCAGACAGACGAGGACGTCCTGTCGCACACGATCTGCAAGGTCAACTGCCGCGTGCTCGACCCCGGGCTCAAGGCGGAGCTCGCGGCCTTTGTGGCCGAGCACGAGGACACGCTCGTGAACGCCTCGTTTGACGGGGACCTCTTCGAGCTCACGGAGGCGAGCGTCAACAAGGGCGAGGCGGTGGCCTGGCTGGCCGGGCATCTTGGCATCGCGGAGGACGAGGTCGCGGTCTACGGCGACGGAGGCAACGACATCGCGATGCTCGAGCGCTTCGAGCACGCCTATGCCACGCACAACGGCAGCGAGGACGCCAAGCGCGCCGCGGGCCACGTGATCGGCAGCTGCGCGCTGCATGCGGTGCCGCGCCACATGCTGGCGACGACGCGCCGGGAGGGGACGCTCTAGGGACGATCCCGCGGGGATGCCGAACTAAAACTCGACGAGGTCGCGCACCCTGACGCCAGGCGCGTCGGCAATGCGGCACAGGACGTCGATTCCTATGCTGACCCTGCCCGTCTCCACCTCCCAGAGGTAGGACTGGTTCGTCGACGCCATGAGGGAGAGCTCTCGTTGTGAGAGCCCCGCCACCTCTCGCGCCTCCCGAATCCGCCGCCCGAGCAAGTCTCTTCGTCCTCTCGTATCCATAGGAAGCCCTCGCACGCATCGTCATCCATCGTCGTCTTGACCTTGCTGAACTCGTAGAGCACCACGCCGGGAGAGGTGAAGTCGCGGCACGCACAGACGATCTTGCCGTCGCGGTACCCCAGGCGGGTCTCGTGCGTCGGGATGCCGAGAAGCGCGTAGATGTGCGAGCCCAGGTACTCGGAGAGAGGCGATGAGGTATACGAGGGCAGCCCGCGTCCGCGAAGATCGCGCGTCGAGCGCGGGTACTTGGCGAGCCAGGGCTCCCCATCGATGAGGATGCCCTCCTTGCGTCCGGCACGACCGCCATAGAGGCGCCCAGATGGCGGGCAGTCACGCAGATCTGCGATCTCAATCTGGCCCAGCCTCTCCGGAACGCAAAAGGGGTCGGGGGCTTGCGCCCTCGACCCCTGTCATTTCGTGGTCGGGTTGACTGGATTCGAACCAGCGACCTCTCGGTCCCGAACCGAGCGCTCTACCAAGCTGAGCCACAACCCGTAGCGAGGGAGTATTCTAGCAGATTCCTCCGGCAAAACCAACAGTTTTTGTCGACCACGCGCGCCAGCCGTACTCCTCGGCGCGGCGCGCCAGCTCGTCTGCCGTCCCGACGCCGTCGCAGATCGCAAACGAGCACGTCCCCGACCCGCTCACCTGAGCGCCGAGCACGCCGGGCTGGGCGCGCAGCCACGACTCGACGACCCCCGCCTCGGGGCAGAGCGCACGGGCGGCCGGTGCGAGGTTGTTGTGGAGGCGCGCCGCCATGGCCGCGACGCTGCCGGAGGCAAGCGCGGCGCAGAGCGGCTCGGGAGCCACGGGCCTCTCGCCCGAGCGGTCGAACTCGGCATAGGCCTCGACCGTGGAGCCGCCCTCGGCGCGGGGCATGACCAGCACGAGCGGCATCTCGACGGCGGGAAACGAGCGCGCGCGGACGTCGCCGGCGCCCGAGAAGAGCGCGGGGCGCGGGTCGAGGAAGAAGGGCACGTCGGCCCCCACGCGGCGCGCCACCGCGATCACGCGCGGGTCGAGCGGGCTTACGCCCCAGCGCGTCGCCAGCGCGCGCAGCGTCGCGCCGGCGTCCGCCGACGAGCCGCCCAGGCCGGCGCGCTCGGGGATGCGCGCGCAGACGTCTATCCGGACGCGCGGCTCCACGCCGAGCGCCTCGGCGAGCAGGGCGGCGGCGCGCCACACGCCGGTCTTCTCGGCAGGGATCGAAAGCGGCGGGTCAAAGCTCACGGAGAGCTCGGGGGCGTCGCTTACGCTCACCGTGTCGCACAGCGCAACGGGCACCATCACGGAGTCGACGCGGTGATAGCCGCGCTCGTCCTTCTCGGCATGCACGCCGAGGTACAGGTTGACCTTGCAGGGGGTCGTGACGACCGTGGCGCCCACGGCCGGCTACTCGGCGACCGACTCGACGAAGTCGAAGAGGCGCTCGCCGGTCTCGATGTCGAAGAGCTCGACGGTGCCCGTGAGGACGTCGACGTACTGATACGACTGGCGGGCCGTGCGGCCGCGGCGCTCCTCGACCTCGACGATGAACAGCGACGGGTGCGCGTGGACGAGCGTGCCCGTGCGCTCCACGATGCGAGAGCGACCCATGTTGGCCTTGACCCTGAGACGCTTGCCCTCGAGGCTCTTGAGCTCATCGCGAATCTCGTCAACCCGATTGACGGGCGGAATCTCGTTCTCCATTTGGACCTCCACACGCCCCGTGGGCGGAACCCCCATAATTCCGGAACTTTTATCATATGGCCCCAGACAACGCCAGGCAACCGCCTCAACCATCTGTCATGAGAAGACCACGCCCATGGCCGGCGCGGCGGTGCTACACTGCCCGCAATCAGAGGTCCGCGGCGAGGCTGCCGCCGACGGGGGAAGGAGCCCACATGGACGAGCGCCGCCTTGCGCGCGTGAGAGCAAACCTGGCTGAGAGGGGCCTTGCGCAGGCTCTCATCGTGGACCCGCTGTCCATCTGGTGGCTCTGCGGGTACTACACCAAGCCCTACGAGCGCTTCCTCGCGCTGCTCGTGCCCGTCGAGGGCGAGCCGGTGCTCTTTGCCAACCGCCTCTTCCCCGACGCCTCCGGCTGCGGGGCGCGCGTGACGTGCTTCTCGGACACCGACGACCCCGTGGCGCTCGTTGCCGCCGAGACCGCGCACGACCTGCCGCTCGGCGTCGACAAGGACCTCGCGGCCCGCTGGCTCGTGCCGCTCATGGAGTCGCGCGCCGCGAGCGGTTTTGTGCTCGCCTCCGACGTGGTCGACGACGCGCGCTCGATCAAGGACGCCCGCGAGCAGGAGCTCATGCGCGCCGCCTCCGCCACCAACGACCGGGCGATGGCGTGGCTCGTGGAGCAGGTGCGCCCCGGCGCGACGGAGCGTCAGATCGCCGACGGCCTGCTCGCCGAGTACCGCCGCCTGGGCGCCGAGGGCCATTCCTTCTCGCCCATCGTGAGCTTTGGCGACCACGCGGCCGACCCGCACCACGAGCCGGACGACACTCCGTTTGTACCCGGCGACCTGGTGCTCTTTGACGTGGGCTGCCGCCGTGACTGGTACTGCTCGGACATGACGCGCACCTTCTTCACGGCCGAGCCCACCGAACACCAGCGCGCGGTCTACGAGGCCGTGCGTCGCGCCAACGAGGCGGCCGAGAAGATCGTGCGCCCCGGCGTGACGTTTGCCCAGATCGACCGCGCGGCGCGCCAGGTCATCGAGGACGCCGGCTGGGGACCCGCCTTCAACCACCGCCTGGGGCACCAGATCGGCCTCGTGGACCACGAGCCGGGCGACGTCTCGGCCGCGCACGACGAGCCGGTCCGCCCGGGGCAGTGCTTCTCCATCGAGCCGGGCATCTACCTGTCCGGGGACATGGGCGTGCGCATCGAGGACCTGGTGATCGTGACCGAGGACGGCTGCGAGGTGCTCAACAGCTACCCCAAGGGCCTCACGGTCCTGTAGGGTCGCCGCACCCAACAAAATGCCCCGGGCGGAGGCGAGAAGAACCTCCGCTCGGGGCTTGCTTCGTACTGTGGGCCGTCCTACTCGGCCGGGCAGAGCGAGAGCGCGGCCTCGTCGGCGACGACCACCACGTTGGGGTGCAGCTGCAGGATGGAGGCCTGGCAGGACGGGGTGATCGGGCCATAGATCATGTCGTGGACGGCCTGGGCCTTGACCTCGCCGTTGGCCATCACGAGGACCGTCTTGGCGGCCATGATGGTGCCGATGCCCATCGTGAAGGCCTGGCGCGGCACGTCGTCGATGCTGTCGAACAGGCGGCTGTTGGCCTGGATGGTGGACTCGGTCAGGTCGACGCAGTGGGTGCCCTTGACGAAGGCGTCGCCGGGCTCGTTGAAGCCGATGTGACCGTTGTTGCCGATGCCCAGGAGCTGCAGGTCCTGGCCGCCGGCGGCGGCGACGGCGGCGTCGTACTCGGCGCAGGCGGCCTCGTAGTCCTCCATGAGGCCGTCGGGCACGTGGGTGTTGGCCTTGTCGATGTTCACGTGATCGAAGAGGTTCACGTTCATGAAGTAGCGGTAGCTCTGGTCGTGCGTGCCGGGCAGGCCGCGGTACTCGTCGAGGTTGTAGGTCTTGACCTGGGAGAAGTCGAGGTCGCCAGCCTCATAGCCCTCGATGAGGCGCTTGTAGGCGCCGATGGGCGTGGAGCCGGTGGCAAGGCCGAGAACGCAGTCGGGCTTGGCGACGACCTGGGCGGCAATGATGTTGCCGGCCTTGCGGCTCATGTCCTCGTAATCCTTGGCGCGAACGATTCTCATAACGCATCCTTTCCATAGGCGGCGGGCTCCCCACCCGCCGCGCGGCCCCATCGGCCGCGGCCAATGTGACTGCGACCACCAGGGCGAGGCCGCCAAAAGCTATGAGAAGGACCGCCGAGTCGAGGCCCCTGCCCGTCCACGGCGTCCCGAGGCGCATCGCCCCGGACAATTCCTAATCTTGCCGCATTGCGGGAGCGCTTTGCCACCCATTTTGGCGAGCGGTCCAAAAACGTCCGCGGCGGGGGTTGAGGGTTGACAATATAACCTGACGTGATTGTCAACCTACAGCTTGGCGGCGAGGTCCTCGAGGGCGTGGAAGCGGTGCGAGATGAGGTTCTTCTCGTCCAGCGTGAGCTCCGCCATGGTCTTGCCCGGGGTCTCCTGCGGAAGGAACAGCGGGTCGTAGCCAAAGCCGTGGTCGCCGCGGGGGACGCGGCCCACCATGCCCTCGCAGTCGCCGTCGCCGCGCAGGACCTCGTCGCCGCGCACCAACACGACGCTCGAGTGGAAGCGCGCCGTGCGATCCTCGTCGGGGACGTCGGCCATCTGCTCCATAAGCTTCACGTTGTTGGCCTCGTCGTTGCCATGCTCGCCCGCCCAGCGTGCCGAGAAGATCCCCGGCGCGCCGTCGAGGGCGTCCACGCACAGGCCCGAGTCGTCGGCGACCGCCATGAGAAGGCCCGTCTCGGCCTGCGCGGCGCGCGCCTTGATGAGGGCGTTGTCGAAGAAGGTCTCCCCATCCTCCACCGGATCAGGGAAGTCCCCCAGCTCGCCGAGGGCCACAAAGCGCACGCCAGGCATGACCGGCGCGAGGATGGTCTCGATCTCCACGACCTTGTGCGCGTTGCCGGTGGCAACGACGACCGTGGCGGCGGGGTCGAGCTCGTTGATTGCGACCTGAGACATGTTTTCTCCTTTGATGTGGCGGCTTGACAATATAACCTGACGATACTGTCAAACTAGAGGCGGTAGCCGGTTGCTTGCGACTGGAGCTCCACGAGGCGCGCGACGCCGGCCTGCCCGAGGTCCAGCAGCTCGTCGAGCTGGGCGCGGTCGAGGGTGGCGCGCTCGCCGGTCCCCTGGACCTCGACGATGCGCCCGTCGCCGGTGCACACGAGGTTGAGGTCGACCTCGGCGTGGCTGTCCTCGGGGTAGTCGAGGTCGAGAAGGGCGCGCCCGTCGACAAAGCCCGCGGACACGGCGGCGACCTGCCCCGTGAGCGGCAGGCGCGGCAGCTGGCCGGCCTCCACGAGGCCGAGCAGCGCCTGGTGCAGCGCCACCCACGCGCCGGTGACCGAGGCCGTGCGCGTGCCGCCGTCGGCCTGGATCACGTCGCAGTCCAGCGTGATCGTGATCTCTCCCAGGCGGTCGAGGCGGCACACGGAGCGCAGGCTGCGCCCGATGAGCCGCTCGATCTCCATGGAGCGGCCCTTGCGGCCGCGGTGCTCGCGCGGGGTGCGGCGGCTCGTCGAGGCGGGCAGCATCGCGTACTCCGCCGTCACCCAGCCCGCATGGGCCCCCTTGCGCCAGGCGGGGACGCCCTGCTCGACCGTGGCGGAGCAGAGCACGCGCGTGTCGCCAAACTCCGCGAGGCACGAGCCGTCGGCGTTTTTCATCACGCCGGGCGTGAGCGTCACGGGGCGCATCTCGCCCGCGCCGCGCCCAAACGAGCGCGCGACCTCAATCTCTGCCATGGGACCTCCCTGCAAAGAGGCCCCGCCGCAACGCGACGGGGCCGTGACGTTTCTGGTGGGCGATGACGGGTTCGAACCGCCGACCTTGTGCGTGTAAGGCACCTGCGCTAGCCGCTGCGCCAATCGCCCGTGCGTCTGCAGTTTACCATGAGCCGCACGGGGCCGACCGCCTCCGTCTTGCCTATACTGGAGGCATGAACACGACTACGCTCACAGAGCTCGCCGGCGACCTTGCCGCCGCGGGCATCCTCTCCTCCCCCGCGCCGCGCGCAGACGTTGCCGTGACGGGCGCGTCCTGCGACTCCCGCGTCGTCTCCGCAGGGGAGCTCTTCGTCTGCAAGGGAGCCGCCTTCCGCCCCGCGTTTCTCGCGAGCGCCGTCGAGCGGGGAGCCGTCGCCTACCTCTGCGACGAGGCCCACGCCGCCGAGCTCGCGGACGTGGCTCCCGGCGTGCCCGCGCTCGTCACGTCCGACCTGCGCCGCGCCATGGCGCTCTGCTCGGCCCGGGCCTTTGGTCGGCCGGACCGAGACCTCAGGACCGTGGGCATCACGGGCACCAAGGGAAAGACGACCACCGCCTACATGCTCCGCTCGATCGTCGACGCCGCGTGCGGCGCGCGGTCGTGCGGGATGATCGGCACCGTCGAGACCTATGACGGCGTGGTCGACGAGCCGTCGAGAAACACCACGCCCGAGGCACCCGACCTCTGGCGCAACCTCGCCCACGCGCGCGACTCGCGCCTCTCCGCCCTCGTCATGGAGGTCTCGAGCCAGGCGCTCAAGTACGACCGCACCTTTGGCGTGGGGCTTGACGTCGCCTGCTTCCTCAACATCGGGCTCGACCACATCTCCCCCGTCGAGCACGCGGACTTCGAGGACTACTTCTCCTCCAAGCTCAAGATCTTCTCGCAGTGCGAGACCGCCGTCGTGAACCTCGACTCCGATCACGCGGACCGCATCCTCAAGGCCGCCTCCCGCGCGCCGCGGACCCTCACCTTTGGCATCGAGCGCCCCGAGGCGGACGCCTGGGCGGACGAGCTCGTCGCCTCCGAGGAGGGCGTGAGCTTCACCCTCCACCTGGACGGATGGGAGCGCCGCGTGGAGCTGCCCTTCCCCGGGAGCTTCAGCGCCTCCAACGCGCTGGCCGCCGCGCTCTGCGCGCACCTGCTGGGGATTGGCCCCGAAGACATCGTCCGCGGCCTCGCCGCCACGCGCGTACCCGGCCGCATGGAGTTCTACCACTCGCGCGACCGGCAGCTCACCGCGATCGTGGACTTCGCGCACAACCGGCTTGCCTTCGAGTCGCTCCTCTCGGCCGTTCGGGCGGCGTTCTCGGGCGCCCGGATCATCGCCGTCTTTGGCGCCGTGGGCGGCAAGGCGCAGGAGCGCCGCCACGAGCTGCCCAAGGCCGCGGCGCCCTTTGTCGACTACCTCGTCTTCACCACCGACGACCCCTGGACCGAGGACCCGCGCGACATCTGCCGCGAGATGGAGCGGGCGCTGCCGGACGGCTTCCCGCACGAGGTCATCATCGACCGCGAGGAAGCCGCGGCGCGCGCCTTCGAGCTGGCGGAGGGACGGCGCAGCGTGGTGCTGCTGCTCGCCAAGGGCCACGAGACGCGCATGCACATGCGCGACGGCTACGTGCCCTGCCTCTCCGACGGCGAGCTCGCCCGCCGCGGCATCGCCGCGCACGACCGGGCGCATTCCGCAGACGCCGACACCGACGCCCCCAGCGCCCGCTGAGATGTCCTCCCCCGCGCTCATCGGCATCGTCGCGGGCGAGCACGACCGTGCCGTCGCCTCGACGATGCTGCGCTGCGCGCTCGAGCGCGGGGAGCCCTACGCCCACGTTGGCGTGATCGGCGACCACGAGGTCTTTGATGGGGTGGAGTATCGGCGCGGCGCCGATGCCGCCGCTGATCTCGAGCGCATCGACGAGCACCTCGCCAACGCCCGCGCGGCCGGCCTCTCCCATCTCGTGCTGGGGCTGCCGAGCCGCGTCCCGGGAGGCCCCGACCTCCCCGAGCTCGACATGCTCTGCTCGATTGGGGCCGGCGGTGCCGGGACGGTGCGGACCGCCGAGCGCGGGCTGAGCTTCTCCTCGCGCGGGCCGCTCGCCGACGTGGGCTCGAGCGAGGAGCGTGCTGGCTATGGCTACGTGCAGTTTGTTGCTCACACGCCCTCTTGGGAGGGAGGCGTCGCCGTGCCCCTGCCCGGCGTCTTCAACGTGACGCCCGCGCTCGCCGCCATCACGGTCCTCGAGCTTCTGGGCGTACGCGGCCGCGAGGTCCAGGAGGGCCTCTGCATGGCCGCGACCCAGGGCCACGGGGAGCTGCTCTTCCCTCCCGAGCAGCACGTCTGCGCCGTCGTCGAGCAGAGCCGCGACCCGCGGGACCGCCGCCAGATCGTCGAGGCCGCCCGTCAGGAGTTCGAGGGCTTCTCCACGGAGGTCGTCACGGAGCTCGCGGGGATCGAGCCGGCCGTCGCGCGCGGCCACGCCCGGGCGAGAAGCACGTTGCTGGTTCTTCTCGGCCGGCCCGGCGAGGCCTACGCCGACGCCTTCCAGGCCGCGGTCCGCCGTCACTTTGCGTGGAGCACGCCACCACGGGGCTGAGACAGCCGTTCGCAAGCTCCCGTTGTTTTGCGGAGAACCTTCTGGCGGCGCGGCGTCCGCCTGTCCTTTGCGCCGCATGTCGGGTATCGTGGATACCCCCGTTTGGAAGGAGAGGACGTGACGCTCAAGGGAAGGCAGGTCAGGCAGCTTCGCAGTCTGGCCCATCATCTGGAGCCTGTGATCATCGTCGGCAAGGCCGACGTCAACGAAGGGACCGTCGACCAGGCGGACAAGGCGCTCGAGGCGCGCGAGCTCATCAAGTGCTCCGTGCTCGAGTCCTCGAGCCTCGACGTGCGCGAGGCCGCCGAGGAGCTGGCGGAGCGCTGCCACGCCGAGCTCGTGCAGGTCATCGGCCGCAGGTTCGTCCTGTACCGAGAGACGAGCCGCGAGGGCGTCGAGAAGATCCAGCTCGTGCCGTAGCCGCGCGGGCGCGGCTGGCGCGGCTGACGCGATGGGCGCGCTTAGGCTTCCGCGCCCATCGCAGCGCGCGGGCCGGATTCGCTTACAATCCGCCACACGTCGCACGCCGCGGAGGCCCCGGCGCGACGGCGACCCGGCGGCGCCGAAAAAGGGGGCCGGACCCGTGAGCCCGACCCCCAAAGTTTCGCTGACAAGCAGCGCGCGAGAAGTGCCTGCGACTTAGAAGTCCACGTCGACGTCGTTGTAGACGCACTCGAGGAGCTTCTCCATCTCCTCGGGCGTGGGCTGGCGCGGGTTGGAGCCGGTGCAGGCGTCGCCGATGGCGTCAACGGCGATGCGGGACTTCTTCTCCTCGAACTCGGCGTAGTCGATGATGGACTCGTCGGCCTTCACGCCGCCCTTGCCGTAGTTCTTGATGCCCTGCGGGATGTCCAGCTTGTCGTTGAGGTCGCGGATCTCCTGCACGAGGGCGGCAACGAGCTCGTCCTCGGTCTCGCCGGCGAGGTGCAGGACCTCCTTGGCGATGTAGGCGTAGCGGCTCTTGGCGCGGGCGTCCTTGGCGTTGAACTGGATGACCTTGCCGAGGTACATGGCGTTGGCGCAGCCGTGGATGATGTGGTCGCCGGTGAAGGCGGCGCCGGTCTTGTGCGCCATGGAGTGCACGATGCCGAGCAGGCCGCTCGAGAAGGCGATGCCGGCGATGCACTGGGCCTCGTGCATGTGCTGACGGGCCTCCTTGTCGCCGGTGTAGGACTTGGGCAGCCACTCGACGATCTCGCGGATGGCGTGGAGGGCGTTGGCGTCGGTGAACATGGAGCCCGCGGTGGAGACGTAGGCCTCGATGGCGTGGGTCAGCGCGTCCATGCCGGTGTGGGCGCAGAGCTTCTGCGGCATGGTGTAGGTGAGCTCGGGGTCGACGATGGCCACGTCAGGCGTGATGTTGAAGTCGGCGAGCGGGTACTTGATGCCCTTCTCGTAGTCCGTGATGACGGAGAAGGCCGTGACCTCGGTGGCCGTGCCGGAGGTGGAGGCGATGGCGCAGAACTTGGCCTTGGTGCGCAGCTCCGGGAAGGAGAACGGGACGATGGCCTGCTCGAAGGTCTCCTCGGGGTACTCGTAGAAGAGCCACATGGCCTTGGCAGCGTCGATCGGGGAGCCGCCGCCGATGGCGACGATCCAGTCGGGCTGGAAGGCCTCCATGGCCTTGGCGCCCTTCATGACGGTCTCGACGGACGGGTCGGACTCGACGCCCTCGAAGATCTGGACCTCGAAGCCGGCCTCCTTGAGGTCAGCCTCAACGTCCTGCAGGAAGCCGCCGCGGCGCATGGAGCCGCCGCCGGTCACGATCATGGCCTTGGAGCCCTTGAGGTTCTTGACCTCGTGGCGGGCACCCTCGCCAAAGTACAGGTCACGCGGGTTGGTGAAACGTCCCATAACACTCCTCCAATTCCTGTGCCGTCGCCCCCGCGACGGATCTCAAACAGGGTTCTCCCCCTGTTTTTTACCGAACGAGAAGTACCGCGACCCGGCCACCAAAACTCCATGACTCGAGCCGCACACAGCATAGCAGAAACGCATTGGCAACAGACCTCTTTTTCGCCGCGCGGCGAACGGTCGCGCGCGGCTCCGCTACCATAGGACGCGAGAGGAGAACGAGATGGCGCACAACCCACAGCGCGAGGACTACCAGCGGCTCAGCCTGCGCTTTGCCCGCGAGCTTGACCGGCTCGACCCGGGCGAGGCGACGCGCGCGTTCGCGAGCTTTGGCCGGCGGTTTGCCCAGGACCGCGACAGCCTCCCGCAGTCGGACGCCGACCGCGCCTTCCACCTTGTGGTCCTTGCGACCGAGGTCGTTGACTACCAGCTCCCCTTTGCGACCGACGAGCAGGCGCCGGGCCTCATCAAGCGCGGGCGCGACCTCCTTGACGAGGCGCTCTCCCTTGACCCCGCCTGCCACGACGCAGCGCGCATGCGCTCCTCCTCCGAGGCGCCCTCCGTCGAGGCGCGCTACCGCCACCTCGCCGAGCGTGCCGACGAGGTCCGCGCCTCGTGCGAGCGGGCGCGCGACGAGGCCGTCGCCGGTCTCGACGACGAGCGCGCGAGCCTCGCCGCAGACATCGCGATGCGGCCATACCTGCGCTGGCTGGCGTCGCTTGCCGAGGAGGCGCTCATCTGCGGCCGCAACCGCGTCGCCGCCGACGTCGCCGAGCGGCTCCTGCGCCTGGACGCCCGCGACCTCTCCGACGCCCGCTTCACGCTCGCCTACGCGCTCGCCAAGCTCGAGGACGAGGACGGCCTCGCCGAGCTCGAGCGGCGCTACGCCTCGATCTCTCCCCTGCGCGGGCCCGATGACGCCTGGATCTTGCTCGCCCGCATCGCGCTCGCTCACAAGCGCTGCGACTTCGAGCGCGCCCGCGCCGACCTCTCCCGCCTGCTCTCGACCTACGCCGGCGCGGCGGGGACGCTCATCCGCCAGGTCGAGCTGCCCGACGGCGAGTTCGCCCGTCTCCGCGTGCGACCCTACAGCGAAGACGAGCTCATCCTCGCCGTGAGCGAGGGCATCGTCTTGCTCCAGGAGGGCAACGACCGCAGCGGCAAGGGCGTGCTCGGCACGTGGGTGGCACGCGAGGTCGCGCGCCTCGACCCCGAGGCGGCGCGCGAGGCGGCGCAGGCCGCGCGGCGAGAGGGGGCGCAGCAGGCATGAACGCGTGGGACGAGCTGGTGCAGCGCTGTGCCCTCAGGCGGCGCGACAAGATCGGCCCGCTCTCCGACGAGGCCTACGCCGAGCTCCTGCTCGCCGTCCGCGCCGACCCGGAGGCGTTTGTCGACACCTCGGTCGAGCGCTCCGCCCTCGTGATGGCGCGCGCCCTCGACGCGTACCGGGCGAGCTGCCGAGACGACGACCTCCTCGACGACGCGGCCTACGAGGCCGAGCGCGCCCGCCGGCTGGCCGCGCTCCACGCGGAGTGCGTGCTCGCGCGCGAGATCGACGAGAGCAGCCTCGACGCCAACCTGATGCAGCTGCTCACCGCCGACCTCGAGCCCGACCCCCTGCTCGAGGGGCTCCTTGAGCTCGAAAAGGACTTCTCCTGCGACGAGCCTCCCGCAGGCGACGCCTGGGACGACGTCTTCTATCGTCCCCACCTGCGCCTTCGTGCCGCCGTCGCGCGCACCTGCGCCGACAGCGCGCGCTTCAAGATGGCCCGCGACGCCGCGCTCTCGGTGATCGATGCCTCCCCGAGCGACCCGCTCGGCGCGCGGCACACCTGCATGCTCGCGTATGCCCGGCTCGAGGACGAGGCGGGCTTCGACGCCGTGAGCGCGCGCTTCTCGCGTCAGGAGAGCTCGTGGTCGCACCTCGCGCGCGCGATCATGCTCTACAAGCTCGACCGGATGCCGGCTGCCCGGCGCGCCCTGCGCGGGTTCGACGGCCTTTGTCCCGGCGGGGCCTACGCTCTGCTGCGCCCCACCTACGTGGAGCTCTACCTGCCCGACCGCCCCGAGGTGGCTCCCTGCAGCTTCGAGGAGAGCATGCTCGCGGTCCGCGAGGCGGAGCCCGTCATCGCCGACACGCCCGACTTCATCCCCTGGTGCCAGGATCAGGAGTGGCTCGTGGCGAGCGCGGCGCGCTTTGCCGAGGGCCACGACCTGGACTGGTAGCGGCCGCACGGTTCTTCTCGCCCGCGGGACGGAGCACCCGGGCCGCCTTGAGCTTTGAGCCTTTAGGGTATGTACACCCGCGCCTCAGGGTATGTACACGGTCCGATTTGAGACCAATAGCATTTGCGCAGGTAGATTGAGTGACGAGAAGAGCCGAGAGGCCGGAAAAGTGTACAAACCCTGAGAGCAGGGTGTACAAACCCTCGCGGGGCCCGGCAAGGTGCGCACGAAAGAGGCCCGGACCGCGCGTGACGGTCCGGGCCGCTGTGTCATGGTGCCCCCAACGGGAGTCGAACCCGTGTCGTCGCCTTGAAAGGGCGATGTCCTAGGCCACTAGACGATGGGGACGCACGGCAGAGTATACCAGAGGGCGGGCGAGAAGAACGTGGGCCCGAGACGTCGCCTAGGGGCGGTGGGCCTCCGCGTTCGCAGAGGCGTCGTTGGTAGGGGCGGTGGGACTCGAACCCACAATCCTTTCGGCCGAAGATTTTAAGTCTCCTGCGTATGCCAGTTCCGCCACGCCCCCGCGTGCGACTCAGAACATCCTAGCGCAGCGGGCGCATCGTGGGCTTCCAGATCACCGGCGAGTCCTCGCCGGTAAGCGCCGCCGCAGCCGTGGTCGCCAGGCCAAAGAGCAGGTCGGACTCGCTAGCGAGCAGCTCGGTGAAGCCAGTCTGGCGCATGAGCTCGGAGATGGCCACCACGCCGCCCAGGATGACCGGGGCGCGCTTGGCCTGAAGTCCCGGCAGCTCGGCGCGCTGCTCGACCGTCATACCCGCGAGGCGCCGCTCCAGCGTCTCGACCTCCTCGAGCGTGATCTTGCCGAGGTGGACGCGCGAGGAGTCGTAGGGCTCGAGCTCGAGGTTCATGGCAACGAGGCTCGTCACGGTGCCACCGCACACCACGAGCCGCTCGGGCGCGCCCTCGACGGCGCGCTCGGGGCCGGCGGCGACAAGCCCGCCCTCCTCGATGACGGGGGCAAAGGCCGCGGCCGCAAAGGCGTGCGCCGCCTCGAGGTCGGCCGTCGCGGGAAGGGGCTCCGCGGAGAGGTACTTCTCGGTCACGCGACGGCACCCCACGTCGACGGATCGAACAAAGCCGAGGTCAAGCGCACCATCGGTACGCAGCGACCCCAGCGCGAGCTCCGTGGAGCCGCCGCCGTTGTCCGCCACGAGGATGCGCGTGCCGGGAAAGTCGCGCGCGACGCCCAAAAACGTGAGGGCGCCCTCGATCTCGCCGGGGATGACGATGGGGTCGAGCCCCAGGGAGTCGAGCGCCGCGCCCAGCTCGCAGGCGTTCTCGGCGTCGCGGGCCGCGCTCGTGAGGGTGCAGCACGCCGCCTCGGCGCCGGCTTCGCGGGCGGAGTCGACGTAGCCGCGCACGCAGGCAAAGACGCGGCCCATGGCCTCCTCCGAGAGGCGGCCGGTGGCGTCCACGCCCTCGCCGAGGTTGCAGATCTCCGAGTGCTTGGCCAGGCGCACCACGCGCCCGTGCTCAACGTCCGCGACGGCGAGGCGCGCGGTCACGGTCCCGATGTCGATGCAGGCCACGCGGCGCATGCTCACTCCTCACCGTATCTGAAGACAAAGTCGCCCAGGGAGAGGTACCACGGGAGCTCCTCGGACTCGGGCGCGGCACCGTCTTCCTCGGGCAGGCCGACGGCCTTCACGCCCGACTCGCCCTCGTTGACGTAGCCGCGCTTGCGCGCCTCGTCCTCGATGCCCTCGCGGGTCTGGAGACGGTCGATGTCGCCCTGGTACTCGTCGATGCTCTCGTTGAGGCCGTCAAGGGTCTCCTGCTTTATGCCCTGGTCGCGCCAGGCGCAGTAGAGCCCCCTGGCCGGCCCGTACAGCGCCACGAGCACGACGAGCGTCACCGCGACCACGGCGAGGGGCACGGCGGCGCTGCCGAGGCTGTCCAGCGCGTCCGCGGCGCGCTCCCTCACGGAGCGTGCCGGCGCGCCCGCCTTGGGGGAGCTCTTCTTTGGCTTGGAGACGGCCTTGGGGGCAGGCTTTCGCGCACGCGACGTGGGGGTCGCGCGACGCGCGGGCTTGCGCGCCGACTTGCTCGCGGCGCCGCCCGTCATGGTGGCCGTCATGGTCTTCTCGCTCATGCCCGCTTCGTTTCTCGCTCGGTTCTGGCAGGGCCGCGGCCAAAGGGCCGCTCACACCCGTTATACCAGACGCACGCGCGCGGACGGGGCGCGTCAGGACATCTCCTCCGCCTTCGCACGGTCCCAAAGCTCGTTCAGGGCCTCGGTGCCAATGCCCTCGAGGTCAAGGCCCTCCTTCGCGGCGAGCTCCTCCATGCGGGCCCAGCGCGCCCTGAACTTGCGGTTGGCGTGCGCGAGCGCCTCCTCGGCGTCGATCCCCTCCCAGCGGGCCACGTTCACCAGCGAGAAGAGCAGGTCGCCAAACTCCGCGGCGCGCTCCGGGGAGCCGGGCGCCTCGCGCTCGAACTCCGCGCGCTCCTCTGCGACCTTGTCCCAGACGCCCTCCACGCTGGGCCACTCAAAGCCCGCCTTGGCCGCGCGCTTGGAGATCTTTTGGCACTGCATGAGCGCCGGCAGGGAGCGCGGCACGGAGTCGAGAAGCCCCTGGGGCTGCGCGTCCTTCTCGCCCGAGGCCGCGCGCTCGGCGGCCTTGACCTCGTCCCAGATGTCCTGGACCTCGTTGCCGTCGCCCGCCGAGACGTGCTCGCCAAAGACGTGCGGGTGGCGGCGCACGAGCTTCTCGTTGAGGCCGTGGACCACGTCGTCGATGGTGAAGGCACCCTCGTCGGCCGCGATCTGCGCGTGCAGGACCACCTGCTCCAGGACGTCTCCGAGCTCCTCCACCAGGTGGGCCGTATCATCTGCCTCGATGGCCTCAACGGCCTCGTAGGCCTCCTCGACCATGTGCTTGGTGATGGAGCGGTGCGTCTGCTCGCGGTCCCACGGGCAGCCGTCGGGCTGACGCAGGCGCCACATCGTGCGCACGAGGCGGTCGAACTCGAGGTGGGTGGTCGGCGCGCCGGGACGCGCGGCGTTCTCGGCGTCGACGCGGTCTGCGGTCTGGGACATGCGCGTTCCTCTCTGTTAGTTGGGGACAGTCCCCAATTTACATAAAACATTTGTGTGAATTGGGGACTGTCCCCAATTCACAGAGTGACGCGGCGGGCGGGATTCCGCAAGCGAGAAGAACGCGCTACTCGTGGTGATGGTGGTCGTGGTGATGGTGGTCGTGGTGGTCGTGGCGGTGCCCGTAGTCGAGCGACTCGTCATCGGCCGCCTCCGCGTGACCCGCGGCAACGGCGTCGCGCACGAGCGGCAGCAGCGTCTCGCGCAGCCAGGGCCTGCGCACCTCGGGCCCGATGAACGCCGCGATCGCGCCGTCCTTCTCGCCCTCCGCGGGCGGCTCGGCGCCGGTGACGGACCACGCCCGGTCCACCACGTCAAAGCGCAGCCACTGGCCGCCGCAGGGCAGCACGCCCTTGGCGCGCACGACCTCGCCAAAGACGCCCGCGACCAGCGCGTCCAAAAACCACAGCAGGTGATTCTCGGTAGGCAGCGACACCCCCGCCAAAGACAGGCTCTCGAACTCGTCCTCCGCGGGCGCCGCATCCGGGCGCGCCGCGGAGCGCCCCGGGTCCAAGTCGCGCTCAAGCAGCGCCGAGAAGAACTCGTCGGGCAGCCGGTCGTACGGGACGTCCACGATCCGGGCGGCAGGGTTCTTCTCGGCAACCCACGCCCGCGCGGCGCTGACCTGGCCCGGGCCCGCGTGCTGCACCTTGGAGAGCACCACCACGGGCGCCGTGGCAACCTGGTCGAGATAGATGTCAGAGAACCGCTCGCGCTGGCGCTCCCAGGCGACCGCGTCCACGACCACGAGCGGCGCGAGCAGCGAGATGCGCTCGTAGCTCACCTGGTCGACGTTCTCCAGCACGCTGGAGAGGCGCGCGACGCCCGTGGGCTCCACGACCAGGTACTCGGGGTCCAGCGTGTTGGCGATCGTGAGCACGGACGCGGCGAAGTCCTGCTTTCCCGAGCAGCAGATGCAGTTCTCGGTGGACTCCCAGACAGAGAGCTCGTCGGTCTTTGAGAGGACCTTGGCGTCGATGTCCGCCTGACCGTACTCGTTCTCGTAGACCACGAAGTCGCGCCCGGTGCGGCGGGCGAGCTCCTGGATGAACGTCGTCTTCCCGGCCCCGAGGAAGCCGGACACCACCAGCACGCGCATGTTAGCCTCCTCACAACCAGGTGCACCAATCAGCCGGAGCGCATCGATTCTCTCACATGTTGGTTGGGACCACGCTCCTACCATTATCTCGCAGCGTTAGCCCATCCATTCTGGCCCTGATCCGCATGGCCACACTTTGCAATATCACGATATCGTGATATTCTCTCTATACGAGAGAGATTGGGAGCCCACCCATGTTTCACAAGATAAAGGACGTGACGCCCCTGCCCGACCTTCGCCTGCGCGTGCTGTTTGCCAACGGGACGACCAAGCTCTACGATGCAACGCCACTCACCGAGCACCTCGACGCCTTCCAGGAGCTCAGGAGGGGTCACCTGTTCGAGGACGTAGAGGTCGACGCCGGCGGATACGGCGTCTCGTGGAACGACGACCTCGACCTCTCCTGCGACGAGATCTGGGAGCACGGCGAGCCCATAACGACGGAGTTCGACGGCCTGATGTCGTTCGCCGACGCGAGCGACCTCTGGGGACTCAGCGAATCCACGCTCCGCAAGGCGGTCTCGTACGGCAAGATCGTCGCCGGCGTCGACGCGAGGAAGTTTGGCAAGCAGTGGGTCGTCACCTCCGCCGCCATGCACAGGGAGTACGGGGAGCCGCTGAGCGCCTAGATGCATGAGACCCCCAGCCAAAACGAGCGGGCGAGGGCCGAGAAGGACCCCCGCCCGCAGCTCACCCTAAAGCGCTAGTCGATGACGACGACCGGCTTGATGAGGTCGGCCGGCTTGTCGCGCATGAGGAAGAGCGCCTCCTCCAGGTGGTCCCAGCCGTGGAAGACGTGGGTGGAGAGCGGCGCCACGTCCAGGCGGCCGGAGCTCACGAGCGCACCGAGCTTCTCCATGCGCAGGCGGCCGCCGGGCATGAGGCCGCCGCGGATGTCCTTGTGGCCCATGCCGACGCCCCACTCCACGCGCGGGATGGTGACGAAGTCGCCGCCACCGAGGTAGTTGACGTTGCCGATCTTGCCGCCGGGCTTGAGGGCCTTGACGGCGTCCTCGAAGGTCTGGCAGCCGCCACCGGCCACGATCACGCGGTCGACGCCCTTGCCGTCGGTCATCTCGAGGACCTGCTCGGCGATCGGGCCGTTCTTGTAGGAGATGAACTCGGTGGCGCCGTAGCCCTTGGCCGCCTCGACGCAGTTGGGACGCGTGCCCACGGCGATGATGCGGGAGGCGCCGCGCAGGTTGGCGCCGGCGACGCTCATGAGGCCGACGGGGCCGATGCCGATGACGAGGACCTCATCGCCAAACTGCACGTCGGCGAGCTCGACGCCGTGGAAGCCGGTCGGGACCATGTCGGAGAGCATGCAGGCGTCGACGGGGTTGATGTTCTCGGGCAGGTGGGCGAGGTTGCCGTCGGCGTCGTTGACGTGGAAGAACTCGCCGAAGACGCCGTCCTTGAAGTTGGAGAACTTCCAGCCCGCGAGCATGCCGCCGGAGTGCATGGAGTAACCGGCCTGGGCCTCGAGGGAGTTCCAGTCGGGGGTGATGGCGGGGATGAGAACCTTGTCGCCGGGCTTGAAGTCGCGGACGAGCTCGCCGACCTCATCGACGACGCCGCAGGCCTCGTGGCCCAGAATCATGTTGTGGCGCTCGCCGATGGCGCCCTCCCAGAGCGTGTGCACGTCCGACGTACAGATGGCGACGGCCAGCGGACGGACGATCGCGTCCATCGGCCCGCACGCCGGGCGCTCCTTCTCGATCCAGCCGGACTCGCCGATCTTGAGCATTGCGTAACCCTTCATGGGCACACCCCTTTCGGTCGGTGGTTCCCTGCCCCCGCGGCGCGGAGGCCCTACCGGGTCCCGTACCCACCATCGCGCCCCGGCAGACCCTCGGGGCGGCGAACGATATATGTGGCATCGCGAGTGGCAATTCTGGCGGGCGGGGCGCGAGGCGGCGCGACTCGCGGCCGTGGGACAAACACCCCGGAGGTTTCTGTCCCACTAGTCGAGCTCGTCGTCGCCGCCGACCTGCTCGAGCACGCCGAGCGCGGCCGGCATGACCTCCTCCTCGCTGCGATGGAACGGGTAGGCCACCTTCTTCGTCTTGGGGTACACGAGCGCGCCGCGCTCCTTGAGCTTGAGCGCAACCGGACGCGCGACCTCGAGCCCCTGGTAGACCAGCCGCCCGTTCGTAAGCGAGACCGCCGTGCACCCCAGCCGCTGCGCGCGGATGCGCACGCGGGCGCGGTCGAAGAGGTTGCGCCCCGCGAGCGGCAGCGCGCCAAAGTCCTTCTCGCACTCCTGCTGGAGCTCGTCGATCTCGGCCAGGTCCACGGCGGCGGCCAGGCGCCGGTACGCCAGCACGCGCTTGTCCACGTCGGGCATGTACTCCTCGGCCAGGAAGAAGTCGGCCGGCAGGTTGATGGTGACCTCGGCCTGCTCGACCTCGCGGGTCTCGCCGCGGGCCTCGGCCACGGCCTCGCCGAGCATCTGCGTGAAGAGGTCAAAGCCCACGCTCGAGAGGTTGCCGTGCTGCTCGGCCCCCATGAGCGAGCCGGCGCCGCGGATCTCGAGGTCGCGCATCGCGATCTTCATGCCCGATCCCAGGTCCTGGTACTCGTTGATGGCCGTGAGGCGGTCGGTGGCCTCCGGCGTGAGCGAGACCTCGCCCGGGAACATGAAGTAGGCATAGGCCTGCACCCGCCCGCGGCCCACGCGACCCTTGAGCTGGTAGAGCTGCGCCAGGCCCAGGCGCTGGGAGTCTTCGATGATCAGCGTGTTGGTGCGCGGATTGTCGATGCCGCTCTCGATGATCGTGGTGGCCACCAGGACGTCGACCTCGTGCTCCTGGAAGCGCAGCATCACGTCCTCGACCTCGCGGGCGCTCATCTTGCCGTGCGCCACGCCCACGCGCGCCTCGGGCGCGGCCTCCATCACGCGCTCGACCGCCTCGTCGATGGTGTGCACGCGGTTGGAGACGTAGTAGACCTGGCCCTTGCGCGCAAGCTCCTCGCGGATGGCGGCCGAGACCAGGTCCGGGTCCCACTCGCCCACCGTGACCTTGACGGGCAGGCGCCCCGGCGGCGGCGTCATGATGAGGCTCATGTCGCGCACGCCGCTCATGGCCATCTGCATCGTGCGCGGGATGGGCGTGGCCGAGAGCGTGAGCACGTCGACCTGCTCGCGCATGTTCTTGAGCTGCTCCTTGTGCTGCACGCCAAAGCGCTGCTCCTCGTCGATGATAACGAGGCCCAGGTCATAGGGGTTGACGTCGGCCGAGAGCAGGCGGTGCGTGCCAATGAGCACGTCCACCGAGCCGTCCGCGAAGCCCTCGAGCGCCCGACGCTGCTGGGCCGGCGTCACAAAGCGGGAGAGCACGCAGACCTTAAGGTCAAAGGGGGCAAAGCGCGAGAAGAACGTCTCGAAGTGCTGCTGCGCCAGGATGGTGGTGGGGCAGAGCACCATCACCTGCTTGGAGTCCTGGCAGCACTTGAACGCCGCCCGCAGCGCCACCTCGGTCTTGCCAAAGCCCACGTCGCCGCAAAGCAGCCGGTCCATGGGACGGCGCGCCTCCATGTCCGCCTTGATGTCGGCGATCGCCGAGCGCTGGTCGGGCGTGAGCTCGTAGCTAAAGCTCGCCTCCATCTCCTCCTGGACGGGGGTGTCCTGCGAGAAGGCGTAGCCCGGCACGGAGGAGCGGCGCGTGTAGAGGTCAACGAGGTCAAAGGCGAGCTTCTTGGCCGAGCGGCGCGCCTTGCCCGTGGCGCGGGACCAGTCCGCCGTATTGAGGCGCGTGAGGCGCGGGCTCGCGCCGTCGGGGCCCACGTAGCGCGTGATGCGGTCGACCTGCTCGAAGGGCACGTAGAGCTTGTCCCCGCCCGCGTACTCCAGCAGGAAGTAGTCGCGCTCGCGGCCGGCGACCTCCTGGCGCACGATCTCGGCAAACAGAGCGATGCCGTGCGTGGCGTGGACCACGTAGTCGCCGGGCTTGAACGGGAAGGTCACGCTCGTGGGGTCCACGCGGCGCGCGCGGCGGCGGTTCTTGGCTGTGCGGGCGGTGAGGTCTGAGACCGAGAAGACCGCGAGGCTCGCCGCGGGAATCACGATGCCGGCGGGGACGGGCGCGTCGATGAAGGTGACGCGGCCGCACTCCAGGGGCGGTGCCTGCGGGTCGTTGTTCTCGGCAGACGTGCCGAGGGACTCGACCACGGGGATGGACTCGTCGGTGAAGCGCAGCTCGAGCGACTCGCGGGCCGCGCGGTCCGGCACGGCAAAGAGCACGGCGGCGCGGTCCGCGACGAGCTGGCGCACGCGGCCGAGCAGCTTTGCGTCGGACCCGGCGATCTGGGGCTGGCGAACGGCGAGCTCGGCGGTGGCCGCGCCTGTGCCGGCACGAAGGATGGACGAGAAGGACAGGCGCTGCTGGCTGCCAAAGTCCAGCTCGCGCGGGGAGGTGTAGAGACCCTCCAGCGGGATGCGCGCCGAGCCCGCCGCGGCGGAGAGCTCGTCGTAGGCGCGCATGCAGTCGTCGAAGAGGGCGCGGGGCTCGGCGAGCACCACGAGGGTCTCCTGGCTGATGTGCTCAAGGGGGCTCGCAGTGGAGCCGTAGAGCTGGGGGAGGTAGCGCTCGAGGCTCGGGTCCGCCGCCCGCTGGCGAATGAGCTCGAGGTCGGCGGCCGTCTTGCTCGACTCCTGGGCCGCCTTGTAGAGCGCGCGCTCGGCGCGGGCGACGGTCTCGTCCGTGAAGGCCATCTCGCGGCACGGGGCCACGGTCACCGCGTCGAGCTCGCCGATGGTCTGGCCCGTGGAGGCGACCATGCGGCGAACGCGGTCGATCTCGTCGCCAAAGAACTCGATGCGCACGGGGCTTGCGGCCTGTGCGGGAAAGACGTCGACCGCGTCGCCGTGCACGTGGAAGGAGCCCGGGGCGTCGACCTCGCCGTTGTCCGCGTAGCCCATGCCCACGAGCAGCGCGGGCACGTCCTCGAAGGGGACCTCCTCGCCCACGGCGAACGTGCTCGACGCAAAGTAGCCGCTGCCCTTGGGCGGGACGCGGCGCAGGAGGGCGTGGGCGGAGGCGACCACGACGCAGCGCTCGCCGGCGGCGAGGCGCGACACGGCCCGACAGCGCGCTCCGATCACGGCGTCGTCGGGGGTGGCGTCCGCCCAGGGACGGTCCCGGCGCTCGGGGTAGCGCGAGACGCTGTCCTGCCCGAGCCACGCCGCGAGCGCGCGGGCCGTGCGGTCGGCCGCCTCCTCGCCGGAGACCACGAGCAGGCAC
This sequence comes from Olsenella sp. An293, assembly GCF_002159495.1. Lineage (GTDB taxonomy): Bacteria > Actinomycetota > Coriobacteriia > Coriobacteriales > Atopobiaceae > Thermophilibacter. The sequence goes on from NZ_NFIT01000004.1 coordinate 201,285, forward strand.
GGGCGCGGGTCGCGCGCCCAGAGGGCCGCGAGCGCGAGCGGGCGGGCCGACTGCGCGACGGCGAGCGTGGCGTCATGCCCCGCGGCAAGCTCGCGCAGGAGCGGGGCGAGCTCGGGCGCGCCGAGCAGTTGGCGAGAAACGCGGTCGATGAGCATGGGGCGGACTCCCTCTGCATGACTTTGGGCCGGCGCCCGGTGGGGCGTCGGCTGCGACGGGTGGTTCTTCTCGCCCCATTGTAGCGAGCGAGACGTGGTCTCACAGGTTCTTCTTGGCAGGGCTTGGCCGTTGCCGCCCATACGGGAAACGGGACCGCGGAGAAGAGCGTGCCGCCTCGCACCGGCCCCGCCTCCACTCGAAACGGCATCTGGGCAGAGGGCCGGCGGGCGTCCAACCCGAACAGGCCAGTGAATTGCGCGCGTTCACAACATATACCCAAGAATACTTTGCTAAAGAATTGTTTGGTAAAATAGACTACGGTAACATCGAGAAAGGTGGGACAGTGTTCATCGGGAGAGAGCGTGAGCTCGCACTGCTGCACAGGCGCTACGAATCTGGCGGCTTTGAGTTCATCGGGCTGTACGGCCGCCGCCGCGTGGGAAAGTCCGCCCTCTTGAGTGAGTTCACGCGAGACCTGCGCTGCGGCTGGTGCGCCGCCGTGGAGGACGACGCCGCCATGAACCTGCGCCTCCTGAGCCAAGCCGTGTGGTCGCTTCAGAACCCAGACGCCAGCCCCGAGAGCGCCCCCGTCTATGCTGACTTCCGGCTGGCGCTCGAGGCGGCCTTTGATGCGACGCGCGAGGAGCGGGGCGTCCTTGTGATAGATGAGTTTCCCTATCTTGCCAAGTCAGACACGAGCTTTCCCTCCGTGTTGCAGACGGTCATTGACCGCAGGAAAGACCGGTCACAGCTGTTTCTCGTGCTCTGCGGCTCCTCTCTTTCGTTCATGAAGGAGCAGCTGCTGAACAAGGAGAGCCCGCTCTACGGACGGCGCACGGCCCAGATTGAGCTCAAGCCCTTTGACTTCTTTGACTCCCTGAGGTTCTTCCCGCACATGACGCCTGAGGATGCCGCCGCGATCTATGGCATGGTGGGAGGCGTGCCGCTCTATCTCCTACAGTTTTCAGAAGAGAGGGGGCTCTCGGAGAACATCGCGGACGCGTTCCTTGACCCCAGCTCCATTCTCTACGAGGAGCCCGAGAGCCTGCTCAAGCAGGGAGTCAGCAAGGTGGCGCCCTATAACGCCGTGGTCTCGGCAATAGCAGGGGGAGCCTCGCAACACAACCAAATCGCAACGAGGGCGGGCCTCTCGACAGCCGCGCTTGACTACTACCTCAAGGAGCTCGCGCGCATTGGCCTGGTTGAGCGAGAAGAGCCGATTCCCGCGCGCGGGGGGCGCAAGGCGGTATGGCGGCTCTCCGACAGTCTCTTCAGGTTCTGGTATCGCTTCATCCGGCCATATCGCGCCCTCATCGAGCGCGGCCTGGGTCAAACGGTGGTCGCCCGCATCGGAGAGGGCCTACCCGAGCATCTGGGACCCGTCTTTGAGGGAATCTGCCGCGACTGGCTCTGGCGTCAGCTTGCGCAGGGACGCCTGCCGTTCCCCATGACCGACGTCGGTCGGTGGTGGGGCAACGATCCCCAGGCGCGCTGCGAGGCGGAGATCGGCCTCGTTGCGGTTGACGGCTCACAGACCGTCATGGTTGGGGAGTGCAAGTGGCGGGGCGAGCCCATGGGAGCCGATCAGCTTCTCAAGCTAGACCGCCGCGCCCATCTCGCGGGGGCCAACAGTGCGGACGCACGATGGGCCTTCTCGCGCTCCGGGTTCACGGCCGGCTGCGATGAGACGGCACGCGAGCTTGGCGCCCGCCTCGTGACGTTTGACGAGATGTGCGAGGGCGTGTCGCGCCCCCGCTGAGGCCAAGACGCAAACTAGACGATATGTGGGGAGCGGCAGGAACCCCACATATCGTCTAGCGCGGGCAAGAAGGACATCAGCGAGGTGCGGATTTCTAGCCCGCGCGGCCCGCGCCATCCCCCGCGCGAAGCGTCGCCAGCTCGCGCAGGCGCTCGGACGCGGCGTCGACGTCGGCCCACTCGGCCTGCCAGGACCAGTTGCCCTCGGCCACGCCGGGCACGTTCATGCGCGCGGCGTCGTCCAGGCCCAGCACGTCCTGCAGCGGCACGATGACCACGTCGGCCTCGGACGCAAGCGCTCGCCGCTCGAGCTCGTCGGCAAGCTCCACGGCCTCGTCGCCCTCGACGCCAAAGCGGCTCTCGCAGAAGCCCACGAAGGTCTGGTTGTCGTGCGTGCCCGTGTAGCAGACAGTCTCGGGCCGCGGCGCGTAGCCCTCGCGGACGTCGCCGTCGGAGAACTGGACCACGTCCATGCCCGGGATGCCCGTCGCGCACACCAGGGCACGCACGGCCGGCGTGATGGCGCCGAGGTCCTCCGCGATGAACGGCAGCGGGCCAAACTGGCGATGCGCGGCCTCGAAGAGCTCCATGCCCGGGCCAAACGCATACGAGCCCTCGCTCGCGGGCTTGCCCGCGGGAATCGAGAAGTACGACGAGAACCCGATGAAGTGGTCGAGGCGCACGTAGTCGTAGAGCGCGAGCGCGCGGCTGAAGCGGCGCAGCCACCAGCCGTAGTTCTGCTCGCGCAGGATGTCCCAGCGGTAGGTGGGGTTGCCCCAGACCTGGCCCTCGGGCGCGAAGGCGTCGCCGGGGGCGCCGGCCACGCGGCGGGCGTGCCCGTACTCGTCCAGGTCGAAGATGTCCGGCTCGCTCCAGACGTCGGAGGAGTCGCCCGAGACGTACATCGGCATGTCGCCCACGATCTGCACGCCGCGCTCGCGCGCGTACTCGCGAAGCTCGTTCCACTCGCGGTCGAACTCGTACTGCAGGCGCTTGTGGTTCTCGGCCGCCATGGCGATGCGGGGGTTGCGCGTGTGGCTCGGGCTGTAGTGGCGGTAGCGCGCCGGCCACGTCTGCCAGGGCGCCCCGCCCAGCACCTCCTTGATGGCGCAGAAGATCGCATAGGGCGTGAGCCAGTAGTCGTTCTCGTTGCAGAACTGGACGTAGTCCTCGTCGTTGCCGATCTTCTCGAGACGCCTGAGAACCGTCTCGACGTCGTCCTCGAGCAGCGCGACGTTGCCGGCGAACGCCGAGACGCCCGCGTAGGGGGAGCCGTACTCGTCCGTGGGGTTGACGGGTAGGACCTGCCAGTAGGTCTGGCCGCCCGCGGCGAGCCAGTCCACGAAGCGGCGCGCCGGGGCGCCGAGCGTGCCGGGACGGCCGTCGTTGGGGACGGAGGTGATGTGGCAGAGCACGCCCATCCCGCGCTCGAGCGGCTGCTGCAGGCGCTCGGAGCGGTGGAAGTGGAGCACCGCCGTGCCGAGCGGCCACAGGAAGATCTCCGCCTGGCCGTTTGCGACCTTGGGCGTCTGGCCCGAGATGACGTCGGCGACGGCGTCGCCGATCATCGGCACCTTCACGGCGTGGGCATTGGAGAGCGACCCGTTGGCCAGGACGCAGACCGCCTCGCCGTCCTTGCGGCGCCAGAAGCCAAAGATGTCCTCACCGGAGGCGAAGGGCTCGAACTCGCCGTCCACAAAGAGCGGCAGCGTCCGGCGCACGGCGATGGCGTTGCGGTAGATGCTGGTGCAGTCCGCGCGGCCGCCGTCCCAGGGGAAGGGCGCGCGGTTGTAGGGGTCGCGGAAGCCCTCGACGCCGCGCTCGTCGCCGTAGTAGACGCACGGCACGCCGGGAAGCGTCATCTGGAGCAGGGCCACCACCCACAGGCGCGCCATGGCAAGACCCGCCTGGTCGTCCGTGAGACGAAAGCCCGCGCGCTCCTCCTCCGGCACCGAGTCCGGGTCGGGGGCGCCGCCGAGCATCGTGAACAGGCGCTCGCGGTCGTGGCTGCCGATGAGGTTGAGGGCGGAGTAGAAGTTGTCGCGCGGGTAGTTCTCGCGCAGCTGCTCAAGACGCGCAGCAAGCTCGGAGGCCCCGATCTCGCCGCGTATGAAGGCGAGAAGCCCGGTTCGCAGCGGGTAGTTCATCGTCCCGTCGAGCTCGGCGCCCTGGAAGTACTGGCGCAGCTTGCCGTAGGCGAGCTTGTTGGAGGCGTCCTCCCAGACCTCGCCTATGAGCACGCCGTCGGGCTTCTCGGCGAGAAGGGCGCGCTTGATCTGGGCGATGAACTCGTCGGTGAGCTCGTCGGCCACGTCGAGGCGCCAGCCGCGCGCGCCGGAGCGCAGCCACCGGCGAATCACGCCGTCGCGCCCGCACACGAGCTCGTGGAACGGCTCGCAGTCGGCGCGGAAGCTCGGGAGGTTTTGGTCGCCCCACCAGCCGGCGTAGGTGCCGTCGTCGTTGAAGGTGAACCAGTCGCGGTACGGCGACTGCTCGCCCTGCCACGCGCCGGGCTCGCGGTAGGTGCCAAAGCGGTTGAAGTAGCGCGAGTCGGCTCCGCAGTGGTTGAAGACGCCGTCCAAGATGACGGAGATGCCGTGCTCGGCGGCGTCCACGCACAGCGCCCTGAAGCTCTGCTCGTCGCCGAGCATGGGATCGACGCGCAGGTAGTCCGCCGTGTCGTAGCGGTGGTTGCTCGCCGCCTCGAAGATGGGGTTGAGGTAGAGCACCGTCACGCCGAGGCTCTCGAGGTAGTCCAGCTTCTCGCGGATGCCCTCGAGCGTGCCGCCGTAGAAGTCCCAGTGAGCGATGCCGCCGTCCTCGGTGCGGGCGTAGGTCGGCGGGGTGTCCCAGTCCTCCACGAGCTCACGGCCGGGGCCGCCCTTGCGGTGCACGGCAAGCGAGGCGGCGGCGCGCTCGCGCCAGTCCTCGCCGCGCGCGAAGCGGTCGGGGAAGATCTGGTAGACCACGCCCTCGCGATACCACCGGGGCTGGTGGGGGCGCGGCTGGTACACCGTGATCTGAAACGACGGCGGGTCGCCGTAGGTGAAGGCGCCCTCGCCGGTGGTCCAGCCCTCGCGGGCGCCGTAGCGCCACACGGCGCCGTCGCTCGCCTCGATGTCGAAGTTGTACCAGACGACGCCGGTCGTCGCCGGCTTGTAGCTCGCCGTGAAGCGCAGGTGGTCGCCCTCGTTGGTGCCGCGCATCTCGATGAGCTGCTCGCCCTGCGCGTCGGTCCAGGCGCGCAGGGTGCAGAAAACGACGTCGTCGCCCCATACGTCGATGCTCAGCGAAACGGTGCCGCCCAACTGGACGGCACCGAAAGGACTTCTGTACTCAGGCTCTGAGGTTACGTGACGTGCTTTCAAGCGCTACCTATCTCTTCTCTTGTTGTACCTGATGATCTCCGGGTGAAGACCGTGGTAGATGTCCATGTAGTCGTTCGCGGCGCGACGCCAGCTGAAGTCGGCGTCCATCGCCTGAAGCATGAGCTTAGTCCACGCGTCCTGATCCGTCCAGAAGATCTCGCAGGCGCCGAGAAGGGTGTCGGCCATCTCGTCGGCGTTCATGTTGGCAAACGAGAAGCCCGTGCCCTCGCCCGTGTACTTGTTGTACGGGGTAACCGAGTCGCGCAGGCCGCCGGTCTCGCGCACGACCGGGAGGGTGCCGTAGCGCATGGCGATCATCTGGGAGAGGCCGCACGGCTCGAACTCGGACGGCATGAGCAGGAGGTCGCCGCCGGCGTACATGCGGTGAGAGAGCGCGTTGTCAAAGGCGATGCGCGCGCACATCTGGTCGCCGTACTTGGCGTCGAAGTAGCGGAACGCGTCCTCGTGGTCCTTGTCGCCCGTGCCCAGGATCGCAACCTGGACGCCGCGCTGCATGAGGTGGTCCATCGCGTAGCGCACCAGGCCCAGGCCCTTCTGATCGGTGAGGCGGCCGATGGAGACCACGAGCGGGCGCGTGGGATCTTGGGCGAGGCCCAGCTCCTCCTGCAGCGCGCGCTTGCACTCGGCCTTGTTCTCGAGCTCCTTGGCGGAGTAGTTGGCCGGGATCATCGGGTCGGTCGTCGGGTTCCAGATGGTCTGGTCGATGCCGTTCAGGATGCCGCTCAGGACGTCGCAGCGACGGCGGAAGATGCCGTCGAGGCCCTCGCCGTAGAAGGGCATCTGCAGCTCGTTGGCGTAGCTCGGGCTCACCGTGGTGAGGTAGTCCGCGTAGCAGAGCGCGCCCTTCATGTAGTTGACCGAGTCGCGGTCGCAGTAGAGCTGGTCGCGGGCCGCGGGGATGTGGGCGAGGCCCAGGACCTCCTCGAGGACCTTGTCGCTGTACTGGCCCTGGAACTTGACGTTGTGGACCGTGAAGATGGTCTTGACGTTGGCGCACTGCGGGATCTGCTGGTAGAACTCGCGCAGGAAGACGCAGCACAGCGCCGTCTGCCAGTCGTTGCAGTGCAGGATGTCGCACTCGAGCTCGGGGACCTTGGCGATGGCCTCGCAGATGGCCTTCGAGAAGAATGCGAAGCGCTCGCCGTCATCGAAGTAGCCGTAGAGGCCGTCGCGCTTGAAGTAGGCCTCGTTGTCGATGAAGTAGAAGTCGAGGTCCTGCAGCGTGAGCTTCTCGATGCCGCAGTACTCGTTGCGCCACGCGAGCGGAACGTAGAAGTCCGCGACGTGCTTCATCTGGTCCTTGTACTCCTGCGGGATGCTGGCGTACTTGGGCATGATGACGGCGGCACGGGCGCCGGCGTGCTTGAGGGCGCGGGGCAGCGAGCCCGCGACGTCACCCAGGCCGCCCGTCTTGGCGAAGGGCACGGCCTCGGAGGTGGCGAAGAGCACGCGAATCTTCCTGCGCTTTGCTTGTGTGGACACGTCCATCCCCTCGATCCTAGTCGCGAGCCTTTTCCTTGATCAGCACGTCCTCGGGGGTGCCCCTCAGCTCGGTGCCGGCGGGGACGACGTTGCCGCGGTCGACGATCGCGTTCTCGACGCGAGCGCCGCTCTTGACGACGCAGCCCTGCATCACGATGGAGTTGCGCACCGTGGCGCCCGCCTCGATGATGACGTTGCGGCCGAGGATGGAGTCGCTGACGTTGCCGTAGATGCGGTCGCCGGATGCGACGGCGGAGTGGCAGACGTGGCTGCCGACCTCGAACTTGGCGGGCGGCGTGTCGTGGGTCTTGGTCTTGATGAAGCGCTCCTCCACGAAGAGCTCGCCGGTGATGCGCGGGTCGAGCAGGTCCATGTTGGCGCGGAAGTAGGCGCGCTTGTTGAAGATCGGGGCGACGTAGCCGTCGAAGTCGTAGGTGCGGACGTTCACGCGACCAAAGTCACCGGTCATGGCCTCGAAGAGGTCCAGGTAGTCGGTCGCCGCGTACCAGTCGAACATGTCGAGCAGCAGGTGGCGATTGATCACGAAGCAGTCCAGGAACATCGTCTCGCCAAAGGCGGTGCCGTGGTGGACGCCGCAGACGCGGCCGTCCTCGACGTCAAAGGCGGTGACGTCGGGGTCCTTCTCGGAGGCCGTCTTGGTCAGGACGGTGATGTCCGCGCCGGAGGCCTTGTGGGCCTCGTAGACCTTGTCGAGGTCGATGTTGTAGACAAAGTTGGCCGTCGAGAAGAACACGGCGTCGGAGGTGCTGCGGGTGAAGTAGGCCTTGTTGTGGACCAGGTCGCGCAGCAGGAAGCGGGCGCCGGTGCGGGACGTGCCGAAGGCGGAGCCGGGCAGGATGAACAGGCCGCCGTTCTTGCGGTCGAGGTCCCAGTCCTTGCCGGAGCCAACGTGGTCGATGATCGAGCGGTAGTTGTACGGCATGACCATGCCCACGGTGCGGATGCCGCAGTTCACGAAGTTGGAGAGCGCAAAGTCGACGAGACGGTAGCGGCCGAAGTAGGGCAGCGACGCCATCGGGCGGCTCTCATTGAGCGGGCTGGACTCCTTGGCGGAGTAGTTGCAGGTAATAAGGCCGATGACCTTTTCCATGATTAGTTCTCCCCCTTCCCGACGACCACGTCGTTGCCGATGACGGCGGTGTCCTTGGTGGTGTCGACGCTGCCGACGCTGACGTTCTCCTCGACCGTGGAGTTCTCGCCCAGGATGGCGCGCACGACGTTGGCCCCGTCCTTGACGACGGCGCCCGGGAGCAGCACGGAGTCGATGACCGTGGCACGCTCGCCAACGTAGGCGTCGGTCGAGAGGATGGAGTGCTTGACGGTACCGTAGACCTGGCAGCCGTTGGCGACGAGGCTGTCGTCGATCGTGGCGTCCTTGCCCACGAACGCAGGCGGGCGCGTGGAGGCGTTGCTCATGATCGGGAAGGTGGTGCTGAAGATGTCAAAGGCGGGGTTGGGGCCAAGAAGGTCCATGCTCGTCTCGTGGTAGCTCGAGATGGTGCCAACGTCGCGCCAGAAGCCCTCGAACTTGTAGGTGAACAGGCGCTTGCCGTCGGCCAGGAGCTTGGGGATGATGTCTCCGCCAAAGTCGTGGCTGGAGTTCTGGTCGTTGGCGTCCTCCTTCAGCGTCTCGACGAGAAGGTCGGCGTTGAAGATGTAGATGCCCATGGAGGCGAGGTTTGAATCGGGCTGCTTGGGCTTCTCGGAGAACTTGGTGATGCGGCCGTCGTCCTCGGCGGTGAGGATGCCAAAGCGGGAGGCCTCCTCCCAGGGCACGGGCATGACCGCGATGGTGAGGTCGGCGTTGTTGGCCTTGTGCGTGGCGAGCATGTCGTCATAGTCCATGCGGTAGAGCTGGTCGCCGGAGAGGATGAGGACGTACTCGGGATCGTTGGTCTCGATGTAGCCAAGGTTCTGGGTCACGGCGTCGGCCGTGCCCTCGTACCAGGCGCCGCCGGTCTGCGTGGCGTAGGGGGG
>NZ_NFIT01000005.1:0-207500 GCF_002159495.1 Olsenella sp. An293
GTCCATGTGGTCATCTCCCAAGTCTCTGTCAGCGTGGTAACTGAAGATTCTAGGCGGTGGCCACACCCCTTTTCAGGGGTGCTCTGACACCAACGTTTGGCACGCGATCTGGAGATGGCGGGCGAGAAGAACGAGGCCTTGACCCTAGCGCTCGTCGAGCGGCACGTAGCCCTCCGAGTTGGGCATGACGGAGTTGTAGGCGGGACGGATGATGCGCCCCGCGCCGTAGAGCTCCTCCATGCGGTGGGCCGTCCAGCCCGCAAGGCGCGCCATCGCGAAGATCGGGGTGTAGAGGTCCTGGGGGATGCCGAGCATCGAGTACACGAAGCCGGTGTACATGTCGATGTTGGTACTGATGGACTTGGTGATGCCACGGACGTCGCGCATGACCTGCGGGCCCAGGCGCTCGATGCTCGCGATGAGGTCGAGCTTCTCGACCTGACCCTTCTGCTCGGCGAGCTTGCGCGCATAGGAGCGGATGATCTCGGCGCGCGGGTCGGTCTTGGTGTAGACGGCATGGCCCAGGCCGTAGAGCAGACCGGCCTTGTCGAAGGCCTCCTTGCGCAGAATCTTGCCCAGGTAGTCCGCCACCTCGTCGTCATTTGACCAGTCGCGCACGTGGGCGGCGACGTCCTCGATCATGTCGTTGGCCTTGTAGTTGGCGCCGCCGTGCTTGGGACCCTTGAGCGATCCGATGGCCGCCGCGTAGGCTGAGTAGGCGTCGGTCCCGGAGGACGACAGGACGCGCGTGGTGAACGTGGAGTTGTTGCCGCCGCCGTGCTCGGCGTGGAGGATGAGCATGACGTCGAGTAGCATCGCCTCCTCGTGCGAGAAGCCCTCGTCGCTGCGCAGGACGTCGAGCACGGTCTCGGCCATCGAGTAGCCCTCGCGGACGGGCGGGACCATGAGCTTGGTGTCGTTCTGCTCGGCGACGTGCGCAGCGTGCGCCACGGCCGCCGTGCGAGGCCAGCGGCCGAGCAGCGAGAGCGCGACGTCGATCTCGTGCGTAGGCGAGGTGTCGTCCGGCGTGGGGTCGAAGGCGTAAAGCAGCAGCGTCGCGCGCTGCAGCACGTTCATGATGGAGTGGCTGTACGTGGCGCGCGGGAAGATGCCCAGATAGCCCTCGGGGAGCTGCTTGCGCGCGTCGATGCGGGCGCGGAAGTCGTCGAGCTCGTCGCGCGTGGGAAGGCGCCCGGAGATGAGCAGGTAGGCGACCTCCTCGTAGCCAAAGCGGTCATCGGCCTGCGCGGCGTTGATGAGCTGGTCCACGCCGTAGCCACGATAGATCAGCTGGCCGTCGTCGGGCTCGATGCCGTGCTCGGTCCGGTTGTAGCCGTGGACGTTGGAGATCGTCGTGAGGCCCACGAGCACGCCTGAGCCGTCCGCGTTGCGCAGGCCGCGCTTGACGTCGTACTTCTCGTACAGCTCGGCGGGGACCACGTCCACGTCCTCGTAGCCGTGATAGAGCCCGTCGGAGACGGGGGGCAGCCCGAGGGCGACCGAGGGCATGGGATAGGCGTCGGCGACATGGTCGAAGGCCGGCGTGTCGCGCGGCGTCAGGATGGGCCAGCCGGCCCCCTTGGGAATGCGGATCATGGGCTACCTCCTCATCTGTTGCCGGGCCGAGGAGACGGCCCGACGCGCCCCCTAGAGACGGTACATGTACCTGAAGACCTCCTCGCGCTGCATCATGATCTGCACGCCGAGGGTTGCGGAGAGCTCGTCCAGGCAGGCCTTGAGGTCGGAGAAGTCCGCAGGGCCCAGGTCGACGAGCATCGTCATCGTGAAGGTGCCCTGCAGGATGGTCTGAGAGATGTCGAGGATGTTGGCATTGCGCTCGCTGAGCGCGCCGGCGACCGCGGCAACGATTCCGGGGCGGTCCCCACCCAGAACGGTGATGATCGCGCGGCTCTCGGTTGCGGCGTTAGTCGTCGCCATGTCGTTTTCCGCCATGGTGCCTCCTTGGGTACGGCTCATTCAGATGGTGCCCATTCTACCGGCAGAGCCGACCGCCGTCACAACTTGCCCACGCAACCGTGCGAGAGACGTAACCTCCGAGGGGCTGCCAAAGCGGCGCTAGTTCTGACTCTCCTCGCCCATGCGCTGCTCAAAGAGGACGGCGACGTCCTCCGGCGTGATGCCGAGCGCGACCGCCAACTCCGCACACGAACGCTCGCGCGCCTCCTTGAGAATGCGCTCGTAGGCCACGGGCGGCTTCTTGTTGCGCGCCGAGAGGTCCTCTATGCGGATGCGGAAGGTCTTGGCGATGCGCACGGAGTCGAGGCACGAGCCCTGCCGCATCTCGCTGCGGTAGTGCTCCTCCTCGAGCGAGTTGTTGCGCGCGGTGAAGCTCTCGACCTCGAGGGCGGGATAGACGTCGATGATGTGCTGCGCCTCGTCGCGCGTGAGGACCGGCCTCAGGCGTGCCTCGTTGGCGATGGGAAAGCTGATGTGCACCGGATGACGCTTGCCAACGGGCAGCAGCCGATAGACCGCCTGGGGTCCCTCCGTCACTTCCTCCACGCGACAGACGCCCTGACCGGGATGGACGAGGTACTCCCCTATGCCATACATTGGCAGCTCCTTTCACTGCTGCTCAGTATAGCACGGAGACAGGTGAATCCATGTCGTTTACGGAAACGGTATTGAAACCTTAAGCACACTCAAGTAGGTTAGTACGTTTATGTCTTGCAAGCGGTTTCTAGTCAACGAGCGTGATGCTCGAGATGACGGGCTGGGTCTGCTCCGTGACCAGGCCGCTTGCCTCGTCGGCGATGGACACGCCCTCGCAGATGGCGTCGACGACCTCGATGCCCGAGGTCACGGTCCCAAACGCCGCGTACTGGCCGTCCAGGTAGTCCGCCTCCTCCTGCATGATGAAGAACTGGGAGCTCGCGGAGTCGTAGTCGCTCGCGCGCGCCATGGAGATCGTCCCGCGCACGTGCGGGATGTTGTTCTCCACGCCGTTGTCCTCGAACTCGCCCTTGATCGTGGCGTCCGAGCCGCCGGTCCCGTTGCCCTCGGGGTCCCCGCCCTGGATCATGAAGCCCGGCACCACGCGATGAAACGTCAGGCCGTCGTAGAAGCCCTCCTCCACGAGGTGACAGAAGTTGGAGACCGTGATGGGCGCCACGTTGGCGTTGAGCGCCACCTCGATCGTGCCGTAGCCCTCGACCTCGATCTTGGCGTGGTGCACGCCCGTGGCGTAAGGGTCGTCCGCGTCGACGGAGGAGATGTCGGCGCCCGAGGTCTGCTCGGCGGGGGCCGTGGCGTCGTCTCCCTGCGTCTGCGAGGCGGTCTCGCCCGTGCAGCCCGCCGCGAGGACGACGAGGCACGCCGCGAGCGCGAGCGCAAAGATGCCGAGAAGGGCGCGGGGCTTTCTGTTTCTGACGGTCACGACGGTTCCTTTCTCACGAGGTCCTGCCGCCCGGAGCCTGAGCCGGGCGGAGACGCCGCGCGACGAGCGTCGCGGCGCAGCAGAGGGCGGCGGCGAGCGCCGCGGGAAGCACCCATCCGAGGCCGAGGTCTGCCAGCGGGAGCGCGTCGAGGGGCAGGGAGAGGTCGGGCGCGAGCACGTCACGCGCCGACTCGACCGAGCTCACGACCACGGTCACCCCGACCGTCCATGGCCAGACGCTCGGGAGGGCGTCGTAGGGTCTTCTCAGCATGCCCATGACCACGAGCACGATCGCGGGCGGGTAGAGCGCCCCAAGCAGCGCCGCCGAGAAGCTCAGGATCGCGTCGAGCCCGAGGTTGGAGACGGCGCAGGAGAAAACCGCGAAGACGAGCGCGCAGGCACGGTACGAGACGCGGGGCAGCTCGCCCGAGAAGTACGTCCCACAGCAGCTGATGAGGCCGACGCACACGTTCAGGCACGCGAGCAGGAAGATGGCGGCGACGAGCACCGTCCCGAGCAGGCCAAAGTGCAGCGTCGCCGACTCCGTGATGACCTCGGCCCCGTTGGTGGCACCCGCAAGCGGGGCGCTCAGCTCAAGTCCCACGAGACAGAGCCCGCCGTAGACGAGCATCATGAGCGCGCCAGCGATCACGCCGGCGCGGCAGACCTCCCGCATCACGCCGCGCCCGTCCGCGACGCCGAGCCCACGGACGTTCTCGGCGATGACGAGGCCGAAGGTGAGCGAGGCGAGCAGGTCCATGGTCTGGTAGCCTGTGAGGAAGCCCTGGACGGGGGCGTTGCCGTCATAGGGGGCCACCGGCGCGGCGGGCGCCTCTGCGCCTCCCGAGAGCAGCGAGAAGAGCGCGGCGCCGACCACCGCGACGATGAGTGCTATGAGCGCGGGCCCGGTGACGCGCCCGAGAAACCTCGTGAGCCGCCCCGGACGCAGCGCGAGCAGAAACGCCAGCGCGAAGAAGGCGAGCGAGAACGCGAGGCGCGCCGCGTCGACCGAGCTGTCCGCGGGCAGAAGCGGGGCGAGCATCTCAAAGGCGGTCGAGGCCGTGCGCGGGATGGCGAGGCACGGACCGATGGCCAGATAGACGAGGGCGACGAAGACGCGGGCAAAGAGCGGGTGCACGCGCGCGGCGAGCTCGCGCAGGGTGCCCGCGAGCGCGACGGCGACGATCCCCAGGACCGGCAGCCCCACGCCCGCGGCAAAGAACCCCAGCAGGGCAGGAAGGCTCTCGGTGCCCGCCTGGACGCCGAGCAGGGGCGGGAGGATGAGGTTGCCCGCGCCAAAGAACATCGAGAAGAGCGTGATCCCCACGGCGAGGGTCTGTCGCATGGGGAGGCTGCCCGAGGGTTCCTCTCCCCTGTCGCGGCACTCGATCGAGACGGCTGCCATCGTCAGACGTGACCTTACGCCGAGCAGCAGGACGTGACCCAGGCGACGAGGTTGGCCGTCGCCGAGCCGGAGCGCTCCGCCAGGACGTGCCCCTGACCCCAGACCGGGGTGTGGGCGACGTCGGTCACGCCGTCGTACTTCCTCAGCGCGAAGACGATGTTGGGCGCGGTGCCGAGGGGGACGTCGGTGTCAAAGAGTCCCTCGTTGATGCGCCAGTGCGGCGCAACGGTCGCCTGCCCGTAGCCCTCGTAGTGGCCGCTCAGCCAGAAGAGCGGGTTCATCATGGCCACGCGCGTCACCATGTCGGTCTCGAGGGAGTCGACCTTCTCGAGGTCCTCCTCCCAGTCCGCCTCAAGCTCGGCCGGCCAGTCCTCGCAGGACGCATAGGCGTCGAGGTTGGCCTGGATCAGGCCCTCGGCGAGGGCGTCGAAGTGCAGCGTCGACTCCTCGCCGATGCCAAAGAGCTGGTTGGTCTGGGAGCTGCGGTCCGGATGGTCGAAGGGGGACGCGTCGAGCGCGGCGGGGCGCAGGTTCAAGACAAAGTCGCGCAGACTCGAGACCGAGACGCTCCCGGAGCGGTGGTTGTAGTTGATCCACCAGTTCTGCGCGTTGAGCGCGGCGAAGTAGCTCTGCGCGGTGTCGTAGATGGTCGACTGGACCTGGGCGACGCCCGTGAGCGTGACCTGCGCGGGATCCTGAGCGGGCGTCTCGGCGGGCGCCTCTGCCGTCTCGGCGTCCCCCGCGGCGGCCTCGCCCACCGTCTCCTGACCCGTCCCGTCGGCGACCGCCTCGGCGGGAGCGGCGCTCATGGCGGCATCCGCCTCGCGCGTCGCGGCGAGGTTGGGGTCGCCGGGGAAGGTGGGGTCCTCGAGGCGCTGCGGGGTGTAGGCATAGGGGAACGAGGTGTTCTGCACGAAGTGCGTGGCGGCCTCGTCGATGACGTCGAGCAGGGCACTCGCGTAGGAGCCCATCGAGTAGACGCCCGCCTCGGTCTCGTCGAGCGTGAGCTGGGCGTCATCCGCGTCGCGGAGATCCATCTCGTTGACCCAGGTCCCGTAGGCCCCGGCGAGATCCTGCGAGAACAGGCGCGTCCAGGTGCCCTCAGCGCGCGTGGCTTCGCTCGCGTACTGGCCCTGGCCCCACTCGTAGGCGGCGTCCGCCACGTCAAAGGACGTGACGGGGCACCACGAGGCGCTGCCGGCGATGGCGTCCGAGACCGCCTGCCCCTCGGCGTCGTGCGTGATCGCGCCGATCGAGTCCAGGTAGGGCTCGAAGAGAGCGGCATCGCCGGAGGAGCCGAGCACCGCGCTCAGCCCGCCGCCGGCGCCGAAGCCAAAGACAAATACCCGGCTCGCGTCGCAAGGAAGGGCGGCGGCGTTGTAGCGCAGGTACCTGATCGCCGCCTTGAGGTCCACGACCGGCCAGGGAGAGCCGCCCGGGAAGAGCTCGTCGGAGCCGGAGGCCGTGTCATAGCCCGCGGACCTGCCGCGGAAGCCGGCGTAGACGTAGATGCAGCCGGCGTCTAGATAGGGCGCGAGGCCGTCGAAGGCGTAGGTGGTGGGGCTTGCCTGCGCGGCGAGCGTCCCGGTGTTGATGGGCATGAGGACAGGCGCGGTGGCGGCGGTGAAGGCGCCCACCACGGCCTTCTCGTTCACGGTGCAGGTATACGTTGACCCGTTCTTCTCGGCCGTGAAATAGGCCCCGGGGACAAAGACCGCGAGGGACTCGTAGGTCTCGGTCGCAGGAGACAGGCAGTAGCGCAGGCCGAGCTGGTAGTAGACGTCGTTCTCCTCGTCGTAGCGCCAGGCGCCGGCGTCGAGCGCCAGCGACTCGAACTCCGTGAGGTCGACGGAGGGGTCGGGGGACTCGGGGTCCTCGGTCGGGGTCTGGGGCGGCTGCGCGGCGGGGGTGCAGCCGGCCAGGCCAACGGCGGCGCCCGCGGACGCCAGCGCGAGGAACTCTCTTCTTGTGCAGCCCATCGATCCTCCTTGCGAGCGGGCGCGGCGCATCCGTTCGCCGCCCGCGCCTCGTGGGATTGCTCAACGCAGCTAGTATTGTACGCGTACGCATACGCGCGCGGCGTTTCTCGCGCGGTAACCATCAATTGCCGACAGGGCTCGAAGGGACGGCCGCCATGCTCAGGTTTGGGCGCAGAGACGACGGGACGAGGCGGGAGCCGGCGCAGCCGCTGCCCGAGGACGCGCGTCGGCTGCGGCTGCGCTTCGTCGGGCAGGTGCAGGGCGTCGGCTTTCGCTGGACCTCGATGAGCGTGGCGCGCGGGCTCGGCCTCACCGGCTGGGTGAGAAACGAGCGCGACGGCTCGGTCAGCGCGGAGATCCAGGGCAGCGCGGCCCACGTGGGAGCGTTCTTCTCGGGCATGCTCGAGGCGTATCGCCGCCACCCCATCAGCTACACCGTGGACCAGCGCGAGGACATCCCCCTGGTGGAGGGCGAGCGCGACTTCGAGGTGCGCTACTAGCGAGAAGGGTGACACGGGGGCGACGAGGCGCAGGCGGCCTTAGCGGAGCTTAGCGGAGAAAAACGTGCAGATAGCAAAGCAGGCCGGAGACACATGGCCTCCGACCTGCGAAAGTTCTGGTGGCGGGGAAGGGAGTCGAACCCCTGACACGGGGATTTTCAGTCCCCTGCTCTACCAACTGAGCTACCCAGCCATTTGGTGCGGGAATTACTATACCAAACTCGCCGTCGCTGTCAAAGACTTTTTTCTGGGAAGAGGAGGCGCGCGACCCTGCGCTGCCGAGGGGCCGTCACGTCCCGCTCGGAGATGTCGGCCGCGGGCCCGTCATCGTGAGCTGGCAGCCGCAGACATCGATTGCGTCGCCGTACGGGACCACGACGCGGCGGTCGATGGGGCGGCTGCGATACGTCGCCCGGACGGAGGAGCCGAGGTCACTCACCTCCATCCCGTCCGACGTGGGCACAAGGCGCAGGTGCCGGTCGGAGACGGGAGGCGCGCGGAGGATGACGTCGCACGACGCTCTCCCGCCAACGACCGCTCCCCCATCGCCCACCGGCGTCCACACCTCGAGCGCAGAGCCCCGCACGACGACGCCGACCTCATCTGCATGGCGCAGCGCCAATGAGCGCTCCATCACCGACGGGAGCGGCACCTCCCTCGCGGCGCCCCGCGAGAAGTCGTAGAGGCACCCGTAGCAGACGTCCATGTCCGCGTAGAGCTCCGAGTCGCACCGTGGGCATCGCTTGACCTCGTATCTTCCCGAACCGTTACCCATGATTCACCCCTTCTAGAGAGCCCCGACGCCGTCCGCGCTGATCGAGCAGGCCCACAGATGCTCGCCCTCCTCGAGCCAGCCCCCTTCGCGGGCCGGCCTCTCCACGACGCACCGGGCGCGCGGGTGAGACGCGCCCCGCCCCGGCGAAAGTCCCCTCTTGACGAGAAGCACCTCCCCACGCTCCCCAATAAAGGCGACGTCAAGGGGGTATCGCATCCCAAAGGTGTGTATGGAGGAACACAGGGTCAGAAGCACCGCGGGGGCGTCCTCGTCCGTGCCGAGAAGACCCCTCAGCCTGTCTCTCCAGGCGGAGAGCACCGTGACCTCGAGAACCTCCCCCGGGCGCTCGTCAGAGCGCAGACGCGCCGCCACCATCTAGACCACCACCCCGGGCCGATAGCGGTCCACCACGAGCTGTCGCTCGTGGCGCAGGGCGAGCGGTGCGGCGTAGGTGATTCCCGGCATCCTGAGAAGGCGTGGCCACGGACGATAGGTGAGCGTGCAGGTATAGCGCGTGAGCAGGGGCGATATGACAAACGTCGTCCCCTCCCCGCCGCCCTCCACCGCGCTCGCGCTCACCTCGACCTCACAGGTTTCTTCCCGACCCAGCGCCTCGGAGAGGGCGGACTCCACCTCGTCGACAGCCGCGACCTGGGTCTGCTCGCCTGCCGGAGCCACGCCGTGGGAGATGACCGCGTCGAGCGCGGCCTGGTCGAACGCGGCGCACGCCTCGATGAACCACATCAGGTTGAGCACGATGAGGGCGACCACGATGACCACGGGCGTCATCACCGCGAGCTCTACGGTCATCTGGCCCTCCTCCCCTCGCCGCGGGCGGGCGACGCGCGCGCTCATGCCGCTCCCCCGAGCTTCGAGAGGTCGATGGTGAGGGGGATGCCGATGCCCGTCCCCGGGATCGGGAGCTCGGCGACGGTGAACTCCTCCGTGCCCACCTCGTCGGCAAGCCATAGCCCCACCGACTGCGCGAAGTCGGTCGCCGAGCCCGAGTCCGGAAGCGTCGCCACGAGCTCGCGGACGGAGGAGACCTGGTCGAAGCCTCCCTGGTCGAGCACCTTCTGGGAGTTCACAAGGACGGGCTTTCGCAGCCGCAGGTCAACGGGCTCGAGGCCGGCGTCGCTCATGACTTGCTTGAGACGCCCCTTCAGCCAGGCGCCGACCGTCCCCCCGAGCACCCCGTCGAGGTTGTCAAGAAACTCGCCGCCCTTCTCGGCCACGCTCCCGTACGCCGAGCCGTACCCCAGAAGCAGGCTTCCCCAGAGGTCCATCACGCCATCCAGGGCCCCGCCAAGGGCGGAGTCGCTCGCCGAGATGGCGTCAAAGAAGCGCGAGAGCACGTTGTTCTCGGCAGTGGAAGGGTCCGGGGCGAGGACGGCTGCGGAGACGGCCGCCCCCTCGGGGAGCTCTGCGGACGAGAGGAACGCGGCGGTGAGCTCGGTCGGGACCACCCTCGAGGCATCGCGGGCGACGACGGCGACGCAGCCCCAGGCGCCCGGCGGGCACAGGGAGGGTCGCGCGACGCTCAACTGGTCGAGGGCCGTCGAGAAGGCCCCCTCGCCCTCCTCGGCTAGTCCCTTCAGGCGCTGCTCCAAGGCGACCTCCTCGTTTCTCGCGCGCTCGTGGTCCTCGGACGCCTCGACGATGATCCTCCAGTAGTACTCAAACCCGTTGTCGATGGGCGTCGAGGCGGCGGCGACCCTTCCGAGATCGCCGACGTCCATCCGGCACTCGTCGCAGCGGGCAACCGAGCCCGCGTCGACCTCGGCGACCGAGGCCAGCCCCGCGGAGGCCCCCGTTGCCCCGGGGCACAGCAGCGAGGAGTGCAGGGTCCTCCCGCCCTCCTCGGTCGTGCACGGCCAGCGAACGTCGGTGTAGAGGGTGGTCGAGCGGGTCTGGTCGGCGTTTCTCGGCAGGCTCGGAAGGTCGATGGAGACGCTGCCGTCCGGAAGCTCCTGATACGACCCGCCCCTCACCTGCTCGAGCGCATACTCGTAGAAGGCCTCGCGACAGGCGGAGTCGGTGATCTCCTCGGCGGTCGAGCCTCCGACCTGCGCGGACGCCACGCGCGCCGCATAGTAGTTTCGGGCGCGGGCGAGCGGCGCGCCGAACGTCCACCCGGCAGACGTCGGGTAGCGGGGGTTGAGCGATCCCCCCAAGCCGGCGAGCGTGGATGCCCGCTCCCACAGACAGTACGGCGACGACCCGCAGTCGGCCTCCCAGCCGCGATCGAGCGCCTCCTGCGCCCGGAGGCGCGCCCGCTCCATCTCGTCCGAGACCTCGCCCATCTCGACCGAAAGCTCGGCGAGGCGCTCGTCGTCGACCTCCTTGCGCAGCCCGGAGAAGTCCGACCTGGACTCGGACGGAAACGGAAGCGCGCATCCCGCGTAGGACATCCCGCCCACGGAGTTGGCCTCGACGCAGCTCGCCGAGTTCGCGACGATCAGCAGCGGCAGCGTCGCCTCGAGGCGCTCGATTCCGTCCGCGGCGCTCCGCGCGAACTCCCCGCGCGCGTCGAGGATGCGGCTCCCCGCCTGAACAATCTGCGCCCCCGTGGCGGAAAGCCCCGGGACGCACGAGACGACCAGGCCCGCGCCCAGCACCACGACTCCCGTGAGCCCCAGGCTCAGGACGCACGCGTCGATCGCCTGGGTCACGGTCGAGAAGGCCGCGACCGCGTTCTGTCCCGCCATGGCGCAGGCATCGGCCACGCGCTGGACCTCGGAGGAGCGCCCCGCCACCCACGTCGCCCCCGCGGAGGCGAAGACGAGCGACAGGCTCAGAACCAGGGCGACCGCGACGCCCACCGTCGTGAAGCCGTCCTCGTCGTCCCTGAACAGCGAGAGCACGGGCGCGCCCGCGACGCGCTCAGCCCCAGACCCCAATCCACTCCGCATAGTCTCCCCCAATCCAGTCCGCCCGCACCTCGCGAGTCACCTCTGCCTCCAGCTCGACCACGCCGCCCGCCGAGGTCCCCAGCGCCAGCACGACCGCGCCGAACAGCGGGAGCGGCCGCACGGAGCCCCCGACGGACGCCGTCACCCTCCCGTCGTCCCCCGGGCCCTCGACCTCGACCTCCCAGGCGCCCGGGCCTCCCTCGTGAAACACGGGCACGTTGGGGACGGCGGCAAGACGCCGAAGCGCGTAGGAGCGCAGGTCCCCCTCCGTCCCGAGCGACGTGGCGGCGAGACGAGTCAGCTCGGCTGCCGTCGACGCCATGACGGAGCGCGTGTACAGCACGCACGCCGGCTGCACGAGCAGCGCCAGCAGCGTCAGCACGACGGGCACGAGCAGGGCGGCCTCGACGCTCGCCTGGCCGCTCCCTCCCCGCGCCATGAGGCGCGTCAATACTCCAGGACGTCCTTGAGCAGCGACGTCATGCCGCCACCCGAGCTGTGGGACGCCGCGTCGACGGAAAGCTCGAGGAGCCTGCCGTCCCTCGCGGCGTGCCACAGCAGCGCGAGCGCCCCGACCATTGCGACAAAGGCCACGAGCAGCAGGAGGTACTCGAGCGTCGACTGCCCCGCGTCCCCCGCCGCGCCAGGCCTTCGTGGCCAAGCGATCAGAGCTCGACGTCGTCGACGTCCATGCGCCATGACGTGACCTCGCTTCCACCGCCGTCCCCCTCTCGTATGACGCACAGCTCGACCCATCCCGCCCCCTGAATCACGCAGGCCCACGTCTTTCCGGACAAGTCGAGGTAGCCCGCCTGCGCGACGATGCAGTCGCCGCGCAGGCGAAACCCCTCGAGGACCTTCTCGCCCTCCTCGACGAGCGAAAGCTCGCTCTCGCGCCGCGTCTGCCGTGCGCCGTCGAGCAGGTCGAGGGCGACCTCAGAAGCCTCGTCCTCGCCCAGGGCGTCCAGGGACCCCTCCACGACCTCCTCTAGTTCGCGCGAGGTCTCTCGCCGCCCTCCCGCCCACAGCGCCGCCAGCGAGAGGGCCGCGCAGAGCACGAGAAGGACGGCGGCCGCGACGCCGCGGCCTCGCCCTACAGCGAGTTGATGCCGCTCGCGATGGCGTCCCACAGCTCCGCCACCTTGTCCCTGAACAGCAGGATGGCCGCGATGGCGATGACCACCAATACGCCGACGAGGATCGCGTACTCGGTCGTCCCCTGGCCCCTCCTGTCCGCGAGGACCTCCCTCGCCCTGGCCCTCCCCATCGTCACGATCTCAGCCATGCGTCTCTCCTCTCTTCCCACGGTCTCATGCGACCTCCTAACCAACCACCAGCGCCGAGCCCAGAAGCGGGCCCAGAATCGCCAGAAACATCGCCGGGACGATGAGCGTCCCCAGAGGGACGAGCATCTTGACCGGCACCTTCTCGATCTGCTCCTCGACCCTAGAGCGCTGCTCCTCGCGAACGGCATGGGCCTGCCGCTCGAGAGCGCCGGCGAGCGGGGCGCCAAACGAGAGCGCCTCGGCGACGACCGACGCAAAGCGCCGCAGCGCGCCGATCCCCAGCTCGTCCGCGAGGCGAGCGAGCGCGTCCTCTCGCGTCCTCGCCCCGATGCGCCAGCTGAGCATCGCCTCCCCAAAGGCCTCCGAGAGCGCGTTTTTGTACTGCTCGCAGTACAGCTCGAGGGACGAGTCAAAGGAGAGCCCCGCCGAAAGCCCCAGCGTCACGATGTCGAGAAGAACCGGTAGCTCAGAGAGGCACGCCTCCCTGCGCTGCGATCGTGCCTCCGCCTCGCGAGCCCTGCGCACGACGGGAAGGTCCAGCGCCAGGTCCGCGAGCCGGGAGATCCGCGTCGTCCCGAGCGACTCCCGACGCAGGTGCAGCGGACCTCCGAGCGCGAGATAGCACGACAGCGCCGTCAGCGCCGCGACGCAAAGCGTCAGCGCAAGTCCCTCGGGCCCCATCACATCACCCCCCGAATGAGCCTTCTGATCAGCAGCAGTGCCGCTCCGTCAAGCACCATGGCCAGAAGGACGCACCCGGCGCCTGAGGGCGTGAACAGGCCCTGCTGGAAGTCGGGGGACACGAGGGAGAGCACCCCGACCATCACCACCGGAAGCAGGCACACGATCCTGACCGAGAGCCTGACCTGCGCCGTCTTGACCACGAGCATGCGCTCGAACTCCTCTTGGCGCTCGGCGAGGCGCGCGGAGCGAAGCAGCAGGTCCCTCAGGGGACTTCCCGTCCGATGCGAGATGACGAGCGCAGCCGCGAGCAGGCGCGCGCCGGGGACGTCGAGCTCCTCCGCAAGGCTCGCGACGGCCTCCTCCGTCGCCACTCCGCACCTCAGACGCAAGGACATGCGCGCGAACACGCCCGAGGCGGGCCCACGCTCGTGCGACCCCACGTAATCCACCGCCTGGGAGAGCGTCTGCCCCGACCCCATGGCAACGGCGAGCGTCCGATAGATCCCCGGCATCTCGGCGAGCACCTCCCGACGCATGCGCTGCCGGCGCGCGGCATCCCGGGCAACCACGAGCGCGCACAGGGCGCAGGCGACGACGGGAAACGCCAGCGGCGTGAGAAACAGCACGGATGACGCCGCGGAGGCCAGCCCAATGCCCATGAGAAGGGCGGCGAGGGCCTCCGCCCCACCCAGACCAAGCGAGGCGAGAAACCCCTGCGCCTGAGCCTCGCGCGCCATGCGGCGGCCAAGCTCCGTCCCGAGCAGCGCCGCGACGGGCCTCGTCCCCGCCACTCGACGGACGACGCGAGACGCCCGGCGCGCGACGAGAAACGCCATGCGGCCCCCTGAGCGCAGGACGTCACCCGTCCCGGTGGCCAGCAGCACGGAAAGCCCGGCGAAGGCAGCCAGGCCAACGCTCATCGGAAGCAGGACCTCCATCGCCGCACCTCCCCCTCCTCCAGCACGCCGTCCAAGACCGCCGAGGCGACGAACCCCGGCTCGTGGCCCATCGACCACGTACCCTCCGACGCGTCGAACGTGACGCACTCGTCGAGCACCGCCTCCCCTCCCGCGCCACGGGAGACCTCGGAGAGCGACGTCACCACGCGCCGGCCGCCCGCGAGACGCCTCGTCACCACGACGAGGTCGATCGCCGTCGCGATCTGCTCCTCGATGAGATCCGTGGGCAGGTCCATGCCAAAGCGCGCCATGAGGATGAGCCGCAGGACCGCCTCCTCCGCGCTGCCCGCGTGCAGGGTCGTCAGCGACCCATCATGCCCCGTGTTGAGCGCGTTGAGCATGTCGATGCACTCCCCGCCGCGCACCTCGCCGACCACGATCCGGTCCGGGCGCATCCTCAGGGCGTTCTTCACGAGGTCCCTGATCGTGACCTCGCCTGAGCCCTCGATCGAGGTCCCGCGCGCCTCGAGGCGCACGACGTTGGGATGGGCGTCAAAGCGCAGCTCCGCTGAGTCCTCGATCGTGACGATCCGCTCGCCGAGGGGAATCTCGCACGAGAGGGCGTTGAGCAGGGTCGTCTTTCCGGACCCCGTGCCTCCCGCGACCGCAATCGAGCGCCGGGCGCGAACCGCCCAGGAGAGCAGCGTCGCGAACCAGCGGGGAATGGACCCGAGCTCGACGAGCCGCTCGAGGGACCAGGCTCGCGCCGAGAACTTCCGTATCGTGACCGCCGGCCCGTCGATAGCGATGGGCGCCGCCACGGCGTTCACACGGTCGCCGTTGGCGAGACGTGCGCTCACGAGCGGGCTCGACCTGTCGAGACGCCGCCCAAGCGGGGCGAGGATGCGGTCCATGACGATCATGATCTGCTCGGGGGAGTCAAAGACCGTCTCGGCGGGGTGCAGCTCTCCCCCGCGCTCGTAGAAGAGCGCCTTGCACCCGTTGATCATCACCTCGGTAATCTCCTCGTCCTCCAGCAGCCGCTGGATGGGGCCGAGGCCGCACACCTCGTCAAGAACCTGCGAGACGAGCGTCGAGCGCTCGTTGGGGAGCAGCCCCTCGAATCCCTGGGTGTTGAGGATGGTCTCGAGGGCAACCGCAAGCTCGTCGCGAACCTGGCCGGAGCGCTCGCTCGAGAGCATCCCGGCGATCACGGAGAGCCCCACACGCTCGACCAGCGCCGCCTTGAGCCGCTCCCGCGTTTCCCTCAGGTCGGCGGGTCCCCGCTCCTCGGGGCCTCGCTGCGCCTCGATCTCCCGGACCCGCTCGAGAACAGACATCTACCTCGCCTCCCTTCGCAATCCAAACAGCCCCCGATGCCATCGGGGCTCGCCTCCGGCCGCCCTTCTCGCCCCCTCCGCGTCCGGGAGTCGCCCGAGCTCCGCGAGCATCTGCGCGAGCGCCGACGCCACCGAGTCGGAAAACGGCGAGCCCGACTCCGCCAGGTCGATCGCCCGGCCGGACGCGAGAAGGTCCTCGGTCTCGAGCCCGCCCTCAAAGGTGCGGAACACCCGTGCGGTCTCGAGCCCCACCTCCGCTCGCCCGGTCGAGAGGTCCGCGTGCTCGCGCGGGTTCGCCCGATTCTCGATCCGGGCGATCCTGGTGCGCGCGACGCCGAGGCGCACCGCCAGCCCGCTCGTCCTCGCCAGCGCCGCCGTTGCCCCCGGCCCGCCGTCCGAGACGATCACGAGACGGTCTGCGAGCTGCGCTGCCTGGGCCACGGCATCGGTGAAGGTCGGAGAGGTGTCCACGAGCAGGAGGTCGCACGAGGTCGCAAGCGCCGAGAGAAGCTCCCCCGCCCTCGCCGCAGCGAGCTCGGACGTCTCTGGTCGGTCGCAGGGGCCCACGACGCTCAGGCCGGGATGCGCGGTGACCCTCATGCCCTCTGCCACCTCGGGCGAGATCGAGCCGACCGCGGAAAGCCGAGAGAGGTCGCTGCCCCCGGAAAGACCGAAGCAGGAAAAGAGGTTCCCGCAGGCGAGGTCGAGATCGACGGCGCAGACGTCCAGCCCCCACAGCGCCGCGTGGGCCGCGGCCGTCGCCACGATCGACGTCTTCCCGACGCCCCCGCGCCCCGAGCACATGACCACCAGCGGGGCGCGCGGCCCCGCCACATCGATGGCCACGGGACGGGGCGGGGGCGCAGGGACGACCGGGCTGACCGGGCGACCCCCATCGCCGGTCCCGATTGCCGCGTCAAGGTCGATGACGAGGTCGATGCCCGCCCGCGCGGCGCGGGAGCGCAGGGAGCCCGTGACGCCCCGCTCCGCCAGGGCAACGGTCCGCGCGCCCCCGTCGCTCACGATGGCGGCCGCGAGATTCACGGGAGAGACGCCGTCTGCCGACGGGCCCACGAGGGCGCAGAGCTCACCCGGCACCGCCTCGGCAATCGCCCCGCGCAGCGCATCGGCCGACCCCACGAGCTCGAGAGACGCCCCCGGGTCGACGCCGAGCAGCGCGGCGCGCAGGGCGGCGCGGTCGCGCTCCGCGCACAAGGCCACCCACTCGCTCATGAGCTCCCCTCCTCATCCGTCGTCTCCTCGGGCATGACCGACGTGGGCGCGATGCCCGAGCCCTCCGCGAGCCCCTCCGCATCATCTGCGGGAAGGGCGAGCCGCAGGCTTCCGTCCGCGCTCGACGAGAGGACGCTCGCCACCGCCTCGGGCGTCACCGCCACCGTGACGCTGCCCCGAGACCCGATCCCCGTCTGCTCTCCCAGCGCGCGCAGCACCACCAGATCCGCGCTCACCAGTCCCACGCCCGTGTCGCTCACCCGATAGGCGACGAGCGTCGTTCCCTCCGTCGCGGACGGGGGAAGCCCCAGGCTCTCGGTGACCGGAAGGGACAGCGCGACGCGGCCGGACGGGACCTCGATGGCGTCCTCGTCGTCGCGGAAGTTGAGATCCGTAAGAGGCGCGCCCGCGGCGGCGGGAATCGTCACCTCGGCACCCATGACCTCGTCAAGGCCAACCACCGCCCCCTCGGGAGCAAGGTCGGCGAGCCAGTCGCGCTCCGTGACGTTTCTGCCGTCCACGACCTCGCCCGCCTCGAGCCCCTCGGGGGCAACCACGAGGCTCACGACCTCGCCGCCGTAGCGCTCGAGGGCCTCGGCCCTCACGCGGTCGGCCTCCTCCTGGACGTGCTGGCCGTACAGCGCGCAGAGCATCATGGCGAGAACCGCGCACGAACCTGAGATCGCCAACCTGAAGCGACGCGTCATCGAACAGACCCCCTTCCTCGCGCCTGCGCCGCAAGCGCGGCGCGTGAGGGGATTCTCCGCCCGCCGGAGCCGGGGGACGGCAAGCTCGCGAGAAACCTCGACACGACGCCGACGGGGAGCTGACCGCACGCTGACATAACGGCCGTTCGGGCCGCTCAGCAACTTGACATAAGTGAATGAGCGTGAAACATTCGACGTTTCACGCTGAGGAGAACCTGTGAATCCGCAGGTAATCTGATTCTATATTTTATATGACCACATCAGGGTCGAGAGAAAGGGCGCTTTCGCGCATCTCCGCCGCCAAAGAGACGTAGCACTCGAGCCGACGGGACGAGAAGCGCCCCTCCCGCTCGCCGGCGCGCACGCCGCATCCCGGCTCATGCGTGTGGGTGCAGTCCCTGAAGCGGCACTCGCGCGCCGCCTCGGCAATCTCCGGGAAGACCTTCGCGAGGCCGCGCTCGTGGCCGACGATCGGAAGGCTCCGAAGCCCCGGCTCGTCGACGATGACCCCGCCTCCCGGCAGCGAGACCATGCGCCGGGCCACCGTCGTGTGCCGGCCGGCGTCATCGCTCGCCCGCACCGCGCCCGTCTCGAGCACGTCGCGTCCGAGAAGGGCGTTGAGCAGCGTGGACTTGCCCGCCCCCGACTCGCCCAGCACGATCGCCACCGTCCCACGCGGCACGAGCTCCCTCACGGCGTCCGTGCCCCAGGGCACTTCGAGCCGGGCCGCGCAGACGCCCACCCGACGAGCCTGCGCCCCGTCCGCCGTCGAGGAGGTGAGCGCGATCCCGCATCCCTCCCCCAGGACGTCGCGCACCGCCGCCACGTCCTTCTCGAGCGTCTCGTCCGAGGCGCGGTCGGCCTTGGTGAGCACCACCGCGACGTCCGACCCGCAGTCGCGCGCGATGACCGCCGAGCGGGCGATGCGGTCGCACGACACCGGTCGCTCGCCGAGCTGCTGGACCACGAGCACAAGGCCGACGTTGGCCGCGAGCGTCTGACGCTCTCCGCGGGCGCCCCCGCGCCAGCGGGCGATGTCGCTCTCGCGCGGGAGGATCTCCTCGATGAGGCCCATGTCGTGCCCGTGAGGCCTGCGGGCGCACACCCAGTCGCCCACCGCCGCGCGGGAGTCCGCGCGGCCGCGCAGGCCGTCCTTGGTGAGCCGCGTCGAGAACTCCGCCCGGAAGGTGGCGTCCGCCGCGAGCACGGCGGGATAGCCGCGGTCGAGGCGCACGACGCAGCCCATGACCAGCTCGTCCTTATCGGCACCTGCCTCGACCGCCCGCTCGCAGGCCCCGACATACGCCGCGCGCTGGCCCTCGCTCGGCGAGAGCTCGTCAAAGGAGGGCAGCTCCGTCAGCGTGGAGAGCGCAGGAAGGCTCCCCTGAGTCCCGTCGGCGCTCCGCACGCGCCTTTTCTTGGATGATCGCTTGGCCACGACACCCTTTCCGTTGCGTCTTTTGTCTCCGCAAGTATAGCCGTGGCGCATGGCCGCAGCGGGGATTGTTGCCAGTGCGTCACGCTCCGGCGCAGGCGGTCGCCGCCCGTCATACTCAGGCATGTCACGTCGCCGCAGGAACGGAGCCCCCATGATCGGCACCATCGGACTTTTGCTCGCCGTCGTCGCAATCGTGCTGCTCGTCTGGCGCGGCTGGCACATGGCCATCGTCTCGGTTGCGGCGTCGCTGATCGTCATCCTCGCGAACGGCATGGATCCGCTCGAGAGCATCAACGTGAGCTATCTGGGCGACATGTCCGCCTTCGTGGGCAGCTGGTTTCTCCTCTTTGCCCTGGGCTCTATCTTTGGGCGCATCATGGGGGACTCCGGGGCCTCGGCGGGCATAGCGGCAAGCATGCTGCGCCTCGCGGGCGAGCGCCACGCGCTGCTCGTCATCATGGTCACGGGCCTCGTGCTCTCCTATGGCGGCATCAGCGCCTTCATCATCGCGTTTTCGGTCTACCCCATCGCGGCCGAGCTCTTCGAGCGCGCGGACATCCCCAAGAAGCTCATCGTCGCCGCGATCATGGTCTGTCCCGCCACGCTCGGCATGGTCATGATGCCGGGCATCCCCTCCACGCAAAACCTCATCCCCGCGAGCTTCCTCGGAACCGACGCCTACGCCGGGGCGCTTCTCGGCGTCATCTGTTCCGTGGTGATGTTCGCCGCGTCCTACGTCTACCTGCAGTGGGAGATCGGACGGTGCCGGGCGCGCGGCGAACACTTCGTCCCGAGCCCCGGGGAGACGCTCTCCCGCCCGGACGACGCCGACACCCCGCCGATCTGGGCGTGCTTTGCCCCCATCGTTCTTCTCGTCATCTTGGTGTTTGCTCTGCAGACCGCCGGCATGGGAGCCACGGACGCGGTGGTCGTCTCGATGACGGCGGCGGTCCTTGCCGCGTGTGCGCTCTTCCGCCGGCGCGTCCCCGGCATGAGGCGCGCCGTCGGGGAGGCGTGCGCGAGCGGCCTGGGGTCGCTCGTCTCCGTGGCGGCCATCATGGGCTTTGGTGGGGTGGTCGTGGACTCCCCCGCCTACCAGGGCATCGTCGCGGCGCTCATGTCCACGAGCCTGAGCCCGCTGTGGCAGGGCTTCATCACGATCTTTGCCATCGCCGGCATCACGGGCTCGGCCATCGGGGCGCTCAACATCTACCTTGGCAGCATGGCGCAGACGCTGCTGGCGACCGGGCTCGACCCCGCGATGATGCACCGCGTCCTCTGCATGGCATCCGTGGGCCCCGCCACGCTTCTGCCCCACACCTCGGCCATGGTCGCCGCCAACCAGGCCGCCCACACCGAGGTGAGGGACACGTACCGCTACGTGCTGGTCTCCTGCGCGTTGCTGCCGATCGCCGTGTCGCTTCTGGGCATGGCCCTCGGCCTCGTTGGCGTGGTGTAGGGCGGCTCGGCGTTCTTGTCCTCCCCAGAGGACAAGAACGGAGAGCCGTCTCAACCCCTGACGTGCAGCTTCACCGCGCCGTGCGACACGGGCACGCCAAAGAGGGCCCGCTCGAGCCCAACGCCGCACCGCGTGGCCTTGAGCAGCCGCTGATGCAGCTCGGCGACCTGCTCCGCCGGGGCCGGGCCTCCCGGCTGGCGGGGGATCTCGTCCTCGAAGAGCGCCACGGCCCTCATGAGCTCCGCGTGGTCTGACATCTGGTCTAGCTTGATGGTGTTTATCGTCCAGCCCATGTGCTCGAGCGCCTCCTTGCGGCGCAGGTCCTTCTCGGGATCGAGGTGAAACTCGAGGCTGTCATACTCCGCCCCGCGCCGCACGGCCGGCCAGGCGATGTCGATCGAGCAGCTCCTCGTGCCCGTCACCGCCGCCGCGGCGTCGTCGAGCGGAACCACGTAGTTGAGCTCCGGCCGCACGAAGGCGAGCCCCCGGTGGCGCCCGGGCAAAAAGAGCTCTCCCGTCAGCACCGTCTCCATCGGGGAGCGCGCGGCGTCGCACACCCAGCGCAGCGCCTCGCGCGCCCGGCTGAGCCCGTAGAGCCCCGAGAGCGCGTCCACGACCTCACCGATCTTCTCGACGGACGTGAGCGGCGGACGCTCGTAGTAACCTGAGACCATCTCGGAGAAGTGGGAGTAGCGCCCGCACAGCTCACAGCCAAGGACGACGGCACCCACCAGAGAGAAGCCCCGCGCCATCTGCACGAAGCAAAGCTCCGGACCGGCCGCATAGACGTCCGGCGCGAGCTCCAGCAGCAGCCCCTCCGGCATGACCGGCAGTCCAAAGTTATGCGTTTCGAAGGCCTCGGACTGGATGGCGCGCACTCCCTTGGCGGCAAGAACGTGGACCGGAACGCGACGAATGCCAAACTCACTCAGGTCGAGACGACGAAGCTCCCGGGAGTCTGTCGAGATGAGTCCCATGTCCAGAGCCTCGCTTACGCGAGGATAGGCCCTCACCTGCGGCGGAACGGCACGCAAGAGCTCCAGGGCGGAGTTGTGAGAGATGACTACCGGCATACGACCCCCTTCGCTCGCAAGCGATGGGGGTCGCCGTGCCAGACACTCTACCACAGCCCGATCATGAGACATTGAGTCGACCTTAGGCCAAAGACGGAAAGAATTACCTACTTCAAAACCAGTAGGTAACGGGCCCATAATCGGAGAAGAACCCCTTTTGAATGCAGTTACCTACTGGTTTTGAAGTAGGCAACCGATCAGCCCAGAACAGCCGCGCCGAGAAGGGCATCGAGCCGCGAAAAAACGGGGGCGGGGCCAAAGCCCCGTCCCCGTGGACGCACGTATGTCGAGAAGGACCGCTAGTCCTGGTTCTTCTCGATGGAGCGCATGACGGCCTTGTAGACCTCCATGATCGGGATGATCAGGAAGGCCAGGCCGAGGGCGGCGGCGAGCGCCTCCATCGGCAGCTCCATGAAGCCGAACATCTCGGCCAGGAACGGGACCTCGACCACGATGACAGTGAGGATGAGGGCCAGGATCGCGGCGCCCCACAGCCACTTGTTCTGCTTCTTCATGGAGAACAGCGACGCGCGGCGGCTGCGCATGTTGAAGCAATGGAAGATCTCGACCATCGAGAGGGTGATGAACGCCATGGTGACGCCCTCCTCGTCGGCGGTGCCCGCGATCATGTCGGCGATGTTGATGTAGCCCATGTCGAGGTAGACGCCCACGAAGAACGAGGCCAGGACCAGGATGGTGATGACGATGCCCTGGAAGAGGATGTCGACGCCCATGCCGCCCGCGAAGACGCCGTCAGAGGCCTTGCGCGGCTTGCGCTTCATGATGTCGCCCTCGGCCTCCTCCATGCCGAGCGCCAGCGCCGGGAAGCAGTCCGTGATGAGGTTGATCCAGAGCAGCTGGACCGGCTGGAAGATCGTGAAGCCCACGAGCGTGGCCACAAAGACCGAGAGCACCTCGGCGATGTTGGCGGAGAGCAGGAACTGGATGACCTTGCGGATGTTGTCGTAGATCCTGCGGCCCTCCTCCACCGCGTTGATGATGGTGGCGAAGTTGTCGTCGGCAAGGACCATGTCGGCCACGTTCTTGGTGACGTCGGTGCCGGTGATGCCCATGCCCACGCCGATGTCGGCGCGCTTGATGGACGGGGCGTCGTTCACGCCGTCGCCGGTCATGGCCACGATCTTGTCGCGGCTCTTCCAGGCGTCGACGATGCGGGCCTTGTGCTCGGGCTGGACGCGGGCGTAGACGCTGTACTCGGTGACCTTCTCCTTGAAGTCCTCGTCGGAGATCTTGTCGAGCTGGGCGCCCGTGATGGCCTCGGAGGCATCCTTGCAGATGCCGAGGTTCTTGGCGATGGCCACGGCGGTGTCGATGTGGTCGCCGGTGATCATGACCGGGCGGATGCCGGCCTCCTTGGCCTCGGCGATGGCCGGGGCGACCTCAGGACGCTCGGGGTCGATCATGCCGGAGAGGCCTACGAAGACGAGGTCGTGCTCGAGCGCCTCGGGGCTGCAGTCGGCGGGCAGCGCCTTGTGCATGCGCACGGCGGAGGCGAGCACGCGCAGCGCCTGGTTGGCCATGTCCTTGTTGGCGGTCATGATCTTCTCGCGGCGGGCGTCGGTCAGGGTCTCGACGGTGCCGTCGGCGTTCATGACCTGGGTGCAGCGGCCGAGCACCACGTCGGGGCCGCCCTTGGTGTACTGCTCGAAGGTGCCCTCGGGGGTCTTCACCACGACGGACATCATCTTGCGGCCGGAGTCAAACGGGGCCTCGCCCACGCGCTCGTAGCGATCGGCGTTGCCGTTCTCGTAGAAGCCGAGCTTGGCGGCATCGTTGACCAGGGCGCACTCGGTGGGCTCGCCCACGGCCTCGCCCTTCTCGGCGTCCCACTTGGCGTCGGAGCACAGGGCCATGGCGCGCACGTGCAGCTCGTCGGGACCCTCGACCTCGTGCTTGGTGACGGTCATCTTGTTCTGCGTGAGGGTGCCCGTCTTGTCCGAGCAGATGATCTGGGTGCAGCCGAGCGTCTCGACGGCGGTCATCTTGCGGATGATGGCCTGGCGCTTGGACATCTTGGTGACGCCCATGGAGAGCACGATCGTGACCACGGCCACGAGGCCCTCGGGGATGGCGGCGACGGCGAGCGACACGGCGACCATGAAGGTGTCGAGGATCATCTCGGGGTTGGAGCCGAGCTCGCCGCCGTGGCGGATGAGGTCGACGGCGAAGATGATCACGCAGATCGCGAGCACCAGCTTGGTGAGGATGCCGGAGAGCTCGTTGAGCTTGATCTGGAGCGGCGTGAGCTCCTTCTTGGCGGTGGTGAGGGCGTCGGCGATCTTGCCCATCTCGGTCTTCATGCCGGTTGCGGCGACGACGGCGCGGCCGCGGCCGTAGACCACGGTGGAGCCCATGTAGCACATGTTCTTGCGGTCGCCCAGGGGCACGTCATCAGTGCCGGCGTCGAGCGCGATCGGCTCGACGTGCTTCTCCACGGGCACGGACTCGCCGGTGAGGGCGGCCTCCTCGATCTTCATCGAGGCGCTCTCCAGGACGCGGCAGTCCGCGGGCACGGAGTCGCCGGCCTCGAGAAGGACGATGTCGCCGGGCACGAGGTCGGCGGAGGGCAGGTGGGTCAGCTTGCCGTCGCGGATGACCTTGGACTGGGCCGCGCTCATCTGCTGCAGGGCCTCGAGGGCCTGCTCGGACTTTGCCTCCTGGACCACGCCGAGCACGGAGTTGATGATGACGACGGCCATAATGATGATGACGTCGGCCCACTCGGACTCGCCCTGGATGGTGCCGGTGATCGCCGAGATGGCGGCCGCCACGATGAGCATGATGACCATCGGGTCGGCCATCTGCTCGAAGAAGCGCTTCCAGAGCGGGGTCTTCTCCTCCTTCTCGAGCTCGTTGGGCCCGTATTGGGCCAGGCGAGAAGAAGCCTCGCCCGAGCTGAGACCGCTCTCCTCGTCAGAGGACAGCTCGCTCAGCACCTCGTCGGTAGGTACCAAGTACTCCTTCATTCAGTTCCCCTCCTGGGAAATAGGCGCCCGGCAGATTGATGCCCGATCATAATTCCCCAGGAAGGGGCAAGGGCCCATCAAGGCTGCCATGCCGGACGCATGGATAAAAACACGAGGGCTATTCTACCCGACGCTGGGCTTACATTTCATTGTCCCTTTGACCAGTTGAGCGGTTTTGGTGAACGTCTATCGATGTCGCCGCGACCATGCGACGTCGCCGACCTCGCCGCGCCCGTCTCGCCGTACGCCTGAGACCGATTTCAAAATCAAGCTGGAATCGGCGGGCGATCACTTACGCCACCCTTGCGTGCGCTAAACTTGGGGCCGATAGACTATCGCCGCGCGTGCGCCTTACGCACACAGAAGGGACTTCTTGCGATGAACATTCTTTTCTACGGAACCGCCAGCTACGACAGGGCTTCGTTCACCACGGAGCTGACCGACTACCCCGAGATCAAGATCGACTTCACCGAGACCAACCTCACGCCCATGACCGCCGCCCTCGCCCGCGGCTACGATGCGGTCTGCGCCTTCGTCAACGCCGACTGCGGCGCCATGACGCTCGAGATCCTTGCCGGGTTTGGCGTGAAGCTGCTGCTCATGCGCTGCGCCGGCTTCGACGCCGTCAACGTGGCCGTGGCCAAGGACCTGGGCATCAAGGTCACGCGCGTCCCCGCCTACTCCCCCGAGGCCATCGCCGAGCACGCCATGGCCCTCGCACTGGCGGCCAACCGCCGCATCTGCAAGGGCTACATCCGCGTCCGCGAGAACGACTTCTCGCTCGACGGCCTGGTGGGCAACACCCTGCACGGCAAGACCGCCGGCATCATCGGCACCGGCCGCATCGGCGCCGCCCTCTGCCGCATCTGCAAGGGCTTTGGCATGAAGGTCCTGGGCTCGGACCTCTATCCCAACCAGGGGCTCGTGGACGAGGGCGTCGTCGACGAGTACGTGGACTACGACGAGCTCTACCGCCGCTCCGACCTCATCTCGCTGCACGCCTTCCTCAACGACGAGAGCCGTCACATGATCAACGACGAGTCCATCGCCAAGATGAAGGACGGCGTGATCTTTGTGAACACCGGCCGCGGCGGGCTCGTGGACACGCAGGCCCTCATCCGCGGCATCCTCTCCGGCAAGATCGGCGCCGCGGGCATCGACGTCTACGACGAGGAGGGCCCCAACGTCTACCAGAACCGCGCCGGCCAGGTCATCGACTCCGTCACCGCGCGCCTCTGCTCCTTCCCCAACGTCGTCATGACGAGCCACCAGGCCTTCTTCACCCACGAGGCCCTCGGTGAGATCGCCCGCGTCACCCTCGACAACGCCAAGGCCTTCGCCAACGGCACTGACTTTGTTGACCGCAGCGTCGTCTGCTAGCACGGCAGCGGCGCGGTAAGAATCGCCTCTCGAAGAAAGGGCACAGATGGCATTCAACAAGAAGAAGACCAAGATCGTCTGCACGATGGGTCCCGCCGTCGAGGACGAGGAGGTGCTGCGTCAGCTCATCCTGCACGGCATGAACGTCGCGCGCTTCAACTTCTCCCATGGTAGCCACGAGTACCACCGCAAGAACATCGAGCGGGTCCGCGCCCTCTCCCGCGAGCTCGCCATCCCCGTTGCCATCATGCTCGACACCAAGGGCCCCGAGGTCCGCACCGGGCTTCTCGAGGGCGGCAAGAAGGTCACCCTCGAGACCGGCGGCACCTGCGTCATCACCACCGACGACGACGTCGTGGGCACCGCCGAGCGCTTCTCGCTCGACTACAAGAACCTCCCGAACGAGGTCGAGGAGGGCACGGTCATCCTCATCGACGACGGCCTCATCGGCCTCGAGGTCGTGAGCGTCGAGGGCAACGACATCACCTGCAAGATCAACAACGGCGGCGAGCTCGGCGAGCGCAAGGGCGTCAACTTCCCCAACCTCAACATCAACCTCCCCTCCGTCACGCCGCAGGACCGCGCGGACATCATGTTTGGCTGCGAGCTCGGCATCGACGCCATCGCCGCCTCCTTCATCCGCGACGGCGAGGCCGTTCAGGAGATCCGCAAGATCTGCATCGAGATGGGCACCCCCAACGTCCTCATCTTCCCCAAGATCGAGAGCGCCCTGGGCGTCAAGAACTTCGACGAGATCCTGCACGCGGCCGACGGCTGCATGGTCGCCCGCGGCGACCTCGGCGTCGAGGTTCCCGCCGCGCAGGTCCCGCACATCCAGAAGACCATCATCCGCAAGTGCAACGAGCACTACAAGCCCGTCATCACCGCCACGCAGATGCTCGACTCCATGCAGCGCAACCCGCGCCCCACGCGCGCCGAGATCACCGACGTCGCCAACGCCGTCTACGACGGCACCGACTGCGTCATGCTCTCCGGCGAGACCGCTGCCGGCAAGTACCCGATCGAGGCCGTCAAGACCATGTCCGACATCTGCAAGGAGACCGAGAAGTACCTGCCCGAGCGCAAGGAGTACCACGAGCGCGGCGGCATGCGCAACGTGAGCGGCGCGACCGGCTTCGCGGCGCTCGAGATGGCCGACCGCGTGGGCGCCAAGTGCATCCTCGCCCCCACCAACTCCGGCCGCTCCGCGCGCCTCATCTCGACCTTCCGCCCGCGGGTGCCGCTGTTCGCCACCTCCCCCAACGAGCAGACCATCCGTCGCACCTGCTTCTACTGGGGCGTCTACGCGTACCGCACCACCGAGCAGGGGTCACTCTCCAGCACGCTCTACAACGCGCTGACCACCGCCAAGCTCAACAACCTCGTCGACACCGGTGACATCGTGGTCATCACCGCCGGCGACCCGCAGACCTCGCCGCGCATGGGCGACTACACCACCTCCACCAACATGGCGATGGTGGCCCAGGTGCAGTAGGCGGGCCATTTCTCCCGCAACGGCTGAGGCCCCGGGAAGTTCCCTCCAGGCGTGCTCTTCGAGAAACGCCTTTCGGGAACTTCCCGGGGCCTCTTGCTGTCGACGAGTCCCTTACCGCAGGGTTTGGTTGGGACGCCCCCTACCGCTCGCAGCGCCAGTAGTACGCCGAGTAGGGCTTGAGCTCGGAGCCGCCGCCGAAGTCGTGCTCCTCGCCGGTGATGAGGTCGACCGCGCGGCCGCATTGGGCGTCGAAGTGCACCGTCGCCGGCTCGCCGCTCGCGTTGATCGCCACGATCACGCGCTCGTAGGTCCCGTGCTCGCCGCCTGCGTAGGTACGCTGGAACACCAGCTGCTGGGGCTGGCACTGGAGCTGCGCGTAGTCGCCCCAGACAAGGGCCGTCGAGTCCTCGCGGGCGCGCGCGATCGCCGCGACCCAGTCAGTGAGCGCGCCCCACTCGGGCGCGTCGAGCGCCGGTCGCAGCTCGTGGTCGCCGGGAAGCTGCTCGCCCTCGATCCCCCACTCGGAGCCGTAGTAGACGGCCGGCACGCCGCTCATCGCAAAGAGCAGGCCGTAGAGCGGGACCAGCTGGTTCTTGTCGGTGAGCTTGGTGGCGATGCGCGGCACGTCGTGGTTGTCCACGAAGTCGAGCATGTGGCGGCCGGTGTAGAGGTCCCACGGCTGGCTGCCGCTCTGGCGCTCCAGCGCGTAGGCGATCTCGTGCATGTTGGCGGCGTTCATCGACGACCAGAGGCCCTTGTAGGCCTCGTAGTTGGTGACCGAGTCGCAGAGGTCGTCGCCCATCCACTGGTTGTAGTCGCCGAACATGGTCTCGCCCACCAGCGGGAACTTCTCGCCGCGCTCGCTGCCGATCTGGTTGGCGAGGTTGCGCAGGAAGCGCAGGAACCCCTGGTCAAGGCAGTAGGCCACGTCCAGGCGCAGGCCGTCGATGTCAAACTCGCGCACCCAGCCGCGGATGACGTCCGCCAGGTAGTCGTTGAGCTCGCCGTTCCAGTGGTTGAGCTTCACGAGGTTCTGGGCACCCTCCCAGCAGCTGTAGGAGAGACCGTCGTTGAAGCAGTTGTTGCCGTTGAAGTCGATCTCGAACCAGCCGGCATAGGGGCTCTCGCCGCGGCGGGCGAGCACGTCCTGGAACGCCCAGAAGCCGCGCCCCACGTGGTTGAACACGCCGTCCAGCAGAACCTTGATGCCGGCATCGTGACAGGCGTCCACCACGCGGCGCAGGTCCTCGCCCGTGCCCAGGCGGCAGTCGACCTTGGTGTAGTCGCGCGTGTCATAGCCGTGCGCATCGGACTCGAAGACGGGGTTGAGCAGCAGGCACGTGACGCCGAGCCGGGCCATGTGGTCGATCCAGCCGTTGTCAATAAGCTGCAGGATGCGGTGCTCGAGAACGCCGTCGTTCTCATGCGGGGCGCCGGTGAGGCCCAGCGGATACACCTGATAGACAAAGGACGGCTCGTACCAACTCATGCGGGAGCTCCTCTCAAAGACAGCGGACCTCCAACATTCTAGCCGCCTCCCGCTCGCCTATTTTTGCGGTGGGTCAGCGGCAGACGGCCGCGTGGCAGGGTATGTACACCGCCTCTTGAGGGTATGTACACCCGCCGGTTTTGGGTTGGTTGCAAACGCGCAGGTAGATAAGCTGGCGAGAAGAACGGGTGGCTCGGAGGGGTGTACATACCCTCAGGCGGGGGTGCACACACCCTCGCGCTGCGGCCGCGAAGGACGCGCGGCAGGAAAAGGGCGGCCCCAGCGGGACCGCCCTCGGGAAAGGGGACGCCGGAAGCGAGCGTCAGCGCTCGTAGACGGTGCGGCCGCCCACGATCGTGCGGACCACGTCGTAGGCATCGTCCATGAGCACGAGGTCGGCGCGGGCGCCCACGGCGATACGGCCGCGGTCGGCCCAGCCGAAGAGGCGCGCCGGGTTCTCGGAGAGCGGCTTGGCGGCCAGCTCCACCGGGGCGCCCGTGAACTTCATGAAGTTGCGCAGCGCGGTGGCCTGCGTGAGCGTGGAGCCGGCACGAACCCCCGTGGTGGCGAGCTTGGCGTCGCCGTCCTCGACCACCACGTCGTTGACGCCGAGCTTGTAGTTGCCGTCGGGCAGGCCAGCGGCCATGATCGAGTCCGTGATGCCCAAGATCTTGTCCCAGCCCTTGACTTTGACGTAGAGGCGCACCGTGCCCGGGACGAGGTGACGGCCGTCGCAGATCGTCTCCGCGTAGAGGTCGCTCTCGAGCGCCACGCCAAAGATCGCGGGCTCGTGCTGGTGGAAGAGGCGCATCGCGTTGCCCACGTGCGTGGCGGACTTGGCGCCCGCGTTCACGCACGCCCAGGAGAGGTCGTAGCCAGCGCCGCTGTGGCCGATGGCGGAGGTGATGCCCAGGGCCTCGAGCTGCGGGATGAGCTCGGGCACGCCGGGGACCTCAGGCGCGAGCGTGGTATAGAGGATGTGCCCGCCCGCGGCCTCCTGGTACCGGCGGAAGAGGTCGACGGACGCCTCGTGCATGAGCAGGTGCTCGGGCATGGCGCCCTTGTACTCGCTCGAGAGGCACGGCCCCTCCAGGTGGATGCCGAGAAGCGCGGCGCCGTCGTAGGGGCCGCCCTCGATGACCTGGCGCGCCTGCTCGATGCACCAGAGCGTCTGCTCCGGCGTGTCCGTGAGGATGGAGCAGAGCCAGCCCGTGGTGCCCTGGGAGGCGAAGAAGCGACCGATGGTGCGCAGGCCCTCGACATCGGCGGCGTTCACGTCGAAGCCGGCGGCGCCGTGGGTGTGCACGTCGATGAAGCCGGGCAGGGCGAGAAGCCCGCTCGCGTCGATGACCGGCAGGCCCTTCTCGTTGTCATAGGCCGAGGAGAGGCCCGTGACGACGCCGTCCTCGACGGTGACGTTCAGGCGCGCGAGCTCGCCCTTGGACAGGACGCGCGCACCCGTGATGTAGCAGCTGGAAAGCATGGGGCGCCTCCCTAGTAGGCCTGCTGGCGGGCGACGTCGTTGACGTAGATCTTGGCGTCGGGATGGCTCTGGAGCAGCGTCGCCGGGAAGGCGGCGGTGGGCTCGCCGTAGGCCGCGCGGCGCACGACGCCGCGGTGCCAGTCGCGGAAGACGCCGAGGCGCACCTTGCGGGCGCCCAGGATCTCGCGCATGCCGATGGTCACGCAGCGGTGCGGCATGTCCTCGAGGGCGCCGCCGAGGTCGCCCACGCAGTTGGTGGCACGGGTCTCGGGGTGGATGTCGAGGGTGCGGGTCTCGAGCGCGGCAAACTCCTCGCAGGTGAGCTCGGGCTGCGGCTCGTTGAAGGCGAGGTGCCCCGTGATGCCGATGCCGCCGAAGGCGATGTCCACGCCGCCGAGCTCGTCGATCACGCGACCGATGTGGCCAAGATCGTGCGGGTCGGGGAAGACGCGCTGCTCCTCGGGCATCACGAGCTCGGGGTCGATCTTGTCGTAGACGGTTTTGGCCATGAAGCCGCGGAAGGAGAGCGGGTCGTCGGCGCTGATCCACTCGTCGTTGTCGTCCAGATACTCGTCCATGTTGATGAACCAGCAGTCCTTGAGGGAGATGCGCTGGTCGTTGACCATCTTCACGAAGTAGGGATAGTGGCCGACGGGGCCCACCGGGCAGATGAACACGGTCTTCTCGCCACGGGCGTTGTGCTCGCGGATGGTGCTCACCATCTCAAGGGCGAGGTCGAAGAAGACCTCGGCGGAGTCACCGGCGCAGACGAGCGGCACGCGGGCGCCCTGGCCCAGGTCCTCGGCCGAGATGTGATAGTACTCCATGCTTGCTCCTTGTCTCGCATAAGAGAGGCGGCCTCCCCGCGCGGATGGGGAGGGTCACCCTGCTGCGGAGAGGCCGTCTTTTCGGGGGCGTCGAGCGCCCTCAGAAAACTGCTGTGCGCGCGAGCGCTACTTGAGGGTCGTCTCGTAGAGCTCGTCGGACTCGGTGATGACGTCGGTCAGGACGTAGTCCTCGACGGGCACCTCGGCCTCGATCTGGCCGCCGTCCAGGAAGACCTTCTGCTGGGCCTCGTAGTAGCCGACGATCGTGTCGGTGTTGCCGATGGCGTCGACGGCGCCCTGCCAGTCGCCCTCGCCCGTGGACTGAAGGAGCGTGTCCTCGGGAACGCCGAGCTCGGAGGCAAGCAGCTTGGCCACGGCGTCGATGTTCTCGGCGCGATAGACCTTGCCCTTGTCCAGAGCGGCGCCAAAGCGCACGAGGACGTCGTGGTTGGCCTCGGCGTACTCGGGCAGGACGACGTAGGAGCCGGGGAAGGCGACCTCGTCGGAGTAGTCGGTGTTGGTGCCGAGGACGAGGTAGTCGTCGCCGAGCTGCTGCTCGAGGGTGACGGTGTTGGGCGACCAGGTGGCGGCGGCGTCGATCTGGCCGGCGATGAGGGCCGTCGTCATGCCGGAGACGTCCATCTCGACGGTGTTGATGTCGTCGACGGTGAGGCCGGCGTCCTGGAGGACGTACTGGAGGATGATCTCGGAGGAGGTGCCGGAGGCAACGCCCACCGTCTTGCCGGCGAGGTCGGCGCCGGTCTCGATGCCGTGGGACTTGTTGGCGACGACGCAGTCGGCCTGGGAGAGCTGGTCGAAGGCGAAGATCTTGGCCTGGCCCTGGATGCACAGGGAGTGCGCGCCGTGGCCGATCTGGGAGATGTCCACGGAGCCGGACTGCATGGCCGTGATCTCGGCGGGGCCGGCCTGGAACTGCTCGGTCTCGACGGTGATGCCGACCTCCTCGAAGTAGCCCTGGTCGATGGCCGAGAAGAGCGTGGCGGCGGAGCCCAGGTTGGGCATGAAGGCCACGTGGACGGTGACGGGCTCGTACTCGGTGCCGGCCGGCTCCTCGTCGGCGGTGTCGTCGGCGGTGTCGTCAGTCTCGGGCTCCTGGGTGCCGTTGTCGCAGCCGGCGAGCATCATGCCGGAGCCCACGACGCCGGCGGCGCCGGCGACCTTGAGGAAGGAGCGGCGGCTGAGCTGGTTCATGTCGATCTTCTTCATATCGTTTCCTTTCTCGTGGAGGCGAGTTCTTCTCGCTTCCCTCCCATTTCGGGGACTGGGCCCCGCGTAAAGCCAAAACAAGGTCGGACCTACTTGCGGACGGAGAGGTACTCCTGGTAGACCTGGCTCCAGATGTGGTTCTTGAGCTCGAGGAAGCGCGGGCTCATCTTGGTCTCCTGCGTGCGGGGATACGGGATGTCGATGTCCACGATCTCCTTCACGCGGCCCGGGCGCGCATACATGATGATGACGCGCTGGGCGAGGATGATGGCCTCCTCGACGTCGTGGGTGATGAAGAAGCAGGTCTTCTGCTCCTTCTCCCAGGTCTCGAGCAGCTCGGACTGGAGCTGGGTGCGCGTCTGGGCGTCAAGGGCGCCAAACGGCTCGTCCATGAGAAGGACCTTGGGGTTGACCGCGTAGGCGCGGGCGATGGCCACGCGCTGCTTCATGCCGCCCGAGAGCTCCTTGGGGTAGGACTGCACGAAGTCCTGCAGCTCGACGAGCTTGATGTACTTGAGCGCGATCTCCTCGGCCTCCTTGTCGGACTTACCCTGGAGCTTGAGGCCAAACTTGACGTTCTCGAGGACCGTGAGCCACGGGAACAGCGCGTACTGCTGGAAGACGATGCCGCGGTCGGGGCCGGGGCCGGTGACCTCCTGGCCGTCAACGAGGACGCGACCCTCGGTGGGCTCCTCGAGGCCGCCGATGATGTTCAGGAGCGTGGACTTGCCGCAGCCGGACGGCCCGACGACGCACACGAACTCGTTCTCGTGGATGTCGAAGTTGGCGCCGTTGAGGGCGACCACCTCGCCCTTGCGGGTGTTGAACTTCTTGACCACGTTCTCGATGTGGACCTTTACTGCTGAATCGTTTCCTGCCATCCCGTGAACCTCCTCTCAAGGAACCGGACGATCTTCTCGAAGCAGATGCCGATGATGCCGAGCATGATGATGCCCAGGAGCACGACGTCCATCTGGTAGTAACCGCTCGCCTGCTGGATCATCATGCCGATGCCCTTGTCGCCGCCGACGATCTCGGACGCCATGAGCGTGGTGAGCGAGGTGGAAAGGCCCAGGCGCGCCGCGACGAGGATGAACGGGGTGGAGGCGGGGATGGTGACCTTGAAGAAGATGTCCTTCTGGGTGGCGCCGAGCACGCGCGCCGCCTTGATGAGCGTGACGTCAACGCCCTTGACGCCCTGGTAGATGGTGATGACCATGACCAGGAACGCCGCGATGAAGATGACCGTGATCTTGGAGGTCTGGCCGATGCCGAGGGCGGCGATGATCAAGAAGACGTACGCCAGCGGCGGGATGTTGCGGATGAACTGGATCCAGGGCTCCACGACATGGCGGAACGGATCGTACCACGCCATAAGGAAGGCGACCGGAATCGACACCACGAAGGCGATGCCGAAGCCCGTGAGGACACGGGACACGGAGGCCCAGACGTGCTCCCAGAGCAGGCCGCTCTGGGCACGCTCGATGAAGGCGTTGAGGACCTTCTCGGGTGACGCGAAGACCGCCGGCCACGTGCCGGAGGCGGCGAGCCACAAAGCTATCGCCAGCGCCAGGGAGATCAGTGCCCAAGCCCAGCTTGGCACCTTACTCCAGATGGGTACTTTCTTCTCTTTCAATGACGGCCTCCTTCTTTTCATCCCGCCGTGCCCCTCCCCTTTTGAGACGCTGATGGAGGCGCGACGAGAGCATCCGGCGAACGCGCGTGCGACGTGCAAAAGACCACAGAGCCCAGGGGGCGAGAAGAGCCTTGAAGCGCTCAAACCCAATCGTCCGGCACTCAAACGATTAAGTTACTGCACATCTAAACACACCGTTTGGAGATTTCCTAGTGTAAAGTTGACGTAAGGTCCGCTGGGGGCCGATTTGGTACCGTTCAGCACTTGTTAACCAGTTGAACTCGATAAACGGTCGATTTTGACCCGTGAGCGCGATTCTCCAAGTTCTTCTCAATATGTGGCCTGTGTCATGGTAAACAGGTACTATCTCACTTAATCGAAAAAGTGAGTCTAGGAGGATGGGAGGCGGAAATGCGGAAACGGACCACGCTCAAGGATGTGGCGCAGGAAGCCGGGGTCACCGCCGCGACCGTCTCCTACGTCATCAACAACACGCCCGGCCAGTCCATCCGACCGGAGACGCGCCGGCGGGTGCTCCAGGCGGTGCGGCGGCTCAACTACATGCCCAACGCGCACGCCCGCACGCTCAGAAACCGCACCGTCCCCTGCGTGGGCGTGGTCCTGCGCAGAAACCTCTCGGTCCCGCGCTTCAGCCAGATGGCCTTTGGCATACAGACGCGCCTCGAGGAGGAGGGCTACAACGTCTTGCTCCTCGGCAACCGGGCCGACGCCCTCGGGCACGCGGACTATGCGAGCGCCTACCTCGCCGGGCGCGTGGGCGGCATCATCTTCATCGGCATCGAGAACGAGGGGCCCGACCCCGAGAGCCTCAAGATCCTCTCCGACGAGTCGGCGCCGCTCGTGGTCTTTGACTGCCAGCAGCAGGCGGACACCTACAGCACCGTGGACCTCGACTACCGCGGCGGGGCGCGCCTGATCACCTCGCGCATCCTGGAGCGCGGCTGCCGACGCGTCCTCTACCTGAGACCACAGGTCGACACTGCCCAGGAGCGCCTTCGCGAGCAGGGCGTTCGCGACATCTGCGAGGCGTCCGGCGCCGAGCTGCTCGTACGCGAGGCACCCATCGACCTGCACAACATCGACGTCTGGGACGAGCGCTACACCGTTGGCAGCACCGAGGACGGGATCAAGCTGAGCGAGGAGCTCATCGAGACGGCTCGCGACCTGCTCACGGAGGCCGAGGACGGTGACGCGATCATCACGAGCTGGGCAACGTGGACGCACTTCTTCCGCAAGATCGCCCCGGAGCGCAACCTCATCTACGCGGAGCTCGCCAACAACGGCGAGAACTGGCTCGCCGCCAACTTCTACACGCGCCTGCCCAACTACGAGACCGGCATCGCCTGTGCCGAGGAGGTCCTCTCGCTCATGCGCGGGGGCGCCCCCTCGGCGCGCATCATCAAGCTCACCAACGTCATCGAGCCCAAGCTCGAGCCCCGTCGGCACTAAGCGGGCGGGGCTCGGCCCCGTCTGTCGGACATCGCAAGGCACGACCGAACGACCAAGGAACGCAAGGGAAAGCGCCCGGGAGGCCGGGCCACGAACAAGGAGATGGTCACATGGCACTCGTACCGCTCAAGCCCGTCCTGGACGCCGCGCGCAAGGGGGGCTACGCCCAGGGCGCGTTCAACGTCAACGCCGTCTGCCAGGCCAAGGCAGTCATCGAGGTCCACGAGATGCTGAGGAGCGCCGCCATCCTGCAGGGCGCCGACCTCGCCAACGCCTTCATGGGCGGGCGCGCCGACTTTGCCAACGGCACGGTCGAGGACAAGATCGTGGGCGCCAAGAACATCGGCGACGCCGTGAAGAAGTACGGCGAGAAGAGCCCCATCCCGGTGGTCCTGCACCTCGACCACGGCCGCGACATGGAGAGCGTCAAGGCGGCCATCGCCGGCGGCTACACCTCCGTCATGATCGACGGCTCGTCGCTGCCGCTCGAGGAGAACATGGAGCTCACGCGCGAGGTCGTCAAGTACGCCCACCCGCGCGGCGTCTCCGTCGAGGGCGAGCTCGGCGTGCTGGCCGGCGTGGAGGACCACGTCTTCGCCGCGTCGAGCACCTACACCAACCCGCTCACGGCCGTCGAGTTCGTGCGCAACACCAAGGTCGACGCCCTCGCCATCAGCTACGGCACCATGCACGGCCCCTCCAAGGGCAAAGACGTCAAGCTCCGCCG
The DNA here is from genome assembly GCF_002159495.1 of Olsenella sp. An293. GTDB lineage: Bacteria > Actinomycetota > Coriobacteriia > Coriobacteriales > Atopobiaceae > Thermophilibacter. The sequence continues at coordinate 35,809 of NZ_NFIT01000005.1, forward strand.
CGAGATCCCCATCGCCATCCGCGAGTGCCTCTCCCACGAGGGGCTCGACTGCGCTCTCGTGAGCCACGGCTCCTCCACCGTGCCGGGCTACATCGTGCGCGAGATCAACGCCCTCGGCGGCAACATCCAAAACGCCTACGGCATCAGCCTCTCCGAGCTCAAGGCCGCCATCCCCGCCGGCATCAACAAGATCAACGTCGACACCGACATCCGCCTCGCCGTCACCCGCAACATGCGCGAGCTCTTCGCCACGCGCCCGGAGCTCCAGGAGAGCCCGTCGATCGGCGGCGTCTGGCAGCTGCTCAAGGAGCACCCTGAGAACCCCGACCCGCGCGCGTTCCTCCCGCCCGTGTACGACACCGTCATGTACGGCGTGGTCGCCGATGACGACCGCGCGGCGCTCGTCGCCGCCATCGAGGCCGGCGTGAAGGAGGCCGTGGCCACCCTCATCGTCGAGTTTGGCAGCTACGGTCACTACCCCGACGTCGAGCTCGCCACGCTCGACGAGATGGCCGAGCGCTACGAGAAGGCGGGGATCTAGCCATGGAGGCAGACGGCCTGCTCGTCGTCCACGGCGGCGGCCCGACCGCCGTCATCAACGCCTCGCTCTACGGCGCCGTCGACGAGGCCCTGAATACGCCTGGCGTGGGACGGGTCCTCGGCGCCCTGGGCGGCGTGGGCGGCATCACCGACGGCAACCTCGTCGACTTTGGCCAGGTGTCGCGCGACAAACTCGACCTGCTGCCCTTCTCGCCCTCCTCGGCCATCGGCACGAGCAGAAAGCCCCTCGAGGACGAGGACTACCGCGAGCTCGCGCACGCGCTCGACCGCCAGGGCATCCGGTGGCTTCTGTGCACCGGCGGCAACGGCACGATGGACACCTGCGGCAAGATCTGGCGCGCCTGCCACGAGGGGGGCGTGCCCATCGACGTCGTGGGCATCCCCAAGACCATGGACAACGACATCGCCGTGACCGACCATGCCCCCGGCTTCGCGAGCGCGGCGCGCTACATGGCGGCCACCACCTCGGCCATCTGCTGCGACGTGCGCGGCCTGCCCATCCACATCGTCATCGTCGAGGCCATGGGCCGAAACGCCGGCTGGGTGAGCGCCTCGAGCTGCTTCGCGGACGAGTCCGGCACCGGCGGCCCCGATCTCATCTACCTTCCCGAGCGCGCGTTCGACGAGCGCGCCTTCCTCGACGACGCGCAGCGTCTGATCGACGAGAAGGGCTCGGGCGTCGTTGTGGTGAGCGAGGGTCTGCACGCCGCTGACGGAACGCCGGTGGCGCCTCCCCTCATGACCGTGGGGCGCGCCACCTACTTTGGCGACGTCTCGGCACACCTCGCCAAGCTCGTCATCTCCGAGCTCGGCTACAAGGCGCGCTCTGAGAAGCCCGGCCTCATCGGCCGCGCGTCGATCGCCTGGCAGAGCCCCGTGGACCGCGAGGAGGCCATCGGCTGCGGCCGCGAGGCGACCCGCGCCGTGCTCGAGGGCGACTCCGGCAAGATGGTGGGCATCGAGCGCCTCTCGAACGAGCCCTACGAGTCCCGTCTCATCCGCATCCCCATCGAGCAGGTCATGCTCGATGAGCGCACCATGCCGGACGAGTACATCAACGAGCGCGGCAACGGCGTGACCGATGCCTTCCGCAGCTGGTGCCGGCCGCTTCTGGGGCCGGAGCTGCCGCGCTTCGCGAGCTTCGTGTGACGCGAGGGAGCGCCGCGACCGCCAGACCATCAGATTGGAGCCTTCATGAAGCACATCTTCCTCAACCTCAAGCGCTTTGACATCACGCCCGAGCTCGGCGGCGTCAACCGCCTCGCCGAGCCCGCCCGCTGGGGCGAGACCGTCGCCTCCTCCATCAAGGACGTGGCAGAGAAGTACGGCGAGGTCGCGGAGTTCGCCGCGTTTCTCCCCGAGGCGCACCTCGTGGGCGCCTGCGCCGGCGCCGAGGGCAGCCCGCTCGGGATCGGCTGCCAGGGCGTGCACGTGGCAGACACCGCCCCCGGCGGCAACTTCGGCGCCTTCACCACGCTGCGCACCGGCAACTCCGTCGCCCAGCTCGGCTGCTCGTGGGCGCTCATCGGCCACTGCGAGGAGCGCATGAACCTCCGCGCCATCCTCGGTGAGGTCGGGGCTGCCCCGGCCGACGTCGAGGCGGCCGTGAGCCGCATCCTCTCCCGCGAGGTCCGCGCCGCGCAGGCGGCCGGCCTCAAGGTGCTCTTCTGCATGGGCGAGCGCGAGGAGGAGGTCGACAACTGGGAGGCCGTCCTCACCGCCCAAGTGACCCAGGGCCTCGAAGGGGCCGACCTCTCCGGCGTCCGCATCGCCTACGAGCCCGTCTGGAGCATCGGCCCCGGCAAGACCCCTGCCGACGCCCCCTACATCACCAAGGTCGCGCGTCTCATCAAGAGCGTCGTGCCCGGCGTCGACGTGGTCTACGGCGGCGGCCTCAAGGCCGACAACGCCGAGATGCTCGCCGGCATCCCCGAGATCGACGGCGGTCTTATCGCCCTCACGCGCTTCACCGGCGAGATCGGCTTCTACCCGGAGGAGTACGCCCAGATCGTCGACCTGTACCTGAACGCGTAGAACGCACCGCGTCGCACAACGAGAAAGGAAACGTCATGCATCTTGATTTCGAGTGGGGCACCGGCATGATGGGCGCCGAGCTCCCCGACACCACCGACGTCTTTGTCACCGGCGAGACCGTCAAGGACCCCGAGTGCCTGCCGCAGGACTGGGACAGCCTCTACAACGCCACGCTCGAGAGCATCCGCAACCCCATCGGCATGGAGCCGCTCGCCGACCTCGCCCACCCCGGCGCCAAGGTCGTCATCGTCATCCCCGACATCGTGAAGGGCGGCACGCAGCCCACCTCACACCGCAAGGTCGCCATCCGCGCCTGCCTCGACGAGCTCTTCGCCAACGGCGTCTCCCACGACGACGTGCTGCTGCTCTTCTCCAACGGCCTGCACCCCCGCACCTCCACCGCCGAGGCCAAGCTCATCCTGGGAGAGGACCTCTACAACGAGTTCGAGGGCACCGGCCAGATCACAAGCCACGACTCCGAGGACTACGACCATCTCGTCGACCTCGGCTTCACGCCGCAGGGCGACCACGTGATCATGAACAAGTACGTCTATGACGCCGACATCGCCATCCTCATCGGCCACACGCAGGGCAACCCCTACGGCGGCTACTCGGGAGGCTACAAGCACTGCGCGACCGGCATCACCCACTGGCGCTCGATCAGCGCCCACCACGTGCCGCGCGTCATGAGCCGACCGGACTTCGTCCCCGTCTCCACCTCCTCCCTGATGCGCGACAAGTTCGACCAGCAGGGCATGTTCATGGAAGAGAAGATGGGCAAGAAGTTCTTCTGCTGCGACGCGGTGCTCGACACCTGGAGCCGCCAGATCGCGATCTTCTCGGGCTATGCCGCCGAGATGCAGCCCGTCTCCTGGGCGCTCGCCGACAAGCGCACCTACGTGCACTGGGCCGAGAAGAAGTACGACATCGTGGTCATGGGCATGCCCACCAACTTCCACTACGGCGACGGCATGGGCACCAACCCCATCCAGATGATGCAGGCCGTCTCCGCCCAGGTCATCCGCCACAAGCGCATCCTCTCCGACCACTGCGTCTTTGTCATCGCCAGCTACTGCAACGGCTGGTTCCACGACGAGCGCTGGCCGTACCTGCGCGAGCAGTGGGAGCTCTGGCAGTCCGACAAGATGAACACCCTCGACGAGATGATCAAGTACGGCGAGTACTTCGCCACTAACGAGGAGTACATCCGCAAGTACCGCTTTGCCAACGCCTTCCACCCGTTCCACGGCTTCAGCATGATGACCTGCGGCAACCTTGCCGAGAAGTACCTCAGTGCCACCTACATCGTGGGCGCGCAGAAGCCCGGCATCGCCCGCACCATGGGCCTCAAGACCCGCCCGACCTTCGAGGAGGCCATCGCGGACGCCACGCGCAAGTACACCGACGGCAACCCCAACATCCTCGCGCTGCCGCACGCCTACAACCGCGCTGTGCCGCACCTGTGCATGAAGGACCCGTCCCAGAACAGCCACTTCCGCGACGACGCCCCCGCGCACCCCTGCGGCTGCTAGCGTCCTGAGATGCTGGGGCTCAACGAGACATACCTGGGTGCCCGGGTGACCTCCGAGGAGGTCGCCCGGGCCTCGGCCGCGTGCGCCGAGGTGCTCGCGCGCTGCCAGGCCGGTGAGGAGCGTCACGCGGACTCCCTCGGCTGGCTCCACGTGGACGACTGGGCCTCCGACGAGAAGATCGCGCAGATCGAAGCCCTCGCGGCACGCCTGCGCGAGCGTGCGGACACCTTCGTCCTCATCGGCGTGGGCGGCTCCAACAACGCCGCCCGGGCCGCGCTCGCCGCCCTCGGCGCGCGCGACGGCTCGATTGACGGCACTCATCGCGTCGTCTATTCCGGCAACACGCTCTCGGCCTTCGAGCTGCGGCGCGCCCTCGAGGACCTGGAGGGCCATGAGGTCGTCATCGACTGCGTGGCCAAGAACTTCGAGACACTCGAGCCCGGGTCGTCCTTCCGGCTGCTGCGCCAGTGGCTCGTCTCGCGATACGGCGAGAAGGACGCAGCGTCGCGCATCGTCTGCTGCGGCACGCCGGGATCGCACCTCGAGGACCTCTGTCGCGAGCACGGCTACGCGTTCACGACCTTCCCCGAGCCCGTGGGCGGCCGCTACACCGCGCTCACCGAGGTGCACCTGCTGCCGCTGGCCTTTGCCGGCGTGAACGTCCGCGCCTTGGTGGCCGGAGGGCGCGCCGAGGAGGCCCTGCTGCGCGATGCTGCGGCAGACCCCGCGGACAACCCCGCCTGGCGCTACGCGCTTGCGCGACGCCTTGCCCGGGACACAGGGCTGCGCGTCGAGCTCCTGAGCTTCTTCGAGCCGCGCTTCCGCTGGTTCTCCAAGTGGTACGAGCAGCTCTTTGGCGAGAGCGAGGGCAAGGATGGGCGCGGCCTGTTCCCGGCCTCGGCCGAGTACTCCGAGGAGCTTCACAGTCTGGGGCAGTACGTCCAGGACGGAACGGCGCAGATCATGGAGACCTTCCTCGACGTGCTCGAGCCTGGAGACGAGGACTCGCTCGTCCTCGGCGGGCAGGACATCGATGACCGCTTTGGCTACCTCGACGGCGCCGACTTCTGGGACGTCAACAAGGCGAGCTTCTCCGCCTCGCGCGCGGCGCACGCCCAGACGCTGCCCTGCCCCACCATCGAGCTCGACCGCCTCGACGAGGAACACCTGGGTCGCCTGTTCTACTTCTTCATGTTCTCGTGCTATCTCTCCGCCGAGCTCCTCGGCGTGAACCCCTTTGACCAGCCCGGCGTCGAGGCGTACAAGCGCCTCATGTTCCAGACGCTCGGCAGGTAGCGGGACCTTCGGCAGTCCCCCCTTCCCTGGCCGGCCAGATTCCTACCCCCGAGTCTGGCCGGCCTCCGCTGATTTGACAATCACGTCAGGTTATATTGTCAAGTTGTCAATCGCGTCAGGTTATATTGTCAAGCTTGGCCGTCCCTCTGCCGTGCTGATTGGGGACGGGTTATTTCGTGCAGACCGTTTGGGACAGGTTTCCCATGAACCCTGTCCCAAACGGTCTGCACGAAATAACCCGTCCCCAATCAGCAGGGACTGTCCCCAATTAACAGAGGGCCTTGAGGCCGGAGACGATGGTGTCGTGCGCCTCCTTGCGCGCGGTCTCGAAGAACTCCGCGAAGAGCAGCTGGTAGATGGGCTCTCCCGTCACGTGCTCGGCACGGTTCTGCTCCACGATGTCGCGAGCGACCTCCACCGCGGCGAGCACGTCCTTCTCGGCGATCGAGTACATGGGGAAGTCGGCACACTGAGCGACCAGCGCGTCGTCGACGTGCGGGACCATCGAGATGTCGAGGGTGCGCCCAAAGAGGGCGAAGTCCGCCTGCTTGCCCACGCGCGCCCGCTCCCCCGGCTTCACGCCAACGGAGGCCAGATAGGCCCGGGTGTGCGCGTTGTAGACGTGGTCAGCGACGAGGTGTGCCCACGCGCCGCGCACAAGATCGCTCACGTGATCTTGGCGCTCCACGTAGAAGCGCCAGAAGTCATCGTAGCGCGGCAGGGGGATGTGCTCGCGCAGCGCGAGGTGCGTGAGCTTGTAGTCGATCCGAAAGCTGGGGCTGGGCACCATGTAGCCCACGTAGACGTCCGGCACGAAGTTGCCAAAGAGAAAGGCGTTGACGTCGGCCACGCCCAAGGCATCGGCCCCCTCTTCGCGAAGAAGCCGCTCGACGTGCGCGATATGTATGTTCCAGCTTGGCATGGGAGTATCCTAACACGACAGATGCGGCCGGGCACCCGAGGGCGCCCGGCCGCGACTTGGCTCCATGGCCCAAAGCTCCGGCAAAGGCTAGGAACGGACCTCGCCGCCGGTGGACTTGCAGACCTTGGTCACGAGCTTCTCGTGGGCCTTCTCGACCTCCTCGGAGGTGAGGGTGCGGTCGGCCGCGCGATACGTGAGCGAGAAGGCCATGGACTTCTTGCCCGGGCCCACACGCTTCTCGTCACGATAGACGTCAAAGAGGCGCACGTCGGAGAGGAGCTTGCCTCCGGCGGAGGTGATGCGCTGCATGAGGGTCTCGCAGGTCACAGACTCGTCGACCACGATGGCCAGGTCCACGTCCACGCCGGGAAGCGTGGGGATGTCCTGGTAGGGGCGCTGGTCCACGGCGAGGCGAAGCAGCGCCTCCTGGGAGAGCTCGAAGGCAACGACCGGCACCTCGATGCCCATGGCCGCAAGACCGCGCGGGTGGACGTTGCCGACCCAGCCCACGATCTGTCCGCCACCGGCCACGACCTCGGCGGCGCGGCCGGGCTGCAGCCAGGGGTACTTCTCGGCGTCGGCGACCTTGAAGCGCACCTTGCTCACGCGCAGGGCGTCGAGGAGCTCCTCGACCACGCCCTTGGCGTCGAAGAAGTCATAGTCGGCGAAGCGCTGGTTCCAGGCGTCGTCGGCACGCTTGCCCGCCATCACGCCGCAGACGTAGCTCGGCTCGTCCGGCAGGCTCTTGTGCTCGTGGCCAAAGAAGACGCGGCCGATCTCGTAGAGCGCCACGTTGGAGACGCCGTGATCGAGGTTGTAGGCCACCGAGCGCAGCAGGCCCGGAAGCATGTCGCGGCGCATCTCGGACTGCTCGGCCACGAGGGGGCGGATGATCTTCACGGGCACGCCGCGGCCGGTCTCGGGGATGCCCAGGCGAGAGAGGTCGTCAGGTGCGGCGAAGCAGTACGTGGAGGTCTCGGAGAGGCCACAGGCGCGCAGGACCTGGCCGATCTTGCGGACGCGACGCTGCTCGGGGGTGAGGCCGCCGGCGTGGTTTCTGGCGGAGGGGATGGTGGGCTCGATGTCGCCCTCGCCCCAGAGGCGCACGACCTCCTCGATGAGGTCGACCTCACGGGTGAGGTCGGGACGGTTGGTGGGCGCGGTCACAGCGAGCGCGTCATCGCCGGACGCCTCCACCGCGCAGCCCAGGCGACGCAGGCGGGAGACCATGAAGTCCTCGGGGATGTCCGCCCCGCCGATCAGGCGCGCACGGCTCGGGCGCAGCGTGATCTGGGCGGGGGCATCGTCGGCCTCGCCCGGATAGACGTCGACGATGCCGGGGCAGACCTCGGCGCCGCAGCACTCCTCGAAGAGGGCCGCCGCGATCTGGGCGACGTTGGCGCAGTTGGAGCCATCGACCTTGCGCTCGTAGCGGATGGAGGCCTCGCTCATGAGGTCGAGGTTGCGGGAGGTGCGAGAGGTGTGCCCGGCCGAGAAGTTCGCGCTCTCGAGAAGGACGTCGGTGGTGGCCTCGGTGATCTCGGAGTCGAGGCCGCCCATGACGCCGGCGAGGGCGATCGGGGTCACGCCGTCGTCGGTGATCAGGCACATGTCGGGCGTGAGGGCGCGCTCCTGGCCGTCAAGCGTCACGAGCTTCTCGCCGTCGCGCGCGGCGCGCACGACGATGTGGCGGCGACCGTCGCGCTCGGTAAGCGTCCCCAGGTCAAAGGCGTGAAGCGGCTGGCCGGTGAGGTACATCACGTAGTTGGTCACGTCCACGACGTTGTTGATCGAGCGTCCGCCCGCGGCGGCGACGCGCTGCGCGAGCCACTCCGGCGAGGGGCCAATCTTGACGTTGCGGACCACGCGCGCGGTGTAGCGCGGGCAGAGCTCGGGGTCGTCAATCGTCACGTCGACGAGCTCGGCGGCGTCCGGCCCCTGCTCGGCCTTGACGGCGGGCAGCTCGATGTGGGTGTCCTCGTCGAGCATCGCGGCGACCTCGACGGCCATGCCGGTCATGGAGAGGCAGTCGGGGCGGTTGGGCGTGATCTCGCAGTCGATCACGGTATCGGACATGCCGAGGTAGTCGGTGAAGTCCATGCCCACCGGCGCGTCCTCGGGAAGGATCATGATGCCCTCATGGTCGTCGCCCAGACCGAGCTCGCGGGCCGAGCAGTTCATGCCGCAGGACTCGACGCCGCGCAGCTTGCTCTTCTTGATCTTGAAGTCACCGGGCAGCACCGCGCCGATCATGGCGCACACGATGTGGTCGCCCTCGTTGAAGTTCTGGGCGCCGCAGACGATCTGCAGCGGGACGGGGTTGCCGTTCTCGTCCACGTTCTTGTCGCCCACCGAGACCTGGCAGAGCCACATGTGATCGGAGTCGGGGTGGGGCTTCTTGCTCACGACCTGGGCCGTGACCACGTGCTCGAGGTTGGCGCCGACCTTCTCCACGGCCTCGACCTCGGTGCCGGTGCGGGTGAACTCGGCCACGAGCTCGGCGGGGTCCGCCGGCACGTCGACCATGCTCTTGAGCCACTCATATGAGACGCGCATTTCTCTTCTCCTTTTCGCGCGATCAGTACAAATCTACCGAGAAGTACCTTGGGTTCCGGATTGGAATAACCTCCCAAGTCCGGCCTGAGGGTTTCACTGGTGCCCGAGATTGGCGCGAAAGCCGAGGCCGCACGCCTGACGTGCGGCGGCCGAAGGCTTGAGCGCCAAGATCGGGCGCCAGGGGAAGTCTCAGAACTGCGAGAGGAAGCGCATGTCGCCGGTCATGAGCATGCGCAGGTCGGGCAGGTCGTAGCGCAGGCAGGCGATGCGCTCGACGCCCATGCCAAAGGCAAATCCGGTGTACTTCTCGGAGTCGATGCCGCAGTACTCGAGAACGTTGGGGTCGACCATGCCGGCGCCCAGGATCTCGAGCCAGCCGGTGCCCTTGCAGAAGCGGCAGCCCTTGCCGCCGCAGACGCCGCAGGAGACGTCGACCTCGCAGGAGGGCTCGGTGAAGGGGAAGAAGTGCGGGCGATAGCGCGTAGCGCGGTCCTCGCCAAAGACCTGGCGCAGGAAGTAGTCCATGGTGCCCTTGAAGTCGCCGAAGGTGATGCCCTCATCGACGACGAGACCCTCGATCTGGGTGAACTGCGGCAGGTGGTTGGCGTCGGCCGTGTCGGGGCGGAAGACCGTGCCCGGGCAGATCATGTAGATGGGCGGCTTCTGACGCTCCATCACGTGCACCTGGACGCCGGAGGTCTGGGTGCGCAGGAGCACGTCCGACTCGCCCTGGACGTTGGTCTCCTCGGCGTGCAGCATGGTGCCCGGCGCATTGTCCACCACGTAGAAGGTGTCCTTGGCCGAACGGCTGGGGTGGTCCTCGGGGGCGTTGAGCGCGGTGAAGTTATACCAGGTGCTCTCCACGTAGGGGCCGTCCTCGACGGTGTAGCCCAGACCGCAGAAGATGTCCTCGACCTCCTCGCGGATCTGGGAGATGAGGTGCTGGGTGCCGTGGGAGAGGCGACGGCCCGGCAGCGTGACGTCACAGGCATCAGCCGCCATCTTGCGCTCCATGAGCTCGCGGCCGAGCTCCTCCCTTCGGGCCTTGAGCGCGGCCTCGACGTTGCCGCGCACGGTGTTGGCGAGCTGGCCCATCGCGGGGCGCTCCTCCGGGGCGACCTTGCCCATCGAGCGCATGATCTGCGTGAGGGAGCCCTTCTTGCCCAGCACGCTCACGCGCAGGGCCTCGAGGGCCTCCATGCTCTCGGCGGCGGCGAGGCCCTCCGCCACCTGTGCCTCAATCGCCTTGAGGTCGTCGGACATCGACATAGCTTCTCGTCCCTTCTCTACTAAAAAACCGCCCTTACGGCAGCCGTGCTGCTGCCCAAGGACGGAATGATCCGCGGTACCACCTCGGTTGGCGCGCGGGTTTTCTCTCCCGAGCGCCCTCTCGTTTGCGCCCCGTGCCGTGGGGCTCCCGGCTTCCCTACTGACGATGAGAAGGGGCCGTCCCCTCTCGTCATGTTCAGGTCGCGGCTGGTGGAGTGAACTCCGGGCCTCTGCCTTGGAGGGGGCTCTCAGCCGGTGACCCCCATCTCTTGTCCGCTGGCAACGCGACGCCCAGACCTCTCCGTCATCGCCTAGCGTCACATGGTAGCACACATCTCTGCGCGCAGCGCGTCGAGCCAGGCGATGTAGGTGTTGGGATAGTGGTTCGCGAGCAGGTGGACGACGTCGATCTGGACGACCGCCCCGGCCAGCTCGACGAGTCCCGCGGGCGAGACGAGCTCGTCGAAGCTCTCCGCGCGCTCGCCGATGCTCTCCGCGAAGCGCTCCACCACCGCGCGGTCGCCCGCCTCCGCGGGGCTCTCGGTCCCCATGGACGCGAGGTAGGACTGCCCCATCGCCCCCTCGAGCTCCGAGAAGGACGCGTCGCCCTCGCCGGGCAGCCACACGTCGCGACCGTAGCGCTCGTAGCCCCAGCTTGCCAGCGGCAGCTCCGGCACAAGGTCTGACGGATTGAGCACGTTGAAGATGTTGTCGTAGGCCGCCTCGCGCGCGTCATCCGACGAGGTGCAGTTGGGCGTCGCAAAGGTATAGGCTCGAACGTCTTTTGCCGTGGCGAGAGCGCCCACCGTGTCAGCGTAGCTCGCGAGCAGGTTGGCCACCGCGCCGCCCCGGCTGTGACCGCAGAAGAGATAGGTGCGCTCGACGCCCGGGTCGCTCTTGGCCGCGCGCTCCTCGAGGTCCGCCACGATCTCCTCTGCGGCGAGCGTGAACCCCAGGTGGTCGGGGTCGCCCTCGGCGCTCTCGATCTTGATGTTGGAGAGCCACTCGGATCCGTAGGAGCCACGCACCACGACCACGCAGAGCTGCTTCTCGGCGCCCGTCTCGGACGAGCGGACGCGCTTGGTCGCCAGGGTGTAGGCCACCACGTCCGTGCCGTCGAGCATGCCCAGCACCTCGTCGAGCACCTCGCTGCGGTAGCGGTAGGAGGCCGTGCACACCTCGTCGAAGCCTAGCTCCGCAAAGGCTTGCTCGGCGTAGGCGGGCGCGGTCGAACCCTGCTGATAGTAGGAGCTCTCGGCGTTGGCGACGGCCGAGAGCACGGCACAGGTGTGCGCGAGCTCGGGGTTGTAGGCGGTGGCGTCCTGGAAGAACCAGTCATCGTCCCAGGCAACCTCGGAGCTCACGCGGTGCCCCTCGGCCGAGAAGAGCGCGGCGTACTCGATCCGCGTCGTGAAGGCTCCCGTGCGGCGCTGGGCCTCGACGGCAGGCGCCGTGACGGCGTTGACGCCCGTGACGCGCTCGAGCCGGCGCGCGTGCAGCACGGCGGCGCCCGCAAGCGTGGCGCTGTCAAGCAGGGCAACGGTCACGAGCAGCACCAGCAGCAGGCTGCGCCTCCTGCGCCCTCTTGATCTGGGTCTGTCGACGCGTGGCCGCATGGTCACCTCCGTCCGGGCCTTATAGCGATGATACCCGGGCAGCGGGCGTCGCCGGACGAGACGAGCCAACGTGACGAAAGCGTTAGGCGGGCGGAAGGGCGGTCCTTCTCGCCCGTGCCGCTACGCCAGCGCGAACTTCCAGATGTTGTACGCGTTGATGAGGATGATCAGCACCATGAGACCCATGAAGAGCTTGTCCACGGTCTTGTCGTCGATCTTGGCGTTGACCTTGCGGCCCACGATGCCGCCCAGGATGCCGCAGACCACCATCGCGGCGAGCAGCAGCAGGTCCACGCCCACGTAGCCCCCGGTGACGATGGAGCTCGCAGTGCTCGTGGCCTGCGAGAACAAGATGATGTAGAGCGAACTCGAGGCCGCACGCTTGGTGGCCATGGTGAAGAAGTAGAAGAGCACCACGAGGTTGATCGGGCCGCCGCCGATGCCGAGGAACGACGAGCACACGCCCAGCGCAAAGCCGATAGCCAGGCACGCCGCGGCGGACGTAACGTTAAGGGTGGGGATCTTCTCCTTGTAGATGGTATAGACGAGCGTCCCCAGCGTGATGAGCAGGAGGAGCCCCGCCTGGACCGCGCCGGCGGTGTTGGGGTCGGGGAAGAGCCCTGCCACGATGGAGAAGAGCTCCTTGCCGGCAAGGCCGCCCACCGCGGCGCCGATCGCAAGCGGGGTGTCGGTCTTGGGGTCGATCGTGGAGGTGCCCGAGAGCTTGGCCTTGAGGACGGAGTAGAGCGTCATCGAGAGGACCGTGCAGCCCGAGAGGAAGTTGATCGTGGCCACGTCCGCCACGCCCGTGGCGTCGAGCACCGGCTTGATGATGATGCCGCCGCCGATGCCGCAGATGGCGCCCACCGTGCAGGCAAAGAAGCTGACGAGAAGAACGAGCACTTGCATGGTTGACGACCTTTCTTCCTCATGGGTCACTGGCCCTGCGCGGGGGCAGTGACGGCTGCCCGGACGGCCTGTAGCGGCGGACGGCCCCGGTTGTCGTCCTCCCTAGAGGATAGCAACCGGGGCCCGCGAGCGACAAGAACGCGCGATCGCCGCCTAGTACTCAGCCAGGCGCTCCTTGAACTGGTCGAGCAGGCGCTGGTTGAACTCCGGGCCGCCGTCCACGTTGGCGCTCATAAAGAGCGGCGGCTGCACGCCGCGCTCGAGCAGGATGTCGAGCGACTCCATGACGGCGCAGTCCAGCAGCAGGCAGCCCGTATAGAGCGAGGTGCCGCCCACCTTGGTGGGGATGCCCTCGATCGAAAGCGCCGCGTCGCCGAAGGAGGACTTGTTGTCCAGGACCACGTCGGCGCACTGATAGAGGAGCTTGCCGGACTTGGCGCGCGAGGTGCCCGCGCGCGAGACCTCGAGCGCCGTCACGGCGATGACGGGCACGCCCGCCTCCTGCGCGTGCTGGGCGAGCTCGATGGGCAGCGGGTTGCGACCGGAGTTGGAGATCACCACGAGGCAGTCCTCGGGACGCAGGTCGAGCTTGAGCCAGAACTGGTCGCCCACGCCGTCGATCATCTCGTAGATGCCCCAGGCAGGCTCGCGGACCACCTTGGTCTGGATGTAGCCGCCCGCGCGCCCGCAGATCTCGAGCGCGTTGGCGTGGCTGTGTCCGGAGCCGAAGGCGCGGATGATGCCGCCGCGCTCGATGGTGTTGGCAAAGATGGTCGCGGCCTGGTGCAGGGCCTCCTCCTGACCGTCGAGGACGGTGTCAAGACGCCGCAGAACCTCGGCTTTGAAGCGCGCCGCGGAATCGCCCATCGTCACCCTCCCCTACTTGACCTCGACGCCGCCCACAAAGGCGGCGGCGAGGGTCATGTCGGCGTTGAAGATCGTGAGGTCGGCGTCACGGCCGGGCTTGATGAAGCCAAAGCGCTCCTCAATGTGAGCGGAGCGGGCGGCAACCTCGGAGGCCATGCGGATGGCCTGCTCGGCGGTCACGATCTGCCAATCCACCATGTTCTTGACGCCCTCGGCGAGCGTGAGCACCGAGCCCGCGATCGAGCCCGTGGTCCCGTCCTCGTTGAGGAGGTAGCACAGGCCGCCCTTCATGACCACGGGCAGGCCGCCGGACATATACTCGCCCTCGGGCATGCCGCCACAACCCAGGCAATCGGTGATCAGGACCGTGTGGTCCCAGCCCTTGGCGTCGACGAGCGCCTTGACGGCGCCGGGAACGACGTGACGGCCGTCGCAGATGATCTCGGCATAGGTGCCGTTGGTGGTCATCGCGGCGCCCACGACGCCCGGGTCGCGGTGATGCAGGCCGCGCTGACCGTTGTAGGTGTGCACGAAGCAGCTTGCGCCGGCGTTGACAGCGGCGAGGGCCTCGTCGTAGGTGGCGTCGGAGTGGCCGATGGAGGTCACGACGTCGCGCTCGTCGAGGGCGGCGCAGTACTCGCACGCGCCGTCCTTCTCGGCGGCAAGCGCGCTCTTCACGATGCGGCCGCCGGCCTTCTCCTGCCACAGGTCAAAGGTCTCGACGCTCGGGTCGATGAGGTAGACCGGGTTCTGGGCGCCCACGTGCTTCATCGTGAAGAAGGGGCCCTCGAGGTAGATGCCGCCGATGCGCGCGCCCACGAAGTCCTCGCCACGGGACTCGTCGGCCTCGGCGATGGCGGCGCAGGAGTCGGCGATCTGGTCGACGGACTCGGTGAAGGTCGTGGGCAGCCAGCAGGTGGTGCCGCGACGGGCGAGCTCGACGCTCGAGGCGTTGATGCCGGCGGCCTCGCGGTCGGTGGTGGCGTGGTTATAGAAGCCGTGGATGTGCGTGTCCACGAGGCCCGGGCCCACGATGCAGCCCGTGAAGTCACGAATCTCGCAGTCGGGGGCGTCGGCGGACCACATACCGAACTTCCCGTCGGTCACGGTGAGGTAGCCGCCCCGCATCGTGGTTCCCGGAAGCACGAAGCGGTCGGCCTTGATGGCAAAGGTGTCCATGTCTGCTCCTTACGACAATTGTTTGCGGAGACGCCCGCCCGCAGGGTCATGCAGGCGGGCGCCGAATGTGCCTATGACGAGCTCGGAGAGCCTGTGCGACCTTACGCCTCGAACTCGTGGATCGTGACGCCCTTGACGACGCGGTTGACGGTGCCGGTGGGACTCGGCGTGTCGGGGGTGTTGCCCACGCGCACGGAGTTGAGCAGCGAGACCGTCTGCGCGACCATCACGAACGGCAGCGCGAGGTAGGCCTCGGGCAGCGCATCGTAGCCGTCGAAGGTGAACGACTCGCCCTCGAAGGCCGGCGCCACGTCCTGCTGGACGGCGATGGTCTTCTGCGCGATCTGGTCGCCGTTGATCTCGTTCAGGATGTCGAGGTCATACTGGCGGGTGTAGGCGTCGTTGTTCATGAAGACAAAGACGAGGGTCTTGTCGTCCACGAAGGACTTGGGCCCGTGACGGTAGCCCATCGAGCTGTCCCAGGAGGTGGCCACGAGGCCGTGGGCAAGCTCGAGGATCTTGAGCTGGCTCTCCTGGGCGAGGCCCACGAAGGAACCGGAGCCCAGGTAGGTCACGCGGTTGAAGTCGCCGGCGAGGAAGGCTGCGACCTCGCCCTCGCGCGCGACGACGGCCTCGCCCATCTTGGCGGCCTGCTCGACCCAGGCGCGCTTCTGCTCGAGGGAGGCCGCGTCAAAGACGAGCGTGGTGAGCAGCGTCATGCAGCTGTAGGAGCCGGTCATGGCAAAGCCCTTGTCGTTGGCGCGCGGGATGAGCAGCGTCAGGGCGTCGGGGTCGTCCGCCGACTCGACGGCGAGCTTGCCCTCGGGGGCGCAGGTGATGTTGAGGAACTTGACGTTTCTCACGAACTTCTTGGCCACCTGCACGGCGGCGAGGGACTCGGGGCTGTTGCCGGAGCGCGCGAAGGAGACGAGCAGCGTGGGCTCGTCCGGGTTCAGGAAGTCGCGCGGCGCGGAGACGATGTCGGTCGTGGCGACGGGCTTGAAGTCATAGAGCGAGACGTCGCCGGCGTGACGCAGGTACGGGCCCACGGTGTCGCCCACGTAGTCGGAGGTGCCGGCGCCGGTGAAGACGACGGACAGTCGGCCCTCGCCCATGGCGCGGGCGCTGGCGAGAAACGCCTCGATGGCGTCGAGGTTGTCCTCGTAGATCTTGAGGGTGTCGACCCAGAGCTCGGGCTGCTGGGCGATCTCTGCCGTGGTGATGTCGGCGCCCAGGGCCTTAAGCTCCTTCACGCTCTTCTCAAACATTGGCGGTTCCTTTCTTCGAACAGGGTGCGGAAGTCAACGAAACGGGACGCCCCATTTCGTCGCTACATGCGCTGGTGCAGGACCTTGTACTTGAACTGGTCCGCGCGGGCCACCGAGAGGGTGTACTCGATGATCTCGTTGGCGATATTGTAGGTGGTGCGGGCGAGCTCGAGCACGGGGGCGTTCTCGGGGATGTCGAGCAGGTGCGCCTCGCCCGGACGCGCCACGCTCGCGAAGAACTCCTCCTCTGCCACTCGGATCTTCTCGTGGTAGACGTTCTCGACGATCTCGTAGAGCGGCATGCTGTCGAGCAGCGGCCGCTTGAGGGTCAAGAACTTGCGCACGGGCAGGAAGCTCCGCTCCACCATCATGGGGATGCCGTCGGCGGAGCGCAGGCGCTTGAGCTTGAAGAGGCGGTCGCCCAGGCGCACGCCCATGTGCTGCGCGAGGTTCTTGTCGGCGTCGATCTCCGAGAACTCGAGGATTGTGGTCTCGGGGACGCGTCCGGCCGCCTTCATCTGGTCGGTGAAGCTGTACGCCTGCATGAGGTTGGTGACCTGGGCGGACTGATCCGCGACGAAGGTCCCCCGCCCATGCTTGCGCACGACCATCCCCAGGCGCTCGAGCTCCTGCAGGGCAAGGCGCACCGTGGTGCGCGAGAGCCCGTAGCGCTCGGAGAGCTCACGCTCGGAGGGCATCAGGTCTCCCGGACGATACTCCTGGTTGATCTTCTCGGTGAGAATGTCAACCAGCTGGTCATAGAGCGGCTGCTTGCTTGCTCGTGCCACGTTTCGCCTCCCCTCGCTATCTCGACTCGTCTTCTATGCCGAGAAGTGCCCGCTACTCGTCCTCGTCGTCATCGGCCGCGCCGGCGCCGAGCTCCATGTGGCAGACGCCCTCCTTGCCAACCTCGACGGCCTCGGACACGAGGTCGGCGATCGCGGAGTCCTCGGTGCGCGACATCACAATGTCAATGAGCATAGGCAGGTTGGTACCGGCGACGACGGAGACGTTGTCCTGCTCGGCGGTGATCATCATGGACTGGTTGAACGGGGTGCCGCCCATGAGGTCGCAGAAGATGAGGACGCCGTCGGTCTCGGCGCGCATGGCCTTGACGGCCTCGCGGAGCTTGTCGCCGTAGGTGCCGGCGCCCTCCTCCTCAAACGGGACGATCTCAAAGGCGGACTGCGGGCCCGCGATCATGTCAAGCGCGCTCTTGAGGCCGGTCGAGAAATGCCCGTGCCCGGTGAGGATAAAGCCGATCATGTCTGGTCCTCCTTCGTGTCGAGGGCGGTATGCCCCTGGACTCCCCTATGCGTACGGCAACGCGGCCTAAGCGACCGCCTGCTGGTTCGTGTTCGTCTTGGTGAGCTCGTCGAAGCGGCGCTTGTACTGCTTCGCGTGCGTCTTGTCGCCCTTGTTGGCGTACTGCTTCCACAAAAGGAAGCAGAGCTTGCCCTGCAGGGCCGGGTTCTTCTCCTTCTTGAGCAGCTGCTCCATCTGGTCGATGTAGCCGTGCTTCTTGGAGAAGACGATGTCGTAGGTGAGCTGGCAGTCCTGGATGACGGCCTTTTCGGCCGCCTTGCACGTCTTGAGCTGGGCGAGAAGCTCCTTGCAACGCTCCTTGTTGCCCAGCTGGGTGAAGTAGTTGAACGCCACGACGACGGTCTGGGCCTGGCGCTTGGCCGAGTTTCTCATGCGCACGAGAAGCTCGATCATGCGGGTGGCCATCTCCTCGTCGTCCATGGCCTGGTAGCACAGAAAGCGCAGGTAGTACTGGCGATAGGTGGTCAGCGTCACGCGCGCGGGTATCTTGTTCAGGGCCTCGATGGCCTCCTTGTAGTGTCCCGTCTCAAAGAAGCCCTGGTACTTGGCCTCATAGTAGTGACGAAAGCCCTCGGAGGCGGCAAAGTAGGCAACGACGAGGACGATGAATGCGATGACGCCAGGATGCACGAAATTGCCTTTCTAGAGAAGAACGGGCGCGCATCTCGGGAGATAGGGCAAAGACCGTGAGGTCTGGAGCCGTGAGATGCGCGCCCGCTCGAACGTAGCAGTCAGGTCCCGCGGAACCCGGGGAACCGGGCTCCGCGGGACCAAGAGGTGCCTTAGCCCTTCGCGACGAGGTTGAGGGCGCCAAAGACGATGCCGATGACCAGGACGATGAAGATCGCCTTGGTGGAGGTCATGCCCTTGCGGCCAAGCAGCCAGTACACGAAGCCGACGAGCGCGGCGGGGACGAGCTTGGGGCAGATGTTGTTCAGAATGTCCTGAACGTTCAGCGGAACGCCACCGATGTTCGGGTTGATCGTGAGGACGATGCCCACGTTGGTGGAGACAAGCGCGCCGACCATGAAGACGCCCATGACGGTGGCGGCGTCGGTGATGGCGTTGAGCTTGTCGGACATGGTGGTGACGAGCTTCATGCCCTGATCGTAGGCGATGTAGGTCTGCTTGCAGCGGAACCAGTCGACAACCACGCAGGAGGCGATCCAGATGAAGATGCCGAGCGGGTTGCCCTCCATGGCCATGTTGGCGGCCAGGGCGCCGAAGATCGTCGGGAGCAGCGAGCCAAAGATGGAGTCGCCGATGGAGGCGAGCGGGCCCATGAGGCCGGTCTTCAGGGAAGCGACGGTCTCGAGACCCTCGACGCCCTCGGTCTCCTCGATGGCGAGGTCGATGCCCGTGATGATCGTGTTGAGGAAGTTGGAGGTGTTGAAGAACGGCGAGCACTGGGTGCGGCAGGCGGTCTTCAGGGCCTCGGTGTTGTCCCCATAGATCTTGCGGAGCTGCGGAAGGATGATCCACAGGTAGCCAGAGTGCTGCATACGCTCGTAGTTCCAGCCAGCCTGGAAGCCGACGAGGTTACGGATGTTGATCTGACGAAGGTCAGCCTTCGTGAGCTTGTAGCCAGTGGTCTTAGAGCTCATCGTCGTCATCTCCCTCCACGCCAGCAGAGACAGCCGCGACGGCGCCGGTCTGGTGCTGCTGGTAGTAGATGTAGGCAAGAGCGAAGCCGATGAGAGCAACGGTCAGCATCGACAGACCCTTGAAGCTGCCACCGGTGATGGCGGTCTCGGTAGCACCAGCGACCGTGGCGACGTCGCCGCCGATGGTCTGGATGCTCGAGAAGGCGGTGCCGAGGAGGGCAGCGATCACGAAGCCGAGGATGAGGTAGGCAACGTGCTTCTTGACGGGCAGGTAACGGAGCAGGATGGCGAAGCCGACGGCCGGCAGCATGCCACCGGCGACGGTGAGGCCGGTGCCGAGCCAGGCGAGGTCGCCGTTGAGGGCGCCGGTGATGGCGTCAACCAGACCCTGGCCGAAGGCGAGGGCGAGGAAGACCGGGATCATACGGGAGAGGCACCAGGAGACAGCGCCCATCCAGTAGTGAACGTTGTAGGCGCCCCAGTTCATCTTCTCGACGTCAGCGTCGCAGGCGTGACCCCAGAAGGTGTTGGCCATACGACCGAGAATGTCGGTGTAGACGAGGATCGCGGCCACGGGCACGCCGAGGGCGGCGAGGGCCTGCTCCGGGTCCATGCCGGAGCTCACGGCGAAGGCCGTGGCGATCAGGGTGCCGGAGTTGGCGTCGATGCGGGAAGCGCCGCCGAAAGTGCCAACACCGAGGATGGTGAGCTGCATGCTACCACCGATGAAAAGACCAGTTGCCATGTCGCCCATCACGAGGCCCGTGAAGAAGCCAGAGAACACGGCGGAGCCGGCGCTGGAGTACCAGTGCAGCTCGTCCATGATCTGGAAGCCCGCGTAGAGCGTGAGCAGAAGAATCTGCCACCACTGAATCATGGTTCTTTTCCTCCTTCTAACAACTCGAACGTATCGTACGTTTCACGCTATATCGCTGCGGTGCATCTCCCCTCACCGCGTAGCGCCTTGCTCGCCGCAGCCTAGGGCTTGAAGGTCTCCGGGCTGTTCTGCGGGGTGAGCTGGATGACCATGGGAATGCCCATGGAGGCGAGCTCGTTCAGGGCGTCGACGTCGTCCTGGCCACAGTTGATGTTGCGGTTGTAGGTCTTGACGATGTTCATCGAGGTGATGTTGCCGAGGATGATCTCGTCGAACTTCACGCCGGCCTTGGCGAGCTTGACGTAGACCTCGGGCTTCTTGACGACGATGAACAGACGCTGGGCGTCATACTTGCCGGCGAGGATGTTGGCCGCGGCCTTCTCGACGGGCAGGACGGAGAGCTTGCAGGTGGCGGGGGTGGCCATGCGCAGGACCTGCTTCTGCGTGGCGTCCTCGGCGACCTGGTCATCGACGACCATGAAGCGGCTGACCTGGCGGGCGTTGGCCCAGAGGTTGCCGACCTGGCCGTGGATGAGGCGGAAGTCAACACGTGCTCCAACGATCATGCTACTCAACTCCTTCTTTCTCGAGGTGGTTGATGAGGGGCGTCGAACGTAGGGAGATGGCGTCGCTCACGTGACCCTCGGTCTCAAACAGCACGAGCTCGTTGACGCCGGCGCGCGTGATGCCGTGGGGGACGTAGAGGGTGGCGATGGGACCGATCTCCCAGTACCTGCCCACGTTGACCCCGTTGACAAACGCGACGCCCTTGCCAAAGCCCGTAGTGTCTATATAGGTGTCTGCCGGCTCGTCGAGCGAGAACTCGAAGCGCGAGAAGGACGGCGTCCCCTCGGCCCAGCCGGCGGTGTAGTCAAGCTTGGAGACGTCCTCGAGCGGCAGGCGGAAGGCCTCCCAGCCGAGGATGAAGTGCAGGTCGGCGCATACGCCGGTGCGGATGCCCTTGCGCTGGGTGTCCGCCAGGAACTTGTGGCCGTAGTTCACGCGGCCCATGTTCTCCACGAGGACGTCGAGCTGGTTCTTCTCGGCAGGAAGGGCGTAGCGGATGTCCTCGCCGATGTGCTCCTGGTACTGGGTGGCCACGAGCGCGCCGTTGACGTAGACCTGCGCGCGGTCGCGGCCGTCCACCACGCGGATGCGCTCGGGCTCGGTCGTGTCGCGCTCGATCTGCGTGCGGTAGAGGACGTAGCCGTAGGACTGGCCCATGTCCTCCATCGTCTGCGGGTAGAGCGAGCGGACGGGCTCGGGGTCGAGGCAGCCGAGGTTCTCGAAGAGACCGGTGCGCGCCTTGAGCTCGATCTTCTCGGCCGGGACGTTTACCGCGGACTTGATCAGCGGCTCTGCGGTCCAGTTGTCCGGGAAGAGGTCGCGCACGACGTCGCGCAGCTTGTACCACTTCTCGGTGGGGTTGCCCTCCTCGTTCAGAGGGGCGTCGTAGTCGTAGGAGGTGACCTGGTGAAGGTCGTGGGTGTGGCGGGCGGAGCAGCCGTTCATGAAGCCAAAGTTGGTGCCGCCGTGGAACATGTACAGGTTGATGGACCCGCCGAGCTCCAGAAGCTCGCGCACGGAGTCAGCCAGGTCCTGGGCGTCGCGCGTGATGACGTTCTCGCCCCAGCGGTTGAACCAGCCGTCCCAGAACTCCATGCACATGAGCGGCCAACTCTTGCCGTGCTCCTCGTGGAAGGCCTTGAGGTTGGCAAAGTTCTCGGCCGCGCGGGAGCCAAAGTTGCCGGTGACGAAGACGTCGTCGTCGATGAGCGTGCCTGCGCGCAGGCATCCGCGCCACGGACCGTCGGAGGTGCACAGGGGGACGTCTACCCCGCGGTCGAGCATGAGGTCGCGGATGCCGCGCAGGTACTCCTTGTCCTCGCAGTAGGAGCCGTACTCGTTCTCCACCTGCATCATGAGGATGTTGCCACCGCGCGTAACCTGACGCTCGACCAAAATGGGCATGAGCGCGTCATAGTAGGCAGCGACGCGGGCGAGGAACTTGGGGTCGCGCGAGCGCGGACGCAGGGCGTGGTCTGCGAGCAGCCAGGCGGGCAGGCCTCCCCACTCCCACTCGGCGCAGATGAACGGCGACGGGCGGACGATGATCCACAGGCCCAGCTCGGTCGCCTCGTCGAGGAAGCGGGCCAGGTCGCAGATGCCCTCGAAGTCGAACTCGCCGGGACGCGGCTCGTGGAGGTTCCACGGCACGTAGGTCTCGACGGTGTTGAAGCCCATCGCCTTGAGGTTGTAGAGGGAGTGGCGCCAGTCCGACGGGTGAACGCGGAAGTAGTGAATCGAGCCAGAGAGAATCGTGAAGGGCTTGCCGTCGAGCAGGAACTGGTCCTTGATCTCGAAAGTGTGCATCTCACTCCTCACGTCCGGACCGCTGGTTAATCGTTAAAGCGTCGTTCCGCGCGTCGTCGGTCGCTGGTCGCGCATGGTAGCCACTATACACGTTCTCGACATGTTTGTTGTGAAATTATGAAGAGACGTGTGAACGGTCGGTTTTGTCCCGTGAGTGGAGTTTTCTGTTTTCGCAGTTCAGAAGTGGTATTAGTCACCACTTTTCGAATAAACACCAGCTAGTTGATAGAAAGAACTGGTAGTAACAACTGTATCAGTAATACCAGTGGTACTTATTTCGGCAGACCACTCGTCCCGCCCCCGGACGGCGCCGTGCGCCACGCCCGCCCAGAAAGATATGATGGGACAGACGCCTCCGGGGTATCTGTCAGATGGGACAGACACCTCCGGGATATCTGTCACATACCGCTGGCAAAGGAGCCGCCATGATCTCCACCGTCACGCTCAACACCTCCATCGACAAGGCCTACCAGCTTGCCTGCCCGCTCGTGGACGGCACGGTGATGCGCGTGCAGACCTGCATCGACAACGCCGGCGGCAAAGGGCTGAACGCCGCCCGCGCGGTCGCGACCTGCGGCGAGAAGATCGTGGCCACGGGATTTGTGGGCGGCAACAACGGCCGGCTTCTCTGCGAGCTTCTGGACGCCGACGGCATCGAGCACGACTTCGTGCACGTGGCGGCCGAGACGCGCTGCTGCGTGAACGTGCTCGAGCCAAACGGCCGCTCGACGGAGTTCCTGGAGCCCGGCCGCGCCGTGAGCGCGGACGAGGTGTCTGCCGTGCGCACGAAGGTCGCCGAGGTGGCGGCACGCGCCGACGTGGTGACCTTCAACGGCTCCGTGCCGGCAGGCTGCAGCGACGACATCTACCGCGAGCTGGTGGAGGTCGTGCGCGCGGCGGGCAAGCCGGCGATCCTGGACACCTCGGGCAAGCTGCTCGTGGGCAGCCTGGCCGCCCGTCCCGCGATGATCAAGCCCAACACCGACGAGATCCAGGCGATCCTGGGCCGCAAGCCGGAGTCCATCGACGAGATCTACGCCGCGGCGCGCGAGGTGCACGAGACCTACGGCATCGAGAAGGTCGTGGTGTCGCTGGGCGGCAACGGATCGGTCATGGCCTGCTCCGAGGGCGTCTTCCGCGGGCGCGCGCCGCGGATCGAGGTGGTCAACCCCGTGGGCTCGGGCGACACGATGGTCGGCGCCTTCGCCGTCGCCATGGAGCGCGGCATGGCAGTTAAGGACCAGCTCGCGTTTGCGATGGCCTGCGCGAGCGCCAACTGCCTCACGCCCTCGACCGGCCACTTCGACATGGCCGTGGCCGACGAGCTGCGCACCGGCACGAGCGTCGAGAAGGTCGCGTAGCCTCCGAACCTGGCGGCGCCCCGGCCCTCCCCTGTGCCCAGACAGTCCTCGCCGCAAAGAGCGCGGCTGCGGAACTGCGCCAGAGGAAGGCCGGGCGCCTTTTGCTGCAGGGTATGTACACCGCCTCTTGAGGGTATGTACACCTTTCCGGAATGCTCGTTCTTCTCGACAGCTCATCTACCTGGGGAAACGCTGATAGTCCGAACTCGGACGATGTACATACCCGGTATGCGCGGCGTACATACCCTCGATGGCGGCGGGGATGATGAGTGATGGGCAGCGGCTACGGGGCCGGACGCAGTTCAAGGCGGGCCGAGAAGGACGGGCGCTCGCCGGCCGTGACGTCCACCGTGAGCGACCCGCCCATCGACACCGCGAGCGCGCGGGCGACCGCGAGACCAAGGCCGGTGCCGCCGGAGTTGCGCGCGGGGTCTCCTTGGTAGAAGCGCTCCGTGAGGCGCGCGGGGTCGAGCCGGGCGGCGTCGGCGGGCGCAACGGGGTTCTCGACCGTGAGCGTCGTGCCCTCGACGCGCACGCACGGCGCGCCCGAGCCGTGGACGAGGGCGTTCTCCAGCAGGTTGGCGATCACACGCGCGAGGCCGTCGGGCGCAGCGAGCACGGGCGCGGTCTCGCCGAGCCGCACGTCGGGCTCCCAGCCGCGCACCGCGAAGACCCCATAGCGGGCGGCGAGCGCATCCGCCGCGGCATCAGCGAGGTCGCAGGCGACAAGCTCCGGCTCCCAAGACGGGTCCGCGGCGCGGGCGTAGGTGAAGAGGTCGTCCACGAGCACGCGCATGGCAGCGAGGCGCTTCTCGGCACCCTCGAGGTAGCGGGCGGCGCGCTCCGGGTCCGTCGCGCGCTGGGCGAGCTGCAGGTAGCCCTGGGCCCCGGCGAGCGGGGTGCGGATGTCGTGGGAGAGCGCGGCGAGCTGCTCGCGGAAGCGCTCATCGGCGCGGCGGCGCTCGAGGTCGCGCTCGAGGTCTGCGTCCAGGTGGCAGTCGACCGCGCGGGCGAGCTCGGCGACGGCAGGGTCGGCGGACTCCAGACGCGCACGGAGCGCGGGAGCCACGGCGGCGCGGTCCAGCAGCTCCGCCAGCCGCGCGAGGTCGCGGTCGCGGGCCCGGCGTGACGAAAAGGGGCTGTCCCTCTTCATCACAGGCTCACACGGGACATGAGCCTGTGGGAGATGACCCAGAACGCCGCGATGCAGACGACGCACGTCACGACAGGACCCAGGTCAAGCGTCGCGTTCATGCTGAGCAGCGCCGCCGGCTGAAGCGGCATCAGCAGCTGGGCCAGGTCGTAGGCGAGCTCCTGGGAAAACGGAATCGCCACCGCCATGGGCACGAGAAGCGCCAAGTTGAGCAGGCCACCTGCGAGCATGATCGAGATGAGCAGCGTCGTCCCAAAGCCGCGCGAGCGCCGGGAGAGCCACAGGAGCAGCAGGCCAAAGGCGGCGTACGTCCATCCCACGAGCATGCTGGCGAGCACGCGCAACACAAGCTCGCCCAGCGGCATCCCCTCGAGCTGTGCGCCGGGCGCGAGCAGCAGGATGAGCCCCAGCAGAACCGTCCAAGCCGTGAGCACCATCGAAAGCATGAGCGCAAGAATCATCCGCGTAGCCACGTAGTCGGCCCTTCCTCGCTCTGTGGCAATCGAGGCCCGCAGCCCGTCCGACGACAGGTCATGAACCGTGATGCCGGTCACAGCGAAGCACGTGCCAAAGATGGCTCCCGTATTGACAAGCGAGAGGAGCGACGACTCAAACGATATGACCAGATGCATGTCGGCATTCTGCGGGGTGAGCAAGGTCGTGAGGAGAGTCGCAAGGGCCCGCAGTGCCGGCAGCACAAAGGCCCCCTTCACGTAGGCGTCGCGCGAGGC
This sequence comes from Olsenella sp. An293, assembly GCF_002159495.1. GTDB lineage: Bacteria > Actinomycetota > Coriobacteriia > Coriobacteriales > Atopobiaceae > Thermophilibacter. The sequence goes on from NZ_NFIT01000005.1 coordinate 61,243, forward strand.
GAGGTAGAGCGCGGCGCGAAGCTGGTTTCTCAGGTTGGTCATGGTGCTCACCTGCCCTTCTTTGACGTGCGGCGTCCGGCGGTGCCCGCCTTTCCGTCGATGATGCGCACGAGCTCGGCCTCCACGTCAGGCGCGCTCACGGCGAGCTCCGTCACGGCGATGCCCGCGGCCAGGAGCACCTGCGCCAGCACCGTGCGGTCCGGCTCGCCGCCGCCCGGCGCCGTCACGCGCAGGGCGCCGTCCGGCAGCACGCGCACCGTGAGGCCCGGCAGCTCCTCGGCGAGCACGGCCACCGTGCGCTCCGGGGCGTCGACGCGCAGCGTGAGGTAGGTGGCGCAGGCGTCGGCGAGCTCGTCGGAGGTGAGCTGGCGCATGAGGGCGCCGTCGCGCATGATGCCGTAGTGCGTGCACATGCGCTCGAGGTGCGTCAGGATGTGCGAGCTGATGACGATCGTCACGCCGCGCTCGCGGTTGAGGCGGATTAGAAGGTCGCGCAGCTCGGAAGCCCCCGTGGGGTCGATGCCGTTGAGCGGCTCGTCGAGCAGCAGCACCTCGGGCGAGCCGAGCAGCGCGAGGGCCACGCCGAGGCGCTGGCGCTGGCCCGCGGAGAGGTCATCCACGTAGGAACCGCGCGGCCAGAGCGCACGGCGCTTGCCGTCGCCGCCCGTTCGCTCGTCCAGGCCCACAGCCGCAAGCACTTCTCGGCACGCCTTCTGTGGGTCGGGCAGGCCGAGCACCAGGGCGCGGTTCATAAGGTTCTCGAAGGCATCGAGCCGGCCGTAGACCGCGGGCGCCTCTATGAGCACGCCGACGCGCGGGTCGGACTCGCACGGGCGCAGCTGCCTGTCAAGGACGCTCACGGTGCCCGCGTCCTGTCGCATGAAGCCCGCGACGAGCTTGAGCAGGGTGGACTTGCCCGCGCCGTTCTTGCCCACGATTCCAAAGACGGAGCCGGCAGGCACGGCGAGGCTCACGTCGCACACCGCGCGCACGCGGCCGCGCGAGAAGGACTTGGAGAGGCTGCTCGTCTCGATGGCGTTCATGGTGTCCCCCTTCCCTTGCTGCTTTCAGCCTACCCGGAAGGTGTCGGCAAACGCTCCAGAGACCTACAAGACTTTGACAAGATGCGCGCGTGGCAACGGGAAAGCGCGCCAACCCTACAGGCTCTTCGGAAGGTTCCCGTAGACCCCCTGTCTATGTCCCACGCGCACGACCTCAATAAGCAGCCTGTCCTCATGGATGCTGGCAAGTATGCGATATGACCCCACGCGATAGCGCCAACCCGACTCCGTTCCCTGGATCTGCTTTGATCCGGGAATGGCCTTGGGGTTATCGCAGCCCACGAGGTTTGTCTCAACCCACCTGACAACCATCGAGCGCTGCTTCCTTTCAATGGAAAGCAGCTCCTTGGCAGCTCGTCTCGTCCACTCGACCTCGTAGCTCACTCAGCATCGGCGGCCATCCTCATGACCTCCTCCATGCTGTAGCGGATACCGTCATCTGAACGAATCGCCTCGTCATAGGCAAGCTTGTCCGCAGCCTCCTCGACCTTCTCGAGGGCCGCCTCCCTCACCACATCGGAAAACGTGCTCCCCACGAAGTCGGCGTATGCCTGAATCCAAGACTTCTCCTCAGGCGCAAAACGAATCGCCGTCGCCCCCATTGCCATGGTCTGCCCCTTTCGTACTACGCTGTAGTACGAATAGTATACCCACTTACTGGCTAGAAGTCGTCTCGAGCTTGAAGCCGATGCCCCAGACGGTCTGGAGGTAGGCGTCGGTGCCGGACGCGCGAAGCTTGGCGCGCAGGTTGCTCACGTGCGTGGCGATGGTGCGCTCCTCAGTGAGGGCCTCCTCGCCCGCAACCAGCTCAAAGAGGGCGCGCTTGGTGAAGACGCGGCCGGGCTCGGCCATCATGGCGGCGAGGATGTCAAACTCGGTGCGCGTGAGGCGCAGCGGAGCGCCGTCCACGGCAAACGTGCGGGCGGCGGAGTCGAGCTCCCAGCGGCCAAAGCGCGCTACGACGCCCGCGCGCTCTTCTCGCCCGCGGCCGCGCAGCTGCACCTCCACGCGCGCGAGCAGCTCGTCGAGGTCGAAGGGCTTGACGAGGTAGTCGCTCGCGCCCAGGCGAAGGAGCGCCACGCGGTCCGTCACGGCGGACTTCGCCGAGGTCACGATTACGGGAGCGGCAACGCCGGCAGCGCGAAGGCGCCCGATGAGCTCCTCGCCGGGGACGCCGGGCAGCATGAGGTCCAAGATCACGAGGTCGAAGGGCCGGTTCTTCTCGGCGGCGCGCTCTGCCGCAAGCAGGGCCTCCGTGCCGGAGAAGGCCGGCACGCACGCGTAGCCCTCGTCCCCGAGAAAGGTGCAGACCACCTCGGAGAGCGCGGCGTCGTCCTCGACCACGAGGGCGTGGGGGCTGTTGGCGAGCGTATTCATGGAGCCAGTATAGCCCCGACCCCGCCGTGAGGGTATGTACACCGCCCGCTCAGGGTATGTACACTTTCCGGCCCACCAGCACTTCTCGCCCGCGTCTCTGACCTGCGGCTTTGCGAGAAGAACCTCAAAGTCGACTGTACATACCCGATATGCGCACTGTACATACCCTCAGGGACGGGCGCCCCTCAGCGCGTAAACGGCCACTCTCCCGCCGCGAGCGCCTCGATTGAGGCGGCCACCGCGTCGTCCTCGCAGGCACCGATGTGCCAGCGCGCCGCCTCGGCCGCCTCCGGCGCGGCGCCCGCCACCGCCACGGAGTTCTTCACGGCGGCGAACATCGGCAGGTCGTTGTCCGCGTCACCGAAGACCACGACGTCGTCGAGGCCCACGCCCAGACGCTCGGCCAGCCACGCCACCGCGGTGCCCTTGTTCCAGCCGCACGGCATGATGTTGGAGTACGTGGGCATGGCCCGGTCCACGTCAAACGCCACGACCTCGGCACCCAGCCGTGCGACGAGCTCGGCCATGGCCGCCTCGCCCGCGCCGGTGAAGACGTTGGCCTTCACCACGGGAAAGTCCGGCAGCTCACGTGTCACGCGGCAGCGCTCGGCATAGGCCGGGAAGTGCGCTGCCAGCACCTCGAGCTCGCCCTCCACCAGAAGCGGGGTCGCGTCGTCAAAGCAGACCAGCCCGGCGCCCGGCGTGGCGGCGACGATGGCGCGCAGCTGCTCGAGGGCGTCGGACGCGAGCGACTGCTCCATGACCTTCTCGCCGCCCAGGTAGACCTGCATGCCGTTGGTCGCGAGCGCCGTGGAGCAGCAGGCCGCGTCCCCGCCAAAGAAGTCCGGGATCCACGAGTAGCCGCGTCCGCTCGCGGCGCCCACCCAGAGGCCGGCGTCGATCGCCGCGTGGAAGGCGGCGACGGTGCGCTCCGAGACCTGGCGCCGACCGCGCGGCAGGATGGTCCCGTCAATGTCGGTGAGGATGAGCTTCACGGCCACGTTCTTCTCCCTTCGCCTTGTGCCCCGCGCATGGGGCGCACTCAGTATATGACGCGGCAGCCCAGCTCGGCCGCGTCCGCGCCCACCACGCCCTCCGGGTCCGCGTCCATGATCACGGCCTCGACGCGCTCGAGCGTCCCAAACCACAGGAGTCCGGCAGCGCCGACCTTGCTCTGGTCCATGAGGACGAACGTCCGAGAGGCGCAGCCCAGGTACGCGCGCTTGAGCTCGGCCATGTCCTGGTTGTTGGTCATGAGGCCGCGACCGGGCACGTAGGACGTTGGCGTGACGAAGGCCTTGTCCGGGTGGAGCATCTCGAGCGTGCGCATGGCGAGCGGGCCCGCGGTGTAGCGGTGCCCCTTGCGCAGGCTGCCTCCGAGCATGATGACGTCGAGGGAGGGCGCGGAGCGGTCGACGTAGTCGGCGATCGTGAAGTCGTCGGTCACGATGGTCACCCCCGTCCGTCCCGAGATGGCGCGGACAAGCTCGAGCGCCGTGGTGCCCGAGTCCACGAGCACCGCGTCCCCGTCCTCCACGAAGGGAGCCGCCAGCCGCGCGATGGCCTGCTTGGCCTCCACGTTCACGTTCACGCGCCGGTCCTGCACCGAGACCGTGAGCGTCTTGGAGAGCGAGACGGCGCCGCCGTGCGTGCGGCGCAGCTTGCCGTCGCGCTCGAGGGCGTCGAGGTCGGCGCGCGCCGTCACGCGGGACACGCCAAAGGCCTCCGCGAGCTGCTTGACCTGCACGGACGTCGCGCGGTCGAGCATGGAGAGAATCGCCGCGCGCCGCTCCTCTGATGACATTGCCATGCTCGCCCGCCCTTCTCGACGCTGTTCTCGCCCGCCGGCTACGCACCCGCCGGCTGCGTTTGTGTGCGAATTGTGTTTCCTTTTCTTGCCTTACCGGCAATCTATCACATTGTCTTTGCTTTCGTTTTGGAAAGCGCATCGGGCGGCGGCGGGGCTTGGCCGCCCAGCGGAGGGCGAGAAGAACGCCAGCGCTGCCTTTGCTTTCCCTTCCCCGCGCCGCTCGGCGGGCGCGCCGGGCCCCGCACGCGCGCGGGCCGCCTACAATGGCGGTATCAGCCGCTCCGAGGAAGGGAGTTTCGATGCTCGTCACCACGAAGGAAATGCTGCTCGACGCCCAGGCCGGCCACTACGCCGTCGGCGCGTTCAACGTCGAGAGCCTCGAGTTCGTCATGGCCGTCGTGAAGGCCGCCGAGGAGCTGCGCTCCCCCGTCATCATGCAGACCACGCCCGGCACCGTGAAGTACGCCAACCTCGACTACTTTGCCGCCATGTGCCGCGTCGCCGCCGAGCAGGCGAGCGTGCCCGTGGCCATCCACCTCGACCACGGCGACGGCTTCGACCGCGCGGTCCAGGCCATGAAGGCCGGCTACACCTCCGTCATGATCGACGGCTCCCACGACACCTTCGAGGACAACATCGCCCTCACCTCCTCCGTGACCAAGGTCGCCAAGCCGCTGGGCATCCCCGTCGAGGCCGAGCTCGGCAAGGTCGGCGGCAAGGAGGACGACGGCCCGGCCGTCGAGGGCGAGAGCCCCTACACCGACCCCGAGGAGGCCCGCGAGTTCGTCGAGCGCACCGGCTGCACGTCGCTCGCCATCGGCGTGGGCACCGCGCACGGCGTCTACACCGAGACCCCGCACATCGAGCAGAGCGTCGTGAAGGCCATCCGCTCCGTCGTGGACGTGCCGCTCGTGCTCCACGGCACCTCCGGCGTGCCCGACGACCAGGTCGCCGAGGCCATCAAGAACGGCATCTGCAAGGTCAACTACGCCACCGAGCTGCGCCAGGCCTTCATGCGCGGCTTCATGGGCTACATGGCCGAGAACCCCGGCGCCTTTGACCCCAAGAAGCCCAACAAGCCCGGCATGCAGGAGATCACCGACCTCGTCAAGGTCCGCATGACCAACCTCGGCTCCGTCAACAGGGCATAAGACAGGCACCGCCCCGACCACGCAGCTTTGGCCCCGGTTGCCGTCCCCGTGAGGGCGCAGCAACCGGGGCCTTCCTGTGTTTATAGGGCCCACGGAGCCCGTCCTCGTACTCCCGTGAGGACAAGGACGTCGAGCGAGAAGAACCTGCCCGCGTCACATAAAACGGGCCCCGACGCGCGCGGCGCGGGTCCGTTGACATTTTAACCTGACGACATTGTCAAAACGCTACGCCTCGGCGAGGCCGGAGTTGACGAGCTCGGCGATCTTCTCGGCATCGTCGAACGCCTGGACGTTCGCGCGGAAGCCGTCGTCCATGAGCAGGGCGGCCACCTTGGAGAGCAGCCGCAGATGCGTGGTGCCGGCCTCGGCGGCGGGCGTCAGGATGGAGATGGCGCAGGTGACGGGCGCATTGTCCATGGAGGGCCACTCGATGCCCTCGGTGAACTTGACGACGATCATGCCCGCCGCCTTGATGGCGTCGCTCTTGGCGTGGGGGATGGCGAAGCCGCCCGTCATGCCCGTGGTGCCCTCGACCTCGCGGGCCTTGTACGCCCCGTAGACGCCCTCGGCGTCATCGGAGAGGCCCAGCTCGACGGCCTTGGCGGCCAGCAGCCTGAGCGCCTCGTCGACGGAAGCGGCGCTCTGGCCGAGAACAACGTTGGATGCGGGAACGAACTCGCTCATCTCTACCCCCCTGCCCGGCGGCGTTCGCCGCCCGTGCCTATTCGTAACAGATACATGGTAGCACCGCGCGGGGAGGACGAGGACATCGGCGTCATCCTCCCCGCGCGGGCACATTCGGGGCTCACGTGAGCGCGTCGGCGACGAAGGCGCGGGACAGCCCGGACTATCCCCTGGCCTCGCGACGCAGGCGCAAGGCCTCGTAGGCGCAGCCGTACATGGCCGCCTGGTTTCCGAGGCTCGCCGCCTCGATGCGTGCCTCCTTGCACGGCTTGAGCGCGTACTCCGCGAACTTCTTGCGCAGCTCGGGGGCGAAGGTGGCAAAGGCACCCGCCACGCCGCCGCCGATGAGGTACATCTCGGGGTCCACGATGCAGGAGATCTGCGACATGGCCAGGGCCAGATAGTCGCACATCTTGTCCACGGCGAGCTGGGCGCACTCGTCGCCGCCCGCGAGCGCGCGGAAGACGGAGAGCGTGTCGGTGGCGTGCTCCACGTGCACCGGCGTCACGCCGCGACGCTCGCACTCCTCGAGGTAGAGGCGCACGATGCCCTGCGCCGAGGCGTACTGCTCGAGGCAGCCGCGCCGGCCGCAGCCGCACGTGCGCGTCTCGTCGCGGTTGAGCGTGATGTGGCCGATCTCGCCGCCCGCGCCAAAGGAGCCGGCGATGAGCCTGCCGCCCACGACCACGCCGGCGCCGACGCCCGTGCCCAGCGCGATGAGCACGTAGCTGGAGACGCCCTGCGCCACGCCGGCCCACATCTCGCCGAGCGCCGCCGCATTGGCGTCGTTGACGAAGGCGATGCTCGCGTTGGGGAACTCCGCGGAGAGCGCGCCGACAAAGCCCTCGGGGTCGAGCTTGATGTTGGCGAGAAGACCCACGGTGCCGTCATCGGCCACGGGACCGGGGATGTCCAGGCCGCAGGCGATGACGTCGGCGGCGGTGGCGTCGTGGGCGGCGAGGACCTTGCCCAGGCCCTCGGTCACGGTGGCGTATGCCACGGCGTCCACGAGCGCGGGCGTCGGGATCTTGCGCTCCTCGAGCAGCTCTCCCTCGGGCGTGAACAGTCCCGCCTTGATGCTCGTCCCGCCGACGTCGATGCCCAGCACCATATCCATGTCTTGTTCCTCCCTTGCCGTGCGGGGACTCCCGCGGCCAAACGTATCCCCGATGATAGCCACCCGCAGAAGCTCTGTGACCATCTTCTGCGCGGGCGGGTCCGGGCGTCGGCGGACGGGTACACTGAGGGTGCGTCACCCTCACGCACGTCACCCAGAGCAGCGAGGAGCACCCATGGCAGAGACGAACCCCACCACGCAGCCCACAGCCGACCCCAAGACGCAGCCCGCCGCAGATGCCGTCGCGCAGGGGGTCACGATCCCCTCGACCAACCGCGGCGAGATCAACGCCGCGCTCTCCAACCCCCGCGCAGACATGGAGGCGCTCGACGCCCTCGAGCGCACGCTCTTCTCGCTGCGCTACGCCATGGGCGAGATCGGCGGGCTCGGCCCCGTGATCGACCCGCCCAAGGCCACCGCCCAGCGCGGCGAGGCCATGGCACAGCTGCAGGAGCTGTCCGTGCGCGCGCTCTGTGACCCTGCCGTGGCGCCGCTGCTCGGTCGCCTGGAGCAGGAGCCCGAGCTCATCGGCGAGACCCGCATGGCGCAGGTCAAGATCCTCAAGCGCGACCGTGCCTCCCTCGTGGACGTGCCCGCCGAGGAGCAGGCCGCCTTCAGCCGTCTCACCGTCGAGGCCAACGACGTCTGGCGCCGCGCCAAGGCCGCCAACGACTGGGCGTCGTTCGAGCCCTACGTCGACCGCATCGTGGCGTCGCTTCGGCGCATGGCCGAGTTCAAGGACGCCGAGAAGGACCCGTACGACGTCTGGCTCAATGAGTACGAGTGGGGCACCGACCGCGCCTTCTACGACCGGTTCTTCTCGCAGGTGAAAGACTGCGTGGTCCCGCTGCTCGCCGACTGCATGGCCAGCCGCCACAAGCCGAGCCACGCCTGCGTGGAGGGCACCTTCGACGTGGAGCGCCAGTGGCGGCTCGCGGGAGACCTCGCACGTCTCGAGGGCCTCGACGAGGGGGCCCTCTGGATCGGGCGAACCGAGCACCCCTTCACCTGCGGGCTCTCGCGCGACTTTGTCATCGTGACCGGCCACGCCTACCCCGACAACGTGCTCTCCAACGTCTTCTCCATCCTCCACGAGGGCGGGCACGCCCTCTACGAGCAAAACGTCGATGCCGCCTACGCGGGCACCTCGCTCGCCGAGGGCACCTCGATGGGCATGCACGAGGCACAGAGCCGCTTCTTCGAGAACCTCGTGGGCCGCTCCGAGGCCTATGCGCCCACGCTGCTGGCCGTGCTGCGCCGCCACTTCCCGGGGCAGTTTGCCCGCGTGACGGCTCACCAGCTCTACCTTGCGGAGAACTGCGCCGAGCCGGGTCTGGTCCGCACCGAGGCCGACGAGCTCACCTACCCGCTGCACGTCCTCGTGCGCTACGAGATCGAGCAGCTCCTCTTCTCCGGCGAGGCCACCGCGGCCGACGTGCCGCGCCTCTGGGCCGAGAAGTACCGCGAGTACCTAGGCGTCACCGTCCCGGACGACGCGCGCGGAGCTCTGCAGGACACCCACTGGTCCGACGGCTCCTTCGGCTACTTCCCCACCTACGCGCTGGGGTCGGCCTTTGGCGCTCAGCTCAAGGCGGCGATGATCCGCGGCGGCATAGACTTCGAGGCGGTCTGCGCCTCGGGCGACCTCGCGCCCATCCGCTCCTGGCTGCGCGACAACATCTGGCACTGGGGCCGCGCCAAGGACTCCGGCGAGCTCATCGAGGCGGCGTGCGGCGAACCCTTCTCGGCCACCTACTACACCGACTACCTGACCGAGAAGTTCTCCACCATCTACCGCCTGTAAATTGGGGACGTGTTTTTTCGTTCAGACGTTTTGGGACAGGTTTCCCAGCGGAGGGGCCGCGGATGAGAGCGCTCATACAACGCGTGGAACAGGCGTCGGTCGAGGTGGACGGCGTCGTGACGGGCAGCTGCGGCGCCGGCTACCTGATTCTGCTGGGCGTGGCGCCCCGCGACGACGAGGCCCTGGCGGAACGCCTCTGGCGCAAGGTGTCCGCGCTGCGCATCTGCGCGGACGACGCCGGAAAGACCAACCGCTCGCTGCTTGACACTGGTGGCAGCGTGCTCGTGGTGAGCCAGTTCACGCTCTACGCCGACGCTCGCCGCGGCAACCGGCCGTCATTCACCGGAGCGGCCGGTCCCGATCTCGCCGAGCGCCTCTACGACCGGTTCTGCGACCTCGCCGAGGCGGAGCTGGGCCCAGGGCGCGTGGGCCGCGGAGTCTTTGGCGCGGACATGCGCGTGAGCCTGGTCAACGACGGGCCCTTCACCGTCCTTCTCGACACCGACGAACTGGGCTGGGGCTCAGCCAGGGGTTGACGCGCGCGGCGCAGGTCGGGGCCTGATGATAGACTCGGTGGGCTGCACGTCAAACTTGCTGATAGAAAGGCTCTCGCATGAAGATCGTCGATGAGTTCAAGGAGTTCATCGCCCGCGGCAACGTCATGGACATGGCCGTTGGTATCATCGTCGGTGGCGCGTTCACCGCAATCGTCAACTCGCTCGTGACCAACGTCATCCAGCCGCTGATCACGCTCGTGACCACCGTCTCCAGCACCGCTACCGGCGGCGCGGCCGACGGCGCCACCGAGGCCATCAACAGCCTGCGCTGGCTCGTTCCCGGCACCACCGATCAGTACATCGACCTCGGTGCCTTCATCTCCGCCATCATCAACTTCCTGATCATCGCCTTCGTGGTCTTCTGCATGGTCAAGGGCCTCAACACCATGCGCGAGCGCATGGACGCCCTCGCCAAGAAGGAGGCCGACGAGGAGGCTGCCGAGGAGGCCGCGGCCCCGCACTGCCCGTACTGCCTCGAGGAGGTCAAGGCCGGCGCCACCCGCTGCCCGCACTGCGGCGAGAAGATCGAGGCCTAGGCTCCCCTCTCATTGCACGTTAGCGCCGCCCGGCACCGCGCCGGGCGGCGCTTTTCTATAGGTAGCTCCAAGTTTTCCGTGCAATCCTGTCCTTCAGTCCATATCGCCCGGTACCCGCATGCAAAACCCGCCCTCAATCCATCGGATTTCTGGGGCCCATCAAGCGTCCGGGACCTTCCTCCGAGAAAACCCGCAGGTCAGCTTCATATCAATTTTTATATTTTTATTTCGCCGGCCAAAATGAGCCATTTCTCCATGTCTTGGAGCACGATTTTGTATGAGCGGACCGGGAAAAATGGATTGAAGGGCACTTTTGCACACTTAAGAAGAACGCGGCCCGGGCAACCATGCCCGGGCCGCTTCACAAGACTCGAAACACCATGCTGCCCTAAAGCGGGCGGGCCAGCATAGAGCTACGGAAGGCGCGAGGTCACGAGCGTCATGTCGCCGGCAAACGTGAGCGTGCCGCAGCCGGCAGGCGCGAGGAAGTGCGTACCCAGACCAATCTCGTGCTCGACGCCCGCCTCGGCAGCGCATACGGTTCCGGAGCCCTCGATCACGCTCACGCACATGAACGGATACGGCTGCTCCACCGCCTTCCCCCCGCTCACGCGCACGCGATCCACGACGAAGTTGGGGCACTCCATCAGCTCGGTCACGCCGTCGACCTCGGGCGCGGTGACCTCACCGGACGCGGGCGCCTCCATGCCGTAGTCCACCACGTCGAGGCTCTGCTGGATGTGCAGCTCACGCGGCTTGCCGTCATCACCAACGCGATCGTAGTCGTAGACGCGATACGTGACGTCGGAGGACTGCTGCGTCTCCAGAATCAGCGTGCCACCCTGGATGGCGTGGACGGTGCCCGGCTCGATGGGGAAGAAGTCGCCCGCGCGGCACGGCACGAGGTTGAGCATGTCGTCCCAGCGCCCCTCCTCGATCATGGCAGCGAGCTCGGCGCGGTCGTGCGCGCGCTGCCCGATCACGATCTTGGTGCCCGGGTCCACGGCGAGCACGTACCAGCACTCGCGCTTGCCCAGGCTGCCGTTCTCGTGCTCGGCGGCGTAGGCGTCGTCCGGGTGCACCTGCACGGAGAGGTTGTCCTTGGCGTCGATGATCTTGACCAGCAGCGGGAAGCGGTCGCCCTCGACGTCGCCGAAGAGCTCGCGATGCTCGTCCCAGAGCTCGGAGAGGTGCTTGCCGTCCCACGCGCCGCCGGCCACGACGCAGTCGCCGTTGGGGTGCGCGCTGATGGCCCAGCACTCGCCGATCGGGCCGTCGGGAATCTCGTAGCCAAACTCGGTCTCGAGCTTGCGGCCGCCCCAGATCTTCCCGTGGAAGATGGGCGTCGGGAAGATGAGGTCGCGCGTGATGTCGGACATGCTTTCCTCCTGCTCAAAGGATGGTTCAGACGATGTCATCTTACCCCGTCGGGCAGGAGGTTGGTGCCGGGCTTGGCGCTCATGTGACACTGGCGTCAGGTTAGTTTGTCAAGTTTGTTGGGAGGCGGCGTCACCCTCACAGGTGAGCGTGCCACCAGCCGTGTCGCCCCTCGCGCGCCTGGGCGTCCTCGGAAGGATGGAAGCGGTCGCAAACGTTGGAGGTGCGCAGGTACTCCTCGCCAAACGGATCGATCGTCGGAACGAGACTGCGCGGGTCCTCGGCAAAGTGGTTCTCAGGGCTCGTGTGGACGTGAGGGTCCGTCAGCGTGAAGCCACGGCTGCATGCGCCACGGAACTTGCCGGTCTTCTTGTTGCGCGCAAAGGACGCGAAGATGCAGTCGGTGCAGTGAAAGCCCATGCGAACCCTCCCCTATCGTGCGCTCGAGACGGTATCGTACCCCAACGCGAGCGGCATATTCACGTCGGCGGGCGGAACCTCGAGGCTTGCGGGCAGCCGGATGAGGATACTGCTTACAGGGATTGATCGAGGAGGACCATGGGACATCAAGAGGCCAACCGAGAAGAGCTGAGCTTCCCCTCCGCGGACGGGCGCTCGACCATCCGAGCGCTCCTCTGGCAGCCAAAGCTCGCCGCCGGCGAGCGGCCGCGCGGGGTCGTGCAGCTCATCCACGGCATGGCCGAGCACGTGGAGCGCTACGACGCGTTCGCAAACATGCTCGCCGAACACGGTCTCGCGGTCTGCGGCGACGACCACATCGGCCACGGCGCCTCCTGCGACCCCGACGCCTACGGCTGCCTTCCGGCGCGCGGCGGCGCCGAGGCGCTCGTCGCCGACGAGCACACGCTGCGACGCGTCATGACCGAGCGCATGGGCGCAGACGTTCCCTACCTGCTCTTTGGCCACTCGCTCGGCAGCTATATCGCCCGCGTCTACCTGGCGGAGCACGGAAGGGGCCTCGCGGGCGTGGTCCTCAGCGGAACCGGCACCCTCCCCGTCGCCGTCTCGTGGGCGGGGCATGCCCTCGCGCGCCTCACCTGTGCCGTCCGTGGCGAGAAGTACCGATCAAAGCTGCTCGACGGCATGGGCGTCGGAGCCTATGCGCGAGCCGTCCCCGGCGCATCGGGCTGTGAGTGGCTCAGCCACAACGAGAAGAACGTGGCCGCCTACGTCGCCGATCCCCGCTGCGGGTTCATGTTCTCCGCGGGCGGCTACGCGGCGGTCACCAAGCTCACGGCGCGCGCCTGCTCGCTTTCGTGGGCCCGGCGCGCGCCTCACGACGTGCCCCTGCTCTTTGTCTCCGGCGCGGAGGACCCCGTGGGAGACAACGGCAAGGGGGTGCGGGCCGCGGCGAAGCTCGCGCGCCGCGCCGGGCAAAGGCACGTGGACGTGCGCATCTACGAGGGCATGCGCCACGAGATCCTCAACGAGAAGGACGGCGCGCGCGTCATGGGAGACGTGCTCTCCTGGATCGAGGCGCGGCTCGACGGGAAGGGACGCTAACATGGGCACCGAGAAGTACGTGATCGCGCTCGACCAGGGGACCACCTCGTCGCGTGCCGCGCTCGTCGACCGCGCCGGCCGCATGGTCGACGTCGTCCAGCGCCCCTTCCAGCAGATCTTCCCGCATCCCGGCTGGGTCGAGCACAACCCGCAGGAGATTCTCTTCTCGCAGCTCGGCAGCTGCACGGAGCTCATCGCGCGCCACGGGCTCACCGCGGCAAACGTGGCCGCCATCGGCATCGACAACCAACGCGAGACCACCATCGTCTGGGATCCGGCGACGGGGGCGCCCGTGTGCAACGCCATCGTGTGGCAGTGCCGGCGCACGGCCGAGATGGTCGAGCGGCTCTGCGGCGCGCCCGAGATGAGCGCCACGATCAGGGCGAAGACGGGCCTTCTGCCCGACGCGTACTTCTCGGCGAGCAAGATCGCCTGGATCTTGGAAAACGTTCCCGGGGCGCGCGAGCGCGCCGAGGCGGGTGAGCTGCTCTTTGGCACCGTGGACACGTGGCTTGTCTGGGTGCTCACAGGCGGCCTGGTGCACGCGACCGACCCCACCAACGCCAGCCGCACGATGCTCTACAACATCCACGAGGGTCGCTGGGACGAGGAGCTCCTCGCCCTCTTTGGCATCCCGGCCTCGATGATGCCCGAGGTGCGCCCGAGCTCCGGCCTCTTTGGCGAGACGAGCTACCCGGGGCTTCCTGCCGGCATCCCCATCATGGGCGTGGCCGGCGACCAGCAGGCGGCCCTCTTCGGGCAGTGCTGCTTTGCGCCCGGCGAGGCCAAGAACACCTATGGGACCGGCTGCTTCATGCTGCTCAACACCGGCAGCGAGGCCCGAGCGAGCGAGCACGGCCTCGTTACCACCATCGCCGCCGCGCCGCCGAACGTCACAGACACGCAGTACGCCCTCGAGGGCTCCGTCTTTGTGGCGGGCGCGCTCATCCAGTGGCTGCGCGACGAGCTGGGCATCATTCGCACCGCGGCGGAAACCGAGGCGCTCGCGCAAAGCGTGCCGGACACCGGCGGCGTCTACATCGTGCCGGCCTTCACCGGGCTCGGGGCGCCCTGGTGGAAGCCCGACGCCCGCGGCGCGATCCTGGGCCTCACGCGCGGGACCACGCGCGCCCACCTCGCGCGAGCCGCGCTCGAGGCGCTCTCGTACCAGATCTGCGACCTCGCGGACGCCATGGCCGCCGACGCCGGCGGCGCGCTCGACGTGCTCAACGTCGACGGCGGCGCCTCGGCAAACGACTTCCTGATGCAGTTCCAGGCCGACCTGCTGGGGCGGGAGCTGCGGCGCCCCGCCAACACCGAGACCACCTCGCTCGGGGCGGCCTACCTGGCGGGGCTTGCCTCTGGGTTCTGGAGCGGCACCGACGAGCTGCGTGGCCTGCGCGAGACCGACGACGTCTTCCGCCGCACGATGGACCCGTCGCGCGCGGACGCCCTTCTCGCCGGCTGGCACGACGCCGTGCGCCGCGTGCTGTAGGGAGGCGAGACGGTGGGAACGGGCACGTGACAATTCAACCTGTCCTAATTGTCACGCGCCTACCCCCTTTTGGGTCACGCTCGCCAGACGAGCTCTCCCGCGACCGGGTCAAAGTCCTCGCCCAGCCGCTCCGAGCAAAACTCCACGCACCATGCGCGCGAGAAGCCCTCGCAGCCCTCGAAGGCGCGGATGCCGTTTGCCGCGGCAAGCTCCTCGGTGTAGTCCGCCAAGCGTCGGGTGGCGAAGCCCTCCCCCTTCGCCCGCTGCGTGACCAGCGCCGTGAGCCGGCACTCGTCGACGCGCGCGCCCGCGTCCGAGAAGGACGCGCTCACCTGGGCCATGCCGCCCACCATCGTGTCCATGCGGCTCTGGCCCGAGACGAAGTTGCCCACGGACCAGAACACGGGCACCGTCCGCCCGTCCGCTGAGGCCAGCACCTCGAAGGGCTGCAAAACGTGAGGATGGCCGCCGATGATGACGTCCGCACCCGCGTCGGCGAGCGTCTGCGCCCATCCGCGCTGGTCGGCGTTGGGCTCGGCGGCGTACTCGTCGCCCCAGTGCGGGCAGGCAACGATGAGGTCGGCGCCCGCCGCGCGTACGGCGGCGACGTCGGATGCCACGAGCTCCGCGTCCATCATGCGCACGCACCAGGGCTCCGGCAGCGGGACGCCGTTCATGTACGTGGCGTAGTTGAGCACGGCGACCGTGTGTCCCGCGCGCTCGATGACGGGCCGCTCGCCGGCAGCCTCCCGGCTGTCCGCGATGCCCGTGACCAACATGCCCGGATGAGCCGAGCGCCAGTAGGCGAGCTCGGCAGCTATGCCGTCCAGCCCGCGGTCGAGCGCGTGGTTGTTGGCGTGGAGCACCACGTCAAAGCCTGCGCCGACCTCCGCGTCGCCAACCTCCTGCGGGCCGTTGAAGCTGGGATAGCCCGAGAGGCCGAGCGCCTCGCCACCCAGGATCGTCTCCTGACTCACGAGTGCGAGGTCCGCCGCCTCAACGTCATCCGCGACGTGCGCAAAGAGGTGGGCGTAGTCTCGCGTCCCATCCTCGCCAAGGCCGCTCTCCTGCACGCTCGGATGCAGCAGGACGTCGCCGACCGCAAGCAGCGTGAGCCGCTCGCCGCCCTCGGGAGGCTCCGCTCCGGACGCGTCCGCCTCCGCGTGCGCACGGTCAAAGACCGTCCCCGGTGCGCGCCCCGTCTCAGGCGCCGCCGCGTGGGAGCATCCCGCCAGCGCCCCCAGCCCCGAAAGCGCGGCAGCCGAGAAGAGCGAGCGACGTGTGAGCATCATGCGGGCCACGGTAACCTCCTTGCGACAGGTGCGCGTGGCCCCATTGTCGCATGTTCTTATTGCCTGACGCGCCTCTCGGCACCGGCATCGAGTAAGAGTTTCTTGCAAGAAGCGGGGTCAAATGGAGGCACTTCTCGCAAGAAACTCTTACTCGGCGCAGTCGGACGGCTCTTGGGCCGAGAAGAACCTCGAGACAGAAAAAGGGCCGGCGCGCGGCCGGCCCCAGGCTGAACTAGAAGTCCGCGTTGCCCACGGTGCGCGGGTGCGGGATGACGTCGCGGATGTTGTCGACGCCGGTGAGGTACATGACCATGCGCTCGAAGCCCAGGCCAAAGCCGGCGTGCTGGCAGCCGCCGTAGCGACGCAGGTCGAGGTAGTACTTGTACTGATCGGGCTCCATGCCCAGCTCCGCGATGCGGCGCTCGAGCACGTCGAGGCGCTCCTCGCGCTGCGAGCCGCCCACGATCTCGCCGATGCCAGGCACGAGGCAGTCCACCGCGGCAACGGTCTTGCCGTCGTCGTTGAGGCGCATGTAGAAGGCCTTGATCGCGGCCGGGTAGTCGGTCACGAAGGTCGGGCGCTTGAAATGCTCCTCGGTGAGGTAGCGCTCGTGCTCGGTCTGCAGGTCAGAGCCCCAGTCGACCGGATACTCGAAGACGTGGCCGGAGGCGGCGGCATCCTGGAGGATCTGGATGGCCTCGGTGTAGGTGACGTGGGCAAAGTCCGAGGTGGCCACGTGGGTGAGGCGCTCGATCAGGCCCTTGTCCACGAACTTGTTGAAGAACTCCATCTCGTCCGGGCAGTGCTCCATCACGTAGTTGATCACGTACTTGAGCATGTCCTCGACGCATGCCATGTCCCCGGCAAGGTCGCAGAAGGCCATCTCGGGCTCGACCATCCAGAACTCGGCCGCATGGCGACGCGTGTTGGAGTTCTCGGCACGGAAGGTGGGGCCAAAGGTGTAGACGTCGCCAAAGGCCAGCGCGAAGTTCTCGGCCTGGAGCTGGCCGGAGACGGTGAGGTTGGCGGCATGACCGAAGAAGTCCTGGGACCAGTCGATCTGGCCCTGCTCGGTGCGCGGCGGGTTCTCGAGGTCGAGCGTGGTCACGCGGAACATCTCGCCCGCGCCCTCGGCGTCGGAGGTGGTGATGATCGGCGTGTTCACGTAGACGAAGCCGCGCTCCTGGAAGAACTGGTGGATGGCGAAGGCCGCCACGGAGCGCACGCGGAAGACGGCGCGGAAGAGGTTGGTGCGGCTGCGCAGGTGCTGCTGGGTGCGCAGGAACTCGCGGGTCTGGCGCTTCTTCTGCATGGGGTAGTCCGGCGCGGAGGCGCCCTCCACCACGATGGTCGCGGCCTGGAGCTCAAAGGGCTGCGGGCGATCCGGCGTGAGCGCGAGCGTGCCCGTGACCACGAGGGCCGAGCCCACGCCCGTGGCGGCGATCTCGTCATAGTTGGCGAGCTTCTCGCGGTTCATGACGACCTGCAGGTCCTTGAAGCAGGAGCCGTCGTTGAGCATGACGAAGCCAAAGTTCTTCATGTCGCGGACCGAGCGGACCCAGCCCGCCACGGTGACGGTGGTGCCGCCGATCTGGTCCATGTCGGCAAAGAGCTGAGAGATGTGGGTGCGTTCCACGGGGGTTCTCCTTTTGCGAGACGAGGTTCTTCTCGATATGCCGGTCTAACTCTAGCGCAACGCGCGTGACGGCGCTTGCAGGGCCCGTGGCAAAGGAGCGTCGTGACGCCCGACTGGTAATCTTGCGTGACCAATTATGAGGAAATTGGTCATGTGAGATTACCAGTCTTGGAGTCAGAGGCCGGTCGCATCGCGCAGGTGCCCGCGTGGAAGTGGCTTCTCTCGAGCAATGCGGTTGCCGCGGACAAGTAGAATCTAGTTACGCATACGACGCGGCTCGGCCGCCGGAAGGAGAGCATATGGAAGCCTACAAGCGCGAGTTCATTGAGTTCATGGTCGAGTCCAACGTCCTGAAGTTCGGTGACTTCACGCTCAAGAGCGGGCGCAAGTCCCCCTTCTTCATGAACGCCGGCGCCTACGTCACGGGCTCCCAGCTCAAGCGCCTGGGCGAGTACTACGCCCACGCCATCCACGATAACTTTGGCCTGGACTTCGACGTGCTCTTTGGGCCGGCCTACAAGGGCATCCCGCTGGCCGTGACCACGGCCATCGCCCTGCACGAGCTCTACGGCAAGGAGGTCCGCTACTGCTCCGACCGCAAGGAGGAGAAGGACCACGGCGCCGACAAGGGCGGACTGCTCGGCACCAAGCTCGCCGACGGCGACCGCGTGGTCATGATCGAGGACGTCACCACCTCGGGCAAGTCCATCGACGAAACCTACCCCAAGGTGACCGGTGCCGCCGACGTGGAGATCAAGGGCCTCATCGTAAGCCTCAACCGCATGGAGGTCGGCAAGGGCGGCGTCGTGACCGCTCAGCAGGAGATCCAGGAGAAGTACGGGTTCCCGGTGGCGAGCATCGTGAGCATGGCCGAGGTCGTCGAGGCGCTCGACGGCACCGTCATCACGCCCGAGCTCAAGGCCGCGATCGACGCCTACTACGAGCAGTACGGCGTCAAGTAGCGCGCGACGAGAAGAGATGAGGAGGGCGGGCCGCCAGCAAGCTGCGCTGGCGGCCCGCCCTTTCTTTCAATCCGTCCCAGGTCGAGGGCTACTCCGCCAGGCTCGTCGCCCAGACGCAGTCCTCGGGCATGCGGGCGTTGCCGGACGCGACCTCTGCCGGAATGCGACTGTCGAGCGCAAAGAGCTCAGAGAGCGTGACGAACTCGTAGCCCTGGCTCTGGAGCTTCTCCAAGATCTTGGGCAGGGCCTCGAGGTCCTGGTCGCGGTTGCCGCCACCGTCGTGCATGAGGATGATCGCGCCGCTCCAGATGCCCTCGGTGCAGTTGCTCACGATCGTGTCGACGCCTGGGAGCTCCCAGTCGAGGCTGTCGAGGTTCCAGATCACGGATGCCGAGAAGTTCCCGCCCGAGTTGACCCATGTCTGGGCGTCGAGCGAGCCGTACGGCGGGCGCAGCGTCGTGGTGTCGCCGCCGCCCGCAGAGGAGATCGCGGAGAAGGCGTCGCCGATCTCGGAGCGCAGCGTGTCCGTGTCGATTGCCGTGAGCTGCTCGTGGTTTTGCGTGTGGGAGCACACCTGCGAGCCCTGGGCCTTGATGGCCTGCACAAGGTCCTCGCGGCCGGGAATCTGCGAGCCCAGGCAGAAAAACGTCGCGCGGGCACCATGCTCGCTCAGGATGTCGAGGTAGCGCTGGGTGTAGCTGCTGGGGCCGTCGTCGAAGGTGATGGCGACGACCTTGCGGTTGCCCTCCGGGCGCGGGTTGATGCTCTCGAGCTTGACGTTTTGGACGGGCTCGATCACCTCGCCGGCGACCGTCTCGCCCGAGACGTCCCCGACCGTGAACTTCTGCCTGCCGACCTTGCCGTACTGGGAGACAAAGGTGATGGCACCCACGGAGTCGGCGGGCTCGAGCTGGGGCTGGACCTCGCGCTCCTCCTCGTGGGAGGCCTCGACGACGTCGGTGCCGTCACCGATGATGATCGACTCGTTGCCCGAGGCGCGGAAGGACGCGGCGGCGCCCTCGTCGAGGGTCTCGCCGTCGACCGTGGCGGTGAACGCGGTCCCGCCGCCCTCCTCGAGCAGGTTGCCCCCAACCGAGACGAGGTTGCCCGCCTTGGGGGAGATGCCCTCGTCCTCCATGATCTGCTCGAGCGTCGCGCTGGCGCTCACGTCCACGCCCGTGCCGTTGACGATCACGCGCACGGTGCGGTTGAGCCACATCCAGATGCCGCCCCCCACGATGGCGGCGATGACGAGCAGCGCGAGAACCGCGACCAGGCGGCTCTCGCGCGAGGAGCGCCGCGGCTGGCGCGGCTGACGGCCCGGCTGCTGACGACGGGAGGGAGTCTGCGCGCGCAGGTGCGGGGACGCCGCGCGCTGCTGACGGGGATAGTAGTTCTCGCTCATGTGATTCCGTCCGTTCGCGCGGGGACGAGAAGTGCCTTGTGTGGTGTGATTTCCCGCGCCACCCACAGCCTACCATCTTGGACCGCCGCCGTCCGTGACGTTGGCGTCATGTAAACCGAGGGTGACATCTGGGCGCCATCAGTTGGGAGCTTCTGTAAATTGGGGACTGTCCCCAACTTGCTGCTAATTGGGGACTGTCCCCAATTAGCAGAGAGTCCCCGATTGGCAGAAGACTCGAAGGCCTACAGGCGCGAGACGAGCTCCTCGGCGGGACGGCGCTTGAAGTGCATCGCCGCGGGCTCGTCACCCTCCGCGGGATAGCCGAGCGGGAAGAGCGCCACCAGGTCATAGCCTGCCATCTCGGGGAAGGCCTCTTTCACCGCGGGCGCGTCGAAGTGGCCGACCCAGGTGGTCCCCAGCCCAAGGTCGTGCGCGGCCAGCATGATGTGGGTGCCCACGATGGACGCGTCCACGTCGGCGAAGTTACGTCCGTCGTACTTGCGCACCCACGCCTCGTCGGGAGCGGCCCCCAGCACCAAGATCACGCGCGCCCCAAAGGAGAAGCGCGTGAGCCCGGAGAGGCGCTCCACGACCTCGGGACTCTCCACGACCCAGAGGTGCCACGGCTGCTTGTCCACTGCGGTGGGCGCGGCGACGGCGGCGTCGATGAGCGCCTGGACCTTCTCGTCCTCCACGGGCCGGTCGGCGAATGCGCGACAGGAGTAGCGATCGTGCGCGAGCTGCAGGAAATCGGTCATGGGGACTCCCTCCTCTTGGTGGACACGTCGAGTATACCCGCGACGCACGGGGTAGAATGGAAGGCCCGCGAACGGAGGAGCACGCATGGCAGACGCATCCGCAGCCACGACCATCGATGAGGGGCCCAACGCCCCCGGCTCGCTGGGGAGGCTCATCCCCTGGCCGGACGAGTCAACCTATCCCAACATCCCCGCCGAGGAGGCGCTCGACCTCTTTTTGGGCTGGGTCGAGTCTCGCGGCATCGAGCTCTGGCCCCACCAGGAGGAGGCGCTTCTCAGCCTGGCCGCCGGCGACCACCTGATCTTGGGCACGCCCACGGGCTCGGGCAAGTCGATGGTGGCGCTGGGCATGTGCTTCATGAGCGTGTGCACCGACCGACGGGCCTACTACACCGCCCCCATCAAGGCCCTGGTGAGCGAGAAGTTCTTTGACCTCGTGGAGCTCTTCGGCCGTGAGAACGTGGGCATGATCACCGGAGACGCGGCCATCAACGCGGAGGCGCCGATCATCTGCTGCACGGCGGAGATTCTCGCCAATCAGGCCCTCCGCGAGGGCGAGACGTGCGACGTGGGCTGCGTGGCCATGGACGAGTTCCACTTCTACGCGGACCCGGACCGCGGCTGGGCCTGGCAGGTGCCGCTGCTCACCCTCCCCCACGTGCAGTTCCTTCTGATGAGCGCCACGCTGGGCGACACCTCCTCCATTGCCGCCGCGCTCTCCGAGCACACGGGAGGGCGCACGGTGGACACGATCGCGGACGCACCGCGCCCCGTGCCGCTCTCCTACGAGTTCGTGGACACGGCCCTGGAGGGCACGGTGGAGCTCGCGCTGCGCGCGGGCGAGGCGCCGCTCTACATCGTGCACTTCGCGCAGGACGCGGCGCTGGCGAGCGCGCAGTCCCTGGCGAGCTACGGCGTCTCCACCAAGGAGCAGCGCGAGGCCATCAAGGAGGCGATCAGGGGCACGCGCTTCACCACCACCTTTGGCAAGACGCTCCAGCGCCTGCTCGGCTGCGGCGTGGGCGTGCACCACGCGGGCATGCTGCCGCGCTACCGCCTGCTCGTGGAGAAGCTCGCGCAGCAGGGCCTGCTGCCGGTCATCTGCGGCACGGACACGCTCGGCGTGGGCATCAACGTGCCCATTCACACCGTGGTGCTCACCGCGCTCTCCAAGTTTGACGGACGCCGCATGCGCCACCTCAACGCGCGCGAGTTCCACCAGATCGTGGGCCGCGCCGGACGCGCCGGCTTTGACACCGAGGGCCACGTCATCGCCGAGGCCACCGAGTACGACATCGAGAACGCCCGCGCGCTCGCCAAAGCTGGCGGCGACCCCAAGAAGGCGCGCAAGATCAAGACGAAGAAGCCGCCCGAGGGGTTTGTGGGCTGGAACAAGCAGACCTTCGAACGCCTGGAGGCGGCCGTGCCGGAGCCTCTGCGCCCGCGCATGAAGGTCACCCACTCGATGGTGCTCGCCGAGGTCGAGCAGGGCGGCGACGCCTGGGCGCGCGTGCACAAGCTCATCGAGGACTCCGCGCAGCCGGCCGAGGAGAAGGCCGCACTTGCCACGCGCGCCGACGAGATCTTTGCCACGCTGCTCGACGCCGGCGTGGTCACGCGCGAGGAGGGCCCCGAGGGCGACGTCTGGTCCACCACCGTGGACCTGCCGGACGACTTTGCCCTCGACCAGCCGCTGTCACCGTTTCTGCTCGCCGCGCTGGAGCTTCTGGACCCCGAGTCGGAGACCTACGCGCTCGACGTCATCTCCATGGCAGAGGCCACGCTCGAGGACCCGTTCCAGATCCTGCGCGCCCAGCAGCGCGCCGCGCGCGACCGCGCGATGTCCGAGATGAAGGCCGAGGGCATCGAGTACGACGAGCGCATGGAGCGCCTGCAGGAGGTCACCTGGCCCAAGCCGCTCGAGGAGCTGCTCGACGCCGCCTTTGCCGAGTACTGCGAGAAGGTTCCCTGGGCGCGCGACTTTGCGCTCTCCCCCAAATCCATCCTGCGCGACATGGTGGAGACGGCGAGCGACTTCAAGGAGTACGTAGGCCGCTACGGCATCGCGCGCTCCGAGGGTCTGCTGCTGCGCTACCTCTCCGAGGCGTTCCGCGCCCTCGACCGCACCGTGCCGCTCGACAAGCGGGACGAGCGCCTGAACGACATCATCGCGTGGCTGGGACTTGTGGTGCGCACGGTGGACTCCTCGCTCGTGGACGAATGGGCCGCCGCCGGGGAGAGCTCCGCCGAGGGGCTCGACGCCGCCCCGCCCGCCGCGGACGAGGTCGTGCGCGACCGTCGCGGCCTCACGCTGCTCGTGCGCAACGCCCTTTTCGCCCGCGTGCGGCTGGCGGCGTTTGGCAGCGTCGACGAGCTCGGCAAGCTCGACGCCGAGTGGGGCTGGCGGGCGCCGGTGTGGCAGCGCGCCCTAGACCGCTTCTACGAGGAGCACGAGGAGATCGTGCTCGACGGCGACGCACGCAGCGCTGCGTATTTCTCAATCGACGCGTCCGACGAGCGCGCGACCCACGTCTGGCACGTGCACCAGGTCTTCCGCGACTCCGACGACGACCGCGACTTCGGCATCTGGGGAGACGTGGATCTCGACGCCACGCAGGACGAGGGCGCCGTGGTGTTCTCGAGCTACCGCGTAGGCTTCGTGGACGACGAGTAGCAAGCCGCGGCGGGCCGGGGCGACGCGCCCCTTCCCGCCGCGACCCGTCGGAGCGCTTCGGATGGAGCACCCTCACGTCGTAGGCAGTTTTTGCGAGCAGCCCCGGCGCCTCGCCTTGCCCAGCATAGTTTTCGCAGGTAAGAAGGTCGTCACTTCGGCATCTACTCGGGCTTCTTCCAAAAACTGCCTACAACGCGAACCTCGGGTTATCCGATGGGCACTGTTCCTCGGAATAGGCGCGCCTCCGGATCGGTCAAGCGAGCATACAGGTCTTTCTGAGCGGCGCGCTCGTCAGCAGTATAGGACCTCTGCTCAATGCCAAACCGCTCCCTCACCATCCAGATGAACGTCTCAAACTTCTCGAACGTTCTCATCTGTCCCCAAGTTGCAGAGACTGTCTTGACCCCCATTGCCTCGAGAACGTTTCTACGCGCCTGCGTATGGTCGTAGCGATACTTTCCCGTATGGTACTCATAACTGTCGTATTCAATGTTTCCGCGAACAGACGGTAAGTAGATGTCCCCCTTGAAGTACTTTTCCCCTACGAGAGGACGAAGCCTCTCGTCAACGTCGATGCGCTGGTTGGCGACTATTTCCGGCATTGCCCAGCCACCATGCTCCGGGGGGAGAACAAAGGTGAGCGCCAGCAGGATTTCCATCGGGGAAGCCGTGCAGGGGACTACATATTGGAGGGCCTTCCGGGCAACGACGAGTCCGTATACCTTCGAGAGGGAGTCGAGACACGTCCCCATCCTTTCTGGCAGAGTGAGGGTCTCTCGTTTTCCGGCATAATCTCTCCCCTTATCTGATATTGCGAACTCCGCACACAGATGGCAACCGATTTCGACCATCCTAGTGAAGTCGCTTGTTGACGCGAGCTGCAGATATGTGAGCTCGGGAGAACAGACGCAGTTTGTGCCCGAAAGCTCGAAGAGCGATCCCGAGGGGAGGCCCGCCTTCCACACATGGGTGACAACGCTCTTGAGGTGGCGCTGGCTGGAGCGATCGGGAACGAGCACGTGCAGCGGGACATCCTCGGAATAGCCAAAGGGGAGGTGCGCTTCCTTAATCTCACTCATGTTTGCGCTCGCCCAGGCAAGATTCTTTCTCTCAGAACCGTTGGGAATGCACTCGTCCCCCGTCTTCGTAAGCCAGTAGCGCAACGCAGACTCATGACTCAAGCAAATTGGCATGTCTACCTCCCAGCTTGATGGGCTCGTAGGAGGCAGCCTAGCGACTGCGTGGATTTCCCGTCTGCCTCTCTTCTGCACGGGAGCTTCCCTCAATCTGCTACCCCAGCTAAATCGGTCAGGACAATTCACTGAGGCGTCGCGGAGGCGGAAATTGTTTCGGTGAGAGGCGCCCGTTTCGGGGCGTGCGGCTGTTGTAGGCAGTTTTTTGAAAGAGCCCGAGTACAAAGGCAGACCGCAAGGCCTCAGCCTGCACTTTCTCGGCGCATTATGCGTCTCTACAGTACCCTGCCCGAAAAAACTGCCTACAACAGTGGGGGCGCACAGCCCCACTTCCTGCGCACCCCATGGGTAGTAAAGTTATAAGTTAATTTTTAGCCCTCAAAAGGCACCACGTGGGCAACGGCGTCAGCCGGCTGGATGCGCGAGCCGCCGTTGTCGAGGTCCACGAGCACGTAGCGGTCGTTGCCCATGCCGAGCTCCTTCATGTAGGAGAGCTGGCGCAGGCCGTGGCGGGTCTCCATGCGCTCCACAAGGGCGTGGCGGTCCTCCTCCCTCATGGCGTAGACCAGGTCGACGCAGGCCTGGTCAATCGCGAGGATGTCCGTGGAGGCGAGGATGCCCACGTTGGGCGTGACCACGGGCTCGGCCGCCGTGCCCTCGCAGTCGCAGGAGACGGACATGTTGCGCATCACGTTCACGAAGGTGATGCGCTCGCCGAAGTGGTCGCACACGGCCTTGGCCGACTCCATCATGCGCTCCATGAACTCCTCGTCCGAGATGTCCCACATGTCGTCGGAGCCGGGCGTGGTGTGAATCTCCTTCTTGCCGATCCTGCCGTCGGCGCAGCCGATGCCGATGTTCTTGGCCGAGCCGCCAAAGCCGCCCTTCGTGTGCCCCTTGAAGTGCGTGAGCACGAACAGGGAGTCGTAGTCGGCCAGGTGCGAGCCCATGTGCACCTCGTCGAACCACTTCCCGCCCGCCACGGGAAAGGGCGTAGCACCGTCCTCGTCCATGATGTCCACGGGCGCGAAGGTCCAGCCGTTGACCTCGAGGGTCGCCCGGTGCTTCTCGGTGGTGTCGCGGTCACCGGCGTAGTAGCTGTTGGTCTCCACGATGGTCGCGTCCGGGAGGTCGGCCTTCAGGAGCTCCGCCACCCACGGGCGCGGGATGATGTTGGGCCCGTGCTGCTCCCCGGTGTGGAGCTTGACGGCCACCTTGCCGGAGACGTTACCGCTCACCTGCTCGTACGCGCGGCGCAGGCCCGCCGCGGAGAGGTCGCGCGTGAAGTAGACGATCGACTCGTTGCCGCCGCGCTCCTCGTAGGGGACGTAGCGCTCGCCGCCGGTGCCGGGCTGCGGGTTCTTCTCGGCCATGATGCCTCCTTGTTTAGAGTTCCTGTGACTCGTAGTATACACTTTAGAGACGTATCGTCACTTGTTTTTCGGCAAACATGAGAACGCCCCGTCAGCAGGCATCGACGGAGCGTCCTCGAAAGAAGAGGGGTTCGGCGCGGCGCATGGCAGAGTCCGCCCCGAAGGGAGGTGGCAGCGGGTACTAGCCCCTGACCTCGCGGACCAGCGCGGCGGCCTCGCGCGTGAGCTCGAGCATACGGTCAAACGCGCCGGCACGGATGAGGTCGGGCTTGACCATCCAGGTGCCACCGCAGGCAAGGATCGCGGGGCACGCGAGGTACTCCCGGAGGTTCGCGGCCGAGACTCCGCCCGTGGGCATGAAGCGGTGACCAACAAAGACCGAAGCCAGGGCCTTGATCGTGTCGAGCCCGCCGTACTGGGCGGCCGGGAAGAACTTGGTGACCGCAAGCCCCTTGTTCACGAGCGCCGTGACCTCCGTCGGCGTGACGCCCGCCGGCAGCACCGGCACCTCGTTCGCAAGGCACCAGTCCACGACCTCCATGTTGTAGCCCGGGCTCACGATGTAGCGAGCCCCGGCGCCGACGGCGCGACGCGCCTGGTCGAGCGTGAGCACCGTGCCCGCGCCCATGAGCAGCTCGGGACACTTCTCGCTCATCTCGTGGATGGCGTCCGCGGCGCAGGCGGTGCGAAAGGTCACCTCGGCGGAGGGCAGGCCTCCCTCCACGAGCACGTCCGCCACCGGGAGCGCGTCCTCCACGCGGTCGAGCACGACCACCGGGACCACACCGATCTTCTCGACCTGCCGATAAAAGCCGTCCATGTAGCTCATTGCCATCCCTTCCCCCAAACGTGTTTGCCTTGAGTCTAGCGCGCCACGCGATCCCTTTGTCGTTGTGCCCGATCGGCGCTATGGCGTAACATTATTTACTCGATATTCCACGCGGCGGCAGGAGGAGGCGCATGGCCGAGAACCTCGAGAGCGCTCAGGGCGCCCACGCAGACGACCCCATCTTCCAGCAGGAGCAGGCTCACCTCTCCGAGCTCTACGCCAAGCTGCTGCAGATCCGCGACGAGATCTCCGAGGACCTCGAGAGCAACCACCGCGGCGCCAAGCAGGACCTCATCGACATGTCCGAGGAGGTGCGCCTGGACTTTGGCGGCGCGGACGAGACCATCGAGACGCTCGCCGCCATCGAGACGCTCAACTCCGTCATCGACGCCTACAATCAGTACCACGACTTCAACGTGGACAAGCTGCGCCGCGTGATGCTTCTGCTCATGCAGCCCTACTTCGCGAAGGTCACGCTCGAGATGCGCCCGGGCCGCCCGCCGCGCGACGTCTACATCGGCGCCGCGGGCATGACCGACGAGCGCAGCCGCCCGCTCGTGGTGGACTGGCGCTCCCCCGTCGCCGAGACCTACTACAACCAGGAGATGGGCCCCACCTCCTACCAGGTGGACGGCAAGACCCGCACGGTCAACCTCACGCTGCGCCGCCAGTTCGACATCGTGCGCGACCAGCTCAACATGTACTTCGACACCACGATCGCGATTCAGGACTCGCTGCTCCTGGGCGCCCTCAAGAAGCGTCACACCGAGAAGCTCCAGGCCATCACGGCCACCATCCAGCGCGAGCAGAACGAGGTCGTGCGCCATGACGACGTGCCCGTCCTTCTCGTCAACGGCATCGCGGGGTCGGGCAAGACGTCGGTGCTGCTGCAGCGCATTGCGTTCCTGCTGTACCGCGAGCGCGCGACGCTCTCCCCGGACCAGGTGTGGCTCTTCACGCCCAACACCGTCTTCGAGAGCTACATCGACACCGTGCTGCCCTCCATGGGCGAGGCCAACCCGCAGACCGTGACCTGGCGCGCGTTCGTGGAGGCGCAGGGGGCCGGCGAGCGCGACCTGGGCCTCGACACCGACCCGGCCTCGCTGCGCCGCCTCGAGGCCGCAGCCGCCGACCTCGTGCTCGAGGCTGACGACCTGCGCGAGATCCGCGAGGGAGACGAGGTGCTGCTCAAGCCGGGGCAGATCCAGGGCGCCGTCGAGAAGTTCTCTCAGTTCCCGGTGGGACCGCGCTTCACCGCGCTCGTGAAGGACGAGCTGCACAGCCGCCTCGAGCGGCGC
The DNA here is from genome assembly GCF_002159495.1 of Olsenella sp. An293. Classification (GTDB taxonomy): domain Bacteria; phylum Actinomycetota; class Coriobacteriia; order Coriobacteriales; family Atopobiaceae; genus Thermophilibacter. Next base: position 89,156 of record NZ_NFIT01000005.1, read on the forward strand.
TTCACGCAGATGTCCAAGAGCGAGGAGCTGCAGGAGGAGATGCTCGAGATGGACATCGAGCAGCAGGTCGAGGTCTTTGGCGAGACCATCTCCCCCGACGACGAGGCGCAGACCATCGAGTACGCGCGCCGCCTCGTGGAGTTTCGCTACGCGGGCGCGCACGAGCGCATCGAGCGACTCGAGTGGCTGCGCTTTGACCGAATCGGCATGCGCATGCTCGGCGCCAACGCGCTCTCCGCGACGGAGTGGCTGTTCCTGCGGCTCCTCTTTACCGGCACGGGCGACAAGAGCGCGCGCTTCGTCATGCTCGACGAGGTTCAGGACTACACCGAGGCCCAGCTCATGGTGCTTGCGCGTCACTTCTCGCGCGCGCACTTCCTGCTGCTGGGCGACGAGCACCAGGCCATCTTCGAGGGAACGGCCACCTTCGACCGCATCGCGGAGATCTTCCGCGAGACCCACGGCAGCGTTGACGAGTGCCGCCTGCTCACGAGCTACCGCTCCTCCCCGGAGATCACGGCGCTGTTCACCGGGCTTCTCGAGAAGGACGAGCAGCTGCGGCTCACCTCGGTACAGCGTGCGGGCGTGGAGCCCGTCATCCGCTCGTTCGACGACCGCGAGGAGTACCTCGAGGCCCTGCGCGCCGCGGTGGCCGAGCCCGGCGAGGGCCTCACCGCCGTCGTGGCCGAGAGCGACGCGCGCGTGAGCTGGCTTGCCAAGCAGCTCGGCGACACCGTGACGGTCCTGGGCAAGCACGCGGCGCTTCCCGCCGCCGGAACGGTGCTGCTGCCCCTGCGCGTCGCCAAGGGCCTGGAGTTCGACCACGTCATCGTGCCCGACGCGCAGGCCGAGGTCTACCCTGACGCCCCTCTCGCGCGCCGGCGCCTCTATACCGCGCTCTCCCGCGCCATGCACCGCGTGACCGTGCTCGCCCAGGGGCCGCTCACCCCGCTTCTGCGATAACGGCACCTACCGGCTGGAGCTGATAGTCACGTCAGGTTGACAGTCACGTCAGGTTATATTGTCACACCTCAGGCGCGTGACAATATAACCTGACGTGACTGTCAACTCGGCGACCGCAGGGAACGTGAGACAATAGGGCAACAACCGGCGCAGGCGAGGAGGTCCCATGTTCAGCCCCTTCCGCAGCGAGCAGGGCGCGCCCAAGACGATCGCCGAGGTCGAGTATCCCGACCTCGAGCAGCTGCGCGACCTCGAGGAGGGCTTCGCCCTCGAGCTCAAGCAGACCTTCTCGCCGAGCGTTCGCCGCAAGATACCCAAGATCGTCGCCTCGTTCGCCAACTCGCGAGGCGGCTGGCTCGTCATCGGCATATCGGACGCCGAGAAGGACGTGTGCCCGGTACCCCGCCCCGGGGCAGACGTGAGCCAGGTCGTCGGCGAGCTCTGCCGGCGCCACGTCTCCCCCGCCCCGCGCTTCTCGGCGCGCTTCCTTCCCGATCCCGCCTCGCCTGAGCAGGGCGTCATTCTCGTCCAGGTCCTCGAGGGGGACTTCCCGCCCTACGTGGCCGACGGCATCGTGGAAATCCGCGAGGGCTCCACGTCCGGTCCCGCCGCGGGCACGGCGCTCGTGGACCTCTACGACAAGGCCACGCGCCGCCGGCTCGAGGTGCGCGCCTTCTGCAAGCGTACCGTCTACTATCCCATGCCCGACGCCCGTCGCAGGGAGCTGCCGCTCTTCAACCTCTACCTCTTTAGGATGGGGCGCGACTCCGAGGAGGCCTTCTCGCGCGACCGCTCCAACGAGACCGCCGCAGCGATGCGCGTGGCGTTTGGACAGCAGGGGCTCGACTGCCGCATCCAGCACGCCCACGACAGCCTCGTCTTTCGCATCCCCGCACGCGACGAGACCGTGGTGCCTCACTCCGCGATCGAGCTCTTCCCGGACGAGTCGATGAAGCTCTCCGTGCCGGCAGTCCTGCTCGAGGGGCGGGAGCGCGACCGGGCACTTGCCACGATGACGCGCCGCGCGCTCTTCCCGCCCGCCGAGGGAGCGCGCCTCATCGACGCCGCGGCGACGCTCAGCCGCGTGAAGCGCATGGCGACGCTGCTCGACCGCTACGTGCGCGTGCGCGACATCCCCTGGCAGGAGTACGCCGTGGCCTACGAGCTCGAGAACATGGCCGGCGTGACCCTGTGGTCCGACGACGAGACCTATCTCCGCTATGCTGAGAAGCACGGCGTTCTCTACTGCGCGACCACCGACTGCCTCTCGCGCGTACGCTATCTCAGCGACGGAGCACACGACACCTTCCGCGCGCGCCAGTTTGCGGGGAGCCACTTCTTCGAGGCCTGCGGCCTGCCGCTCGGCTCGCCCGATCCCGAGGACAACGAGCTCGTGGACGCCCTGCTCCGTTCCTGAGCCTGTGAATTGAGGGCAGTCCCCGTGCGGTTGACGATCACGCCAAGTTGACAATCACGTCAGGTTATATTGTCAACCGCGCGGGCTGACAATCACGTGTGGTTGACAATATAACCTGACGTGATTGTCAACCTATGCGTAGCGACGCGCCATCGCCACCGTCTCGTCCAGATACCAGCCACCAAAGAGCACGCAGTGCAGAAGCAGCGGCGCCAGCTGGTGGAGGCCCACGCGCTCCCGCCAGCCATCCGCAAGTGGCGAGGCCTCGTCATAGCCGAGAAGAACCTCCTCCAGCAGCGGGTGCCCAAAGAGCGCGAGCATCGCGAGGTCCGTCTCAGCATGGCCGCCGTAGGCCATGGGGTCGATCAGGACGCTGCCCGTCGGTGCGGCACGATTGCCGTCCCAGAGCACGTTCCCGGACCAGAGATCGCCGTGAAGGCGTGCGCAGGGCACGCCCGCCGCACGCACGAGCTCGGGCTGCGGCGCATCAAACTCCCCTGCCGTCAACCGCGCGGCCACCCGCTCAAAGAGCCGCAACTCAGATGGGCCAAACTCACCGCTATCGACAAGGCTGCGCACGTAGTTCATGACGCGATGCTCGGCGAAGAACGCGCCCCAGCTCGCCGCGGCATCCTCGCGCGCCACGTAAGGCGTGCGGGCGCGCCCGCACCACGGCTCTCCCGTCCAGCCCTCCGGGGCGCAGCCGTACCACGACGCGCCCGCGGCATGCATGCGCGCCAGCGCCGCGCCCGTGCGCCGAGCCGCCGCGACCGAGGGCGCCCCGGTCCTCACGCGCTCCTCGACGAGCTGGTCCTCGCTCACGCTCAGCACGCGCACGACGCGGACCCCGCCGTTCTTCTCGGCCTCCGCAAGCCAGCGCAGCGCCGCCGCCTCACCCGGAAGGTTGTCCCCGTACCCAGCGGCCTTCACGAACGTCTCCTGCATCTCCGCCCCCTTTGTGCAGCTTTTCTAGCCTCCTGAGGTCCACGGGTACAATAGTGCCCCAAGCAGACGACCGAAAGGACCAGCATGGCCGGCAGCATCAACTATCAGCTCGCGCGCTTCGAGGCGTCGTACGGCACCGTGGCACAGCTTCCCGCCTCCACCACGCCCGAGGTGGCGGTGGCCGGCCGCTCCAACGTGGGCAAGTCGTCGCTGCTCAACAAGCTCTTCAATCGCAAGGGTCTGGTCAAGGTCTCGAGCACGCCCGGCAAGACGGCCAACATCAACTTCTTCGACGTCGACGGCATCCGCTTCGTGGACCTGCCCGGCTACGGTTTTGCCAAGGTGTCGCAGAAGGAGAAGCAGCGCTGGGCCAACCTCATCTCCGGCTACTTTGCGCAGGAGCGCAGCTTCAACCTCGTCATCGCGCTCGTCGACATCCGCCACGACGCCCAGAAGCTCGACCACGAGATGGTGGGGTTTCTTCTCGAGAGCGAGCTGCCCTTCGTGGTGGCGCTCACCAAGGCCGACAAGCTCGGTCGCTCGAAGCAGATGCAGCAGGCCGCGACCATTGCCAAGCAGCTCGGCATCGACCGCGAGCAGGTCGTGATCACCTCGTCCGAGACCGGTCAGGGCATCGACGAGCTCCGTCGCCGCATCGCCGACGCCTGCCTGTGAGCTCGGGGCGGGCTTTCTGCTGATTGGGGATGCAAATTGGGGACGTGTTATTTCGTGCAGACGAAACAACGTCTGCACGAAATAACACGTCCCCAATTTGCATCCCCAATCAGCAGAAAGCCCGCCCCGAGCTCACAGAACGCCGAGGTGCTCGAGCAGGACCTTGAGGCCGATGAGGATCAGCACGACGCCGCCCACGACGCTCGCGGGCTTCTCGTAGCGCGCGCCAAAGAAGTGCCCCACCGCCACGCCCGCAAACGAGAGGCAGAACGTGATGACACCGATGAGCGAAACCGACGCCACGATGTCCACGTTGAGCGCCGCGAACGAGATGCCCGCCGCCAGGGCGTCGATCGACGTCGCCACCGCCAGCACAAGAAACTCGCGCAGGTCGATGCCGCTCGTGTCCTCGCACCCGCATTCGTCCTCCTCGTGGAAGGCCTCCCAGAGCATCTTTCCGCCGATGAAGGCGAGAAGGACAAAGGCCACCCAGTGGTCGACCGGCTCGATCAGCCACATGAACTGCGTGCCCAGCGCCCAGCCCATGAGCGGCATGAGCGCCTGGAAGCCCCCGAAGAAAAGCGCCAGCACCGCGGCCGTGCGCAGGTTGAGCTTCCGCATCCCCAGGCCGCGGCAGATCGAGACCGCAAACGCATCCATCGACAGCCCCACGGCGATGAGCACCAGCTCGACGATTCCCATGACGTCCCCTCTCCTTGGCGTCAAACAAAAAGACTCGCGACAAGGGCACTCACCCTCGTCGCGAGTCTCGTTGATTAAGGCGCGCCAGGCGTTTTCCGCCAGCGTGTTGACGCGCCGCACGCCTTCGCGGCGTGCCACTACTCCCTCGTGGACGGCCATCATAGCACAGGGGCGCCGCGCAGGGCCGCGGCGGAGCGGGCGCGGCGGGACGGCACGCGCATTGCCTACTCGGCGGACTTGAGGGCGCCGACCATGTCGATGCGGTCGAGCGAGCGATTGGTGATGAGGTTCACGGCCACCGTGAACACGAACGCCAGCACCGCGGAGATCACGTAGGTGAGCGGGTCCACCACCACGTCGAAGTACAGCGACGGCATCCGCAAGATCCACGTGAGCGAGCGCGCGAGGGCATAGCCGAGCGGCATGCCGAGCACCACGCCGATGCCCGTGAGGATGATCGTCTCCTTGTTGATGTAGCTGTGCACCTCGGGTCGCTTGAAGCCCAGGACCTTGAGCGTCGCGAGCTCGCGCTCGCGCTCGGAGATGTTGGTGTTGGAGAGCGTGAAGACCACGGTGAACGCAAGGGCGGCGGCAAGCACGATGACCACGTAGACCACGGTGTTGATGAGCGTGAAGGCGCTCGAGAAGTCGCGCACGAGCTTGGCCGTGGATACCACCGAAAGCAGGCGGTCGTCCTGCGTGAGGCGCTCGGAGAGCTCGATCTGCTCCTCGCTCGCGCCCGCAAGATGGGCGAGCACGCCGTTCATCTCGCACTTCTCGCCAAATGCCGTCTCGTAGGCGTCCGCGGTCATGAAGATCGTGTTGCTCAGGTAGTTGAGCGCGATGCCGTCCACCCGCACGGCCCCCTCGGCGAGCGCGGAGTCCTGCAGCGCCAGCTCGTCGCCCAGCGCAAAGCCCATGACCTGCTCGGCGTTCTTGGTAATCACGGCACCGTCTTCCGTGAGCTCGAGCTCGCTGCCGCCCTCGTCCTCGAGCTGCGTGTAGCCCGCGAGGTCGGCGGCCTCGGGCATCACCACGAGCTGCACGGTCTCCTTGTCGTCGCCGTAGCTCACCGTGAGGCTGTCGATGTAGACGCGAATGAGGTCCTCGACCTCGGGGTCGGCCTCGAGGTCGGCCACCACCTCGTCGAGGTGGTCAGCGGAGCTCACAGCCATGAGGTCGTAGCGGGTCACGCCCGCGTCGCCGTACTGGCGCGGCGAGAGCGAGAGCACCGTGTCGCGGATGCCAAAGCCCGTGATGAGCAGCGCAACGCACCCCGCGATGCCAAAGGTCGTCATAAGGAAGCGCCGCTTGTAGCGGAAGAGGTTGCGCGCCGTGACCTTGTTGAGGAAGCTGAACCTGTTCCAGACGGGCGCGATGCGCTCGAGCAGGATGCGCGAGCCCGCGCGCGGCGCCTTGGGCCGCATGAGCTCTGCCGGGGACTCCTTGAGCTCCTGGCGGCAGGTGAGAACCGTCGCGCCCACGATGCCCAGCGCAAAGAGAGCGAAGGCCACGGCAGAGCTCGCCACGTCAAAGCCGTACATGAAGCCCGGCAGCGCATACATGGTCGAGAAGATCGTGAAGATGATGGCGGGCAGCACGACGAAGCCGAGCACGTTGCCCACGATCGCTCCCACGACACAGGCCGCCAGCGCGTAGAGCGCGTACTTGGAGAGGATGCGGCCGCGCGAGTACCCGAGCGCCTTGTAGACGCCGATGAGCCCGCGCTCCTCCTCGACCATGCGCGTCATGGTGGTGAGGCTGATGAGCACCGCCACCACGAAGAACACGACGGGAATCACGGTGCCGATGGCCTCGATCGAGGAGGCGTCGGAGTCCACGCTCGCGTAGCTCGAGAGGCTCGAACGGTCCTGGACGTACCACGTGGCGTCAGGCAGGTCCTCGATCTCGGCGCGCGCGTCGGCGATCTCGGCGAGGGCGTCGTCGCGCTCGGACTCGAAGGTGGCGCGGGCGTCGTCGAGCTCAGCCTGGCCGTCGGCGATCTCTGCCAGGGCATCGTCGAGCTGCTGCTGCGCGTCCGCGAGCTGCTCCAGGGCCTCGGCGCGCTGGCGGTCGAGCTCTGCCTGTCCCTCCTCGAGCTCCGCCCAGCCGTCCGCAAGCTCGCGCTCGCTCTGCTCGAGCGTGGCCTGAGCGGAGACAAGCTGGTCATAGGCGTCGCGCAGGTCCTGCCAACCCTCGTCGATGATGGCCTGCTGCTTGGAAAACTCCGTCTCGGCAGTGGTCTTTGCCTGCTCGATGCCGGCGTCAAGCTGCGCGAGACCGTCGTTTGCCTGAGCGAGGCCCGCCGCGGCCTGGACGCGGCCGCCTGCCAGCGCGGCGGCGCTCTGCTCGCTCGCGGGGTCGGCAGAGCCCAGAGCGATGATCTGCTGGAGGCCCGCCTGCGAGCTCTCGAGGCTCGCGAGCTGCCCCTGGATGGTCTCGACGCCCTGCTGCGCGGCGTCTCGGGACGCCTGGAGCTCCGCGCGCTGCGCCGTGAGGCCGGTGAGCGTGGCCTGCAGCTGCTCGCGCTGGGCGAGAAGCGCCTCGAGCTCCGGGCTCCTCTGCGGCGCTGCCGCCTCGGCTGCCGCGCCCACCTCGGGCCCCTCCGCGCCGGACGCCTCCTCGGGCTCCTCCGCGCCACCCGTCTCGCCGGGAGCTTCCGGCTCGCCCGTCTCGCCCTGCTCGAGCGCCGCTATCTGCGCGTCAATGGCGTCGAGCGCCGCCTGGGTCTGCCCGATGCCCGCGTCGAGCTCTTCGAGCGCGGCGTCGATGGTCGCGATCTGGCCCGTGAGCTCCTCGGCCTGTGCCTGGAGCTGACCGGACATCTGCCCCAGGGACTCCGAGACGGGCGTCAGCGCGGAGGCCGCCTGGCCCATCGCGCCCGAAAACGCGCTGACCGCCGTCTCGGCGCTGCTCTCGTCCGCTGTCTGCACCTGCTCCCAGGCCCCGCGCACCTGCGCCGCGACGCCCGAGAGCGCCTCGCCGGCCTCGGGCAGCGAGCCCGCCATCGCGTCGAGCCCGTCGGCCATCTGGATGACGCTGCCGTCGAGGGTCGCTATGGTCTGCGTCAGGCTGTCCACGGTCGCCTCGACCTCGGCGCGCTGCGCCTCGAGCTCCGCGATCGTCGTGGCGTAGAACTCGTCGCGCGCTGCGTCGAGCTGCGCCTGACCGTCCCTCAGCTGCTGCTCGGCGCCTGGGAGCGCCGCGTTGTACTCCTCGATGCCGGCGGCGAGCTCGGCCTTTCCGTCGGCGAGCTGAGCGGCTCCGTCCTCGAGCTGCGCGCGCCCGTCGTCAATCTCCGCCTGGGCGTCGTCGAGCTGGCCCAGCGCGTCGGCGCGCTGCTCGTCAAGCTCTGCCTGACCGTCGGCCACCTCGGCGCGTCCGTCGTCGAGCTCCGCCTGGCCGTCGGCGATCTCCTGTTCGGCATCCGCGAGCTCCTCGAGCGCCTCGGCCTCCGCCTCGTCGACCTCCTCGGTGGCGTCCGCGCGGATGCCCTCCCCGCGCACCCGCTCGCGCTCGCCGCGCGCGTCCTCGACGCGCTGCTTCACGGCGTCGACGATCTGGTCGTACTCGTCGGAGTAGCACAGCGGCTCGCTCGCGCCCTCGACGATGAGATAGGCCACCGTGTACGCCTCGGCCGTCGCGCATTCGGGCGTCACGAAGAACGAGTACTGCGACCCGCCGCTCGAGCGGAACGACATCGTCCCCTCGCCGGCGTTGACGTCCATCGGGTCGAGCACCGACCCCACGATCGTGTAGTCGCGGCGCTCGAAGACCTCCGTCGAGCCGGAGTCGAGCGCGTCGAGTCCCTCGTCCTTCTCGCCCTCTGCGGCGTCCTCGTCGTCATCGGCGCCGTGGAAGGTCACCGTGTCGCCGATGGTAAGGCCGGAGTCCTTGAGGTAGCGCTGCGTGACGGCGATCTCGTCCTCGCTCTCGGGCAGGCGCCCCTCGAGCACGAGCGGCTCGTTCATGCCGGAGGGCGAGAGCGCCTTGACGTCGACCTTCTCGGAGACCGAGCCCACCGTCGTGTAGGCCGTCTCCACGTAGCCGCCCTCGGCGGCCTCCACGCCCTCGAGCGCGGCGAGCGCCTCCACGTCCTCGTCCGTGAGGCCGAGGGTGGACTGCACGCGCACGTCGAAGAGGCTCTGCTCGTCAAAGAACGCGTCGGCCGAGTTGCGCAGGTCCACGCAGGAGGCGCGCAGGCCCGTGAGCATCGTCACGCCGAGCGCCGTGATCGCGGCGAGCGCCACGAAGCGCTTGAGGCTCCCGCGAACCGTGCGCAGGATGTCGCGCGTGAAGGCGCTCTGTGACGCGGCCGACGACATGGCTACCACTCGATCTCTGCGATGGGCGTGGGGTCGTCGTTGGTCGTCATGCTCGTCACGCGTCCGCTCTTGAAGCGGATGAGACGGTCCGCCATGTCCGCGAGCGCCGCGTTGTGCGTGACGATGATGACGGTTATGCCCTCGTTGCGGCACATGTCCTGCAGGAGCTGCAGGATCTGCTTGCCCGTCTGGTAGTCGAGCGCGCCGGTGGGCTCGTCGCACAGAAGCAGCTTGGGGTTCTTGGCCATGGCGCGCGCGATGGAGACGCGCTGCTGCTCGCCGCCGGAGAGCTGCGCGGGGAAGTTGCTCAGGCGCTCGGCCAGGCCCACCTTCGTAAGCGTCTCCGCGGGGTCGAGCGAGTCGGGGCAGATCTGCGTCGCAAGCTCCACGTTCTCGAGCGCGGTGAGGTTGGGCACGAGGTTGTAGAACTGGAAGACAAAGCCCACGTCAGCGCGGCGGTACAGCACGAGGTCGTTCTCGCTCGCACCGGAAAGGTCGCGGCCGTCCACGCGAACGGTGCCCGAGGTGGCGCTGTCCATGCCGCCCAGGATGTTGAGAGCCGTGGTCTTGCCCGCGCCCGAGGCGCCCAGGATGACGGCGAGCTCGCCCTGCTCGACGGTGAAGCTCGCACCGTCGAGGGCGTTGATCTTGGCGGACCCCTCTCCGTAGGTACGCACGACGTCTAGGAAGTCTATGTAGGCCATGCCGGCTCCGATTGCTCGACAGCGTGTTGTCTAATCGAAGTATACTGGGGTTGGCGGGCGATAAGAACCACCGCTCGACACGCGGCGCGCAAGTGTCGTGGAAAAGGGACCGCTCCCGTTCCGCATTTCCAGAGATGGAGGGCGCCATGAGAAAGCAGCCGCAGGTCACGGAGCAGACAAGGGCCAATCTCCGCCAGGCGTTCTGGGAGCTCTACGCCGAGAGGCCCGTGGAGAAGATCTCGGTCCGTGAGATCACCGACCGCGCCGGCTACAACCGCGCGACCTTCTACCTCTACTACCACGACGTCTACGAGCTGCTGGCAGAGATTGAGGACCAGGTGCTTGGCGTCATTGAGCGCCTGGTGAACGAGCGCCTGCTCAAGGGCGACCGCCTCGACTTCTCCCAGCACATGGGGCTCATCCTGCGTCTGGCCCAGCGCTCGCGCGACTACACGCGCGTCCTGCTGGGCCCGCACGGTGACCCGGCGTTCACCCAGCGGCTCAAGGGCATCCTGAGCCCGCTCATCGACCGCTTCTTCCTTCCCGAGGAGCCTCTCGGCCAGCAGGCGGAGCATATCGTGCGCGAGTTCTACCTCTCCGGCATCGTGGCCACGATCCGCACCTGGACCGCCGAGGAGGACCCCATGCCCATAGAGCAGCTCATCGGCGTCATCGTCAACGTCGTACTATAGGGTCCGCCCGCCAGCCGCCGACCGCCCCCGCGAGCCGGGGACATGCGCGTTGGGGACAGTCCCCAACGCGCATGAGTGGGACAGACATCCCGGAGGCGTCTGTCCCACTAGGAAGAACGAGAACCGGCTAGTTCTTGGCAAAGAACGCGAGCGCGATGGCGCCCGGCCCCACATGCGTGCCGATGGTGGCGCCCACCGAGGTGATGGGCAGGTCCTCCTCGGCCACCTTGCCCTCCCAGATGGCGCGGTTGTCGTCCAGGTACTTCTTCAACAGCTTCTGGGAGAGGCCCGTGTAGCCCAGCAGCACCGGCATCGTGAAGTCGATGCCGTGCTTCTCGACCTGCTGGTGGAGCTGGTTGCGCCCGTTCTTGGAGCCGCGCGCCTTGCCCAGCATCACGACCTCGCCGTCCTCGACGCCCACGACGGGCTTGATGGAGAGCAGCTCACCGATGGCGCCCACGCTCTTGGGGATGCGGCCGCCGCGCTTGAGGTACTCGAGCGTGTCGAGCAACGCGAGCAGGCAGACGCGGTCCACGACCGCCTCAACCTTCTCCGCAACCTCGACGGCGCCCAGGCCCTCGTCGACGAGGCGCAGCGCATAGAGCACGAGAAGGCTCTGGCCGATGGTGACGTTCTTGCCGTCGACCACGTGAACCTCGGGATAGTCCGCAGCGGCGGTGACGGCGCTCTGATAAGTGCCGGAGAGCTTGGAGGAGAGCGTGATCACCACGGCCTCCTCGCCCGCAGCACGCACCCGCTCGAAGGCCTGCTGGTAGGCATACGGGGTGGCCTGGCTCGTTTTGGGCAGCTCGTCGCTCTCGATGAGCAGCTCGTAGAAGCGTTCGTTGGTGAGGTCGACGCCGTCGGCGTACGTGGTCGCGCCAAAGGTGATGCCCAGGGGGAGCACCGTGAGGCGGGAGTCGAGCTCGCCCGGGAGGTCGATCCCGGAGTCGGTGATGATGCGGACGGACATGGCGCTTCCCTTCTGTCGGACGGCGGCCTACTGGCCGTCTCGCCCGTACGTCTTGAGCTTCTCGAGAATGTGGTTGAGCGAATCGTACATCTGCAGGCGCTGACGTGCGGCAAGCCCACCGCCAGCCTCGTCGAGCACTCGGTGAATGATGTCGTCGAGCGGGCGCGCGGCCTCTCGTCCCTTCTCGGTGAGGCGCACCGGGGCACGATATCGGGAGGCATCCTCGTCCTCGGCGTCACCCACCTCGACGAAGCCATCTTCGGCGAGGTGCGCCACGGTGCGCGACATCGCGGCGCGGCTCACGTCGACCAGGCGAGCGAGCTCGGAGGCGGTGAGCCCCTCGGGGTACTTGACCAGGTAGTAGAGGCACATCACGTCCGAGCCGCGAAAGCCCAGGCGCTTGGCCTCTGCCGTCTTGATGCGCTGAATCTCTTTTCCGAGGGCGCTGATGATGCCGACGAAGTCCTCGAACCGCGTCCCCCTCACGTTGCCTCTCCCCCTCGTGCTCACACATGTTAACTAATTAACATTATGGCCGAGCACGACCTTGCTTCAAGTGCGGCACGCGATATTCACACGACTCTTGAGGCTGCCCGCTTGCTCTTTTGCCTCTCAATCCATATTGCTGCCGGGCCGCAGACAAAACTGCGCTTCGATCCATGAAAAAATGCGCCTCCGCTGAGGGGCTGACCAGAAAAACTGCAGGTCGCGCTTCAGCCACTGTCCCCAATCTCTACCGCAGGCCGATCGTTCGCCCATTTTTCCATGGATCGAAGGCGGCTTTTGTTTCTTGAGACGGACGAAAATGGATTGGAAGGCCAAATTGCAGACTTGCGAGCTTCTAGAGACCGCCCAGCACAGCCCACGACCGCGCTCGATTGTTTCGGACCAGAAAACTCCCTTGCGCGCGCGACGGGGCACGCGTATCTTGTCCACAACACATACGTCCCTCGACCAGAAGCGAAAGGAGCGCCGGAGCATGAGCAACGTCGTCAACGTCAACGTTCGCACGTCCATGAACTGGTGGTGGCGCAACTTCTCCTCGCTCGGTCGATGGTGAGTCTCACGCGCCATATCCATTTGCGCTGAAAGGGCTCCCGGAAGACCGGGAGCCCTTTTCTTGTGACGCCATCATCGCCGGCCACCAAAATGCACGCCGACAAGAACCTCGATCAAGAACCTCTCCCAGAAAGGAAGTCACCATGTCCGAGAACACCGCCACCCAGACCGCCGCCCGCACCGTCGCCACCGCCGACCACGGCAAGCTCGACATCCAGGCCCTCGTCCTTCTCGCCGTCCTCCTGGCCGCCGGGTTCATCCTCAACTTCACCGTGGGCAAGGCCATCTCCGGCATCTCCGGAGGCCTCATCAGCCCCGAGTTCATCATCTCCGCCTTCTGCCTTACCATCCTCGTGGTGCGCCCCAACATCGGCCAGGCGCTCGTGATCGGCCTCATCTCCGCCGCCGTCATCCAGGTCACCACCACCTCGCCCTTCATCGACTTTGCCGCCGAGGGCATCGCCGCGATGCTCATGGCGCTCATCGTCGCCGCTGGCATGGCCTCCCCCGCCAAGAAGTTTGTCCCGCTCGCCGGCTCCTTCGTCACCACCGTGGTCTCCGGCGTCATCTTCATGCTCATCAAGATCGCCATGGTCGGCGGCGCGGCCGAGCTCGCCGCGGCGATGCTGCCCGTGGTCCTGCTCACCGGCGTCTTCAACGCCATCCTCGTGAGCGCGCTCTATCTGCCCATCAAGGCCGCCCTCAAGCTCAACGACTAATGGGTCAAAAGGGGACTGTCCCCTTTTGACCTAAGAAAGGTCACCATGGCCCAGCCCTCCCCCATCATCCGGCTCGACGACGTCTCGTTCTCGTACGGCGCGTCCGCGACTCCCGCGCTCGACCACGTCTCCCTCTGCATCGCGCCGGGGGAGTTCGTGGGCGTGATCGGACCCTCGGGAGCCGGCAAGTCCACGCTCGCCGCCGCCCTGTCCGGCGCCATCCCCCATCACTATCGCGGACAGCTCTTCGGGGCCGTGACCGTGGACGGAAGCGACACCTGCGAGGTCACGCTCACGGACATCTCTCGCGTCGTGGGCAGCATCAACCAGGACATCGACGCCCAGATGGTCGCCTCCGTGGTGGAGGACGAGCTGCTCTTTGGCCTCGAGAACTTCGGCGTGCCCCACGACCAGATTCCCGACCGCCTCGCCAGCGCGCTCGAGACCGTGGGCATCGCCGACCTGCGCGAGCGCGAGATCGCGACGCTCTCCGGCGGCCAGAAGCAGAAGGTCGCCATCGCCGCCATGCTGGCGCTGCGCCCGCGCGTGCTCGTCCTCGACGAGCCCACCGCCGCACTCGACCCCGTCTCGTCGAGCACGGTCTTCGAGACGCTGCGCGCGCTCAACCGGGACGCCGGCATCACCGTCGTGGTCATCGAGCAGAAGGTCGCCCTGCTCTGCGAGCACTGCGACCGCATCGTCGTTATGGACCGGGGCCGGGTCGCCTTTGACGGCACGCCGCGCTCGGTCTTCTCGCACGGACGCAACCTCAGGGCGCTCGGCGTGGACAGCCCCCGCGTGGCGCGCATCTCCAACAGTCTCGCCGAGCACGGCGTCATCGAGCCCGGGGCGCCCTGTCTCAGCGTGGCCGAGGCGCGCGACCTTGTGGCCGACCTCGTCCGCGGACAAGCCGCAGGCGAGAAGAACGCGGCGGCAGGCACCCCCGCAAAGCCCCGCCCCGCCCTGCCCGCCGACCCCGTGGTCAGCTTCCGCGACGTCAGCTTTGCCTACCCCGGGAGCCGCGCCACCGTGGAGCACCTCAGCTTCGACGCGCGGCCCGGCGAGATCGTGGGCGTCGTCGGACAGAACGGCGCCGGCAAGACGACCCTCACCAAGCTCCTAAACGGGCTGCTCAAGCCCGCCTCCGGCGAGGTGCTCGTAGCCGGCCTCGACACGCGCGACACCCCCACGAGCCGCCTGGCCGCGCACGTCTCCACGCTCTTCCAGAACCCCGACCGCCAGCTCTGCAAGGACACCGTCCTCGACGAGGTCGCCTTTGGGCTCGAGCTTACGGGCGTCGGAGCGGGCGAGGCCCGCGAGCGCGCACGCTCCGTCGCCGAGCGCTTCGGCCTGCCCCTCGACGCCGCGCCCTTCTCGCTCTCCCGCGGACAGCGGCAGATGGTCGCCCTGGCCTCCGTGGTCGTGATGGAACCGGAGGTGGTCCTTCTCGACGAGCCCACGAGCGGCCTCGACTACCGCGAGTGCATGACGGTCATGGAGACGGTGCGCGAGATGGCCGAGAAGGGCTGCGCCGTCGTCATGGTCTGCCACGACATGGAGGTGGTCTCGGATTTTGCCGAGCGCGTCATCGTCATGGCCGACGGGCGCATCCTCGGGCAGGGTCCCGCGGACCAGGTCTTTGCGGACGCCGGGCTCATGGCCCGCGCCGACGTCGAGGCGCCGCAGGTCGTGCGCCTTGCCGCCGAGCTCGCGCGCGACGTCTCGCCCGCCTTTGCGGGGGCCTCCCAGGTCTCCGACATCGTCGACACCGTGGAGGGGATGCTCAAGTGACCAGCGTCATCGACTACGTTCCCGGGGACACCCTGCTCCACCGGCTCAACCCCGTGACCAAGCTCGCCCTGGCCGCCGCCATCATCGCGGCGACGCTGCTGGCGGACACCTACCCGCTGCTGCTCGCCCTTCTCGCCCTCACGTTTGCGCTCGCCGCGTACGCCGGCGTGCCCGGACGGCTTGCGCGCCTGCTCAAGCTCGTGGTGCCCCTCGGCGTGGTGATGTTTGTCTTCCAGCTGCTGTTCACCCGCACCGGTGACGTTGTCTGGGGCTTTGTGACCACCGACGGCCTGCTCACGGGCCCCAAGGTATGTCTGCGCCTCATGGGCGTGGCGCTGCCGCTCGTGCTCATGCTCATGGTGACCAGGCTCACCGACCTCGCAAACGCCTGCGTCGAGGTGCTGCGCGTCCCATATCGCTACGCGTTCACGTTCACCACTGCGCTGCGCTTTGTCCCCGTGTTCTCGCAGGAGATGAACGCGATCATGGAGGCCCAGACCGCCCGAGGCGTGGAGTACGACACGCGCAACCCCATCCGCAAGCTGCGGCTCATGCTGCCTCTCTGCGTGCCACTGCTCGTGAGCTCCGTCGGCCGCACCGAGGCCACGGCGCTTGCCGCCGAGCAGCGCGGCTTCTACCTGCGCACGCGCGAGAGCAGCTACCGACGCTACCCGCTCGTGGCGCGCGACTGGGCGGTCCTTGCCCTCTGCGTGGCGCTCGTGGCCCTGGGCGTGGTGCTGTAGGGCGGGGCCGAGCCGTCCCGGGCGCCACCCCAGCCCGGCGATTTAGTGTACAAAATCAGATTTCACTATATATATGCAGGTGATTTTTCCGAACAACTCTGATTTTGTACACTAATTCCCCCGCAAGGGGCGACACAAAACGACCCCGCCCATGAGGACGGGGTCGCGGGGGAGCTGAGGCTCGGGTTAGTCATCGTCGCGGTCGTCATCCCAGTCGTCGCGGTCGTCGCGGTCGTCGTCCCAATCGTCGTCGCGGTCATCCAGGTCGTCGCGGTCGTCGTCCCAGTCGTCGTCGCGGTCATCCAGGTCGTCGCGGTCGTCGTCCCAGTCGTCGTCGCGGTCGTAGCGGTCCTCGTGCCAGTCATCCCAGTCGTCGCGGTCGTCCCAGTCGTCATTGCCGTCGACGTCGGCCTCGAGGACCTTGCCCGTGCGGGCGTCAACCTCGTACTCATACTCGACGCCTCCAGACGTGAACTCCATCTCGTACACGCCGTCATCCAGCTCGTACTCGTGGTCGTTGAAGCTCGCCTCGGTCAGCCCGAGCTGGGAGAGCACGATGTCCTTCGCCGCATCGAGACCAATGTATCCGCGGTCGTCGAGCTGCTCGGGCGCCACCGTCAGCGCGTCGGAGGCAAGGCCAAAGCCGCCCACCGTTGCGCGCACATCGTCCTCGATTCCCCGCAAGAAGTCCTCCCCGGGATAACTCGAGCCCTGCTGAAGCTTCACGACCACGTTGCGGTCGTGGCCGTCAACCGTCTGATTGAAGTGCCCTGCCTCGTAGATCTCCTCCACCAGGTCGGAGACGACCTCCCGGCACTGGCGCCCCTCGTAGCCCCCGTATCCGCTCGTCACCCCGCGGCCCTCGTCGTTCACGCCCTCGACCTCGGTGACGAGGCCATCGTCGTCATACTCGATCTCAATCTCGGGATTGACGCTCAGAAGCAGGGTTCCCGCCGCCTGGGACGCCTGGGCGATCGGGGTCTCGCCGGCACCGTCCGCCGTCTGCGTCGCAGCGGGCGTCGTCCCGCAGCCCGCCAAAACCGCCGTGAGGGCGATGCCCATGGTCGCGCCGGTCAGGATGTTCTTCAGGCTCGTGGTCTTCATGGTGTCCTCCTTGGGTCGTAACCTCTGTTTTGCCTTGCAGTGAGAGGTTGCGCGGGCGCCCCACCAAAACCGGGGTCGCTCAGAAAGAAAAATCCGCCAGGCGAGAAGAACGTGCGACGCAGCTAGTCGTCATTGTCGTCCCCATCGTCGTCATCGTCGTCCCCATCGTCGTCATCGTCGTCCCAGCCGTCGTCATCGTCCTCGTCGTCATCGATGGCCTGGGGAGCTTGTGGCGCGGGCGGATTGGGCGCGGGCGCTGTATCGGTCTCGGGCGGAACCGGCGCGACTCCGTCGTCTTCGTCATCGTCAAGATCATCAAAACCGTCATCGTCCCAGTCGTCCGCATCGTCAAGGTCATCGTCGCCAGGCGAGCCGCCAACCGGCGCCCCCGATCCCTCGACCACCACGCGATGGTCGAGGTGGACCTCCAGCTCGATCACGAGCCGGTCCTCGGTCGCCGTCTTCCACTCCTCGTCGCCCGACTCCACGGTCAGCTCGATGGTGCCGCCCTCCTTGAGATAGCCCTGCTCCTCGGCCCTATTTGCCAGGTCGTCCGAGACGTCGTCAATCGTCCTTCCGTAGAACGAGAACCCGCTCACCAGCGCCTCGCCGTCAGCGTTTTCTCCCTCCACGTCCACGACGCGGTCAAAGCGGTTGACCTCCATGCTCACCTCGGGGTTGATACGCATGTAGACGGTGCCAATGGGTAGGCGCCACACGACGCCGCCGGCGATGACGGCGACGACGAGACACGCCGCGGCGGCGATCAGTCCCACGCGCCTGCGCGTCCTTCTCACCTTCCGCGCCTCAAAGGCGAGCAGCTGACCCTCATCAAAGATGACGACGTCATCGACCTCCTGGCCGACTTCGTATCCGAGGTTGGGAACCCGCACGAAGCGCCCCTCCTCGTCGAGCGCCACGGCATAGCTCGCAGCGCACTCCAAGATCAGGTAGCTCATCGACCGTCACCTCCCCCGCTGCCCACGATTTTGCACAGGTGGCCACGAATTATTTCGAACCCGTTGGTGTAGGCAAGCAGCAGCGCCACGAGGTAGGTTCGATGGCGCTCGAGCGTCTTCTTCTCGACCCCAGAGCCGCGAGCAAGATCGGAGATCGGCAGCTTCTTGGTGGCAAGGAGCCGCTCCAGGAGGCCGGGGTTGGCACGGGCATGCTCGAGCGCCCGCCCGCACGCCTCGAGCGTGCGCTGCTGGCGCGGGCAACTCTCGGTCACGTCAAAGAGCGAGATGCCAAACTCCTTGAGCTGCGCCGTGAACTCCGCGATTTCCGCCCGGCTCGCAAGGCGCGCCTCGCGCTCCGCGATCTCGTCCTTCTCGGCAGCAAGCGTCTCGACAAGCGGGCGGTCGTCCTCGTCGTCGGCCGTCGACCGACGCTCGTCGAGGGAGAGAACCTCGGCGTGACGGCGTTCGCGACGCCTGAAGTCAATCAGGCGGTTCTTGATGCTCAGGGCCGCAAGGGGAAGAAATGCGCCCCGGGATCGATCGTATGACATAACCGCCTCGTGGAAGGCAAACATGGCAATCCCCAGCTCGTCGTCGCGCCCCTCCCGCGGAGGCCGGCCCATGAACCTGGCGGTCTCCGCCTTGATGAACGGAAGGTAGCTTCGCACCAGCTCGTCGGCGGCGCGCGGGTCCCTCTTGGCCGCACGGACGCGAACGACTATCTCCCTGTTCTCTCTCATCGTCTCCCCTCGACAACAGGATGCGAAGGCACCGCTCCAAAACCGGGGTCGTTTGCAGAAAATGCCTGAAAGGTTCAGGTTACCGGCCCCATGCCGCAACAACGTAAGCCCCGTGTAAGAAGCGGCGGGCGGCAAAACCGGGCTCGCTAGTATGCCCTCTCCGCAAGGCTTTTCTCGCCAACTGGGCAAATGCGAGGGAGCAGTCACGAAAGGCATACTAGCGAGCCCGGAGACGACCACAGCGCCTTTCTGTCCGGGCCAAGGCGCATAATGGGGCGAGAAGAACCCGACGACAGGAGCCCCATGGCGGACCTCACGCCCCTCGACATCCTGCGCACCACCTTCGGCTACTCGAGCTTCCGCCCGCACCAGGCCGAGATTGTGGACGCCGCGCTCGCCGGGCGCGACGTGCTGGCCGTCATGCCCACCTCGGCGGGCAAGTCCGTCTGCTACCAGGTTCCCGCGCTCGCGCTGGCCGCGCGCGCCGGGGCGCTCACGCTCGTAATCTCGCCGCTCATCTCGCTCATGGCCGACCAAGTGGGCGCCCTGCGCCAGTCTGGCGTGGCGGCGAGCTACCTCAACTCGACGCTTTCCGCCGGCGAGCGCGCGAGCGTGCTCCACGGCATCGCCTCGGGCGCGCTCGCGCTTGTCTACGTGGCACCGGAGCGCCTCGACGACCCAGCCTTCCTCGAGACCGTCTCCGCGCGCGGCGTTGGCCTGCTCGCCGTGGACGAGGCACACTGCATCTCGCAGTGGGGCAACGACTTCAGGCCCAGCTATCAGCGCATCATTGAATTTCTCGAGGCACTTCCCGCACGCCCGCCGGTGATGGCGCTCACGGCAACGGCCACGCGCGCGGTCCGCAAGGACATCGCCGCGGCGCTCGGACTCTCCGACCCGTTCACCGTCATCGCGAGCTTTGACCGGCCAAACCTCTCCTTCGCCGTGTCCCGGCCGCGGGGCGGCGCCGAGAAGGACCGGATGCTCGTCGCCTTTGTCCGTCAGCGCGCCACGCTCTCCGGCATCGTCTACTGCTCGAGTCGGCGTGCCGTTGAGGAGGTGTGCGACCTGCTGTGTGACGAGGGGCTCGCGGCCACGCGCTACCACGCGGGCCTCCCCGCCGAGGAGCGCGAGCGCAACCAGGAGGACTTCCTCTACGACCGCTCCCGCGTGATGGTGGCCACCAACGCCTTTGGCATGGGCATCGACAAGTCCAACGTGAGCTACGTGGTCCACTACAACCTGCCGCTCAGCCTCGAGAACTACTACCAGGAGGCGGGGCGCGCCGGACGTGACGGCACCAAGGCGGAGTGCCTTTTGCTCTACTCCCCCGGCGACGTGCACACGGCGGAGTTTCTGCTCTCGCGCAGCGAGCCGCGCGAGGGCCTCACGCCCGAGCAGATAGAGACGCTTGCCGAGCGCGACGCCGAGCGCCTGCGCCAGATGGTCTTCTACGCAACCACCACCGAGTGCCTGCGCGCCCACATCCTGCGCTACTTTGGTGAGGAGACTCCGGCCTACTGCGGCAACTGCGGCAACTGCCTCACGGACTTCGAGGAGGTGGACGCCACCACCGACGCCCTCAAGGTCGTGAGCTGCGTGGCGCGCATCGCCCAGCGAGGACGCAGCGCGGGGGCGTCGATGATCGTGGACGTGCTGCGCGGCTCGCGGGGCGAGAAGGTCCTGCGCCGCGGCTTTGACACCCTCTCGACCTACGGGATCATGGCCGACGTTCCCGCGGCGCGCGTGCGCGCCATCCTGGATGAGCTGGTCTTCCGCGGCGTTCTCGCGCGCACGGGCGGGGACTACCCCACGATTGCGCTCACGGAGATCTCGAGGGCGTTCCTTCGCCGCGAGGCCCCCTGGGACGAGCCGTTCGTGCTCAAGGTCGCAAAGGGCGCGCCACGCGTCGAGCGCGCTGTCGCCGCGCCTGCCAAGACCCGCGCCGCGACGGACGTCTCCGAGCTCGACGAGGTGGGTCAGGAGCTCTATGCCCGGCTTTCGGAGCTTCGGGGCGAGCTCGCGCGCGAGCAGGGCGTGCCGTCATACTTCATCTTCTCCAACGCCACCCTCGTGGACATGTGCGCCAAGCGGCCGAGAAACGCAGACGAGCTGCTCGGCGTCTCCGGCGTGGGCGCCAAGAAGGCCGAGCGCTACGGCGAGCTCTTCCTCGAGAAGATCAACGGGTAGTAGCGGGGACTGGGTTGACAGTCGCGTCAGGTTATATTGTCAACTTGACAAAGTTGACAATATAACCTGACGCGACTGTCAACCCAGCTCCACGGTATAGAGCGGCTTGTAGCGAGCGCCATCCGGCTCGAGGATGCTGCGGAACAGCGTGACGCGCGTCGCCTCGTCCGGCAGCGGGAAGGCCAGGTCCCCCAGTGCCCCACGAGGCACGCGTGCCCGTCGGGCCAAAGTGACGTGCGGCAGGAAGTCCTTCTCGTCATAGGCGAGCCCGCGGGCGGAGAGCTCTGAGCGCACCCGCGCGGCAAGGTCCATGAGCCGGGGGTCCTTCTCGATGCCCAGCCAGAGCGTGGCGTCACGGGAGCGCCCAAAGGTGCCGAGGCCCGTCGCACGCAGCCGCACGGGGCCCGCGCCCGCGCACGCCGCGTCGAGCGCAGCCATCGCCGATCGCGCCTCCGCCTCCCCCACCTCGCCGAGAAACGCCAGGGTGAGGTGGTGGTTCTCGCCCGACACAAAGCGCCCCGCACACGCGGCCTCGAGCCCGCGCGCAAGCCCCGCGACCTCGTCCGCAAACGCCTCCGGCAGCTCCAGCGCAATGAACGCCCTCATTTCTCCCTCCTTCCTTTCTCACACGGTATCAGAACAAGTGTTGCAGTGTTTGTGACCGACGCGCAAAGGGCAATTGCTGTCCGGCGGACGGGGCATCATGGGATGACGACAAGAACGCGCGTTTGGAGCAAGCATCGTGGAGAGCGCCTACCTCTGCATCGACCTCAAGTGCTTCTATGCCTCGGTCGAGTGCGTGGACCGCGGGAAGGACCCCTTCGAGCACCGGCTCGTGGTGGCGGACCCCACGCGCGGCCCCACCACCATCTGTCTCGCCGTCTCGCCGGCCATGAAGGCGGCCGGCGTGCGCAACCGCTGTCGCGTCTTCGAGATTCCAGACGGGATCGATTACGAGATGGCGCCGCCGCGCATGCGCCGCTACATGGAGGTCTCGGCAGACATCTACGAGCTCTACCTGAGGTACTTCTCGCCGGAGGACATCCACGTCTACTCCATCGACGAGGTCTTCATCGACGTGACCCCCTACCTCGCCCTCTACGGCAAGACGCCACGCGAGCTGGCCACGATGCTCATGGACCTCGTGCTCCGGGAGACGGGCGTGTGCGCCACGGCGGGAATCGGCACCAACCTCTTTCTTGCCAAGGTGGCGCTCGACATCACGGCCAAGCACGTGGACGACCACATCGGCGAGCTCGATGAGGCCCGCTACAAGTGCCTCATCTGGCCGCACCGCCCCATCACGGACGTCTGGGGCATCGGCCCGGGGATCGCGCGGCGCCTCGCCCGGATGGGCGCGCACGACATGGGCGGCGTGGCGCTTCTTCCAGAACAGGCGCTCTATGACGAGTTTGGCATCAACGCCGAGCTGCTCATCGATCACGCCTGGGGCGTCGAGCCCTGCACGATGGCGGAGATTCACGCCTACAGGCCCAAGGCGCACTCGCTGGGCTCCGGGCAGGTCCTCATGCGCGACTACAGCTTCGAGGAGGCACGGGTGATCCTGCGCGAGATGGTAGACGGCCTCGTGCTCGACCTCGTGGACAAGGGCCTGGTCTGCGGGCACGTCTCGCTCTTTGCGGGCTATGCCCGCGAGCGCCTGTCGGAGGCCGAGAAGAGCGCGCCCGCGCAGGTCTTCACCGGCGAGCACGGGACGCGCGTGCTGGGCCGCCATGACGAGGCAGCCAACGCCTCGCGCAAGCTCGCCGAGGCGACCAGCTCCCGCGAGGCGCTCACCGCGGCGTTTCTGGCGCTCTTCGAGGAGATCGTCGACCCCAATCGAGCCGTCCGGCGCATCAACATAGCCATGGGCGAGCTTGTGCCGGAGGAGTACGCGGAGCTCACGCTCTTCTCGGACCCCACGGCGGACTCGGACGAGAAGAGCCTCGCCCGAGCCACGATGGCCGTGAAGCGTCGGTTTGGCAAAAACGCGCTTGTGCGCGGGATAAGCCTGCGCCCGGAGGCCACGGCGCGGGAGAGAAACCAGCAGGTCGGAGGACATCATGAGTGACCAGCAGCCAAGGCGTCGCGTCGACCGCGCGGCGCAGTTCATGCCGTTTGCCGCGCTCACCGGCTACTACGACCTCATCCGCGAGCGCGCCGCCGCCCACGGCGCGCCCTCGGACGGAAGGTGCTCCCCTACGCCTGGCGATAGTGCGCGAAGAAGTCCGCAAGATCCGTCATCGCCTCGCGCAGAACCTCCATGCGCGGGAGGTAGACGATGCGGAAGTGATCGGGCTCCGGCCAGTTGAAGCCGCCGCCGCGCGTGATCAGGATGCGCTTCTCGTGCAGCAGATCAAGGGCGAACTGCTCGTCATCGGTGATGTTGAACTTCTTCACGTCGATCTTGGGGAAGATGTAGAACGCCGCCTTTGGCTTGACCGCCGTGATGCCGTCGATGGCGTTGAGCGCCTCGTAGACGTAGTTGCGCTGCTCGTAGACGCGCCCGCCCGGCTCGACGTAGCGCTCCACGCTCTGATAGCCGCCGAGCGCCGTCTGGACGATGGACTGCGCCGGCACGTTGGAGCACAGGCGCATGTTGGAGAGCATATTGATGCCGTAGATGAAGTCGCGCATGCAGCGCTTGTTGCCGGAGAGGACCATCCAGCCGATGCGATAGCCGGCGACCATGTGGGACTTGGAAAGGCCGGAGAACGTGACGCACGGCAGATCAGGTGCGAGGGAGGCGATGGAGATGTGCTCGTGGCCGTCCATGCACAGACGGTCGTAGATCTCGTCCGAGAAGATCATGAGCTGGTGGCGCCGCGCGATATCCACGATCTGCTCGAGCACCTCGCGCGGATAGACCGCGCCGGTGGGGTTGTTGGGGTTGATGATGACGATGGCCTTGGTGTTGCTCGTGACCTTGGCCTCCATGTCCGCGAGGTCGGGCGTCCACTCGGCCTGCTCGTCGCAGAGGTAGTGCACCGGGGTGCCGCCCGCGAGCGTGGCGCACGCGGTCCAGAGCGGGTAGTCGGGGCTCGGGATCAGAATCTCGTCGCCGGTGTCGAGCAGCGCGTTCATGCAGAGCTGGATGAGCTCGGAGACGCCGTTGCCCGTGTAGATGCCGTCCATGCTCACGTTGGGCAGATGCTTGATCTGCGCGTACTGCATGATGGCCTTGCGCGCGGAGAAGAGGCCGCGGGAGTCCGAGTATCCCTCGCAGTCGGGCAGCTGCTGGCGCATGTCGTGCACGACCTCGTCGGGCGTGCGGAAGCCAAAGGGCGCGGGGTTGCCGATGTTGAGCTTGAGGATGCGCAGGCCCTCGTCCTCCATGCGGGCCGCCTCGTCGGCCACCGGGCCGCGGACGTCGTAGAGGACGTTGTCGAGCTTGTTGGACTTCTTGAACTCACGCATAGTGGCGCTCCTTTTTGTGGACGTGCTGGCAGAGGGGGTCGTGGGGGCGGTCTCAGGCCGCGCGGAAGCTCGCGCGCCGTCTGCCGTGGCAAGCCACGTCTCCGGGACGCCCAAGATGTCCGCCAGCAGGCGAAGCGTCGCCGCACGCGGGACGACCTTACCGCTCACGTATTGGCTGACCTGGCTTTTTCCCAGGCGCTCGCCACGCTGCGCCGCAGCGTGGATGAGGTCGGCCTGCTTGAGGTTCTTCTCGCCCATCGCCCGCCGAAGGCGGTCCGCAAAGGTCTCCTGGAGCATCCGGCCTCCCGTAGTTCAATTCTGGCAACAAGATTGAACTTCTCCTGCAACAAGTTCAATATCGACACTCTATCACAGATTTAAATTGAACTTTGGAATAACTTCTGAACGCCGTATCATCGTCGCAGGACGTCCCGAGGAGGATCGATGCCCAGAGAGACCAAGCAGGCCAAGATCGACCGCGCCGTCGAGGTGTGCCGACGCCTTGACGAAAAGTACGGCCCGGTCGAGTGCTTTCTCGACCACGCGAGCCCCTTCCGCCTGACCATTGCCGTCCTGCTTTCCGCACAGACCACCGACGCCCAGGTCAACAAGGTGACGCCGGCGCTCTTCGAGCGCTTCCCCACGCCCGAGGCCATGGCCGCCGCCTCGCCCGCCGAGGTGGCAGAGTACATACACAGCCTCGGCTTCTATAAGTCGAAGGCGCGCCACTGCGTCGAGTGCGCCCAGATGATCGTCTCCGAGTTTGGCGGGGAGGTCCCACACACGATGGAGGAGCTCACGCGCCTGCCCGGCGTGGGGCGCAAGACCGCCAACATCGTGATGAACGTGGGCTTTGGCATCGTCGAGGGCATCGCGGTGGACACGCACGTCAACCGCATCGCTCACCGCCTTGCGCTCTCGCCCAAGACGCACGAGAAGGAGCCGCTCAAGACCGAGCAAGACCTGCTCAAGCTGCTGCCGCGAGAGCTCTGGGGGCCGGTTAACCACCAGTGGATCAAGCACGGGCGCGACACCTGCTCGGCGCGCGCGCCCAAGTGCGACGGCTGCGTCCTCGAGGACATCTGCCCGAGCGCCCACCGCTGCTAGGGCTATCTGTAAATTGGGGACAGGCTTTCTGCTAATTGGGGACGTGTTATTTCGTGCAGACCGTTTGGGACAGGTTTGATGGACAAACCTGTCCCAAACGGTCTGCACGAAATAACACGTCCCCAATTAGCAGAAAGCCTGTCCCCAATTTACAGATAGCGGCCCGTGACGCTCTGCTCGCATGCCGCGACCTGCTCGGGCGTGCCTGCGCACACAATGCGGCCTCCCGCATCGCCCCCTCCGGGCCCCATGTCGATGACCCAGTCGGCGGCGGCGATCATGTCCAGGTCGTGTTCGATCACCACGACCGTGGCGCCGTTGTCGATGAGCCGCTGCAGCACGCCGAGCAGCACCTCCACGTCGAGCGGGTGCAGCCCGATCGTGGGCTCGTCAAAGACGAAGAGCGCGTCGGCCTGGTTGCGCGTGAGCTCGCTCGCGAGCTTGAGGCGTTGGGCCTCGCCGCCCGAGAGCGCCGGCGTGGCCTCGCCCAGCGTGAGGTAGCCGAGGCCTAGGTCGTGCAGGACCTCGAGCTTGGCCTTCGCCGATCGAAGACCCGTCTCCGCCAGCACCTCGCGCGCCTGGTCGACGGTATAGGACAGCAGCTCGGGCAGGCTCACGTCACCCGACAGCCTAACCTCCCATGCCTCGCGGCCGTAGCGTGCGCCGCCGCAGTCCGGGCACGGGATGTCCACGTCCGGAAGAAACTGCACGTCAAGCGAGATCTGCCCCGTGCCGTCGCACGTGGGACAGCGCAGCGACCCGGTGTTATACGAGAACGCCCCCGCCTTGAAGCCGCGCTCGCGCGCCTCTGGGAGCTTGGCGTAGGCGCGTCGCAGGTCGTCGAGGACGCCGGAGTAGGTCGCCACCGTCGAGCGCACGTTGGCGCCGATGGGCGTCGCGTCGATGAGGTTGGCTCGGCGCAGACCCGCGGTGTCAACGGAGCGCACGTGAGCCGGCAGCGCCTCCCCTACGATGGCGGCGCGCAGGCCGGGCACCAGGCTCTCCAGCACGAGCGTCGTCTTCCCCGAGCCCGAGACGCCCGTCACCGCCGTGAGGCGCCCCCGCGGGATCTCCACCGAGAGCGGGCGCACGGTGTGGATGGCATCGGTCTCAATCCGAAGGGCGCCCGTCGAGAAGACCTCGCTCGCCGCCACCCGCTCCCGGGCGCGCACCTGCCGGGCGCCGGAGAGGAAGGGGCCGATTCGCGACTCCGGGCTCTTCTCGACCTCCGCGACGCTGCCCTGGACTATGACGCGCCCGCCATCGGCACCCGAGCCCGGGCCGATCTCCACGAGATGGTCCGCATGGCGCAGCACGCGCACGTCGTGGTCGACCAGCACGACGGAGTTGCCGTCCGCAAGCAGGTCGTCCACCACGCCGAGAAGTCCCTCCACATTGGAGGGATGAAGGCCGATCGAGGGCTCGTCCAGCACATAGAGCACGCCCGTGGTCCGATTGCGCACGGCACGGGCGAGCTGGACGCGCTGGCGCTCGCCCGTGGAGAGCGTCGAGCTCGCCCGATCGAGCGAGAGGTAGCCCAGACCCAGCTGCTGGAGGCGACAGATGGGCTCGTCGGTCTCCGCGCAGATTGTCCGGGCCATCTCGCGCAGGTCGTCCGGAACAAGCTGCGGCACCGTGGGCACCCACGTCGCGAGCTCATCGAGCGTCAGCGCCGTCGCATCCGCGAGGTTCATGCCGTCGATCTCGGGCCCGCGCGCCGCCGCCGAGAGGCGCGTGCCGCCGCAGTCCGGGCACACGTCCTCGCGAAGGAACCGCGCCACGCGCGCCAAGCCCTTCTCGTCCTTTGCCTTGGAGAGCGCGTTCTTCACCGTGTTCACCGCGCTGTAGTAGGTAAAGTCCATCTCGGCGAAGGACTCGCCCTTCTTGGCCCTGTAAAGGATGTGCCGCTTCTCCATGGGCCCGTGGAAGACAATCTCGCGTTCCTCGGGCGTGAGCTGGTTGAACGGCACGTCGGTGCGCACCCCAAAGGAGCCGCAGACCTGCTTCATGAGGTCCCACATGAGCGAGCCCCACGGCAGGACCGCCCCGTCGTCGATGGAGATGCTCTCGTCGGGCACGAGCGAGGCCTCGTCGACGGTGCGGACGACGCCGGTGCCCCCGCAGGTGGCACAGGCACCGCCGCTGTTGAAGGCGAGATCCTCCGCGCCCGGCCCCATGAACTCGACGCCGCAAACGGGGCAGCGCGTGGCGCGCCCGAGCGCCACGTCCATGCTCGGCGGCACGCGGTGCCCGTTGGGGCACACGTGACTACCGAGACGCGAGAAAAGAAGGCGCAGGTAGTTGAGGAGCTCGGTAGAGGTGCCAAAGGTCGAGTGCACGCCGGGCACAGCAGGACGCTGCCGCAGGGCAAGTGCCGCCGGAACGTGCAGCACCTCGTCCACCGTGGCGCGGCCCGTCTGGGCGATGCGCCGCCGCGTGTAGGTGGAGAGCGCGTCCAGGTAGCGGCGCGACCCCTCCGCATAGAGCGTGCCCAGCGCGAGCGAGCTCTTTCCCGAGCCGGAGACGCCGGCGATCCCCACGAGCTCGTTCAGGGGGATGTCCACGTCGACGTCCTTGAGGTTGTGGACGCGGGCGCCCCGCACCTCGATGTGGTCCGGGGCGGGACGGGGCGCCGTCAGGGCGCGCGGGGGCATGCTAGACCAGCTTGCCCTTGCAGTGATCGACCATGTGCTGGATCATCTGGGCAGTCCAGCCCACGTAGTCGCGACGACGGGCCCTGAGCTGGCCGTCGACGAGCTCGTCGAAGGACACCTTGATCTTGGCGAAGCGTGTGACCTTGGAGACCTCCTCGTGCGTGAGGCAGCTCTCCTCGACCTTGGCGCCGCCCAGGCCCATGAGGACCTTGGGGTTGTACATGACGTGGACCTCGTCCTTGTCGTCCTGGAAGGCGATGATGGCCTTGGTCACGCCGATCTGGTTGGCGGCCAGGCAGACCGCGTCGTCGATGGCGGCAAGCGTGTCAACGAGGTCCTGAGCGACCGGGGCGTCCTCAGCGGTCGCGAGCTCGCACGGGGTGGAGAGGATGGCGTCGTCGTGCACCAGGTCCTTGATCATGAGAATCCCTTCGAACTTCATGTGCGGTTTTGCTGCTCACGATAGTATAGCCATGTCACCCAGACACGTCGCCGCATGCACTTTTGCCCTTCAAGCCATAACTGGGGTCTGCGGAAAACAAAACACGCCTTCAATCCATGAGGTTTTGGCCCTTTCGGACAAGAAAAGTTTATGAGGGCCAACTCTTATCTGGGAAAACGCTGCCGATGCCGCGAGATGCCACCCCTCTTGAGGCTAAATCCCATGGATCGAAGGCACGTTTTGTTCTCGGCAAGCCAGTAATATGGACTTAAGACCAGTTTTGCAACCCGCCCAGTGCCCCTCAATACGAAGCGAGGTCCCATGTTCAACGTCGTGCTCGTGACGCCGGAGATTCCGGCGAACACGGGAAACATCGGGCGCACCTGCGTGGTCACGGGGTCTCGTCTTCACCTCGTGTGCCCGCTTGGATTCTCCCTGGACGAGAGGTCGCTGCACCGAGCGGGGCTCGGATACTGGGAGAGTCTCGATGTCACGGTACATGAGAGCTGGGACGCGTTTCTTGACGTCGTGGGACCGGACGCGCGCCTGCACCTGCTCACCAAGAAGGCCAAGCGCGCCTACGCCGAGGTCAGCTATCGGGACGGCGACTACCTCGTCTTTGGCTGCGAGAGCGTGGGGCTTCCCGAGGGGCTGCTGGCTGCGCACGCAGACCGCTGCGAGCGCATCCCCATGCTGCCCGACGCTGCCTCGCTCGAGAACGCCCAAAGCTGGGGTGCGTCGGATGAGCGCTGCGACCACGCCGCGCTTCTTGCCCAAGACGTCTGCGGCAACTTCGTGAACCCAGAGGACTACCGCATCAGCGCGCTCAATCTCTCCAACGCCGCGGCCATCGTGCTCTACGAGGCCCTGCGCCAGACCGGTTTTCAAGGAATGTGAGAGCTCATGACCAGTTGCCACACCGTCGCCGAGCGCGCCCCCGAGCTCATCGACCAGCTCACCCGCGTGTGGGAGCGCTCCGTGCGCGCCACGCACACGTTTCTCTCCGAGGCGGAGATCGCCGAGATCAAGCCGTTCGTCCCGCAGGCGCTCGCAGGCGTGGAGACGCTCGTCACTGCCGAGAAGGACGACGCGCCCGTGGGCTTCATGGGCGTGGAGGGCGGCCGTTTGGAGATGCTCTTCCTCGACCCGGAGGCACGCGGCCAGGGCCTCGGCCGACAGCTCCTCGAGCACGGCATCGAGCGCCTCGGCGTGAGCGAGCTCACCGTCAACGAGCAGAACCCGCAGGCCGTGGGCTTCTACGAGCACCTGGGCTTCTCCGCGTATCGGCGCACGGAGACGGACGAGGAGGGTCGCCCCTACCCGCTGCTCTATATGCATCTGTAGGCCAAGGGCCCGCCGCCCCCGGCGCTCGTCGTCACCCGTCCCTCTCGGCCCAAACTCCACACGTGGTGTCTCTTTTTCTTTCCAGGTCGCAAAACAACTGGTCTTTCTTCGCGGATAAGCCGAGAAGAACCACCACGTGTGGAGTTTGGGACCGAGAAACGTGTGGAGTTTGGGACCGAGAAGGGCGGGCGCGCTCGTCACGCTCGGCTGAGAAACGTATCGAGCGCGGCGAGGCCGGCGGACAGGCGCTCGGCGACGTGCCGCATGTGATTGCCGGGGCCGAGCGTCACATCCACCGCGCAGCCGTGCTCGCGCAGGATGTCCGCGCAGGCGGCGAGGTCCTCCTCGACGTGGCGAAACGGCAGTCCCGCGCGCTTCTCCTTCTTCCCCACCGAGAAGTACGCGTAGCGCCCGGAGCCCTCCGGCGCGTTCGCGCGCAGCCAGTCGACCCAGCCCTCGTACCAGACGGAACCCGAGAGGCACGCGCACGCCGAAAGACGCGGCTCGCGCGCGAACGCGTAGAGCGCGAAGAGCCCGCCGAGCGAGTAGCCACAGATGGCATGGGGTCCGGGCGCCCGGTCGAGCTGCTCGGCGAGCGAGGCGAGCGTCTCGTCCGCATGGCCGCCAAAATCCCTCTCACCCGGGCGCAGCGAAGGCGCGGGCCACGGCGTGAGCGCATCGCCCCAGTCCGCAACCGGCACGCTCACTGCGCGCGACCGCAGCCCCTTGGCCGCCTCCGCCACGGGAAGCGGGTGCTCTGATGAATCGATGACGTAGATCACGCAGCTCCTTCGCTCAAGCGGCCAGGCCCATTGTCGCAGAGACTCCGCCGGAACTTTTCCAGATTCCCTCTTGTGCTGTGTATAGGTGTGTATATACTGTACTTACCGGGTATACACGGTTGGCTCGTGGGAGACGTCCTGGCGAGCCGGCACGGAAGGACGACGGCTTGGACATCATCATCTCGAACTCGAGCGGCAAGCCCATCTACGAGCAGATCACGGACCAAATCAAGACTGCGATCGTCAAGGGCGAGCTCAAGGAGGGCGAGCAGCTCCCCTCGATCCGGGCACTCGCCAACAGCCTGCGCGTGAGCGCGATCACCACCAAGCGCGCCTACGCGGACCTGGAGGCAACGGGGCTCATCGAGACGGTGCAGGGCAAGGGCAGCTTCGTCGCCGGCGGAAACGCCGACCTCATCCGCGAGGAGCAGCTACGAGAGGTCGAGGACCTCATGGCCCGGGCGGTCGAGCGCGGCCGCGCAATGGGCCTCACGAACGACGAGCTCTCCGAGATGCTCGCCCTGGTACTGGAATGATGATGAAAAGGGACTGTCCCTTTTCATCAGGAAGGACGTCACCATGAGCGCACTCATCGAGGCACGCGGCCTCACCAAGCACTACGACGGGTTCTCGCTGGAGGGCGTGAGCCTCACGGTCAACGAGGGTGAGGTCGTGGGCTTCATCGGCCAGAACGGGGCCGGCAAGTCCACCACCATCAAGGCCCTGCTCGGCCTCATCAAGCTCGACGGCGGCGGGGCGCAGGTCCTCGGCACCCCGAGCGACGAGCTCTCCCACCCCTCCGGCGCTGCCGTCAAGGAGCGCGTGGGCGTGGTCTTTGACACCGTCTCCCTCCCCGGGCACCTGCGCGTCTCCGACGTGGGCCGCATCTACCGGAGCGCCTATGCCTCCTGGGACGCGCACGCCTTCGACCGGCTCGCGCGCGAGCTCGGCCTCGACCCCAAGAAGGCCGTGAAGGACCTCTCGCGCGGCATGGGCATGAAGCTCAGCCTCGCCTGCGCCCTCGCGCACGACCCGCAGGTCCTCATCCTCGACGAGGCCACGGCCGGTCTCGACCCGATGGCGCGCGACGAGGCGCTCGATCGCCTGCGCGAGTTCGTGGCGCGCCCGGGCCGCGCGATCCTCATGAGCAGCCACATCACGAGCGACCTCGAGCGCATCGCGGACCGCATCGTGTGCATCGACGCCGGGCGCATCGTCTTCGACCTGCCCAAGGACGTCATCACCGACGAGACGGGCATCGCGCGCTGCCGCGTGGCCGACTTCGAGCGCGTGGCGGCGAGCGGCGTCGTGCCCGAGCGCGAGCTGCGCTACCTGCGCCATGACTACGGCATCGACGTCCTCGTGCCCGACCGCTTCGCCTTTGCCGAGAACTTCCCCGATATCCCCTGCGACCGCATGACCATCGACGACTACATGGCTCTCACCCTGAAGGGCGGTGTCCGATAATGAGGCGCGCCTACCTCATCGAGCTCACCATCTTCCGCGACTACGGCAAGCAGCTCTTGGCCCTCGGATTTCTCGTGGCGGTGCTCGTGGGCTGCGGGATGCAGACCGTGCTCGCCGCCCCCTCGATCATCACCTGCATGTTCTTCATGATGGGCGCCATGGGAGCGGCCGCCTACGACGAGCAGAACGACTGGGGCCGCTTCCGCCTCACCCTCCCGCTCTCCCGCAGCGACGTGGTGCTCGGCCGCTACGCCGCCATCGTGACGCTGGGCCTCGGCGGCATGGCGGTGGGCCTGCTCGCCGCCTTCGCGATCAGTGCCGTGGCGGGCGCGGTGGAGCTGCCCGGCGAGCTCTCCCAGGCGCTCACGCTCGAC
The DNA here is from genome assembly GCF_002159495.1 of Olsenella sp. An293. Classification (GTDB taxonomy): domain Bacteria; phylum Actinomycetota; class Coriobacteriia; order Coriobacteriales; family Atopobiaceae; genus Thermophilibacter. Next base: position 121,444 of record NZ_NFIT01000005.1, read on the forward strand.
CCCGGCACGCTCTCCGGGATGGCCTTCGCCACGACGTTCTGCCTGCTCATCGGCGCGACCGTGGCCTCCGTCGTGACGCCGATCTACTTCCGCCTGGGCCAGACCAAGGCCACGCAGCTCCTGCCCACGATCATCGTCATGCTCTTCGTGCTGCCCGTGGTCTTCCTCGGCAACAGCGGGCTTCTCGACGGGGCGCTGCCGGGCGCCGAGCAGATCGCGGCCTTCCTCGCCTACATCGAGACGCCCGGGGGCCTGGCCGTGGGATGCACAGGCATGGTGGCGGCCGCCGTCGTCATCCTCGGCATCTCCGCCGCGATCTCCCTCAGGCTCTACGAGACGCGCGAGCTCTAGAGCGCAGGCACGGACGAGAAGAGCGGGGCGCCGCGGGACCTTCCCCGCGGCGCCCCTCGCAAAAGATTGGAGCACGAAGATGCTGCGCGCCTACCTCGTTGACATGACCGTCCTCCGGGACTACTCGCGGGCGCTCCTCGGCCTCGGGTTCTTCGTCGCCGTGTGCGTGAGCCTGGGCATGCGCACCACCGTGATGGCCCCGGGGCTCCTCACGATGATGTACCTTTTGCTCGGCGTGTCCGGGACGAACTCCTTCGACGACGACAACGGCTGGGGGCGCCTTCGCCTCACGATGCCGCTCTCCCGCCGCGACGTGGTGCTCGCCCGCTACGGCGCCATCGTGACGCTCGGGCTCGGCGGCCTGGTCGCCGGACTGGCGACGGCGCTCGTCCTCGCGGCGGTCGCGCACGTCGTCCCGCTGCCGGGCGGGCTGTCCCCCGCCTTTGCGCTCTCCGGGGACGCCCTGCTGGGCATGGCCCTCTCCGCGGGGGCGCTCTTTGCCGTCGGGTCGCTCTGCGCGGCCGTGGAGACTCCGCTCTTCTTCCGCTTTGGCAACACCAGGGCGACGCAGTACCTGCCGCTCGTGCCCCTCGTCGCGCTGCTCTGCCCCATCATCGTGCTGGGCGGAAGCGGCATGATCGACGAGAGCACGCTCACGGTCGAGGGCATCGCGGGGGCCCTGAGCTCCGTCTGGTCGCCCGCGGGCGCGGTGGCGTGCCTCGCCGGGCTGCTCGCGCTCTCGGCCGCCCTTCTCGGCCTCTCCGCCGCACTCTCCCTGCGTCTCTACGCGACGCGCGAGCTCTAGCAGAAAGGGCGCCATGAACCTCGACCTCACCGTTCTCTTTGTGATCTTCCTGCTTCTCGTTGCCGTCCCGCTGAGAAACGCGCGGCGCCGGCGCTGAGGGGCCGGGCGTCCCCACTAGGGCGCGGCCGCCCGAGCGCGTGCCGGAATCGGGCGGGCCGCAGCTCGCCGAAGCTCCTGGGCCGGTCGCCCATGCGCCCCCGCCACCCTATAATGGCGAGAAGAGACCCGCACGCCCTGCAGTGGGGAGACCGAACATGAGCTTTGACGTGAGCAAGCTGGAGTGGACGCGCCCGCCCGAGGATTACCGCATCTCCCCGGGGCGCATCGAGATCGTCACCGAGCCGCACACCGACCTCTGGCAGCGGACGTACTATCACTTTCGCAACGACAGCGCGCCCGTCCTGCAGATGAGCTGCGACGAGAGGTTCTTCTCGTTTGTGGTGCGGACGGAGTTTGCGGAGAGCCACCACCGCTTCGACCAGTGCGGCGTCGTCGTGTACCTCGACGCTGAGAACTGGCTCAAGGGGTCGATCGAGTACGAGAACGAGCGCTTCCAGCACCTGGGCAGCGTCGTGACCAACCACGGCTACTCCGACTGGGCCACCACGGAGATCCCCGCCGGCGTCTCCTCCATGTGGTATCGGCTGAGCCGCCGGGAGGACGACTTCTGCATCGAGTGCTCCGAGGACGGCGTCACGTTCCACCAGATGCGCGTCTGCCACCTGCACGAGGCCACCGGCACGGTGCGCTTTGGCGTCTACGCGTGCAGCCCGGAGGACTCCAGCTTCCGCGCGATCTTCACCAACATGGACCTGGGCGAGTGCGCGTGGCGGGCGCACGACGGCCAGGCCCCGGACCTGTGACGGGCGTCGTGGCCGGCCGGGAGGCGGGCGAGGGGCGCACCGCGGCGAGCGTCGCCGAGAGGGACCTCTGGGCGGAGCACGACGGTATCCGCGTGTACGGCCGGCTGCGCGTGCCGGACGCCGCCGCTCCCCTGCCCGCCGTAATCTGCTCGCCGTTTTTCAGCGGAGACCACGAAACGGCCGGGGAGTGGGCCGCGCCGCTCGCAGAGGCGGGCATCGTCACCTGCGCGATCGACTTCTTCGGCGGCACGCCGCACTCGCGCTCGGGCGGGCGCACCACCGAGATGTCCGTCTGCACGCAGGCAGCCGACCTCTCCGCGGTGCTCGACGTCGTGCGCGCGCTGCCCGAAGTGGACCCCGACCGCATCTACCTGCTCGGACAGAGCCAGGGCGGCTTCGTGAGCACGATTGTCGCCGACGAGCGGCCCACCGACGTGGCAGGCCTCTTCCTGCTCTATCCCGCGCTCGTGATCCACGACGACGCCGTCGAGCGCTTTGGCGCTCCGGAGAACGTCCCCGAGGCCTATGAGATGTGGATGGAGCTCGGCCGCCGCTATGCCGTGGACGCCCTGGCCTGGGACCCGTTCGAGCATATGAGCTACCCCGGCCCCGTGCGCATCTGGCAGGGCGACGCCGACCCGCTCGTGCCGCTCGCCTACGCCGAGCGCGCGGCGCGCACCTACGCGAGCTGCGAGCTCGAGGTCGTCCGCGACGCGGGCCACGGCTTCTACGGCATCCGCAAGCGGCGCATCACAGAGCAGATCGTGGCGGCGGTCCTCGGGAGGGACTAGGACGCCACGCGCGACGCGATCCCTCGCCTGCGGCGAGCCGCCCCCTCTTCACCTGCGACGAGTCGCTGGCCACCTCCCCTTTCACACCTTCCCTTTCACCTATAATGGGCAGCCACAACCATCCGCGCGAGAAAGGCGCCTTCATGGACATCACGCCCCAGGAAGTGGCCGAGACCCTCTCGATGGTCTCCGAGCAGAACCTCGACCTCCGCACCATCACGATGGGCATCTCGCTCGCGGGTTGCGCGGACGAGGACATGGCCCGCATGTGCGACAAGGTCTACGACCGCATCACGCGCACGGCCGAGCACCTCGTCGAGACCGCCGACGATCTTCAGGCCGAGTACGGCATCCCCATCGCCAACAAGCGCGTCTCCGTGACGCCCATCGCGCAGATCGCCGCCGGCTGCGCCGACGAGGACCTCTCCCCGCTCGCGCACGCCATGGACCGCGCGGCCGAGACCCTCGGCATCGACTTCATGGGCGGCTTCTCCGCGCTCGTCCAGAAGGGCATGGGCGACGCCGACCGTCGTCTCATCGCGTCCGTCCCCGAGGCGCTGGCCACCACCGACCGCGTGTGCTCGTCGCTCAACATCGCCTCCACGCGCGCCGGCATCAACATGGACGCCGTGCTGCTCTCGGCCGAGACCATCCTCGAGTGCGCGCGCCGCACCGTTGACATCGACTGCTACGGCGCGGCCAAGTTCGTGGTCTTTGCCAACATGGTCGAGGACTCGCCGTTCATGGCGGGCGCCGTCCACGGCTCCGGCGAGGCGGACGCCGTCATCAACGTTGGCGTCTCTGGCCCCGGCGTCATGGCCGCGGCGCTCGCAGAACTGCCCGAGACCGCGAGCCTCATGGACGTGGCCGAGAAGATCAAGCAGACCGCCTTCAAGATCACCCGTGCCGGCGAGCTCATGAGTCGCGAGGCGAGCCGTCGCCTTGGGGTCGAGAAGGGCATCGTGGACCTCTCCCTGGCGCCGACGCCCGCTGCCGGCGACTCCGTGGCCCAGATCCTCGAAACCATCGGCGTCGGCGAGTGCGGCGGCCCCGGCACCACCTGCGCGCTCGCGCTGCTCAACGACGCCGTGAAGAAGGGCGGCGTCATGGCGTCCTCGAGCGTGGGCGGCCTCTCGGGCGCCTTCATCCCCGTCTCCGAGGACGCCGGCATGATCCGCGCGGCGGTGGACGGAGCGCTCTCTCTGGAGAAGCTCGAGGCCATGACCTGCGTGTGCTCCGTGGGCCTGGACATGATCGCCGTGCCCGGTGACACCTCAGTCGAGACCATCGCCGGCATCATCGCCGACGAGATGGCCATCGGCGTCATCAACACCAAGACCACGGCGGTGCGCCTCATCCCGGCCATCGGCCGCAAGGAGGGCGACATGCTCGAGTTTGGCGGCCTGTTTGGCTCCGCACCGGTCATGCCCGTCAACCAGTTTGCCGGCAGTGTCTTCGCGCACCGCGGCGGCCGCTTCCCCGCCCCGCTCAACTCGCTCAAGAACTAACCTCCAAGACAGCGAAAGGCGCGCGGGTCGAGGTTCTTCTCGGCCCGCGCGTTTTTTGACCCGAGGTTCTTCTCGGCCCGAGGCCCTTATCGGCCCCCAAACTCCACACGTGGTGGTTCTTTCTCTAATTCGTATTAATCCTACCTGGGGTTTTCCGTTACCTAAACAAAAGAGAAACACCACGTGTGGAGTTTGGGGCCGAGAAGGATCGTGGCCGAGCGCCCCTGCCGAGAATAACCTCGAGCCGCGGGCTCCCTCACGCATCCCGGCTCGGCATGAGCTGGGCATAGAGGCGTCGGCGGCGCAGCGCCTGGACATCGCTGGGCTCTTCGAGCGGCGTGCCGAGCGCGCATGCGAGCTGCCGGGCAAGAAGCTCGACGTCGGCCAGAGAGCGCACGACCCGCGGCGTCGCCCTGAAGACGCGATAGCCCAAAGATGTCAGGATGTTGGCCCGAACGGCGTCGCTCCTCGCATCGCGCCCGACAGCCGCATGAAACTCCGCGCTGTCGTACTCCAACGCCACGCCATGGTCGAGCCAGAGATAGTCCGGGGAAACCTGGTCGACGTCCGCGAGAATGCCACGGTGGGCGGAAACATCAATGCTGGCATTGAGGCGGGGCCGCACAAGACCAAAGCCACCGTAATCAACCGGCAGCGTCAACAGCAGCGCGAGCGCCGTCTCCATGGGGGACGCCGACCCGTCAAACGCAACATCGGCAACGATTCGTGCGCGGGATGCCGCGGTATTGTGTCCCGCGCTTTCCGCCATGGCCGCAAGGCCCTCCATCGTCATGATCGCCGGGACGTGATAGAGGGTCTTCTCGCCCGGGGCTCCCAGCCGATACGTGCCCGCGAACTCACACGCCAGCACGGCCGCCGCAACGATCCTGCGCTCGTGCTCCCGCACCAAAGGGTGGTCCACCGTGGGCCGCTCGTTCACGCCTAGCTCCCTCAGCGTCCTTGTCTGCGCCTGGACCGCGGATACGTGCGCATCAAGAAGCCCTTCCAGGCGAGCGGTCGCTCCGCAAAGCTGAATGATGGTGAACTCGGGGCCGCTCAGCAGGACAGTGTCTTGCAGCACCCAAAAGGCCCCGACGGGCACGTCGGGCGACCACACGTGAAATCTCGCACGCCTGCCGGCGCTTCTCATCTGCTGAGAGGGAACAAGGAGGTGAACGGGCTCGTCGCAAATCCCCCAGGCCCGCATGTCGGAACTTTCGCACAGTCGCGCGAAGCCCCGCTGAGTCGAGACGCACTGGGCGAACGGCAACCTCTGCGAATCCGCTGGCCACGTTGACGTGGGCGCCCTTCGATCTCCAGAGAGACGCCTCAAGGCATCGCGGGCGCTCTCATGACACAGAAAGGCACGCATGCGCCACCGCTTTCTGTCTCAAACTCCACACGTGGTGATTGTTTTTCTCGTCTGTTCTGATTTTATCAGGTCATTTACGGGAAGTCCGAAGAAAAGAAACACCACGTGTGGAGTTTGAGCCCAGAGGAGCACGATGCGAGAAGGGCCTCGGGCGAGAAGAACCTCAAGCGAGAAGAGCGCGCGGCCCGCACGCTACTCCAGGAAGCGCACCTCCGGCTCGAGGCGCACGCCAAACTGGCGCTCGACCTCGTCCTGGACGTGCTCGATCACGGCATGGACGTCCGCCGCCGTCGCGCCGCCGACGTTCACCACGAAGCCGGCGTGCTTCTTCGAGACGGCCGCGCCGCCATGCTGGTATCCCTGCAGCCCGGCATCCATGATGAGCTTGCCGGCGAAGTAGCCCTCGGGCCGCTTGAACGTGGACCCGGCACTCGGGAGGTCGAGCGGCTGCTTCTCCTCGCGCTGGCGCATGAGGTCGTCCATCGTCGCGCGGATCTTCTCGGGGTCGCCGCGACGCAGGGCAAACGTGGCCGCCAGCACCACAAGGCCCTCGGACGCCACGCGGCTGCGGCGGTAGCCCAGGTCGAGGTCCGCCGCGTCAATAGTCTCGATGTCCCCGTCGGGCATGACCACGCGCACGCACTTGAGGACGTCCGCGACGCAGCCACCGTACGCCCCCGCGTTCATGAAGCAGGCACCGCCCACCGAGCCCGGGATGCCGCAGGCGAACTCAAGGCCGGTGAGCCCCAGCTCGCACGCCATCTCGGACGCCTCTCGCAGGTCGACGCCCGCCTGGCAGGTCATCTCCTCGCCGTCGACGGACACGCCCGTGAGGCCGTCGGCAACGGCGACCACGACGCCGCGGTAGCCCTCGTCCGAGACGAGCAGGTCGGAGCCGCGGCCGAGGACAAAGCGCCTCGCCCCGGCCTCGTCGCAGGCACGCAGCACGTCGCGCACCTCGTCGAAGTCCTCCGGAATCACGTAGAGGTCGGCGGGACCTCCCACCTCAAAGGTGGTGTGCTCGCTCATGGGCTCCATCTCGAGCACGTTGTCCTCGCCGACGATGGCGCGCAGGCGCCAGGCAAGCGGCTCTCTGCCGCCGTCACTCTCGGGCATGGCTTCCTCTCTGTGGTCTGGCAGGCGGTTTCAAGTATAGCAGCGCGCCCACGGGCGATTAGTGCTACACTCGCGCTGTCAGTTTCAGGGCGGGGTGAAAGTCCCCACTGGCGGTGACGGCGGCGTGCGCGCCCCGAAGTCCGCGACCCGCGAATACGCGGCTGACCCGGTGAGATTCCGGGACCAACGGTCACAGTCCGGATGGAAGAAACGGAGGCCTTCAATGGCTGCTTCCACGCATGTCTCGCATGACGCTCACTCCACCACCGCCGGCGGCGCCTGGTCCACCCGTCGCATCGCGACGACCGCGCTCTTCTGCGCGCTGGCGTTTGTCCTCACCTTCGTGGAGATCCCCATCTTCCCGCCGGCGCCATGGCTCATGTACGACCCCTCGGGCATCGTCGCGTTTGTCGCCGCGCTCGTCTTTGGGCCGAGCACCGGGGCCATCGTCGTCATCCTCCCGTGGGTCCTGAAGACGCTCTTCACCTTCAACGTGTGGGGCCACGTGATGGCGATCGTCGCCGGCGTGGCGCTGTGCGTCCCGGCGGCATTGATCGCTCGCCGCCTGGGCGGCGCGCGCGGGCTCGCGGCGGGCATGGTCGCCGGGGCCGTCATCGCGCTCGCGGCGTGCATCGTCGGCAACATCATCGTGACGCCGCTCTACACTGCGGTCTCCACGGCCGAGGTCGTCGCCATGATCGTGCCGATCCTGCTGCCCTTCAACGCGCTCAAGATCGTCATCAACTGCGTCGTGACGGCACTCATCCAAAAGCCCGTCGCGCAGGTGGTCTCCAAGTAGAGCTGGCGAGAAGAACGTGAGCCCCCGGCCCGCCCCCATACGCCTATCGCACGTGCGCCTCGTCTACGAGGGGGACGTTGTCGCCCTGGACGACGTCTCGCTCGAGGTCGCGCGCGCCGAGCGCGTATGCGTGCTCGGCGCCAACGGCTCCGGCAAGTCGACGCTCGCCTCCGTGATCTGCGGTCTTCTCGCCCCTGACGGAGGCGAGGTCGAGCTCGTCGGCGAGCGCGTGTGCGCGGACGGGCGGCCCGACCTCGAGGCGTATCGTCGCGCCCGCCGCTCCCTGGGACTCGTGTTCCAGAACCCGGACGACCAGATCGTCACGAGCGTCGTGGAAGATGACGTCGCCTTTGGCCCGGAGAACCTCGGGCTCCCGCGCGAGGAGATCGCCGCGCGCGTCGCGCGCGAGCTGCACCGCGTCGCGCTCGACGACTACGCAAAGGCGGACCCGTCGCGCCTCTCGGGAGGACAGAAGCAGCGCGTCGCGATCGCGGGTGCCCTTGCGATGGAGCCCGCCGTGCTCGTGTTCGACGAGCCGGGGTCGTTGCTCGACGTGCGCGGGCGCGCCGCCATCCTGCGCGTGATGGGGCGACTCGCCAAGGCGGGGACTACGCTCGTCCACGTGACGCACTTTATGGAGGAGGCGGTCGACGCGGACCGCGTCATCGTCCTCGACCACGGCAGGGTCGCGCTCGAGGGCACCCCCGACGAGGTCTTTGCCCGCGGCGCCGAGCTCATCGAGCTGGGCCTCGAGGCGCCCTTCGCCGCGCGCCTCTCGCAGCGCCTGGGACTTCCCTGGACCTGCAGCGAGCAGGGCGTGGTGGACGAGCTCTGCACGTTGGGGACAGTCCCCAACGTGCAGAAAAGCTTGACGGACGGGTGCCCGCAGCACATCAAAGATGTGCATGAATTGGGGACTGTCCCCAACGTGCAGGTCGAGCACGCGTCCTTCTCGTATAGCGGGCGCTCCCAGGCGCTCGAGGACGTCTCGCTCGAGATCCTCGAGGGAACCTCCACGGCCATCGTGGGTCAGACGGGCTCGGGCAAGTCGACGCTGCTGCGCCTGCTCTGCGGCCTCGAGGTGCCCGACTCCGGCCGCATCGTCGTCGCCGGAAACGACACGTCCACCCGACGCGGCCGGAAGGCCGTGCGCCGCGTCATCGGCTACGTGATGCAACACCCCGAGCGCCAGCTCTTCGCCGAGACGGTCGAGAAGGACGTGGCCTTTGGCCCACGCAACCTGCATCTCTCCGAGGGCGAGGTCACTCGGCGCGTGGACGCCGCCCTCGAGCTCGTCGGCCTCTCGGAGCGCCGCGACGCCTCCCCCTTCACGCTCTCGGGCGGCCAGCGGCGCCTCTGCGCCCTCGCCGGCATCCTCGCCATGGAGCCCGAGGTGCTCATCCTCGACGAGCCGACCGCCGGCCTCGACCCGCGCGGCCGCGCGATGCTGCGCCGCGTCCTCGCGCGCCTGCGCGAGCGGGGCATCACCCTCGTGCAGGTCACGCACTCGATGGAGGACGCCGCCCGCTCGGACCGCGTGATCGCCCTCGACCAGTCGCGGCTCGTCGCCGCCGGCACGCCCCGAGAGGTCTTCTCGCCCGCAAACGAGCGGCGCCTCGTCCAAAGCGGCCTCGGCATCCCGCGCTCGCTGCGCGTGGCCCGAGAGCTCGAGCGACGTGGCTGGCCCGCGCTCGGCGAGCCCCTCACCACCGACGAGCTGGTCGGCGCGATATGCGCAAAAGGGACCGCCCCCTTTCCGCAATCGGGAGGTGAGCTGAGTGGCGCTTAAGATCTCGATCGGGCAGTACTATGCTGCGGCGTCCCCCGTCCATGCAATCGACGCGCGCGTCAAGCTCTGGTGCGTGCTCGCGGTTCTCGTGGGCACCTTCTGCGTCTCAAACGCCGCCCAGCTCGCGGCCGTCGCCGCCTTTGTCGCGGCGGTCCTTCTCATTGCCCGGGTGCCGGCGGGGCGCGTGATCGCCTCCGTCCGACCGCTGCTGCTCTTCCTGGCCGTGCTCTCGCTCTTCAACCTCTTCTTCGTGCGGACGGGCGAGGTCATCTTTGCCCTCGGCCCGCTCTCCGTCACGGGCGGCGGCGTCCTCGCGGCCGCTCTCTACACCGCCCGCTTTGCCCTCGCACTCGTGACGGGCTCGCTCATCATGCTCACGACCACCCCAACCCAGCTCGCCGACGCCTTTGACCGCATGCTCGCCCCGCTCTCGCGCGTGGGCCTGCCCGGCCACGAGATCGCCATGGTCTTCTCGCTCATGATGCGCTTCGTCCCCACGCTCGCCGACGAGGCCTCCGCCATCATCGACGCGCAGTCGCTGCGCGGCGGCGCCTTCGACGAGGGCGGGCCCGTACGCCGCGTCCGCTCGATCGTGCCCGTGGTGGTGGCCCTGCTCGCAAGCGGCCTGCGCCACGCCGACGGCCTCTCCCGTGCCCTCGACGCCCGCTGCTACGAGGGCGGGGCCGGGCGGACCCACTTCCACGAGCAGCGCCTCGGGGCTCGCGACGCCCTTGCCGTCGCGCTGACGGCGGCGCTCATCGCGCTTCTCGTCTTTCTCGCGACGCCCCTCTAGCCGGCTCGTGCAGGAAGGCGGAGAAGGACCTTCTGCCTCTCGCCGCCAGCCCCGTCCGAGCGACGCGCGACCCGCTCGTCGAGCCACAGACCGGGCTGCGGGAAGTCTCGCCCGCATGTGCTACGATGCGGCCACCGAGCAAAGGAGGTCCAATGAGCTCCGACCCGACGACCCGCCGCGTCATCATTGCCTCCTGCGACGCCGACGCCCCGCTCGCTCGGGAGGCCTCAGAGGCCGCGCTGCAGCTCGGGTGCAGCGTCGTTTCCCCCGACGACCCCATGCAAGAAGCAGACCTCTGCCTGATACTCATGTCTCAAAACGCGCTCGCCGACAAGGACTTCTTGTCGCGGGCTCGCACGCTCGCGGCAAGCGCCGCAGCGCTCATCCCCGCACGCATGGATGGCGTTGCCCCGGAGCTCGCCGGCGCCCCGGGAGACCGAATCCGTGAGGTCAACTGGGCGGACTTCTCCTCGCTCGAAACCGCGGAGGAACGCTCAAAGCGCTGGCGAGCCGTGCTGAGCTCAAACGTTGACCTCTACGACGCCTTCTATGCGCTTGACGCCCGCGCCTCGTGCTGGGACGACGCCGGACGCGACAAGGGGCACCTCCTCGTAGATCCCGCGCAGGCGCGTGAGGCGCAAGAGCTTCTCCTCTCCATGCGTGACGACCCGTTCAACGTCCCGGACGCGACCATGGAGGCGTTCGTGGCGGAATCGTCCCGTCACGCGAGACGTCTCCAGCGCAGGCGCTGGTTCCAGTACCTTCGGGTCGGCGCCGCAGTCGTTGCCGTCGGCGCCGCCATCTATGCCGGCAACGCCCTCATCTCAAGGCAAATCGAGGCAACGAGGTCACTTCTTCAGGAGCTCGCCCTGAGCGAGAAGGACGACCCGGCGCTCTTCACGCTCAAGGCGCTCTGCAACGCCGACGTCTACGGCGCCCAGACCGACGCCACCGCGCGCGACACCCTCACGGGCCTCTCCGAGAACTGGGACGTTGCCCGCCTGGGCTGGGCGGACCTTCAAGAGGGCGGCTGGCAGGGCGAGGCGATCCTGACAAACGACGCCAATACCTGCCTCGTGCGCGGCGCCGGCGGGACGCTCCAGCGCTGGAACCCGCAAACCGCGGAGCCCCTTTCGACATGGCAGGTCTCCAACGGAGACTCCTTCGTCTTCGACGCCACCGAAGACGGCGCCGTCGTCGCGGTCGCAGACGGCGATGGCGTTGCGCTCTACGACAAAACGGGCGCCAGGACGGCAACCATCGAGGGCGCCCCTGCCTCCGTGAGCGCGCTCGCCCTCTCGGAGGACGCCTCGCAGCTGCTTTGCCAGAGCGGGGACGCGATCGCCCTCCTCGAGCTCGACGAGGAGGGCGGCCCGTCCTTCTCATCACAGTTCGACGAGGTGCTCGCACTGAGGCGAACCGAGCGAGGGCTGCGGGCTCTCGTCGTGGCGGGCGATCGCCTGCAGCTCATCGACCCAACCTCCGACTCGAGCGTGCTCGACGCTGCGCTGCCCGAGGCGCAGATGCTCTCCGGGGCCATCGGGCCGCAGGACGCGGTCGTGGTGTGCGCCGACGGCGCCCTGCTCGTCGGGACGCCCGAAACCGGCCTCGACAACCTCGGCGCCACCACCTATGACCTTCCCCGCGCGCTCGCCCTCGGAGATGAGGTGCTCGTGGTCGCGACCGAGCAGGCGGGGGTGCAGGTGGTGGACCTGTCCTCGGGCGCCCCGCTCGGAACCATCGCCACGAGCATGGTGGGGACCTGCTATCTGGACGTGTCGAACGAGCTCGTTGCCAGCGGAAACGGCTGGACGACGACGATCTGCTCGCTCGAGCCCATCACCCCGCGAGACGAGCCTCCCGCCGGAGCCCACGTCTGCACGGACCTGTCGGACACGAGCGACCTCGTGAGCGTCTCGGTCTCCGCGGGCGGGGACCTCACCGCCACCTGCGAGGAAGGCGCCTGCTCGCTCGACGCGAGCGGCGTCATGGGCGAGCCGACCTCCTTCTCCGCAGTTGCCGCAGCGGAGGGCTCGTTTGCCGCCGGGACCGAGTCCGGCCAGGTCGTGGCCTACACCTTCACCTCCGCGGGCACGTTCGTGCAAACGAGGGCCTGGGAGTCGCCCACCGGGGAGCCCATCACGGCGCTCGGCTGGACCGACGACCTGCAGAGGCTTGTCGTCGAGTCGGGAGGGCGCTGGTGGACCCCCTACTCCAACTCGCTGGCCCTGGGCATCGACGGCATCCGCGATACCGTCAGGGCTCGAGTGCCCGCCGGGTGGGACGAGGAGACCCTCTCCTTCTATTTCCCCGAGGACTTTGTGGCGTCGATGGGCCTTACGGCCTCGGTCCCGGCACCCCAGGCAAAGTAGGAGGCCACCATGGGATACGTCTTCATCTCCTACTCGAGGAAGCAGTCCGCCATCGCGGACAGGCTCGAGGCCGCGCTCTCCTCGCGCTCAGTGGCACGCGAGCCCGTGAGCGTCTGGCGCGACGTGAACGACCTGCGTGCCGGAGAGTCGTGGGACGCGCGCATCGTCGCCGCAATCCGCGGTGCGAGCCTCGTCGTCGTGCTGCAGTCAAGCGACTGGCGAGCCTCCCAGCCCTGCCAGAAGGAGCTCGCCCAGGCCCGCCATTACCGCAGGCCCATCCTCGAGCTCGATGCTGCCGCCCTGTCCCGTGAATCAATGGATGCGGCGAGCCCGGACGGCATCACCCGCGGCGCCGACGATATCGCAGCCCAGCTGAGGCGGCTCGCCGGAAGCTCAGAGGTGACCGCCAACCTCGAAGTCCGCGCCGCGGCGTGGGCCGAGGGAGGCAGACGGGGCAGGGACCTCATGCGCGGAAGGGCGCTCTCCCGGATGCTCAAGCTCGCCAGGTCCGCAGACCTCTCGGACTCCGCCCGCCTCTATCTGCGCCAGTCCACGCGCGGACGCAGGCTGCGCCTTCTCATGGGCGCGCTCGCCATCGTCGCCGTCATCGTGGGCGAGGTGGCGCTTCGCGTCCCTGCCGAGCTGCAGCGACAGCTCGAGGAGCAGGCGGTTGACTCGCTTCGGCTCGCCGACGCCACGAGCGAGGTCGCCGCCGTCGTGCGGACCGACCCGAAGCGGGCCCGCGAGCTCGCGCTCTCGGCGGCCGGCGACGGGGACGCTCGCAACTACGCCGCGCTTCTCGCCTGCCAGCTCGCGCTCACGACGCGCCTGCCCCAGGAGCTCTCGGACAGCGCCGACTTTGCCTTTCCGGACGAGCCCCGCCCCGAAGACGCCGCCGGCGACATGGCCGCACGCGCCGTTCCCGGCTCGACCCGCATCGGGCTGACCCGTCGAGGGCAGGCCTCGCCGCACGCATACGCCAACCCCGGGTTCATTGCCGTTGACCTTGCGCTCTCCCCCGATGGGCGCCGACTTGCGGCACTCAGCGAGCAGGGCGTCATCGTCTATGAGACGGATCGGGGTCAGGAGCTCATGGTCCTCGGCGGCGCAACGCTGCCCATGGGCAGCACGCTCTCTTGGAGCGCAGACGGAACGCGCGTGGCGGCCCATGCGCCCGAAGGGCGGACCTTAGTCTGGGACGCCATGCTCGAGACGAGCGTCATCGCAGACACGGACCTGTGGTTCATGGACGTCGCCGAGCTCGGCGACGGGCGCGCGGCGTTTCTCTCGCGCGACGGGACCGTCGCAGTGATAGATGCCTCGGGCGAGAAGCCCCCGGAGATCGTCGACGTCCTCTCGTCGACCCAGGCGACGAGCATCGCACGGGCCTCGGAGAACGCCGTCTACGTGGCGGCCCTCGACGAGAGCGGCGACAGCCGACTCTGGCATCTTGACCTCGGAACGGGCGAGAGCTTCACCATGTCGCTCGAAGACGGCTACCAGCCCCTCTACGTTGCCGCCTCCCCAAGCGGCGTCGGCCCCGTCGCAGTCTCGGACGGCTCCACCCTGCTTCTTCTCGATGAGACCTCACTCCAAAGCCTTGCCACCATAGAGACCGGCGGCATCCTCGCCATCGAGGTCGACGAGGAGGGGCGCACGTTTGCCGGGGCGGGCACCACGCTCATCTGCGTCGAGCCCGGAGAGACCTCTCCCATCACGCCCCAGGGAGGAGTCGTCCCCGGCGCGCAGGCCCGCTCTCTTGCCGCCACGGGAGACGGGACCGTCCTCGCCGTCGGATACGGCACGCCCCGCGGCGGCGGCTCTCGACTCGTCAGGTACGAGGAGGGCGTGTGGAGGGCCTCTTCGGGCCTCTACCCCTACTCCATCCCGCTTTCAGGCGCATGCTCGGCGCGCGCCAGCGCCGTCTCCTCGGACGGGAGCCTCTTTGCCGTGGGGCTCTCCGATGGGACGGTCGCGTTTCTCGACGGCGCGGGATACTCCTCCTACGCCTCGCACGAGCTCTCCGGCGAGATTCGCGGCATCGTCTTTGCGCCGGACGGCAGGAGCGTCGTCGTGGCGACGCGTGACGGCCTCATCGCACGCGTCGCCGTCAACGAGGAGGGGCTCTCGCTCCCCTCGCTCCGCGACGCTCTCCAGGCGGGCGTCGGGGGTTCTACCGAGTAGGCCAATGGCGCCGCGAACGGTAGGTTTTTGCCGTAGAATGGTAGCGTTCATCACTCCTTCAGCAAACGGGAGGTAGCCGCGCATGGTCTCACGCATCTACGTTGAGAAGAAGCCGGGATTCGACGTCGAGGCGCAGCAGCTCAAGGCCGAGCTCGCAAACGTCGTCGCCGAGGGGCTGGCGCAAGACGCCCGCCTTCGCATCGTCAACCGCTACGACGTCGAGGGCATCGACGAGGAGCTCTTCGAGCGCTGCGTGCCCATCGTCTTCAGCGAGCCCCAGGTGGACCTCACCTCGCGCGAGCTTCCCGCGAGCCAGGGCGAGAAGGACGTTCGCGTCTTCGCCGTGGAGGCGCTGCCCGGTCAGTTCGACCAGCGCGCCGACTCCGCCGCCGAGTGCGTCCAGCTCGTCAGCCAGGGCGAGCGGCCCACGGTGCGCTGCGCCAAGGTCTACGTGATCGAGGGCGCCTGCACCGACGAGGCGCTCGCCGCCATCAAGCACTACGTCATCAACCCCGTCGAGGCGCGCGAGGCGAGTCTCGACGAGCGCGCGACCCTGCGCCAGAGCTACCCCGAGCCCGCCGACGTCGAGGTGCTCGACGGCTTCCTCGAGCTCGACCAGGCGAGCCTTCAGGCCTTCATCGACGAGCGCGGCCTGGCGATGGACCTCGCGGACATCACGTTCTGCCAGAGCTACTTCGCCGGCGAGGGCCGCGTCCCCACGATCACCGAGATCAAGATGATCGACACCTACTGGTCCGATCACTGCCGCCACACCACCTTCGGCACCACCCTCGGCGACGTGCAGTTTGACGACGAGGTCGTGGCCGCCGCCTTCAACCGCTACCTCGAGATGCGCCATGAGCTCGGCCGCGACGCCAAGCCCGTGTGCCTCATGGACATGGGCACCATTGGCGCCAAGTACCTCAAGCACACCGGGCAGCTCAAGAACCTCGACGAGTCCGAGGAGATCAACGCCTGCACCGTCAAGGTGAAGGTCGACGTCAACGGCACGCCCGAGGACTGGCTGTTCCTCTTCAAGAACGAGACCCACAACCACCCCACCGAGATCGAGCCCTTCGGCGGCGCGGCAACCTGCATCGGCGGCGCCATCCGCGACCCGCTCTCCGGCCGTAGCTATGTCTACCAGGCCATGCGCGTGACCGGTGCGGCGGACCCCACCGTGCCCGTCTCCCAGACCATGGAGGGCAAGCTCCCGCAGCGCAAGCTCGTCACCACCGCGGCGGCGGGATACTCCAGCTACGGCAACCAGATCGGGCTTGCCACCGGACAGGTCAGCGAGCTCTATCACCCCGGCTACGTGGCCAAGCGCATGGAGATCGGCGCCGTGGTGGGCGCCACGCCGGCGTCCCACGTGCGCCGCGAGTGCCCCGCCCCGGGCGACAAGATCGTGCTTCTCGGCGGGCGCACCGGACGCGACGGCATCGGCGGCGCCACCGGGTCCTCCAAGGCCCACAACGTCGAGTCCCTCGAGAAGGACGGCGCCGAGGTGCAGAAGGGCAACCCGCCCATCGAGCGCAAGCTCCAGCGCCTCTTCCGCCGCGAGGACGCGTGCCGCCTCATCAAGCGCTGCAACGACTTTGGCGCCGGCGGCGTCTCCGTTGCCATCGGCGAGCTCGCCGACGGCCTGGACATCGACCTCGACCTCGTTCCCAAGAAGTACGAGGGCCTCGACGGCACCGAGCTCGCCATCTCCGAGTCCCAGGAGCGCATGGCCGTGGCCCTGGCACCCGAGGACGTCGACGAGTTCATGCGCTACGCGCACGAGGAGAACCTCGAGGCCACGACCGTGGCGACGGTCACCGCCGAGCCCCGCCTGCGCATGCGCTGGCGCGGCAACGTCATCGTGGACGTGAGTCGCGAGTTCCTCGCCTCCAACGGCGCCCCCAAGACCACATGCGTGCGCGTGGAGGCTCCGCAGGAGTTCGAGCGCACCTGGGCCGGCGAGACCGTGGCCGAGAAGATGCGCTCGCTGGTCACCGACCTCAACGTCGCCTCCAACAAGGGCCTCTCCGAGCGCTTTGACTCCACCATCGGCGCTGCCACGGTCCTCATGCCCTTTGGCGGTCGCACGCAGCTCACGCCCCCCATGGCGATGGTCGCCAAGCTCCCTGTTGACGGTGAGACCACCACGTGCTCGGGCATGGCCTGGGGCTTCAACCCCTACCTCATGAGCGCCAACCCCTTCACCGGCGCCTACCTCTCCGTGGTGGAGTCCGTCGCGCGCATGGTCGCCGCCGGCTTCGAGCACGAGAGCCTCTACCTCACGTTCCAGGAGTACTTCGAGCGCCTGCGCGACGACCCGCGCCGCTGGGGCAAGCCCACCGCGGCCCTGCTCGGCGCCCTCATGGCCCAGGTCGACCTCGGCATCGCCTCGATCGGCGGCAAGGACTCCATGTCCGGCAGCTTCGAGGACCTCGACGTGCCGCCCACGCTCGTCTCGTTTG
Source organism: Olsenella sp. An293 (assembly GCF_002159495.1). Lineage (GTDB taxonomy): Bacteria > Actinomycetota > Coriobacteriia > Coriobacteriales > Atopobiaceae > Thermophilibacter. Next base: position 138,652 of record NZ_NFIT01000005.1, read on the forward strand.
CCACGGGCCTGGGCGTCGTCGACCACGTGACCTCCCCCGAGTTCAAGGGCAGCGGACACCGCGTGATGGTCATCGTCCCGGACTACGCCGACGACGGGCTCACGCCCGACCACGAGGCGTTCCTCGCGACGCTCTCCCTCGTCGAGGGCATGGTGGCGCGCGGCGAGACGCTCGCCGTCTCTACCCCCGGCTACGGCGGCGCCGCGGAGGCCGCGTTCAAGATGTGCGTCGGCAACCGCGTGGGACTCGAGGTCGCCCCGGCCTTTGGCGCTGACGCCCTCTTCTGCCCCTCCTACGGCAGCTTCCTCGTGGAGCTTACCGATGACGCCCCGCTGCCCTCCGCCCCGAGCGGCGTGACGGTTTCCACCTTTGGCACGACGACCGATGCCTACCAGCTCAGCGTCTCCGGGGAGTCCGTTGACCTCGCCGAGCTGCAGGAGGCCTGGGAGGGCGCCATCGAGTCCGTCTTCCCCTACCGCGCCGAGGGCGAGCAGGTCGACGTCATCTCCTTCGACGTTGCCGAGAAGGGCGTCTCTCGCCCCGCGCCCGCCGTCCACGTGGCGCGCCCGCGCGTCATCATCCCGGTCTTCCCGGGCACCAACTGCGAGTATGACACCGCACACGCCTTCGAGCGCGCCGGCGCCAAGGCGGACGTCTTCGTGATCAACAACCTCACGCCCGAGGCCGTCGCCGAGAGCACCCACGAGCTGGCGCGTCGCATCCGCGAGAGTCAGATCGTCATGATCCCGGGCGGCTTCTCCGGCGGCGACGAGCCCGAGGGCTCCGCCAAGTTCATCACCGCCTTCTTCCGCGCGCCCGAGGTCACCGAGGCGGTGCGCGACCTGCTGCAGGCTCGCGACGGCCTCATGCTCGGCATCTGCAACGGCTTCCAGGCCCTGGTGAAGCTCGGCCTCGTCCCGTACGGCGACATCGTCCCGATGGACGACACCTGCCCCACGCTCACGTTCAACACCATCGGCCGCCACCAGAGCCGTCTGGTGCGCACGCGCGTGGCGTCCAACCTCTCCCCCTGGCTCTCCAAGTGCTCGGTGGGAGACGTCCACAACATCGCGATCTCGCACGGCGAGGGCCGCTTCGTCGCCTCGCCCGAGATGGTCGCCAAGCTCGTGGCCGGCGGCCAGGTCGCCACGCAGTACGTGGACGAGAGCGGCGTGCCGGGCATGAGCCTCGACGTCAACCCCAACGGCTCGGTCCTCGCGATCGAGGGCATCACCTCGCCTGACGGCCGCGTCCTGGGCAAGATGGGCCACACCGAGCGCTCCGGCGCCGGCCTCTACAAGAACGTTCCGGGCAACGCCTACCAGCCCCTCATCGAGGGCGGCGTGGCGTACTTCACCGAGTAGCCCGATCCAAGAGCATCCTCACGGGCGGGACTCTCCGGGGGTCCCGCCCGTTTTTTCGCTCCCGTCGCCCCGCCTCTGCTCACCGCCGGGGGCAAACTCCACACGTGGTGGTTCTTTTCAATCCCTAAACACTGTTTATCTGCGCTTTCTCTCTACTCAGTTAGAAAGAGAAACACCACGTGTGGAGTTTGGCGATGAGAGGTGGCTTGCCCAAGACAGCGCTGCTAGGATGGCATGCGGAAAACCGGGGAAAGCGAGAAGAACGTGGTCGCAGCAACGGCAGACAAATCGAGAAGAACGCCCTTCATCGGCACGCTTCCGGGCGTGGTGCTGGCGTGTCTCGCCTCGTGCTTTCTGTGGGGCTCGGCGTTTCCGTGCGTGAAGATCGGCTACGAGCTGTTTGCCGTCGACGCGGCGGACGTGCCCTCGATCCTGGCCTTCGCGGGCACGCGCTTCGTGATAGCGGGCCTCATGGTCGTCGCGGGCATGAGCGTGGTCCGGCGGCGAGCCTTCCTGCCCGGGCGGCGCGATCTGCCGGCCATCGGCACGCTCTCGCTCTTTCAGACCGTTTTGCAGTACGTCCTCTTCTATGTGGGCCTCGCCAACTGCGCGGGCGTGACGAGCTCCATCCTGGAGGCGAGCAACTCGTTTCTCTGCGTGCTCCTGGCGGCGCTGGTCTTTCGCTTTGAGCGACTCACGGGTCGCAAGGTGCTGGGATGTCTCGTGGGCTTTGCGGGCGTCGTGCTCGTCAACGTGACCGGCGAGTCGGGGGGCCTGAGCTTCACGCTCGAGGGCGAGGGCATGGTGCTCGCGTCAACGCTCGCCGCGGCCGCCTCGAGCAACCTCGCCAAGCGCTTCTCGCGCGAGCACGACCCCGTGCTGCTCTCGGGCTGGCAGTTTGTCCTCGGCGGGGCGATCATGCTCGTCGCGGGCCTCGCCGCGGGCGGACACGTGGCGCCGGCGGATGCGACCAACCCGGCCCCGGCGTTCATGCTCCTCGCCTATCTGGGATTCATTTCCGCGGCTGCCTATTCGCTATGGTCGCTCGCACTGGCCGCAAACCCCGTCTCGCGCGTGGCGGTCTTTGGCTTCATGAACCCGGTCTTTGGCGTGCTGCTCTCCGCGGTCCTTCTCAGCGAGACCAACGTCGTGAGCCCTGCCGTGGCCGTGGCGGCCCTCGTGCTCGTGAGCCTGGGCATCGTCATCGTAAACCGCCCGGAGAAGCCCTGACGCGCCGCCGCTGGCCGAACAAGCCCCACTTACCGAGACCCATGCCTTGCAGTCGTGAATGACGGGGATACTCAAGGCACGTATCCCCGCGACGGAGGGAGTGCCCATGAGACGCCTGCGCCGACTTCTTGCCCCCGCCCTTCTCGCCTGTCTTCTTCCGCTGGGACTCGCCGGCTGCCAGCAGGCGCTCTCGCTCACGGCAACCGACCTCACCGCCAGCGTCAAGCCCGCCTCGGAGGCCTCGGTCGAGATGGCCGACGCAACGGTCGCCTACGACTTCGCGCTCGACCTGCTCCGCGAGAGCACGGCCGAGGCACCCTCGAAAAACGCGCTCGTCTCTCCGCTCTCGGTGCTCCACGCGCTCGCGATGGCGGAGAACGGCGCGGACGGCGAGACGCTCGCGCAGATGGAGCGGACCACCGGCATGAGCGTCGAGGAGCTCACGGACACGCTCCAGGCCCACCTACAGCTCTCGAGCTCCTATGACGGGCCCCTCTCGCTCGCCAACTCCGTCTGGCTGCGCGACTCCGGCGGCCTGTCCGTGGAGAACGCCTTCCTCGAGGCGTGCGGCGGCCGTCTTGGCGCGCGGGTCTTCTCGGCACCCTTCGACGACTCCACCGTGACCGACGTCAACGCCTGGATCAGCGAGAAGACCCATGAGATGATTCCCGAGATGCTGAGCCAGCTCTCGGACCAGACGCAGCTCCTTCTGGTCAACGCGCTCGCGTTCGAGGGCTCGTGGGAGGAGCCCTTCGACTCCGCGCTCGTCACGCCGGACACGTTCACCTGCGAGGACGGCACCGAGCAGGACGTGGACATGATGCACTCCACCGAGAGCGCCTATTTCGAGAGCGACCTCGCCACCGGCTTTGCCAAGCCCTACGAAGACCACGACTATCGCTTCGTGGGGCTGCTGCCCAACAAGGGGGTCACGGTGGCGGAGCTGCTGGAGAGCCTCGACGGGGAGGGTCTGGAGCAGCTGCTGACCCCGGCGGAAAACACCGTCGCGCGCATCGGCCTGCCCAAGTTCACGAGCAGCTACGACGTCGAGCTCTCAGGGGTCCTGAGGTCACTCGGAATGACGGACGCCTTCGACGCGGGGGCCGCGGACTTCTCGCGCATGGGCAGCTCGGACGCCGGACCGCTCTTCATCGGCGGCGCGCTGCACAAGACGTTCATCGACGTCGACGAGGAGGGCACGCGCGCCGCGGCGGCGACGGTCACCACGATGGACGGCGGCGCCGCCCCTATCGAGGAGGAGCCCGAGGTCAAGGAGGTTGTCCTGGACCGACCCTTTGTCTACCTCATCGTCGACGCACACACGATGACGCCTGTATTCATCGGCACCTTCATGTCCGCCGAATGAGTCAAAAGGGGACAGTCCCCTTTTGACCCATTTTCGTCAGGCGGGAACAATATGCTCCACTCGCGCATGTTAGGGGCGAGGAGGTGAGGGGCATGACCGCCAAGCAAGTTCAACGCACCGAGAAGTTCATGCGGCACGCGATGGCCGCGCACGGCGGCTCGGTCTATCTCGTCGCCCTCGCGCAGACGCGCTCCGAGGCCGACGCCCAGGACGTGGCACAGGACGTCTTCTGCCGTCTGCTCACGGACGGCACCGCGTTCACGAGCGACGAGCACCTGAAGGCCTGGCTCTTGCGCGTGACCGTCAACCGATGCCACGAGCTCTGCCGCACGCCCTGGAGCCGGCGGGTGGAGAGCGCGGGTGACGCGGGCCGCGAGCTGCCGGCGCCGGGCGCGCCCACCGAGGAAGCCGCCCTCGCGGAGCTGCGCGCCGACCCGGTCTGGCAGGCGCTCCGGGCCCTGCCGGAGAAGCTCCGCGCGGTGGCGATGCTCCACTACGTGGAGCAGTACTCGACCGAGGAGATCGCCCGCATCGTGGGCAGCCCGCCGGCGACGGTGCGCACGCGCCTGCACCGGGCGCGCAAGCAGATGAGAGAGATGCTCGAGTCCCCCGCAATCCCCGCTACAAGCCACGCAAAGGAGGAGAACTATGGACAGGCACACGCTTGAGCAGTTCCGCACGCGGGCGCGCAGGGTCACGCTGCCCGAGGACGTGCGCGAGTCCGTGCTGGACGAGATCAGGGTCGAGAAGGGCGAGCGCGCCCGCGGCCCGCGCAGGCCGCGGCGGCAGCAGCGGAGCATGACGCGGCGCGCGGCCGTAGGCGCCGGGCTTGCCGTCCTGGGCGGCGCCGCCGCACTTCTCGCCCTCTCCGTGATCGTGCGCCCCGGCGAAGACGCCCCCGCGGCGGCAGAGGGCAACTGGTTTGCCCTCAAGGCCTACGCCGACGGCATCTCCCAGGGCGAGGGCACCGTCCTGGCCCAGCGCAGCATCAGCCTTGCCGGGTCGCTCGGCGGCGGCGATAACTCCGGCTGGTACGCCGCCCACAGCATCGACCTGCGCTGCGAGGGAACCAACATCGACCGCATCGACTACGCGCTCGAAGGGGAGTTCGTGAGCCCCGAGGGCCAGCCGGAAGAGGGGTTCACCGGCAGCGCCGTGTGGTTTGACGCACTGTACAGCCGGCCCTATGAGGTAGGCGAGGGCGAGGCCTATCCCGACCACGGAGGGGCGGGCGCGGGCTTCAGCGTCTCCTACGAGGAGCAGCAGGCCGACGAGGAGAACTTCAACCGCCAGGTCTGGACGAGCTTTCCGACCGACGACGAGATTCGCGAGGCGCGCGCCGCGAAGGACGCCCTGCCGATCGACGCCGCCTCGCTCGAGGAAGAGGTGGCACGCTGGCAGGCGCTCAACAGGTTCCGCTTTGTCCTCGAGCGGAGAAGCGCCGACATCTTGGCCCAGACCACGCTCGTGATGGCGGTCACCTTTGCCGACGGGAGCGAGCAGGTCAAGCGCTATCGCATCTCCCCGAGCGAAGACTTCGACGAGGCGTATCAGGACTATCTCGATCGCGAGGCGCGCAGCAGCGCGGTCCTCAGCTACTACCGAGACGTCGAGCCCAAGCCCGAGGAATACCTCGAGGCCCAGGAGGCGGCCGACGGGCTCTATGCCAACTGGCCCAATTTCTACACCATCACCGAGGTCACGGAGTAAACGACGCCGCCCCGACGTCCTTCTCGCGAAGGAGCGTCGGGGCGGCACATGATACGAAGGGACTGTCCCTTCGTATCCTTTAGAGGCGGGCGACGCCGCTCTTGCGGGCGGCCTCGGCCACGGCGGCGGCGACGGCGGGCGCCACGCGCTCGTCGAAGGCGCCGGGGATGATGTAGTCGGCGGCGCGGTGCTCGTCGTCCACGAGGCCCGCAATCGCGTAGGCCGCGGCCTCCATCATGTCGTCGTTGATGTCGGACGCGCGCACGTCGAGGGCGCCGCGGAAGATGCCCGGGAACGCGAGCACGTTGTTGATCTGGTTGGGGAAGTCGGAGCGGCCCGTGGCGGCCACGGCGGCGCCTGCCGCGAGCGCCTCGTCCGGCATGATCTCCGGCACGGGGTTGGCGCAGGCAAAGACGATCGGGTCGGCGGCCATCGTGCGAACCATGTCCTGGGTGAGCACGCCCGGGGCGGAAACGCCCACGAAGACGTCGGCTCCGCGCACGGCGTCGGCCAGCGTGCCGGTGACGCCCTCGCGGTTGGTCCACGTGGCGATCTCGGCCTTCTCGGGGTTGAGGCCCTCGCGGCCCTCGTAGATGGCGCCCGTGCGGTCGCAGATGATGACGTCCTTCACGCCCATGCGCTGCATGAGCTTGGCGATGGAGATGCCCGCGGCGCCGGCGCCGGAGAAGACCACGCGCACGTCGGAGAGCTCGCGGCCGGTGAGGCGGCAGGCGTTGATGAGCGCGGCGCAGGTCACCACGGCGGTGCCGTGCTGGTCGTCGTGGAAGACGGGGATGTCGCAGGACTCCTTGAGGCGGCGCTCGATCTCGAAGCAGCGCGGCGCGGAGATGTCCTCCAGGTTGATGCCGCCGAAGCTGCCCGCGATGAGCTCGACGGTGCGGACGATCTCGTCCACGTCCTTGGAGCGCACGCACAGGGGGAACGCGTCCACGTCGGCGAAGGTCTTGAACAGGGCGCACTTGCCCTCCATGACCGGCATGCCCGCCTCGGGGCCGATGTCGCCGAGGCCCAGCACCGCGGTGCCGTCCGTGACCACGGCCACCAGGTTGCCGCGGCGCGTGTAGGTGTAGGAGTCTTCCACGTTCTCGGAGATCTTGAGGCACGGCTCGGCGACGCCCGGCGTGTAGGCCACGGCCAGCTCCTCGGGGCTGGTGATCGGCGCGCGGGTGATCACCTCGATCTTGCCCTGCCACTCGCGGTGCTTGTCGAGCGCGTACTGCTTGGCGTCCTCGGCCATGGAAACTCCCATCTCACGGGGCCGGTCGTGCGCCGGCCGTCTTGGCGATAAGAACCACGTGCAAGTGTAGCCATTTTGGCCCGCAAGGCGGCGGCTCGCGACAATTCGGACAGGTCCGTAACGGATGGGACGCTCACCGCGACGATTTGGACGGTCCGTGTGGTCACGCCAGCGCGATCGCGCCGAGCCAGCCCCAGCGCGGCTCGGACGCCACGCCGTACGCGGAGAGCCACGGCTCGAGCGGCACGCGGCGCACGCTGCCGCCCGCGCAGTCCATGACCGCGCCGTCGCCGACATAGAGCCCCACGTGGCCATGGTCCCAGCCGCCCGCCCCGTACGGGTCGCGGCCCGTGGCGCAGATCATTCCCACGAGCAGGTCGCGCGTGTCCGTAAGGTGGCAAAAGCCCTCGTAGAGCTCGCGCGCGTCACCGCTCACGTAGCCCATGCCCAGTCGCGAGAACGCGCGCTCCACCCATGCCGCGCAGAGCCCCTCCCCCATGGGCGCCGTCCCGTACGCGCACTCTACGAGCCGCCGCTGCAGCGCCCCGGCGTCCATGAGCGCCTGTGGGTCTTTGCCCGCCGGCACCTCTCGCCATGCGGGCTCGCCAAAGATCGTGGTCCGCCCGTCTTCCGCAAGCAGTCCGCGCGCGGCCAGCGCCGCCAGAAGCCGTTTTCTCACCGCGCCTCCCCGATGGGCCCAAGGGGTCTGTCCCCTTTTGACTCTACGGCAGCGGACGGCCGACGTATACTTGAAAGTTAGGGGGAAAGACCGTTAGGAAGAGTCAGCAACGAAAGGACTTCCATGAGCGAGAAGATCGCGCCCCAGGACACCCGCGTGCTCGTGACGGGCGGCGCCGGCTTCATCGGCAGCCACACCGTCGTCGAGCTTCTCACACGCGGCTATCAGGTCGTCATTGTCGATGACCTCTCCAACTCCTCCCCCAAGGTCTGCGACCGCATCAAGACCATCGTCGGTCCCGAGGCCGCCGCGCGCCTCGCCTTCGTGGAGGCCAACGTCAACGACCGCGCCGCCCTCGAGAAGATCTTCGACGAGCACCCCATCGACCGCGTGATCCACTTTGCCGGCTTCAAGGCCGTCGGCGAGTCCGTGAGCAAGCCCATCGAGTACTACGCGAACAACATCGGCAGCACGCTCACCCTCGTGGACGTCATGCGCGAGCACAGCTGCAAGTCCATCATCTTCTCCAGCTCCGCCACCGTCTACGGTGACCCGGACAGCCTGCCGCTCACCGAGCAGAGCCCCAAGAAGCCGGCCACCAACCCCTACGGCTGGACCAAGTGGATGATCGAGCAGATCCTCACCGACCTCCACACGGCCGACCCCGAGTGGGACGTCGTGCTGCTCCGTTACTTCAACCCCATCGGCGCCCATCCCTCGGGCCTCATGGGCGAGGATCCCAAGGGCATCCCCAACAACCTCGTGCCCTACGTCGCGCAGACCGCCATCGGGAAGCGCGACGCCGTGCATGTCTTTGGCAACGACTACGACACGCCCGACGGCACCGGCGTGCGCGACTACATCCACGTCTGCGACCTCGCGTCCGGCCACGCCGCGGCGCTCGCCTGGATGAACGGCCGCACGGGCGTGGAGATCTTCAACCTCGGCACCGGCACGGGCACCTCGGTGCTTCAGATCATCGAGGCCTTCTCCGCAGCCTGCGGGCACCAGATCCCCTACGTCATCGAGCCGCGTCGCCCCGGCGACGTCACCGCAAACTACGCCGACTGCACCAAGGCGCGCGAGGAGATGGGCTGGGAGGCCAAGTTCAACATCGAGGACATGTGCCGCGACTCCTGGAACTGGCAGTCCAACAACCCCAACGGCTACGAGGGCTAGGCGATAAGACCATGGGAGAGCGTTTCGTCGCGTATCTGAAGGACCGCCTGCCCCTCGTCGAGGGGGCGCTCGCCGATGCCGCCGCCACGCCGCTCACGGACGGCGCGTCTGCCGCGGACCTGAGTCGATACCTCTACGAGCCGCTCTCCCGCTTCACCGCCTCGGGCGGCAAGCGCGTGCGCCCCGTGCTCGCGCTGCTCGGCGCCGAGGCCGTCGGCGGCGACGCGCGCGACGCGCTCTCGTGCGCCGTCGCCGTCGAGCTCTTCCAGAGCGCGGCCCTCATCCACGACGACATCGCGGACGAGGGCGAGCTGCGCCGCGGCGAGCCGTGCCTGCATCGTGTCGAGGGCGAGGGCCTGGCGATAAACGCGGGCGACCTCGCCCTCACGCGCGTCTTCGAGGTGGTGCTCGGCGACGAACGCCTCGACGTCGAGCGCAAGGTCCGCGTGCTCTCCGAGCTCGCCCGCATGGAGCGGCACACCCTCGAGGGCCAGGCCCTCGACCTGGGATGGGTGCGCGACCGCCGGTGGGACCTCTCCACCGAGGACTATCTCTACATGGTGCGCAGCAAGACCGCCTGGTACTCCGCCGCCATCCCGCTCTACGTGGGTGCCCTCGCCGCGGGCGGCACGAGAAGCGCCGCCGACGGCCTGCTCGAGGTGGGCCTCACGGCGGGCGTGGCCTTCCAACTGCAGGACGACCTGCTCAACCTCGTGGGCGACGGCGAGGCCCAGGGCAAGGACTTCCGCTCGGACGTCACCGAGGGCAAGCGCACGCTCGCCGTCGTCTGGGCGCTCGAGCATCTGGACGAGAGGGACGCGGCCGAGCTCGTCGCCCTTCTCGGCTCCCACGCGACCGACCCCCGCGAGCTCGAGCGCGCCGTCTGCCTGATCGAGCGCGGCGGCGGCATCGAGAAGTGCCGCGCGCTCGCCCGCGAGCTCGCCGAGGAGGCAAAGGCGCGGGTCGCGGCCCTCGCCCGGGACGCTCACATCTCGGTTGAGGCTCAAGACCTGCTAATCTCTATGGCAGACTTCTTCGTGGAGCGAGCCCTCTAGGCTCGTGCCACGTCAGACGCAAGGAGAGGCAATGGAACCCATTCAGGAAGGCGCGAGGGGCGCCGCGGTCGAGGACATCCAGGACCGTCTTGGCACGCTCGGCTACGCGATCGACGCCGCCGAGACCGGACAGTCGACCTTTGGCCCGTCCACCGCGACCGCCGTGGCGCGCTTCCGCCTCGACCATGGCCTCTCCCTCGGCAAGGACGTCGACACCCCCACGTGGACCACGCTCGTCGACGAGTGCTATCAGCTCGGCGACCGCACCCTCTACCTGCGCCTCCCCAACTTCCATGGCAATGACGTCAGGCAGCTCCAGGAGCGCCTCAACATCCTCGGCTTCTCCTGCGGCCCGGTCGACGGGACCTATGGGGTGCACACCGAGGCCGCGGTCAAGCTCTTCCAGGAGAGCATTGGGGTCCTTGCCGACGGCATGGCCTTCCCCGACACCTTTGACGCCATCGAGCGCCTCAAGCACGTCTGGGCCGGCAAGCCCGCCGCCGGACCGCACCCCCAGGGCGGCATGGGCTTCGCCCGCGCGGCGAGCGTCCTCGAGCTTGCCCACATCTGCATCACGGCGGACGACCCCATCTCACGCAACATCGCGGGCCGCATCTGGAACCTCGCGCACGCCACCGTGGACGACTGCGCCCTCGATCTGCTCGACTCGCCCGAGGACGCGACGTCCGGGTCGCTGATCGTGCTCTCGACCGCGCCCTTGCCCGAAAACGTGGCCTCCGGCATCGGCAACGTCCTGCTCGACGACTTCGAGACGCTTCCGCTGCGCCTGCGCACCGCCATCCAGAGCTCGAGCGCCACGCCTCCCGCCGCGCGCATCGAGGTGCCCGTGGGCACCGGCGCCTTCACCACCGGCGACGCCCAGACCTATGCGGTGCTGCTGCTCGACGCCATTTGCGCCGCCTTCGAGGGCATCGACCTGTAAGTTGGGGACAGTCCCCAACTTACAGAGTCCCGCCGTCTCGTCACCCGCCGGCGAGGTCCTTCTCGTTTCCTGATACAATCTCAGGCGGCGGCACAGGGGTATCGTCCAATGGTTAGGACAGTGGTTTTTGGTGCCATCAATGTGGGTTCGAATCCTACTACCCCTGCCAGCCGTCGCCTTGGCGTTATCATGTTTCTGTAAAGGGACACACGTCGCTTGGAGGCTCATCCATGCCCATGACCGCGATCATCCTCGCCGCGGGCGAGGGAACGCGCATGAAGTCCCGCCATCCCAAGGTCATGCACAAGCTTCTCGACCGTCCGCTCGTCTCCTGGGTCACGCGCGCCGCGCGCGAGGCGGGGGCCGAGCGGATTGTTGTTGTCGTGGGACACGGAGCGGACGAGGTGCGGGGCCATCTGGCGGGCGAGAAGGACGTCGAGTGCGTCGAGCAGACCGAGCGCCTGGGAACCGGGCACGCCGTGCGCGTGGCGCTCGAGGCGACCGGCATCTCCGCGGGCCCGCTGCTCGTGCTCAACGGCGACGGACCGCTCGTGGAGCCCGACACCCTGCGCCGCCTGATCGCGCCCGTCGCAGACGGCGGCTCGGCAGCGGCCATCCTCACCTGGACGCCCGAGGACCCCACCGGCTACGGTCGCCTCGAGTTTGACGCCGCGGGGTCGGTCGTCCGCATCATCGAGCAGAAGGACTGCACGCCCGAGCAGGCCGCGGGTCTCACCGCATGCAATCCCGGCTTCTACGCCTTCGACGCAGAGCAGCTTGCCGCCCACATCGGCGAGCTCTCCACCAACAACGCCCAGCACGAGTACTACCTCACGGACATGGTCTCCGTCCTGCGCGGACACAGCCTCAACGTGGCCGCCGTGAAAACCGAGGACGCCGACGAGCTGCTCGGCGTCAACGACCGCGCCCAGCTCGCGGAGCTCACGCGCCTCGCCCAGGAGCGCATCAACGAGCGCCTCATGAGCGAGGGCGTCACCATGCTCGACCCGCGCACCGTCTGGGTCGGCCCCGACGTGACCGTCGGGCGCGACACCGTCCTTCTCCCCATGACCATGCTCTGGGGGTCCACGACGGTGGGCGAGGAGTGCGAGATCGGCCCCAACACCCGCCTCACCGACTGCACCGTCGCCGACCACGTCTCGCTCGAGGAGACGGTGGGCGTCGACGTGACCATCGAGCGCGACGTCACCTGCGGCCCGCGCGCCTACCTCCGCGGCGGCGCGCACGTGCTCGAGGGCGCGCACGTGGGAACCCACGTGGAGATCAAGAACTCCACGATCGGGTGCGGCTCCAAGGTGCCGCACCTCTCCTACATCGGCGACTGCACGATGGGCGCCGGCGTCAACATCGGCGGCGGCTCGATCACCTGCAACTACGACGGCGTGCACAAGAACCGCACCACGATCGGCGACAACGTCTTCGTGGGTTCGGACACCATGATGGTCGCGCCGGTCACGATCGGGGACGGCGCGCTCGTGGGCGCCAGCTCCTGCGTCACCAAGGACGTCCCTGCCGACGCGCTCTACCTCGAGCGCGCCGAGCAGCGCATTGTAGAGGGGTACGCCTCCCGGCGACTCGAGAGACTCAAGAGAGACGAGGCCTAGATGTACGAGAACCTGAGCGAGCCCATGCCGCTGAAGAAGGAGATCAAGCTCTACACCGGCACGGGCAACCCCGCGCTCGCCGAGAAGATCTCCGAGATCTTGCACCTCGAGCTCCAGGGCCTCAAGATCGAGAAGTTCGCCAACGGCGAGATCTACGCCCGTTTTGACGAGTCCGTCCGCGGCGACGACGTGTTCTTCATCCAGTCCCTCTCGGGCTCGAACGTCAACGACCTCCTGATGGAGACGCTCGTCGTGGCCGACGCCGCCAAGCGCGCCTCGGTCTCCAAGTTCACCGCGGTGCTCCCCCACTACTGCTACGCGCGCCAGGACCGCAAGGCCGCGGCCCGCGAGCCCATCACCGCCCGTCTCGTCGCCAACCTCCTCGAGGCCGCCGGCGTCGACCAGGTCATCACCATCGACCTTCACCAGGGCCAGATCCAGGGCTTCTTTGACGTCCCGGTGACCCACCTCACCGCCCTCTTCCTCATCGGCGACTACTTCAAGGCCAAGGACTTCGACTGGGACAACACCGTCGTCGTCTCCCCCGACATGGGCCGCGCCAAGGTCGCCAAGCGCCTCTCCGACTATCTCGGCTGCGAGGTCGCCATCGCCCACAAGAGCCGTCCCAAGCACAATGCGTCCGAGGTCATGGGCATCATCGGCAACATCGAGGGCAAGACCTGCATCGTCAACGACGACATGATCGACACCGCGGGTACCCTCTGCGGCTCGGTCCGCAAGCTCAAAGAGATGGGCGCGGGCGACATCTACGTCTCCGCGACCCACGGCATCTTCTCCGGCAAGGCCATCGAGCGTCTCCAGGACGCCCCGCTCGTCGAGTGCGTCGTCACCGACATCATTCCCTGCGAGGTCGCCAACAAGCCTGGCTCCAAGATCAAGCAGATCTCCGTTGCCAACGAGCTCGCCGAGGCCATCAACAGCGTCTACATGCGCCGCTCGGTCTCCGAGATCTTTGGCGGCCAGGGCGCCGAGATCTAACTGCACATTTGGGACGTGTTATTTCGTTCAGATAAAAAGGGACAGGTTTTTCTGAAAGCATGAAGCACATGCGGGGTCGTCTTCGGGCGGCCCCGCGTCCGTGAAGGAGAGTCATGCCCGCACAGAAACCCGCCGCGAGGCCGGGCACCATCAAAATCGTCTGCGGCCTCGGCAACCCCGACGCCGAGTACGCCCGCACCCGGCACAACGCCGGCTTTGCCACCATCGACGCCGTGGCCGCGCGCCGGGGCGTCCGCTACTGGAAGTCCGAGGCCGGCGCCCAGGTCGCCCAGATCACGATCACCGACAAAGACGGCGAGAAGCGCGAGGTCCTTCTCGCCAAGCCCATGAGCTACATGAACACCTCGGGCGGGCCGCTCTCCAAGCTGGCGCGCGCCCACCACGTGCGCCCCGAGGAGATCCTCGTGGTCCACGACGAGGTGGACCTGCCCGCCGGGGAGGTCAAGCTCAAGCTGGGCGGCGGCCTCAACGCGCACAACGGCCTGCGCTCCATCGCCGACAAGCTCGGCAGCCGCGACTTCGCGCGCGTGCAGTTTGGCATCGGACGGCCGCCCGGGCGCATGCAGGTGGCCGACTACGTGCTGCGTGAGCTCAAGGGGAGCTTCCTCGAGGACTTCGAGCTCACCGTCGAACGCGCGGCGGACCTCGTGGAGCGGTCCCTGTAGACGCCCTGCCAAAAGACGTGCGCCGCCCGCCGTTCTTATCGCCCGTCCGTGAGGGAATGCGCAGCCACTCGGGTACAATGAGGGGTGTTGGAAAGGCCCTGCCAGGAGCCGGGCCGCCAAATGAGGGAATGCAGGAGAGGAGTGCGGTTAATGTACAAGATCCTCGAAAAGACGCAGTTCTCGGAGAAGGTGTTCAAGTTCCGCATCGAGGCGCCCCGGATGGCCAAGCACGCTCACGCCGGCCAGTTCCTGATGGTGCGCGCCAACGAGACGGGCGAGCGCGTCCCGTTCACGCTTGCGGGCTGGAACGCCGAGGAGGGCTGGGTCGAGTTCATCTTCATGGTGATCGGCAAGACCACGGAGATGCTTTCCACCTACAACGAGGGCGACTCCATCAAGGACGTCACCGGCCCGCTGGGCGTCCCCACCGAGATGGCGGACGGTCCCTGCGCGGTCATCGGCGGCGGCGTCGGCTTGGCCATCGCCTATCCCGTTGCCCGCCACTTGGTGGAGACCGGCCACGAGGTCCACGCCATCATGGGCGCCCGCACCAAGGACCTGCTGCTGCTTGAGGAGCAGTTCCGCGAGCTGCTGCCGGACGACCACATCCACATCACCACCGACGACGGCTCCTATGGCGAGAAGGGCGTGGTCACCGCGCCGCTCGAGCGCCTGCTCCAGGAGAAGGCCGTCTCCCAGGTCTTCTGCGTCGGCCCCGTGCCGATGATGAAGTTCTCCGCCCTCACGGCCGAGAAGTACAACACGCCGATCACCGCGTCGCTCAACCCCATCATGGTCGACGGCACCGGCATGTGCGGGTGCTGCCGCGTGGAGGTCGACGGGCAGACGAAGTTCGCCTGCGTCGACGGCCCCGACTTCGACGCCACCAAGGTCGACTGGAACGACCTTCGCGCGCGTCAGGCCGCGTATCTCACCGAGGAGGGCCAGTCCCTCAAGGCCTATGAGGAGGCGAACTGCGCATGCCACAGGTAAACGGTCGCTTTGTTCCGGACATGAAGTCCCCGCGCACGCCGGACAACGAGGAGCCGGCAGCCGAGCGCGCGTGCGATTTCCGTCCCGTCGACAAGGGCTTCACCAAGGAGATGGCGCTGGCCGAGGCCGAGCGCTGCATGGACTGCAAGAAGCCGTTCTGCGTTGACGGCTGCCCCGTCAATATCAACATCCCCAAGTTCATCGAGAAGATCCGCGAGGAGAAGTTCGGCGAGGCGCTGGACATCATCCGCGAGGACTCGATGCTCCCCGCCATCTGCGGCCGCGTCTGCCCGCAGGAGAACCAGTGCGAGGGCAAGTGCATCCGCGGCAAGAAGGGCGACCCGGTGGCCATCGGCCAGCTGGAGCGCTTCCTCGGCGACCAGCCCGAGCTTGCCTCCAAGCCCAAGATGGCCCCCAAGAACGGCAAGAAGGTCGCCGTCGTGGGCTCCGGCCCGTCCGGCATCACCTGCGCCGGCGAGCTCGCCCGCAACGGCTTTGACGTCACCGTCTTCGAGGCCTTCTTCACCGGCGGCGGAGTGCTCGTCTACGGCATTCCCGAGTTCCGTCTGCCCAAGGCCGTCGTCAAGCGCGAGATCGACGGTCTGGAGGAGATGGGCGTCAAGTTTGAGTACAACTCCGTCGTGGGTCGCATCACCGACGCCGAGGAACTCTTCGCCGAGGGCTTTGACGCCATCTACATCGCCACGGGCGCGGGCCTGCCCAAGTTCCTCAACGTGCCCGGCGAGAACCTCCCCAACGTCTTCTTTGCCAACGAGTACCTCACGCGCGTGAACCTCATGAAGGCCAACCGCTTCCCCGAGTACGACACCCCCACCAAGCATGGCAAGAACGTCGTGGTCTTTGGCGGCGGCAACGTCGCCATGGACGCGGTGCGCACCGCCAAGCGCCTGGGCGCCGAGCGCGCGATCATCGCCTATCGCCGCACCGAGGACGAGATGCCCGCCCGTCGCGCTGAGCTCCACCACGCCAAGGCCGAGGGCGTCGAGGTCATGCCGCTCGTGGCGCCGCTGGAGTTCGTGAAGGGCGAGGACGGCGCCGTCTGCGCGGTGCGCGTCCAGAAGATGGAGCTCGGCGAGCCCGACGCCTCCGGGCGTCGTCGCCCCGTGCCCATCGAGGGCGCCGTTGAGGAGATTCCCTGCGACGTGGCCATCTCCGCCATCGGCACCAACGCCAACCCGTTTGCCAAGATGATCGGCGACATCAAGCTCAACAAGTGGGGCTACATCATCGCCGACGAGGACGGCCGCACGTCCGACCCACGCATCTGGGCCGGCGGCGACATCGTCACCGGCGCGGCCACGGTCATCCTGGCCATGGGCGCCGGCAAGACGGCCGCAGCGAGCATCACGAGGACGCTCGTCGGGTAGCGAGAAGAACCTCGCGCTGTAGCTGACAGCCCCGCCGATTTCCACGCAGGAGTGCGCTTCGCGAAACTCCTGCTTAGGAAATCGGCGGGGCCTTTCGTTGCCGCGGCCGAGGTTCTTCTCGTCTGGGACCGCCGAAGGCGTCTAACGGGTTTGGCGGGTCCGTGCCCGCACTTCTCTGCGCCTGCCACTGAGTGCGGGCTAGAGCGCACTCGATGCGCGCACTTGAGCGCAAGACTTGAGAGGCGGCCCGCACTTCTCGGCCCATCACCGAAAAATCGCCCGCACTCGATGCCCGCACTTATGAGTGCGGGCCGCGTAGGCCGTTACTCCCAGCCGGGGTCCTCAAGGTTGCGGAGGTGGAGGAGGTAGTCGAGGAGGCGATAGTTCTTCTCGGCGAGGTCCTTCTCGCGCCGCTCCAAAACGGCGTCACGGTTCTGAGGAGAGACGACGAGGTAGAGGTCTATGTCGGAGAACTCGTCCGCGTCACCGCGGACAATCGAGCCCTTGAGGAGAACCGCCTCGCACAGGCCGTCGGCGACCGCCGCGCCGGTGATGCGCGCAATGGCCTCGTCAAGGTGCGCGATGCCTGTGATACGCTTCTCGTCCAACATCGCCCCTCCCCAGGCCCAAACGCTACTCCAGCGAGATGGTCACGTGGTCACCGTCGCCGCAGTCGACATCAAGAAGCGTGCCCTTCTCGCCGTGCTTGATTGCCTCGGAAACAAGGTCCAGGTCAACGTCGGCGTTGTTAAGGTTCAGGCTGACGTTGCCGGGCATCTTCTTTCCTGCCCCGAGCACAAAGCTCGCGAGGCCGAGCGGAACGTTGATGTTGACATCATCGCCGTCGTCGCCGTCGTGGACCTGAATGTGCAGGGTGTGCGGGCGACCACCGCGATCAGGACGCGGCGCGGGCTCCGGCTCGAACGCGGCGCCGGGCTCCGCGGGCGCCACCGCCCGCGCCGGCACAACGTCGCGCACGATGGGCGCCACGCCCAAAAGCTGATCCACGCTCACGCCAAACGTCTTGGCGAGCTCCGGCAGCAGCATGATGTCGGGCGCGCTGAGATCATTTTCCCACTTGCTTACCGCTTGGGCCGTCACGCCCATCTTCATGGCAAGGCGCTCCTGCGTCATGCCGTACTCCAGGCGCAGCCGTGCGATGCGGCGTCCCAGCGTCTCGTTCTTCTCGTCCACGGTTGGTCCTTTCCTCGGGCTTCTGCGTGTGACTCCCACTGTGACATCCCCCTCGGTTGAGTTCCACCAACCATCTGACGAGTTCCATGGTACGTTATCTACCAGCGAGAACAACCACTGGTTGTATCGCTTTGCCTGCATCGATGCGCAATGGCGCCGAGCCAGCGACCTTTCATCCGACGTCTTCCCCGTGCTCGCGCAGGTACTCTCTCATATACGGGACGGCAAAGGACACCTTGCCGTAGCCAGCGGCCTCGATGAGGGCCGCATCTATGAGACGCTTGCGGTACGAGCTCGTGTCCTTTGTCGTGAGGCCCATAAAGCGAGAAACCTCGGCAGTGGGCGCGGGATGTTCCTCACAGCGTGCCATCGCGGTGAGATACTCCACCTGGCGATCGGGTAGCCTTCTGAGCGCAGGACCAATGACCATGGAGTCAAAGTTCTCGCGCGCCCTGGCGATGCCACGCTCCGCGTCCCCTTCCTCGATGGCAGCGGCATTCCGACGCGCCGCCGCCTGCCACGTATAGTACCCAACAAGCTGCACCATGAAGGGATAGCCCGCCGCCGCCTTAGTCATGAGCTCGGCCGCGTCCCTGCGCAATACGCCGCCCGCCCGCGCAACGGTATCCTCAAACGACATCCCAACCTCATAGTCGGAGAGTCGAGAGAGCTCCGTGTGCTTCGCGCGCTGCAGGAAGGTGAGCGCATCGGCCCCAACTGCATCGTCCACCGCGGTGGGCAGACCCGCAAATGCAAAGGCGACGTTTGCTTCCTGCCGAATGAGCAGCTGAATCTCGTTGCCGAGCACGCGAAGCTCATCGATGGGCGCGTCTTGAATCTCGTCAAGCGTCACAAACAGTCCCCCGCGCTGCGACGCCCGGAGCATCGCCTCTCCCAGCGACGTGGGGGACTTGGAAAGGTTGATCGACCCTGCCCGCACACCAAAGACCGACGGAGAAACCGAGACGGAAGTCAGGATCGGATCGCGAGTAAGCGCCGTAAGGATCCTCTCGCAGAAGCCCTTGTTTGCCGCAACGTCAACCACCGTAAAGCCGCGGTCTCGCGCAATGCCCCCCATTGCATTGAGCAGCACGGTCTTACCCACACCGCGCACGCCGGACACGCGCATAAGCCGCTCCGGCGAACCCGGCCCGTTATCTAAAGCGTCAGTGAAATCGTCGAGGATAGCATCTCGACCAATGAGCTCAGGAGGATTCATGCCCGCAGTGGGCTTGAAGGGATTTCCGCGCCTCTGTGACATGAAACCTCCCTGACCTCAGATCTAACAAGTCGAGCAGATTCTAACAAGTCGAGCAGATTCTAACAAGTCGAGCAAGCCCCCATCGATCGAGGACCTTCAAGGTCTAAACAGAGAAGGGTCGCCCCGGGTGTTCCGTAGAGAAGTTTCACGAAGTGCACTTCTCGAAGGAACACCCGGGGCGACCCGTCAGCTACTGGTTAGACCTTGAGCCTAGTACATGCCGCCCTGGCCGCCCTGGGCAGCCGCCGCGGAGATGGCCTCCTCGATGGTGGTGTTCTTGGGCTCGTCGGAGACGGTGGCCTCGGTGATGAGGATCAGCGAAGCCACGGAGGCGGCGTTCTGCAGCGTGACGCGGCAGACCTTGACCGGGTCGAGCACGCCCATCTCGATCATGTCGCCGTACTCGCCGGTGGCGGAGTCGAGGCCCTGGCCGGCGGGCAGGCCCTTGATCTTCTCGGCCACGACGGAGCCCTCGAAGCCAGCGTTGTTGGCGATGGTCTTCACGGGCGCCTCGAGGGCCTTGCGGACGATCTCGACGCCGATCTTCTCGTCGGAGTCGACGGTCTCGACGCCGTCGAGCACCTTGGAGGCCTCGAGGAACGCCACGCCGCCGCCGGCGACGATGCCCTCCTCGACTGCCGCGCGGGTCGCCTGCAGGGCGTCCTCGATGCGGTGCTTGATCTCCTTGAGCTCGACCTCGGTCGCCGCGCCGACCTTGATGACGGCCACGCCGCCGGCGAGCTTGGCAAGGCGCTCCTGGAGCTTCTCCTTGTCGAAGTCGGAGGTGGTCACGTCGTACTCGGCCTTGATCTGGGCGATGCGCTCGTCGATGGCCTCCTTGGAGCCGGCGCCGCCGACGATGGTAGTGTCGTCCTTGGAGATCTTCACGGACTTGGCGCGGCCGAGCATCTCGGCGGTGACGTCGGTGAGCTGGACGCCGAGCTCCTTCATGGCGACCTGGCCGCCGGTCAGGATGGCGATGTCCTCGAGCATGCGCTTGCGACGGTCACCGTAGCCGGGAGCCTTAACGGCGCAGACGTTGAGGACGCCGCGGAGCTTGTTGAGGATCAGCGTGGCCAGGGCCTCGCCGTCAACGTCCTCGGCAATGATGAGCAGCGGCGCGCCCTGCTTCTGGACGGCCTCGAGGATCGGCAGGATGTCCTGGATGTTGGAGACCTTCTGGTCGGTCATGAGGATGTACGGGGAGTCGAGCTCGGCCGTCATGGTCTCGTTGTTGGTGGAGAAGTACGGAGAGATGTAGCCCTTGTCAAACTGCATGCCCTCGACGGTGTCGATGTCGATGCCAAAGGTCTGGGACTCCTCGACGGTGATGACACCGTCCTTGCCCACGACCTCCATGGCGTCGGAGATCTTGTTGCCAATCTCGGGGTCGGAGGCGGAGATGGTGCCGACGGAGGCGATCTGCTTCTTGGTGGAGACCTCCTGCGCGTTGTTGCGCATCTCCTCGACGACGGCGTTCACGGCCTTGTCGACGCCGCGACGGATGGCGATGGGGTTGGCGCCGGCGGCCACGTTACGCAGGCCCTCGTTGACGATGACCTGGGCGAGAAGCGTGGCGGTGGTGGTGCCGTCACCCACGGCGTCGTTGGTCTTGGTGGCAACCTCCTTCACGAGCTGGGCGCCCATGTTCTCGATGGGGTCCTTGAGCTCGATCTCCTTGGCCACGGAGACGCCGTCGTTGGTGATGGTGGGAGCGCCGTAGGAGCGCTGCAGGGCCACATAGCGACCCTTGGGGCCCATGGTGGTGGTCACGGCGTCAGCGAGGGTGTTGACGCCCTTGGCGAGCTTGGCACGAGCGTCGGTGCCAAAAAGAATGTCCTTAGCCATTGCTTAGTCCTCCAAAATCATTGGTTCTTCTCGCGAAACGCGAAGCTAGTCCTCGATAACGGCGTAGATGTCGTCGGCGCGCAGGAGCAGGAAGTCCTCGCCGTCGATCTTGACCTCGTTGCCGCCGAACTTGCCGTAGTAGACCTCGTCGCCGACGTGCACGTCGATGGCGATGCGCTCGCCCTTGTCGTTGAGCTTGCCAGCGCCGACGGCCACGACCTGGCCGCGCTGCGGCTTCTCCTGGGCACCACTCGAGATGTAGAGGCCCGTCGAGGTCTTCTCCTCCTTGGGGGCCGGCTTCACGAGGACGCGATCACCCAGCGGCTTAAGAGTCATGTTCAAGAACCTCCTTCTGAGGCGCCCCTGCGGGCGCGGCTCTGCGACGTCCGGACAATCCGGCGACGCGCTATCCAACGTTCAGAATCATACCCAGACGCGCCGACTTATACCACCTCGCGTGAAAAAATCTTCCAAGACGCACTTAGATTTTCTGACTCTGAACGAGGCAGGCGAGAAGGGCCGTCGCGTTGCGAAAAAGACGGTGGAATCCCCGGACGTTTTGCCTGCGGCCCGGTACTATAGGGAACACTGATAATGCAGGGCCACCGTTCCCGGGGAGGGCAGACCCATGTCGATCCGCGTTCGACGCCTCATGCAAGCTCTGTGCGCCTGCGCGCTCGCCGCCCTTCTCGCCGCCTGCGCCAAGTCCGAGCCGCCCGCCGGCACCGTGCGGACGGAGACCGAAGACGCCGTGGTCAACGCGGCCATGCTCACGCACGGCTACAGCTGGGACGGCGTCGCGAGCGACCCCGTCGCGCCGACCGAGCTCGCGGACAGCGACGTTCCCGACCTCGCCGTCTCCGGGACCGCCGAGGTCCGCGCGTCCTTCTCGCAGCCCGCAAACGAGGTCGAGGTCGTGCGCTACGCAGACGACGGAACCCTCGAGGGGGTCGAGTGCGCGCTCGAGGACGGAGCCGCGACCTTTGTGGCAGAGTCGGGCTGGCGCTACTACGTCGGAGCCTGGTTCGAGGGCGGAGACGCGGGCTATCTCTTTGACGCCAAGGGGGCCGAGGGCGAGGGGGCCGATATGGACGAGTTCGTGAGCACGGCGATGGTCGTCACGTTTGGCGACGGCGAGGTCCTCTTTGTTGACCAGGACACCGGTTCCCCCTACTACCCCACCCTGCCCGAGAGCGCTCCCGAGCTCACGGCCGGCAACATCGTGCGCGTGACCGGCAACGGCATCATGCTGCAGAGCTACCCCGGTCAGTACCCGGGCATCACCAAGGTCGAGGTGGTCGAGGAGGGCTCGCCCGCGGACGCCGAGAAGTACGACGAGCTGGTGGCGCAAATCTGGCATCCCAAGGACCCCGCCGAGCTGCCGTACGCGTCGCTCGAGTACACCACGGAGCTCGCGGCGGTCTCGCTCATGCTGCAGAGCTATGGCTACACCTGGAGCTACGAGGAGAACGGCGAGATGACCGCCATCTCCGCCGACTCCGCGCTCCCCGCCCAGCTCGCGGCAGACGAGCTGCCCGACGTGAGCGTCGACGCGCCCACGGAGGTGACCGCGAGCTTTGACGTCCCGGCCACGGGCATCGAGGTCACGCGCTGGAGCGAGGACGCGCTCGACGCCGAGGGCGAGCCGGTGGAGACCGACGGCCTCTCGTTCACTGTTGAGCCCGGGTATCGCTACGCACTTCTCGCCACGTTTGACGCCGGCGAGGTCACCTACGTCTTCACCGTCCGATGATGCGAGATGAGGGCCGCCCCATCTCACGCCAAGCAGAAGGAGAGATTATGAGAAGAACCAAGACGCCGCTCGTGCTCGGCTCGGCGCTTGCCCTTACGTTCGCCCTCGGCGCGACCGCCTGCAACCAGCAGCCGCAGGCACAGGACACGCCGGCCGAGGAAGTCACCGAAAGCCAGCAGGTCGAGGACGCCCCTGCCGATGACGCCGCTGACAACGTCCCGAGCACGACGGACGAGGTCGGCACCGCGGGCGACCCCGCCAACCCGCCCCAGGCAACGCTCGTCTGCGGGTCTGAGAGCGTCTACCCTCTCACCTGCAGCTCCACCTGGACCTTTGAGCAGGACGGCGAGTCCATGACCGTCACGACCGACGCTGCGCACCCCGTGCAATACGACGCGGACGGCATGCCCACGGCCAACGTGGACGAGCCGACCGAGGTCACGGCGAGCTTTGACGAGCCCGCCACCTACGTCGACGTGATGCGCTATGCCGAGGACGACCTCGCGGCGGCCGCCGAGGAGGCGGGGTCTGCGCAGGACGTCGCCGCGAGCGACGTCGTCGGCGAAATCATCGATGCCAACCTCGGCGAGGACGGGACCGTGGGCCTCACCGTGGAGCCCGGCTACCGCTACGCGCTCGAGGTCAGCTTCGAGAACGGCATCTGCACGTACGTCTTTACCGTCCGCTGATGCGCTCGGAGGGGGAGCGGGGGCGACGGTCAATTTGTGCGACTTGATCTGACGTGCGTGAGAGCGGGACTACCCCGCTTTCACGCACGTCTTCGCATCACAGTGTCTCGAGCTCGGCGAGCCAGAGCGCGGAGCAGGCGTCCGAGGGCATGCGCAGATCGCCGCGCGGGCTCACTGCCGCCGAGCCCACCTTGGGGCCGTCGGGCAGGCAGCTGCGTTTGAACTGCTGGGCAAAGTAACGGCGGTAGAAGACCTTGAGCCAGGAGAGGATCGTGGCGTCGTCGTACTTCTCGCCCAGAGCATAGCGGGCGAGACGGTAGACCTTGGCCGGGTTGGTGCCGCGGCGCAGCACCTCGTAGAGGAAGAAGTCGTGCAGCTCGTAGGGACCCACGAGGTCCTCGGTCTTCTGCGCGATCTTGCCGTCACCCGCGGCGGGGAGGAGCTCCGGGGAGACCGGGGTGTCCAGCACGTCAAGAAGGACCTCGGACTCCGCGACGTTTCCGCAGGTGTCCGCCACGTAGCGCACGAGATGACGCACCAGCGTCTTGGGCACGCTCGCGTTGACGGCGTACATGGACATGTGGTCGCCGTTGTAGGTGGCCCAGCCCAGCGCCAGCTCCGAGAGGTCTCCCGTGCCAATGACGAGCCCGCCCTCCTGGTTGGCGACGTCCATAAGGATCTGCGTGCGCTCGCGTGCCTGGGCGTTCTCGTAGGTGACGTCATGGACCGACTCGTCGTGCCCGATGTCGGCGAAGTGCTGGCGCACCGAGGGCCCGATGACGACCTCGCGCAGCTGCACGCCAAGGGCCTGCGAGAGCAGGGTGGCGTTGTCATGCGTACGGTCCGTGGTGCCAAAGCCCGGCATGGTCACGGCGATGATGCCGCGGCGATCAAGGCCGAGAAGGTCAAAGGCCCGCACGGTCACGAGCAGCGCGAGGGTGGAGTCGAGGCCGCCGGAGACGCCGATGACCGCCTTGCTCGAACGCGTATGCGCGAGACGCTTGGCGAGGCCGTGCGCCTGAATGGCAAAGACGTCCTCGCAGCGCTCCGCTCGACGGGCGGGGTCGGACGGCACGAAGGGATGCGGGTCGACCCAACGGGTGAGCGGGGTCTCGCGCGAGGCGACGTCCGCTCCCAGCGAGAAGGGCACGACGGCATAGCCCGCCTCCTCCGGCGCGGCGGCGCACTCGAAGGTGGACATGCGCGTGCGCTCCTGCGCGAGGAAGCGAACGTCGATCTCGGAGACGGCGCGGCCGTCGCCGAACGGCTTGCCCTCCGCGAGCAGCCGCCCGTTCTCCGCCACGAGGTCGTGCCCGGAAAAGACGAGGTCCTGCGTGGACTCGCCGGCGCCGGCGCTGGCGTAGACGTAGCCGCACAGCAGGCGCGCACTCTGGCCGGTAACGAGGCTGCGGCGATAGTCCGCCTTGCCCACCACGGCGTTGGACGCGCTGAGGTTGCAGACGAGCGTGGCGCCGGCCTGGGCGTGCGCGATCGAGGGCGGCGCGGCGACCCAGAGGTCCTCGCAGATCTCGGCCGCCACCACGAGCTCCGGAAGCTCGAGGCACGAGAAGAGCAGGCTGGTGCCCATGGGCACGTTCTTCTCGCCGCCCACGGAGACGGGGATGGGGTCAACGGGGCCGGACACGAAGTGGCGCCCCTCGTAGAACTCGTTATAGGTGGGGATGTGGGTCTTGGGCACAAGCCCGAGCACCATGCCATTCGAGACGACGGCGGCGCAGTTGTAGAGCTTGCCGCCCGCGCGCACGGGAACGCCCACGAGCAGGAGGGCGTCAAGGTCCGCCGTAGCGGCGGCAAAGCTCGAAAGCCCGTCGTCCGCCGCACGGATGAGGGCATCCTGCCAGAAGAGGTCCTCGCAGGTGTAGCCCGTGAGCGCGAGCTCGGGCAGCACGATGACGGCGGCGCCATCCTCCTCGGCGGCTCTTCGCGCCGCCGCCACGCAGGACTCCACGTTGAAGGCAACGTCCGCGACGCGCACCTCCGGCGTCACCGCCGCGACCTTGACGAACCCGTCCACCATCGAAATCCCCTCTCTCAAGGGCCGGAATCTGCCTTGCATCGTATCACGCGGCAGTTTCCCGCGATGCCGTTGGCCATTTTCCCGCCAAGTGAGCGGCAAGAAACTGGGCGGCCCCGACAACGGAAGCCGCCCAGCAAAAGAATCGCAGCTCGGATTGGCGCCAAAGAGCCCATCGAGCGCCTCCCCCGTCCGCGACCGCACACTTGAGACCAAAAATGCCAGCGGCGGGGCGATCGGCTACCCCTCGAGGTAGCGGGCAAGGAACTCGCGAGTACGCGGGTGCTCGGGCGCCGTGAAGAGCTTCTCGGGCGCGCCCTTCTCGGCGATGACACCCTTGTCCATGAAGACGACCTCGTCGGAGACGTTCTTGGCAAAGGCCATCTCGTGCGTGACCACGACCATCGTCATGCCCTCGGCAGCAAGCCGGCGCATGACCTCGAGGACCTCGCCCACGATCTCGGGGTCGAGCGCCGAGGTGGGCTCGTCGAAGAGCATGAGGTCAGGCTGCATGCAGAGGGCGCGCGCGATGGCGACGCGCTGCTTCTGGCCGCCCGAGAGGTTGTTCACGTCCGCTCGTGCGAAGTCTGCCAGGCCCACCGACTCGAGGTGACGCATCGCCACCTCCTGCGCCTCGGCCTTAGCGCACTTCTTGAGGGTCACGGGCGCAAGCGTGCAGTTGTCGAGTACGTTCATGTTATTGAACAGGTTGAAGCCCTGGAAGACCATGCCGATCTTCTCGCGCAGGCGGTTCACGTCCACATGCTCGGCGGCGAGGTCGGCGCCGTGGAACCACACGTGGCCGGCGTCGGGCGTCTCGAGCAGATTGATGCAGCGCAGCAGGGTGGACTTTCCCGAACCAGAGGCGCCGATGATGGTGACCACCTGGCCGGGCATGACGTCGAGGTTGATGTCGCGCAGAACCTCGAGGTCACCGAAGCTCTTGCGCAGGCCCTCGATGCGAACCATGGGCTCGACGGCAGCGGCGGCGGAGGCCGCGACGTTCAGGTTCTTCTCGCTCATGGCTTACTCCTCCACCTTCACGGGCTGGTCGGACGTGCTGCCCATGGTCTCGGCCTTCACGTTGAAGCGCTTGGCAAACTTGCCGAGCAGCCACGACGCGACCGCCGTCATGATGAGGTAGAACACGGCGGCCACGAGGTAGGCGTTGAGCTGCTTCCAGTAGATGCCCGCCACCGTGGACGCGGCGAAGGCCAGGTCGAACACGCCGATGACGGAGAGGACCGACGAGTCCTTGATGTTGATGACGAGCTCGTTGGAGAGGCCGGGGATGGCGAACTTGATGCCCTGCGGGAAGACGACCCGCACCATGGCCTGCCACTGCGAGAGACCCAGCGACCGCGCCGCCTCCATCTGCCCCTTGTCCACCGACTCAATGCCGCCGCGCAGCACCTCCATCATATAGGCGGTGGAGTTGAGCGACACCACCACGAGGCCGGCCACAAAGCGCGACCAGATGGCGTTGGTGTCGGTGACGCTGAGGCCAAAGCTGCTCACGAAGGCAAAGCCCGCATAGTAGATGATGACGCCCTGGACGAGCATCGGCGTGCCGCGCACCACGGTGCTGTAGACCTTGGCAAACCACACGCCGACCTTCTTGAAGAAGCGCACGCAGTCGTTGTCGGAGCGGTCGACCTGCATGATGCGCACGAAGACCAGCAGCAGCGCCAGGAAAAACGCGATCAGCGTGCCAAAGACGGCCAGCTCGATGGTGGTGACGATGCCGGTGATGTAGGTGTCGCGACCCTGCTGGAACATGTAGAGCACCTGGGCGAGCATGTCGTCGGGCATCTTCTCCGCGGCCGCCGCCACCTGCCAGGCGCTCGCCAGCCCCATGACCCATCGGTCGACGAGAAGGACGGCGGTTATCGCCCAGATCACGTAGGAGCCCACGCGCAGTGCCCGGGCCACGGCCGGCTTGGTGAGCGGCGACGACTCTGCATAGTTGTGCCAGTGGGTGAGCTTGAACAGCAGCGCCACGGCACAGAGCACGAGCCAGGCGGCCAGGACGTAGTACATCACGAGCTCGACGGTGAAGGCGTGCGCCAGGAAGGAGAGCTCCGGGCGCGGCGAGCTCGAGAGCAGCATGCCGAGAAACGCCACGACGCTCGTGCCCAGCAGCACGTAGCGATGGTCGCGCGTCACGAAGTCACGCAGTTTAGACATTCAGGACTCCTCGCGGTTCTTGTCGATATTTCGCCGCAAACGGGACGAGGGCCAGAGCCCCCGCCCCGCTCGGATGATGAAAAGGGACTGTCCCCTTTCATCACTACGCAGGCTGGCGGTCCATGCAATCCTGCCACATCTCGAGGCGCTCCTCCTCGGTGATGCCGGCGATGATCTCGTTGAGGCGGTCGAGCATCTCGTCGTTGCCCTTGGCGATGGCCGCGTTGTCCGGGTTGCTCGGATCGGAGAAGCCCTCGCCCTCCTCGAGCTCGACCTTCATGAGGTCAGGGTAGTTCTCGAGCAGGTTGGGCAGCGACATCGAGGAGAACGTGACGGCGTCGCAGGTGCCGTTCTCGATGGCGTCGACGACGAGCGGCACCGTGGCGACGGGCGTCATGTGGTTGACGTCGGGAATCTCATCGATGAGGTCGTCGTAGAAGGTGTCCTTCTGGCCGAGGACGGAGGCGCCGGAGAAGTCGGAGAGCTTGGTGGCGTCGGCGTAGTCGCCATCCTTCTTGACGACGATGATGACCTCGTCGTCGATGTAGGAGTCGGTGAAGTCCGCGGACTCGGCGCGCTCCGGGGTGACGGACATGCCGGCGCAGATGATGTCGATGGTGCCGTTGTTGAGGGAGTCGACGAGCGCGCCAAAGTCCATCTTCACCGCGACAGGCTCCATGCCCAGCTCCTCGGCGATACGCTTGGCGATCTGAACGTCGTAGCCGTCGGCGAAGGCGCCCTCGACGTTCTCGATGGGGATGGTGGTGTCGGACTCCTCGGTCGCCTGCCAGTTGTAGGGGGCGTAGGCGGCCTCCATGCCCACGCGCAGCGTCACGCCGTCGCCGAGGGTCGCAGCGCCGTCGGCGTTTGCGGCAGGCTCGTCGGTCGCGTCGGTGGTGTCCGTGGTGGAGTCCTGCGCGGCGGGGCCGCAGCCGGAAAGGACCATCACGCCTCCCATGCCCGCCACGAGGCTCGAGAGCTTGAGGAAGTCGCGGCGAGAGACTCTGTCAGATACGTACACGTGCGGGGTGGCCTTCATGGTGGTTCCTTTCCCTTTTTGAGTAATCCCCTTCCGCGCGACGCAACCGGAGGGGACCCATTCCCCTCCCCCTTGCAACTTAATGCGAGAAAGTTACGCGCACGTCGGCAGGATACAACGGGGCGAGAAGAACCTCGAGGTGATACCATCGTGGGAAACACCGCCGTAACGGGTTGCCCAGGAGGCCTTCATGGACCAGGAAAACTACGACGCCTACGTCGCCATCCTCGAGGAGGAGCTCGTCTGCGCGATGGGCTGCACCGAGCCCATCGCCGTGGCCTACTGTGCCGCGCTCGCGCGCCAGACGCTCGGCACGCTGCCGGAGCGCGTTGACGTGGCGGCCTCCGCCAACATCATCAAGAATGTGAAGAGCGTCGTCGTCCCCAACACGGGCGGCGCGCGCGGCATCGAGGCCGCCGCGGCGGCGGGCGTGGTGGCAGGAGACGCCGAGGCCAAGCTCGAGGTCCTGGCAGGCGTGACCGGCGAGGAGATTGCCGAGATGCGCGATTTTCTCGCCACGCACGAGGTCACCGTGGTGCCGAGCGAGCGCCCGTGGATCTTTGACATCCAGGTGCGCGTCTCGGGCGGCGGCCACGAGGCGTTCTGCGAGATCGCCGGCTCGCACACCAACGTCATCCGCGTGGAGCGCGACGGCGAGGTCCTTCTCAGCGAGCCCTTCGAGGAGACCGCGGGCGAGGGGGACGCCGGCGTCGACCGCAGCTGCCTCTCCATCGAGAAGATCGTCGAGTTTGCCGACGAGGTGGACCTCGAGGACGTGAAGCAGCTGCTCGGCCGCCAGATCGCCTGCAACATGGCCATCGCGCGCGAGGGACTGGACGGCGCGTGGGGCGCGGGCATCGGCAAGGTGCTGCTCGAGGCGTACGGCGACGGCGTGGCAAACCGCGCCAAGGCGTGGGCTGCCGCTGGCTCCGACGCCCGCATGGGCGGCTGCGAGCTTCCCGTGGTCATCAACTCCGGCAGCGGCAACCAGGGCCTCACCGCCAGTGTCCCCGTGATCGTCTATGCGCAGGAGCTGGGCGTCTCCCACGAGGAGCTGCTGCGAGCGCTCGTGGTGTCCAACCTGGTGACCATCCACCTCAAGACCGGCATCGGCCGACTCTCCGCCTACTGCGGCGCCACGAGCGCGGGAGCTGGCGCGGCGGCCGGCATCACCTACCTCTACGGCGGGCGAGCGGACGAGATTTCCCACACCGTGGTCAACGCCATCGCCATCGACTCCGGCATGGTCTGCGACGGCGCCAAGGCGAGCTGCGCGGCCAAGATCGCGAGCGCGGTGGAGGCCGGCCTTCTGGGCATGCAGATGCAGAGCCAGGGCAAGCAGTTCTACGGCGGCGACGGCATCGTAGTCAAGGGCGTGGAGAACACGATCCGCAACGTGGGTGTTTTGGCCGCTCGGGGCATGCGCGAGACAGACCGGACGATCATTGAGCTCATGTGCGGGTCCGGCGCGTGCTGACGTCTCCTTCGGCGCGGGCGCGGTGATAAGAACCCGGCGCTCGGACAGTCCTCGCCGCGCAGGGCGCGGCTGCGGAACTCGCGGCGGGCTCTTATCGCCGCGCCCGCGCAGTGCCGTTATCGGCGCCTTGGGCAGCTAGGCGCGGATTGCGGACGGTTTCTCGTCCCAAAACGTCCGGAAGCCGCACGTCAACGGGCAGGGGTGGTGCTCTCCAGCTCCAGCTCTAGCAGCGCACACTTGCGGTCGAGGCCGCCGGCGTAGCCGGTGAGGGAGCCGTCCGCGCCCACCACGCGGTGGCACGGGATGATCACGCTGACGGGGTTCTTGCCCACGGCGGAGCCGACGGCGCGCGGCGAGCTACCCAACGCCGCCGCAAGTTCGCCATACGTGCGCGTTTCCCCATACGGGATGGCGAGAAGCGCGTCCCACACGCGGCGCTGGAACGCGGTGCCGCGCGGCGCCAACGGAACGTCCGCCGCAGACGGACGTTCCTCTGCGAAGTACGCATCCAGCCAGCGGCGCGCAGCAGCCAGCGCGGGCGCCTCAAGCTCCACGTTCTTCTCGCCATCCTCCAGTCCGCGAGCAAAGTAGCGCTGACCGTAGAACCACGCGCCCGCCAGACCGTCACCGTCTGCCGCAAGCAGCATCCTCCCAAGAGGGGACTCGTAGTCGCAGGCGTACATATCGGCCACCAATCCTCCAAGCTGCACTATAAGAGTGCGATTTCCTGAGAAAAACGCGCTGTCCGAGCACATCCTGATGAAAAGGGACTGTCCCTTTTCATCACTCCCAGGTAGGCGGGACGGGGGCGTTGGGCGTGGCCCAGGCGCCCAGGGCCGCATTGGGGTCGGCGTCCAGCGTAAGCGGCGAGAAGGACCCGGCGTTGTAGCTCCTCAGGGCCGCGATCCCGATCATGGCCGCGTTGTCGCCGCAGGCGCGCATGGGCGGCACGGTCACGCGCACGCCGCGCTTCTCGAGCGCCTTCTTGTACGCTGCGCGCAGACCCGGGTTGGCCGCCACGCCGCCGCCGACGCAGAAGTCGGCAACACCGGTCTCCTCCACGGCGGTCACGGCCTTGGCCACCTGAACGTCGATGACGGCCGCCTCGAAGCTCGCCGCAAGGTCGGGCAGGTTGATGGGGCGACCGGCGCGGTTCTCGCCCTCGATGTAGGTGATGACGGCGGTCTTGAGGCCGGAGAGGCTGAAGCTGTAGTCGCCGCTGTGCATCATTGCGCGCGGGAAGTGAATGGCCTTGGGATTGCCCTGCGCGGAGAGCTTGGAGATCACGGGGCCGCCGGGGTATCCCAGGCCGAGCGCCTTGGCCACCTTGTCGAAGGCCTCGCCCACCGCGTCGTCGATCGTGGCGCCGAGAAGAGCGTAGTCGCCCCAGGCGCGCACGTGCACGAGCATGGTGTTGCCACCGGAGACGATGCTCGCCACGAAGGGCGGCTCGAGGTCCGGCGTCTCGAAGAGGTTGGCCATGAGGTGGCCCTCGAGGTGGTGCACGGCAATGAGCGGCAGGTCGGCGGCCGCGCAGAGGCCCTTGGCAAAGGCGACGCCCACCACGAGCGCGCCCACGAGGCCCGGCCCCGCCGTGACGCCCACGGCCGCGAGGTCGGAGGGCGCCAGCGTGTCCACGCCAAAGTGCTCGCCGGCTCGGGCGAGGGTCTCCTCGAAGACGCCCACGATGGCCTCGGTGTGCTTGCGGGAGGCGATCTCGGGCACCACGCCGCCAAAGCGCGCGTGGAAGTCGATCTGCGTGGCGACGACGCTCGCGCACACGACGCCGTGGGAGTCCGTCACGGCCATGGCGGTCTCATCGCAGGAGGACTCGATCGAGAGGATGAGCGGCCCGGCGGCCGCCAGCGCGGCGCGCGCCTCGGGCGAGCGCTCGCCGGGCACGATCGGCCACGGGCGAATCGAGGGCGCCGGCTCCGGACGGCCGTTCTGGATCACGGCGTCCGCCGCGAGCGGCAGCGGCGCGCGCAGGATGAGGGCGTCGTGCGCGGGCTCGCCGGCGGCCGCCGGATAGTAGCCCGGGCGACGGCCCTCCTCCGCGAGACCGAGCACGCCGTAGAGCGCGCGGGCAGGCTCGTTCTTCTCGTCAACCTCGAGCGAGATCGTCTGCGCCCCGAGCATCTGCGCGTCGTAGGCCACGCGGGCCACGAGGCGGCAGGCGATGCCCTCGCGTCGGCGCGCCGCGTCCACGACGACCTCCTCGACCTCGAAGTCAGCCCCCGCGAGCACGCCGCCCGCGAAGCCGATGACGGTCCCCTGGTCGTGCGCGACCCACCAGCTGCGGCCGGGCTGGGAGAGCTCCTCGTAGAACATCCGCTCCGTCCACGGCGTGTGCGCGGAGCCCTCGTAGGCGCTGGCCTCGAGGGCGGCCACGGCGGCGGTGTCGTTCACCGTCATCGGACGCAACTGCAGGTGGATGCCCGCAAGCGCGTCATCCACGCCGGTAAGCTCAACAGTCGCCGGCTTCTTGAGGCCAAGGCGCGTTCGCTCGGCCTCCTCGGCGTCAGAGAGACGGGTGTAGATGGGAAGGACCAGCGCCGGGTCTCCGGGCTGGGCGGACGCGCCTTCAAACACCCCGGCCTCCACGGCAGCGCGCAGAAGCCCCTCTCCCGTGGGGTACCACGCCTCCTCGGGCGAGAAGGACGTGAGCCCCGCAGCCTCAAAGCGCCCGCGGTACTTGACCAGCCCGTTGCCCGTGAGCGTGAGGTCGACGGCGTCGGCACGCCCGACCCAGGCCGTCACGCAGGCATCGGCCTTGAGCACGGTCTCGGCCGGGAAGATGCGGTGTGCGCCAGCCTCGTCCAGCTCGTAGATGCCCGGGTAGACCTCGCCGCGCATGGCGTCGCCCGCCACCGCGAGCGTCCCTCGGGCGCCGGCGGCATGCGCCGACCACGCCATCGCGTCGAGCGCGGAGGTCCCATAAAGTGGCAGGCCTAAGCCGCACGCGAGTCCCTTGGCCGTGGCGATGCCGATCCGCACGCCCGTGAACGAGCCGGGGCCGCGCCCCACGAGTACCGCGTCGAGCTCGCCCATCGAAAGGCCGGCGTCGGCGAGCGCCTCCCGCGCCGTGGTCACGAGCTCCACGTTTGCCTGACGGCGGCAGAGGTGGTCGCGGGCAGCGAGCACCTCCACGACACCGTCCGCGCCCACGCGCCCGACGGCGCACGCCAGCATGTCCGTGGACGTGTCCAGCGCCAGGACGGTCTTCTCGGCAGGTTTGACGTTCTTCTCGCTCATGCGCAGCTCTTCTCGCTCAGGGTTTCAACCTGCTAAGTGTAGCGCGGAGCGATGCTCGCAGGGAATGTTTCAAAACGATGAACCCCACACGTGGTCGCTCTTCACAAAAGCTTTCCTGCGAAAACGCCCGCCGATTAAACTAAAACAGAGACCGCGTGTGGGGTTAGTCCGAGTCTGCCCGGGCGGAAGTGGCCGCATGCTCGCCAGCCACCGCCTCGATCAAACGCACGAGCGGCCAGGCGCGGTTGACCTTGTTGAGCAGCGCCTTGGGCCCCACCACGCACCCCGCCTCGCGCGAGCGGGCGAGAAAAACGTTGACCTGTGCGTCCGTAAGTCCGCAGAGCAGGACAAACTCATCGCACTCCGGCGTCGGCCCCTCATAGGGCATCGGCGTCTGCCGAAACCCCGGAAGCCGCGCGAACGCGCCCGCCGGATCGCCCAGCCGCTCGGGCAGCGCCGTGCGCGCCACCACGCCCATCTCGCGCAGCACCCCGCGGACCGCCGCGCCCTTCTCGGAAGAGGGGTCAAGCCCCCAGAGCACCGCGCACGGCGCGGGCCCCGAGGGCTTGACCTTCTTGCGGGCAGCCTTTTTCTGAGGCTTGCCGGCCATTAGCCGAAGTAGCGCTCGAGCAGGCCCTTGAGAGCCTTGCCGTGGCGGGCCTCGTCACGAGCCATCTCGTGGACGGTGTCGTGGATGGCGTCGAGGTTGTTCTTCTTGGCGCAGGTGGCGAGCTCCGTCTTGCCCTGCGTGGCGCCGAACTCGCAGTCGACGCGCCAGGCGAGGTTGGCCTTGGTGGAGGCCTTCATGTTGGGCTCGAGCTCCTCGCCGAGCAGCTCGGCGAACTTGGAGGCGTGCTCGGCCTCCTCGTAGGCGGCCTTCTCCCAGTACAGGCCGATCTCGGGATAGCCCTCGCGGTGGGCGATGCGGGCCATGCAGAGATACATGCCGACCTCGGAGCACTCGCCGTTGAAGTTGGCCTTGAGCTGCTCGAGGATGTAGGCCTTGTCCTCGTCGGAGATGTCGGGGTTGTCCTTGACGGTCTTGCCGTAGATGCCGTACTCGTGCTCGGCGGCGAGCTTGAGCTCACCCTCGACCTTCTCGAACATGCTGGCCGGAGCCTTGCAGACCGGGCACTCCGCCGGCGGCTCGGCGCCCTCGTAGATGTAACCGCAGACCTTGCAGACCCACTTGTCCATGGTGACCTCCTCGTTGTTGACGTGCGGCGAGGCGTGGCGCCCCGCCGCCCTCTCCTATGCTCTCGGCCCTAGGCCGTAGAAGCCAAACCCTGCTGGCACGCGGGGCAGACGCCGTCGAACTGCAGCGCATGGCCGGTGATCTGATACCCCGTCACCCGCGCGGCAGCCTCGTCGACCTCCCCCAGCACCGGAATCATCACGTCGTCGACGCGCCCGCAGCAGGTGCAGCGCACGTGGTAGTGCGCAAACGCCTGATGGTCAAAGTGGTCGGCGCCGTTGTTGATCTTCACGCGGCCGATCAGGCCCTCGTCCGAAAGCCTGCCCAGTGTACGATAGACCGTGGCGCGGCCGATGCTGGGATGCGAGGCGTGGACGGCCTCATACACCTCGTCAGCGGTGGGATGGTTGGCCAGACGGCGCAGCTCGTCCTCGATAATCGTGCGCTGAACGGTGTTTCTGCCAGACATGCCTCGCCTCCTCTCGTGCTGCGAAGACTATAGCATATTGATACTTGTTCTCAATTGAGATTTTTTCTCAATTTTGGACGAGAAGGACATCCTCCAGCAACCGAGCGCTACAGCGCGGCGAGCAGCTCCTCGCCCCGGGCGTCATGCGCGACGAGGCGGACCTCGCGCGGGGGCTCCTCCCCCGGCGCGGCCTCGTCATCGAGGCGCGTCACGAAGACGTCCACGCGCGCGTCACCGATCTCCTCGGAGAACTGCTCGCCCCACTCGATCGAGCAGACGCCGTCGGCGCCCAGCACGTCGAAGATGCCCGTGTCCTCGAGCTGGTCGGGGTCGTCCAGGCGATAGAGGTCAAAGTGGTAGAGCGGCATCTCGGCGCCCTCGTAGACCATCTCGATGGTGAAGGTGGGGCTCGTGACGTCGCCCTCCACGCCCATGCCCGCGGCGACACCCTTGGTGAGCTGGGTCTTGCCCGCCCCGAGGTCCCCCGTCAGCACCAGCACGTCACCGGGGACGAGCAGGCGCCCCAGGCGCTCCCCCAGCGCGATGGTCTCGTCACGCGAGCACGTCTTGATGATCTTCTCGCTCACCGTACCCCTCCCTCGGGCTCGACGGGATGCTCGGCCAGCCACGCGCCGACCATCCGCAGGTCCGCCTCGAGCAGCGGCTGCCAGTCGGAGTGGTAGATGCAGGCGGCCGGGTGGAAGGTCGGGCAGACCACGAAGTGGCCCGTCTGATAGAGCTGGCCGCGCAGCGACGTCACGCCCTTGTTGGTGCGCAGGACAAACTGCGAGGCGAAGTTGCCCAGGCACACGATGACGTCGGGCCAGATAGAGCGAATCTGCTCGCGCAGGAACGGTGAGCAGGCCTCGATCTCCTCGGGCTTGGGGTTGCGGTTTCCGGGCGGCCGGCACTTGACCACGTTGGCGATGTAGATCTCGTCGCGCGTGAGCCCCGCGCAGCCGAGAAGGGCATCGAGCTTGTGGCCGGCGGCGCCCACGAAGGGCTCTCCCTGCAGGTCCTCGTTGCGGCCGGGGCCCTCGCCGACGAACATCACGCGGGCGCGCGGGTTCCCGACGCCAAAGACGAGGTTGGTGCGCGTTGCGCCCAGCGGGCAGAGCTGGCAGTCGCCCATGAGGTCGCGAATCTCCTGGAGCGAGACCTCGCGCGGCCGCTGGTGCTCGTGACCGGGGATGTGCATGACGGACATGAGGTCGAGCCCCCTTCTCTCCGCGGCCGTGCGACGACCGCCGGACCCGCTAGGTGTAGATCTTCTCAAGGCGCATCCCAAAGTCGCAGACAACCTCATAGTTGATCGTGTTGCGCAGCTGGGCCATCTCGTCCGCGTCGATGGACTCGTTGCCGTCCGTGCCGATGAGGGTGACCACGTCGCCATATTCCACCGGGCGCGACGGGCGGTAGGCGCGGGCGCTGTTGACGTCCACCGCGAACATGAACTGATCCATGCAGATGTTGCCCACCTGCCGGCAGCGCACGCCGCCCACGAGCACGTCCATGTTGTTGGAGAGCTCGCGCGCAAGGCCGTCGGCGTAGCCGATGGGCACCGTGGCGATCTGGATGTTTTGCTTGGGCACGCGATAGGTGAGGCCGTAGCCCACGCCGTCGCCGACGTTGGGGTAGAGCACGCGCACCACGCGGCCTCGAACGCTCATGACCGGCTCGAGCTCGATCCGGGGACGCGTCACGTCGGCGGGGTGCAGGCCGTAGAGGCCGATGCCCACGCGGCACATGTCGAAGTGGCACTCGGGGTGCAGCACGGTGCCGGGCGTGTTGTCGCAGTGGACGAGGCCCGTGTCGAGCCCCGCCCCGCGCAGCGCCTCAACCGTCTCGCGAAAGCGGTTGAGCTGCAGGGCGAAGTCCCAGTCGTCCAGGACGTCGGCCGTGGCGAAGTGCGTGAAGGTGCCCGCGCACTCGAGGCCGCGGTGGAAGTCGATGGTTCGGCGAAGCTCCACGGCATCCTGACGGCGGACGCCGATGCGCGTCATGCCGGTGTCGACCGCCAGGTGATAGCGGGCCACGCGACCTCGCGAGGCAGCGGCCTCGCCCAGCGCAAGGGCGAAGTCGGCCGTGTAGACCGCCGGCATGAGGTCATAGTCGACGAGCGTTCCCACGCAGTCGACGGGGGGCTCGGAGAGGATGAGGACGGGCCACTCGATGCCGCCCTCGCGCAGGGAGATGCCCTCACGCACCGTGGCGACGGCGAACTGGTCTGCCCCGGCGGCGTGCATGGTCTTGGCGCACGGGACGGCACCGTGCCCGTAGGCGTCGGCCTTGACGACGCACATCATCTGCGTGCCGCGCCCGATCTGGCGCCTGAAGGAGGCGGTGTTCCTCCTCAGGGCAGCGAGGTTCACCTCGACCCAGGACCAGCGGGTTTCCGGACTCGCGTGATTGTCCATGTCCTCCTCCTCGCCGCTAGGCCAGCTCGTCCGCTTCCGGATACATGACGTGCTCGTCAACCGCGTCTTGGGCAAGGCCGATCACGTCGATGACGTCGGTTGCCATGACGGCGCGCGTACCCCTCCGCTCGGCGGCCAGCGAACCCGCGTAGCCGTGGACCTCGCAGACATAGGCGGCGAGAAGGGCGAGATCGACGCCGCCGCCGTGCTGGGCGAGGGCCGAGACCATCATGCCCGCCAGCACGTCCCCGGAGCCGGCGGTGGCGAGCGCGGCCGGGCCCGGCTTGGGCATGACCGCGCGCTCCACGCTCACGCAGCCGGTCGCCGTGCCCTTGGTGACGACGACGAGCTCGGAGCCCCCGTCCGACCAGACGATCTTGCGCGCCGCCTCGAGCTGGTCGACGAGCGAGTCGGGCGGGTTGGACGGAAGCCCGACGAGCCGTCCGAGCTCGTGGCGGTGCGGCGTGAGGATGAGGGGCGCGCCGCGGCGCGTGATCTCGGGAAACTCGGGCAGGGCACCGTCGGTGAGACGGGAGAGGCAGTTGAGGCCGTCGGCGTCGACGACGAGGGGCGCGCTGGTCTCGAGCAGCTTCGAAACGATCGCTGAGGTTCCGCTCGTCGTGCGCATTCCCGGACCAACGAGCACGGCCGAGGCGCGCTCGGCGAGCTTGGCCACGACGTCGCGCGCATCGGCCGAGATGGTCCCGTCGGACTCCTCGGGAAGGGGGACCACGGGGATCTCGAGCAGATGGGACTGTGCCACGTAGGCCACCGAGGCCGGGACGGCCAGCGTCACGTAGCCGGCGCCCATGCGCGCGGCGGAGCGGGCGGCCATGATCGCGGCCCCCGGGAAGCGCCTCGACCCGCCAACGACGAGCACCGAGCCACGCGTGAACTTGTCGACCGCCATCGAGGGGGTCGGGAGCACGTCGAGGTAGTCGATGAGGTCGGTCCTCCAGGCAACGGGATCGGCGTCGATGACGAGGCGCTCGGTCTGCTCCGCGAGCGGCGCCACCACGATCGCGCCGCACACGTCACGGCCGTCGTCGGCGAGCAGGCCGGGCTTGAGGGCGAGCATCGTGACGGTCATGTCGGCGACGACGCAGCTCTTCGAGGCGTGCCCGGTCTGGGCCGAGAGGCCGCTCGGAACGTCGACGGAGACCACGCGCGCCGAGCACGCGTTCACGCAGTCGATCCAGATGTCGAAGGGGGCGCGGACGTCCCCGTGAAAGCCCGTGCCCAGCATGCAGTCGAGGACGGCGTCCGCAGTCTCCAGCAGGCTCTCGAGCTCGTCGCGCGAGGGGCCGACCATGGGTTGGATTCCCGCGCGCACGGCGCTCTGGGCGACCTGCCGGGCAAGGTCGCCGGCGAGCTCGTCCGGGTCGACCGGCGTCACGACGGTGACGTTGGCGCCGTGGGCGTGCATCGCCTCGGCGGCGACCCAGCCGTCGCCGCCGTTGTTTCCAAGGCCGGCGAGCACCACGACGTTCTCGACGCCGCCGAGCTCCATGACCTCCTGCGCCGCGGCGCAACCGGCGCGGTGCATGAGCTCGGAGACGCTCACCCCCTCGCGCGTGAGGGCGACCTCGACGCACTTGACGTCCTCGATGTTGAGTACCGGCTGCATGTCATCTACTCCTTCGTAGCGTTCTTCTCGTCACGGCGCTCGTCGATGCCGCTCAGCGCCTCCTCCTGCACGCGCTCGAGCTCGTCGAGCACCGAGCGCGCCTCCTTGAACGAGGTTGCGAGCGCGCGGGCCGCCTCGTCACGGGCCGGCGGCACGGGGCGCACGTCATCGGTCACCGCGATGGCGTTGGCCACGGCAACGTCGTGGGTGTGCGAGATGGAGAGCGCGATCTCACGCACCCCGCGCTCGCGGGCGATCTCGGCGGCACGCCCCGCGAGCACCGCGCGCGGCCGGCCCGACTCGTCGCGCGAGACGGAGACGTCACGCAGGCCAACGCCGTCCGAAAAGCCCGTGCCCAGCGCCTTGAGCACGGCCTCCCGCGCGGCGAACCGTGCGGCATAGTGCTCTGCGGGACGCGCGCTCTTCTCGCAATATGCGCGCTCCTCCTCCGTGAACACGCGCCTCACGAAGTTGGGCCGTCGCGCGATGACGCGCTCCATGCGCTCGATCTCGAGCATGTCCACGCCGATGCCTGCCGTTGCCATAGCTACTCCACCGTAACCGATTTCGCAAGATTGCGGGGCTTGTCAACGTCACACCCGCGGAGAAGGGCAACGTGGCGCGCGAGCATCTGCAGGTGGACCACGGCGACGATGGGAACGAGCAGCTCGTCCGGCACATGGGGAATCCACAGGACATGCTCCACGAGAGAGGCGACGGCCTCGTCGCCGTCCGTGGCAACCGCCACGCACACGGCGCCGCGCGCGATGACCTCCTGGATGTTGGAGACCGTCTTATCGTGGACGCGGTCCTCGGGGACGATGGCGACCACGGGGAAGCCGGGCTCGAGCAGGGCTATGGGCCCGTGCTTCATCTCGCCGGCGGGATAGGCCTCGGCGTGGAGGTAGCTGATCTCCTTGAGCTTGAGCGCGCCCTCGAGGGCCGTCGTCGCGTTGACGCCACGACCGAGGAAGAGGGCGGAGTGCGCACGGCGGAAGAGCTGCGCGGCGCGCTTGTCCTGCCAGGAGCGCGAGATGACTTCGCGAATGAGGTCGGGAATGCGACAGAGGTCCCCGTAGCGACGCTCCACCTCCGCGCGCTCCATCTGACCCTGAGCCTCGGCCAGGCGCAGGGCGAGAAGCGCGCTCGCCACCATCTGGGCCGTGTAGGCCTTCGTAGACGCCACGCACACCTCGGGGCCCGCCTGGACGTAGAGCACGCCGTCGGACTCGCGCGCCGCCGTCGAGCCGAGCACGTTGGTGATCGCAAACACTTTGCACCCCATCCCCTTGAGGCGCCGCGCCGCGGTGAGCGTGTCGGCGGTCTCGCCGGACTGGGTGATGATGACCCCGAGCGTGTGGGGAGTGACCAAGACGTCGTT
The DNA here is from genome assembly GCF_002159495.1 of Olsenella sp. An293. Taxonomy (GTDB): domain Bacteria; phylum Actinomycetota; class Coriobacteriia; order Coriobacteriales; family Atopobiaceae; genus Thermophilibacter. The sequence continues at coordinate 178,954 of NZ_NFIT01000005.1, forward strand.
CTCGTAGTTGAACTCGGAGGCGTAGTCGCAGATGACGGGCACCTTCGCCCACGTCTGGATGAGGGTCCGGGCGATGAGGCTCACGTGATACGAAGTTCCGCAGGCAATGAGGTAGACCCGGTCGACCGAGGCGAGCTCGTCGCCTGTCATGGAGAGCTCATCGAGGGTGACGCCGTGAGCCCCCATGCGGCCGGAGAGCAGGCGCTCGATCGCCTCCGGCTGCTCGGCGATTTCCTTGGCCATGAAGTCGGCGTAGCCGCCGAGCGTGGCCGCAGAGGCGTCCCAGTCGATGTCTATGGTCGAGGGAACGTCGACCTCGGCGCCCTCGGCGTCGAAGACCGTGACCCGCCCTCCCCGCTCCAGCCGAGCGAGCTGGCCGTTCTCAAGCTGGATGACATGAGAGGTGACGCTTGCGAGAGGCGTGACGTCCGAGGCGGCATACGCCCCCTCCGAGGTCGAGGCGACCACGAGCGGGGACCCGTTCCGCGCGCACACAATCTCGCCCGGCGCGTCGGCGCACACCACGGCAAGCGCCCAAGAGCCCTCGAGGCGGCGCACCGCGTTGCGGACGGCCCCCACGAGGTTGCCGGCGGAGGGACCCGCCCAAGCGTCCTCGATGAGGTGGGCGATCACCTCGGAGTCGGTCTCGGAGACGAGCGTGTGACCACCTCTCTGCAGATACGCCCTCAGCTCGCGGTAGTTCTCGATGATGCCGTTGTGAACGACGGCGATGCGCCCGCTGCAGTCCCGGTGAGGATGGGAGTTGCGGTCGGTCGGCGCCCCGTGCGTCGCCCAGCGCGTATGCGCGATGCCCGTCGTCCCGACGAGGTTGGCCGTCTCGCAGCGCTCGACGAGCGTGGCGACACGGCCCGCGCACTTGACGCCGTGCAGGGCGCCGTCGGTCCCCAGCACCGCGACGCCCGCGGAGTCATATCCCCGATACTCGAGCGTCTTGAGACCCTCGAGCAGGTAGCCAATTGCCTGGCTACTGCCGGTATAGCCAACGATTCCGCACATGCGGAGCCTCCTCGTGTCTGCGTCTGGGGCACGTCACGATTCTAGCAGCCCGAGGGGCGACGTGGCGTTTTCTCACCTAGGCTTGAAACGGCTTGAGCGCCTCGAGCACGATGGCGTTGGCCTTGCGGCAGAGCTCGTCGGTCGGCGCCTCGGCGAGGGTGCGCACGAGCGGCTCGGTGCCGGACGCGCGCACGAGCACGCGGCCCTGACCGGCAAGGAACTCCTCGGCCTGCTTGACGGCGGCAAGGACGCCCTCGTCGCTCATGGCGGCGTCCTTGTCGCTCACGCGCACGTTGACGAGCTCCTGGGGGTAGAGCTTCACCGGGGCGCACAGCTGCGAGAGCGTCTCGCGCTCGGCCCGCAGGACCTCCATGATGCGCAGAGAGGTCATGATGCCGTCGCCGGTGCACTCGATGTCGCCAAAGATGATGTGGCCGGACTGCTCGCCGCCCAGGCTGTAGCCGTTCGCGCGCATGCAAGCATAGACGTTCTTGTCGCCCACCGCGGTCGTCTCGTAGGAGAGGCGCGCCTCGTCGAAGGCCTTGAACAGGCCGTAGTTGCTCATGACCGTGGGGACCACGGTGCCGGCGGTGAGCCGACCGTGCTTGTTGAGGTAGACGCCGCAGATGTAGAGGATCAGGTCGCCGTCGACGACGTTGCCACGCTCGTCCACGGCAAGGCAGCGGTCCGCGTCCCCGTCGTAGGCAAAGCCCACGTCGAGGCCCTGCTCGACCACGTGTCGGCGCAGGCGGTCGATGTGGGTGGAGCCGCAGTCCACGTTGATGTTGAAGCCGTCGGGGCTGTTGTTGATCACACGGACGTCGGCGCCAAGGGCGTCGAAGACGGGCTTGGCCACGGAGGAGGCCGCGCCGTTGGCGCAGTCGAGGCCGACCTTGACTCCCTGGAGCGAGAAGTTCGCGCTCGCGATGAGGTGCGCGATGTAGCGGTTGCGACCCTGCATGTAGTCGACCGTGCAGCCGATGGCGTCTCCGGTCGCCAGCGGCACCTCGCTCTTGCCGTCGATGTAGTCCTCGATGAGCTCGAGGACGTCCTCGTCCATCTTGTAGCCCTCGTCGTTGACGAGCTTGATGCCGTTGTCGGTGTAGGGGTTGTGGGAAGCGGTGATCATGACGCCGCAGTCAAACGCGCCGTCGACGACCTCGTAGGAGACGCCGGGCGTGGGAATGACGTGAAGCATGTAGGCGTCCGCGCCAGAGGCCACCAGGCCCGAGACCAAGGCGGACTCGAACATGTAGCTCGAGCGGCGCGTGTCCTTGCCCAGCACGATGCGGGCCTTCCTGCCCTGCCGCGCCCCGTAGTACCAGCCCACGAAGCGGCCGATCTTGTAGGCGTGCTCGACGTTGAGGCCCTCGTTGGCAACGCCACGGAAGCCGTCGGTGCCAAAGTACTTCATTGCCGTCCCCTTTCGCGCGCGGAACGCCCGGCATGGCCGAGCGGCATAATCCTCGTCCTATCCTACTCTCGACGAGCGCCCCGGCCCCGCGTTTCGTGCCCTTTTACAAAAAATGGACCCCCGGACGAAACCGAGGGTCCATGATGGCGCAACAAACGTGCCGTTAGCGCTTGGAGAACTGCGGGCGCTTGCGGGCCTTCTTGAGGCCGTACTTCTTGCGCTCGACCGCGCGCGGGTCACGGGTGAGGAAGCCGGCCTTCTTGAGGTCCTCACGATACTCGCCGGCGTCGAGAAGGGCGCGGGCGATGCCGAGACGCAGCGCGCCGGCCTGGCCGGTGATGCCGCCGCCGTCGCAGTTGGCGAGGACGTCAAAGCGCTCGGCGGTCTCGGTCAGGCGCAGCGGGGCAACGGCGTTGTCCACGAGCTGCTGACGGCCAAAGTACTCGATGGCCTCGCGGCCGTTCACGACGACCTTGCCGGTGCCGGGGACGAGACGGACGCGGGCGACGGCCTCCTTGCGGCGACCGGTGCCGGTGTAAACAACGGTGTTCTCAGCCATCGGTTAGGCCCTCCAATCGATCTGGACGGGGTTCTGGGCCGTGTGCGGGTGCTCGGGGCCGGCGTAGACCTTGAGCTTGGTGCCCTGCTTGCGGCCGAGGGTGGTCTTGGGGAGCATGCCCTTGATGGCGTGCTCGACGACGCGCTCGGGGTGCTTCTCCATGGCCTCGCGGAAGCTCTCGAGCTTGAGGCCTCCGAGGTAGCCGGAGTAACGCCAGTACTGCTTGTGGTCAGCCTTGACGCCCGTGAGGACGACCTTGTCGGCGTTGATGACGACGACGAAGTCACCGGTGTCGGCGTTGGGGGTGTACTGGGGCTTGTTCTTGCCACGAAGGATCATGGCAGCCGTGGTGGCCAGACGGCCGAGCGTCGCGCCCTCAGCGTCGATGAGCACCCACTTGCGCTCGACTTCGCCGTTCTTGGCGAACTGAGTCGACTTCTTCACTTGACTCCTCCTACGTACCTACGTGATGGCGGCTTCTGGACAAACCGCCGTGCTTTCGTATCAGAGATTACGGGGCTCTGTGGAAAAGCTGTAAGAGTATAGCGCATTGCGCCGCCGCTGAGCTGGAAATTATCACGCACACAAGCCGCACAAACGCCTGGGCGCGCGAACCGCACCCCTCAAGCGCTAACATGCACAGCTCCGGAAACGCCATTTTCCGACCTGCGGATATATGAAAGTTAACGGAACTGTGCATGTTATCCGCGCGAGATCGCACGCCCGTCAGCCGAGAAGCGCCACCCGCAGCGCGGCCTCGCGCACATCAACGCGCGCAAACCGCACGCTCACGCGCGGGGCGCCATGGGCCTCGGCCACCATCTCTGCCAGCAGGCGCTCGCCCGCGGGCGCCCAGGTCTCGACCGCGGGGGCCTCCTCGAAGAGCCACGCCGCCGTCCCCGGAGCGGGCTCGCCGTCCTCGAGCTCCTCGCGGCTTGTCACCTCGACCAGCTCCAGGCCCTTTTCGCCCGCCCAGGCGCGCACGGCCTCGGGGCGACCCTCGACCGTCGCCCGCAGCGTCACGCAGCGATGCGGCTCGAAGCCCTCGTAGCTGCCGCGCGCCGGCTCGACGAGCAGCACCGTCTCCCCGTCACGGCACGCGCACGAGCACGCCGTCGAGACGTGGCCGCCCGCCGTGGCTCCGTCGTCCTCGAACTCCACGTAACGGCTCTCCCCCGCCACGGGCCAGAAGTCAACGACGCGCCGCGTGCGGTCGAGGCCGCGCGGGTTGAGCGGGCCCGCGGGGCGCGGGTTGTTGTGCGGCTCCCACCTCGGCACGATCGAGCCGCCGCGCACGAACAGCGGCAGCTTCCACAGCGGCGCGTCAAAGCCGTCGAGCACCTGCCCGCCGCGATGCCGCGCCCCGGAGAAGAAGTCGAACCACACGTCATCCGGTCCGCCGGGAAGGTAGATGCCGTCGCGGACGTCGTTTCCGACGGCGTCGGCGCGCGTGTCGCGATAGATGGGCGCCACGAGCAGGGCGTCCCCGAGGAGAAACTCGTACTTCTCGGCCATCTCGCCGCGCGCCCGCTCGTCTGCCAGCAGCACCGAGCGGACCATGGGCAGGCCGAGGTCGTCGTTGCCCTCCCAGCCCTCGACGCAGGAGGCCGATGCCGCGCAGGTGCGCAGATAGGACATCAGCGCGCTCTTGAGCTTGAGGTACATGCGGCAGATTCCCGTGTGGGGGTCGCCGCCCGCGTAGGGCAGCTTGGGAAGCGCCCCCCAGCCGTCCATGTCGAGCATGATGGGCGTGAGGGCCTTCCACTGGAAGTCGCGCGTCGCCACGAGGGCGTTGCCCCCGAAGATGCCGTCCAGGTCGGAGGCCACGTTGGGGTTGCCCGAGAGGCCCTGCCCGATGTAGGTGGGCACGTGCATGCGAACGTACTCCCACCCAGACCCGTCCTGGTCTCCGGACCACACCGCCGCGTAGCGCTGCGTGCCCGCCCAGCCGTCCAGCGTGAGGACGAAGGGAAGCTGGCCCGTGCGCTCGAAGAGCATCTCGTGGCCCTGACGGGTGGCGTTGAGGCCAAAGGAGTAGCCCTCCCCGACCCACTCCTCGTCGGTCTTGAGCGCGCGGACGCCCGCGCGGGACACCTCCGCCGCAAAGTCGCGCAGGTTCTGCCAGGTGACGTCCGGATTGGGCGAGGGCGTGATCTGCGACTGGGCCCACAGGCCCACCTCCACGCCGCGCTCGTTGGCATAGGCCGAGAAGGACGCGAGGTTCTCCACGTTGGCCGCGATGGCGGCCAGGCGCTCGGGCGAGCTCTCCCCGTCCGCGCCCACGCCGCCCGTCATCTCGTAGCCGTTGTGACCGTAGCCGGCCCCGTAGCCGTCGTTGGGCAAGATCCAGCCGAGGGGCATGTCGTGCGCGGCGTGCTCGTCGATGACGGCACGGGCGGAGAACTCGTGGGGCGTCTGCCCGCGGTACCTCTCGGCCGAGGCAACGAGCACCTCGTCGGGACCGTTGAGCGACTCGGCAAGGTGCCCCTCGGGAACCACGTAGCCGCGTAGGCGCCCGAGCTCGTAGCGCGTCTCGCCCGGCCCGTCCGCCGGCGCCGATCCGCGCACGACCCACTCCTGGGCGCCCTCCCGCGGCTCGCGCGACCATGCGTCGCGGTTGTATGCGTTGAGATGCCCCAGGTAGAAGGCAAAGTCGGGCAGCAGCGCGGGAGCGCCCGTCACCTTGAAGTAGGCGCGAAGGATCGACTGGGCGACCTTCCGCAGGCCCGCGCCGGGGTCTTCGGCGACGAGCAGGTACGCGTCAAAGACGGAGTCCTCGTGGGAGCAGGCGAGCGCCCCGTCCGTGGCGCCAAGGTCGTAGACGCCCGGGGCAAACGTACTTCTCAGCACGCCATACCCGACGCTCGACCAGAAAAACGGGCTCGGGGAGGCCACGCCGCCATCGCCCCACTGGTTGCTGTTCATGGGCGTGGAGACGATGCGCACGACCCTGCCCGTCTGCTCGGCGTAGCCGTTTTGCGTGCCGCCGCCAAAGATGCGCTCGCCTGGGGCTCGCTCGAGCGTCTGCGTGGAGAGGCCCGTGCCGAGTTCCACCGGGGCCGCCTCGCGCATGACGGCGCGACCGCGACGGCGCAGCGTCATGCGGCCGTCCGCCTTGGCGAGAAGGACCTCGGTCCCGCCGGCGGAAACCGCGAGCGCGTCGCCCTCGTCGCGCACGGCGGCGACGGGATGAGCGTAGACGTCGGACTCGTCGGGCTGGGCCTGGATGCGCGTGACATGCTCCGGCGAGAGAGGGCGTGCATACGGCGCGAACTCACCTGCCGGGTCGATGGTCACCCGAACGATGGTCTCGTCGAGAAAGGCGATGCGACAGGGCAGGCCCTTCTCGCCGAAACTCACACGAACGTCAGTCACGTACCGCTCCTCCGTTGGTCGGGGACATTCTGCTAGTTGGGGACTGTCCCCAACTAGCAGGCGCAGAGAAAGGCGTCGATCTCGGCGAGACGGGCCTGCGCCTGGCGGCGCCCCGCAATGTAGAGCGTGAGCAGCGACTCGCCGTCACGCGTCGAGGACCCCACCGTCACCGGCTCCTCCGGAGCGATGACGAGACACCGTCCCTCGCGCTCGAGCTCCCAGAGGCGCTCGCGCTGGGCGTTGTAGCGCTCGCCCCGCGTGCGCAGCGCCTCGAGGTAGTAGGGATAGCGGTCGTATCGGTGGGACTTGAGCGCGATGGCCTCCGAGCCGGCGCCGCGCGCGTAGGAGCGGTCGCGCGTGAGCACCACGAGGGCGCGCTCGGCAGGGACGTGCCCCTCGACCTCGCGCGCGCCGGGAAGGCCCATCGCCGTCTCGAAGGGGATGGAGTCCGTGGTGCCGCCGTCGAGGTAGCGATGCCCGTCAATCTCCACGATGCGCGAGACCGTGGGCAGGGAGGCCGAGGCGCGCACCTTCACGAGGTCCTCGGGGTAGCGTCGCACGGGCAGGTAGTCCGGGGCGCCGAAGGTGACGTCGGAGACGACGGCGTAGAAGGGCGTCTCGGACTCGTTGAACGTGTCGAGGTCGCAGGGGTCCAGGCGGTCCTGCACCTCGCCGTACATGAAGTCGACGCCCGCGACGTTGCCGGTCGTCGCGAACGACCAGAGCGACATGAAGCGCTTGTCGTCGCGAAAGGCCAGGATGTCACGCATGGTGCGGCCGATCTGGCGCGAGCGAAAGTTGGAGCCGTTGACCGCCCCGGCAGAGACGCCCCAGATGCTCGAGAAGCCGTAGAGCCCACGCTCCTGCAGCACGTCGAGCACGCCCGCCGTGAACATGCCGCGAAAGCCGCCGCCCTCCAGCACGAGCGCCGGCACGCTGGTCTTCTCGGTTGCCATGACGTCCCCTCTCCGCGCCCCTCTCGACGCGACTCGCAGGAAAAAGCGCCGGGGCCCCTGCGGGTCCCGGCGCGAAGCGTGCATGGTGGAGGTGCGGAGAATCGAACTCCGGTCCAAAGCGGACCCCTGACAGGTGTCTCCAGGCTCAGTTACCGGTTAGGTCTTAGACGCCGCGCACCCGGCAACCCGCGCTTGGCGTCCCAGTCGGTTCAATCTTTTCGAGTGGCATACCGACCACGTCCGCTCGAGCATCTCCCTGAAATGACGTCTCCGAGGGAACGGGAGCGATCCCCACTTCGACGCGCCGCTATCTAATTAAGCGGCGAGAGCCAGCTGAGGCTCAAAAGAGTTGTTGTCGTCAATTCAATTTGACGGTACCCCTGTTTAACGTGGCGAGGAGACCACGGCCTGCTGCCCATCTCAGACCCACCCTGTCGAAACCAGTCACCCCCACGGATGGAATGGGAAGACTGCCACCATGCGGCTGTCAACGTACGGGCCGCTCGCGCGACCGCAGGGGTATTCTACCCGTTTTGCCCCCGACCGTGACAGACACCCACGCCCCATGGGACGGATGCCTCCGGGGCATCCGTCCCACCTTGGGGCTAGAGCGAGCTCATGACGCGCAGGAGCTTGGAGGCGTAGGACTTGTCGGTGGCCCACTTTCCGTTGCCGAGGTTCTCGACGAGCGGGGCGCTTCCGCGGCTCACGAGCGAGAAGCGCGGGTCGACGCAGGGGTTGTTGAGCGCGTCGGTCGAGGCGTACGCCTTCAGATGCTGCGCCTGGGCGCGCAGGCCGATGCGCACCGAGTCGGTGCCGTTGCCGCTGAAATCCGCGCCCTGGGCGCCGCCATCCGTGGCGCCGATACCGCCGAAGTTGCACTGCTCGGGCTTGATGCGGCCGCCAAAGCGCAGGTTGCCAGTCTCGATGCAGACCTGGGCAAAGAGCACCTCAGCGCGCACGCCCTCGCCCGCAGCCTCCTCGCAGAGGATGCGGCAGAAGTCGTCGATCGTCGGGGCGCCGTACTGGGCGTAGACGTCGGAGGGATAGCTCGCCCCGACGCCGCGGTAGTACGCGGCCATGGTGCTCGCGGAGACGACGGAGGCGCCCATGATCGGGGTGCGCGTGGTGAGGCCGTTGTAGGGGTCGTCCTCGCCGCCGGACACGCCGACGGGGTTGAGGGAGTACCAGGCGATGCCCTCGTCACGCCAGCCCGCCTTGACGAGCATGTCGCGCTCCGCGGAATCGGTGGTGAAGTTGTGGGAGCCGGCGATGGCGTTGGGGTTGTACTGGCGCAGGACAGCAATCTCGCGGTTGTCGTCCGAGTACCAGCCAATCCCCTCGTACTTCCAGCCCGCGAGCACGAGCATCTCGCGCTCGCTCACGCTGGTGGTGTAGTGGTGGTCGCCGGCGTTGGGGTTGTAGAGGCGGTACACCGGCGTGTCGGAGCGGCCCGGGGCGACCCAGCCCACGCCCTCGTAGATCCATCCCACGCTCTTGAGGCTGTCACGCTCGGCGGCGTTGGAGGTGTAGAAGTGCTCGCCGGAGTTGGGGTTGTAGAGGCGATGCATGTCACGGCTGGCAGAGGGGTCCTCGACGGTCTCGAGATAGTTGACGATGCCCTTTGCGTCGGCCACGCCGAGCTGCTGCAGCTTGGAGTCGTCGCTCAGGTACTTGTTGAAGTCGCTCACGTTGTCGAGGAAGGCGTGCTCGACGATGATGGCGGGCAGGTTGTAGTTGCGCGCGTAGCGGATGACGCCGTAGTAGTCACCGTCGTCGCCGTTGGGGTAGCTGTAGTCGGGGTCGTTGTTGATCACCCGGATCTTCACGCCGCGGTTGTAGAGGCCGAGGCTCGTGAGTTGCTCGATGATGCGCTGAGCGAGCGCCTCGCCGACCTCGTGCGTCGTGTTGTTGTACTCGGCGTCATAGGGGACGTAAATCTCGGCGCCATGGCCCTGGCCGTTGGAGCCGCCCACGGTGGAGTTGAGGTGCAGGCTCACGAACAGGTCCGCCCCCTGGGAGACGGCGCTCTTGACGCGATACTCGAGCTCGTTGCCCGTCACGGAGGTGCCCGGCTTGACGGTGTAGACCACCGAGACGTTCTGGTACTTCGCGAGCTCCGCCGCGCAATACTGGGCGATCTTCCAGGTGCAGGACGCCTCCTGGGTCCCGTTCACGCCAACGGCGCCGGAGCTCACGGCCACATGGCCCGGGTCGAGGGCCACGACGGTCTTGCCCGCCGCGGCGAGCTCGACGGAGCGGGAGCGGGCGTACGCGTCCTGATCGGCGTCGTCCTGGACGGGGACGGGCACGCCCGCGAGGGCGGCGCCCTCCTCGATGGTCTCGGAGAGCGTGAGCTCGCCGTCGCCGTCATCGGTGTAGACGCGCAGCTCGGGAGCCCCGTCATCGGCGTTGCCCGCCAGAAGGGAGACGGCGGCGGTTGCCGTGAAGCTGCGGTAGGAGGCGTCGCAGTCCGTGAAGTCCACGGAGCAGGCGCCCTCGACGGTCTCGAGGTCGAGGCGCGTGACCTCGTAGGTACCCTCGTGCTCAGGGACAAACGAGAAGAGCGCGGAGCAGCCCGCGGAGGCGGACATCGCGCAGGAGAGCGTGTCGGCGGCGCCTGCGTTGGCGACGGTCAGCGTGGCGGCCACAAGGTCGGGGAGCCCCTTGAGCGCGACGACCACGCTCTGGGTCTCGCCGGCACGCTGCTCGGCATTGTCGATGTAGAGGAAGTCAAGCACGTCCGACGAGGTCAGCGACGTGGCCCCTTCGTCTGCCCACGCAAGCTGCGGTCGAAGCAGCGTGCAGCCGATGGCGGCCGCAGAGGCGGAGACGGCGGTGCGACGGGTGATGGAGCGGCTACGATTCATGTATGAACCTCCAGGCAAGGGACGCGTCGCGGGATTGCGAGACATCCGTTCGCACATTCCTGTGAAACGTTACGCTGTTTGGCCGCCCCTGCCTAGAGCCGTGGACAAATCAACAAAGAGCTTAGACAAGACGGGGGCGACCCCCGCAGGAGCCGCCCCCGCAAACGCCGTCAGGCGAGACCGTCGGGTTACTCCTCGACGAGCTCGAACATGTCGGGGCCCACGCCGCAGACCTCGCAGACCAGGTCCTCGGGCAGCTCGGGCGTGTCGACGGTGACCTCCCAGCCGCAGACGGTGCAGCGGAACGTGTACTTCTTCTCCTCGGCCATGCGGTGCTCCTTTCGTCGTGTGAGGGCGTCTCTCGCCCCGACCTAACTTATACCCTCAACGTAGGAAGAGGCCTTCGGCGGCGTCTTGCCCTTGAGGATCCCATGATAGTAGGCGTACGTCATGGGCGCCACGCCCGAGAGGTTTCCGGCGTCGGCGACCTCGCCCACGAAGACGAGGTGCGTGCCCACGTCCACGGTCTGAACGACCCGGCACGCCACGAACGAGCAGACGTGCTCGGTGGGGTAGGGGTCGCCCGTGGCGGAGACGGCGCTCGCGATGCCGTCGAACTTGTCCTCCGTGGCGGAGGTCCTAAAGCCAAAGCGACCCACGAAGAGCATGTCGGCCGACTCGTCCACCACGGCGAGCGAGAAGTGCCCGGCGCGCTCGATGACGCCGCAGGTGAAGTTCTCCTTGTTCACGGTGACCGAGACCTGAAGCGGCGCGGAGGTCACCTGGAGCCCGGTGTTGACGATGCACGCCCCCGGGCGCTCGCCGTCATCCGCGGACACCACGTAGAGTCCCGACGAGAACTTGTACAGCGCGCTAGCGTCCATGTCTTCTCCTCTCCTGTGGGCAGCGTGGAAAAGGGCCTCCCCCCTCCACGCTCGTTACCGGTTGAGCTCCTTCAGGGCGCGGGCGATCTCGCGGTCGGAGTCTCGACGCGCCATGTCGGCTCGCTTGTCGTAGAGCTTCTTGCCTCGCGCGAGCCCGATTGCGAGCTTGACGCGGTTGTGCTCGTCAAAGTAGATCTCCAGGGGGACGAGGGCGAGGCCTCGCTGGCGAAGCTTTGCGTCGAGGTAGTCGATCTGGCGACGGTGCAGCAGCAGCCTGCGCTTGCGGTCCGGGTCGACGTTCCAGACGCCGCCGTTTGAGTACGGGTGGATGTGGACGCCGTGCAGCCACGCCTCGCGCCCGCGGATGAGGCAGAAGGCGTCGGTCAGCTGGCAGGCGCGCTCGCGAAGGCTCTTGACCTCGGTGCCCGTGAGCTCGATGCCCGCCTCGAAGGTCTCGTCGATGAAGTACTCATGGTGGGCGGAGCGGTTCTTCGCGATGGTTCGCTTGCCCGGCTTCGCCTGCTTCGCGGCGGCCGCGGCCGCCTGACGCACGACCTTACTCTTTGCCATGGGCCGCCTCCTCGTCCGTCTCGTGGATGAGCTCGAGGAGGGCCTTGGCCGCCGGCTCCCCCACGAGATCGCGGGCCCTCAGCGCGAGGTTCGCGGCCACGTCGCGGGCCCCCTGCTCCGCGGCGTCTCCCGCGCACATGAGCAGGCAGACCGCGATCTCGGCGTTGGCGCCGTCGGGAAGCCCCTCCTCGGCGAGAAGGGCGCGCATCTCGGCGTCGTCCAGAAGGTCCGGGTCGCGATCGGTCCCGGCGGCCTGGTCGAGGGCCGCCTCGAGCGTGCCGTCCGAGACCCCCAGGGCCCGGGCCGCGCGCAGGGCGGCGGCTGCGGGGCGCGGCTTTTCGGTCGAGGCGAACCAGCCGGCGAAGTTGACGAACGCGCGAACGAGGTGGCGCGCGTCGCTCGCGCGCTCGAAGACGCCATAGGTCAGGGCAAGGTACTCCTGGACGTCCCCCGCCACGCGGAAGAGGTCCGCAAGGTTGAGGCGATAGCTGCAGTCCATGGGGTTCCAGCGGACGGCGCGCTTGAGCGCCTCCATGGCATCGTCGTAGTCGCCGGCCTGGACGCAGGCGAGGGCGAGGTCGTTGTAGAGGCGGTCGAGCGGCTCGCCCACGTCACGCAGCTCGCGCGGGTCCTTCTCGACGCGCCGATACGCGAGGCGCTCGAAGATCGTGGGAAAGCTGAACCACTGGACCTCGTCGGTCGTGGGGCAGTTTCTGTCCACGTACTCCTCGGCGTCCTCGGCGAGGCGGGAGAGCACCTCCCGGGCGCGCTCGGGCTGACCTTGGAGCATGAGGCCCTCGGCAAGCTCGAGGTCGTCAGTCATCGTAGTCTGGCTCATCTATCCTCCCGGCGGCCTTCGCCGCGCACATTCCCTAAAGCGTTAGTCTTCCCCATTATCGCGCGGGCGAGTCAGCTCGGCGAGCGTCGCCCCGCGGGCGGCCGTCCCGGGCAAGCGAGAAGTCGATGCGGCCACGCGCGGGGTCGGCCCCCGTGACCTCCACCGCCACCCGGCGCCCGAGGCCCCAGACCTCCCCCGACTCCTCTCCGGTCAGCGTCATCCGTGCCTCGTCGTAGGCAAACCACTCGTCTCCTAGAGAGCGCACGGGGACGAGCCCCTCCGCGCAGGTGTCGTCCAGCGTCACGAAGACGCCGTAGCTCGCGCACCCCGAGATCACGCCCGAGAAGCGCTCGCCCAGAAACCCCGAGAACAGCTCCGCCATCTTGACGCGCTGCGAGGCCCGCCCCGCAGCGTCTGCCGCCCGCTCCTGCTCTGAGCAGGTCCGGCACAGCTGGGGCAGCGCGGCCGCCTGGGCGCGCATCGCGCGTCCCCCGACCTGCCCGTGCAGAAGCGCCTTGAGCGCACGATGGACGAGCACGTCCGGATAGCGCCTGATCGGCGAGGTGAAGTGACAGTAGGCCGGGGCGCCGAGCGCGTAGTGACCCTCGTTGACGGGCAGGTAGACCGCACGCCGCTGGGCGCGGAGCAAAAGCGCGCTCGCCACGTACTCCGTCGACGTGCCCCGCGAGCGCTCAAGGACCGCCTGCAGGGCGAAGGGGTCGCCCGCGAGCAGCCCCGCGGCGGTGGCGCCGTCGAGCAGGCCGAGCTCTCGCAGCGGCTGCGCGCAGGCCCTGAGGTCGTCGGCGACGGGGGCCTCGTGCACGCGGTAGGCGGCCGGGGCCTCCACGTCGGCAAGCCGCTTGGCCACGCACTCGTTGGCGAGCAGCATCGCCTCCTCGATGAGGCCCGTCGCCCGCGTACGACGTCTCACGGAGACGCCCGTCGGCCGCCCGCCCTCGCCGAGCGTCACCTTGGCCTCCACGGTCTCGAAGTCAACGGCCCCCCGCTCGCGCCGCACGCGCTCCCGCAGGGCGCGCACCTCGTCGAGGATCTCGAGCAGGGCCGAAACCTCGTGGGAGCGCCGCTGCGCGCAGGGCAGTCCCTCGCCACCCATGCGACCTTCGAGCAGGGCGTCCACGGCGTCATAGCTCAGCCGGGCGGCGGAGCGTATGGCGGAGGGGCGCATGTGGGCCCCGACGAGGTTCCCGCGCGCGTCCAGGCGCATGATGACGCTCATGGCGAGGCGGTCCTCGCCGGGACGCAGGGAGCACACGTCGTTGGAGAGCCGTTCGGGGAGCATGGGAATGACGCGGTCGACGAGATAGGCGGAGCACGTCCTGCGCTTCGCCTCGTTGTCGATCGGGGTGTCGGCGGCAACGTAGTGGGTGACGTCGGCGATGTGGACCCCGAGCTCGTAGCCCCCGTCCTCGAGTCTTTGGGCGCTCACGGCGTCGTCAAAGTCGCGCGCGTCGACGGGGTCGATGGTCACGCAGAGAACGTCGCGCAGGTCGCGCCGGGCGGGGTCAGCGGCCAGGGCGTCGGCGACGTTTGCCTCGATCTTCTCGGCCTGCTCGAGCACGGCGCGGGAGAACTCGCCCGCCAGCCCATACGAGGCGACGACCGCCTCGACGTTGAGGTCGAGCTCTTCGGGCGTGCCGACGCGACGCTCGATGGTGACGACCGCCGAGCTCCTTCGCGTGGGGTACTCCGCGACGCGTGCGAGCACGACGTCGCCCTCGCGGACGCCCAGGCGCCCGACGCACGGGTCCTCGGGCACCACGAAGAAGTCGTGGCCGAGACGAGTGTCGAGCGGAGTCACGACCCCCAGCGGCCCCGCCTGGGCAAACGTTCCCAGCAACGTGGTCACCGAGCGGGAGATGACGGAGCGGACGACGGCCCGGGCCTGTCTTCCGCGCTGCTCCACGAGCGCGACCTCGACCTCGTCTCCGTTCATGGCCTCGCGCTGGCCGCCTCGGGCAAGCTCGAACTCCCCCTCGGGGGTCTCCACGTGGGCCGCCCCCGGACGTGAGACCACGAGCGTCCCGATGAGCGTCCGAGCGCGGCTGCGGGGCCCGCCCGACCTGCCGCGCCTCCGGTTGCCATGGTGCGGACGTCCCCTCCCCATGCGCGTCTCCTCTCGCGTTGACTTCCTCGATGGTACCCCACGGGCGCGACAGAAAAAGCCCGACCCCGCAAGGCGGGGTCGGGCGACGTCACCGTGCTCTGAGGCTCGACGTGCCTCTCGCTACACCTTGAGGTAGCGCCTCATGGCGATGGCGGAGCCAAACAGGCCAATGATCACGCCGATGACCAGCAGGCCGGCGAAGCAGATGTAGAGCGTCGTCGCCGGGATCTCGAACGCAAGGAACGAGAGGTTCTGCTGGAGCTCCGGAAGGAGCGTGTTGGCGCCCACGGCGAGCGCGGCGATGGCGAGAAGAGCGCCGATAATCGCCTCGACCGTTCCCTCCATGATGAAGGGCCCGCGGATGAAGCCGTTGGACGCGCCGACGAGACGCATGATGCCGATCTCGCGACGGCGCGCGGTGATCGCCAGGCGAATCGTGTTGTTGATGAACACGAAGGCGACGAAGGTCAGCAGGATGACGAGCGCGACCGCGGCGATGCGGATGTAGCTCGCCAGGCTCAGGAGGCGCTCGACGGTCCCCTGCCCGTACTGGACGTCACCGGCGGGATTGGAGGAGTCGTCGCAGATCTCCGTGAAGGCGGGGTCGTCCATGATGCGCTGGGCAGTGGATTCGACCTCCTGCGCATCGAGCACGCGCACGACGAGCGAGGCCGGAAGGGGGTTCTCGCCGTCGAGGGCGGTCACGGCGTCCGCGGCGTTACGGTTGGACATCGAGGTGCGGAACTCCTCGAGCGCCTGGTCCTTGGTCTTGTAGGTCACGGACTCGACGTTGTCCCAGCTCTCGATCTCGGCCTGGTAGCTCTCGACGTCCGCCTGGTCGGCGTCGTCAGAGAGGAAGGCCTGGATGGTCACCTGGTCCTCGACGCCGCCGATCATGCTGTTGAGCATGGCGGAGCCCAGGACAAAGAGGCCGATGATGAACAGGGACAGGAAGATGGTGACCACGGCGCCGAGCACCGTCGTCCAGTTGCGGCGGAAGTGGTGGCCGCACTCACGAAGAGAGTAGCCGATGTTAGAGGGCGCCATAGTAACCGTAGCCTCCCCTCTCCTGGTCGCGGACCACGTGTCCGGCCTCGAGCGCGATGACGCGCCTGCGCATGGAGTCGACCATCTCGCGGTCGTGCGTCGCCATGATGACCGTGGTTCCGGCTCGGTTGATTCGGTCGAGCAGCTTCATGATGCCGAGCGAGATGGCGGGGTCGAGGTTGCCCGTCGGCTCGTCGCAGACGAGCAGCGGGGGACGGTTGACCATCGCACGGGCAACGGAGACGCGCTGCTGCTCGCCGCCGGAGAGCTGGTCGGGGAAGTGCTTCATGCGCTCGCCGAGGCCCACGAGGCGAAGTACCTCGGGGACCTGCGCCCTGATGACGGACTTCGGCTTGCCGATGCACTCGAGGGCAAAGGCCACGTTCTCGTAGACCGTCTTGTCGGGGAGCAGCTTGAAGTCCTGATACACCGTGCCGATCTGGCGACGCAGATACGGGACCTTGCGGTTGCGCATCTTGGTCAGGTCCTGACCGGCAACGATCACCTGGCCGGAGCTGGCACGCAGCTCGCGCGTGATGAGGCGCAGCAGAGACGACTTGCCAGAGCCGGAGTGGCCGACGACAAAGACGAACTCGCCGGGATAGATGTCGAGGCTGACGTCGTCGAGGGCGGGCTTGTTGGGCTGGGCCGGGTAGATGAGTGTGACGTTTTTGAACGACACGGTCGGGGTGCCGGTGCGCGAGACCTCAGGGGCCTCCTCGCCCGCAAGCGGGGCGAAGACGCTCGTGAAGCCGGGCTGCTCGGCAGAATCGGCAGGTTCGCTGGCGGTGACGGCGTGAACCTCCTCGAGGACGTCCTCCTGAGACGGCTCGGGCGCCACGGGCGCCGCGGGGACCTCAGGGGCCGCGGGGGCCTCAGACGTCTCGGGAACGGTCTCGACGATGTCGGACGACTCGTCTACCTCCTGCGGAGCCACGCCAGAGACGACGTCAAGCTGCTCGTCGACCTCCGACCCCTGTCGCTCAGTGCTGCGAAAGTGACTGGCCACAGACGCTCCTTTTCTTGTGCTCAAGATGGGCAGATACGTGCCACAGTCTAGCAAAACCCCAGCATCGCTCCCCCGGTGGAGGGGTTTGGCTCATCTTTTTGCAGAAGCTCCCCATACGAGACGGGTGAGAGGCCCTGGCGCGCGGCGCCTCATCCGATGCGGCGGAACCCCTCGCCGAACACCTCGTGAACCTCCGAGATGACCACGATCGCCTCGGGGTCCACCTCGGCGACGATCTGCTTGAGCCGCATGCTCTCCGACCTGCCGAGCACGCACATGAGCACCGGACGGCTGTTGCCGCTCCAGACGCCGCGGGCCTGCAGCTCGGTGCACCCCCTGTTGAGCGTGTAGAGGATCTCGTTGGCTATGCGCTCGTGCTCGGTCGAGATGATGTAGGCGGCCCTCGCCGAGCGGGGGCCGTCGACCACGGCATCGATCACCTTACCGCAGATGAACATCGCCACCGCGGCATAGAGCGCCTGCTCGACCGAGAAGACCGTGGCGGAGAACGCGATGATGACGCCGTCGACGATGATGACGGCAGTGCCCACGGGCATGCCCGCCCTTTTCGCCAGAATCTGCGAGACGATGTCGGTGCCCCCCGTGTTGCCGCCCGTTCTAAAGACTAGGCCGAGCCCCACGCCGGTGATCACGCCGCCCCAGAGGGCGCACAGCAGAAGGTCGCTTTCTCCCCCGAGCACCGGAACGACGGGGGCGAGCAAGTCCGTGAGCAGGCCGCAGGCGATGATTCCGCCGATGGTTCGCACGATGTAGCCGCGGTCTCCCGACCGCACCACCAAGGCGAGAAGAACCGCGTTCATCACGATGGTCTGCAGGCCGACGGGAAGATAGAACCCCATTTCGTCCGCGATCGCATAGAAGACCGTGGCCAAGCCGGTCACGCCTCCCGCGGCCAGACCGTTGGGAATCTCGAACATGTCGACGCCGATGGCAAAGATGAGCGACCCGGCGACGATCAGAAAGGCGTCATGAACGATCGTCCGCCAAGGGATGGAACTCACGATGCCTGCCCCTCGTCCTCGCCGACCGACCAGCGATGATACCCGACGACGAACTGGTCGAGGTCGCCGTCTTTGAGCACGGCGTCGACGTTGCTGGTCTCCACCCCGGTGCGAAGGTCCTTGACGAGCTGATAGGGGTACAGGACATAGCTCCTGATCTGGTTGCCAAAGCCGATGTCTCGCTTGGGCCCGCGCAGCTCGTCGAGCTCCTCGGCGCGACGGGCGAGCTCCATCTCGTAGAGCCGGCTTCTGAGGACGCTCATGGCGAACGCCTTGTTCTGAAGCTGGCTGCGCTCGTTTTGGCAGGTCACGACTATTCCGGTGGGCAGGTGGGTGATGCGAACCGCGGAATCGGTGGTGTTGACGCCCTGGCCGCCGTGGCCGGACGCGTGGTAGACGTCGATGCGAAGGTCGTTGGGGTCGATCTCGACCTCCACGTCGTCGGGCAGGACCGGAAGCACCTCGACACCGGCGAACGTGGTCTGGCGGCGCTTCTTGGCGTCGGTGGGCGAGATGCGCACCAGGCGGTGTACGCCCTGCTCGGCGCGAAGCATGCCGTAGGCGTTGTGCCCGCTCACGGTGAACGTGGCGCGGTTAAGCCCGATCGCCTCCCCCGGCTCGGCGTCGTTGACGGTCACCTTCCAGCCGCGACGCTCGCAGTAGCGCTGGTACATGCGGAACAGCATCTCGCACCAGTCCTGGGCCTCGAGTCCGCCCTGTCCCGGGGTCACGGTGACGATGGCGTCGCCGTGGTCCAGGTCGTCCGTGAACCAGCTCGAGAGCTCGAGCTCGGAGAGGTCGTGCTCCAGGCCCTCGAGCAGCGTCCCCGCCTCAGAGAGCAGGTCGTCGTCCCCGGTCTCCTCGCCAAGCTCGTACGCGGCCCGGGCGTCATCGAGCTTGGCGCGCGCTCGCACCAAGCCCTCGACGTCGTCGCGGGCCGCCGCGAGTCGCGCCATGGTCTCGCGGGCGGCGTCGGCATCGTTCCAGAAGTCCGGGTCGGCGCTTCTCCGCTCGAGCTCGGCCACGACGTGGTGCTTCTCCTCGAGGCGCAGGTAGCCCTCGACCTCGGTCAGGCGCGCGGCGAGGGCGTCGATGGACTGGGGCGAGACGTCCGCCATCTACAGGTTCCTGCCGTGGCAGTTCTTGAACTTCTTGCCGCTGCCGCAGGGGCACGGGTCGTTACGCCCGACCCCGACATAGGGGTCCGGGTCATCGGACTTGCGATACGTCAGCGGCTTTCCCGCTGCGGGCTGAGCGCCCTGCGGAGCTCCCGCGGGCGCCTGGGCCAGACGCGCGCCCTGGGTCCCGTCCGTCTCGGCGGGACCGGAGTAGCGGGCGCCGCGGAGCTGATCGGGAATCTCGTCGGCGGCAGACGCCTGCGGGACGGCGGGCTTCACGACGACCTCGAGGCGCAGAATCGTGCGCAGGAAGTCCTCGTACATGGTGGAGACGAGCTCGGAGAAGGCGGCGTACGCCTCGCCCTTGTACTCCACGAGGGGGTCGCGCTGGCCAAAGCCGCGCAGGCCGATGCCCGTCTTGAGATAGTCCATCTCCTGGAGGTAGGCCATCCAACGGGTGTCAATCACGCGGAGCATGACCTGCGCCGCGAGCGCCTGCATGGCCTCGTCGCCGAGATTCTCGGCCTTCTCGGAGAAGCACTTCTTGACGAAGTCGACGACCTGCTGGACGACCTCCTCCGGCTCGGGGTCCTCCTCCGGGTCCACCGTGGGCAGGTCCTTGCGCCCGGTGAGCTCGCCCAGCCACAGCGACAGGCCGCGGGCGTCCCACTGCTCGCCGCGGTCCTGCGGGGCAAAGCCGCGGACCTCGCGCTCGCACGTGTCGAGGGTGACCTCGTCGATGTGGGCCATGAGGTCCTTGCCGTCCAAGATCTTGTTGCGCTCCTCATAGATGACCTGGCGCTGGGTGTTCATCACGTTGTCGTAGTCGAGGACGTTCTTTCGCATGGCGAAGTTGATCTCCTCGATCTTGCGCTGGGCGCTCTCGACCGCCTTGGTCACCATCTTTGCCTGGATGGGCATGTCGTCCGGCATGTCGTACTTCTGCATCATCGCAGAGATGCGGTCCATGCGGTCCCCGCCAAACAGGCGCATGAGGTCGTCCTCGAGCGAGAGATAGAACTGGGTCTCGCCGGGGTCGCCCTGACGGCCCGAACGACCGCGGAGCTGGTTGTCGATGCGTCGGCTCTCGTGACGCTCGGTTCCGATGACGCAGAGGCCGCCAGCGGCGAGGACGATGCGCTTCTCGCCCTCGCACAGCTCCTTGGCACGCCTCTGCGCGTCGTCGCGCTGCTCCTGCGTCGCCTCCTCGGGATCGATGCCGTCTTCGCGCAGGTAGTCCATGGCGATAAGCTCGGGGTTACCGCCGAGCAGGATGTCCGTGCCTCGGCCAGCCATGTTGGTCGCAATGGTGACGGCGCCCTCACGGCCCGCCTGGGCGACGATCTGGGCCTCGCGCTCGTGGTGCTTTGCGTTGAGGACGCTGTGCTTGATCCCGCGCTTGTCGAGAATGCGGGAGAGACGCTCGGAGTTCTCGATCGAGACGGTGCCCACGAGGACCGGCTGGCCCTTGGCGTGGCGCTCGACGACGTCGTCGGCGACCGCCTTGAACTTGGCGTCGATGGTTCGGTAGACGAGGTCGTCGTGGTCGATGCGGGCGACCGGCTTGTTGGGCGGGATGACCTGCACGGGAATGTGGTAGACCTCGCGGAACTCAGCGTCCTCGGTCATGGCGGTACCCGTCATGCCGGAGAGCTTGTCGTACATGAGGAAGTAGTTCTGGAGCGTGATGGTGGCGAGCGTCTGGTTCTCCTCGCGGACGCTCACGCCCTCTTTCGCCTCGATCGCCTGGTGCAGGCCCTCGGAGTAGCGCCTGCCCTCCATGATGCGGCCGGTGAACTCGTCGACGATCTTCACCTCGCCGTCGATGACCACGTACTGCTGGTCGCGGTGGAACATGTACTCCGCCTTCAGCGCCTGCTGGAGGTGGTTGACGAGCTGGCCGGAGACGTCGGCGTAGATGTCCTCGATGCCGAGCGCGCGCTCGACCTTCTCGAGGCCCTCGTCCGTCGTGGCGATGGTGTGCTTGGCCTCGTCCATCGTGTAGTCAACCTCGGGGGTGAGGCCGCGGACGGCGCGGGCGAAGTCCTTGTAGGTGCTCGCGGACTTGGTACCGGCGCCGGAGATGATGAGCGGGGTGCGCGCCTCGTCGATCAAGATGGAGTCCGCCTCGTCGACGATTGCGTAGTGGTGCCCTCTCTGGACGCGCATGCTCGCCCTCGTGACCATGTTGTCGCGCAGGTAGTCAAAGCCAAACTCCGAGTTGGTGCCGTAGGTGATGTCGGCCTCGTAGGCAGGCTTCTTGAGCGGGAGGCGCATCCCGTTTTGGATGAGGCCGACGGACATGCCGAGATAGCGATAGATGCGGCCCATCCACTCGCTGTCTCGCTTGGCGAGGTAGTCGTTAACGGTGACGACGTGGACGCCCTTGCCGGGGATGGCATTGAGGTAGGCGGCGAGGGTACAGACGAGCGTCTTGCCCTCGCCCGTCTTCATCTCGGCGATGGTTCCGCGATGGAGGGCGATCGCGCCGATGATCTGAACGTCGAAGTGGCGCATGCCGGTCGTGCGCTTTGATGCCTCTCGAACGGCGGCGAAGGCCTCGGGGAGCAGGTCGTCAAGGGTCTCGCCCTGAGCGTAGCGCTCCCGGAAGGCCGCGGTGCAGCCTCGGAGCTCCTCTTCGCTCATGGCGACGAACGTAGGCTCGAGCTCGTTCACGCGAGCGGTGATGCGCTCGAACTCCTTCAGGTCCCTGTCCGAACCGATGGACAGAATCTTGGAGAGAAAGTTAGGCATGCGACTCCCCTGTAAGAAATCTCAGCGTGGCCCCAATGGCACACTCATGTTCACCACTTTACTCATAGCCACCGCCGCGAAAAGCCACGCTCCCGTCCTCTCACCAAAAGCGCACTCTAGCCCTCGGCACTCATGCACTTGCCTCCCCCTCCTCACCCGTCGGCTCATCCCGAGCGACCTGACGCAGGCGCCAGGAGGGAGACTTCCCGGTCGCCTGGGAAAGCCTTCGGGCATATCGACGGTACTGACGCCCCGCCTCGAGCTCCCTTCCGTCCGCCATCAGCGAGCTCACGAGCGCGATTGCCGCATCCTCTCGCAACCCGTCCGCCTCCAGCGCGTTTCCCGCAAGCCTCGCGGCCGTTCGGGCTCTCCCCAGGCGCATCGCGGCGTCCGACCCCGCGACCATCGCGTCGACGTAGAGGGACCGCAGCTCCTCGCGGCACTTCGCCACGAAGCCGGTGCAGTCGGCGGCGGGGCTATAGAGGTCGCCGACATAGAGTTGCTCGACCTGACGCGCGACCCGGACCACCGTCGCGTCGTCTTCGCCATCTATCACTTCTCTCGCAAAGTGCCTCAGCTCGTCCACGTCACAGGCCACGACGGAAGGATCGATCGATATCGACCTCGTCGACCTCCCGAGAACGAATGGGTCGAGGGACGGGTCGATCTCCGCCACCGCGGCCCGAAGCACGCTCGTGGCCTGATAGACCCGATTTGCGCCCAGCACGTAGTCGCTCTCCGGCCAGATCTGCCCGGAGATCTGGCTCCTGCGGGCGCTGTGGCCATGGCGAAGGAGCAGGTACGTGAGCATCGATTTTGCATTCCTGTGATCGATCTTCTCGTCGACAATTCGGACGTCACGGACAAACAGCGAAAATCCCCCGAGCAAAGACACCTTGACCGGCGCTTCCGCGCGTACGAGCGGCGGCGCGTCCCGCAGGCCTGTTGCGGCCGCCACCGGCGGCATGCCGGCGCCGGCAAGCCTCTCCTCGCCCCGCGGACCACTGACCGCCTCGAGCGCATGTCTCCAGCTCAGCGGCAACGTCCGCCTGAACAGCTGCGAGAACGCTCCAAACCCTTCGCTCAGAACGCGCACGAGCCAGAGACAGTCGCGCGGGACGCGTCCGCCCAGCTCATCTTCCACGGCAGCCGGGCCATGCTCCGCGCACATGGCCTCGTGCGCCAGAAGCCTGATCGCCCCGAGCTCATCACGGGCCGCTCCGGGAGCCTCGCGTCTCGAAACGTCGCCCAAAAGAAAGCGGGAGATGTCCCCGAGCAGCGAGGCAACTCTCGAGAGGTGGACGAGCCCCGCACGCCTGGCAATCGCAATGGCAAGCAGCGCCCTCACGTTCGCCCTGGCGCACGATGAGCCTCGAAGGTCAACGATGCATCCGGCGACAAGAGCGGCGACCTGGGGGAGGACGTCGCCCGCCCTCTCGGATCGCGCGGCAAGAGCGTCGAGGTTCGGGGCGCGGGCGCTCGGCGACAGCATCGCCCTGACGGCCTCCAGGCAGCAGGCATACCCCTCCATTCCCCGAAACGAGGATGATTCAAGCATTCTCAGGGCCTGGGCGACCCGATCCCCGTCGTTGCCGCCGTCATCACACAGCAGCAGACGAGCAATCTCGTAATCAACGAGCAGAAGTGCGTCAGACATTGTCCTGACAGGGCCGCAGCACGGGTTGGCGACGAGGAGCCTCATTGCCGCACCGGCGGCGCCCTCTCGGAGCAGGTCGCAGGCCTCGCGATGAACCAGCAGGCTCCTGCCAAGCCCGGACCACGCGTCGTCGACAAACGCGACGAGCGCCGGCTTTGCCTGGAGAGCGCGACGGGCGTCGATGAGCATCAGCGCGTCTCGACGCTCCCCCGCCCTCACCTCGAGCGGACGGCCGCACGCCCCAAAGTCAACAAGCTCCTCCCCGATGACGGCCGAGACCGCCAGCGAAAGGGCGTGACAAAGGGTGCCTTGCCGGGGAGCCCCCTCCACCATGCCGAGCGCGGTGGAGACCACATTGACGCCGCCGGCGTCGATCAAGTGAGCGCCAAAACGAAGGGCATGGGCAAAGGCGGCGTCCTCGACGGGGAGTTCGAGGAGCTGCGCGGCGCGCTCGAAAGACCCGCGCTCGAGCAGAACCCTGACGCATGAGGACGCCACGTCAGGAAAGAGGGAGCAAGTCGGGGCGAGGCCGTGCAGCGATCGCGAGAGCGCGGCGGGGCTGCAGGTAGGCAACGTGCGAAACCGCCAATGAGGACCTTCGAGCTGAAAGTAGGGAACAAAGACGCGAATGCACTCCAGAATCTCCTCGGAAACGAAGTCGAGGGCGCATCGTAGGTCATCGATCGTACCCTCGCCGAGCAAGAACAGGCATAGCCTCAACCTGATCTCCTCATCAGACAGGGAGCGGCGAAGCGAGGTGGTGACAAGAGCCGAGAGGCGGTCACGATAGGCCTGAGGGACAGCGTCCGATTGCAAATCATCCTCAGAGATGTCTGCGAGACTAGAGACGAGATCGTGAATGCCAAGCGTAAGACGCCGCAGCTCATATAGAGAATCATCAGGACGCGCAAGAGCGACGGAACGGACGAGAAGATCTTGCGAGCGGACCGTCTGGCACTCAGGGAGAAGCTCAAGTATCTGAGACGCCTCAGGAGGGAGGGAGAAGGCGACGGATGCACCGGACTCCCACAGGCGTCGAAGAGCTCGGGCGAGACGCGGGGCAGAGCACTCGTCAGGAGCGGGGAGGTCGTCCAGCCCAACGACCACTGAGTCGGAAGCCTTCATGGCAGAATGGGCAACACGACGAATGACGCTGACGGCGGAGTCTATATCAAGTGCGCCGAGATCGTGACGAAAGATGCGAGCGCCAGCAGCGGCAGCGCCAGAGAGCAAATCTGAAATGACGGCGCGACTGCCAAGGCCCGGCTCTGCGCAAATCGCCACAAGACGCGAGTGCCCAAATGAGCCAAACGAAGAGAGCGCGGAGGAGCACAGGAGCTCCGGCACAAGATTGGCCATGCAGCATCAACACCCTTCCACCAAGAATCGAGACGACATACCGAAGATATCACTAATCAGCATTAGTTAACGTCTCGTTTTGTTGTTTTTTATTGTTGGGTGTGTTGCTACTAGTAAGCGATTGGAATGTTGAGCGAAAGAGAACAGGAAGAAAACTGTCACTGCGGAACGCGAAGGGGGAGGGCCCCGGCGCGAGCCGGGGCCCTCCCCCATGAGCAAAATGCCCCTTGTTGGTCAGCGACGTCCTGCTCTCCCACGGACTGACTCCGCAGTACCATCGGCGCTCGGGGGCTTAACTTCCGGGTTCGGAATGGGACCGGGTGTGCCTCCCCTGCCATGGTCGCTGACCAACAAGGGGCATTCTGCTGTCCCGGGGCGGCTCTCGCCGTGCCCTGGGGGCCGCACAGCGTGACGAGAGCCCCTCCGCCCGATCGCAGTCAGAAGGAAGAGAAGAGCTCGGCCGATTAGTACCGCTCGACTCAACGCCTCACGGCGCTTACATCTGCGGCCTATCGAACTCGTGGTCTACGAGTGGCCTTACCGAAGGGAGAACTCATCTCGGGACTGGCTTCCCGCTTAGATGCTTTCAGCGGTTATCCGAACCGGACTCAGCTACCGGGCGATGCCGTTGGTCGACAACCCGTACACCGGAGGTCCGTCCACCCCGGTCCTCTCGTACTAGGGGCAGCCTCCCTCAGTTCTCCTACGCCCACGGAGGATAGGGACCGAACTGTCTCACGACGTTCTGAACCCAGCTCGCGTACCGCTTTAAATGGCGAACAGCCATACCCTTGGGACCTGCTCCAGCCCCAGGATGCGATGAGCCGACATCGAGGTGCCAAACCTTCCCGTCGATGTGGACTCTTGGGGAAGATCAGCCTGTTATCCCCGGAGTACCTTTTATCCGTTGAGCGACGGCCATACCACGCTGAGCCGCCGGATCACTAGAACCTGGTTTCCCATCTGCTCGACCTGTCCGTCTCGCAGTCAAGCCTGCTTATGCTCTTGCACTCAAAGGGACGGTTGCCGACCGTCCTGAGCAGACCTTACGTGCGCCTCCGTTACTCTTTAGGAGGCGACCGCCCCAGTCAAACTACCCACCTGACACGGTCCCCACGCCGGGTGACGGTCGCGGGTTAGGATGCCAGAACGTCGAGGGTGGTATTCCAAGGGCGACTCCCCAGAGACTGGCGTCCCTGGTTCAGCGTCTCCCACCTATCCTCTACACGACGAACCGGCAGCCAATGTCAAGCTGCAGTAAAGGTTCACGGGGTCTTTCCGTCCTTCCGCGGGTAAGTCGCATCTTCACGACTAGTGCAATTTCACCGGGTCCATGGTTGAGACAGCGCCCAAATCGTTACGCCTTTCGTGCAGGTCGGAACTTACCCGACAAGGAATTTCGCTACCTTAGGACCGTTATAGTTACGGCCGCCGTTTACCGGGGCTTGGATTCGCCGCTTCGCTCGCGCTGACGGCTCCTCGTGACCTTCCGGCACCGGGCAGGCGTCAGACCCTATACGTCGTCTTACGACTTCAGCAGAGTCCTGTGTTTTTGATAAACAGTCGCTTGGGCCTATTTACTGTGGCCGCCCTGGGCTCGGGGAGCAAGTCCCTCCACCCGAGGCGGCACCCCTTCTCCCGAAGTTACGGGGCAATTTTGCCGAGTTCCTTAACCATGGTTCTCCCGATCGCCTTGGTATGCTCTACCCACCCACCTGTGTCGGTTTGCGGTACGGGCCCCTGCGGGCTCCCTAGGGGGTTTTCTCGGGAGCATGGGCTCACTGGCTTCGCTCAGTCGCTTCGTCCGGCACCTCAGCCGTCGCGGGCGGCGCGTTTCACTACCGCCCAGCCTACGTGCCATCGCGGGGACGTCCAGAACCCCGTCCAGCTACCCTTCTCCGTCGCCCCATCGGTGTTAGCGCCCGTTCGGGGGTGCAGGAATGTCCACCTGCTGTGCATCGGCTACGCCTTCCGGCCTCGCCTTAGCTCCCGACTGACCCTGGGAGGATTAGCCTTGCCCAGGAAACCTTGGGTTTACGGCGGGGGCGTTTTCCACGCCCCTCTCGTTACTCATGCCAGCATTCTCACTTCCGGCCGCTCCACCGCCGGTTGCCCCGACGGCTTCGCCGCGGACGGAAAGCTCCCCTACCGCTAGATGAAATCTAGCCCGCCGCTTCGGTGCCGTGCTTAGCCCCGTATATTGTCGGCGCATGTCCACTCGACCAGTGAGCTATTACGCACTCTTTAAATGAATGGCTGCTTCTAAGCCAACATCCTGGTTGTCTGGGCAGACGCACATCCTTTGCCACTTAGCACGGACTTCGGGACCTTAGCGGGCGGTCTGGGCTGTTTCCCTTTCGAACACACAGCTTAGCCCACATGTTCTGACTCCCGGACTCTGGACCGGCGGTATTCGGAGTTTGATTGGAGTTGGTAGGCGGTGAGGCCCCCGCGTCCATTCAGTGCTCTACCCCCGCAGGTAAACGTCCGAGGCTAGCCCTAAAGCTATTTCGGGGAGAACGAGATATCTCCGGGTTTGATAGGCCTTTCACTCCTATCCACAGGTCATCCCCCCAGTTTTCAACCTAGGTGGGTTCGGCCCTCCACGGGGTCTTACCCCCGCTTCAGCCTGCCCATGGATAGCTCACCCGGCTTCGCGTCTACGGCGCGCGACTGCTCGCCCGGTTGGGACTCGCTTTCGCTGCGGCTCGCTTCGTGGCTTAACCTCGCCACGCGCCGTAACTCGCTGGCTCATTCTACAAAAGGCACGCCGTCACAGCGCAAGCGCTGCTCCGACTGCTTGTAGGCAAACGGTTTCAGGTACTATTTCACTCCCCTCCCGGGGTGCTTTTCACCTTTCCCTCACGGTACTGGTCCACTATCGGTCACAGGAGAGTATTTAGGATTGGAGGGTGGACCCCCCGGGTTCCCACCGGGTTTCACGTGTCCGGCGGTACTCAGGTACCAAGCGGCAGACCTCGCGGATTCGCGTACGGGGCTCTAACCCTGTACCGCCGGCCTTCCCATGCCGTTCCGCTTCCACGAGGTTTTGTGACTGCGCAGTGCTTGGCCCTACAACCCCGGCGGCGCCGAAGCGGCCGCCGGTTTGTCCTAGGTCCCCGTTCGCTCGCCACTACTAGGGGAATCTCGCTTGATTTCTCTTCCTCGGGGTACTTAGATGTTTCAGTTCCCCCGGTTGCCTCCACCCGGCCTATGTGTTCAGCCGGGGGTGACGGGAAATGACTCCCGCCGGGTTTGCCCATTCGGAGATCCGCGGGTCGAGCGGGCATGTGCCCCTAACCGCGGCTTATCGCAGCTTGTCGCGTCCTTCGTCGGCTTCCTGTGCCAAGGCATCCACCGTTTGCCCTTACCATCTTCTCTTCGTTCGATGGCTCGAACATACTTCGTCGCGCGGGGCGCTCGGCCCCGCGTCTTCAGATGCGATCTTCTTGAGGAAAATCTTTCGTCACGCTATGCAGCTCTCAAGGTACGGCGGGGGAGTCCCCCGGGGACCGGACACTGCGCGCCCTGGGGCGCGGCGAAGACAGCGTCAGCGGGACTGACGGGGCGTCCGTCAATGAAGTTGTCATCTTCTAAGAAGCTGATCTCCCTAGAAAGGAGGTGATCCAGCCGCACCTTCCGGTACGGCTACCTTGTTACGACTTCACCCCCCTTACCAACCACACCTTCGGCGCCTCCCTCACGAGGTTGGGCCGACGACTTCGGGTGCAATCGACTCGGGTGGTGTGACGGGCGGTGTGTACAAGGCCCGGGAACGCATTCACCGCGGCGTGCTGATCCGCGATTACTAGCAACTCCGACTTCATGGAGGCGGGTTGCAGCCTCCAATCCGAACTGGGGCCGGCTTTGGGGATTCGCTCCCGCTCGCGCGGTGGCAGCCCATTGTGCCGGCCATTGTAGCACGTGTGCAGCCCAGGACATAAGGGGCATGATGACTTGACGTCATCCCCAC
>NZ_NFIT01000006.1 GCF_002159495.1 Olsenella sp. An293
TCTCCCGCCCGTGCTGCCTCCTGGCTCACGTAGTCCACGAGGTCGTGCACGTGCAGCACGTTTCCGCAGGCAAAGATGCCCGGGACGCTCGTCATGAGGGAGTCGTCCACCACCGGCCCGCGCGTCGTCGGCGAGAGCTCGACGCCCGCCGCGCGCGAGAGCTCGTTCTCCGGCAGCAGGCCCACCGAGAGCAGCAGCGTGTCGCAGGGGTAGCGCGCCTCGGTCCCGGGAATCGGCCGCCCGGCGCCGTCCACGCGCGAGACCTCGACGGCCTCCACGCGCCGCCGGCCCTCCACGCGCGTCACGGTGTGCGAGAGCAGAAGCGGGATGCCAAAGTCGTCGAGGCACTGGACCACGTTGCGCTTGAGCCCGCTCGAGTACGGCATGAGCTCGGCCACGCACGCCACGTGCGCGCCCTCCAGCGTGAGCCGCCGCGCCATGATGAGCCCGATGTCGCCCGACCCCAGGATCACGACCTCGCGCCCGGGAAGCAGCCCCTCGCAGTTGACCATCCGCTGCGCGCAGCCGGCGGTGTAGACGCCCGCGGGTCGAAAGCCCGGTATCCCCAGCGCCCCGGCCGGACGCTCGCGGCAGCCCATGGCCAGCACCACCGCGCCGGCCTCGAGCCGCTCGACGCCGCGCTCGGCGCTCACGCACGTGACGCCCGGCCCCTCCGGCCCCGCGGACACGTCCAGGACCATGCTGCCGAGAAGGACCTCCACCCCGGCCTCGAGCGCGGCGTCCGCCCAGCGCGCCGCGTACTCCGGGCCCGTGAGCTCCTCGCCAAAGGTGACAAGGCCAAAGCCGTTGTGCACGCACTGGTTGAGTATGCCGCCGAGGGCGTCGTCGCGTTCGACCACGGCCACGGAGCACCGCCCGCCGGCCCGCGCTGCCACCGCCGCGGCGAGGCCCGCCGGGCCGCCGCCCACCACCACGACGTCGTAGCGCCTCATCGCGCCTCCCCCTCTCCGGCGGGCGCCGGTGCCCCGGCCCAGGCGTCCTTGTCCGCGCCGACGGCGAGCTCGCTGCCCGGCCCGGCCAGCGTCACCGCGGCGAGGTCGCAGCCCAGCTCGCGCGCGAGGATCTGCGCCACGCGCGGCGAGCAGAACCCGCCCTGGCACCGGCCCATGCCGGCCTCCACGCGCCGCTTCACGCCGTCGAGCGAGCGCGCGCCGAGGGGGCGTCGGACGGCATCGACGACCTGGCCCTCCGTGACCGTGCGGCAGCGGCAGACCACGCGCCCGTACTCCGGGCGCTCCTCCACGAGCGCCGACCACGCCTCGGGCGAGAGGCGCGCGACGTCCGGGATCGGCGCGGGCCGCGGGAGCAGCTCGTCCTTCTCGGCCGGGTTGCCCAGCAGCTCGCAGACGATGCCGGCCACCATGCGGCCGATCGCGGGCGCGGCCGAGAGCCCCGGGGACTCGATGGCAGCGCAGTCCACGAAGCCCGGCGCGCCCGGGACCTCGCCGATGACGAAGTCGTGCCCCGGCTGGTGGGCGCGCAGCCCGGCGAAGGTACGGATGCGCTCGGAGAACGGGACGTCCCGCACCGTGAGCGCCGCCTTGCGCATCACCTCGGCGAGGCCGTCTGCCGTGGTGTCGACGCCGTCCTTGTCGTCGATGTCCTCGGCCGTGGGGCCCACGAGCAGGTTGCCGCCCGTGGTGGGCGTCACGAGCACGCCCTTGCCCAGGCGCGTGGGCAGCGCAAAGACCGTGTGCCGCACGTGCGCGCCGGCCGTGACGTCGAGCACGTGGTACTGGCCGCGCCGGGGAAAGATCTCCAGACGGTCGTCCGGCGCGCAGACGAGGTTGTGCAGCTCGTCGGCGTGGACGCCCGCGGCGTTGACTACCACGCGGGCCTCGAGCGCGCCGGCGGGCGTGGCAACGTCCCAGAGCCCGTCGGCGCGGCGCGCCACCTCCGTCACGGGCGAGCAGAGCCTGAACTCGACGCCGTTCACGGCCGCCGTCTCCGCCAGCGCGGCGGTGAGCTGGAAGGGGTTCACGATCGCGCCCGTGGGCGCCCAGAGCGCGGCGACGGCGGGCTCCGCGACGTTGGGCTCCAGGCCCCGCAGCTCTTCTCGCTCAACGATGCGCAGGCCGGGGACGCCGTTTGCACGTCCACGGGCGAGAAGGGCGTCGAGCCCGCGGCGCTCCGCCCTGGCGACGCACACCACGAGCGACCCGATGCGCTCGTAGTCCACGCCGAGCTCCTCGCAGAGCGGTCCCATGAGGCGCGAGCCCTCCACGTTGAGGCGCGCCATCAGGGTTCCCGTGGCCGCGTCGAAGCCGGCGTGCACGATCGCGGAGTTTGCCTTGGACGTGCCGCAGCAGACGTCCTCCTCCGCCTCGAGCACGCAGGCGCTGACCCGCCGGCGCGAGAGCTCGCGGGCGATCGCGCACCCCGAGACCCCCGCCCCGATGACGATGACGTCGTAGCAGCTCCCGCCCATGGATCCCCTTTCGCCGTTAGGGTCATCGTTCCCGCGCGCCGGCGCGCTCAGTCATGCCGCGCGGCGAGCGGTCGGGGCGGCAAGCGGACGCGCAGCGCGCTCCTCTCGGAGCCTTTTGTCAAACTGTTCGCGTTGGCGAACAGCTCCTCTGCTATGCTGGCAGCGTCAACGGGAGGTTGTCATGGAGTTCATCACCGCAGGCGAGGCCGCGCGCCGCTGGGGCGTCTCGGAGCGCCGCGTCCAGCACCTCTGCGCCGAGGGTCGCGTCCCGGGCGCCGAGCGCTTCGGCCGCGCGTGGCGCATCCCCGCCGCCGCGCCCAAGCCGGACGACCCGCGCCGCGCCGCCTCCCCGTCCCCCGCGAGCCGTCCCGCGCCGCGCCTCAGCGCCGCCCTCATGCCGCTCACGAGCTCGTCCTTCTCGCCCGGCCATGCCCGCGAGTACGTCGAGTCCCTGGAGGGAGGGCCTCTTCGCGACGTCGCCCTCGCCGAGCTCGCCTACTTCACCGCCCGGCACGGCGACGCCGTTGACCTGGCGGCACCCCACATGGAAGACGACGACCTCGGCGTGCGCCTCTCGGCCTGCCTGATCTGCGCCTATGCCAACCTTCCGCTCGGGCGCATCGACCGCGCGCTCGCCGCGCTCGAGGGCGCCCGCGGAGCGGCCGCGCACGCGGCGGAGCGCGACCCGCGCCTGCGCGCCGCCGAGGGCTTCGTCGCGCAGGCGGCGAGCGTCCTGCTCCACCTCCCCGCGCCCGATGAGGTCCCGGAGCCCCGCGACGTCCTGCCGCTTTTGCCCCCGGGGCTGCGTGCCTTCGCGTGCTACGTGCAGGCGCATGCGATCTACCTGGACGGGGACTATGCCCACAGCCTCGGCATCGCGCAGACCGCGCTCGTGATGCAGGGGCAGACCTACCCCATCCCCACCGTCTACCTGCACCTCGTTGCCATCATGGACCTGATGTCCCTGCGCCGCGCAGACGAGGCCCGCGAGCACCTGCTCGCCGCGTGGGAGCTCGCCCGCCCGGACGACCTCGTCGAGCCCTTCGCCGAGCACCACGGCCTTCTCGGCGGCATGCTCGAGGCGGTGATCAAGCCCGCGTGGCCCGAGGACTTCCGCCGCATCATCGACATCACCTACCGCTTCTCGGCGGGCTGGCGCCGCGTCCACAACCCCGCGACCGGCGAGGACGTGGCGGACAACCTCACCACCACGGAGTTTGCGGCCTCGATGCTCGCCGCGCGCGGCTGGACCAACCAGGAGATCGCCGAGCACCTGGGCGTCTCGGCCCACACCGTGAAGAGCTACCTCTCCTCCGCGTTCTCCAAGCTGGGCGTCACGCGCCGCAGGGACCTCGAGCGGTTCATGCTGGCGTAGGCGGGCGGGGTCGACCGCTCTTCTCGTCTGCGCGATTCTCCGCGAAATTATCGCAGTCCATGGGCTCTGTTAACGTACCCAACTGCGATTTCTTCGAGGAGAACGGAGCGGAGGCGCGTCGCGGGGCGAGAAGAACGTGCCGAGAAGAACGTGCCGAGAAGAACGTGCCGAGAAGGACTTCGCGGGACGAGAAGGGCGCGCCGTCGGTGGGAGTTTTTGGCTCCGCCCCCCGAATTGTCCGTAAATCGGGTGATGTGCTCACCCCCCACCCTCGCCGATACTTTTGGTTGAACAGTTATGCCTGACGGGCGTACGTCGGCCGAGGGGATGGTGGCTTATGAGAAAACGTCTGCTTCTGATGCTGGGTGCCGCCCTGCTGTGTCTGGGCATCATGCCCGCGAGTGCGTATGCCGCGGGTTCGGAGGGGTACGAGGTGTCGACCGACTGGGTCACCGGCACCACGACGTACCGGTTCACCGACCTCGAGAAAGTCGAACATTTCTCAGTGAAGCCGGAGGGTGACGCGATCCTCGACTTCACGAGGTGCATGGAGCCGCCGTCGGGCACGTCGAAGCATCTCATCATTTCACCTGAGGATGGAAAAGCCCATATTACGGTGCGAGGCACGTCGGGCGTCAGCTACGGATTTCTCCACCTGAGCGTGAGCTCCAACATCGCCGGCCTTATGCTCCAAGATTTCCGGACTGAGAGCAGCCTCTTCCTCGACTACGATGAAGACACGTGTGAGATTGTTTACGACGGCGATTGCGCCGTCAATCAGCTCCAGTTCGACGATGCCGCCTACACGGTGCGCGCTGCGGACGACGCGTCCCGCCTCGACCTTGGGTTTGCGTCGCAGGACGAGAAGGGCAGCGTGACGTTCTCGGGCAACCTCTCCGTCGAAAGCTCACTGAGGGCCGCCACCATGACCATCAGGGATGCCTTTGTAAGCTTTGGAAAGACCTATCTTGGCAGCGCAATCGTTTCCCCGCAGCTGACCATCGAGAGCTCCACCATCAACGGCGTCGGGCACATCAACTCGTTCGAATATCCCTCGTACGAAACCGTCACTTTTGACGCCTTTCACGGCTCGTTCATCACGATTGACGACTCCCAGATCTCTTTTGATGCGGACGTGGGGGGAAACGGCAGTGCCACGGTGCTGGGAAACTCGGAGACCATCACGATTAAGGGCAGCGTCGTCTCCGGCATCGAGGTGACCAGCGGCTATGGGTGTCTCGGCGGAATCTTTGAGAGGGTGACCATCGAAGGCTCCGAGGTCTACGCGAAAAGTGACCATGATGCCGCCATCGGTCCCAACGACTCCGCATACGGACAATCCGGTTTCTCGAAGTTCGGCATTACGTCACCGTCCATCACCATCGAGGACAGCGTCGTCGAGGCGGCGAGCACGTACGGCGCGGCCATCGGCATGCCGCGGCTCTCTGAATCGCTTCTGGAAAACTATCGCCCGGCGCTGAGCATCATCATCTCCGGCAAGAGCGACGTCACCGCCACGAGCGTCCGCTCCGCCGCCATCGGCGCGAGCTCAAGCAAGAGTGCCGGCGGTGACGTCGATGGCGTCGAGATCGAGGTGGGCGCGGGCGACATCACCTGGGGTCGCTCGTCCGACGTTGGTCTTCTTGGCACGCTTCTCAACGTGTTGGGGCTCGACAGTGGCTCGGCGCCTGAGCGCGACCTCGCCGACGCCGCCGGGCTGCTGAGCGGCTGCACCGTCACCATCAAGGGCTCCCCCACCATCAGCGCCAAGTCCGGCGTCATGGCCGTCTACGCCGACACCGTGAGCGTGGAGGGCACCAACCTGGTGCAGGACACCATGGTGATCGCGGACGGCAGCGACAAGTACTCCGTCTACCCGATGGAGACGCCGGGTGCCGTGACGATTGGCTCGGAGACCATCGGCGAGCTCGGATACGGCTATGCCTCGGTGGCGAGGACGGGCGTTTCCGAGCAGTCGAGCGCGGCGATGGCTTTCGGTGACTCCCCTCTGACCGACGCCTTGATCGGCGGCACACGGTTCACCGTTTCCCAGGCTGGCGTCCACAGCTTCTTTACCACCCCGAGGCTCACGCTCTCCGGCGCGGTCAGCATCACCGGTGCGAGCAACGGGACAGCCTCGGTAAGCACGGTGCTGAATCTCAACCTGAACGAGCTTGCGCCGGCAAGCGCCGTCACGAACCCCGCTGACAGCCTGACCTTTGCGTGGCAGCGCGACGGTGAGGAAGTCTCCGGTGCCACCTCACGCACCTACCTTCTCACGGACGCCGATAACGGCAAGGTCATCACCTGCGTCGTGTCCGGCGAGAGATTCTTCGAGGGTAGCGTGACGAGTGACGCGGTTCTCGTGAGCTCCTCGAACCCGGTAGCCGCGCCGACCCTTGGCAGCCGTACCAAGAACAGCATCACGCTCAACGAGAAGGGCGTGGACTACGAATACCGTCTCGTCGGAACGGATGAATGGCAGGACGGTACGACGTTTGGGAACCTCGCGCCCGGCACGACCTACGTCTTCCAACAGAAGGATCCCTCTGACAACGTCAGCGCGCCCGCGTCCTTCTCGACGCTGTCCGAGGCGCCCAATTCAAACGACTTTAGAATCGACTACGTGAACGAGACCCTGTCCTTCCCGAGCGGCGTCCACCTCTACAGCGATAGCAACTGCACGGACTGCCTCAACAAGAACTCGTCCAAGACAAGCATCAGCATAAGCGAGTTCATCGACCCGAGCGGCGCTACCCTCTACGCCCGCTTCGCGACGGCTGACCCAACGGACACGGAGTCCGTGACCACGATTACCATCCCGGCGCGCCCGGAGGCCCCCACGCTGACCGACGAGGCGATTACGGTGACGTCTGACAGCGTCAGCTTCGTGGGCACAGAGGGCGTGTCCTACCGCCTGCTCGCGGGCGGGCGCGTGCTCAAGACGGAGACGGGTGACGGGCAAGCCACCATCACGTTTGGCAGCCTCTCCCCCGCTACGAAGTACTCTATCGAGATGCGCGTCGAGGCAAGCAACGAGACGTCCACCTTCCGCTCGGGGGTGGCAGAGCAGAGCGTCACGACCGATTCCGCCGAGCCCATTGCCCCGACCCTCTACGTTCAGGCAAAGCCCGAGGGCGCAGGATACGAGTCCGTGCGCGTCGGCTTCTCCTGGGAGCGGCCCGTGACCAACGGCGCCGACATCACCGGTTACGTGATCTATGCGCAGGCGGACGAGGGCTCGTCGGTCGAGGTCTGGAGCTCCGAAAGTGCTGACGTGACCTCGTGCGAGGTCGTCACGGGCGAGTCGGGTGTTGCGCTGCTGCCCGGCGAGACCTATACCTTCACCCTGCAGGTGAACTGGTCTGCGGGCGAAGAGACTAGCAAGGTGACCTCTGAGGGGGCGCAGGCAATGCTTCCGAGTCTGTCTCCCAATCCTGATGGCTTTACGATTGATTACTTCAATGAGACGCTGACCGTCCCTGAGGGCGTGAACCTCTACAAGGACGAGAGCTGCACTGACCGGATCGTCGTTGCAAACAACAAGCTCAGCATCACGGAGTTCATCTCTGACTATGGCAAGGAGCCGCAGTCGCTGTATGCCTGCTACGCCTCTGCGGGGAATGACGCCGACGCCGTCACGGAGATTCCGATCCCCGCTCGTACGTACGTGGCCACGGTGCGTGAATCGGATATGACCCTGACGCACAACTCTCTTTCGCTGCGAAAAGAACATCTTAAGCTTGATACATACGATTATGAATTGAGGCTGGGCAGCGATCCTATCGATCTTGCGTCTGACAACGGCTCCTATTTGAAATACGAGGGCCTGACGCCCGAAACGGCCTACTCACTCGTCATCACGAAGCGTGCCACCGCGGAGTTGTTCAAATCCTCCATCGTGCAGACGATCACGACCAAGAGGGCGATCGCGAAAAGAGACACCCTGCTGGTGCCTGCGTCGGAGAGCTCCTACGCCAGGGCGATTTCCTATGATATTTCTTCACTGTTGGACGGAGCAAAGATTACGGACGTGAGCGAGGAAAACGACGACGCTGGAATCCTAACGTCTCGTAATTGGAACAACACGGTTGTCAGGCTCGGGTTCCTATCGGCTTCCGTTGGCCAGTCCGCCACGGTCGAGGTCGAGGCGCAGCTCCCGGATGACGGGGACTACCTCGTCCTCACCCTCACGCTCAAGGTCGTCGACGTGATGGCCGAGGGTACGGACGGCACCTATTGGGTGCATGACGAGCTTTCGGAAGATGAGGTTACTTCGGTCGACGCTGCCCTCGAGAATCTTCCTGACGGCTCGCAGCGTCTTGACGCCTTTGACCTCAGCCCTCTCAATTCCGTAGGCGGCACCGCCGCTACCAACGCGGCGTCGGCGAAGGCCACGTGGGAGTTTTCCAAGGATATAGAGACGACGGGCACCTTCGACGTCTATCGCATCGAGAACGGCGCCGCGACTAAGCTCGATGGCGTGACGAAGACGGACACGGGCATTACGTTCGACGTCCAGGGGGCATCCGCCTGCTACGCCGTGGTCTATACGAGCCCGAAGCCCGAGACGTTCCAAGTCACGGCAGCCCCGGCACAAAACGGTTCCGTCGAGACGGACGTGCAGACGGCAAGCGCGAATGATACCGTCACCGTTACGGTCACTCCCAGCCAGGGCTTTAAGCTCGATGCTCTCAACGTCATTCTTGCAACCGGTGATCCCATCACACCGGCACTCCAGACCGACGGCACCTATACCTTCACGATGCCCGCGGCACACGTGACCGTCTCCGCCAAGTTTGTCCCCATCACGCCCGTGTTCTCCACCTTCAGCGCCACGTACAATGGCGACAAGAGCACGGTGGACGTCACCTGGACGCTTGAGAACAACGGCGCGGCCATCACGAAGTACAGCCTTGCGGTCACGCTTGATGGCAAGCCTATCAACGGCTCCCCCTTCTCGCCCAACACGAACGAAACGTCTTACAAGCTGACCGGTCTCAAGCCGGGAACGTACAGTCTCGTGCTGACGGCGACTAACAACGGTATGACTGCGACGTCCGAGGCTGTCACGGTGACAGTGCCCGAGCCCGAGCCGCTCACGTACACCGTGACCGTTGAACCCGCCGAGAACGGGTCCTTCTCGGCATCCCATTCAACCGCCGAGGCGGAAACGACGGTCACCATCACGCCCGATCCCAACGAGGGCTATGAGACGGCGTCGGTCATGGTGAAGGGCGCCAACGGCGAGGTCGTGACTGCGACCCCGAACGAGGACGGCACCTACGCCTTTGAGATGCCCGCCTCCAACGTCACCGTCTCCGGCACCTTCGAGAAGGTCGCGGACGATGACGAGCCGGCCGAGGACGACCTCAACGCCCTTCTCAAGAAGACCTTCGAGGAGAACGATGACTTCGAGGCCGTCATGCTCACCAAGGGCACGTACAGGCTGACCGACGACCTCTCCATCGCCGATCTCAAGAAGGAGAACGGGAGAACCAACCTCAAGACCACGAGCCTCTACATTGGCAACGACGCGGACGGCGCGACGGTCGAGCTCGACCTGCAGGGTCACACGCTGGATGCCGAAGACTGCGCGCTCATCGTGACGGAGGGGTCTACGCTCAACCTCACCGACTCGGTCGGCGGCGGCTCCATCAGCGGCAGGAAGGGCCTCTCCTACACGGACACGACCACCGGCACGAAGTACGCCTACGCGGGCGGCATCGCGGTCTACGGCACGCTCAACATGAGCGGCGGCTCCATCACCGGCAACCAGGCCGCGGGCGAGGGAGTGCTCGGCTACGGCGGGGGCGTCTACGTCTTTGGCGGCGGCACCTTCAACATGTACGACGGGACGATCTCCGGCAACACGGCCTCGACGCGTGGCGGCGGCGTGGCGGTGCGCTCCGCCACGGACGCGACGCCCGTGCCCAACCCACTATATGTGGGAGGCGCCGAAATCACGGACTGGAACGAGGTCGACGGCGGCGACGTTGACGCGGATCTCTCGGTCGGGCTGCTCGGCTCGCGTGTGGGAGAGGCCGCAGGTAGCTCCGCCGGCACGTTCAACCTCTACGGCGGGGCCATCACCGGCAACTCCGCGCCGGTTGCCGGAGGCGTCTACGCGGGCGGCGTTGTGAAGATCGGTGAAGACAGCAACCTGCCCGCGGCCATATCCGTCACCGGCAACACGTCCGGGAACCTGTACGTTCCTTCCGGCGCCACGGTCACGCTCCTGGCGAAGCCCGCTGAGGGGTCGAGGATCGGCGTGACCATGGAGAAGGCGCCGGGCCTGTTCGCGAAGGCGGACGAGAACGCGGCGAGCGACGTCGCGGGCACCTCTCGCGCGAGCTTCACGAGCGACAGCGGCGCGTACTACGTGACCACTCAGCAAGACGGCCTCGCGCTGGCCTACGTGCCTTCGGCGCCCACCTACGAACCCGAGATCGTGGTGCCCGGGGGCGGCGGCACCGTCACGACCGACCCGCGCTATCCCGAGCAGGGCGACGAGGTCACGATCACGCCCGAGCCCGACGAGGGCAAGGTGGTGGACACGGTCGAGGTCACCGACAAGGACGGCGAGCCCGTCGAGGTCACCGACAATGGCGACGGCACCTGGACGTACCGGCAGCCGGCCGGCTCGGTAACGATCACGGTCACCTTCGCCTGCGACGGCGGCGCGCTCTGCCCGAGCGAGCCCTACCCGGACGTGGACCAGTCCCAGTGGTACCACGCGGCCGTGGACTGGGCGATCTCGGGCGGCGTCATGACCGGCTACGGAGACGGGACCTTCGGGCCCGACCGCTTCGTGACGCGCTCCGAGGCCGCGGCGGTGCTCTGGAATGCCGCGGGCAAGCCCGCGCTCGAGGTCGACGAGTCCGCGCTGCCGGCCGACGTGCCCGCCGACGAGTGGTACACCGGGCCCGTGGCCTGGTCGCTGGCGGAGGGGATCTTCAACGGCAACGGCGACGGGTCCTTCGCGCCCGCCGGGGAGCTCACCCGCGAGCAGGCGGCCTGCGTGCTCTACAACCGGGCCGCCGCGGCCGGCGAGGACGTCTCCGCCCGCGCGGACCTCTCGCGCTTCGGCGACGCCGCCTCCGTCTCCGGCTGGGCCGCCGACGCGATGTCCTGGGCCGTCGCCGAGGGCGTCTTCAACGGCAACGGCCAGGGGCTGCTGGAGCCCGGGCGCGCGATCGCCCGCTCCGAGCTCTGCGCCGTCCTCATGAACTGGGAGACCAGGGAGTAGGTCGCGCGATCTTATCGCCCCTCTCGACCAAGGCGGGACGGATGCCCTCGGGTGTCCGTCCCGCTCTCATGCGGAGTGCACTTGACGCGCCCGTGCGCTCAGTGTACCGCGTCCCTCTCGCCTGCCCTCTTCGTCGGGCATGCTGTATGTGACGGTATTGCCAACCACGAGGTGCCGTTCCGTCTCACATGTCATGCTGGGCACTCTATGAAGCTGAGAATAACGTCTGAAATATGCTACATTAACCTACATAGAGACACATAATCAAGACGTTAGGATGATATGAAGCGGCCAATTCCCATGCGCACCATGCTCGCTGCCCAGCAGATAGGCGAGAACCTGGCCACATGGCGCAAGATGCTCGGCCTTACTGCGGAGCAGGTCGCGGTGAAGGCCGCCGTGTCTCGCAGCACGCTCTCGCGCATCGAGAACGCAGACCCCACGGTGAGCTTTGCGACCTTTCTCAACGTGTGTCGCACGCTTGGTATCCTCGATCTTGTGACCGAGGCAACCGACCCGTACGAGACCGAGATCGGCCGCATCCGCGCCGATCGCGCCCTTCCCCAGCGCGTGAGGAGAAGGTCATGATCCCGTCGGTTGACGTCTATCCGATTCATAACACAGATGACCATCTCAGGAACATCGGGCTCGTCCGTATGGGGCATGCTTGGAGGCTTGCCCCCTGCTTTGATGTCAACCCAAACCCTGCGCTCTCGGAGCCTCGCGTCACAGGCGTCTTTGGCGAGGTCGGTTCCGCCGAGGTGGAGGGGCTTCGCGCCTTGGCACCCATATGCGGGCTCTCTGAGCGCGAGGCCGCGGGGTGCGTCTCTCGGGTTCTCCGGGCGCTTGGCGGCTGGAAGACCGCGGCGATGCGGCTGGGCTGCCCGCGGTCAGAAGTCGAGCTGTTCGCCCCCGTCTTTGCGGACCGCTGCGAGGGGCTGACCGCGGCGTTCCGGTAGTGAACTGCGCGTCGGTGCTTGAGCCAGCGACTGCGACCGCCCTTCTCGCCCGCACTCATGAGTGCGGACATCGAGTGCGGGCGGTTTTGGGTCCACTGTGCATCGAGTGCGCGGTCCTTCTCGCCATATGCCGAGAAGTGCGCGCATCCAATGCGCGCCGGCCCGCACTTGATGTGCTGAGGCGAGAAGTGCGGGCTTGCTCCCGGCGTCGCGCGAGAAGTGCGGGCCGGCGCACGCCGCCCCCTACACGTCCAGCCCCAGCCTTTCCGCCAGCTCCAGCCACTCGTCCTCGAGCGCCGCGCGCTCCGCCAGGCACACGTCGAGCGCCTCCTGCGCGGCCATCAGCGCGGCGTAGTCGCTCGCGTCCACAGATCCCATCTCCGCGCGCAGCCGGTCGGGGTCGCCGGCGGTCTTCTCGAGCCGGCGCGCCACCGCGTCGAAGCGCTTCTTGAGCTCGCGTCGCTCCTGGTTGGTGAGCCCGCCGCCCGCAGCGGCCACCGCCCCCGCCTCCGGGCGAGAAGTACCTGCCCCCGCGGCCGCAGGCGCCGAGCCCGCCGACCCTGCGCCCTTCTCGGCCGCCGCGAGCAGCCGCAGGTACTCGTCAACGCCGCCGGGAACGTGGCGCACGTGCCCGTCCAGCAGCGCAAACTGGTCGTCGGTCACGCGCTCCATGAGGTAGCGGTCGTGGGAGACCACCAAGAGCGTCCCCGGCCAGCTGTCGAGCAGGTCCTCCATCACGGCGAGCATGTCGGTGTCGAGGTCGTTGCCCGGCTCGTCGAGCACGAGCACGTTGGGCTCCTCGAGGATCACGCACAGAAGCGCCAGGCGCCGGCGCTGCCCGCCGGAGAGGTCGCGAATGAAGTTCTGCAGCTCGCGCTGCTCGAAGCCCAGACGCTCGATGAGCTGCGTGGGGCTCTGCATCTTGCCGCCCACGAGGTAGCTGCGCTTGTAGCGGCCGAGGACCTCCAGCACGCGCCAGTCGTCCTTCTCGCCCAGCGCGTCGAGGTGCTGGCTCATGAAGCCAAAGCGCACCGACGCGCCGATTTTCACGGTGCCCGACGTGGGCGTGAGCGCGCCCGTCATGAGCGCGAGCAGCGTGGACTTGCCCGCGCCGTTGGCGCCGAGGATGCCGTAGCGGTCGCCGGGGCCGATGAGCCAGTCCACGTCCTCGATCACGCGCGGGCCGTGCCCGTAGGCAAAGCTCACGTGGGACATCTCGATGACCTGCTTGCCCAGGCGGCTCACGGCGAGGCGCTTGAGCTCGAGCGGGTTTCTGAGCGGCGGGTCGTCGGCGATGAGCGCGCGGGCCGCCTCGACGCGGAACTTGGGCTTGCTCGTGCGCGCCTTGGCGCCGTGCGCGAGCCAGTTGAGCTCCTTGCGCAGGGTGTTCTGTCGGCGCTCCTCCATGACGGCCGCCTGGCGCTCGCGCTCGACGCGCTGCTGGATGTAGGCGGAGTAGCCGCCCTCGAAGGGCTCGATGTGGCGGTCGTGGACCTCCCACATCTGCTCGCAGACCTCGTCGAGGAACCATCGGTCGTGCGTTACCACCAGAAGCGCGCCCTCCCCCGCCGGCCAGCGGCGGCGCAGGTGCTCGGCCAGCCACTCGATGGCCGCGAGGTCAAGGTGGTTGGTGGGCTCGTCCATGAGGACGACGTCCCAGGTGTGGCAGAGCACGCGGCAGAGGTCCACGCGGCGACGCTGGCCGCCGGAGAGCTCGCCGACGGCACCGTCGAGGTCGAGGTCGCCCACGAGCTCGTCCAGGATCGCGCGGATGCGAGCGTCCGAGGCCCAGGTGTAGTCCGGCACGTCGCCAAAGATCGCGCGGCGCACGGCGTCGGCGTCGGCGAGGTCGTCCGCCTGGCCGAGGTAGCCCACGGAGAGGTTGCGGCGCCAGGTCACGGCGCCCGCGTCGGGCTCGAGCACGTGGCCCACGATCTCCAGCAGCGTGGACTTGCCGTCGCCGTTGCGCCCGACGATGCCGATGCGATCGCCCTCGTTGATGCCTATGGTCTGGTCCTCGAGCACGCGCTTGCCGGGCCACTCGTGGCCCACGTGCTCAAGGCCGATGAGGATTCCCATGCCGACCTCCCGTGTCTTTCCGTCGATAGTATACGGGCCGCGCGTTATTCTCGCCTGGCGCGCGACCGGCCGGGCCCATGCGATTACCTACTTCAAAACCATGTGGCAACGAGGGTCTCGGCGAGATAATCCGGCGCTGGATGCCCGTTGCCACATGGTTTAGAAGTAGGTAACGCCGCGACCAGCCGAGAGGGGCGTCACGCCGAGAAGGGCGTGCGTCCGCTACTCCCCCGCCGCCAGGCCGCGGAGCAGCGCGATCTCGGCCGCCCAGCCGTCGAGCCCCGCCTGCGGGGTCTCCAGCACCATGGGCAGCCCGGCCAGGCGTGGCTCTCGGACCACGGCCCGGAAGGTGTCGAGGCCGAGCGTCCCCGCGCCGATCCTCTCGTGGCGGTCCTTGTGGCTGCCCAAGGGGTTCTTGGAGTCGTTGAGGTGCAGCGCCTGCAGGCGCTCGAGCCCGATCACGCGGTCGAACTCGTCGAGCACGCCGGCGAGGTCGCCCACGATGTCGTAGCCCGCGTCGGCCACGTGGCAGGTGTCCAGGCACACTCCCAGCAGCTCGTCGTGCTCCACGCCGTCGATGATGCGCGCGAGCTCCTCGAAGCTGCGCCCGACCTCGGTGCCCTTGCCCGCCATGGTCTCGAGCAGCACCGTCGTGGCCTGCCCCGGGACCAGCACCTCGTTGAGCCCCTCGCAGATGAGGCGGATGCCCTCGCCTGTGCCCTGCTTGACGTGGGCGCCGGGGTGGAAGTTGTAGAGGTGGCCGGGCAGGCGCTCCATGCGCGCCAGGTCCTCGCGCATCGCGCGGCGCGCGAACTCGACGGTCTCGGGCTTGGCGGAGCAGAGGTTCATGGTGTAGGGCGCGTGCGCCACGAGCGGCCCGATCCGGTGCTCCTCGAGCGTGGCGAGAAACGCGGCGAGGTCGGCGTCATCGAGCTCGCGCGCGTTGCCGCCGCGCGGGTTGCGCGTGAAGAACGCGAACGTGGTGGCGCCGATGGACACGGCGTCGGCCGCCATCGCGGCATACCCCGCCGACGTCGAGAGGTGGCAGCCAATCCTGAGGTCGGGCATCTTCGCTCCTGTCATTTGGGGACGTGTTATATCGTGCAGACGTTTTGGGACAGGTTATCGGGCAGGTGGGCGGCAACTGAAACGTGACGTCTGCGGCATTCGCCACCACGCAATAACCTGTCCCAAAACGTCTGCACGAAATAACACGTCCCCAATTAGCACCCAATTAGCAGAGCGCGGCGACGCGGTCGAGGATCGCGTCGGCCACGTCCGCCAGCGGCATGGTCTCGAGCTGCTCCACGCCTGCCGCGCTCACCAGCGCCACGCGGTTGGTGTCGGCCCCG
This sequence comes from Olsenella sp. An293, assembly GCF_002159495.1. Taxonomy (GTDB): domain Bacteria; phylum Actinomycetota; class Coriobacteriia; order Coriobacteriales; family Atopobiaceae; genus Thermophilibacter. The sequence continues at coordinate 15,464 of NZ_NFIT01000006.1, forward strand.
AAGGTGGACTCGGGGCGGCTCACGTCGTTGGCGACGATGAGGTCGGCCCCCTTGCGGCGGAGCTTCTCGGTCGCGTGGGCGAGAAGGTCGTTGGTCTCGGCGGCAAAGCCCACGACGACGCGCTCCCCCTTGCGCTCGCAGAGGTCGGCCAGGATGTCCGCCGTCTCCGTGAGCGGCACGCAGTCCAGGTGCTCGCGAGACTTCTTGAGCTTGTGGTCGGCCGGCGCGGCGGGCGTGTAGTCGGCCACGGCGGCGCTGCAGATCGCGGCGTCGGCGCCCTCGAAGGCCGCGACCATCGCGTCGTGCATCTGCGCGGCGCTCTCCACGTCCACGCGGGTCACGCCCGCGGGCGTGGCGAGCGCGGTGGGCCCGGAGACGAGCGTCACCTCCGCCCCGCGGCGGGCCGCAGCCTCCGCCAGCGCGTAGCCCATCTTGCCGGTGGAGCGGTTGGCGATGTAGCGGACCGGGTCAATGGCCTCGTGCGTGGGCCCGGCGTTCACGAGCACGCGCAGCCCGGCGAGGTCGCGCGGTGAAAGAAGCGCGAGCGCCGCGGCCACGATCTCGTCCACGGCCGCGAGCTTGCCCTCGCCCACGTCCCCGCAGGCCAGCCGCCCGCTGTCGGGGCCGGAAAAGCGCACGCCGCGCTCGCGCAGGCGGGCGACGTTGGCCTGCGTGGCGGGGCTTTGCCACATGTGGACGTTCATGCCGGGGGCCACCAGCACCGGGCAGCACCCCCAGCAGGCCAGAAGCGTCGTCGTGAGGCAGTCGTCGGCGATGCCGCAGGCCATCTTGGCCATCACGTTGGCCGTGGCGGGGACCACCACGGCGGCGTCCGCCCACTCGGCGAGCTCGATGTGCGGGATCGGCGAGCCGGGGTTGCCGTAGAGCGAGGTTGCCACCGCAGAGCCGGAGAGCGCCTCGAAGCTTGCCGCGCCCACGAACCGCTCGGCGTCCGCGGTCATGGTCACGCGGACCTCGCAGCCCGCCTTCTGAAGGCCCCGCAGCACCTCGCAGGCCTTGTACGCGGCGATGCCCCCGCACACGGCGAGAAGGACGCGCGGCCGGCGCTCCCCCGCACGCGCGGACCCGCCGCTCACGCCTGACCCTCCTCGGAGGTGATGAGGATGCGGTGGCAGTACGGGCACTCGGTGATCTCGTCGCCGTGGGCGAGGTCGTGGAAGGAGCTCGGCTGCAGCTTCACGCGGCAGACGCTCGGCACGTTGCCCGCCAGGCGCTCCACCGCGAGGCCCTTGAAGCGCTTGCGCGCCTTCTCGTAGGCGGCGAGGTGCTCGGGCGAGACGCCCTCAGCCGCGCGCTCGCGCTCGCGGCTGAGCTCGACGATGCGGGAGCGCAGCGCCTTGGAGCCCTCGGTGAGCGCGGACTCGGTAGTCGCGCGCTCCCCCTCCAGGCGCTCGGCGGTGAGGCGCGCGTTCTTCTCGGCGCGCTCGAGGCGCTCCAGGCGCTCGGTCAGCGGGCCGATCTGGAACTCGCACTTCTCGATGCGCTTGGCGAGCGAGGTGAGCTGCTGCTCGAAGTCGCGGATCTCGCGGTGGGTGTGGCCGCCGGCGTCGGCCAGGGCTTGGACCTCCGCGGTCTTCTCGCGATAGTGCGCGAGGTCGGCGCGGGTGTCGGCGAGCTCGAGCTCGGCGTCCTTGCGCTGGCCGACGATGCCGGTGAGCTCGCTGGCGACCTTCCTGGCGGCCAGGCCGATGGTCTTGAGGCGCGCCTGCTGCGGCATGGATGCGAGCGAGGAGGCGCACTTGAGCAGCTCGAGGTCGAGCTCCTGGAGCCTCATGAGGGCGGTTGCTTCAGTCATCTCTGTCCTTATTCTCTTGGGCGCCGCGCGCGGGCGCCCCCGCGCTCGGCGACGATGGTGATGAGCGTGTCGGCGAAGCGCTCGAGGTCGCCCTCGTCCACGCGCTCGTCGAAGGAGATCCTCAGGGAACCGAGCGCCTCCTCGCGGGGGATGCCCATGGCGAGAAGGACGTGGCTCGCGTCAAGGGAGCCAGAAGAGCAGGCCGAGCCGGCGGAGACCTCAAAGCCCGCCTGGTCGAGGGCCAAGATCATGGTCTCGGAGTCAAGCCCGGGGGCCATGACGCTCACGATGCCGGGCAAGCGGTCGACGCGGGAGGCGACCGTTGCCACGATGCCGGTGCCGGGGGCGCAGAGGCGCCCGACGAGCCTCTCGGCGCGGCCCGCGACGAGCTCGCGCGTGGCGTCGAGCCCCGCGTGGCAGGCCTCGGAGACCGCGGCGAAGGCGAGCGCCCCGCGAACGTCCTGGGTGCCGGCGCGCCGGCCCTGCTCCTGGCCGCCGCCAAAGGAGAGCGGTCGCAGCGGCACGCGCCCGCGGCAGACGAGCGCGCCCACGCCCACGGGGCCGCCGAGCTTGTGGGCGGCCACGCTCACGGCGTCGACGTCGGCGAGCTCCAGCGGCACGTGACCGAGGGCCTGGACGGCGTCGGTGTGGAAGAGCGCGCCGGCGGCGTGGGCCGCCCGCGCGAGCGCGGGGACGGGCTGGATGACGCCGGTCTCGTTGTTGGCGTACATGACCGAGACGAGCGCGCAGTCCCCGTCGAGGACGGCCTCCAGGGCGCCCGCCTCGACGATCCCCTCGCGGCTCGGGCGGACGAGGTCGACCTCGAAGCCGCGCTCGTGCAGGGGCCCCACGAGGTCGAGGACCGAGTCGTGCTCGATCGCGGAGAGCACCACGCGGCGCCTGCGGGACTCGCGCCCGCGCGCGCCCTCGGCGAGCCCGATCACGGCGAGGTTGTTGGACTCGGTCCCGCCGGAGGTGAAGGTCACGTCCGAGGGGCGGAAGCGCCCGCCGAGGACGCCGACGAGCGCGCGGCGCGCCCCGTCGAGCTCGCGGGCCGCGGCGCGCCCGAGCGTGTGCAGCGAGTTGGGGTTGGCCCCCGCGACCTCGCTCTGGTCGTAGGCGCGCTCGGCCGCGAGCGCCTCGGGGCGCAGCGGCGAGGACGCGGCGTGGTCGAGATATACGGCTCTTCCCGTCATGGGCTAGGCCATCTTGGAGACGCCGGACTGGCCGGCGGCGCGCAGGGCGGCGATGGCGGCGGCGCGGTCGGCGGCGCCGAAGACGGCGCTGCCGGAGACCAGCACGTTGGCGCCGGCGGCCGTCACGAGCGGCGCCGTGGCCTCGGTGATGCCGCCATCGACCTCGATGAGCGGGTTCACGCCGTGCTCGTCGCACATGCGGCGCAGGCGACGGAGCTTGCGCGGGGAGCTCTCGATCAGCGCCTGGCCGCCGAAGCCGGGGTCGACGGTCATGACCAGGATCATGTCGAGCTCGCCGAGCAGCGGCTCGAGCAGGCAGACGGGCGTCGCGGGGTTGATGGCCACGGCGGCCTTGGCGCCGCGGTCGTGGATGTAGGAGACGATGCGGTGCGCGTGCGTGGCCGCCTCGTAGTGAAACGAGACCATGTCGGCGCCTGCGTCGAGGTAGCCGCGGACCGCGACCTCGGGGTTGGACACCATGAGGTGGACGTCGACCGGCAGGTCGGTCGAGGCCTTCACGGCGCGCAGCACGTCAGGCCCGAAGCTGATGTTGGGGACGAAGTGCCCGTCCATGACGTCGAAGTGGATGAGGTCTGCCGTGGCGACGTCGGCCACGTCCGCGCCGAGGCGGGCGAAGTCGGCGGCGAGCACCGACGGGGCGATCTTGATCTCCTCGAGCATCAGTTGCTCTCCTTCTCCTGTGTCGAGATTCCGTAGAACTCCTCGCTCGGGCGTCGCCCGAGCAGCATGTCCGTTGCCTCCTGGACGTCCACGCCGTCGTGCAGGACCGCGTGGACGGCGCTCGTGATGGGGACCTCCACGCCGTGGGCGCGCGCGAGGGCGAGCACGCTCTCCGCGGCCCGGACGCCCTCGACGACGACGTGCTCGCGCGCCTCGAAGGCCTCGAGGGTCTCGCCGCGGGCGAGCGCCTCGCCGAAGGTGCGGTTGCGCGAGTGACGGGAGGTGCAGGTGGCCACGAGGTCCCCCATGCCGGCGAGGCCCATCGGGGTGAGCGGGTCGGCGCCGAGCGCGGCGGCCACGCGGCCGATCTCGGCGAGGCCGCGCGTCATGATGACGGCGAGCGTGTTGTCGCCCGCACCAAAGCCCACGGCGGCGCCGCAGGCGATGGCCACGACATTCTTCACGGCGCCGCAGACCTCGACGCCGGTGACGTCCTGCGAGACGTAGACCCTAAAGGACGGGCTCACGAGCAGCCGCTGGAGGCGCAGGGCGACCTCGGGGTCCTCGGAGGCGAGGACCGCCGCCGAGAGCTTGCCGAGGCAGACCTCCTCGGCGTGGTTGGGGCCCGATAGCACGGCGACGCGCCCACGTCCGCCGAGCTCGTCGGCCGCGACGTCGAGCATGAGCTCGTGGGTCCCGAGCTCGACGCCCTTGCTGAGCACCAGGACCGGCGCCTCGGGCGGCACGAGCGAGGCCATGCGCGCGCAGGTGGGGCGCAGGTAGGCAGAGGGCACGGCGAGCACCACGACCTCGGCCCCCTCGAGCGCGTCCGCCGCGTCGTGGGTCGCGCGGACCGGCGCGGGCAGCTCGTAGGAGCTCAGGTGGCGCGGGTTTCTCCGGGTGGCGTTGAGCTCGTCGGCGAGCGCGGCGTCGCGGCACCACAGGGCGACCTCGCCGGCGCGGGCAGCGAGAAGCCCCGCCATGGCGGTGCCCCACGACCCCGAGCCGATGACGGCGACCTTGCCCACGCGCGCGCTCACCTGGCCTCCCTCTCGACGGGGTCGTTCTTCTCGCCCTTCTTGTGGAACGAGAAGCGACGCTCCTCGCCGTGGGCGAGCCGGCGGACGTTGTCGCGGTGCGACCAGATGACGACCACGGCCGCCACGGCGACCGGCGCGATCGAGACGGGCGGGAAGCCAAAGACCGCGCACCACACGGGCAGCGACGCCGCCGCCGCGACCGAGCCGAGCGAGACGTAGCGCGTGGGGATCACGAGCAGAAGGAACAGCGCGAGCAGGCCGGCGCCGATGGGCCAGTAGAGCCCGAGCGCCGCGCCAAAGCCCACCGCGATGCCCTTGCCGCCGCGGAAGCGCAGGTAGGGGCTAAAGACGTGGCCGAGGATGCAGCCGAGGAAGACGCAGGAGAGCGTCGTCCCGAAGACCGTGGTGTGGTCGAGGGAGGCCGCGTCCCCGCCGAGGGCGAGCGCGGCGATGGCCCAGCGCGCCACGAGCATCCAGACGAGGCCCTTGGCGGCGTCGAGCAGCAGCGTGAGGCCCGCGGCCCCCTTGCCCACGGAGCGCGCGACGTTGGTGGTCCCGATGTTGCCCGAGCCCACGGTGCGCACGTCGACGTGGCCCATGGCCATGGCCACGATCAGGCCGAAGGGGATGCCGCAGACGAGGTAGGCGCCCGCCGTGAAGACGACGGTCCAGACGGCGAGCTCGCTCACGCGCGGTCGCCCCCCTCGGACTTGCGGCGGAACTTCAGGCGCACGGGCGTGCCCGTGAGGTCGAAGCGGTCGCGCAGGCGGTTCTCGAGGAAGCGCTCGAAGTTGTCGTCCACGAGGTCGGGGGCGTTGCACCAGAAGGTGAAGACGGGCGGCTTGGAGCCAGTCTGCGTGGCGTACTGGATCTTGAGGCGCCGCCCCTTCTCGGAGCGGGTGTGGCCGCCCTCGCGGATCTGGGCGAGAAGGTCGTTGAGCTCGGAGGTCCTGGTCTGGGAGGCGTGGGCCTCGGCGGCGCGCACGGCGAGCGCGAGGACCTTGTCGGTGGCGCGGCCGGTGAGCGCGGAGACGTTGACGGTGGGGATCCACGGCGCGAAGGCGAGGCGCTTGTTGATCGAGGCCACGATCTCGTCGCGCTGCTGCTCGGTCTCGACGAGGTCCCACTTGTTGAGCACGAGCACCAGGCCGCAGCCGCGGTCGATGGCCATGCCGGCGACCTTCTGGTCCTGCTCGGTGACGCCCACGGTGGCGTCCACGACGAGCAGGCACACGTCGGCGCGGTCGATGGCCTGCAGGCCGCGGACGAGGCTGTAGTACTCGACGTCCTCGTGGACCTGCGTCTTCTTGCGCATGCCGGCCGTGTCGACGAGCTTGATGGGCTGGCCCTTCCACTCGATCACGGTGTCGATGGCGTCGCGCGTGGTGCCGGCGACGTCCGAGACGATCGAGCGCTTCTTGTTGGCGAGGCGGTTGGCGAGGCTGGACTTGCCCACGTTGGGGCGGCCCACGATGGCCAGGGAGAGGATGTCCTCCTCGGGCTCCTCCTCGACCTCCTCGGGGAAGGCGGCGACGATGTCGTCGAGCAGGTCGCCGGTGCCGTGGCCGTGACCGGCCGAGAGCGGGCGCGGCTCGCCGACGCCCAGGGAGTAGAAGTCCCACAGGCCGTCCTGCTCGCGCGAGGGGTCGTCCTTCTTGTTGACGACGAGGAAGACGGGCTTGTCGACGCGACGGACGATGCGGGCGACCTCCTCGTCCTCGTCGGTGACGCCGGTGGTGCCGTCGACCACGAAGACGATGACGTCGGCCTCCTCGCAGGCCATGAGGGCCTGCTCGCGAATGCGCGGGGCGAAGACGTCCTTGGACTTGACGGACTCGATGCCGCCGGTGTCGATGAGGGTGAAGTCGCGTCCGTTCCAGTCGGCGTCGTGGTAGGAGCGGTCGCGCGTGACGCCGCGCGACTCGTGGACGATGGCGTCGCGACTCACCGCGATGCGGTTGACGAGCGTGGACTTGCCGACGTTGGGACGGCCGACCACGGCGACTACGGGCTTGGGCATCTCGCCTCCTTGCTATTCGTTTGACCTGCAAATCTTACCATGAGCGGTTGGTTTTGGCCTGTGAGCGCGAGAAATCCACGGGTCGTCCGCTCGTCGCGGCGCTGCCTGCATCCGGCGCTCGGACAGCTTGGCGAGAAGGACGCTCGCCAAGAACTCGCGGCGGACGCTGGCAGCGCCGCGACGAGCTGCTGTTGCATAATCGGCCGCCCGCGTCGGGCGCGTTACAGATCGAGGGCGGCGAGAAGGGCGTCGAGGTAGTCGCCGGGGTTGGGGACGCTGACGGCCGTGAGGGCCCCGCGGCGGCGGAGCTCCTCGAGGATGCGCCCCTGCGAGTCTCCGTCGAGGGTGAGCCTGTCAAAGTTGAACATCACCTCGGGAAGGACGACGAGCGTGCCCGCGAGGTCGGCCGGGAGCTGGGCGAGCAAGTCCTCGCTCACGATGAGCCCCGTCACGTTGACGTCTCCGCCGAAGTAGTCGTTGCGGATCGCGCGCGTGCGGAGCCGGCCCTCGGGCGAGGCGAGCGCGCAGAGCCCGTCGATGGTCTCGCGGGCGGCCTCGCCGCAGACGAGCTCGGCGACGAGGTCCTTCTCGGCAAGGGTCGCGCCTATGCGGGCGAGGTCGCCGGCGCGCTCGCTCGCCACGAGCGCGGTCTCGTCGAGGAAGCTCCGCAGCATGCCGATGCCGTCGTAGAACTGCGGGTAGCCGTCGTAGGTCTCGGCAGGGGGGACGGGCAGGCGCGCGTCGACGTAGAACTCGTCGGAGAGCTGGAAGCGCGTGATGCCGAGTGTCCTTCTCGCCCGCTCCTGATAGGGCTCGAGCAGGCGGACGACCGCGCGCGACGCCTCGGGGTCGTCCGAGTAGGAGCTCTTGAAGCGGCGGCTGTGCTTGGTGTAGCCGAGCGGGACGATGGCGAGCGAGGTGATGCCCGGGCGCGCCTCGACCCAGTCGAGGGTGGCGCGGAGCTCGTCGCCGTCGTTGATGCCGGGGCACAGGACGATCTGCGCGTGCACCTCGACGCCGCCTGCGAGCAGGCGCTCGAGGACCTCGATGCCGCGGTCGGCGTGCCGGCCGATGAGCGAGCGGCGCACCTCGGGCGTGATGGCGTGGATGGAGACGTTCATCGGCGAGAGGCCGCAGGTCACGATGCGCTCGGCCTCCTCGTCGGAGACGTTGGTGAGCGTCACGAAGTTGCCCTGGAGAAAGGACAGGCGGTAGTCGTCGTCGCGCAGGGTGAGCGTGGCGCGCGCCTCGGGCGGAAGCATCGCCATGAAGCAGAACTGGCAGGCGTTCACGCAGGTGCGGATGCCGTCGAAGAGCACGTCGGTGAAGTCGACACCCCAGTCCTGGCCGGGCTCGCGCCAGAGCTCGCAGGGCGTCGTGGTGCCGTCGCGCGGGTCAAAGACCTCGAGCTCGCAGGTTCCGCCGTCGGCCTCCCAGCGCCAGTCGATGAGGTCGCGCGGAACCACGCCGTTCACGCGCTCGACGCGCATGCCGGGCTCGATGCCGGCCTCCCAGGCGGGGCTGCCCTCCTCGACCGAGGCGACCCAGGCGCCCGTGGCCTGGGGCCTGGTCGACGCGTAGTCGGCGCGCTTCTGCTCAGCCATGAGGTCCTTTCGGGTCGCGTTTCTCTCGCCGCCATTGTGCCACAGGGACGGGCTCGCGCCCTCGCGTCGAGGCGCTTCTCGGCGCGCCCTACTCCCCCGCCAGCTCGGCGATGCGCCCGCGGACGGCCTCGATCTGGCTCGCGGGCGTGGACGCGCCCGCGGTGATGCCGATGACCCGCGCGCCCTCGAACCACGAGGGACAAAGCTCGTCGGCGCCCTCCACGTGGTGCGTCCGCGGGCAGCGGGCGGCGGAGATCTCGGCCAGGCGCGTGGTGTTGGCGGAGTTTCGCCCGCCGATGACGACCATGACGTCGGCCTCGCGGGCGAGCTCGTCGGCCGCGGCCTGGTGCCCCGCCGTGGCCTCGCAGATGGTGTTGACCACGCGCACCTCCTCGGCCACGCCCAGAAGCTCCCCCACGACCTCGGCGAGAAGGGCGCGGCGCGCGGTGGTCTGCACCACCACGCCGACCTTGCGGGCGTGCGGCAGCGCGGCGGCCTCCGCGGCCGACCCGATCACGACGGCCCCCGGCGCGTGGGGCAGGGTCGCCTCCACCTCGGGATGACCCGCCTCCCCCACCACCACGACCTGGTAGCCCTCGGTGGAGAGCCGCTCGGCGGCGAGGTGGACCTTCTTCACGAAGGGGCAGGTGGCGTCGAGCACGCGCGAGCAGAGGGACCGCGCCCGCGCCTCCTCGTCCGGCGTGACGCCGTGGGTGCGCAGCAGGAGGGCGTCGCCGGCCGCCTCTTCGGGCGAGGAGACCACCGTGACGCCGCGCTCCTCGAGGCCGGCCACCACGCGCGGGTTGTGGATGAGCGGGCCGAGCGTGTGGACGCGCCCCGCTCGCTCGTCGGCGGCGGCCTCGACCATCTGGAGCGCGCGCTCCACGCCGTAGCAGGCGCCCGCCTCGCTCGCCACGCGGATCTCGACCATGGCTACTCGACCCCCGGGTGCTCGCGGCGAAGCTCGTCGCGCAGCTCGTAGACGCGTCGCATGCCCTCGCGCTCCATCTCGGCGAGCTGCTCCTTGCGCTTCTCGGAGGAGAGCTCTGACCACTCTATCGGCTCGCCCACGTCGACGAACACCCGGCTGCGCGGGCGCAGGCGCCGGGCGCCGATCATGGCGACGGGCTGCACGGGCGCCTTGGCGAGCTGGGCCATGATGGCGTAGCCGCCGTGGGGCTTCTCGTCGGCGTCGCTCCGGATGCGGGTGCCCTCGGGGTAGATGAGCACGCACTCCCCGCGCATGAGCATCGTGCGGGCGCGGCGCACGGTCCTCATGTCGGCCGTGCCGCGCTCCACGGGAAAGCCGCCGGCGCGCGAGAAGAGCCAGGCGGCCGGGCGAATGCGGTCGAAGTCGCTCTTGTAGACGATGCGCACCGGGACGCCGGCGCGCCACATCGTGACGACCACGATCACCGGGTCGAGCATGGACTGGTGGTTCATGATGACCACGCGGCCGCGGGGGTCGGCGAGCAGGCGCTCGGCGTGCTCGATCCTCCAGGGCCACAGGATGCGCGTGACGACCCACAGGATGTTCACGACGGCGCCGATGAACAGGCGCCCCGGCAGCGGGTGCTCGCTCAGCGCGTGGTCGTAGTAGTCGTCGAGGGTGTTGCCGGCAAAGGCGCGCATGCGGCCCTGGGAGGCGGGGGCGCCCTGGGGCTCGTTCTTCTCGGTCATCGCTGCCCCCTCTCGGCGCGGGCGGAAAGCTCGGGCGAAAGCGCGATCACGGCCCGGACGACCTCCTCGAAGGGAAGCTCCGAGGAGTCGATGCGGGCGGCGTCGGCGGCCGGGCGAAGCGGCGAGGCGGCGCGGGAGGAGTCGTAGGCGTCGCGCCTCACGAGGGCCTCGAGGACGGCGCGCTCCTCCTTTGCGTCGACGTCGGCGCCCACGCCGCGGGCGAGGTCCCCCCCGCCGCGCTGCACCGCACGACGCCGCGCGCGGGCCTCGGGCGAGGCGCTGAGAAAGACCTTGACGTCGGCCGCCGGGAACACGACGGTGCCGATGTCGCGCCCCTCGGCGATGACGTCGCCGGTCTCGCCGAAGCGGCGCTGCGCGGCGACCATGGCCTCGCGCACGGCGGGGTTGGCCGAGACGGGCGAGACGGCGCGCTCGACCTCGGGCGTGCGGATCTGCGCCGTGACGTCCTCGCCGCCCGCGATCACGCGCTGGCCCTCGCCGTCGGGGAGAAACTCGATCGCGAGCCCGCGGGCGACCTCGGCCGTGGCCGCGTCGTCCGCCGGGTCCACGCCGCGCTCCAGGCAGGCGTGGGCCACGGAGCGATACATCGCCCCGGTGTCGAGGTAGGTGAGGCCGCAGCGGCGGGCGACCTCCCGCGCGACGGAGGACTTCCCGGAGCCCGAGGGCCCGTCGATGGCAACGATCATGCGCACTCCTATCTGCTCACGAGCGCCTCGAGCGCGGCTACCTCGGCCTCGTCGAGGTCGCGCCACGCGCCCTCGACGAGACGCGTGAGCCTGAGCGGCCCGAAGGCGTCCCGGTGCAGCCGCAAGACCTTGTGCCCCACGGCCTGCATCATCTTCTTGACCTGGTGCTTGCGCCCCTCGTGGATGGTGAGCCCCACCACGGCGTTGCGCTCTCCCCCGCCGGTCCGCCCCGGCCCGCGCGGCGCCACCACCGAGAAGAGCGGGTCGCCGGGCGAGAGCAGCTCGGCGCGCGCGGGGGCGCTCACGCCCTCGTTCTCGAGCTCGACGCCGCGGCGCAGCCGCTCGAGGTCGCGCTCGTCGGGGGTGCCCGAGACCAGGGCCACGTAGTGCTTGGTCACGTGCCGGGAGGGGTGCAGCAGCGCCTGGCCGAGGTCCCCGCTCGTGGTGAACAGCAAAAGGCCCGTGGTGTCGAGGTCGAGCCTGCCCACCGGGTAGAGACCGGGCGCCTCGTCGCAGGGCACGAGGTCCGCGACGGTGGGGCGTCCGTGGGGGTCGCTCATGGTGGTGAGGCACCCCGCGGGCTTGTAGAGCATGAGGTGGCGCGGGCGCTCCTCGATGCGGGCGGGCCGCCCGTCGACGGTCACCACGTCGCGCGCGGGGTCGACCTTGCTGCCGAGCTCGGTCACCACCTGGCCGTTCACTCGCACGCGCCCGGCGGTCATGAGGCGCTCGGAGCCGCGCCGGCTCGCGACGCCCGCGCGGGCGAGGAAGCGCTGGAGCCGCATGGGGTAGAGCCCGTCCGGGCGGAGGGGGTCACTCATGGGCCTCGCCGTCCTTCTCGGCGGCCTTGACCTCGGCGTCCGCGAAAGTCTCGATCTCGACTTGAGCCCAAGTCTCGACCTCGGCCTCAGCCTCAGGCGAAGCCTCGACCTCAGCCTCAAGCGAGGCCTCGGCGTCGAGGCCGGGCGCGTCCTCTTCCTCGATCAGCGGGCCCACGGAGCGCCCCGAGAGGCGCTCGCGGATGAAGCGGCGCGACTCCTCGTCTGGCGCGAAGTCCTCGAGCGGCGGCAGCTCGCGGATGCTCCTCAGCCCAAAGTGCTCGAGGAACAGGCGCGTGGTGCCCCAGAGCTGCGCCTGCCCGCGGTCCGAGGCGCGCCCGACCTCGCGGACGAGGCCCTTCTCGCGCAGGGAGGCGATCACGCCGTCGGAGTTGACGCCGCGGATCGCGCGGACGCCCTCGCGCGTGACCGGCTGGTGGTAGGCGATGACGGCGAGCGTCTCGAGGGCGGCCTGCGAGAGGCGGCGCGTGTCCCAGCTCATCACGTAGTCGGCCACGCGGTCGTGATGGGCGGGGTGGGTGAACAGGCGCCACCCTCCGGCGACCTCGCGCAGCTGGAAGCCGCGCTCGGCGTCGGCGTACTCGGCGGAGAGCTCGGCGAGGGCCGAGGCGACCTCGCCGGGCGTCGCGTCGCAGGCGCGCGCGAGGTCGGGCGCGCTGACGGCGTCGTCCGAGACGAGCAGCAGGGCCTCGAGCAGGCCCTTGAGAGATCCCGAGTCCAGGCGGTCCAGGTCGGTCATGAGAGGCTTCCTTCCTCCTGCGTCCCGATGTCGAGCGGGTCCTCGCCAAAGTCCTCGCGCAGCTCCGCGAGGACCGAGTCGTCAAGCTCGTAGGGGTCGGCCCCCTCGACGTGCGCGATCTCGATGTCGCCGAAGAGCTCGTCCTGGCGCACGCTCACCAGCCCGCGCTTGTAGAGCTCGAGGATGGCGAGGAAGTTGGCCACCACCGCCTCGGGCGGGTCGTCGTCATCGACGAGGTCCGAGAAGCACAGGCGCCCGCGACCGCGCACGAGGCGGTCGACGGAGGCGATGGTGAGCGCGACGGGGAGCCGCCTGGGCGCCACGTGCTCGGCCTCGAGCAGGAAGGTCTCCCGGCGGCTGTCGATGTCGGCGCAGATGACGGCGAGGCTGCGCAGCGTGATCCCCTCGAGGTAGTCGGGCATGAGGCCGAGGAACTCGGGGTCGGCGCCCACGGTCCTCGGGTGCATGCGCCCCTCTGCCTCTCCGCGCGCGGCGAGCGCCGCGGCGGCGCCGCGGAACTGCTTGTAGGCGATCAGTCGCGCGACGAGCACCTCGCGGGCCTCCTCGGGCGTGAGCCCCTCGAGGTCGAGGTCTTCCTCGTCGTCGACCGAGGGGCGCGCGAGGGGCTCCTCCGGGACGAGCGAGGCCGCCTTGATGTCGAGCAGCGTCGAGGCGACCAGGACGAAGTCGCTCGCCACGTCGAGGTCGATCTCGCCCATGCGGTCGACCTCCTCGAGGTACTGGTTGGCGACCTCCGAGATCGAGATGGACCCGATGGTCACCTTCTGCCTGCTCACGAGCGTGAGGAGCAGGTCGAAGGGCCCCGAGTAGGCCTGGGTGCGGACGCGGTAGGACATCGTCAGAGCACCGCCCCGATCAGGGCCGCGTAGAGCCGCCCGGCCGTGGCGCCCAGGTAGGCGCCGAGCGGGTCCACCCTCAGCAGGCCCGGCAGCACGTAGAGCGCCGCGAGCAGGATGGCCATCGAGTAGTTCTGCAGCTCGTAGTACTTCTGGCGCGCAGGGCCCTTGAGGAAGTAGAGGATCACCTTGGAGCCGTCGAGCGGCGGCAGCGGGATGAGGTTGAAGAAGCACAGCACGAGGTTGACGTAGACGTAGGTGAGAAGGCCGTCGAGCACCCACCACGCGGGGCCGTCGGCATAGGCCGCAGAGCCCAGCCCTCCCGCGAGCAGCGCGCCAAAGACCGCGGTGCCGAGAAGCGCCTGGAGCAGGTTGGACGCCGGGCCCGCGAGCGCCACGAGCAGCTCGTCGCGGCGGGGCTTGCGCAGGCGGTAGGGGTTGTAGGGCACGGGGCGGGCGAAGGCGAAGACCGGTCCGCCGAGAAGCGCCATCATGAGCGGCAGCAGCACCGAGCCGAGCGGGTCGAGGTGGGCGCGCGGGTCGAGCGTGAGGCGCCCGGCCTCCTTGGCGGTGTCGTCGCCGCACAGGTGAGCCACGAAGCCGTGGGCCACCTCGTGGACCATGGCGGAGAGCATGACGAGGGCGACGGTCACGGCGACCGAGACGAGCCCCTCGAGCGTGGTTGGCATACCCCTCCTTCTTCGGGCGCTTCTTAGGCTGACGACGCGGGTTGACAATGTCGTCAGACGCCAGCGTCAACATTGGCAATGTCGTCTGACGCCAGCGTCAACCACGGCGCAGCGAGGCGGACGCGCGGCTCAAGATGCAGTCGAGCACGAGCAACACTATAGCAAGAGCGGCGAAGTCGCCGCGGAAGGCGCCCCCGAGGGGCGTCTGGAAGACGAAGAGGCCCGAGAGCGCCCCCGGCACCAGGCGCGTCACCGCGCCGTTGAGGCCGAGCAGGTAGGTGCGCGCGCCGGCGGGCAGGACGGCGTCGGCCACGACGAGCAGGGCGAGGACCCACGCGGCGACGCTCAGCGCCAGGCCGGCGACGCGCAGGGCGGCCGCGGCCGGGGAGCCCTGCCGCCGTGCGGGGGCGCTACGCATCGAGGGCCCCCTCGATCTTCTCGGTGAGCTCGAGCCACTCCTGCTCGAGCGCGGGAACCTTCTTCGAGAGCGCGGTGTACTCGGTCATGCACTCGTCGAAGCGCCTGGCGTCCGCGTAGAGCTCCTCGGTCGCCATGAGCGCCTCGAGCTCCGCGAGGCGGGCCTGCGCGGGCTCGAGCGCGGCCTCGACCTGCTTGAGGCGGTCGCGCTCGGCCTTGAGGGCGCGGTTCCTGCGGTTGCGCTCCTCGGCCTCGGCACGGCGCTGCTCGCGCGTCTTGACGTTGCGGCCGCCCGGGGCCTGGGGCGCGTCCGCAGCGGGCGCGCCCGGGCGGGCCGGCGCCTGGGCCTGGGCGGCCTGCTGCTCCGCGGCGCGGCCCTCGAGCTCGGCGCGCTTGAAGAGGTAGTAGTCGTAGTCGCCGTCGTAGACGGTGACCTTGTGGTCGCGCACGTCAACGACCTTGTTGGCCACGGCGCGGACGAGGTGCTCGTCGTGGGAGATGAGCACGATCGTGCCGGCAAAGTCCACCAGGGCGCGCTCGAGCACGTCCACCGAGTCGATGTCCAGGTGGTTGGTGGGCTCGTCGAGCAGCAGCAGCGGGTCGGGGGCCACGAGCATCTTGGCGAGCGCCAGGCGCGCCCGCTCGCCGCCGGAGAGCACGCTCACGCGCTTCTCGACGTCGTCACCGTGGAACAGGAAGGCGCCGAGCAGGCGGCGCTCCTCGGAGGTGGTCCAGCCCGCCGCGACGGTGTCCATCTCGCCGAGGACGGTGTTGGCCTCGTTCAGCTGCTCGAGCTGGTGCTGGGCGTAGTAGGCCATCGTGACGCTCTTGCCCAGGGACACGCTGCCCGCGTCGGGCGCGAGCTGGGCGTTCATGAGCTTCATGAGCGTGGACTTGCCCGCGCCGTTGGGGCCCACGAGCACCACGTGGTCGCCGCGGTAGAGCGTGAGGTCGACGTCCGAGTAGACGTGGTTCTCGCCAAAGGACTTGGCGACGCCCTCGAGCTTGATGACCTCGTCTCCGGTGCGCGGCGGCTCGGGGAACGAGAAGTGCACCTTCTTGGTACCCTCCGGCAAGATCACGAGCTCGCTTTTGATCTGCTCGATCTTCTTCATGCGCTCCTGGGCCTGGGCGGCCTTGGTGGGCTTGTAGCGGAACTTGTCGACGAAGACCTGCATGTGCGCGATCTCGCGCTCCTGGGCGGCGCGCTTGGCGCGCATCTGCTCGAGGTTGTCCTCGCGCTGCCTGAGGTAGCTCGAGTAGTTGCCGGCGTAGGTCGTGATGCGGCGGTTCTCGACGGCCGCCACGTGGGAGACGCAGGCGTCCATGAAGGCGCGGTCGTGCGAGACGAGAAGCACGGCGCCGTCGTAGCCCGCGAGGAACTGCTCGAGCCACTTGACGCTCTCGAGGTCGAGGTGGTTGGTGGGCTCGTCCAGAAGCAGCAGGTCGGGGTGACGAAGCAGCAGCTTGGAGAGGGCGATGCGCATCTGCCAGCCGCCGGAGAAGTCGCAGGCGGGCTTGTCGAAGTCCTCGACGGGAAAGCCCAGGCCCGCCAGGATCTGGCGCGCGCGGCTCTCGAGCTCGTAGCCGCCCAGGCGCTCGAAGCGGTCCTGGGCGTGGCCGTAGCGCTCGAGCAGCGCGTCGAGCTCGGGGCCGGGGGCGGTGGACGAGATCTGCCGCTCGAGCTCGGCCACCTGCCGCTCGACCTCCTTCACCTCGTGCGCGGAGTCGACGACCTCGGCAAGGGCGCTCTTCTGCCCGGCGAGGTGGGTCTCCTGCTCGAGGTAGCCGATCGTGGCGTCGCGCGCGAAGCTCACGGTGCCCTCGTCGGCGCTCTCCTCCCCCATGATGATCTTGAGCAGCGTGGTCTTGCCCGCGCCGTTGGGGCCCACGAGGGCCCAGCGCTCGTGGGCGTTGAGCTGCAGCGTGGCGCCCGAGTACAGGACCCGGCCGCCAAAGGACTTGGTGATCTTGTCTGCGAGTGCTATCACGTGCGTCTTCCCTGGCTCTTCTTCGTACAAACCAACTCAGTATAGGCGAGGCGGCGCCCGAGCCCGCGGCCGTTTGGCATCTCACAATCTTCCCAGCTGCCGGCGCCGTCTTGCGCGGGGCTGCCCGGGCGCTCCCCGGCGGGCGGCGGCTCGCTCGTGGTGCGATTGTCAACTTGGCGTTGGCTTGGCGTTCGCGGCCCCCGGGGACGCTAGAATGGGACGAGAAAATCCCGCGGCCGAGCGCCACGACACAACCGAGGTACCACGCAATGCCAACCACCAGGAAGGTCCCCGCCCTTGACGGGCTGAGGCTCATCGCCATCGCTGCCATCGTGATCTACCACGCCAACCCCACGTGGCTCCCGGGCGGCTACTTCGGCGTGACCGTCTTCTTCGTCCTCACGGGCTACCTCACGACGCTCTCCCTCGAGCGCATGATCGCGCGCGACGGCGGTCTCGACTACCCGCGCTACGTCATCGGGCGCGTGCGGAGGCTGCTGCCCTCGATGCTCGTCGTCGTGGGGGCCGTGGCGGTGCTCGCCGCGATCTTCTCGCCCGCGCTGCTCCCCAAGGTGAAAAGCGACGCGGTGCCCGCACTGCTGTTCTTCGAGAACATCTACTACATCGTGCGCAACGTCTCCTACTTTGCCGCGGCGGGCCTCCCCTCCCCGCTCACGCACCTGTGGTTCGTGGGCGTGACGATGCAGTTCTACCTCGTGTGGCCGCTGCTGCTGTTCCTGCTCACGCGCGTGGCGCGCCGGCGCGTCACGGCCGAGCGCGTGGTCGCCGTGCTGGCCGTCGCCTCGGCGGTGGCGATGGCGGTGCTCTACGACCCCGCCGGGGACACCAACCGCATCTACTACGGGCCGGACACGCGCGCCGCGGAGCTGCTCGTGGGAGCGCTCGTCGCGCTCATGACGCGCGGCCGCGGCTGGGAGATCGCGCTGCCCTCCCAGGGTCGGCGCGCCGCGCGGCGCACGGTGCCCGGCTGGGTCTTCGAGCTCGCCGCGCTCGGCTCCGTGGCGGGCCTCGGCGCGATGATGGTGCTCCTGAACGGCTACTCCGAGTTCGCCTATCGCGGGGGGATCTTCCTCGCCGCCGTGCTCTCGGGCATCTTGATCGGCTCGCTCGCGCGCCCCTCGAGCCTGCTTGCCCGGATCGTCGGAGCCCGGCCGCTCGCGCTTGCCGGCGCGCGCGGGTTTGCCGTGTACCTCTGGCACTACCCGCTGCTGCTCATCATGAACCCCGCCACCCGCACGACCGAGCTGCCGTGGTGGGGCTGGGTCCTGGAGCTGCTCGTCATCGTCGTGGTGTCCGAGCTCACGTTCCGCGTGGTCGAGCGCGGCGTGGGCGCGCCGATGCTGCTCGGCCAGGCGCGCCCGGCGCTCGTGGCCGAGGCCGCCGCGCTGCTCGCGGTGATCGTGGTCTCGCTCGCGCCCATCTCAGCGGAGCAGACCGGCGTCCCCACCGCCGAGCAGGGCGCCGAGTCTCAGGTGGTGCAGTTCAACCCCGAGACCGATGGGTATGACGTCTCGGGGACCTATCTCGCGGGGACCGGCTTCGCCTCGGCGGTGGACACGATCAACCGCCTCAACTACGACGTCGACGTCGAGACCGGCGCCACTGACGCCGGCGTGCTGCTCGTCGGCGACTCGGTGTCGCTCGGCGCGGCGACGCAGTTCCAGCGCGTCTTCCCCAACGGCTGGATCGACTCGGCCGTGGGCAGGCAGCTGCCCGTGGGGCTTGAGGTCTACAACCAGTGCGTGGCCGACGGGCACGGCGCCGACGTGGTGGTCTTTGCCCTGGGCAACAACGGCGTGGCGCGCGAGGACCAGGTCCGGGCGCTCATCGACGCGGCGGGCCCGGACAAGAAGGTCTATCTGGTGACGGTGCGCGTGCCGCAGGCGTACCAGGACATGAACAACCAGCTCTTCCGCGACGTCGCGGCAACCTACGACAACGTCCAGATCATCGACTGGTACGGCGAGAGCGCCGGCCACGACGAGTACTTCTGGGCTGACGGCACGCACCTTCGTCCCGAGGGCGGCGAGGCCTACGTCATGATGCTGCGTCGCGCGATCACGGGACGATAGGGTCCCTCGACGGGCGCCGGCGCTTGGCCTTCGCCGCAATCATCCCGGTTTGTCGTGATTTCAAAAAAAGTCGTGCCATGCGGTGCGAGTTCTGATAAGATGCTCTAGCGCAAGCAAGGGCGATTGGCTCAGGGGTAGAGCACTTCCTTCACACGGAAGGGGTCGCTGGTTCGAATCCAGCATCGCCCACCATTGGGGATATAGCTCAGTTGGGAGAGCGCGTGACTGGCAGTCACGAGGTCAGGGGTTCGAACCCCCTTATCTCCACCATGACAGATCAGGCCGTCGGGCAGGTGCCCGACGGCCTTTTTCGTCTCATGCCCCGGCGCCTCGGCGGCAATGTCCATGCGCTCGCGCGGGCTCATCCGCGGTTGTAGGTCGTTTTTGGGAACTCCTCTCGTATGGGCTGCCCGGGCCACGACAAAATGGCAGGTACTGAAATGGCATGTCGCCGGTAGTACTTCGGTGTCCCGCAAAAAACTGCCTACAACGCAACGCGCTCGCGCGGAGGGCGCCGCATCAAGGCCTCGTGCGCGCCACAGAACGCATGCGCCGCCCCCGCCTGCCCCGCGGAAGCGATAAGAGAACGTTCCCACCCCGTCTCCGCCCGCTCGGGGAAAACATCGCCCGCAGCCGGGCGCCGCGTCATAGAATGTGCCCGATATGATAACGTTCCCACACTCCGGGACCTGAGAGAGGGGCCGAGAGGATGCCAAGAAAGAACACCCCGGACGCGACCTCCGCCGACGAGGTCTTTCTCCGTCGCCTGCGTCGTCACCACGACGAGCTTCGCTGGCTCTACATGGAGCTCTACGACAACGCGGACATGTTCGGCGAGCTCGTGAGCCAGCTGCGCCGCTTCTACGACGAGCGCCCCGACGCCCTGCGCGCCCTCGACGCCGAGCGCGAGGCGCAGGGCGCGTGGTATCGCAGCCGCGACCTGCTTGGCATGCAGATGTACGTCGACAACTTCGCCGGCAACCTCAAAGGCGTCGAGGATCGCCTCGACTATCTCGAGCGCGTGGGCGTCAACTACCTGCACCTCATGCCGTTTCTCGACACGCCCGCGGACAGAAGCCGCTCCGACGGCGGATATGCGGTCAGCGACTTTCGCCGCGTGAAGCCCGTGCTCGGCACGATGGAGGACCTCTCCCGCCTCGCGAGGAAGTGCCACGGCCGCGGCATCAGCCTCTGCATGGACTTCGTCATGAACCACACCTCCGACGAGCACGAGTGGGCGCGCCGCGCCCGCGCCGGCGAGGGCGAGTACATGAGCCGCTACTTCTTCGTGAGCGACCAGGGCGTCATCGACCGGTACACGCGCGACGTCCCCCAGGTCTTCCCCACCACCGCGCCCGGCCACTTCACGTACCTCCCCGAGCTCGGCCAGAGCGTGATGACCCAGTTCTATCCCTACCAGTGGGACCTCAACTACCGCAACCCGCGCGTCTTCAACGAGATGATGTACAACTTCCTCTACCTGGCCAACCAGGGCATGGACATCATCCGCATCGACGCCGTCCCCTACATCTGGAAGCAGCTCGGCACCAACTGCCGCAACCTCCCGCAGGTCCACACCATCGTGCGCATGATGCGCATGATCGGCGAGATCGTGTGCCCGGGCATCGTGCTGCTGGGCGAGGTCGTCATGGCGCCCGTCGAGGTGGTCCCTTACTTTGGCACCGTCGAGAAGCCCGAGTGCCACATGCTCTACAACGTGACCACGATGGCGACCACCTGGAACGCCGTGGCCTGCCAGGACACGCGCCTGCTTCGCGGCCAGCTCGAGGCCGTCTGCGGCCTGCCGCGCGAGTACACCTTCCTCAACTACCTGCGCTGCCACGACGACATCGGCTGGGGCCTCGACTACGCGACGCTCTCGACCTGGGGCATGCAGGAGGTCCCGCACAAGGCCTACCTCAACCGCTACTTCCAGGGCCTCGAGCCCGGCAGCACGAGCCGCGGCGAGCTCTACAACGCGGACCCCGTGACGGGCGACGCGCGCTTCTGCGCGACCACGGCCTCCATGTGCGGCGTCGAGGCGGCGGGCTTCGAGGGCGACGAGGCGGCCATGGAGGTGGCCGTGCGCAAGGACGTGACGCTGCACGCCTACCTGCTCGCCCAGTCTGGGCTCCCTATTGTCTACAGCGGTGACGAGGTCGCCCAGGTCAACGACTACTCCTACAAGGACGACCCCGAGCGCGCGGAGGACTCCCGCTACATCCACCGCGGCCGCTTCGACTGGTCGCTCGTCGACCGGGCCGACGAGCCGGGCACGGTGCAGGCGCGCGTCTTCTCCGCGCTCCGCGCGCTCGAGGCCGTCCGTCGCGCGCAGGAGGTCTTCGACGCCGGCGCGGAGGTCACGATCGTCGACTACAGCGACCCGGCCGTCCTGTGGATCCGCCGCCGCGCGGGCGAGAAGACCCTCGACGCCGTCTTCAACTTCTCGGGCGAGGACCGGACGCTCTGGATGCCCACGCGGGCCATGTACGAGGACCTCGTCGCCGGCGCCGCGGCCGAGTTCCAGACCTTCGAGCTCGCCGCCTGGGACTTCCGCTGGTACCTGAGCGCCTAGCCGCCGTCCGCGCGCGGTCCGCCGCCGCGCCTCACGCCAGGCCGTACCGCTCCATCTGGGCGAGGACCAGCTCCGCGCGGGCCCACGCGAGCGCGGGGTCCGCGGAGAGCGCGCTCGGCGCGTTGGGCAGCCCTGCCATCAGGGCGCACTCGCCCTCGGTCATCTGGGACGGCTCCTTGCCCAGGTACCCGCGGGCGGCCGGCCCGATGCCCGTGCGGCCGTCGCCGAAGTACGAGGTGTTGACGTAGAGCTCCAGGATCTCGCCCTTCTCGTACGACGCCTCGAGGTCGAGGGCGAGAAGGACCTCCGCCACCTTGCGGCTGAAGTCCTTCTCCTGCGTGAGGAAGAGGTTCTTTGCGAGCTGCTGGGTGATCGTGGAGCCGCCCTGCTCGAGCGAGAGCGTGGTGAGGTCGTGCCAGGCGGCGCGGCAGATGGCTATGACGTCGAAGCCGGGGTGCTCGTAGAAGCGGTGGTCCTCGATGGCCACGACCGCCCTCAGGTAGAAGTCGGGGAGCTCCTCGACGCGGACGTAGCCCTCCGCCGAGCGCGCCTCCTCGACCGCCTCCTCGACAGGCCGCTCGGCAAGGACGTCTCGATAGAGCGCATAGCCCCGCACGGCCACGATGGCGGCCGCGACGGCGCCGATGGCGACAAGGACGAGAAGAACGCGCCGAACGACCCTCAGAACCGCTCTCATGGCCTCGCACCTCCCTTTGCTTGTTCCATTGTACGGTGCCGAAGGCGCGGCCGACAGGGCTCGCCCTTATCGGCAGGTGACGATTTCGCAAGGCGCCGCGCACGCGGCGACGTCGTGACGCGCAAAAAAGCTCAGAGACCCGAATGGCCTCTGAGCTGGTCTTTTGGTGGGCCCAGCAGGATTCGAACCTGCAACCCAGGGATTATGAGTCCCCTGCGCTAACCGTTGCGCCATGAGCCCGTGATATGAAAAAGGCGGCGACCGAAGCCGCCGCCAGCAATTTCATGGTGGAGATAAGGGGGTTCGAACCCCTGACCTCGTGACTGCCAGTCACGCGCTCTCCCAACTGAGCTATATCCCCGTGCGTTGGTGCGAAGAGAATATTACCAGAGTGAGCGATGCGGTCAACCCCCAATTTTGATTTTGTCGCGGCGTCGCCGGGCGCCCGCGCCTCCCCTACCCCCAGAGCATCTCGCGCGAGATCCGTGCCACGGAGGACGCGCCGCACATCTCCATGGCGTCGGCGAGCTCGGAGCGCAGCTCGCGGAGGTAGGCGCGCACGCCGTCCTCTCCCCCGCCAAAGGTGGCCACCACGAAGGGGCGGCAGACGAGGCAGCCGCGGGCGCCCAGCGCGAGCGCGCGGAAGACGTCGAGGCCGCTGCGGATTCCGCCGTCCACGAGCACCTCGACCCCCTCGCCCGCGGCGTCGACGATGCCCGCAAGGACCTCGGCCGTGGCGGGCGTGCCGTCCAGGACGCGGCCGCCGTGGTTGGAGACCACGATCGCGTCCACGCCGGCATCCGCCGCCCGGAGCGCGGCACGCTCAGTCATGACGCCCTTGAGCACGAAGCGCGCGCCCGCGTCGTGGCAGCGCGCGGCGACCCGCGCGATCTGGTCGGCCGACTTGGCGCCCGCTGGCGGCTGCTGGCCGCGCAGGAAGGGCAGGCCCGCGGCGTCGATGTCCATGGCGACGGCGGCGGGGCGCGCCGAGAGCGCCTCGTCGAGCTTGCGCGAGAGCGTGGCGTCGTCCCAGGGCTTGACCGTGGGGACGCCGGCGCCGCCAAGCGAGCCCACCAAGCCGCACGCCTCGGTCATGATGGAGGCGTCGAGGCCGTCGCCGGTCCAGGCGAGCGTGCCCTCGGCGGCCGCCGCCTCGAGCACGCAGCGGTTGTAGCCCACGGTGTCGTACCTCTCGCCATAGTGGCGCTGGACGTCGCCCACGGGGCCGACCATCACCGGCAGCGAGAGCTCGCGCCCGAGCACCGTGGCGCGCGTATCCGCGGAGAAGGTCTCGTGCAGCGTGTCCATGTTCACGCGCAGGGCCTGCCAGGCCTCCCAGTTGCGGTGCGCCACGCGCCCGACGCCCTTGTCGCCAGGTCCTGGCATGACGCCGGCGCACGCGCGCCCGTCGCAGACGGGGCACGCGCGGCAGTGGGGCCCGATGTTGCCGCGCGCGGCGGCCGCGAGCTCTGAGTAGGTCATGGGACGTCCTTTCGATACAAGAGTGCCCCGGCGAGAGGGGCCGGGGCACGCGGGGTCACGGCTTAGGCGCGGGCGGGGACGACGCGCTCGGAGATCCAGGAGACGAGCTCGTCCATCGGCACGTCGAGGCGCTCGCCGGTCTCGCGGACCTTGACCTCGGCCATGCCAGCGGCGACGCCTCGCTTGCCCAGGATCACCTGGTACGGGATGCCGATGAGGTCGGCGTCGGCGAACTTGACGCCCGGGCGCTCCTTGCGGTCGTCGAGAAGCACCTCGATCTCGGCGGCGGAGAGCTCCTCCACGACCTTCTCGGCCACCGGGGCCACCACGTCGTCGCCCACGGCCAGCGGCACGACCTCGACCTCGTAGGGCGCCACGCAGACGGGCCAGCAGATGCCGTGCTCGTCGTTGTGCTGCTCCACGACGGCGGCCAGCGTGCGGGAGACGCCGATGCCGTAGCAGCCCATGAGGAAGGGACGCTCGACGCCGTCCTCGTCGGCGAAGGTGGCTCCCATGGACTCGGAGTACTTGGTGCCGAGCTGGAAGACCTGCGAGATCTCGATGCCGCGGGCGCTCTTGAGGGCCGCGCCGCAGTGCGGGCAGGGGTCGCCGGCCTTCACGCTCACGAGGTCGGCCCACTCGTCGACCTCAAAGTCGCGGCCCGGACGGGCGCCCGTGAAGTGGTAGTCGACCTCGTTGGCGCCGCAGGTCCACGACACGCTCTCGCGCAGCGACTCGTCGCAGACCAGGCGCACGCCCACAGGCAGGCCCACGGGCCCGATGAAGCCCTTGTGCAGGCCGGCGAGCTCGAGCTCCTCGTCGCTCATGAGGTGGTAGGCGCCAAAGAGCTTGCCCGCCTTGATCTCGTTGAGCTCGTGGTCGCCGGGGACGATGGCGACGACGCTCGTGCCGTCCTCGGCCACGAGCGCGAGCGACTTGCGCGTGCCGTTCTCGGGGAAGCCGAAGAACGCGGCCACGTCCTCGATGCTGCCGAGGCCCGGGGTGTGGACCTTCTCGAGCGTGCCGTCGCCGGGACCCTCGGTCACGGGGACCTTGGTCGCGGCGGCCTCGACGTCGGCCGCGAAGCCGCAGTCGCAGTAGACGAGCTCGGCCTCGCCGGAGTCGGCGAGCGCCATGAACTCGACGGAGGTGTCGCCGCCGATCTGGCCGGAGTCGGCCACGACGGGCAGCGCGTAGATGCCGCAGCGCTCGGCGATGCGGGCGTAGGCGGCCTTCTCCTGCTCGTAGCACTCCTGCAGCGACTCCTGCGTCGCGGAGAAGCTGTAGGCGTCCTTCATGATGAACTCACGGCCGCGCATGAGGCCAAAGCGCGGGCGCATCTCGTCACGGAACTTGTCCTGGATCTGGTAGAGCGTGCAGGGCAGCTGCTTGTAGGAGCGCAGCTCGTTCTTCACGAGGTCGGTGAAGGTCTCCTCGTGCGTGGGGCCGAGGGCGAACTCGCGGCCGTGGCGGTCGGCGATGCGCATGAGCTCGGGGCCGTAGGCGTCCCAGCGCCCGGACTCGTGCCAGAGCTCGGCGGGCGTGAGGATGGGCACCATCATCTCCTGGGCGCCGATGCCCTCCATCTCGTCGCGGATGACTGCCTCGATCTTGCGGATCGAGCGCCAGGCGAGCGGCAGGTAGCTGTAGAGGCCGGCGGCCGTCTTGCGGATCATGCCGGCGCGCAGCAGCAGGCGATGGCTCGCGAGCTCGGCCTCGGCGGGGTCCTCCTTGAGCGTGGGGGCGTAGAGCTGGGACATCTTCTGATAACGCTTCACGTGCGTATCCCTTCTGTTCAACGTGCAACGCCCATGATTCTACGACATACGGCCGAGAAGAACGGTCGAGGCCGCAACTCAACCTCCGCCTGCCCGGCGGGGCCAACCCCCGGCGCTCGGACAGTCCTCGCTCGCTGCGGAACTCGCGGCGGGGGTTGGCCCCGCCGGGCAGGCGGCCAAGACGTCACGCCATCGATAGTTGCGCTCGGTTGACGTAGGCCCAGCGGCGACCGCATATGTCCCGCCGCGAGTTCTTGCCGAGCGTCCTTCTCGGCAAGCTGTCTGAGCGCCGGGGCATATGCGGCCACCGCTGGGCCGGGCGTTCTAGGTGAAGCGCCGCTCGATCTCGGCGAAGAGCTCGTCGACGGCGTCCGCCTCATCGACGGTGCGGATCTTCTCGCCCGCGGCGAACAGCACCGCCTTCCCGCGGCCGCCCGCGAGGCCGATGTCGGCGCCCTTGGCCTCGCCGGGGCCGTTCACCACGCAGCCCATGACGGCCACGGTGATGGGCGCGCGCACGCCGGCCAGGCGCCGCTCGACCTCGGCGGCGACGCCCATGAGGTCCCACTGGCAGCGGCCGCAGGTGGGGCAGCTCACGAGCTCGGGGCGCAGGCGGCGCAGCCCCACGGCGGAGAGCAGGTCCCAGGCCACGTGGACCTCCTCGACCGGGTCGGCCGTGAGCGAGAGGCGCATGGTGTCGCCGATGCCCTCCATGAGCAGGGCTCCGACGGCGGCGGCGTTCTTGACGGTGCCCTGGCGGGCGGTGCCGGCCTCGGTGACGCCGATGTGGAGCGGGACGTCGGGCAACTCGCGGGAGAGGGCGCGGTTGACCTCGACGGTCGTGGGGACGCCGTGGGCCTTGGCGGAGAGCACGATGTCGCGGAAGCCGCGCTCGCGGAAGTGCGCGACGAACGAGGAGGCGGAGCCCACGAGCTTCTCGACCTGCGTGAGGTCGGGCCGCTCGGCGTAGGCGGGGTCGAGCGAGCCGGCGTTGACGCCGATGCGGATGGGGATGCCCGCCTGCCCCGCCTCGTCGATGACCGCGTCGACGCGGTCCCAGCTGCCGATGTTGCCGGGGTTGACGCGCAGCGCCGCGGCCCCGCGCCGGCAGGCCTCGATGGCGAGGAGATGGTCGAAGTGGATGTCGGCGACCACGGGCAGCGGGGAGTCGGCGCAGATGCGCTCGAAGCCGTCGAGCGCGCCGGCGTCGGGGACGGCCACGCGCACGATCTCGCAGCCCGCCTCCGCGAGCCGGCCGATCTGCTCGAGCGTGGCCTGGGCGTCGGAGGTGGGCGTCGTGCACATGGACTGGACCGAGACGGGGGCGCCCCCGCCCACGGGGACCTCCCCCACCATGACCCGGCGCGTCAGCTCGCGCGGCGCGGGGCGCGCATTGTTCTCGCTCATGGAATCACCTAGCCGATCACAAAGCGGACGAGGTCGTTTTTGAGGACGACGACAAAGACGAAGAGCATGAAGGCCACGCCGACGTAGCTCAGGCCGAGCTGGACGCGCTGGGGCAGCGGGCGCCTGATGACGAGCTGGATGAGCTCGATCAAGATCTTGCCCCCGTCGAAGGGCGGCACGGGGATGAGGTTCATGAAGCCGAGCGACATCGAGAGCGCCGCGGCGAGGATCAAAAGCGAGGAGAGGCTCTCGGAGGCCGCCTCGGAGGCCATCGCCGAGATGCCGACGACCGAGCTCGACTGGTCGAGGACCTCCATCGTGTGGCTCGGGTTGAGCAGCTGCGCCACGTAGGAGGCGACCTGGCCGGTGTAGTCGAAGGTGGCCTGGACGGCCTGGGCGGGCGTCAGGCGATAGCTCGCCACCGAGGAGAGGATGCCAAAGAGCTCGGTCGCCTCGCCGTCCGGCAGGTCGACGAGGGTCGTGCGCTGCTGGCCGTCGCGCTCGAAGGTGAGCTCGAAGTCGGTGCCGCTCGAAAGATAGGGCTCGAGCGCCTCGACGAGACCGTTCCAGGTACTGACCTCGGTGTCGCCGACGGCGGTGATCTGGTCGCCGGCGGCAAGGCCGGCGGCCTCGGCGGGGGTGCCCTGCTCGACGCCGCCGATGACGCTCACGTCGGGAACGTAGCTGAACTCGCGCACCATGTACGAGCAGGTGATGATCGCAAAGGCGAGGACGATGTTGACGAGCGGGCCGGCCACCAGCATGACGATGCGCTTGAGCGCGCCCACGCCGAGGTAGGTGCGCGAGCGCTCGTGGGCGAGGAACTCCTCCGGCGTCATGCCGGTGTCGTGGGGCTGGCCGGCGGCGGTGGAGCCGGGCAGCGCGAAGTCGTGGCCCCGGTCGTACTCGGTGAGGTGGGCGCCGTCGCGCGGGGTCGTCTCGAAGGCGGCGGGCCAGGTGCTCTGGGAGGGCTTCTCGCCGAGCTCGGCGTCGTAGTAGGGGCGGATCGCGGCCCAGTCGCTCAGGGTGGCGAGCAGGTCGTAGGCGCGGTCGACGTCGCAGCCGAGCTCCTCGGCGACCTCTTCGGCGCGCACGCGGCCCCGCCTGGTGACGAGGTCGAGGGCGGGCGCGAGCAGCTCGTCGTCTGTGCCCTCCATGCCGCAGATGCGGGTGTAGCCGCCAAGAAGGATAGGCGTCACGCCAAACTCGGTGCCCACCGAGCGGCTCTTGCGAGAGAGCTTGAGCGGGCAGGGCAGGCCGAGGAAGAACTCGGTCGCGCGCACGCGCAGGGCGCGGGCGGCGAGGTAGTGGCCGCCCTCGTGGACGAAGACGAGGGCGGAGAGGACCAGAAGCCCCCAGAAGACGGCTGAGAGAAAGCCGATGAGCGCGGTCAAATGCGAACCTCCATGAGCTCGGCGCGGGCCAGCTCTCGGGCGCGTGCGTCCACCTCGTCGAGCTGCGAGACCGACTCTACCCGCTCGACGGGCGTGCGTCCCATGACGGCGGCGACGACGCGCTCGATGTCGAGGAAAGAGCACAAACCTTCGCGGAAGGCGGCGTTGGCGACCTCGTTGGCGGCGTTCATCGCGCAGGGCAGCGTGCCGCCGGCACGCCCCGCCTCGCGGGCGAGCGCGAGGCAGCCAAAGGCCCGCTCGTCGGCCTCGCCAAACGTGAAGGGGTCCTCCGCGCACCAGTCCACGCGGCGCGCCGTGGCCTCCCAGCGCTCGGGGTAGCTGAGCGCGTACTGGATCGGCGCGCGCATGTCCGAGCTGCCGAGCTGGGCCTTGACGACCCCGTCGACGAACTCGACCATCGAGTGGATCTTGCTCTGGCGGTGCACGAGGACGCGGATGGCGTCGACTGGCTGGTCGAAGAGGTGGTGCGCCTCGATGACCTCGAGGCCCTTGTTCATGAGGGTCGAGCAGTCGATCGTGATTTTGGCGCCCATGGTCCAGGTGGGGTGCGCGAGCGCCTCGGCGGCCGTGACGCGGGCGAGCTCGTCTCTGGTGCGGCCGTAGAAGGGGCCGCCCGAGCAGGTGAGCCAGATGCGCGCGACGTCCTCGGGCTTCTCCCCCACCAGGCACTGGAAGATGGCGCTGTGCTCGGAGTCGACGGGCAGCAGCCTGCCCGGGCGCGCGAGCGGCATGAGCAGGTCGCCCCCGCACACGATCGACTCCTTGTTGGCGTAGGCGAGCGACTTGCCGGCGAGAAGGGCGGCGTGGCCGGCGTGGATGCCGGCAAATCCCACGAGGGCGTTCACCACCACGTCGACGTCGGGCAGCGTCGCGAGCTCGGTGACGGCCTCGGGTCCGCTGCCGAGCGCGCAGCCCGCGGGAAGCTCCCCGAGCACGGGGTCGGCCGCGTGGGCGGGGTCGGCGACGGCCACGTGGGCCGCGCCGAACTCCCGGGCGGCGGCGACGAGCGCGCCTGTCGAGGAGCTCACGGAGAGCGCGACCACGCGGAGCCTGTCGGGGTGGCGGCGGCAGACGTCGAGGGTCTGGGTGCCGATGGAGCCGGAGCAGCCGAGAACGGCCACGCGCAGCGGCTCGCCGTGGCGCGCCGGCTCGCCGGCGCGGCTCATCTCTGTCACAGGATGCCTCCAAAGCGAAGCAGGAAGAACGCGGCCATGCCGCCGAAGAGCATGGAGTCGCTGCGGTCGAGCAGCCCGCCGTGCCCGGGGATGAGGTTGCCGGAGTCCTTGACGCCCGCGCCGCGCTTGATGCGCGACTCGAAGAGGTCGCCAAAGACGGCGGCGATGCCGACGACCAGACCGCATCCCGCGGCGAGCGCGACGTCGAGGGTCGGCACCAAGAACAGCGCCACCAGCACCCACACGAGCACCGAGCCCACGAGGCCGCCGACGAAGCCCTCGACGCTCTTGCTGGGCGAGATGCGCGGAGCGAGCTTGTGCGCGCCGATCGCCGAGCCCACGAAGTAGGCCATGGCGTCGTTGCCCCAGATGGAGAGCATGACGGTGAGGGCGAGCAGCGCGCCGGTGAGGCCGGCGTCGGAGGCGCGGATGAGCACGACGCTCGAGAAGGCGAGCGAGGTGTAGACGGGGCCGAACGCGGTGACCGCGACGTCGGCGATGTTGGCGCGCGGCGTGAGGACGTACCAGACCGCGCAGGCCATGAGCAGCATGAAGATCACAAGCGTGAGGGCGAGAAGCCCGTTGGCGTAGGCGGCCAGCGGGAACAGCAGCGCCGCGGCGAGGCCCACGACCTCGTTGGGCATGCGGCCGCCCATGCGGCAGATGCGGAAGAACTCGGAGCAGCACAGCCACGCCTCGGCGGCGATGAGGACCGTGGTCGTGAACGGTCCCACGAACAGGCACACGAGGGTGGCCAGGGCGTAGATCGCGCCCGACATGGTGCGGGTGAGCAGGCGCTCGGCCGAGCTCCTGGCCTTCTGCCCCTTGAGGTCCCCGGCGGCGCGCGCCTCCTCCTTCGAGGCGCGGCGGTCCTCGAGGCGCTCGATCTGGCGGTCGAGGCCGGCGGAGGCGTTCTTGTCGGCTCTCTTGGTCATGAGGCCACCACTCCCCCGAAGCGGCGCGAGCGCCCCTGGAAGGCGGCGACGGCCCTCAGGAACTCCCAGCGGTCGAAGTCGGGCCAGAGGGTGGGCGTCACGTAGAACTCGGTGTAGGCGAGCTGCCACAGGAGGTAGTTGGAGAGGCGCATCTCGCCGGAGGTGCGGATGAGCAGGTCCGGGTCGGGCAGGCCTGCGGTGTAGAGGCGCTCCGACACCGCGCGCTCGTCGACGCCCGCGGGGTCGATCAGGCCCTGGGCCGCCTCGAGGGCGATCTGGCGCGCGGCGCGGGCGATCTCGGCACGCGAGCCGTAGTTGACCGCGAGCGCGAAGGTCATGCCGTCGTGGTCGGCTGTCTCGTCGAGGCCGCGCTGGAAGACCGTGCGCGTGCGCTCGGGGAGCGCGTCGATGTCGCCGAGGAAGCGCAGGCGGACGTTCTCCTGGTGGAAGAGCGGGAGCTCCTTCACCAGCGTCGTCGCGAACAGGTGCATCAGCAGGTCGACCTCGTGCTGGGGGCGCCTCCAGTTCTCGGTCGAGAAGGCGTAGACGGAGAGCGCGTCGAGCCCGAGCCGCACGCTCGTGGTCACGGCCTCCCGCAGCGAGTCGACGCCGGCGACGTGCCCGCGCGAGCGGTCGAGCCCGCGGGCCGTGGCCCAGCGTCCGTTGCCGTCCATGATGATCGAGACGTGCGCGGGGATGCGGTCGAGGTCGATGTCGCCGAGGGAGATGTCCTCGGGCGCGTCGGAGTAGTAGGCGCGGAGCTTTTCGGTGTCGAGGCGCACTAGATCTCCATCACCTCGGCGCTCTTGGCCTTGAGCAGCTCGTCGATCTTGGCGACGTAGGAGTCGGTGACCTTCTGGACAGCCTTCTTCTCGCGGGACTGCTCGTCGTCGGAGAGCTCCTCGTCGCGCTCGATCTTGCCGTTGACGTCGCGACGGACGTTGCGGACGGAGACGCGGGCCTCCTCGGCGAGCTCCTTGCACTCCTTGACGAGCTCGCGGCGGCGCTCCTCGGTGGGCTTGGGGAACGGCAGGCGGATCGAGACGCCGTCGTTGGAAGGCGTGATGCCGAGGTCAGAGCTCTCGATGGCCTTCTCGATGGCGCGCAGGGCGCTCTTGTCCCACGGCTCCACCACGAGCATGGAGGCCTCGGGGACCTTGATGCCGGCGAGCTGGGTGATCGGCGTGGGCTGGCCATAGTAGTCGACCATGATCGGGGCGAGGATCTGCGCGTTGGCGCGGCCGGTGCGGACGCGTGCGAAGTTGGCCTTGAGCGTGTCGAGGCACTTGGCCATGTTCTTCTCGGCGCGGTCGGTGTAGGTGCTCATTGTCTAGTCCTCCTCGACGACGGTGGTTCCGACGTTGTCTCCGCTGACGGCCTTCATGAAGACGCCGGGCTGCTTGATGTCAAAGACCATGATGGGCATCTTGTTGTCGTGGCACAGCGCCGTGGCGGTGGCGTCCATTACCTTGAGGTCGCGGTTGAGGACCTCGCGGTACGAGATGGTGTCGAAGCGCCTGGCGTCGGGGTTGGTGCGCGGGTCGGCGTCGTAGATGCCGTCGACGTTGGTGGCCTTCATGAGCACCTCGGCGTTGATCTCGCAGGCGCGCAGAGCCGCGGCGGTGTCGGTGGTGAAGTAGGGGTTGCCGGTGCCGGCGGCGTAGATGGTGATGCGGCCCTTCTCGAGGTGGCGGATCGCGCGGCGGCGGATGTAGGGCTCGGCGATCTGGCGCATCTCGATGGCGCTCATGACGCGGCAGTCCATGCCGTTGCGCTCGAAGCAGTCCTGGAGCGAGAGCGAGTTGATGACCGTGGCGAGCATGCCCATGTTGTCACCCTGGGCGCGGTCCATGCCGGCCGCGGCGCCGGCCAGGCCGCGGAAGATGTTGCCGCCGCCCACGACGATGGCGACCTGCACGCCCGCCTCCCAGACGGGCTTGATCTCCTCAGCGAGGCGCTGCGGGACCGCCGGGTCGATGCCGTAGGCCTGGTCCCCCATGAGGGCCTCGCCCGAGAGCTTGAGAAGAACGCGCTGATACTTGATGTTTGCGTCAGACAAGCCGACCTCCACTCCTCGTTGTGCGCTCCCGTGATTCTACCAGAGCGCGCGGGCCGTGCCGCCGGTGCGTGCGCGACCGCTCTCGCTTCTCACGCGAGCGGGCGCGGGCGAGAAGGACCTGCGGCAGCAAAAGGGGCCGGCGATCGTTCGCCGGCCCCCGCAAGAGCTCTGGGTTGCGCGCTACTCGCCGAAGGTGTAGCGGACGAAGCTCATGACCTCGACGTCGTCGCCGAGGGACTTGCTCACGTTCTTGGCGAGCTGGCCGATGGTGAGGGAGCTGTCCTTGACGAACTCCTGCTCGGTGAGGACGCTCTCCTTGAAGTACTTCTCGAGACGGCCCTGGGCCATCTTCTCCTGGATGGCCTCCGGCTTGCCGGACTCGGCGGCCTGAGCCTTGTAGATGGAGAGCTCGTGCTCGATGACGTCGGCGGGGACGTCGTCGCGGCGGGCGGCCACGGGAGCGGCGGCGGCGACCTGCATCGCGACGTCGTGCGCGAAGGTCTTGAACTCGTCGGCCTGGGCGGTCTCGGCCTTGCCGAGCTTGAAGGTCACGATGTCGGCGAGCTTGCCGCCCAGGTGGACGTAGCTGCCGAGGGCGCCCTCGTCGGCGGTGACGCGCTGGAAGCGGGCGATCTTCATGTTCTCGCCGATGACGTGGATCATCTCGGTGAGCTCGGCGTCGACGGTGGAGGCGCCCATCGCGCAGGCCTTGAGGGCGTCGACGTCGGCGGGGTCGTTCTCGGCGACGACCTTGGCGAGCTCGAGCGCGAAGCCGGTGAACTTAGGGTTGGTGCCCACGAAGTCGGTCTCGCAGGTGAGCTCGAGGATGGCGCCGAGCTTGGAGTCCTCGGAGACGTAGGTGGCGATGGTGCCCTCGTTGGTGTCGCGGCCGGCGCGCTTGACGGCCTTGGCGACGCCCATGGTGCGGAGGATGTCGACGGCCTTGTCGATGTCGCCATCGGCCTCGACGAGGGCCTTCTTGCACTCCATCATCGGGGAGTCGGTCATCTCGCGGAGCTGCTTGACGAGGGCGGCGGTAACCTGTGCCATGGTGGTTCTCCTCTTGGTCGTGGGTTCGTTACTCGGCGGCGGGAGCCTCGGCCTCGGCCGGGGCAGCCTCGACGGCGGGCTCGGTGGTGCCGGCGGCCATCTCCTCGGCCGTGATCTGCTCCTTGCCGGAGCCGGCGAGGACGGCGTCGGCGGCGAGCTCGCACATGAGGGAGACGGAGCGGATGGCGTCGTCGTTGGCGGGGATGCCGTAGTCGATGACGTCGGGGTCGGAGTTGGTGTCGAGCAGGCTCACGACGGGGATGTGGAGGCGGTTGGCCTCACGGATGGCGATCTCCTCGCGCTTGGAGTCGACGACGAAGATGGCCTGCGGAAGGGCGGTCATGGTGCGGGCGCCGCCGAGGTTGGCCTGCAGCTTGTCGAGCTCCTTGCCGAGCACCGCCTGCTCCTTCTTGGGGAGAAGGGCCATGCGGCCGTCCTCGACCATGGCCTCGAGCTCCTCCATGCGCTGGATGCGGGAGCGGATGGTCACGAAGTTGGTGAGCATGCCGCCGAGCCAGCGCTGGTTGATGTAGGGCATGCCGCAGCGCTCGGCCTGGGCCGCGATGGGCTCCTGGGCCTGCTTCTTGGTGCCGACGAACAGCACGGTGCCGCCCTTGGCCGCGGTCTCCTTGAGGAAGGTGTAGGCCTTGTCGGCCCCGAGCATGGTCTGCTTGAGGTCGAGGATGTAGATGCCGTTGCGCTCGCCGAAGATGTAGGACTTCATCTTCGGGTTCCAGCGACGGGTCTGGTGGCCGTAGTGGCAGCCGGCGTCGAGCAGGGTCTGGATAGTGATCTTAGCCATGGTAACCTCCTGTGGTTGGTCCTCCGCGCGAGTCATCCCCGCTTCGCCACCCAGGACCTGGCTGAGAGCCCTGGGCACCACGGCGGGCGGGTCGTCGCGCGTGCGAGATGGTGCCGCGCGGTCACGCGACATGCCGTGCTTGTGCACAACGAATAGGTAGTATAGCGGGCGGCCTGCGCCTTGTCGAGGGCTTCACGCGCCGCTCACAGGCTCTTCTCTGCGACCCAAATCCTCGATTGGGTCGGCGCCGCGCCCGCACTCGATGCCCGCACTCGTGGGTGCGCTCATCGAGTGCGGGCGGTTTAGGGCCCGAGGCGCATCGAGTGCGCGGCCCTTCTAGGCCACTGTCGCCAAGTGCGCGGATCCAGTGCGCCCCGGCCCGCACTGGATGCGCCGGGCGAGAAGTGCGGGCGCGCTCCCGGCGGACGTCGCCGAGTGAGGTTGAGCCCGTCCGTCAGGACGGGCGGCGCGTCAGGCGCGCGGGTGGGCACGGGCAGCGGCCTCGCGGAGGCGCTCGACGGAGAGGTGCGTGTAGACCTGGGTCGTGGAGAGGCTCTCGTGGCCGAGAAGCTCCTGGACGCTCCTCAGGTCAGCGCCGCCGCCGAGCAGCTCGGTGGCGAAGGTGTGCCGCATCGCGTGGGGCGAGAGCGCGCCGTCGAGCCCGGCCTGCCGCACGCGCCGCTCGAAGACGGTGCGCAGCGCGTCGGCGCTCATGGGGTTTCCCCGCGTCGAGAGGAAAAGCGCCTCCCCCGCCGCGTCCCCGCGGGCCGCGAGGTCCGGTCGGCCCTCGTCGAGGTAGCGCCGGGCCCAGTCGAGGGCGCTCTCGTAGACGGGGACGATGCGCTCCTTGGAGCCCTTGCCAAACAGGCGCGCCTGGCCGCGGGCGAAGTCGAGGTCGCCCACGCGAAGCGACGCCATCTCCGAGACGCGCGCGCCGGTCGCGTAGAGCAGCTCGAGGAAGGCGCGGTCGCGAAGGCCCACGGGGCCGTCCGCGAGGCAGGAGTCGAGAAGGGCGCCCGCGTCCGCGTCGCTCATAGTCCTCGGGAGCGACCGGGGCACCTTGGGGCTCGCGAGCGCGGCGACGGTCCCGTCGTCGCAGAGCCCCTCGCGCGCCATCCAGCGGAAGAGCCCGCGCAGCGACGAGAGGTGGCGGTTGACGGTCCGCGGCGAGTAGCCGGCGCGCGTCAGCTCGGCGAGGTAGGCGCGCAGCTCGCGGTGGGACGCCGTCAGGGGGGCGACGCCGCGCCGCCGCGCCCAGGCGAGGTAGGCCTCGAGGTCGCAACGGTAGCCCCGGACGGTGTGCGGCGAGAGGTTGCGGACCGCCGCGAGGTGGTCGCAAAACGCCGGGATCGCGCGCTCGAGCGCGCGCTGCTCCGACTCGGCGCGCCCGCCCTGCCCGGCCGCCCCCATCAGGCGCCCGCGAGCAGGTCGGGGCGGCTCGCGAGGTAGGCGTCGAGGTCGGCCCTGGCGCGGGCGGCGAGCGCCTCGCGGCGGGCCGCCTTGTTGCGCGGGGGGTCCGCGAGCGGCGGCACGAGCCCGAAGTTGACGTGCATGGGCTGGTAGTCGGAGGTCGCCGGGTCGGTCGCGTAGGCCACGAGCGCGCCGAGGGCGCCCGTGGCGGGGAGCCTCACGGGCTCTTTTCCGGAGAGCTCGGCGGCGGTGTTGAGCGCGGCGAGCAGGCCGGAGGCGATGGCCTCGACGTACCCCTCGGTCCCCGTGATCTGGCCGGCGAGCCTGACGGAGGTTCCGGGGACGGCGAAGGTGGCGTCGAGCGCGCGGGGGGCGTCGACGAAGGAGTTGCGGTGCATGACGCCGTAGCGCAAAAACTCCGCCTCCCCCAGGCCGGGGATCATGCGAAAGACGCGGCGCTGCTCCGGCCAGGTGAGGTTGGTCTGGAACCCCACGAGGTTGTAGGCGGTGCGGGAGGCGTTCTCCGCCCGGAGCTGGACGGCGGCCCAGGGGCGCCGGCCCGTGCGCGGGTCGGTGAGGCCCACGGGCTTGAGCGCGCCGAAGCGCAGCGAGTCGTGCCCCGTGCGGGCGACCTCCTCGACCGGCTGGCACGCGCAGAAGAGGTCCGCCTGCTCGAAGTCGCGGGCGATCACGCGCTCGGCGCCCAGGAGCGCCCCCATGAAGGCGTCGTACTCCTCGCGGGTCATCGGGCAGTTGAGGTAGTCGCCGCTCCCCTCCTCGCCGTAGCGCGACTGCTCGAAGACGAGCGAGCGGTCGAGGCTCTCGGCGTCGACGATCGGGGCGGCGGCGTCGAAGAAGCTCATGCGCTCGCCGCCCACGACCTCGGCGATGGCCGAGAAGAGCGCGTCTGAGCACAGCGGCCCCGCGGCGATGACGCAGGGGCCCTCGGGGATCGTCGTGACCTCCTCGCGGACGAGCTCGATCAGCGGGTCCGCGGCCACGCGCTCGGTGACGGCGCGCGAGAAGAGCTCGCGGTCGACGGCGAGCGCCCCGCCCGCCGGGACCGAGCACTCCCGCGCGATGCGCAAAAGCTCGCTTCCCAGCCGCTCGAGCTCCCACTTGAGCAGCCCCGCCGCGGTGTCGGGCTTGGTGGACTTGAGCGAGTTGGAGCAGACGAGCTCGGCGAGCCCGGCGCCGTGGTGGGCGGGCGAGGGCCTGGTCGGGCGCTGCTCGAAGAGCCTCACGCGAACGCCCCTGCGGGCGAGCTGCAGGGCGCACTCGCTGCCGGCGAGCCCGCCCCCCACCACCGTCACGACCTGTTCCATGTGCGTCCCTTCCGGCGCCCGGGCGCCAACGCGTCAACTCATCCCATTGTGCCCCAAGACGTAGGCCCGCGTGACGGAGTATCTTCCGTCGGGGAGCCGCTCGACCTGTCCGCGGGCCTCATAGTCCGTGAGGGTCCTCAGGACGGTGAGCACGCTCTCGCCCAGGCGCGCGGCGAGCTCGTCGGGCCGCGACGGCGAGGCCAGAAGCGCCCCGAGCACAGGTCCCGCCGCCTCCCTCCCCCACGCCTCCCGGAGCTCCGCGTACCCGTAGTCGAGCGACAGGGCCACCGAGAGCGACTGCTCGTCGGGGATGACGCGCGCCCCCTCCGCTATGAGCCGGTTGGTCCCCGCGGAGTTGGGCGAGAGGATCGACCCGGGGATGGCGTAGACGACCCTGCCGAGCTCCGCCGCGGCCTCGGCGGTGGAGAGCGTGCCCGAGCCGATGCCCGCCTCGGTCACCACCAGGACGCGCGAGAGGGCGGCTATGAGGGCGTTTCTCTTGGGGAAGACCCAGCGCCTCGGCCCCGCGCCCCAGCGCTCCGCGGAGACGACCGCCCCCGCGCGCACCGCGCCCTCGTAGACGTCGGCCGAGGAGAGCGGGTACACGACGTCCGCCCCGCACCCGGAGACCACGACGGTCCTCCCGCCGGCCGCGAGCGCGGCCGCCCCCGCGGCATGGTCGCACCCCATGGCGCCGCCGGAGACCACCGTCACCCCGTGGCGCGCGCCGGCGCGGGCGGCCATCTCGGCGATGGCGAGCCCGTAGGGCGTCGCTCGGCGCGCGCCAACTACCGAGAGGCACGGGCCCTCGAGCGCCGCGGGGTCTCCCCTGCCATAGAGCACCTCGGGCGGCCGCTCGAGGTCGAGAAGAGCCGCCGGGTAGCCGCTCTCACCCGGGCGAAGCTCCCATCCGTCGTCAGGTCGCGCCATGCTGCCTCACCTCATCCCATCGACCTCGACCGAAAGCCGAGCGCCTCGACGACGTCCTCCTCGCTCACGCGGTCGCGCCCCTCGAGGTCTGCGATCGTGCGCGCCACGCGTGCGACGCGCGCGATCGCGCGCCCTCCGAGTGCGAGCCCCTCGGCGAGCCCCTCGAAGGTCGCGCGGGCGCGGTGGTCGAGGGCGGCCTCGGCGATCGGGTCGGCCGCCCGGCGCGAGCGCGCCTCCCTCTGCTCGCGGAACTCCCGCGCCGCGGCGACGGCCTCGGCCATCTCGCTCGAGCCCAGGCCGCGCCGCCCCTCAATCACGCGCGACGAGCTCGGGCGGGCCACGTCGACCACCACGTCGATGCGGTCCATGAGCGGGCCGCCGATGCGCCCCTGGTACGCGGACACGCGGGCGGCGGAGCACGTGCACTCGTGGCCCGGGTCGCCGAGGTGGCCGCAGGGGCAGGGGTTGGCCGCCGCGACGAGCTGGAAGTCGCAGGGAAACGTGCAGACGCCGTCTGCCCGGGCGATCCTCACCGTCTTGTCCTCCATGGGCTGGCGCAGCGCCTGGAGCGACCCCCGGGGGAACTCGGGGAGCTCGTCGAGGAACAGCACCCCCTCGTGCGCGAGCGAGATCTCGCCCGGGGTCACCGGCCTGCCCCCGCCCACGAGCCCGGCGCTCGATATCGAGTGGTGCGGGGCCCGAAACGGCCGCTCCCCCCGAGAGAGCGCCTCGAGGTCCTGTCCCGCCACCGAGTGCACGAGCAGCGCCTCCGCCTGCTCGTCGTCGGTGAGCGGAGGCAAGATCGTGGGGAGGCGGCGGGCGAGCATCGTCTTGCCTGCCCCGGGAGGCCCCACCATGAGGAGCCCGTGGCGCCCCGCGGCCGCGATGGCCATCGCGCGCTTGGCGAGCTCCTGGTCGATCACCTCCGAGAAGTCCGGCGTCGCGTGCGGCTCGTCGTCCGCCGTGGGGCGGGCCTGCGCCCTGATCGCGGGGAGGTCCCCCACGCCGCCCCTGAGCTGCCAGAGGCCCCCCACGCCCCGCGCGACCGCCTCCCACCCGCCGGCAAGCCGGCTCTCGTCGGAGGCGACGAGGGTCAGGTCCAGGTTTCTGGCGAGCAGGGCGTAGGCCATCTCCCCGCGCACGGGGCAGACCGACCCGTCGAGGCCGAGCTCGCCGACGAACAGGGTGTCGCGCGCGAGCTCCGGCGAGAGCTGGCCCGTGGCGATGAGGATCGCCACGGCGATGGGAAGGTCGAACCCGGTCCCCGACTTTCTCACCTCGCCGGGGGCGAGGTTGATGGTCACGTGGAGGCGGGGCAGCTCGAACCCGCAGGAGCGCAGCGCGCAGCGGACGCGCGAGCGCGCCTCGAGCACCGCGTGGTCCGGCATGCCCACGACGTCGAGGCCGGGGATGCCTCCGGAGGTGCTGACCTCGACCGTGACCGGGGTCGCGTGCACGCCGCTCAGGTTCGCCGCCCGCACGAAGGCGCCCCCGGGGCCCATCAGCTGTCCATCGAGTAGGCGCCGAAGAGGTGGCGCAGCCGCGCGCCGCCCTCGCCCATCACGTTCAGGGCGATGACGTCGAAGCGTATCGAGCGCACCTCGCCGTGCTGCATGAGGTATGCGAGCGCGCACATCCGGTAGCGCTCGCGCTTGGCCTCGTCGACGGCGAGCTCGGGCATCCCCTCGCGCCCGCCCAGCGCGAGCCTCGTCTTGACCTCCACGAGCACGACGGTGTCGGAGAACTCCTCCTCGCGCGCGATGATGTCGACCTCGCCAAAGCCGCAGCGCCAGTTGCGCTCGAGCAGCTCCCAGCCCTTCCGCTCGAGGTAGTTCGCCGCCATCTCCTCCCCTCTCGCGCCGAGCTCCTGCGGCGTCATGTCGCGCACGGAGCAGGGCCGCGCCGGCCGCCCCTCGCCCGTCTCGCCCCGCCGCGGGTCATCGGCGCGCATGGCGTCGTCGCGGTCCCGCCCAAGCTCCTGAAGCTCCCTCTCCATGTGCCCCTCCGTTCGTCGCCCGTGATGGCAAGAGCATGGCAGGGGCGGCTTTCGGCGAGCGAAGGCCAAGCTGACGCGCCGCAGACGGACGGCAGACGCCTCAAACTCCCGAGGCACCCGCGCCCGCGACGGCCTTGGGGCGCGTCATGGGTGACGAAATGGGTTCAAAAGCCGGGGATCTAGAAAAGGGTGAGATTCTCCACGAAGTTGCCACAGAAGGAGACGCGATGGATCGGCGAGAGGCCCTTCTCGCGAATGGCGGCGATGTGCTCGGCGGAGCCGTAGCCCTTGCACTCCGCGAGATGGTAGCCGGGATACTCCTCGTCGAGGGCGACCATGAGGGCGTCGCGCGTCACCTTGGCGACGATCGAGGCGGCGGCGATGGCGGCGATGCGGGCGTCGCCTTTGACCAGGCACTTCTCGGCGGGATGCGCATGCACGGGATTGCCGTCGATGAGGACGCAGTCCGGGTCGAGTCCCGTGTCGGCGACGGCGCGCGCCATGGCGAGGCGTAAGGAGGCGGCCATCCCCACGGCGTCGATGGAGGCGGGCTCGACGTGCGCGATGCCCACGGCGACGGCGACCTCGGCGATGCGCGCGGCGAGCGCCTCCCTGCGGGCGGGGGTGAGCTGCTTGGAGTCGTTAATGCCCCAGACGACGGGCTCCCGGGGCAGGCAGACAGCGGCGACGGTGAGCGGCCCGGCGATCGCCCCGCGGCCCACCTCGTCGACGCCCACGACGACGCCGGAGCCCCCGAGCTCGAGCTGCAGGGCATACATGCCCTCGACGCGCTCACGCTCGCGCTCCTCGCGCTCGATGCGCCTGCGCGCCGCGCGCACCGCCGCCGCGACCTGCTTGCGCGGGTCGTCCGCGTAGCGCTCCACGAGCGCTCTGGCCTCCTCGAGCGGGGCGTCGGCGAGGGTCGCGGCGACCTCCCTTGCCGTGACGGGGCGCGTGGCGGACATGGCACCTCCCGATACAAGAAGGCCGCCCCCGAAGGGGCGGCCGTGACGTGCGTGGATGCGAGGCTAGTCGCGCTTCTCGCGGATGCGGGCGGCCTTGCCGACGCGGTCGCGCAGGTAGTAGAGCTTGGCGCGACGGACGTCACCGTGACGGACGACCTCGAGCTTGGCGATCTTGGGGCTGTGCAGCGGGAAGGTGCGCTCGACGCCCACGGAGAAGCTGATCTTGCGGACGGTGAAGGTCTCGCGGGAGCCCTCGCCGCTCATGCGGATGACGTCGCCCTCGAAGACCTGCTCACGGGTGCGATCGCCCTCGACGATGCGGTAGTGGACCTTGACGTGGTCGCCAACCTTGACCGCGGGGATGTCCTCGCGGATCTGCTGACGCTCGATGGCGCGGATGTAGTCCATGCTCAAACCTCATTCTTCCTAGAGGTGCCGACGCTCCTGCGAACGACACATAGCTTTACACACAGCGAGTGATTATAAGCCAGCCACTACCTCTAGACAAGAAGCACACAACATTTTGTGCCTGCTCGCCGCAGTACGCGCCCCGGCTAGAGGCACATGCCCACGACCACGCCCGCCTCGTCAGTCGCGAGCGCCGTCACGCACGGGTACCCCGAGGCCATGACCTGGTAGAAATACGAGGCGTCCTGCCCGGTGTAGCTGTAGGGATAGGCCGTCCGGTACCACCAGGCGACCTCCGTGCCCCCATACGAGAGCGAGAGGACGCCCGCGGGGTCGGACGAGCCGCTCACCCCGGCCAGGGCAAAGTACTCGTACTGGGCGCCCTCGGCGGCGAGCAGCGCGTCATAGACGGAGAAGTCGACGTAGCCGGTGTAGGGGTTGGGATCTTCCCCGTACTCCGCGACGAACCAGCCCGGCGCTCCGCAGACCTCCGATGCCGAGAAGAGCCACAGCTCGTCGGCCGTCTGCGTCACGGAGGCGGCGTCCGTAGTGACCCCGGCGTTGTTGGTGGACTTGGACACGGCCAGAAGCGAGCTCGCGAGGCCCTCGGGCAGAAGGGAGCGCCCCTCGCCCGCGAGCCAGGCACGCAGCGAGCAGGCCTCCCAGCCGCCGGCGTTGGTCAGGGCGTCGTTCACGGGCCGCAGGGAGATCGGCGAGCTCATGAGCGTGAGTCCCGCGACGCCCGTGCCGTCGGCGCGCCGGTCCGCGCGGATGCCCACGACGGTGAGCGTCGCCGCGCGCCCGTCGTCGAGCGGCAGCGCCCGCGTGTCGCCCACGGCGACGCCGTAGCTCTCGGCGACCGCGCGGCCCTCGTCGTCGGTCGACGCCGCCGCGATGAGCCGGGCCACCTCGGCGAGCTCCTCCCACGAGTACTCGTCGAACGACCTGGGCTCGAGCGCGCCCTCGACCTGCGTCTGGGTCGTCTCCGTCACCTCTGGCGCCGTCGCTTCCCCGCCCGTGAGGACGAGCCACAGCGCCGTCGCCCCCAGCGCGCACACCGCCAGAGACAGCACGAGCGCGACGACCGTCAAACCACCGTCTTTGCTTCTACTCAAATACGTTCCCCCCAAGCTCGACGTGGCGAGTCTACCAGAGTGGGGCACGACGAGCCCAGGCCCGCCGTCCTTCTCCGGCGCTCAGACAGTCCTCGCCTCGCTGCGCTCGGCTGCGGAACTCGCGGCGGAGAAGGACGGCGGGCCGAGGCAGGACCCGTTACCCCCTCCTCCAGGAGCGAGGCACCTTGAGGTCCTCGTAGACGCGCACGGCATAGCGGTCCGTCATGCCGGAGATGAAGTCTGCGACCTGGACCTCGGGCTTGTCGCCGTCGTGGAGGCGATACTCGTCGGGCACCTCGTCGAGATGCTTGACGTAGTGGTCGAACAGCTCGCCGATCATCACGTAGGCCTTGGGCTCCTCCCACTTTGCGTCGCCGGTGGAGTACAGGTTGGCAAAGAGGAAGGAGCGCATCGCCATCATGGCGTCCCAGACGGGCTCGGACATGCTGACGTCGCCGGTTGCGGAGCTTCTCGTCACGACGTCGTGGACCATGGT
Source organism: Olsenella sp. An293 (assembly GCF_002159495.1). Lineage (GTDB taxonomy): Bacteria > Actinomycetota > Coriobacteriia > Coriobacteriales > Atopobiaceae > Thermophilibacter. The sequence goes on from NZ_NFIT01000006.1 coordinate 57,853, forward strand.
CTCGATGCGCTCCGAGGAGCTTGCGCCAAGGATGCCGCGGGCGTCGGCGGGGAGGTCGCCCTCGTGCAGCAGGCCGGCGCGCTCCGCGTCATCGATGTCGTGGCAAACGTAGGCGATGCGGTCCGAGAGGGCGACGACCCTGCCCTCGAGCGTCTGCGCTCTCAGGGACCCGGTGTGGTTGCGTATGCCGTCCACGACCTCACGGGTGAGGTTGAGCCCGTGCCCGTCACGCTCCAGAAGATCCACGATGCGCGCGCTCTGCTCGTTGTGCGCAAAGAGCCCGTCGCCGGAGTCCTGAGCGCGATAGCGCGCTATGGCGTGGGAGAGGGCCCGCTCGCCGACGTGCCCGAAGGGGGTGTGGCCGAGGTCGTGGCCGAGGGCGATCGCCTCGGTGAGGTCCTCGTTGAGGCCGAGGGGCCGCGCGATGGAGCGCGCCACCTGCGAGACCTCGAGGGTGTGTATGAGGCGCGTGCGGTAGTGGTCCCCCTCGGGGGCGAGAAAGACCTGCGTCTTGTGGGCGAGGCGCCGGAAACTCTTGCTGTGGAGGATGCGGTCGCGGTCACACTGGTAGCAGGTGCGCAGGGGGTCGGGCGCCTCGGGCGTCAGGCGGCCGAGCGAGGCGTCGGAGAAGGCGGCGTCCGGGGAGAGCCGGGCGCGCTCGGCGAGCTCAAGGTCTGCCCTCGTGGAAACCCTCATTCTTCGACCTCCCCGGCCCATCAGGGCATCTGTGAATTGGGGACAGTCCCCGATTCACAGGTCGCGGCGGGGACCTGCACGTTGGGGACTGTCCCCATTTTACAGAAAAAGGGAGGGAGACGAAGCCCCCTCCCCCAGCAAACAGGCGTTATGCCGGCTTACTTGGCGACCTTGGCAGCGCCGCCGTTGGACTCGATCTTGGCCTGGGCAGCCGCGAGGCGCGCGATGGGCACGCGGTACGGCGAGCAGGACACGTAGTCGAGGCCGAGGTCGTAGTACATGTGGATGGACTCGGGGTCGCCACCGGTCTCGCCGCAGACGCCGCAGACGATGTCCGGGTTGCCGGCGTGGCCGCCCTCGACGCCCATCTTGACGAGCTTCGCGACGCCCTTGTCGAGCGTGGCGAACGGGTTCGTCTTGCAGATCTTCTTGTCGAGGTAGAGCGGCATGAAGGCAGCCTCAACGTCGTCACGGGAGAAGCCGAGGCCCATCTGCGTGAGGTCGTTAGTGCCGAAGGAGAAGAAGTCGGCGTGCTTGGCGATGTCCTCGGAGGTGATGGCAGCGCGCGGGATCTCGATCATGGTGCCGACCGGGATGTCGAGCTCGACGCCGTACTCCTCGGCGACGGCCTTGATGTTCTCCTCGACGACCTCGCGGACGAGGGCGAGCTCCTCCTCGAAGGCCACGAGCGGGATCATGATCTCCGGCTTGGGGTTGAGGCCCTGCTTCTGGAGCTCGGCGGTGGCGGAGGCGATGGCCTTCACCTGCATGACGTTGAGCTCGGGGTAGACCAGGCCGAGGCGGCAGCCGCGCAGGCCGAGCATCGGGTTGGCCTCCTGGAAGGAGTCGAGCTTGGCGAGAAGGGCCTTCTTCTCGGAGACGTCCTTGCCGGCAGCCTCCTCCTTGGCGATCTCGACGTCGAGGTCGCGCGGGTCCTCGAGGAACTCGTGCAGGGGCGGGTCGAGCAGGCGCACGATGACGGGCATGCCGTCCATGGCCTTGAACATCTCGAGGAAGTCGCCCTTCTGGGCGGCGCCGAGCTTCTCGACGGCGTCGGCCTTGACGGCCTCGTCGTCGGCGAGGATGAAGTTCTGGATGAGCTGCTTGCGCTCGCCGAGGAACATGTGCTCGGTGCGGCAGAGTCCGATGCCGGAGGCGCCGTTGTCCTTGGAGAGCTGGGCGTCGGCCGGGTTGTCGGCGTTGGCGCGGACGCCGATCACGCGACCGCGGTCAGCGTCGAGACGGACCTCGTCGGCCCAGTCGAGGATGGTCTGGAGGTCGCCGCCGAGCTCCGGACGGACGAGGGCAACCTCGCCGAGGATGACGTCGCCGGTGGTGCCGTCGATGGAGATGACGTCGCCCTCGTGGAGGGTGATGTCGGTGCCGGCGACGGTGCAGACCTTGTTGACCGCGTCGATCTGGAGGGCGTCGACGCCGCAGACGCAGGGGGCGCCCATGCCGCGGGCGATGACGGCCGCGTGGGAGGTCTTTCCACCGTGAGAGGTCAGGATGCCCTCGGCGGCGACCATGCCGTGGAGGTCGTCGGGCGTGGTCTCCCAGCGCACGAGGATGCAGGGCTTGCCGGCCTCTGCGTAGGCCTCGGCGTCAGCGGAGGAGAACACGACGGCGCCGACGGCAGCGCCCGGGGAGGCGTTGAGGCCCTTGGCGATGACCTTGTAGTCGGCCTTGGGGTCGAACTGCGGGTGGAGGAGCTGGTCGAGCTGCTCGGGGGCAACGCGCATGACCGCCTCCTCCTTGGAGATGCGGCCCTCCTCGTACATCTGGATGGCGACCTTGAGGGCGGAGAGGGCGGTGCGCTTGCCCACACGGGTCTGGAGCATCCAGAGCTTGCCCTGCTCGATGGTGAACTCGAGGTCCATCATGTCAGCGTAGTGGTCCTCGAGGATCTCGAAGACGCGGAAGAGCTCCTTGCCAGCCTCCTCGAGGCCCGGGACCTTGGGCAGGTCGGCGATCGGCTCGGTGTTGCGGATGCCGGCCACGACGTCCTCGCCCTGGGCGTTGACCAGGAAGTCGCCGTAGCGCTCGTTGGTGCCGTCGGCGGGGTTGCGCGTGAAGGCGACGCCGGTGGCGGAGGTGTTGCCCTTGTTGCCGAAGGCCATCACCTGGACGTTGACGGCGGTGCCGAGCTCGTCGGGGATCTTGTTCTGCTTGCGGTACAGGATGGCGCGGTCGGTGTTCCAGGAGCCGAAGACGGCCTGCTCGGCGAGGCGCAGCTGCACCAGCGGGTCGTGCGGGAAGGCCACCTTGCCGTCAACGACGACCTCGGGGTACTTCTCGGCGTCGACGTTGTCGACGAAGATCTGCTTGAAGGTGGCGACGAGGTCCTTGAGGTCGTCGGCGTCGAGCTCGGTGTCGAGCTTCACGCCCTTCTCGGCCTTCTTGGCGGAGATGGCGTCCTCGAAGAGCTGGCCGGAGACGCCCATGACCACGTCGGAGAACATCTGGATGAAGCGACGGTAGGAGTCGTAGGCGAAGCGCGGGTTGTCGGTCTGCTTGGCGAGGCCCTGGACGGAGTCGTCGTTGAGGCCGAGGTTGAGGACGGTGTCCATCATGCCCGGCATGGAGAAGGGGGCGCCGGAGCGGACGGAGACGAGCAGCGGATCCTCGGAGTCGCCGAGCTTCTTGCCCATGCGCTCCTCGAGGTCCTTGCGGTACTCGTCGATCTCGTCGAGGACGCCCTCGGGCCAGACGTTACCGGCGCTGGAGTAGGCGACGCAGGTCTGGCAGGTGATGGTGAATCCGGGAGGGACGGGAAGGCCGATGTTGGCCATCTCGGCAAGGTTGGCGCCCTTGCCACCGGTGATCCACTTGGCCTCCGCAACGGACTCGCCCGCGACCTCGGTCACGTTGTTGCCGTTGGCGTCGAAGCCGAAGCGGTAGACGTGCTTTTCTGCCATGTTTACCCCTTGCTTTCCTTGGGTTCCTAACGCCGGGCCCTCGGCCTGGCGCACTGACTTGGTCGCGCACGGCACTCTCGCGACCATTGGTCAGTTTAGCAACCTCTCGTGAGAAGGAAAAGGCATTCCGCCATTCGGTCAGCGTCGCTAGGTAAGCGGTGAGCGGCAACAAAATATGGGGCCGTGCCCCGCGGCACGACCCCAAAGATAGTATCATCAGAGACGAATTGGCCGTTTTGGCCGACCATCCCCTCCTACTTGTACAGAGCGCCGATCTCTCGCGTGGGCTCCTCGCCCGTGAGCGTCGAGAGGACCGTCACGGCCGGGCCGAGAAGGTCGATCGAGGGGATCCCGCGGCGGTCGAGCTCGCGACGGATCTCGCGGCGCAGGGTGCCGTTGGCGAAGGTGTGGAACACGGCGCAGGGGCGGCTCTCGTCGTAGTTCTCGTCGAGGAAGGCGCGGACGGTGTCCACGTCCTTGACGTTGGAGAGACGCTCGATGTCGACGGAGCCCTCGCCGAACTGGGCGGCGGCGGCCATGACGACCGTGTTGGCGGTCTCGCCGCGGGCGTCGGACAACACGAAGATGAGGGGGACGACCTGACCGAAGATGTCGTCATCCAAATCGAGCTTGGCCATCACGAGACCTCCTATGCTTCTCGGCTCTTTCGGGGATGGTACCCGCTGTCGTACGTATCTTACTTCTTTTTCGAGAGCGCGCCGATGTCCGCGACGCCGGCAAAGACGCTGACGAAGCGATTGAGCAGGCGAAGGCGGTTCTCTCTTACCGCAGTATCCTCGTCCATGACAAGAACGTCATCGAAGAATCGGTCGATGGGCGCCCTGAGTTCGGCAAGGGCGGTGACGGCGCCCGCGTAGTCGTCGCGCCCGAGCGCCTCGTCCACGCAAACGCGACCCTGCTCGCAGGCATCAAAGAGGCTCTTCTCGGCAGGTCCGAGAAGGGCGGTGTCGACCTCGGAGCCCAGCTCCGGGTCGCCCAGGTGGGCGGCGCGGGCGTAGGCGACGGCGAGGTCCTCGAAGAGCTCGGGGCTCTGGGAGCGGGCGTCCTCGAGGGCGTGCGCGCGGGCCATGAACTCGGTCGGGTCGATGACGCCGACGGCGGAGACGGCCTCGATGGTGTCGGGGCGCAGGCCCTCGTCGCGGGCGATGCCGACGAGGCGGCCCTGGAAGAAGCGCACGACCGCGCAGGCGACGGACTCGAGGTCGAACTCGAGGCCCTGCGCCTGGTAGGCGCCCAGCGAGAGCCCGACGAGCTGGCGCAGGTCGGTGCCGGGCATCGTGCGCAGCATGGCGATGATGCCGATGGCCGCGCGGCGCACGGCGTAGGGGTCGGAGGAGCCGGTGGGCGGCTCGTCGATGGCGAAGATGCCGCAGACGGTGTCGAGCTTGTCGGCCACCGCGACGCAGCGCCCGCAGACGCCCGACGGCAGCTCGTCGCCGGCGAAGCGCGGGCGATAGTGCTCGCGGATCGCGTCGCAGACCTCCGGCGCCTCGCCGGCGGCCGCGGCGTAGTAGCCGCCCATGACGCCCTGCTGGTTGGTGAACTCCACGACGGCCTGGGAGACGAGGTCGGCCTTGGCGAGGTGCGCCGCGCGGGCCGCGGCGGCCACGCCCGCCTCGCTCTCCCCCGCCTGCCTGGCGACGGCGGCGGCGAGGCCCTCCATGCGCTCGACCTTCTGGAGCACCGTGCCCAGGCGCTCCTGGAAGGTCACGGTGCCGAGGCGCTCGACGAACTCCTCCATCGGGCGCTTGAGGTCCTCGTCATAGAAGAACTTGGCGTCGTCGAGGCGCGCGCGCACCACGCGCTCGTTGCCCGAGACGACGGTGTCAGAGACGCGCGGGTCGGCGTTGGAGACCACGATGAACTCGCGGGTGAGCTCGCCGGCGGCGTCGTAGATCGGGAAGTAGCGCTGGTTGGAGAGCATCGACTCGCAGATGATCTCGTGCGGGACCTCGAGGAAGGACTCGTCGAAGGTGCCCACGAGCACCGTCGGCCACTCGCAGAGGTTGACGACCTCGTCGAAGATTTTCTTGGGGGTGTCGACGTGGGCGCCGCCGCGCTGTCGCTCGACCTCGGCGATGCCGGCGCGGATCTTCTCGGCGCGACGCTCGGCCGAGAGGACGAAGGCCCGCTCGAGCGTGGCCTCGTAGTCGGCCGGGGAGCTCACGACGTGGTCGCCGGGCGCCAGGACGCGGTGGCCGCGCGTGGTGTTGCCGGAGGTGACGTCGGCGTAGGTCACGGGGACGACCTCGGTTCCGAGAAGCGCGCAGATCCAGCGGATCGGGCGCACGAAGGTGGCGTGCTCGGAGCCCCAGCGCTGGCTGCGGTAGTTGGGCCACTGGAGCCCGCCGATGACCTCGGCGCCGAGCTCGGAGAGGATGGGGGCCGCCGGGCGCGAGGGGACGTTGCGCTCCGCGAAGACGTACTCGTTGCCGTCGGAGTCGACGCGGCGCACGAGGCTCGCGGCGTCGGCGCCGAGCTTGCGCGCGAAGCCGAGCGCGGCCTTGGTGGGCTGGCCGGACTCGTCGAAGGCGATGGCCGCCTTGGGGCCGCGCCTCACCTCGTGGACCTCGTCGGTGGCGACGGCGACGTCTGCCACCAGGGCGGCGAGGCGCCTGGGGGTGGAGATGACGCGAACCTCGCCGCGGGAGAGCCCGGCGGCGTCGAGGCCCTTGGCCACGAGCCCGCCGAGCTGCTGGGCGGCGTTCATGAGCGGCGCGGAGGGCATCTCCTCGCAGCCGATCTCGAGCAGGAAGTCACGGGTCTCGGCCATCTAGGCCACCTCCCCCTTCTTGGCATCGTCGTCCGTCTTGGAGGCCACCTCCGCGAGGTAGGACTCGCAGCAGAGCTTGGCGATGGTGCGGACTCGCAGGATGTAGTTGGCGCGCTCGGTGGCCGAGATGGCGCCGCGGGCGTCGAGCAGGTTGAAGGCGTGGGAGCACTTCATCACGCAGTCGTAGGCGGGAAGCGGCAGGTGCGCGTCGAGGCAGGCGTGGCACTCGCGCTCGTAGTCGTCAAACTTCTGGCGCATCATCTCGACGTTGGCGACCTCGAAGTTGTAGGTCGAGAACTCGTACTCGTTCTCATGGAAGACGTCGCCGTAGGTCATCGGGGTGCCGTCGGGCAGGTAGGACCAGATGACGTCATAGACCGAGTCGACGCCCTGGGCGTACATGGCGATGCGCTCGAGGCCGTAGGTGATCTCGACGGGCACCGGGTCGACCTCGATGCCGCCCACCTGCTGGAAGTAGGTGTACTGGGTGACCTCCATGCCGTCCATCCAGACCTCCCAGCCAAGCCCCCAGGCGCCCAGCGTGGGGCTCTCCCAGTCGTCCTCGACGAAGCGGACGTCATGCTCGGCCGGGTCGAGGCCGATGGCCGCGAGCGAGCCCAGGTAGAGCTCCTGGGAGTCGGCCGGGCACGGCTTGAGGATGACCTGGAACTGGTAGTAGTGCTGCATGCGGTTGGGGTTCTCTCCGTAGCGGCCGTCCGCGGGGCGGCGGCAGGGCTGCGGGTAGCAGGTGCGCCAGGCGCCGGGCCCGAGCGAGCGCAGCGTCGTGGCGGTGTGGAACGTGCCGGCGCCGACCTCGGAGTCATAGGGCTGCATGACGGTGCAGCCCTGGTCCGCCCAGTAGCGCTCGAGCGCGAGGATCATGTCCTGGAACGTAAGCGCGTCTTCCCTCATGTGTCCTTTGCCCTTCCTTCTTGCCTCGACGGGGCTAGAGCGCCCCGACGTGGTCCAGCGGCCAGTAGATGAAAAGCGCCCTCGATGTTACGTCATCGAGGCTCACGGCGCCAAAGTAGCGCGAGTCCTTGGAGTCGGTGCGGTTGTCCCCCATCACCCAGACGCACCCCTCGGGGACCACGTAGGGGTAGGTGACGCCCGCGGAGCCCGGGAGGTCCGAGAGCGAGTAGGTGGGGCGGCCCTCGACGTAGGGCTCGTCGAGCGGCTCGCCGTCCACGTGGACGGCGCCGTCCACGAGCTCGATCGTCTGCCCGCCCACCGCGACGACGCGCTTGATGAGCGTCTCGCCGTCGAGGGGGCTGTCGAAGGTGACGACGTCGCCGACCTCGGGATCGCCGAAGTAGAGGCTCACGCGCTCGCCGAGGAGCACGTCCCCCTCCATGATGGTGTCCCGCATCGAGCCGGTGGGCACGACGTAGGGGGTGACGACGAAGGTCTTGACGACAAGCCCGACCGCCACGGCGGCGACGAGCCACAGGGCGAACCAGCCCCAGCCGGAGCGCTCGCGCCTCTCGGTCGCGTCCGGCGCCTCATGCCTGGCCATGGCAGGCCCCCTCTCCCTCTGCGTCCGCGCGGCGCGGGGACGGCCCCCTCGCCGCGATCTCGCGGGCGAACGCGCGCTCCTCGTCGCTCAGGTCCGCGCCCTCGATGAGGTCAGGGCGCCACAGCGCGGTCCGCTCGAGCGCGCTTCGCCTGCGCCAGGCGTCGACGCGCGCGTGGTCGCCCGAGAGCAGCACCTCGGGCACGTCCATGCCCCGGAAGCTCGCGGGCCTCGTGTACTGGGCGTACTCGAGCAGCCCGGCGGACGAGAAGGACTCGTCGACCGCGCTCATCTCGTCGCCGAGCGCTCCGGGCAGAAGGCGGCAGACCGCGTCGATCACGACGAGCGCGGCGAGCTCCCCGCCCGTCAGGACGTAGTCGCCGAGGGAGAGGACCTCGTCGGCGAGCGCGTAGGCCCGCTCGTCCATCCCCTCGTAGCGACCGCAGACGAGCAGCAGCCGCTCCATGCCGGAGAGGCGCTCGGCGAGGCGCTGGTCGAAGCGACGTCCGCAGGGCGAGAAGAACACGACGTGTGGCCTCGGCCCGGAGCCGGCGATGTCCTCGACCGCCTCGAAGATGGGCTCGGGCTTCATGAGCATGCCCTGGCCGCCCCCGAACGGGGCGTCGTCGACCGTGCGGTGACGGTCGTGGGTCCAGTCGCGCAGGTCGTGGGCGCAAAAGTCGAACACGCCCGCGCGGCGCGCCCGCCCGAGGACCGAGACGCCCAGGTAGGGCTCGAAGACCTCGGGAAAGACGGAGAGCGTCTCACAGAGCATCTTTGGCCCCCTTAGGCTCGAGGCCGGCGGGCACGCGGACCGTGACGGGCCCGCTCTCCCCCACCTCGCCCACGACGTCGTCGATGACGGGCAGAAGCGTCTCGCCCGCGGCGCCCCGCACGACCCAGACGTCGTTGGCGGGCCCGCGCATGACCTCCTCGATCGAGCCGAGCGCCCCGAGGCGCTCGTCCACGACCTCGCGGCCGATGAGGGAGCGGGGGTCGTGGAGCTCGAGGTCCTCCGGAAGGTCCGATCGGCGCGCGAGCAGGGTCTTTCCGACGAGCAGCTCCGCCTGGGAGATGTCGTCGACCCCCGAGAGCGCGACGAGCTGGCCGCCCCGGTCGTCGGACGTGCACGAGACGACGGTGCGCCAGCGCGGCCCGGTGAGCTCCGGGGGCAGGGGCGCCACCTCGAGGCCCTCGCGCACAAGAGAGGGAAGGCCGTGGACGGAAACCGTCACGACCTCCCCTCGCCTCCCGTGGGCCTTCGCCACACGGGCTATGGTTCTGTAGCGCTCGCGCATGAGCCTAGCCCACGACCTCGACCTCGACCGAGGTGCCCACGCGCTGTCCGAGCGCGCGGGCGAGCGTCCTGATGGCCTTGATCGTACGACCCTTGCGGCCGATGACCCGGCCCGCGTCCTCCTCGGAGCAGCTGACCTCGATCAGCGAGGAGCCCTCGCTGTCGGTCACGTCGAGGGAGACGGAGTCCTCGTCGTCCACGAGGCCGCAGACGATGTACTCGACCAGGTCCGCAACGCGGTCAGAGGGGAGCTCGGTCTCGTCGACCGTGGCGAGCGTGCCCTTCTCGGCCTCCATGGGACGCCTACTCGGCGTCGGCCTCGGCCTCGGCGGCCTCAGCGGCGGCCTCAGCGGCGGCCTCGGCGGCAGCGGCGGCCTTGGCAGCGGCCTTCTTCGAAATCTTGGCCTTCTTCTCGACGACGGGCTGACCGTTGCGGACGACGTCGATGAGGTGGGCGACGGCGTTGGTGGGCTGGGCGCCCTTGGCGATCCACTCGTCGACCTTCTCGAGGTTGATGTCGATGACCTTGGGGTTGGTCAGCGGGTTGTAGCGGCCGACGAGCTCGATGTAGCGGCCGTCGCGGGGCATGCGGCCGTCAGCGACGACGACGCGGTAGTACGGACGCTTCTTGGCACCGTGACGGGCCAGGCGAATCTTGACTGCCAATGAAAACTCCTCCGTTCGGGCGGTGCGCGGGGTAGTTGGGTTGGCCGCACCGCAGAGCCACAAAACGACTATTCATCATACGACTCTTGCTCGTGGCCGCAAGGTGCAGTTTTTGTGAACGTGCATTGTCAACTTCCTGAATGGGCCCCTGTTCAGGAGATATTCAGGGCCGGTGGGTAGGATAGGCGTCGAGGCGGCCCTCCTGCCGCCCGCGACCGCAAGGGAGTCCACCCATGAACATTCTGGTTGTCGAGGACGAGCGCAACCTCGCCGACGCCATCGTCCACATTCTCGAGAACGCCTCGTGCCACGCGGAGGCCTGCTACGACGGAAGGGTCGGCCTGAGGTCGGCCCTGTCCGGCGCGTTCGACGCCGTCGTCCTGGACGTCATGCTTCCGGGTATGGACGGCCGGGAGGTCGTCCACGAGCTCCGTCGCCGCGGCAGCTCGGTGCCCGTGCTCATGCTCACGGCCCGCACCTCCACGCAGGACAAGGTCGAGGGCCTCGACGCCGGCGCCGACGACTACATGACCAAGCCCTTCGAGGCGCCCGAGCTGCTCGCTCGCCTGCGCGCGCTGACCAGGCGAAGGGGCGACGTGATGCTCGACGAGGTGACCTTCGCCGACGTGAGGCTCGACCTCGCCACGCACGACCTCTCCTGCGGCGAGGCCTCGGTCCACCTGTCGGGCAAGGAGTTCGAGGTCATGAGCATCCTCATGGGCTCGAGCTCGCGCGTGGTCTCCAAGCAGGACCTGCTCTCGCGCGTCTGGGGCGGCTCGGAGGCCTCCGAGAACTCGGTCGAGGCCTACGTCTCGTTCCTCCGCAAGAAGCTCGCCCACATCGGCTCCAAGGTCCAGATCACAACGCTGAGGATGCTCGGGTACCGCCTCGAGGTGTTCTCCGAGTAGGGGGCGCCCATGCTCAGGCGGCTCCGCCGACAGTTCATCGCCATCACGATGCTGCTCGTGGGACTGGTCCTCGCGGGCGTGCTCGGCTCGTCGTTCTTCTCGAGCGCCCTGACCCAGCGCGGCATCGTCACGCAGATCCTCGAGCGCGCCCTCTCCGACGGGGTCGCCGCCGCCACCATCGGCGACTCGTCGGGCGAGCAGAGCGCCGAGCTCATGCTGGCCGTCGTCGTCGACGTCTCGCCGGACGGGGCCGTCTACGACCGCACGAGCCTGTTTGCCAGCGTCTCCGACGAGACCCTTCGGGCCGTCGTCAGCGACGCGCTCTCGAGCGGGGACAGTTCGGGCCGCTGCGCCGACTACCCCATCGCCTGGATGAGGACGCAGACCGCCTGGGGCTGGCGCATCGCCTTCGTGGACACCTACCTCAGGGGCGCGACCCTGAGGGCGCAGGCGCTGAGCAGCCTGCTGATCTTCGCCATCTCGATGGGGGCACTCTTCGTCGTGTCCTACGTTCTCTCCGGCTGGGCGCTGCGCCCCGTGCAGCGCGCCTGGGAGCAGCAGCGCCGCTTCGTGTCCGACGCCTCCCACGAGCTCAAGACGCCGCTCGCGGTGATCTTGGCCAACGCGCAGATCCTCGAGGACGAGAGGGACCTCCCCGAGGGGGCGCGGCGCTGGGTCGAGAGCACCTCGGACGAGGCGCGCCACATGAAGGAGCTCGTCGAGGACCTGCTGACCCTCGCCCGCGCCGACGAGCAGGAGGCGACGGGCGGGCCGGGAGCCGTGGCGCTCTCGCCCGTCGAGCTCTCCGGCCTGGTCTCGGGGTGCGCCCTCGAGTTCGACGCCGTGGCCTTCGAGCGGGGATGCTCGCTTTCGTGCGAGCTCGAGGGGGACGTGCGCGTGATGGCAGAGCCCGACCGCACGCGCCGCGTGGTGCGGACGCTGCTCGACAACGCGACCAAGTACGCCGAGGAGGGCACCGAGGTCCGCGTCCTTCTCGCCCGCGAGGGGAAGCTGGCGAGGCTCGCCGTGACCAACCGCGGGGAGGTCATCTCCCCCGAGGCGCTCGAGCACCTCTTCGACCGCTTCTATCGCACCGACGACGCGCGCGAGCGGCAGGCCTCGGGCGGCTTTGGCCTGGGGCTCGCCATTGCCAAGAGCCTCGTGGAGTCCATGGGCGGCACGATCGGCGCCGCCTCCTCGGAGCGAGACGGGACTACCTTCACGGTGAGCCTGCCGCTCGCCGGCAGGGCCTCCGAGCCCCCGCGCCTCCCCCAGCCTTGACAATGTCGTCAGGTTATATTGTCAACCCGCCTGCTTGACAATCTCGTCAGGTCGTTGCGCCAACCAAGAGACCCGCTCACGCGTCCTTGTGCATCGGGGCGGTGTCCGAGGTCCTGTCCTTGAAGCGAAGATCACGCCCGTATCCCACGGCGTCGTCCCCAAAGCGCTCGCGCAGTGCGTCGGCGACCCGCCCGAGGGCCGAGCGGTCGCGCCCCTCCCCTGCCTCGTCCGCCCCGCCGCCGAAGAGGCTCATCTGCGCCGGGCGGTCGTCGTCGAAGCCCGAGACGCCCACGCCGAGCAGGCGCACGCGCATGCCCGGCTGCCACAGCTCGTCGAGAAGCGCCAACGCGACGCGCCCGAAGACGCGCTCGTCGTCTGTGGGCTCCGCAAGGGGGCGCTGAGCGGTGCGCGCGTGGGTCGCGTCGTACTTGACCTTGAGCGTCACCGTGCGCCCGCGCAGGCCCTTGCGCCGCAGGCGCCGGCCCACCATCTCCGAGACGTGCGCCACGCCGGCGCGGACCTGGTCGCGCTCCGTGAGGTCCTCTGAGAACGTGCGCTCGTTGGAGACGGACTTCACGTCCTCCGGGGCGGCGGCCTCCGCCACGGAGCTGCGCTCGAGCCCGGCCGCTCGCAGCGCCATCCGCGGCCCCAGCACCCCGAAGGTCCGCTCAAGCTCGGCGGCGTCCGCGCGCGAGAGCTCCCCGAGCGTGCGTATTCCCATCCTCCTCAGGCGCTCCTGCGTCGCGGGCCCCACCCCGCTCATCGCGCCGACCGGCAGCGGGGCGAGAAACGCGCGCTCCGTGCCCGGGAGCACGGCGGTAAGCCCGCGGGGCTTCTCGCGCTCCGAGGCGATCTTTGCCACGGTCTTGTTGACGCCGAGGCCGATCGAGCAGGTCACGCCGAGCTCCGCCACGCGCCGCTGGACGCGCCGGCAGATCTCGATGGGGCTCTCGCGCGAGTAGCGGCCCGGCGTCACGTCGAAGAACGCCTCGTCGATGGAGACCTGCTCCACGAGCGGCGTCTCGTCGCCGAGGATGGCCATCACCTGCGCGCTCATCTCGCGGTAGCGCGCGAAGTTGCCCCTGGTCCAGATGGCGTCGGGGCAGAGGCGCCGCGCCGTCGCCGAGGGCATGGCGGAGTGCACGCCATAGCGGCGCGCCTCGTAGGAAGCCGTCGAGACCACGCCGCGACGGTCGGCCGAGCCGCCCACGATCACGGGGCGCCCGCGCCACTCCGGATGGTCGAGCTGCTCGACCGAGGCGAAGAAGGCGTCGAGGTCGAGAAGTCCCACGGCCGGTCCGTCCCACGCGAGCGGGTCGGGACTCTGTAAGTTGGGGACTGTCCCCAATTTACAGACGTCGGACATGCTAGGGCTCGAGGTCGAGCTCGACGCGGGGCGCGTCCCCCCAGAGCGCCTCGAGGCGGTAGAAGTCCCTGGTCTCGGGCTTGAAGACGTGCACGACGACGCTGCCGTAGTCAATGAGGACCCACGAGAGCCCCTCGCGCCCCTCGCAGGACAGCGGGGAGACGCCGCAGTTGGCGCCGACCTTCTCGCGAATCTCGTCGACGATCGCGTCGACCTGGCGCGGGTTGGCGCCCGTGCAGATGAGGAAGTAGTCGCAGACGTCGGTCTTGGACGAGAGGTCGAGAAGAACGAGGTCGGTGGCCTTCTTGTCGTCGGCCGCGTAGGCGGCGACCTTTGCGAGCTCGAGCGGGGTTACGGTCATGCTTTCTCCTTAGCTGCGCGCCTGGCGCGCCGTGCCGCGAGGGCGTTGTAGACGTCGATGGTGCCGGGATAGAGGTAGCGGCCCCCCTCCAGCACATAGGTTATACCCCCGACGAACGACTCCCAGAACAGGTCGTCGAGGGAGGCCTTGCCCACGAGCGAGCGGCTGCGCTCGATGCCGGGGGTGCGGGGGCGCAAAGGCTCGATTCCGTCGGCGACGAAGAGGACCTCGTCGAGGGCGCTCATGTCGGCGCAGGCGGAGGTGTGGACGGCGATGGCGTGCCACACGGCGGGCGGGAGCTCCGGGTAGCGCGCCGGGAGCTCCCGGGCCGCGATCATGCCGTGCAGGAGCGAGTGCACGAGCTCGAGCTCGACGCCGAGGTCGATGCCGAGCTCGCGGGCGCGGGCGAGCTGCTCGGAGGTCGAGCGGGCCTTCTCCCAGTCGTGGAGGATGCCGGCGGCGCGCGCGAGGAAGGGGTCCGCCCCGTAGGTCAGCGCGAGCCGCTCGGCCGTCCGCGCGACCGAGAGCGAGTGCGCCAGGCGCTTGGGCTTGGCGCTGAGCTGGACCGCGAGGTCCGCCTCGAGCTTGCCGAGAAGGACCTCCTGCTCGGGCGTGTAGGAGGCCTTTGCCTCGCGCTCCCTCTTCCTGCCCATCTAGTCGACCGCCTCCCCCGTCTGCCCGTAACGGCTTCTGCGCGCCCCGTAGAGCCCGTGCTTGTGGAGGTAGCCCGTCACCTGGTCGGGCGTGAGGTAGCGCAGGCTCTGGCCCGCCTCCACGCGCTCGCGCAGGTAGCTCGAGGAGATTGCGAGCGCGGGGACGGAGAGGTAGGTGACGTCGAAGTCTATGCCCGACGAGTCGATGATGTCCCAGGCGCGGTCGAGGTCGTAGCCGGGTCGCGTCGCCGCGACGAGGTGCGCGAGGCGGGCGATGTCGGCGGCGTCTCGCCAGGTCACGATCTCGGTGATGGCGTCGGCGCCGGTGATGAAGTAGAACTCGACGTTGTCAGGGTAGAGCGAGTGCAGCAGGCGCAGGGTGTCGGCGGTGTAGGTGACGCCCTCGCGGTCGATCTCGAATCGGGAGGTCACGAAGTGGGGGTTGTCCGCCGTCGCGAGCAGCGTCATCGCGAAGCGCTCCTCCCCCGAGGTGACGCGCTTGTCCTGCTTGAAGGCCGGTCGCCCGGCGGGCATGAAGACGACGAGGTCAAGGCCCAGGTCGTCGAAGGCCTGCTCCGCCGCCACGAGGTGCCCGTTGTGGATGGGATCGAAGGTGCCGCCCATGATGCCCAGGCGATAGGTGCGCGACGGGTCCGCTCCGAGCGGCGGGAGGTCGTGTTCCCTCAGGGCGTCGAGGTCCATGCCTACCTCACCTGCCCGCTCCCGCGCACCACGTACTTGACCGAGGTGAGCTCGCCGGCCCCCATGGGCCCGCGGGCGTGGAGCTTCTGCGTGGAGATGCCGATCTCGGCGCCCAGCCCGAAGACCCCCCCGTCGGTGAAGCGCGTCGAGGCGTTGGCGTAGACCACCGCGGCGTCGACGCCGGCGAGAAACGTCTCGCAGGCGTCATAGGAGTCGGCGACGATGGCCTCGGAGTGACCGGTGCCGTAGCGGTTGACGTGCGCGATGGCCTCGTCGAGCCCCGAGACCACGCGGACGCTCATCTCGAGGGCGAGATACTCCGTGCCCCAGTCACGCTCGGTGGCCGCGACGGCGCTGCCGTCGGGAAGCCCTCCCGCGAGCGCGAGGGACTCCTCGTCGCAGTGGAGAAGGACGCCGGCCCCGGCGAGCTCGGCGAGCATGACGGGGAGAAACGCGGGCGCCACCGCGCGGTCCACGAGCAGCGACTCCGCCGCGTTGCAGACGCCGACGCGCTGGGTCTTGGCGTTCATGACGATGGCGCGCGCCCGGTCGAGGTCGGCGGACTCGTGGACGTAGACGTGGCAGTTGCCGGTGCCCGTCTCGATGACCGGGACCTTGGCTCCCTCGACGCAGGCGCGGATCAGGGCCGCCCCGCCGCGGGGGATGAGCACGTCGACCAGCCCGGTCGCCTCGAGGAGCTCGGCGGTCTGGGCGTGGACGGCGTCGTCGTCCACGTACTGGAGCGCGTCCTCGGGAAGCCCCGCCTCCCTGAGCGCCTCGCGGCACGCTCCGACGATGGCCAGGCACGACTCGCGCGCGGCGGAGCCGCCCTTGAGCACGCAGGCGTTGCCGGAGCGCACGCACAGGCCGAAGGCGTCGGCGGTGACGTTGGGGCGCGCCTCGTAGACCATGGCGACGACGCCGAGCGGCACGGTGACCTTATCGATGCGAAGCCCGTTTCCGAGCGTCGAGCCGCCCACGACGCGACCAAGCGGGTCGTCCTGGCGGGCGATGTCCTCGAGCGACCCCGCGATGGCGCAGAGGCGCGCGTCGTCGAGCAGGAGGCGGTCCTGAAGCGGCGCGCTCATGCCCGCCTCGCGCGCTCGGGCGAGGTCCCGCGCGTTGGCCTCGAGGATCTGGTCCGCCCGGGACCGGACGGACTCGGCGGCGAGCAGAAGCGCCCGCTCCCGCTGCCCGCGCGAGGCGGCGGCGAGCGCGGGCGCGGCGGCCTTGGCGAGCGATGCCTTCGTTCGTGCCTCACCCATGGTGTCCCCTTTCCTCAAAGACTAGAAGACGAGAAGGTCGTCGCGGTGCACGGCGGGCTGGGCGCGGTCCTGCCCGAGGAAGCGCGCCACGACGTCGAGGTGCACCCCCCGGACGCGGGCCATGTCGTCGGAGGAGTAGCGCGCGATGCCGCGCCCGATGACGTCGCCCGTCGACGCCCTGACGTTCACGACGTCGCCGGCGGCGTAGGTGCCCGTGGTCGAGATGACGCCCACGGGAAGGATGGAGGCCCCTCGCTCGAGGACGGCGCGCGTGGCGCCCTCGTCGAGCGCGATGGTCCCGCGCGGGACCTCGGCGAGGCCGATCCAGAGCTTGCGCCCTCCCTCGTGCGCCGCGCCCGCCGGGGCCTCGAAGCGCGTGCCCACCGCCTCGCCGTGCGCGACGTCGAGAAGGACGCGCTCCCGCCGCCCCCTGCAGATGGCCGTGGGGATGCCGGCGGCGAGCATCGCCCGGGCGGCGCGCAGCTTGGAGGACATGCCCCCGGTCCCGAAGGAGGTGCCGGCACCTCCCGCCATGGCGGACAGGCGCGCGTCGACCTCGCTCACGCGCTCGATGAGGCGCGCGTCCGGGTCCTCCTGGGGGTTGGCGGTGAAGAGCCCGTCCACGTCCGAGCAGATCACGTAGAGGTCGGCTCCGGCGAGGGCGGCCACGAGGGCGCCGAGCATGTCGTTGTCGCCGAAGGCGAACTCGGCGGTCGATACGGTGTCGTTCTCGTTGACCACGGGCACGGCGCCGAGCTCGAGCAGGCGTGCGAGCGTGGTGCGGGCGTTCAGGAAGCCGTCCCGGTCCATGACGTCGCGGCGGGTGAGCAGGACCTGGGCGCAGGGGATGCCGCGCTCCGCGAGGACGTCGGCGTAGGCCTGCGTGAGGCGGGCCTGCCCGGCCGCGGCGCAGGCCTGCAGCGTCGCGATGTCGGAGGGGCGCTCGGTGAAGCCGAGTATGTCGCGGCCGGCGGCCGCGGCGCCGGAGGAGACCACGATGACCCGCGTCCCCTCGGAGACGAGCTGGGCCACCTGGTCGCAGAGGCTCCGGATGAAGCGGCGGTCGAGGGCCCCCTCGCCGTCGACGAGGGTCGAGGAGCCGATCTTGGCAACGAGGAGCCTCGGCGGGGTCATGTCAGGACTCCCCTCCCTCGTCGAGGATGACGCCGTCCTTCTCGACCTCGTCGACCTCATCGAAGTCGGGGGCGTCGTCTGTGCCCTCGAAGGTGAAGGCGAGCTCGAGGATGCGGACCTCGTCCCCGTTGACGGCGCCGGCCTTGGCGAGCGCGTCGTCGAGGCCGCAGCGGTCAAAGCGGTGCTGGAGGTAGGCCACGGCCTCGTCGTTGTCCCAGTCGGTCTGGATGACCATGCGCTCGACCTGGGCGCCGGTGACGCGCCAGGCGTGGCGCTCCTCGCGCCTCACGGAGATCTTGCGGTCGCGGCGCTCGCGCTCGCGCTCCCAGCGCTCGGTGAGGTCGAGGGCGGGCCCTGCCTCGACCGCCTCGGCGCGCAGGCGCGCGACCTCGGCCGCGCAGGTCGAGACGAGCGCGTCGAGCCCCAGGCCCGTCGCCGCTGAGACGGCGAAGAACTCGTGCCCGTCGGCCTCGGCGGCCGCGCGCAGGCGCTCGACGGCGTAGGCGGTGTCGGGCAGGTCGCACTTGTTGGCGACGACGATCTGCGGGCGCTCGGCGAGCTCGGATGCGTAGGCGGCGAGCTCGGCGTTGATGGTCCGGTAGTCCTCGACGGCGTCGCGGCCCTCGTAGCCTCCCGTCACGTCGACGACGTGCAGGATGAGGGCCGTGCGCTCGATGTGGCGCAGGAACTGGTGCCCGAGGCCCCTGCCCTCGCTCGCGCCCTCGATCAGCCCCGGGACGTCGGCGGCGACGAACGACTGACCGCTCGCGGCGCGGGCGACGCCGAGGTTGGGCACGAGCGTCGTGAAGGGGTAGTCGGCGATCTTGGGCCGTGCGGCGCTGATGCGGGCGATGATCGAGCTCTTGCCCACAGACGGCATGCCCACGAGCGCGGCGTCCGCCATGAGCTTCATCTCGAGCTCGATCCAGTGCTCCCGGGCGGGCTCGCCCTTCTCGGCAAACGCCGGCGCGCGGCGCACCGAGGTCACGAAGTGGATGTTTCCGCGGCCGCCCGCCCCTCCCGGCGCCACCACGACGCGCTCCCCGGGCTGGGTGAGGTCGGCGATGTCATAGGCGGGCGTCTGGGTCTCGGGGTCGAGCTCGCGGATGACCGTGCCCACCGGCACGCGCAGCACGAGGTCGGCGCCGTCCTTGCCGTGACGCCGCGCGCCCTGGCCGTGCGTGCCGCGCTCCGCGCGGAAGTGATGCTTGTAGCGATAGTCGATGAGCGACGAAAGCTGGGGGTCTGCCTCGACGATGACGCTGCCGCCCCGGCCGCCGTCGCCGCCGTCAGGCCCGCCCTTGGGGACGAAGGCCTCGCGCCGAAACGACATGCACCCCGCGCCGCCGTCACCGCCGCGGACGTTGATGTGGGAAAGGTCGGTGAACGTGTTCTCCACGCGTGTCTCCTTTATCTCGGGCTTCCATGGTACGGCAACCGCGCGGGCCCGTCCAACCTCGCGCGGGCGTGCGTAACAGCGGCGTCAAGACACAAAAAGAGCCCCGGTCGAAACCGGGGCCCGAATCGTGCGAGTTGTGGGACGAGACCGAGCGGTTACGCCTCGCGGACGTGAACGCGGTGCTTGACGCCCTTGGTGAACTCGACGGTGCCGGCGGTGAGGGCGAAGAGGGTGTCGTCCTTGCCGATGCCGACGTTGTCGCCGGGGTGGATGTGCGTGCCGCGCTGGCGGACGAGAATCTCGCCGGCCTTGACGGTCTGGCCGCCGTAACGCTTGGTGCCGAGACGCTGGGCGTTGGAGTCACGACCGTTTCGGGACGAGCCGAGGCCCTTCTTGTGTGCCATGGTGGTACCTGCCTTCTGTATGCCGAGAGAGGGGAACTACGCGGGAAGCTCGACGACCTTGATCTTCGTCAGGCTCTGACGGTGGCCGTTGGCGCGGTGATAGCGCTTGCGCTTCTTGAGCTTGAAGACGAGGACCTTCTCGCCCCTGAACTGCTCGAGAACCTCGGCGGTGACGGTCTTGTCCTGAAGCGGGGCAGAGCCAACGATGGTCTTGTCGCCGTCGTTGAGGAGAAGGACGGGGAGCTGGACCTTGTCGCCAGGCTGCGCGTCGAGCTTCTCGACGTCGATGACGTCGCCCTTGGCAACCTTATACTGCTTGCCACCAGTTGCTACGATTGCGTACATGTGCGAAACCCTTCATTGCTGGCGTGAATGCAACAGTTGCTTATATTACTAGCAGCGCCTTGGCTCGTCAACAGGATAGTTGCCGTGACCTGCGGATTCCGCAAGGGAAAAGACGGATCGCAGGCCGCGCCGAGGTGATGCGACCTTGCTCAGGATAATGGTGTCCCGTCCTTCTCGCAAAAGGGTCCAAAAGGTTCCACAAGACGCCCATTTTCCTCGTGCGCCTGGCGCACGCGACGCACGCGCAGCGCCGACGCGCGGGGCAGGCCCAGGGCGTCGGTCGCGGCGTCGAGAAGGACCTGGGGGCGCAGCGCGCAGCCGGCGAGGCGCGTCTCGAGGCAGACCTCGACGCCGCCCTCGACGTCGCGGGCCTCGAACCCCACGAGCGTGGAGGCCACGTCGACGCGCTTGGCCTTCTCCCCTCTCATATACGTGAGCTCCCCTCGCTCGCGCACCGCCTCGACGCCCCGCGCGATCTGCGCCGCGTCAAGGCCCGCGCCCGGGACGAGAAGCTCCCAGCTCGAGCGGTCGAGCCACGCCTCGAGCGCGGGGAGCCGGCCGGGGACGTAGGCGGCGCGGACGGGCCTGAGGGCGGAAGGCGTGGCGCCGCGCAGGGCGCAGAGCGCCTCGTTGGGGTCCACGTGCTCGGTGAGACGCAGGTCAAAGTACTCGCACGCGGAGCTCGCGCCCACGGGAAGGGCGCTCGTGAACTGAATGCGCACGCGGCGGGCGAAGCCGTTTCCCACCGAGAAGGGCAGGCCCGCGCGCCGGATGCAGCGCTCGACGGTGGCGATGAGGTCCAGATGGCCGAGAAACGCGAGCCGGCTGTCCTTGACGTACTCCACGCGCAGGCGCGGGAGCTCCGCCTTGACGGGTAGGTCCTGGGGCCTGGCGTCGGTGGGCTGAGGCCGCGATCCGCTCATGAGCGCACCCCCTGGATGACGTTGTGGACGCGAAGCGCCGGGCAGACGCCGCAGTCGGCGCAGGTGTCGCGCGTGCAGTCGGGGGTCGTGACGCCCTCGGCCGCGCGGAGCCACTCGCGCTGCAGATATCCCTTGGAGACGCCCGGGGAGGTGTGGTCCCAGGGCAGGGCCGCGGCGAGCGGGAAGTGCTCGCAGGCGACGTCGGCGAGGTCGAGTCCGCACTCGGCGGCGGCGCGCTCCCAGAGGTCGAACCTGAACTCGCTCGTCCAGGCGTCGAAGGAGCACCCGAGCTCCCAGGCGCGCCGCACGAGCGAAAAGCCCGCGCGCCCCATCTTGGAGAGCGCCCCCTCGACGAGCGAGACGCTGGCATCGTGGTAGGAGACGCGGATGGCGCGGTCGCGGATCTCGGAGAGCAGGAGCTGCTGGCGGCGGCGCACCTCGTCGGGGTCGAGCTGGCCGCACCACTGGAAGGGGGTGAAGGCCTTGGGCACGAGCACGGCGACGGATATCGAGACCGAGACGCCGCTCTTTGGCCCGCGGCCCACGACCTCTCGGCCGATCTCGAGCACGTGCTTGGCCATGCGCGCGATGCCGACGACGTCCTCGTCGGTCTCGGTGGGAAGGCCCATCATGAAGTAGAGCTTCATCCGGCGCCACCCCGCCTCGAAGGCGTTGCGCGCGGCGGCCTCGAGGTCCTGCTCGGTCACGTTCTTGTTGATGACGTCGCGAAGCCGCTGGCTGCCGGCCTCGGGGGCAAAGGTGAGGCCGCCGCGCTTGCCGCCCGCCACGGCGGCCGCCATCTCGACGCCAAAGGAGTCGAGCCGCTGCGAGGGTATGGAGACGCGGATGCCCTTGCCCTCGAGCTCGGAGTTCATGCGATTCAAGATCTGGGCGCACTGTGAGTGGTCGGTCGTGGAGAGCGAGGTGAGCGAGATCTCGTTGTGACCGCTGGCTAGAAGCCCCTCCACGCTGCAGCGAACGACCTGGTCGGCGGGGCGCTCGCGCACGGGGCGGTAGGTCATGCCCGCCTGGCAGAAGCGGCACCCCCGCGCGCAGCCGCGCAGGACCTCGACGGAGAGGCGGTCCTGGACGATGCCCATGTACGGGACGATGCGCTGCGCCACGGCCGGGGTGGCCGCGAAGTCATTCACGCAGCGCTTGAGGACGACCTCGGGGACGTCCTCCCCCGCGCGCGGGACGGCGCGACCCCAGCGCGTGGTCGACTCGTCGACCACGACGTCGTAGAGGGAGGGGACGTAGGTGCCCGGGACGCGCGCGAGCCGTCGCAGGGTCTCGAGGCGCGTGAGCCCGCGGGCGCGGGCGTCGCGTATGCAGGCGCAGGCCTCGACGATCGACTCCTCACCGTCGCCGAGAAGGACGGCGTCGAAGACCGGGGCGAGCGGCTCGCAGTTCCAGGCCGAGGGGCCGCCTGCGAGGATGATGGGGTCGTCCTCGTCGCGCTCGGCCGAGGTGAGGGCGATGCCGGCGAGGTCGAGGGTCTCGAGGACGTTGGTGGCGATCAGCTCGTGGGCGAGCGTGAACCCGATGGCGTCAAAGGAGGCGAGCGGCGAGGCCGACTCGAGGGAGAGCAGCGGCACTTCGTTCTCGCGCATGAGGGCGGCCATGTCCTTCCACGGCAGGTAGCAGCGCTCGCAGCTCATGCCCTCCTGGGCGTTCACCTGGTTGTAGAGGATGGCGACGCCGAGGTTGGGCTGGCCGACCTCGTAGACGTCGGCATAGACCATGCAGAGGTGGAAGGGACCGTCCTGCTCCTGGACGGAGCCCCACTCGTGATCGAGGTAGCGGGCGGGGTGCTCCACGTGGGCGAGCAGCGGCTCGAGCAGGTGGAAGAGGCTCTCGCGTCTCGCCCTCATGCGCGCCCCCCGCCGATGGTGACGTAGTCGTCGGCGGGTGCCGGGGCGCCGAGGCCGGCTGCCGGGCGGCGCTCGGGCGCCGGCGAGGCCGCGCGGTCGGGCGCGGGACGGTCCTCGAGCTCAAAGCGCAGGCGCAGCGCGTTTCCGATGGCGATGGTGCCCCCGTAGCCAATGCCCGCCTTGAGCAGCGCGCCGACGCCCGGGACCGCGCCCGCCGCCGCGCGGGCGATCGCGCGCCAGCCGAGCCCGCCCGCCACGACGCCGCAGAGCTCGAGCGCGCGGGCGGGGTCGAGATCGCGCCCGTAGGCGGCGGCGAGGTCGAGGGCGAGCTTCGCCTGGTTGGCGGTCATGATCGGAAAGTCGGAGCCGGGGATGAGGCTCACGGCGCCGACGACGGCGTTCTCGGTCGCGCAGCGGGAGATGAGCGCCTGGGCGACGGCCGCGCGGCAGAAGGGCAGGCCCGCCGCGAGGGCGAGCGACT
The DNA here is from genome assembly GCF_002159495.1 of Olsenella sp. An293. Classification (GTDB taxonomy): domain Bacteria; phylum Actinomycetota; class Coriobacteriia; order Coriobacteriales; family Atopobiaceae; genus Thermophilibacter. The sequence goes on from NZ_NFIT01000006.1 coordinate 80,833, forward strand.
TGTCGCTGGACGAGGCGAGCCAGGCGGCGAGCCGGTCCGGGACGTCCCCGGCGTCGGCGCAGGCCACGACGCCGACGAGCCGCTCGGCCTGCTCCGGCAGATCGAGCCGGGGCGCGTCGAGGGCCCCCTCGACGACCAGGCAGACGGAGACTCCCGCGCGGGCGTAGGACTCGACCAGCGCGGCGCAGCTCGCGGGACCCACGAGCACGACGGCGACGTCGGGGAGCTCCCCGGCGGGCGCCTGCTGGCGGAGCCCGAGCACCTCGACGACGACGCCGGGGCGCTCGGGGACGAGCGCGCCCTTGACGGCGAGGGCGACCTCGCGCGGGCAGTCCGGGTCAACGTGGACGCGGACGACGACCCGCTCGTCCCTGCCGCGCAGGGCGCTTCTTCCCGAGGCGAGCACCTCGAGGATGCGCCCGGCGGATACGTTTCTCGAAGCCATGGCGGCCTCCTCCTCGCGGCGAGCGCCGCGCTAAGCGACCTTCTGACGATGATGCCACACGGACTGTACCACGCCGACGGCCGCGAGCTGGGTGACCATCGAGGAGGAGCCGTAGGTCATGAACGGGAGCGGGATGCCGGTGATGGGCATGATGCCGATGCACATGCCCACGCTCTCGAGCACCTGGAAGGTCCAGAGGGCAGCGCATCCCACCAGCACGAGCTTCGAGAAGGTCGACTCGACCTTCATCGCGAGCAGGATCGTGGCGATGATCATCCACGCAAACAGCGCGAGCAGGACGACGGACCCGAGAAAGCCAAACTGCTCGGCAAAGGTGGCAAAGATGAAGTCGGTCTGGGCGGCGGGCAGAAACCCCGAGAGCGCCTGGGAGGCGTTCCCGAAGCCCTTGCCGAGCAGGCCGCCCGAGCCGATGGCGATCATGGCCTGCTGGAGGTTGTAGCCGTCCTCGGAGGCCGTGCCCTCGGGGTCGAGAAAGACCGTGAGTCGGTTGAGCTGGTACTCCTGGAGGATGTGCGGGAGCCCCTCGATCTGCGAGGTGATGATCACGAGGGCCGCGACGCCCACGATCAAGGCTATGGTCGCCAAGATCCAGGAGCGGGGCGCGCCGCTGCAGATGATGATCGTGGCCCCGGTGAAAAAGATCATGAGGCCGGTGCCGAGGTCGGTGACCAGGATGATGAGCAGCGGCACGAGCAGCGTCGCGCACAGGCGGGCATAGTCCCTGAAGGTCTCGATCTTGCCGTTGTACTGGCCGCAGGCCGACGCCATGAGCGCGATCACGACGAGCTTGGCGGGCTCGGAGGGCTGGAAGCGGAACGGCCCGATGCGCGCCCAGCCGAGTCCTCCCAGGCCGCCCTCGACGCCGATGCCCGGGATGAGAGGCAGGGCGAGAAGGACGCAGGCCAGCACGAACAGCGCCGTGGTGAGGTTCGCGAGGTTGCGATGGTCGTAGCGCCACACCACGACGCCCGCGGCGATGCCGATCACGATGCCGGCGAGGTGGCTCGTGAAGCTGACCGCGTCGAGTGCGAGGGCGCAGGACCACATCGTGATGACGCTCAGGATGAGGATGAGCAGGGTCGGGATGAGCTGCGTGAGGTAGACGCCCTCGAGCGGACCCTTCTTTCCGACGTGCGAGCCCCCGGAGGATGTCCCGGTGACGCGCTGCGCGATGCCTGCGAGTGGCCCCTGGGCGGTGCCGGGGCCGGTCATCTCACGTGCCAAGCCTGCTCCTCCCTAGTCGACGGATGTCGAGACGCCCGTTGCGGTGTCGGGCTGGTCGTAGATGGCTCCAAAGACGTCGCGGACCACGAGCAGCGACGAGGAGCCGCCGGAGACGACGCCGTCCATGTTCGCAACGACGACGTAGCGCGGGGTCTCACCCTCCCCTGCCGGCCCGTACGCGCCGAACCAGCCGATGGCGCGGTCCAGGCTGATCTGCTCGCCGGTTCCGGTCTTTCCGCGGACGGTGACGTCGAGGTTGGTCCAGTGCTGCGTCTGGGTGGGGTCCTCCTCGTAGACGACGCCCCACATGCCCCGTGCGACAATGTCGCGGTAGGCCTCGTCCTCCTCGACGTCGCGGATCTGCTCGCAGCGGTACTCGGAGACGTAGCCGTCGCCCATGCGGGAGCGCACACCGCGCATCACGTGTGGGCGCCAGACGGGGCCCTTGTTGGCGAGGCTGCAGTAGGCGCAGGCCATCTGGATGCAGGTCACGAGCAGGTCGCCCTGGCCGATGGCGAGGTTGCAGTTCTCGCCGCCCTGCCAGACGGCGTCCTCCTCGGAATAGCCCATGCTCTTGTAGTACTCGCGCTTCCAGGCGGCGTCGGGGACGCGTCCCACCTCCTCGCCGGGAAGGTCGATCCCGGTGGCGGAGCCGAGCCCGTAGCGGCGGAAGGTCTCCTGCATGCCCTCGGAGTTCTGGTTGTAGAACCCCTTTCCGATCTCGTAGAACACGACGTCGCAGGAATAGGTGATGCCGCTCACGAGGTCCACGTCGTAGTGCGTGCTCCAGCAGCCCATGCCGTTACGGTCGTTCTGGTCCCCCGACCAGCTCCACCAGCCGCTGCAGTACCAGGAGTCGGAGGCGGTGGCGATGCCGTAGTCGAGCGCCGCCATCGTGGTGAGCGGCTTGATGATCGAGCCTGAGGGGTACTGTCCCGAGATGGCGCGATTGAGCATGGGGAAGTTGGCGTCCTCGGCCTGGAGGGCGTCCCAGTCGGCCGTGGAGATGCCGCCGACGAACGAGCTCGGCGTGAACGTGGGGTAGCTCGCCATGGCGATGACCTCGCCGTTGGTGCAGTCGAGCGCGACTACCGAGGCGCCGGCGGCCACCTTGCCGAGGTCGCGCTGCTGCTGGATGACCTTCACGAGCGACTCCTCGGCGGCGCGCTGGACCTTGATGTCGAGCGTGAGCTCGAGGTCCGAGCCGCTCTGGGGCTCGAAGCCGGAGGACTGCTGGCCGGTCACGTTGCCGTGGGCGTCGACGTAGACGACCTGCTCGCCGCGCACGCCCTGCAGCACGCTCTCATAGCGCTTCTCCACGCCCGTCTGACCGACGATGTCGCCGGAGCGGTAGGTGATCTGCCCGTCCTCGGCGTTCTCGCTCTCCTCGAGCTGCTCCTGGGTCACGGTGCCGGTGTAGCCGACCACGTGGGCCGCGAGCGAGCCGTGCGGGTAGGAGCGCTGGGCGCGGGTCTCGACGGAGACGCCCGGGAACACCTCGGGGTGCTCCCCGATGTAGGCCACGACGCGGCGCGAGACGTCGACCGAGACGGTCCTCAGGCTCTGGTAGCCCTGTGTGGTGTCCTGGAGCTTCCTGCGGACGGCCTGGGGGGGCATGCCGATGAGGTTGGCGAGCAGCGTGACCTCGACCTCGTCGTCAAGGACGTCGGCCTGGCCGGTGACGGTGAGGCTGCTGCGGTTGGTCACGATCTCGTCGCCGTTGCGGTCGAGGATGCGCCCGCGCGGGGCCTGGGTGTAGATCGTGCTCGTGCGGTTTGACTCGGCCTGCTCGGCGTACTCCTCGCTCGAGACGAGCTGCATCGTCCAGAGGCGCGCGACCAGAAGCGAGAAGATGCCTCCCACCGCGGCGGCGAAGCCGATGAGGCGCGAGGAGAGGGTCTTCTCGGACGAGGAGTCGGAGCCGCCCGAGGCGCGCGGCGAGGCTCCGCCGATGTCGAGCGTGAAGGCGCCCTCGGAGCGGCCGAAGACGATGAAGACCACGATGAGCGCAACGGCGAGCACCGCGCAGACGATGACGATGATCAGGGAGAGGTCCATGGCGCCACCCTAGAGGCCGCGCCTGGTGAAGTGCGTGCCGCCGTGGCCGCTGCCGCGCGTGAGCGTGCCCGGGCCGCCGATCCCCGCCCCCGTCGCGCGGACGCGCGAGTAGTAGTAGGCGAAGGGGACGAAGAAGACGATGGTGAGGAAGGCGGTGGGCAGGGTGCGGAAGACGATGACGTCGATCAGCGACCCGCCCTGGCCCACGAGCAGCATGGCGAGGTGGTAGACGAGCGAGACGGCAAGCGCCGAGGCGCAGAAGTGGGCCATGGATGAGGCGAGGTCGCCGGCCATGCGGTTGCGCTGCTCGATGCCGAGCACAAACGACGAGACCGTGAGGCAGAAGGCCATGAGGCCGACGGGAGAGGTCGCGGAGAGATCAAAGACCAGCCCGGCGAGAAAGCCCGCGACGACGCCGCGCGAGCCGCCCGTCTGAAGCGCGACGCACGCGGAGAAGATCATGGCGAAGTTGGCGTGACCGTTTCCGAGGGCGACGTTGGGGGCGACGGCAAGCTGGAGCACGAGGCAGACGGCGGCCAGAATGACCGTGCCGCGAACGTCCCTGCCCTTGTCTGCGACCTGCATGCTCTCCCCTCCCTACTCGCTCGTTCCGTCGGTCTGGTCGGTCTCTCCGGTATCGCTCGCGTCGTCGGCGGAGCCGTCGTCTTGCCCCTGCTGGTCCTGGGCGTCGGCCGCGGCGATGTCCTCGGCGGTCGCGCGCTGCTCCTCGGTGAGCGAGGTGATGACGAGCACCTCCTCGTAGTTCTCGGCGTGCGAGAAGGGCTCCACGACGATGTCGAGGAAAAGCGCCCCCGGCGCGCTCTCGACGCTCGTGACCTCGCCGAGCGGCAGGCCCTTGGGAAACACGCCGCCCAGCCCGCTCGTGACCACGACGTCACCGACGTTGACCTCCTGCTCGGTGCCGATGAGCGTGAGGTTGAGCTGGCCGGTGACAGATCCCGTCAGCATGCCCTGGACCCGGCTCGACTGAATCATCGCCGATATGGAGGAGTTCTCGTCGGTCAGCATGCGCACGGTGGAGGTGGTGGCGCCGCTGTCGATGACCTGCCCCACCACGCCGCTCGACGCGGTGACGGGCATGCCCGCGGTGACCCCCGACGAGGTGCCCTTGTCGATGGTGACCGTGGTGCTCCACGAGTCGGAGGCCCCCGAGATGATGCGGGCGGCCGTGGACTGGAGGTCGTTGGCGTCCTGCAGGTCGAGCAGTCCCTGGAGGCGCTCGGCGGTCTGCGCCGCCTCCTCGAGCTCGACGTTTCTGGCGCGCAGCTCGTCGTTTTCCGCGCGCAGCTCCGAGAGGGTCTGCTGGTCGGCGGTGAGGTTGGTCACGACGTTGCCGATGCCGCGAAACGGCGCCGCGACCGTGGCCCCGAGGTAGCGGACCGGCGAGGTGACCGTCTGGAAGGCGCCGCGCACGGCGCCGAGCGGGCCCTCGTCGCCCATCCTGCTGCTCGCGGTGAACAGGGCGATCGAGATGATGACGCAGGCGACGAGGGCGCGGCCGCCGCTCGACTGCCTGCTTGTTGAGAGTGCCGACCTCGGCTGTCGGCGCGAAGGGGTGAGCGGCATGCTCGCTAGTTCGCCGTCTGGACGAAGCCGCCGGAGAGCGCGTTGGCCTCGAGGACCTTGGCGCAGCCGTTGACGACGTTTTCCAGCGCGGTGGGGCTCACGTTGACCGGGACGCCGGTCTCCTCGCGCAGGCGCTGGTCGAGGCCGCGGAGCAGGCCACCGCCACCGGTGAGGAGGATGCCGTAGTACATGAGGTCGGAGGCGAGGTCGGGGGGCGTCACGTCGAGCGCGTCCTTGACGGCCTTGGTCACCTCGTCGAGCGGGCGGTCGAGGGCGCGGCGGATCTCCTCGCTCTCGATGCGCACGGACTTGGGCAGGCCGCTCATGACGTCGCGGCCGTTGACCTCGACGTCGAGCTCCTCGGCGAGCGGCGCCGCGGAGCCGACCTTGATCTTGATGTCCTCGGCCGTCCTCTCGCCGATGGAGAGGTTGTAGGCGTCACGGACGTGCTGGAGGATGGTCTGGTCGAACTCGTCGCCGGCGGTCCTGATGGACTGGGAGACGACGATGCCGCCCATCGAGATGACGGCGACCTCGGTGGTGCCGCCGCCGATGTCGACGACCATCGAGCCCGTCGGGTCCTCGATGGGCAGGTCGGCGCCGATGGCCGCGGCCATCGGCTCCTCGATGAGGTAGGCCTGGCGGGCGCCGGCCGAGATCGTGGCCTCGAAGACCGCGCGCTTCTCGACGGAGGTCACGCCCGAGGGGACGCACACGACGACGCGCGGGCGCGGGGACCAGGGGTAGTGGTTGCCGCGAGCCTTCTCGATGAAGTAGCGCAGCATCACCTCGGTCACGTCGAAGTCGGCGATGACGCCGTCCTTGAGCGGGCGCTCGGCGATGATCGAGCCGGGCGTGCGGCCGATCATGCGCTTGGCGTCGGCGCCTACGGCCAGGACGCGGCTCTCGCTCTTGTCGATGGCGACGACGGAGGGCTCGTTGATGACGATGCCCTGACCGCGCACGGCGACGAGCGTGTTGGCGGTGCCGAGGTCGATGGCGAGGTCGCCGCCATACTCCCCGAACAGTGAGTCAAAAAGTGACATGGGACACCCTAGTTCTGAGTGGTGGTATCGGCCAGGTCCTGCGAGCGGTACTCGGGCGTGACGTCGACGACCTTCCAGCCGATGCCGTCACGACGCATGGTGATGGTGTAGTCCACCTCCCCGCCGGCGGAGAGCTTGGCGGTGAGGTAGACGGTGGACTCGCTCATCGAGCGGTCGCAGGCGTTGACCTGGATGGTGGCGTCGGTCGGCAGGACGTCGGAGATCTCCTGGATGACGGCGTCAGAGGTGCCCTCGACGAGGTACTCGGAGAGGTCGACGCCGTCGCCCTTGGCGTCGAAGAGGCGCTCGGCGACGGTCTCCTGCGTGGGCCAGCCGTAGCCGCGGACGTAGGCGAAGACGCCGGCGCCGACGACGAGGATGAGCACCACGAGGATGGCGATGAAGACCTTGAGGCCGGTGTGGCGGTGCTTGCGGCGCACCTTGCGCTCCTGCTTGTCCGCCTCCATGAGGTCGGCCTCGGTGACGGAGAAAAAGCCCGTGTCCTCGGGCGAGGGCATGAGCTCGCCGGACTCGCCGGTGGGGTCGAGCGGGTCGTAGCCGCCGTAGCCGGCCGCGGCGAGCAGCGCGTCGGTCTCGGAGGGGCGACGCTCGGCGAGGGTCGCCATGGCCTTGCGGGCGGCGTCGTAGGAGGCCTGGGCCTCGGGGGAAAGGACGTAGGTCCCGTCCGCGGTGGCGTGCGCGAAGGCGTCGACGGCCTCGCCCATGCGGTTGGCGGCGACGTAGGCGAGGCCCAGGTCGCACCAGATCCTGTTCTGGCTCTCGAGCGGGGTCGTGAAGTCGAGGGCCGTGCGGTAGGCCTCGACGGCGTCGACGGCGCGGCCGAGCCTCATGAAGCAGCTCCCGAGGTTCGAGAGGGCGACCGACGGGGCCGGGTTGGACTCGTCGATGGCGGCGCTGCGATACGCCATGCCGGCGCGCCTGATGTCGCCGAGCTGCTCGTAGGCTGAGCCGAGCGCCATGTAGGCCTTGTAGGGGGTGGAGTAGTCGGGGTCGCCGGCGGCGTCGGAGAGCGCCTGGGCGGCGTCCTGGGGCTTGCCGGCGGCGAGCAGGGCGCGGCCGCGGTTGCACTGCAGGGCTCCGCGCTTTCCGTAGGCGGCGTCGGCGAGCGCGCCCTCGTAGGCACGGGCGGCGGCGTCGAACTGGCCGAGCTTCATGTACGCGTTGCCGCGCAGGTGGTCGACCTCGCCCGAGACCTCGCCGGGGGCGAGGGCGTCGGAGAGCTGCGTGACGGCGCCGAGCCAATCGGAGTTCTGGTATGCGAGCTTGCCCGCGTCAAAAGCCTGCTGGTTCACTGTGCTCCTCCAAGAGTCCGCGGATGGGCGGCTAGTTGCCGGAGTGCTCTATCCTGACCGAGTTGATGACGTCCCCCGCACGGAGCTCGCCGATGACGTCGGCGCCCTCGAGGGTGGTTCCAAAGACCGTGTAGCCGGAGTCGAGGCCGTGCTGCGGGCCGAGGCAGAAGTAGAACTGCGACCCGGCGGAGTCGGGGTCGGCAGAGCGCGCCATCGCGAGCGCGCGATCAACGTGAGCGTTGTTGGGGTTGGTGGTGAACTCCTGACGGATCCGGTAGCCGGGGCCTCCCGTGCCCGGGCGGCCGGTGGGCCCCACGCGGCCGGCGGCGACCTCGGCGGGGGTCATGTCGCGCGTGTTGGGGCAGCCGCCCTGGATCACGAAACCCGGGACGTAGCGGTGAAACTTCAGCCCGTCATAGAAGCCGGAGGAGGCCAGCTCGCAGAAGTTGGCCACGTGCACGGGGGCTCCCGCGCCGTCAAGTTGGACCCTGATGGTCCCCTTGGCGGTGTCGAACACGGCGACCTCGTCGCCCACGACCTGATAGGACGGGGTGTAGAGCGGGTCCGCGATGAAGCCCATGTGCCCTCCAAACTCACGTTCCGACGCAAAGGTCGGCTTCCTACAACTCAATGATTTTAGCAGGAAGCGTTCCGTTTCACATATTCGGCAGAGAAGGAGGCCCTAATCCTGAGGTTGTGACCCCTCGGGCGTCCAGAGGTCGTATTGCTGCTCGAAACGACGGGCGTAGTCGCGCGACGAGCTCAGCTCGGAGACGATCGCGGCGGCGTCGGACTCGATGTCGTCAGAGGCGGCCGCGAGCTCCCACGCCGACGTCAGGATGTCGCAGCGGTTTCTCAGCCAGCTCCCGAGGGTCACGAGGGAGTCGACCGCCTCCGTGTTGGTGCCGTCATCAAGCGAGCTCACCTCGGAGATGAGGTTCGAGACCTCGATCGAGACCTCCTCGGCCTCGTCGAGCCACTCGGCGCGCTGCTCGTCGGTCGACTCCGCGGAGACGCCGTCGGACTTGAGGAGCTCCTCGCTCTCCCCCACGCTCTCGGCGAGCTCGCCGAGCCGCTCGTGCTCCTGGGAGAGCAGCTCGGCGGCAGAGGTGACCTCGCCGCCGCCCGCGCTGTCCTGTCCCGTCAGGCTCTCGAGAAAGCCGGGGAAGCCCTGCATGGAGGTGTCGGCCGGCGTCGTCGCCGAGATGCGCGTGGCCTCCGGGTTCCAGGGGTGCGTGATCAGGAGGGCCGCGCCGCCCACGACGACCACGGCGAGAAGGGCGGCGAGGACGATGGCCCGGGTGCGCGGGAGCCGGTCGACCCTCCTCGTCCCGAGCGCGGCGTCGTCCTCGGGGGGAATGGCGCTCTCGATGCGGGTCATGGCCCCGGTCTCCCCCGGCGCCCCGAGCGCGTCCATCATGCCGGTGTTGCCGATGTCCGGGAGGTCGATCTCGCGACGCCTGCGCTCGGGGCGCTGCTCGCGGACCGTGGTCCCGCACTTGGGGCACTCGCTCACCCCGGGCGCGACGAGCGCCCCGCAGGCGGGGCACCAGGTCGCCCCCGTGAGGGAGAGCTTGCGCGTCACGTCGAGCGAGGCGTGGCACGAGGGGCAGGTGATGGCTTCGTCGGGCACGCGGCGACCGCAGGAGGGGCAGATCATGCGCGACCCTCGCCCGAGCGCCCGATGAGGCTCTCGAGGACGTACGGGAGGATGCCCCCCTGCGCGAGGAAGCTCCCCTCCATCGGGGTGTCGACGCGGACGACGCACGTGAAGCGGACCTCGGTGCCGTCGGCGCGCGTGGCGGTGACGCGGGCCCGGCGGGGGGTAGGAAGCCCGCCCGAGAGGTCGATGGGCTCGACTTCGAAGGTCTCCTCGCCCGTGAGGCCGAGGGTCTCGGCGCTCTCGCCCTCCGCGAACTGCAGCGGCAGCACGCCCATCTGAACGAGGTTCGAGCGGTGGATGCGCTCGAAGCTCTCGGCGATGACCGCGCGGACCCCCAGCAGCAGCGGGCCCTTGCCCGCCCAGTCGCGGCTGGAGCCCGAGCCGTAGAGCTTGCCGGCCACAACCACGAGCGGCACGCCCGCAGCGCGATAGGCCTCGGCGGCGTCGAAGATGGGCTCGACCTCGCCGGTCAGGAGGTTCTTGGTCCACCCGCCGACGCGGCCGCCGGCGAGCGCGTTTCTCAGCTTCACGTTGGCGAAGGTGCCGCGCGCCATGACCTCGTGGTTGCCGCGGCGCGCGCCGTAGGTGTTGAAGTCTTCGCGGGCCACGCCGCGCTCCTCGAGGTAGCGCGCCGCCGGGGAGCTTGCGGCGATCGAGCCTGCCGGAGAGATGTGGTCGGTCGTCACGAAGTCGCCGAGCAGGGCGAGCGCACGGGCGCCGGAGACGCCAAAGGTCGCGCTCGGGCGGGCGATCTCGAAGTAGGGCGCGCGGCGCACGTAGGTGGAGTCAGGGTCCCAGGCAAAGGTCGAGGAGCTCGAGGACTCGATGGCCTGCCAGGTCTTGGAGCCCTCGAGCAGGCCCTCGGAGCCCTCGGTAAACAGGCTCGCGTCGCAGTGGGCGGCGAGAAGCGCCTCGATCTCGGCGTCGTCGGGCATGATGTCGGCGAGCATGACGGGCGTGCCGTCGGCGGCCAGGCCGACGGGCTCGGTCGTGAGGTCGACGTCCATGGTGCCGACGAGCGAGTACGCGACGACGAGCGCGGGCTGGCAGAGGTAGTTCTGGCTGACGTCGGGCGAGATGCGCCCCTCGAAGTTGCGGTTTCCGGAGAGGACGCTCGTCAGCTCGAGCTCGCTGGCGTGCGGCTTGAGGCAGGACTTGATCTCTCCGGAGTTGCCGATGCAGCTCATGCAGCCGAAGCCGCACGTGAAGAAGCCGAGCTGGCGGAGCGGCTCGGCGAGGCCGCAGCGCTCGAGCAGAAGCTGAGTGGCGTGGCTGCCCGGGGCGAGGACCTTCTTGACCCAGGGGCGCGGAGCGAGTCCGCGCTCGACCGCGTGGCGGGCGACGAGGCCGGCGGCGACCATCATGGCAGGGTCCGTGGCGGTGGTGCAGCTCGTGATCGCGGCGATGGCTATGGCGCCGTGGCGCAGCGCGCCGACACCCTCGACCTCGACGGCCTGCGCGAGGTTGCGCCCGGCCTCGCGGGCGCTGGACTCGAACCGCTCCTTGAGGCCGGAGACGGGCACGCGGTCGTGCGGCCGCGAGGGGCCGGCGAGCGAGGGCTCGACGGAGCCGAGGTCGAGCTCGAGCGTGCGCGCGTAGGCGCGGCCGTCGGTCGCGCCAAAGACGCCCTGGGCCTCGAGGTAGGCGCGGGCGAAGGCGAGCTCGCCGCCGTCGCGGCCCGCGAGCGCGAGGTAGCCGAGCGTCTCGTCGTCAACGGGGAAGAGGGTCGCCGTCGCGCCGTACTCGGGCGTCATGTTGGCGACGCAGGCGCGCTGCGTGGCGCTGAGGCCCGCGACGCCCGCACCCGTCACCTCGACGATGGTCCCGACGACGCCCTCGCGGCGCAGGAGCTGCGCCACGGTCAGGGCGAGGTCCATGCCCGAGACGCCCGCGCGGAGCGCGCCGGAGAGGCGCAGCTCGACGACGGGGGGCACGAGCATCGAGATGGGCTGACCGAGCGCGGCGGCCTCGGCCTCGATGCCGCCCACGCCCCAGCCGAGCACGCCCACGCCGTTGGCCGTCGTGGTGTGCGAGTCGGTCCCGACGAGCGTGTCGAAGCAGGCATGGGCGCCTTCCGCACAGAGCGCGTCGGTGGTCACGACGTCGCAGAAGCGCTCGATGTTGAGCTGGTGGCAGATGCCGCCGCCGGGGGGCACGATCTCGACGTTTTGGAAGGAGCGGCTCGCCCACTTGAGGAAGGCGAAGCGCTCGCGGTTGCGCGCGGCCTCGATCTGCTGGTTCTTCTCGACCGCGCAGGGGGTCTCCGCCTCGTCGGCGATGACCGAGTGGTCGACGACGAGGGTGCAGGGGATCTGGGGGTTCACGAGCATGGGGTCGCCGCCGCGCTCGACCATCGCGTCGCGCATCGCGGCGAAGTCGACGAACACGGGAACGCCCGTGAAGTCCTGGAAGAGCACGCGCGCGGGCATGAACTCGATCTCGTCGCCCGCGCGGCCCGCGAGGCCCGCCTCGACGACGGCGGACGCCATGCGCACGGCGTCGTCGTCGGTCGCCGCGCGGCGCACGACGTTCTCGAGCAGCGTCACGAGGGCGCGGGGCAGGCGCTCGGCGCCGGGGATGCCGGAGACGACGGTCGCGAGGCGGCTCACGCCGTTTGCCTCGAGGGTGACGGGGCGGCGCGCGTGGGCGACGGCGCTCCGGAAGTCAGCGGTCACGGTCATGCTTTCCCTCCACTAGTCGCACGAGACGGGAGAAGCGCTCGCTGTTCTCATAGGTGGCGAGCGAGCGCCGATAGAGCAGGTTGAACGCCGCGACCGCGAGAAGGCCCGCCGCGACGATCACGACACCCATGCTAGCGTCAAAGGACACGATCTCGAAGAAAGAACCAAAGACCGTACACCCAAGCGCAACAATGCCGATGACGACGACGAGCAGCGCGGCTCGAAGTGGCGTCAGGGGCTGCGAGATCCTCCAGATGAGCGCGATGCCCACGAAGGCGACGAGCGCGGTGCAGACCGTGGAGATCTCGTCGAAGGAGTGGCCGAGCGCCCGGCCGACGATCAGCTCCGCGAGAAGCGCCGCGACGATCGCGGCGGAGGCGGGCAGCGACCGGGCGAGCACGTTGGCGAGGAAGCTCCCGCGGACGAGGTCGTGGTTGGGCTCGAGCGCGAGCACAAACGACGGGATCCCGATGATCGCCGTGGAGAGCAGCGACATCTGGATCGGGATGAAGGGGTACGGCGGCATGACGATGCACACGAGCGCGAGCACCGCCGTGAAGACGGTCTTGACGAGGAAGAGCGAGGCGGAGCGCTGGAGGTTGTTGATGGAGCGCCGGCCCTCGGCCACGACCTCGGGCATGTGGGAGAAGTCGTTGTCCGCGAGCACGATCTCCGAGACGTTGCGCGCCGCGGCCGACCCCGACGCCATCGCGACCGAGCAGTCGGCCTCGCGCAGGGCGAGCACGTCGTTCACGCCGTCGCCGGTCATGGCCACCGTGCGGCCGCGACGATGCAGGGCGCGGACGAGCTCGCGCTTCTGCTGCGGCGTGACGCGCCCGAAGACGCGCGCCTCGTCGACGGCGGCGTCGAGCTTCTCGGGCGTGTCGAGGGTCGCGGCGTCGACGTAGCGCTCGGCGAGCGGGACGCCGGCACGCGCGGCGATGGCCGACACGGTGCGGGGGTCGTCGCCGGAGATGACGCGCAGCTCGACGCCCTGCTCGAGGAAGAAGCGCATGGTGTCGGGGGCGGTCGCGCGGATCTCGTCTCGGATGGCCACGCACCCGATCAGGCGGACGTCGCCGAGAAGGGCGTTCTCCTCGTCAAACCCCGCGGCCTGGCCCACCACCAGCACGCGCTCCGTGGCGTCGAAGGCGACGGCGAGGGCGTCGGCCTCCCGGGCGCGATCGCGGCCCAGGACGAAGGCGGCCGCGCCCATCACGAGGGCCCGCCCGTCCGCGGTGACGCAGCCGGAGTACTTGCGGGCCGAGTCGAAGGGCACCGCGCGGGCCGTCTCCCCGGGCGTCACGCCGACGTCGCGGGCGTGGCGCAGCAGCGCGAGCGCGGTCTCGTTGGCGTCCTGCGCGTTGGCGGCCGCGATGGCGGCCATGGCGGCCTCGACGTCGCCCGGCGAGAAACCGGGCGCGGCGGCGACTGAGGAGAGCTCCATCTCGCCGGAGGTGATGGTGCCGGTCTTGTCGAGGCACAGCGTGTCCACGCGCGCAAGCGTCTCGACGCAGTAGGCCTGCTGCACGAGCACCATGCGTCTGCCCAGACGGAAGGTCGCGATCGCGAGCACCGACGAGGTGAGCAGGACGAGGCCCTGTGGGATCATGCCGATGACCGCGGCGACGGAGGTGAGGATCGCGTCGTCGAGCGTGCCTCCGTCCATGAGGAGGCTTCGCAGGAACAGCCCCAGCCCGAGCGGCACGAGGACGACCGTGCCCAGGCGGATGATCGCCTTGAGGGTGGTCTGGATCTCGGAGCGGACGGCCTTGACGTACTTGGCCTCGGCGTTGATGCGCGCCGCGTAGCCCTCCGCGCCCACGCACCTCACGCGCGCGACGAGGCTGCCCGCGTCGACGAAGCTCCCCGAGAGCAGCTCGTCTCCCGGGCCCTTGGAGACGGGCTTCGCCTCGCCGGTGAGCAGGCTCTCGTTCATGGAGACGTTGCCGGAGACGATGACGGCGTCGGCGGGGACCTGGTCTCCGTGGGCGAGCCGCATGAGGTCGTCGACGACGAGCTCGGAGGGCGGAAGCGTGCGCTCCCCCGAGACGCGGATGACCGTGACCTCCTTCTGCGTGAGGATCGTGAGCTTGTCCACCATGCGCTTGGCGCGGATCTCCTGCGTCACGCCGATCACGAGGTTGGCGCCCACCACGCACATGAAGAGCATGTTGCGGTACTGGCCCGTGAGCAGCACCAGGAGCGCGAGCGCGAGGTTCACGCCGTTGAAGAGGGTGAGGGCGTGCTCGGCCAGGATCTGGCCCACGGACTTGGTCTTGACGTCGGTGTTGGCGTTGGTGAGGCCCGCGGCGACGCGCTCGGCGACCTCCGCGTCCGTGAGCCCGCGCGTCCCCGCGTCCTTCTCGTCTTGCGTCATCGCTCCCCTCCCGGCGGTGAGTCATACGTTGGTCATTGTGCCACGGGGGCGCGACCCGTATTCAAACCTTACGAAAAAGTGAGAAGCGCCCTGCGGGCCCGCCGCAGCCGTCGCGCGCGTTTTGCTATACTGTCCCGTGCGCGCGCCCATAGCTCAGTGGATGAGAGCGTCTGCCTCCGGAGCAGAAGGTCGTGGGTTCGAATCCCCCTGGGCGCACCATCGCACGTCCGGCCCGGCCCGCCCCATGGCGGCCGGGCCTTATTCATGAGCGGGCGTAACCGTCCGGTCACACGCCCGTGGTATCATCACGCGACCTTTTTCGCACCGACGGACCTCACGGGAGGCCAGCATGATAGCGGTAGTCAAGAGCTCAGCCACCACCGAGCAGCTCGACCACTTCGTCAAGTGGATCGAGGACCGGGGCTTCAGGACCAACGTCTCCCAGGGAGACAACGAGACGCTCGTCGGCATCATCGGCGACACCACGCGGATCGACCCCTTCATCCTCGAGAGCATGGACCTCGTCGAGCGCGTCCAGCGCGTCTCCGAGCCCTTCAAGCTCGCCAACCGCAAGTTCCACCCCGAGGACACGGTCGTCGACTGCGGTCACGGCGTCCTCGTGGGCGGGGGCAACTTCCAGGTCATCGCCGGGCCCTGCTCGGTGGAGGGCGAGAACCTCATCGGGATCGCCCGCGCGGTCAAGGCCGCCGGCGCCACGATGCTGCGCGGCGGCGCCTTCAAGCCCCGCACCTCCCCCTACTCATACCAGGGCATGGGCGAGAAGGGCCTCGACCTGCTCATGGAGGCCGGCGGCGAGCTCGACATGCCGGTCGTGACCGAGGTCATGGACCCGCGCGACGTGGAGTTGTTCGTGAGCCGCGGCGTCGACGTGATGCAGGTCGGCGCGAGAAACGCGCAGAACTTCCCGCTGCTGCGCGAGCTCGGCCGCACGCAGACCCCGGTGCTGCTCAAGCGCGGCATGTCCCAGACCATCGACGAGCTCGTCATGAGCGCCGAGTACGTGATGAGCGAGGGCAACGCCAACGTGATGCTGTGCGAGCGCGGGATCCGCACCTTCGAGACCCGCACGAGAAACACCTTCGACGTGAACGCGCTGCCGGTCCTGCGCCACCTCACGCACCTGCCGGTCGTCGCCGACCCGAGCCACTCCACCGGCTACACCCGCTACGTGCGCGCAGCCGCCTACGCCGCCACCGCCGCCGGCGCGGACGCGCTCGAGATCGAGGTCCACGACTGCCCGTCGCAGGCCTGGTCCGACGGCGCCCAGGCCCTCACGCCCGAGCAGTTCGGCGACGCCATGCGCCGCATCGCCCTCATCCGCGACGCCGTCACGGCACCGATCGAGGAGGCGTAGATGGCAGACGAGAAGGACGTGGCCCCCGAGTCGACCTTCGTCCCCGGACGCTGCGGCGTCGTGAGCCTCGGCCTCATGGGCGGCTCGTTCGCGAAGGCGTTCGCCGCGGCGGGCGCCGAGGTCTTCGCCTGGAACCGCACGCGCTCGACGCTCGAGCTCGCCATGATCGAGACCGTCACCGGCGAGCTCGAAGAGTCCACGATCCCCACCTGCGAGCTCATCGTTCTCGCCGGATACCCCGCCTCCACGATCGATTGGCTCGAGCGCTACGCGCCGCTCGTATCCCCCGGCGCCATCGTCATCGACACCGTGGGCGTCAAGCGCGTCATCTGCGAGCGCTGCGAGGCGCTCTGCGCGGGCCTTCCCTTCACCTTCGTGGGCTGCCACCCGATGGCGGGCACGCAGTTCTCGGGCTTCGCCCACGCGCGCGCCACGATGTTCAAGGGCGCCCCGATGGTCGTGGTGCCGCCCAAGATGGACGACCTCGCGCGCGCGAGCGTCCTCGAGCGCCTCAAGGAGCTGCTCGCCCCCTGCGGCTTTGGCAGCTTCACGCTCGCCACGGCCGCCGAGCACGACCGCGTCATCGCCTACACCTCCCAGCTCGCGCACGTGGTCTCCAACGCCTACGTCAAGAGCCCCACGGCCCGCAGCCACAAGGGCTTCTCGGCCGGGTCCTACAAGGACCTCACCCGCGTGGCGCGGCTGAACGCCCCCATGTGGACCGAGCTCTTCCTGGACAACGCCGACAACCTGAGCGCCGAGCTCGGCTGCGTCATCGAGAGCCTCCAGGCCTACAAGGACGCGATCGACGCCGCCGACGCCGACCGGCTCGAGGCCCTGCTCGCCGAGGGGGACCGCATCAAGAGGGAGGTCGAGGGCAGATGAGCGAGAAGGACCGTGAGGTCGCGACGCGCGTCGTGCGCGTGAGTGCCGCCTCGGGCGCCTACGACGTGCACGTGGGCGCCGGC
The DNA here is from genome assembly GCF_002159495.1 of Olsenella sp. An293. Lineage (GTDB taxonomy): Bacteria > Actinomycetota > Coriobacteriia > Coriobacteriales > Atopobiaceae > Thermophilibacter. Next base: position 97,594 of record NZ_NFIT01000006.1, read on the forward strand.
ATCCTCGGGCGGGTGGGCGCCGTGGCGCGCGCGGCCGCGGGCGGCGGGCGCTGCTGCGTCATCACCGAGACCAACGTCGGGCCCCTTTATGCGGAGGGCGTCGAGGCGTCGCTCGCCTCGGCCGGCTATCACGTGGCCGAGCGCCTGGTCTTTCCCGCGGGCGAGGAGCATAAGACGCTTGAGACGCTCGGGACCCTGCTCGAGGGCCTCGCCGAGCGCGAGCTCACGCGCGACGACGTCGTGGTGGCGCTCGGCGGCGGCGTCACCGGCGACATGGGCGGCCTCGCCGCCGCGCTCTACCTGCGCGGCTGCCCCGTCGTCCAGGTGCCCACGTCGCTGCTCGCCATGGTGGACTCCTCCGTCGGCGGCAAGACCGCCGTCGACCTGGCCGCGGGCAAGAACCTCGTCGGGGCCTTCTGGCAGCCCGCCGCCGTCGTGGCGGACGTCCGCTGCCTGCGCACGGTCCCGCGCGAGCAGCTCAGCGACTCCGTCGGTGAGGTCGTCAAGCACGCCGTGCTCGCCGACCCGGCCATGCTCGAGGAGCTCACGCGCGAGCCGGTCGCCGACGGGACCCTCGACGACGCGCGCCTGGTCGGCGTCGTCGCGAGAAACGTCGAGATCAAGCGCGACGTCGTGAACGCCGACGAGCGCGAGTCCGGGCTCAGGCAGACCCTCAACCTCGGTCACACGATCGGCCACGCAATCGAGGCCGCGAGCGACTTTTCGCTCGGGCACGGCTCGTGCGTCGCCGCCGGCCTGTGCATCGTCGCCCGCGCGTGCGCCCGAGCGGGCTGGTGCTCCGCGGAGACCGCCGCGCGCATCGAAGCGGCGGTGCGGGCGCAGGGCCTGCCCACCGGCACCGAGCTCGGCGCCGACGAGCTGATGGGGTTCGTCGCCCATGACAAGAAGCGCCACGACGACGCCGTCAACCTCGTCGTGCCGGAGGCCCTGGGGTCGGCCGTCGTGAGGCGCGTCCCGCTCGCCGACCTTCGCTCGCTTATCGAGCGCGACCTCGTGGGGAGGCCCTCGTGAACGTGATCGTAGAGCCCGGCGCGCTCTCCGGGGAGATCGCCGCCCCCTCCTCGAAGTCCGAGGCCCATCGCCTGCTCATCTGTGCCGCCCTCGCCCCCGGGACGACCGACGTGGACTGCACCACCTCCTCGGACGACATCGACGCGACCATCGCCTGCCTCGAGGCGCTCGGGGCCCGCGTGGCGCGCACGCGGCGCGGCTTTCGCGTGCGCCCCGTCCCCGGAACCTCGGCGAGCGACAACGTGCCCGAGCCTCGGCCGGGTGCCGTCCTCGCGTGCGGCGAGTCCGGCTCGACGCTGCGCTTTCTGCTTCCCGTCGTCTGCGCCCTTGGCTGCGGCGGGCGGTTCGAGATGCTCGGGCGGCTGCCCGAGCGCCCGCTCTCCCCGCTCTACGAGGAGCTCGTCGCGCACGGCGCGGTCCTCGGGCCCCAGGGGCGCTCGCCGCTCGAGGTCTCGGGTCGGCTCGAGGCCGGCCGCTACGCCCTGCCCGGCAACGTGTCCTCTCAGTACGTGAGCGGCCTGCTCATGGCCGCCCCGCTGCTCGGCGGCCCCGTCGAGGTGCTCGTCAGCGAGCCGGTCGAGTCGCGACCCTACATCGACCTCACGATCGCCGCGCTCTCGCGCTTTGGCGTCTCGGTCTCGGAGGCACCCGCCCGGACCGAGGACGGGGCGCCGGCCGTCTCGTTCGTCGTCGCGCCCGGATGCCTCAGGTCCCCGGGGACGGTCGCCGTGGGCGGCGACTGGTCCGGCGCGGCCTTCTGGCTCGCGGCGGGCGCGCTCAGCCCCGAGGGCGTCTCTGTGTCCGGGCTCGACCTCGCGAGCACGCAGGGCGACCGACAGGTGCTCGCCGCGCTCGCCCTCCTCGGCGCCCGCGTCCTCAGGAGGCCGGGCGGGGCCGCGTGTGTGCGCGACGCCTCCCGCGGCACCACGCTCTCGGTCGAGAGCTGCCCCGACCTCGTCCCGCCGCTCGCCGCCGTCGCCTCGCTCGCCGAGGGGACGACCAGGATAACCGGCGCCGCACGCCTGCGCCTCAAGGAGTCGGACCGCCTCGCCACCGTCTCGGCCGCCATATGCGCCCTCGGGGGCTCCGCCCGCGTGGAGGGCGACGACCTCGTCATCGACGGGTCCCGCTCGCTGGCCGGCGGCACGGTCGACGCCGCGGGCGACCACCGCATCGCGATGATGGCCGCCGTGCTCGCCGCCCGCTGCGAGGCCCCCGTGAAGATCCTCGGCGCAGAGTGCGTCTCCAAGTCCTACCCCGCATTCTTCGAGGACCTCGCCGCGCTCGGCGGCGTCGTCAGAGAGGAGTCCTGATGCCCTCGTCGTTTGGAAGCGCCCTCAGGGTGAGCGTCTTCGGCCAGTCCCACTCCCCCGCCGTCGGCTGCGTCGTCGAGGGGCTGCCCGCGGGACTTTCGCTCGACCTCGACGAGCTGCGCGCCTTCGTCGCCCGCCGCGCCCCGGGCAACGACCCCTGGTCGACGCCGCGCAGGGAGCCCGACGAGCCGCGCATCGTCTCGGGGCTCAACGTCCGCGGCGAGACCTGCGGCGCCCCGCTCGCCGCGATCATCGAGAACACCAACACGCGCTCGGCCGATTACGACAACCTCACCGGCGTGCCCCGCCCGGGCCACGCCGACTTCACCGCCTGGGCCAAGTGGCACGGTGCCCAGGACGTCCCCGGCGGCGGCCACTTCTCCGGCCGGCTCACCGGCCCGCTCTGCGTCGCGGGCGGCGTCGCCCTGCAGTGGCTGCGCACGCGCGGCGTCACCGTGCGCGCGCACGTGGCCGAGCTCGCCGGCATCCCCGACGAGCCGCTCTGCGCCCTCGACAACACTCCCGAGGCGGCCGAGCGGCTCTCCGCCCAGATGGCCGCCCTCGCCGACGGCCGCCGCGTGCCCGTCATCGACGAGGCGGCCGGCGAGCGCATGGTCGAGGCGGTCATGGCGGCGCGGGCCCAGAAGGACACCGTCGGCGGTATCGTCGAGTGCGTCGCCTGCGGCCTGCCCGCGGGCGCGGGCTCGCCGATGTTCGACGGCATCGAGAACGTCATGGCGCGCGCCCTGTTTGGCGTGCCCGCGGTCAAGGGCGTCGAGTTCGGCCGCGGCTTCGAGGTCGCCCGCCTGCGCGGCACCGAGAACAACGACCCCTACGAGGTCCGCGACGGAGCCTGCGTCCCCGTGACCAACAACGCCGGCGGCATCCTCGGCGGCATCACGACGGGGGCGCCGGTCCTCGTCCGCTGCGCGGTCAAGCCCATATCGAGCGTCATGGTGGAGCAGGACTCCGTCGACCTCGACCGCATGGAGCCCGCCCGCCTCAAGGTCCACGGCCGCCACGACACCACGGCCGTGATCCGCGCGGTCCCCGTCGTCGAGGCCGTCTGCGCCCTCTCCCTCGCCGACGCCCTCCTCGCCTGGCCGGCGCAGTGAGGTAGCCAGGGTCGGTGGCTGAGGGGCGAGAAAGTCCGGCGCTCAGACAGTCCTCGCGCGCAGAGGACGCGCGCTGCGGAACTCGCGGCGGACCTTCACGCCCCTCAGCCACCGACGTGCACGCCATCTCCCATTCAGGTGAGAAATGGCGACGGGAGCGCGCGGGTCGTGAGGTCCGCCGCGAGTTCTTGCCGAGCGTTCTTCTCGGCAAGCTGTCTGAGCGCCGGACCTCACGACCCGCGCGCCCGGTACCATAGCGTCTGGACGACGGAGCAACCACAAGGAGGAAGCCATGGCCGAGCTCTCGGAGCTGAGGCAAGAGATTGACAGGATCGACCGCGAGATCTTCGCGCTCTTCTCCGAGCGGGCGAAGGTCTCCGAGGGGGTCGCGGCGTACAAGCGCGAGCATGGGATGCGCGTCTTCGACCCGGCGCGGGAGCGCGCGAAGGTCGCGGCGGCCGCCGAGGCGGCGCCGGAGGACCTCGCCACGTACGCGCAGGTCCTGATGGAGCTGCTCATGGAGGCCTCCCGCTCGCGCCAGCACGCGCTTCTCGGCGACGCGTCGGACGACGGGCTGCTTGCCGGCATTCGCCGCGCGCGCGAGGCCACGCCCGAGGTCTTCCCCCGCTCGGCGCACGTGAGCTGCCAGGGCGTCGAGGGCGCCTACTCGCAGATCGCGGCCGAGAAGATCTTCCGTCGGCCCACGATCGCCTACTCACCCACCTTCGACGGCGTGTTCCGCACCGTCGAGCAGGGGCTCGCCGACTACGGGGTGCTCCCGCTCGAGAACTCCACGGCGGGCTCGGTCAACCAGGTCTTCGACCTGATGATGGAGCACTCCTTCTATGTCGTGCGCACCACGCGCGTGAAGGTCGACCACAGCCTGCTCGCCCTTCCCGGCGCCGAGCTCTCCGGCATTCGTGACATCTACAGCCACCAGCAGGCCATCAGTCAGTGCGCCGAGTTCCTCTCCGGGCTGCCCGACGTGCGCGTGCACGTCTGCGAGAACACGGCCGCCGCGGCCCGCAGCGTCGCCGAGTCCGGGCGCACCGACGTCGCGGCGCTCGCCTCCCACGCCTGCGCCGCGCTCTACGGCCTCGCCGCGCTCTCCTCGGGCGTGCAGGACCGTGACAACAACTACACGCGCTTCGCCTGCATCTCCCGCAGCCTCGAGGTCTACCCCGGCGCCGACCGGGCCTCCTTCATGGCCGTGCTCCCGCACCAGCCCGGCTCCCTCTACAAGCTGCTCGCGAAGCTCTACGCGCTCGACGTCAACCTCCTCAAGCTCGAGAGCCGCCCGATCCCCGAGCGCGACTTCGAGTTCATGTTCTACTTCGACATCGAGTGCCCCGCGGCCTCGCCGGAGTTTGCCTCGCTCGTCACGACGCTCGGGAGCCTCTGCCAGGAGCTGCGCTACCTCGGCAGCTACTCGGAGGTGCTCTAGTGGCGGGCGAGAGGGGCGCGGCGGCGACCGCTCCCTACGGGCTCGTGGGGCACCCGCTCGGGCACAGCTGGTCGCCGAAGATTCACGAGCGTCTGGGATCTTTCCCCTACGCCCTGCACGACCTCGACCGGGACGAGGTCGAGCCGTTCGTCCGTGACGGCGCGTGGCGCGGCCTCAACGTCACCATCCCCTACAAGCGGCTCGCGGCCGAGCTCGCCGACGTGCGCTCGCCCGCCGTGGAGCGGCTCGGGGCCGCCAACACGCTCGTGAGGGACCGGGACGGCCGCATCGTCGCCGAGAACACCGACGTGCTGGGGTTTGCCTGGATGCTCGCGCGCTTCTGCCGCGAGCGGCTGAGCGAGTCGCCGCGCGGTCTGCTCGAGGGTAGGAAGGCGCTCGTGCTTGGGAGCGGCGGCGCGGCCGCGGCGGTCCGCGACGCCCTGGAGCACGCGGCCGGGGCGCGCGTCGTCACCATCTCGCGCTCCGGCGACGAGACCTATGCGACCCTCGCCGAGCGGCACGCCGACGCCGTTCTTCTCGTCAACACCACGCCGGTGGGCATGTTCCCGCGCTGCCCGGACTCCCCCGTCGACGAGGGCACGCTTTCTCGGCTCACGGGGCTGCGCGGCGTGCTCGACGTCGTCTACAACCCCACGCGCACGGGGCTGTGCCTTTCCGCCGAGCGCCTGGGGCTGCCCACCGAGAGCGGCCTTGCCATGCTCGTGGCGCAGGCGCTCTTTGCGAGCGGGCTCTTCCAGGGGCGCGACCTCGACGACGCCCTCGTGGGCACAATCGAGCGCGAGATTTACTTTCAGACGGAAAACGTCGTGCTCATCGGCATGCCCGGCGCCGGCAAGACCACCTGCGGGCGGGCGCTCGCGCGCGTGCTCGGCCGGCCCTTCGTCGACCTCGACGAGGCGATCGCGCTCGAGACCGGCCGCGGCGCGGCGCAGATCATCCGCGAGGACGGGGAGGACGCCTTCCGCGCGGTCGAGACGCGCGTCACCGCCGACTACGCCGCGCGCTCGGGACTCGTCATCGCCTGCGGCGGCGGCGTGGTCACGAGGCCGGAGAACCGCGACCTGCTGCGCCAGAACGGCCGCGTCGTCTTTCTCGATCGCCCCGTCTCCGAGCTCAGCTCTGCGGGTCGCCCGGTCTCCCAGGCCAAGGGCGTCGAGCGGATCGCCGCGGAGCGCATGGGGCTCTACCGCGCCTGGGCGGACGTGACGCTGCCCTGCACCGGCTCCGCCGCAGGGGACGCGGAGCTCGCGCGCGAGCTCCTCGGGCTCTAGGACCTCCCCGTCCGCCGACGCTCCCGTCCCCACGGGCGTCGGGGGACGCAGCGGGTCAACAAGTCTCGCGAGCGTCGCCGCTCAAGGTGAAAACATGGGCGTTTGCTGGAAGGTCCCGCCGTCCGCGGCGCCGCTCGGCGGAATGGGCCGCACCGGCTTGCGCGCCCCGTATACTGTGCTTTCGATTACACGGCAGTCGGCAGATGATGAGTGTGGAGACGGGGCTCCAGCTCGCGATTCGACGACGGGAAGGGTCGCGAAGTGGACAGAGATCAGATCGCGCAGGAGGTTCTCGCCGCAGTGGGCGGCAAGGGCAACGTCACCGCGAACGACATCTGCATGACCCGCCTGAGGATTCTCACCGAGGACCCCTCGCTCGTCGACACCGACCAGCTCTCCTCCGCCCGCGGCGTGCTCGGCTTCGTGAAGCGCGGCGCCAACGGCATCGAGGTCGTCTTTGGCCCCGGCAAGGTCGAGGCCGTGCACGAGGCGCTGGTTCGCCTCACGGGCATCGAGGGCAACGAGGAGGCCTTCGACGAGGCCTCGGCCATGCCCTCCCCCATTCACGTGCACATCTCCCGCAACCCGCTTCGCAGCGCCGCACTCGCGCAGAGCGAGGGCGACGTCGACGCCGCGCCCGAGGGACCCTCCGAGGAGGATGCCGAGGACGCGTCGGTCGAGGACCTCGTGAGCCTGCTCGACGTCATGGAGCCCGCGGACGCTTCGCCCGACGAGACGACGGACGTCGACGTCGACGTCGAGGACCAGCTCCCGGAGAGCCCCGTGCGCGCGCTCGTCATCAACGGGCCCAACATCAACATGCTGGGCATCCGCGAGCCCGACATCTACGGGCACGACTCGTACCGCGCGATGCTGCGCATCTGCCACGACGCCGCGCTCGAGGCCGGCTTTGCTGACTGCACCTGCTTCCAGTCCAACCACGAGGGCGACCTCATCGACGCCATCCAGGACGCGTACGGCACCTATGCCGGCATCATCATCAACCCCGGCGCCTACACGCACACCTCTATCGCAATCCTCGACGCCGCCAAGGCCGTGGGCCTGCCCATGATCGAGGTGCACATCTCCAAGCTCGAGGATCGCGAGGACTTCCGCCAGGTGTCCTACATCCGCGCCGCCTGCTTCGAGACCATCACGGGCCTGGGCGTCGAGGGCTATCGCAAGGCGCTGTTCGACATGGCCGCGCACCTGGGCCTGTAGCGCCGTCGGCTGGCACGAACCCAAGCTCTCGTTTGGGTGCGCGCGGGCCCTGCCCGCACTTCTCAGCATTCTTCGGGATCCCGCCCGCACTTCTCGGCTGTCGCTTCCGGTGCGGGCTGGAGCGCACTCGATGCGCGCACTCCGGGGCATTGGCCGAGAAGGACCGCGCACTCGATGCAGTCTATGCCCAAAACCGCCCGCACCTGTTGCCCGCACTCACGAGTGCGGGCGCCGAGCGCAGATGCGCCAGGTCAGGGCCTGATGGCGGATGCCCGTCGTCATGCGCCGCGGCGCCGCGCCCTGAGCGCCCTCACGCCCGCACCGAACCCAAAGCCCACGGCCGAGACGGCACCGCCAAAGGCGAGCGCCGTCAGGTCGGGCGGGTGGACGTTGCCAAACGTCAGCGTGTTGGCCAAAAGAAACGTCAGGCTCGGGAGCAGCATGGACAGGACGGCCGCCACCGGGATGATGAGCCAGCTCCTCGTTCCGTAGGGCCTGAGAAGGCCCGCCGTGAGCGAGGTTCCCAGGACCGTCGCGGGCATGAGCCCGTAGAAGAAGATCAGCGCATAGCCCAGGGCGTCCGAGGGACCGATAACGCACCAGAAGACGAGAAGCGACAGGAGCCAGACGGCGAGAAGAACGGCGGGCACGGCGATCTTTGCGGTGCTTGCGGCGCGCTTCATGGCAGCCTCCTTCCGAAGGGGTTGCCACAATGGTACCCAGTGCGGCGCGGGGCGTCTGTCAACCCCGGGGATGCGCGTCGGCTCAGCCTGTCAACCCGGCCCGACCCTCGAGGTATTCTCGCAGCTCGACGGCATTGTGGATGCCGAGCGCCCGATAGCAGCGCGTCCGCGCGGACTTGACCGTCCCTGGGGCCACGTGCAGGCGCTCGCAGATGGCACGCTCGCCCTCGCCGAGCGAGAGGAGCAGCGCGACGTTGGCCTGAAGCTCGCTCAGGCCGGCCCTTCTCAGGATGGCGACCTGCTCCTCGCGGTCATCGCGGGCGGCGGGGCGGAAGGCCACGCCAAAGACGAGCGCGCCGAGCGCCGCCACGAGGCACCACAGGCCCTCGACCACGCCGGGAAAAACCTCGAGAGGCGCGGTCAGGCAGGAGCCGAGCAGCAGGGAGAGCCCCGCGAGGGCCGTGACCTCACGTCCGCGGCACGCAAGCTCTCGCAGGCCGGAGACGGTCGAGCGCCGAAGCCACGTGCGGACGTCGATGCCCGGGTCCGCGCTGACCGGCCGCGCCCCGAGATACAGGACGCCGAGCGCAAGGACCAGCGCGGCGAGCGAGCGGCGCCCGGGGACGAGGGGCCATGAGGAGACGAAGAGCGGGGGCACGGCGACGGAGCAGAGCAGGCAGACGACGCCGCGCTCCCAGGAGGGGCGCACGCCCGTCCGTTCCCGGAGCGCGCGACGGCCCCCGGTGTCGGGCGCAAGGACGAGAAAGGCGACGAGGGCGACGCACGAGAGCACGTCGCCCGCGAGGCAGGCCACGACGGGGCGGACCGGCCCCGCCCAGGGCGCGAGCAGCAGGGCGAGCAGCGCGGCGCCGAGAAGGGCGCGCGCCCACGATGGGACGCGACGGTGCCCGGAGCCGTCGGGGCGCAGACTGCCGGCGTCGCTCGTCCAGGAGCTCACGCGCGAGACGAGCTCGACCTTGGAGGACACGCCGAGCTTCTCGTAGCCGCGCGTGCGGTTGGTGCCGACGGTCGACTCCGAGACGTCGAGCGCCTGCGCGATGACGCGGCGCGGCTCTCCGCAGAGCGTCCGGACGAGGACCTCGCGCTCGCGGTCGCTGAGCTCGCGCTCCGCGAGGTCGTCGAGGGCGCGGCGCATCGTCGCCGCATAGTCCCCCTCGCCGCCGTCTGAGGCGAGCGAGGCGAGCAGCGGCACGCCGCAGGCGCTTAAGGCCACGAGCGAGGCCGTCGCAAGAACCACGAGCCCGGACTCGCCCGCCGCCATCGAGCAGCTAAGCAGCGCCGCGGGCGCGAGGGCGGCGAAGAGCTCGGGCTCCGAGAGCGAGCGTCCCGCGCGCGCCCTGGTGAGGACGGCAAGGGCAAAGAGCGCGCCGAGAAAGACGGCGGAGGCTACCCGGGGCACGGGAAGCAGCCATGCGGCGGCGAGCAGGGCGAGGACGGCGACGAGCTCGCCCGCCAGGGCGCCGGAGCGCGCGGCGCGTCGCTCGTCCTTCTCGCCAAGCGAGAGGCACACCCATCCGGCGAGCGCGAGCGCCCCGGGGATCGCGATGAGCCCGGGGGCGATCGCCCAAACGAGGGCGAGCGCGGGCGTGACCAGGAGGCCGACCACGGCTACGACCCTTCGGCACCGCTCCGCCGAGACGCGGTCCGCGGCGCCGAGGATCCTGCCGGCCATGAGGGCGGAGCCGGCGAGGAGGTAGGCGACGGGCGAGAGCCCGAGCGCGACGAGCCCCGCGAGCACGCCCGTCCAGAGCGGCCAGGCGACCGTTCGGCGGCGCTCGATAAGGGCGTAGGCGCGCAGCATGGCGTCAGAGGTTCTGGCTGCAGCCCCAGACGGTCCCCTCACTCACGAGGAAGTCGACCGGGACGTCGTGCCCCCCCACCGGGAGCGGGTTGGACGAAAGCTGCGTCACGCGGGCGAGGCCGATCTTGTTGCCGGGGTAGAACGCGAGGAAGCGGTCGTAGTAGCCGCCGCCGTAGCCCACGCGGTGCCCCGCGCCGTCAAAGACGAGGCCGGGCACGAGGCAGGCGGTGCGCACCATCTCGGGCACCGTGAGGGCCGGCGTGTCGCCGGGGGGCTCGAGGATGCCCATCGTTCCGGGGACGAGCCCCTCGAGCGACTCGATCTCGTGGAAGGCCATCTTGTGCGCCGCGCGGTCGACGCGCGGGACGGCGACGCGGCGGCCCTCGTCGAGCAGCTCCTCGATCAGGGCGCGTGTGTCGACCTCGGCGCCAAAGGAGACGTAGGTGAGCACGATGGGCGCGCGCCGGAAGACGTCGAAGGAGCGCAGCGCGCGGCGAATGGCCTCGTCCGAGGAGATTCGCAGGCGCGCGGGGACGGTGCGGCGAACGCGCAGGTAGTTGCTCCTGAGTGAGCTCTTGTCGGCGTCCGTGCCGTATGAGCTTGCCACCGCTCCTCCTCTTCTCGACCTCGACCAGATTATTCTAACAGGCTTTTGCGAGGACCCCGCGCACGAGGCCGCCGTTTGCCGTACCATAGGATGCCGTTGACCACATACGCGGGGGACCGCAAACGCGAGGAGGAACCATGCCCAACGAGGGAAGCTACGAGGCGGCCAAGCGCAGGAGCGACGAGGTCCACGCCGACCTTCTCGTCCACCCCGAGAACTACACCATGCTCACCGGCGACCGCCCGACCGGCAGGCTCCACCTCGGCCACTACTTCGGCACGCTCGTGGACCGCGTGCGCCTGCAGGACATGGGCGTGCGCACCAACGTCATCATCGCTGACTATCAGGTGATCACCGACCGCGACACGACCGAGCACATCAAGGACAACGTCTACAACATGGTCATCGACTATCTGGCCTGCGGGCTCGACCCGGCCAAGACGATGATCTTCACGCACTCCGCGGTGCCCGAGCTCAACCAGCTCATGCTGCCGTTCCTCAGCCTCGTCACCGAGGCCGAAATGGAGCGCAACCCCACGGTCAAGGCCGAGCAGGAGGCCTCCGGCCACGCCCTCACGGGACTTCTGCTCACCTACCCCGTGCACCAGGCGTGCGACATCCTCTTCTGCAAGGGCAACATCGTGCCCGTGGGCCGCGACCAGCTGCCGCACATCGAGATCACCTCGAAGATCGCGCGTCGCTTCAACGAGCGCTACGGCCACGTCTTCCCGGACGTCACGGGGCTTCTCACCTCCACGCCGCTGCTTCCCGGCCTCGACGGCCGCAAGATGAGCAAGTCCTACGGCAATGCGATCTCCATCTCCATGACCGCCGAGGAGACCGCCAAGCTCATCAAGAAGTCCAAGAGCGACTCCGAGCGCAACATCACCTTTGACCCCGAGAACCGCCCGGAGATCTCCGGTCTTCTCACCACGGCAGGCATCTGCACCGGCCGCGACCCGCGCGAGATCGCTGAGGAGATCGGCATGGGAGGCGCGGGCCAGCTCAAGAAGGTCGTGACCGAGGCCGTCAACGGCTACTTCGCCCCCATCCGCGAGCGCCGCGAGAAGATCGCCCAGGACATGGGATATGTCGCCGACGTCCTGCACGAGGGCAACCGCCGCGCTCGCGAGATCGCCGCGGCCACCCTCGACGAGGTGCGCGAGGCGATGGGGATGGTGTACTAGCAGGCACTACGCACCCCTGTGGGGGCGATAAGGTCCGGCGCTCAGACAGCTTCGCGCGCAAGGGACGCGCGCTGCAGAACTCGCGCGGACCCTGTCCCCTCGCTCGACTTGCGCGTCGAATCCCTCGATATGGAAGTGCTTAGCGCAGCGTCGCGTACATCACCGCCTTGATCGAGTGCAGGCGGTTCTCGGCCTCGTCGAAGACGCGGCTGCGCGGACCCTCGAAGACCTCGTCGGTGACCTCGAGCTCGGCGAGGCCAAACTGCTGGTAGACCTCCTCGCCGATCGTGGTCTTGCGGTCGTGGAAGCTCGGCAGGCAGTGCATGAAGATCGCGTCTTTGGCCGCGAGCTTCATGAGCTCGGCGTTGACCTGGTAGGGAGACAGCAGGCGGATGCGCTCGCCCCAGAGCTCGGCGGGCTCGCCCATGGAGACCCAGATGTCGGTGTAGATCACGCTCGCGCCGGCGGCTCCCTCGGCGACGTCCGCCGTGAGCGTGATCGTGGCTCCCGTCTCGGCCGCGATCTCACGGCAGGTCTTTACGAGCTCGGCGTCGGGCATCTGCTCGGCGGGGCCGCACGCACAGAAGTCGATGCCCAGCTTTGCGCAGACCACCATGAGCGAGTTGCCCACGTTGTTGCCCGCGTCGCCCATGAAGGTGACCTTGCGCCCGGCCATGCCGCCGCGGCCGAACTCCTCCTCCATCGTGAGGACGTCCGCGATCATCTGCGTGGGGTGGAACTCGGTCGTGAGGCCGTTCCACACGGGCACGCCCGCGTACGCGGCGAGCTCCTCGACGCGCTCCTGGCCAAACCCGCGGTACTCGATGCCGTCGAACATGCGGCCGAGCACGCGCGCGGTGTCGGCGATGGACTCCTTCTTCCCGATCTGGGAGGCGCTCGGGTCAAGGTAGACCGCGTGCATGCCGAGGTCGGCCGCGCCCACCTCGAAGGCGCAGCGCGTGCGCGTGGAGGTCTTCTCGAAGATGAGCGCCACGTTTTTGCCCTCGAGGTAGCGGTGGGGCTCTCCCGCGCGCTTCTTGGCCTTGAGCTCGGCGGAGAGGTCGAGCAGGTGGCGGATCTCCTCGGGCGTGAAGTCGAGGAGCTTGAGGAAGTTGCGTCCGGAAAGGCTGACGGCCATGGGGCTCTCCTTTCGTGACCGGCGGGAACGCCGGGTTCTTCTCGGTGCTTTGAAAGCTGCATCGTAGCATGAGCCCGGGACGGTCCGCGGCCGCGCGGCCCCCGCTGGCCCGGCTCTTTTCACAACCTTAACCAACAGGGCCCGGCGGCCGGTCACGCGGCTGCTATCATCGTGGAGACATGCACCGCGGCACACGCTGCCGCACCTTCGTGAAAGGCTTTCGCGATGAGCAAGGACAAGACCAAGGACGCCGTCGAGGAAGAGGCGCGCGGCAAGAAGGACGCCAAGGAGTCCCGCAAGGAGCAGGCCCTCAAGAAGGCAGCCGCCAAGTACGCGGGCGAGAAGGACGGCGAGGACAAGAAGCCCGAGCGCGACTTCTCCTACACCCAGAACCGCGAGCTGAGCTGGCTGCGCTTCGACGACCGCATCCTCGACGAGGCATACGACCCCGAGGTTCCCGCGTTCGAGCGCCTCAAGTTCTGCGAGATCGTCGAGTCCAACCTCGACGAGTGGTTCATGATCCGCGTGGGCGGCCTCTCCGACCTCGCCTCCCTCAAGAACCAGCCCAAGGACAACAAGTCCAACATGACGCCCGCCGAGCAGCTCACCGCGATCTTCGACGCCCTGCCCGCGCTCGTCGAGCGCCACGAGAAGGGCCTCGCCGAGGTCGAGGCGCTTCTCGCCGGGCACGGCCTTGTCCGCGTCTCCCCCGCCGACTACACCGAGGAGGACCGCGCCGCCGTCCAGCGCCACTTCGAGCGCCGCCTCGCGCCGATCATCTCGCCGCTCATCGTGGACCCGCGCCACCCCTTCCCCAACCTGCGCAACGGGCGCCTGTTCGTGGCCTGCTCGCTCGACGGGGCCGAGGAGACCGGGCTTCTCGGCATCATCGAGGTGCCGCGCACCGAGCAGCGCGTCGTCGCGCTGCCCGCCACGGCCAAGGCCTGGCGCTACACCCTGCTCGAGGACGTGCTCGAGACCTGCCTCGACCAGTGCTTCGGCGAGTACGCCCCCAAGCGCTCGGCCGTGCTGCGCGTGACGCGCAACGCCGACATCGACCCCGACGGCGAGGGCGTCGAGGAGGAGGAGGACTACCGCCAGCACATGAAGAAGGTCCTCAAGCTCCGCCAGCGCCTCCAGCCGGTGCGCCTCGAGATCCGCGGCAAGCTCGGCAAGACGCTCGAGACGCTCATCGCCGAGGAGCTCTCCCTCGAGCCGCGCCGCGTCTTCCGCCTCAACCGCCCGATCGACCTCGGCTACGTCTACGGGCTCGAGTCCCACATCCCCGACCACGAGCACGCCGCGTGCGTGTTCCGTCGCTTCGAGCCGCAGATCTCGCCGATGGTCGACCTGAGCCTGCCCATGCGCGGCCAGGTCGAGGACCACGACGTCCTTCTCACCTACCCGTACGAGTCCATGACGCCGCTGCTGCGCCTCGTGCGCGAGGCCTCCGCCGACGACGCGTGCATCTCGATCAAGATCACCCTCTACCGCGTGGCCAAGTCGAGCCACCTCTGCGAGAGCCTCATCAGCGCCGCGGAGGCGGGCAAGGACGTCACCGTCCTCATGGAGCTGCGCGCGCGCTTCGACGAGGCCAACAACATCGCCTGGGCCGAGCGCCTCGAGGACGCCGGCTGCACCGTCATCTACGGCTCCGAGGGCTTCAAGTGCCACTCCAAGATCTGCCAGATCACCTATCACGACCGCGACGGCATCCGCCGCATCACGTGTCTGGGCACGGGCAACTTCAACGAGAAGACCGCCACGCTCTACTCCGACTTCATGCTGCTCACGGCCGACGAGGGCATCGGCGCGGACGGCAACACCTTCTTCCGCAACCTCTCGCTCGGCAACCTCCGCGGCACCTATCGCCAGCTCGGCGTTGCCCCGGTCGGCCTCAAGCCGCTCGTGATGCGCGGGCTCGACCGAGAGATCGCCCGCGCGCGCGAGGGCGCACCGGCGCGCGTATTCTTCAAGATGAACTCGCTCACCGACCGCGACGTCATCGACAAGATCTCCGAGGCCTGCGAGGCGGGCGTCAAGGTCGTCATGATCGTCCGCGGCATCTGCTGCATCAAGGCGGGCGTGCCGGGCAAGACCGACGGCCTCGTGATCCGCCAGATCGCCGGGCGCTTCCTCGAGCACGCCCGCATCTACGCCTTTGGCGAGTACGCGGACACGATCTACCTCTCGAGCGCCGACATGATGACGCGCAACACCGAGCGCCGCGTCGAGATCGCCTACCCCGTGCGCGACTCCGCCTGCTGCGAGATCGTGCGCCACTTCATCGACCTCCAGCTCGCCGACAACGTCAAGGCGCGCCAGCTCACCGCCGAGGGCACCTGGGCCCGCGTCGAGACCGAGGAGGGCGCGCCGCGCGTCAACTGCCAGGAGGTGCTCCTGCGCGAGGCGTACGAGCGCGCCCGCGAGGCCGTCGAGGAGCGCGCGCGTGCCGCCAAGGCGCCGCGCGTCGAGCCGGCCCCCGAGGCAGTTCCCGAGCTCGCCGCAGAGGACATTGCCGAGAGGGACGAGGCCCCGGTCGCCGAGCCCGCGCCGGCGCCCGAGCCCGTCCCGACCCCGGCCCCCGCTCCGGCGCCCCAGCCGACTGCCGACCCCGCGCCCAGGAAGGCCGACCCGCGCCCCAAGCGCGGCCGCGTCTCCCGTGCGCTCGGCCTCTTTGGCCAGGCCTTCGGCACCCTCTTCGGCGGGGGTGACGAGTGAGCGGGACGCGTGAGATCGAGCTGACCTGCGAGCGCATGAGCTACGGCCCGGACGCCGTGGCCCGCGACGAGGGCGGGAAGACCGTCTTCGTCGCGGGCGGCGTGACCGGTGACCGCGTGCGCGCCGTCGTCGACCGCGAGGAGGACCGCTGGGCGCACGCGCGCGTGGCGGAGGTGCTCGAGCCCTCCGCGGACCGCGTGGTCCCCGCCTGCCCGTTCGCCGGCGCCTGCGGCGGCTGCCCCTGGGCGGCGCTCTCCTACCCTGCCCAGGCCGCCGCAAAGCGCGCCGGGGTCGTCGACGCGCTCACGCGCATCGGGCACTTCTCGCCCGAGCGAGCGGAGGGGCTCGTGGCGCCGCTCGTCACCCCGAGCGATCAGTGGGGCTACCGCAACAAGGTCGAGCTCGCGGTGACCCGACAGAACGGCCGCGCGGTTCTCGGCATGCACGGGCGCGGCGAGGCCGACGTCGTCCGCGTGAAGAGCTGCATGCTGCTCGACAAGGCGCACGCAGGGGCGGTCAAGTCCGTCTCGGGCGCCCTCGCCTATCTCTCGAACAGCCACGACCTCGACCTCGAGCGCGTGGGCATCCGCGTGTCGCGGCGCACCAAGGACGTCGAGGTCGCCCTCTGGGACCGTCCCGGCGCCTTCCCGCGCGCCCAGGCGGCCAAGGTGCTCGCTGACGCGCTGAGGCCCACCTCCGTCGTCCGCGTGATGCAGAAGGGCCCCGCCAAGGCCCGCCGCATCGCCGGCGTGGAGTGCCTCTCGGGGGCCGGCTCCTGGGGCGAGCTGGTGGGCGACGAGCGCATGCGCGTCTCGGCACCCTCCTTCTTCCAGGTCAACACCAAGGGGGCCGAGAAGCTCGTTGAGCTCGTGATGGAGGAGCTGAGCCCTCAGGAGGACGAGGAGGCCATGGACCTCTACTGCGGGGCCGGCACCTTCACGCTGCCGCTCGCGCGCCGCGCGGGCTTTGTCTCGGCCGTGGAGTCCTACGGGCCCGCCGTGCGCGACCTGCGGCGCAACCTCGAGTCCGCGGGCCTCGACAACGTGGACCCCATCGGGGGCGACGCGGGTAGAGAGTTCCCGGACACCGACGCCGACGTCATCGTCGTGGACCCGCCGCGCGCGGGGCTTGCCGAGGACGTGGTGCGCAGGCTCTCCGAGCAGCCTGCCCGAGCGATCGCTTACGTGAGCTGCGACCCCGCGACGCTCGCGCGCGACCTCGCTCGCTTCGAGGCGGCGGGGACGTTCTCGCCCGCGCGCGTGACGCCCGTCGACCTCTTCCCGCAGACCTTCCACGTCGAGACCGTCACCCTCCTCCGGCGTCTGTGAATTGGGGACGTGTTATTTCGTGCAGACTTTTTGGGACAGGCCTTTGACGGCCTGTCCCAAAAAGTCTGCACGAAATAACACGTCCCCAATTCACAGACGCTGACCCTACGGTAATCCCCCTGAGCTGCTAGGAATAAACCGCAGCTCAGCACGGTGACCGACAATTTGGAACATATTGCCGCGACGGTTGCGCGCTCGCCGCGAAACGTGTACAAAGATAGGCAACTTGGGCGAAGGGCCCGAGCAAGAGAGAGGATTTCACCATGAAGGCTACGGTCAACGAGGATTGCATCGGCTGCGGGCTCTGCGAGGGCACCTGCCCCG
Organism: Olsenella sp. An293; assembly: GCF_002159495.1. GTDB lineage: Bacteria > Actinomycetota > Coriobacteriia > Coriobacteriales > Atopobiaceae > Thermophilibacter. The sequence goes on from NZ_NFIT01000006.1 coordinate 114,821, forward strand.
ACGTCTTCTCCATCTCTGACGACGGCGTCGCCGTCGCCATCGAGGAGGACGTGCCGGAGGAGGCCGAGGACGCCGCCCAGGAGGCTGCCGACAACTGCCCCGTCTCCGCCATCGTGGTCGAGTAGCACGCTCGACAACGCGTCACCAGACGTTGAGCGGGAGTCGCTAGAGGCGGCTCCCGCTTTTCTGTAAATTGGGGACTGTCCCCAATTCACAGAACCCGCTCGATCCAGGAAGGACACGAATGATTCTCGCCTCGCAATCGCCGCGTCGACGCGAGCTGCTCTCAGAGACCGGCTTCGACCTCGACATCCGCCCCGCCGACATCGACGAGGCCCGCCTGCCTGGCGAGTCCCCCATGGAGCTCGTGGCGCGCCTCGCCGCCGAGAAGGCGGAGGCGGCCCGCGCCACGCTCGACGCCTCCCCCTCCGACGGGCTGCTCGTCGCCGCGGACACCATCGTCTGGATGGGCGACGAGGCCCTCGGCAAGCCGGAGGGCCCCGAGGACGCCGCCCGCATGCTCCGCGAGCTCTCGGGCAGGACCCATCACGTCTCGACGGGCGTCTGCGTGCTGAGCCTTGCCGAGGACGGTTCCGCAGCGGAGCGGGCGAGCTTCGTCGAGACCACCGACGTCACCTTCTGGGAGCTCACGGACGCCGAGATCGCCGCCTACGTGTCGACCGGCGAGCCGCTCGACAAGGCGGGCGCCTACGGCATCCAGGGCGCCGGCAGGCTGCTCGTCGAGAGGATCGACGGTGACTACTCCAACGTGGTGGGGCTGCCGGTGGCGCGCCTCGTGCGCGAGGTAACCCGCCTCATGGGAGACGAGAAGGACTATGTGGCCGAGGCCATCAGGATGGGAGGACCCCTTGCCTAGCGACAAGAGCATCGAGAGCGTCACGCAGATTCCCGGCATCTATGCCGCCCACGCGACCAACGGGGCGGCCGGCACCGGCTGCACCGTCATCTGCTGCCCGTCGGGCGCCACCGGCGGCGTCGACGTGCGCGGCGGTGCCCCCGCGACGCGCGAGACCGACCTCCTGCGCCCCGAGGAGACGGTCGACGTCCTCCATGCCGTCGTGCTCTCGGGTGGCAGCGCGTACGGCCTCGCAGCCGCCTGCGGGGTGGCCGAGGAGCTCGAGCGCCGTGGCGTGGGCCTCGACGTCGGCGTCGCCAAGGTGCCCATCGTCTCGGGCGCCTGCCTGTTCGACCTCGCCTGCGGATGCCCCTCCGTGCGCCCCACGGCCGAGGACGGCCGCGCCGCCTGCGTCGCGGCGCTCGACGGCGACGGTGCCCCGCTTGCACGCGGCAACGTCGGCGCCGGCGCGGGCTGCACCGTGGGCAAGCTCGCGGGCCCGGAGCGCGCCATGAAGTCGGGCCTCGGCGAGGACGTCGAGCGCGCCGGGGAGCTCGTCTGCGGCGCCGTCGCGGCAGTCAACGCCTGCGGCGACGTCCTGGACCCGGACACGGGCGAGAAGATAGCGGGCGTCCGCACCCCGGACGGATCCGCGATCGCCGACACCGTCGAGGTCCTTCTCGGCGGCTACGCGAAGATGCCCCTCGCGCGCACCAACACCACCATCTCCTGCGTGGTCACCAACGCCCGCCTCACCAAGGCTCAGGCCACCAAGGTCGCCCAGATGTCCGCAGACGCCTACGCCCACGCCATCTCCCCCACCCACACCACCAACGACGGCGACACCGTCTTCGTGATGGCCACGGGCGAGGTGGAGGCCCCTGTGGACGTCGTGGGCGCGCTCGCAACGAGGGCACTTGGGCGCGCCATCGCGGACGGCGCCCACCAGGCCGTGGGAGCGTACGGCTACCCTGCCGCGGCTGACCTGTGAGGTTGCGGCCCGGCGCCCTGCATCGAGCCCAGCAATGACCGTGCGTTACGTCCCACCAACTTATAACAACCAAGATTTGACCTGAAGCTTGGCCTGGGTTTCTAGCTCAACCTTGCGGTGGGAGACGGCCTCGAGAGCGATGCCCCGCTGCACTTCTCGTCAGGCGATTTCTGCGCGAAGCACAATGAGCCAGACGAGAAGCGCAGCGGGGCATCCCGGCGCGCGAAAGGTCAGACGAGCTAGTTGAACTTGACCAGCTTCTGGGCCGCGCGGTACCCGGCGAGCGTGAGGGCCTTGCCGACGGTGCCGGGGAGGTTGGTGGCGAGGCCCACGACGCCGTGACGGGCGCGGCGGTACATGCGCCTGTCGTAGGCGCGCAGCTCGTCCCAGAGGCGCTGGAGCTCGTCCATCGCGTCCGGGCGGTCGCTCTTCTTGGAGAAGACCGAGCAGATGGCCATGATGATCGTGAAGTAGTTCATCATGTAGCTGCGCAGCTTCGCGGAGTCGATGTCGTCGTAGACGTGATAGGCGTGCATCATCACGCGCGCGACGCGCCAGTAGTGGTCCACGCGGCTCGTGAGGACCTTGTCGTTGACGGACTGGTCCTCGCGGCCGATGAAGTAGCGATAGACGTCCACGTCGAGGTAGTAGATGCTGCGGCACTTGGGGAACGGTACGTAGGCGTAGATGTTGTCCACGTAGAAGGTGTGCGGGGGCATCTCGAGGCCGCACTCGCGCAGGACGTCCACGCGGTACGTGAGCGCGTGCATGAGCAGGTACTGCCACATCATGAAGTGGCCGATGTTGTTCCAGGTGAAGACCTTGTCCACCGGCAGCACGTGGCGGTAGTCGACGACGTTGCGCGTGTCGTCCTCCACGTGCTCGTAGACGTAGTTGGTGATGACGAGGTCGACGTGCTCGCCGAGCCCGATGAAGTAGCGCAGCTTCTCGAGGAGGGCCCGCACGGCTTCGGCGTCCACCCAGTCGTCGGAGTCGACGTTTTTGAAGTAGACGCCGCTCGCGTTGGCCACGGCCTTCATGACGGCGGCGCCGTGGCCGCCATTTTCCTGGTGGATTGCCTTGATGATGGTGGGGTGGCGCTCGGCCCAGGCGTCGGCCTTGGCGGCCGTGTCGTCCTTCACGGAGCCGTCGTCCACGATGACGATCTCGACGTCCTCGGCGTAGCCCGTGCCCTCGAGGATGGACTCGATGCAGTGGTCCATGTAAGCGGACGAGTTGTAGCAGGGAATGCCAAAGGTGATGGTCTTGGGGGTGCTGACGGTCTTGCTCATCTGGTTTCCTTCTGTGCCCGCGCATGAAGCGAGCCCCTCATCGGGGCTCGCCTGAGGCGCATCCTTAGCTGTGCTGCGAGACGATCTCGTCGGAGAGCTCGAGCGCCGAGGCCACGACGCCGTCCATGTCGTAGTAGCGGTACTCGGCGAGGCGCCCGACGCAGTGGAAGTTCACCACGCCGTCGACGCGCTCGCGATAGCGGCGGTACAGCTCGAGGTTCTCGTCCTCGAGGATCGCGTAGTACGGGGTCTCGCCGCTGCCGGGGGTGTAGGCCTTGGAGTACTCGCGCATGATCGTGGTCTTGCCGGGAACCACCTGCCCGGTCATGTTCTTGAACTCAGTGATGCGGGTGAAGTCCTCGCTCGTGGTGTAGTTGACCGTGGCGACGGGCTGGAAGCGGTCCTGGTCGAGCGTCTCGAACCGCATGTCGAGCGTGCGGTACGGCAGGGCCCCCAGGTCAAGCCCAAACAGCTCGTCGAGCGGGCCGGTGTAGATGACCTCGCCGCCGTACGGGCGCCCGCAGACCGAGACGCTCATGTCGGAGACCTTGATGACGTCGCGCGCGTCGACGCCCAGGAAGACGGAGATGAGGTCGTGCTCGAGCATGTGCTCGAACATGACGGTGTAGCCCTCCGCGGGCATGCCTTGGTAGGGGGCGCCCGGGAAGTAGCGGTCGTCGTCGCCCACGAAGACGGGGACGCGCCCGGTGATGGAGGGGTCGATCTGGTCGGGCGTCTGGCCCCACTGCTTCATCGTGTAGTGAAGGAAGACGTTCTCGAAGACGTAGTCGGCGACCTCGACGAGCTCGGGGTCGTTCTTCTCGCGCAGCTCCATGATCGGCACCTTCTTGTTCTCGCCGAAGGTGGCCACGAGCTTGCGGTAGAGGCGCTCGCCCTTCTCCTCCCCAAAGGCGAGGAGCAGCGAGCGGTGGTTGAAGGGCACCGGCATCAGCGTGCCGTGGATGTTGGCGAGGACCTTGTGCTGATAGTTCGTCCACTCGGTGAAGCGCGAGAGGAACTGGTTCACGCGCTCGTTGGTCGTGTGGTAGATGTGCGGCCCGAACTTGTGGACGAGAATCCCGGCGTCATCGACGTAGTCGTAGGCGTTACCGGCGATGTGGTCGCGACGCTCAAGGATGCACACCTTGAATCCGCACGACTCGGCGAGGCGGCGCGCGCAGACGGCGCCGGCATAGCCCGCTCCCACGACGATGGCGTCATAGCTATCGGGGTTGAACCCCGCGGGCAGACCGTTCTCGATTCCCATACCTGTCCTCTCAGCGTTTCTGCTTGCGGCCGCCCGTGGGCGGCGGGGCGAGAAGAACCGTGCGCTCGCCCAATCGTTCGATAGATTCTAGCACCTCGACCGTATAATGGTCCCGTGCCCGTCGCCAACACCGCCGATAAGCACAGTTCGCGGGACGAGCGCACGCTATCAAGGGCTTTTTGTGAAGAGTCGAAAGGGATGCCATGAGTGACTTTCTCGCACGAATGAAGGCGGCCGCCAAGGCCTACAAGAAGACGATCGTCCTGCCCGAGGGCGAGGACCCGCGCACCATCGAGGCCGCCCGCACAATCGTGGCCGAGGACCTCGCCAACCTCGTCATCCTGGGCGATCCGGCCAAGATCGACGTCGAGGGCGTGACCATCATCGACCCGACCTCCCCCACCGCCCCCAAGCACGAGGCCTACGCCCAGAAGTTCGCCGAGCTGCGCGCCAAGAAGGGCGTGACCATCGAGCAGGCCCGCGCCCAGATGATGGACGCCACCTATTACGGCACCATGATGGTCAAGATGGGCGACGCCGACGGCCTGGTCTCGGGCGCCTGCCACTCCACCGCCAACACGCTGCGCCCGGCCCTCCAGATCCTCAAGACCGCCCCCGGCACCAAGCTCGTCTCGGCCTTCATGGTCATGTGCACCCAGACGCCGGAGTTCGGCGCCGACGGCACGCTCGTCTTCGCCGACTGCGGCCTCAACATCGACCCGACATCCGACGAGCTCTCCGAGATTGCCATCGCCTCCGCCAACTCCTTCGCCACCTTCATGGACGACGTCGAGCCGCGCGTGGCCATGCTCTCCTACTCCACGATGGGCTCCGCCGGCGGCGACACCGCCAAGAAGGTCCAGGAGGCCACCGCGTTTGCCAAGGAGAAGGCGCCCGAGCTCGCAATCGACGGCGACCTGCAGCTCGACGCCGCCATCGTGCCCGAGGTCGCGGCCCTCAAGGCCCCCGAGAGCAAGGTCGCGGGCCACGCCAACGTGCTCGTGTTCCCCAACCTCGAGACCGGCAACATCGGCTACAAGCTCGTCCAGCGCTTCGGTCGCGCCGAGGCCTACGGCCCGATTCTCCAGGGCATCGCCAAGCCGGTGAACGACCTGTCCCGAGGCTGCTCCGCCGACGACATCGTGGGCGTCGTCGCCATCACCGCCGTACAGGCCCAGATGGCCGAGATGCACGCGTAGCAGAGGCCTTCCTCACGCAAACGGGGCCCCGGCGTCACCAGGCGTCGGGGCTCTCATTTTGAGGGTGTGTACGCTCACCTATCCAGTGCACTCGATAAAGTCGCAGCTCAGAGGCATTGACGAGAAGAACGTGCCGTCCGTGGGGCGTACATACCCTCGCCAGGAGCGAGGCGTCGGCTAGGCCTCCGCAAGCGCGGCCCGTGCGACCTCGAGCGCGGACTCGGCGCGGACGAGCCACTCCAGGTCCCAGTCGACCTCGCTCCACCGGCTGTCGACCTCGATCCAGGTGCCCCGGTCTTCTGGCTCGAGGGCGTGCTCGGCGCACAGCCCACGAGAAGCAGGGACAGCGCGATCGCAAGGACGGGCGCAACCTTGATCGTACACACGGCATCTCCTCACTGGGAAAGCGAACGTCAGCGCTGCGGCGGGAGCGGCGGGTCGTAGCTGGGTGCGTCGCGCGGCGGGTACGCAAGGTCGTTTGGCAGGCATATCAGCACGGTGAGCATCCAGTTCCACAGTTCGTAGGCCCCCACGTGCACGTCGGCGATGATGGCTATCAACGTGAGGACTCCCCAGACGATCACGAGGGCGAGGTAGGCGCCTCGCGCCGCACCCGCAAGCCGCAGCCCGTCATCACCGCGACGCGATCGCAGGAGGTCGATGACGAGAATTGCGACGATCGCAAGGTAGCACGCAAAATAGAAGGGATAAGCGGCGCCTTCCCCATCCAGAAGTGCGCAGCACCAGAAGACGCACGTGAACACCGCGAGGCCCGCGAGCCTTAAGACCTGACCAAGAGACAGCCGCATCACGACCACCCGCCTTGACCGCTCTGAGAACCATGTTCTTATCGGCGCTTATACCCCGTTCGCATCGCGACCAGCCGCATGCTCGAGCTCCTCGCGCGTGACGCCGCCCATCCCCGTCGGCCCCACCTCGGTCTCGTTGCGGACGGTCCAGCGCTCGTCTCCGACGTCTAGACCGCAGACGCAGTTGACGCCGTTCTCTAGGCAGAGCTGCTGCAGGTGCCGGTCGAGCGTGCACATCGTCGCCGCGTTGCGGCGCGCCAGCACGAAGTAGAAGACGTCGTAGGAGGAGTGACCGAGCCGCAGGGACTCGGAGAGCGCCTCCAGAGCGAGCTCCTTCATCGGGATGAGCTCGTCAACCAAGCGCCAAGCCTTGCCGAAGAGCGTGACTCCGGTGGCGGCATTGACGTACTGCCCGCGTACATACTTCTCGACGGCATGTGCCATTTCAGCGACGTAGAGCTCAGGGGCGATGACCTTCTCGCCCTCATAGGTCAAGTGCGAAGCGTATCGGCCTCGGGTCGCTCAAACACCAGGGAAATCGCAGCGCTAGAGTCCAAGACGAGCATCGCGCTCTCGCCTCCCCTCATGAATGATCTCGACGGGGTCGGGGAAGTCTTCGGGAATCTCCACGCGACCGAGCACGTCGTGGATCTCAGCGAAGATTGCCTTGCGCTTGGCGATGCGAGCCTGGCGCTCCTGCTCCTCGGTGAGGGCCCGGCGCTCGTAGCCCATCATCTGCGGCTCTCCGGGCACGAGCTGCAGGTGGCGCTCGATGGCCACCGTCGCCTCCTGCGCGAGGCTGCGGTGCTCGCTCTCCGCACGCCACTTGAGGGCGTCGTAGGTTCCCTGCGGGAGGTCCCTGATCTGCAGTGCCGGCATGACCGCTCCTTTCTCGAACGATGCACTCTGCATGCGGTATACATCATTCGAATCCTTGTCAACGTGAGGAGGAATAGAGCCAGCCGTCTCGCGGCACACGAAGGCGGGGCCGAGATGAACCTCGACCCCGCCCAGCGGATCTATCTGTGGGGACACCCTAGCCCATGATCGGCTTGGGGCCGGCGGCGCGGACCTCGGGCGCCATGGTCTGCAGGCGCTTCTCGGCGTTGTCGACGAACATCTTGGCGAGCTTCTCGGCCATCTCGTCGTAGGCGGCGCGGTCGGCCCAGGTGTTGCGGGCGTTGAGGAGCTCGGAGGGCACGCCCGGGCAGGACGTGGGCACGTCGAGGTTGAAGCGCTCGTCGTGGACGAACTCGGAGTCGTCGATGATGCCGGACTGGGCGGCCTCGACCATCTTGCGGGTGTAGGCGAGCTTCATGCGCTTGCCGGTGCCGTAGGGGCCGCCGGTCCAGCCGGTGTTGATGAGGTAGACGCGCACGCCGCCCTTGTCGATCTTCTCGCCGAGCATCTGCGCGTAGACGTTGGGGTCGAGCGGCATGAACGGCTCGCCAAAGAGCGAGGAGAACGTGGGCTGCGGCTCCTTGATGCCGCGCTCGGTGCCGGCGACCTTGGAGGTGAAGCCGGTCATGAAGTGGTACATGGCGGCGTTGCGGTCAAGCTTGGCGATCGGGGGCAGCACGCCAAAGGCATCGGCCGTGAGGAAGATCACAACGTCCGGGGTGCGCTTGGCGCGGCCCTTCTTGACGGCGCCCGGCACGAAGTCGACGGGGTAGGCCACGCGGCCGTTCTCGGTGAGCGAGGTGTCAAAGTAGTCGGCGACGCGGGTCTCGTCATCGACCATCACGTTCTCGCACATGGAGCCAAAGCGGATGGCGTTCCAGATCTGCGGCTCGGTCTCGGGCGTGATGTCGATGGTCTTGGCGTAGCAGCCGCCCTCGATGTTGAAGACCTTGTCCTCGGCCCAGCCGTGCTCGTCGTCGCCGATGAGCAGGCGGTCCTCGGCGGCGGAGAGGGTCGTCTTGCCGGTGCCGGAGAGGCCAAAGAAGACCGTGGTGCCGTGGGAGCGCGGGTTCATGTTGCAGGAGCAGTGCATCGTGAGCACGTGGTCCTCAACGGGGAGCAGGTAGTTCATGACCGAGAAGATCGACTTCTTGATCTCGCCGGAGTACTGGGTGCCCACCACGAGGATGATGCGCTCCTGGAAGTTGATGAGGACGGCGGCCTCGGAGTGGGTGCCGTAGACCTCCGGGTCGAGCTTGAGGGTGGGGGCGGCCATCACGACGAAGTCGGCCTCGCCGAAGTCGCGCAGCTCCTGGTCGGTCGGGCGGACGAGCATCTGATGGACGAAGAGCGCCTGGCTCGCAAGCTCGCAGATGGCGCAGATCTTGCGGGAGTAGCGGCGGTCGGCGCCGGCCAGGCCGTGCATAACGAAGAGGCGACGCTCGGAGAGGTGGCCGATGACCTCGGCCTTGATCTTCTGGTAGTTCTCCTCGGAGAAGGGCACGTTGACCTTGCCCCAGGCGATCTTGTCGTGGACGTCGGGCGTGTCGACGATGAAGCGGTCCTGCGGGGAGCGGCCGGTGTACTGGCCGGTGATGACGGAAAGGGAGCCCGTGCTCGTGAGCTCGCCCTCGCCGCGCTCGACGGCGGTCTCGATGAGAACGGCCGGCGACGCGTCGATGACCGTCTTCTCCTCGGTGTGGGCGATTCCGTAACGCAGCAGTTCCTCGATGATCATGCGTTCCTCCTTAGCGGACGCTGACAGGCGGCGCGCCGCCGCCGACGCCTCGACGCACGGATATGCTCCTTACGACGCCGCTCGGGCGTCAGTCAACGGTACATTATGACACAAACGCCCCGTTTGCCGCGACTTACGCCCCATTCGGCAAGACAAGCGCAACAAACACACGCACGGCATATAAAGTTTTGAGAGATAGGGACAACAGAGGAGGAACACATGGCAACGCTCACGACCATTTCCGACGGCACCGTCTCCGCGACCATCACCTCCGACGGCGCCGAGCTCATGAGCCTGCGCCTCGGCGAGGGCGAGTACCTGTGGCAGGGCGACGAGAAGTTCTGGCCTCGTCGCGCGCCGATCCTGTTCCCCATTGTGGGCGTCCTGCGCGACGGCCGCGCCGTGAGCGAGCAGGGCCCCGTGACGCTTGGGCGCCACGGCCTCGCGCGCGACTACGACCACGCGATCGTGGAACAGACGCCCACGAGCGTGACCTACGAGCTCGACTCCAGCGACGAGACCCGCGCCCGCTACCCGTACGACTTCCGTCTCAACATGACCTACGCCATCGTCGACGGCAGCCTCGCTCAGACCTTCAAGGTCACCAACACCGGCGACGTCGTCATGCCCTTCACCTTTGGCGGCCACCCCGCCTTCAACGTGCCCGTCCCGGGCGAGGAGGGCGCGTCCTTCTCGGACTACGAGCTCGTCTTCCCCAAGGCCTGGACCGCCCGCGTGCCCCGCATCGACGAGGCCGGCATGCACGACTTCTCGCACATGACCGAGCTCTTCTGCGACTCCGACCGCATGAGGCTCTCGCACGAGAGAATCGCCGAGCTCCTCACGATCGTGATGCTCGAGGTCCCCGGCCGCAGCGTGCGCCTGGAGGGTCCGGCGGGCCACGGCGTCGAGGTCGGGTTCGACGGCTTTGACTTCCTCGGCGTCTGGACGGCGAGCGAGGACGCGCCGTTTTTGGCCATCGAGCCCTGGATCGGCTGCGCGACGGCCTACGACGAGTCCGACGTCTTCGAGGAGAAGCGCGGCACCGTGAAGCTGGAGCCGGGCGCCTCCTTCGAGCGCACCTTCACCATGAGGCCGTTCTAGCCATGGGCCAGATTCGCCCTGCAACTGCAGACGACCTCGAGGCCGTCTGCCACATCTACGCCGCCGCGCGCTCCTTCATGCGCGCAAACGGCAACCCCACGCAGTGGCCCGGTGACTACCCCGGTCTCTTGGACGCCGAGAAGGACCTCGAGGCCGACGCCCTCTGGGTGCTTGACGAGGGGGCAGGCCCCATCGCCGTCATGAGCGTCCTTCCCGGACCGGACCCCACCTACGCCGTGATCGAGGGTGACTCCTGGCTTAACGACGACCCCTACTGGGTCATGCACCGCCTCGCGGTCGCCCAGAGCGGTCGCGGCGCCGGCACACGCATGCTCGCGTGGCTCTGTGCGGAGCACAGCAACGTCCGCGCCGACACCCACGCCGACAACGCCCCCATGCGGCGCACGCTCGAGAAGTACGGCTTCGTCCGCCGCGGCACGATCTGGGTCGAGGACGGCACCCCGCGGATCGCGTATCACTACGTCCGCTGACCGCGGGCCCTCGGCCTGTTTCGACAGGCGATTTCGCACAGCGCGCGAGAGAAGCGAGCGCTGAGCCTGTGAAACATGCCGAGGGCTCACGGGCACCTAGCGGCACGCGTCGACGAAGCTCTTCCAGAGGGCGCAGTCGGTCTCGACTGTGCGCCAGGTGTACTCGGGGTGCCACTGGACGCCCACACAGAAGCGCCTGCCGACAACCTCGATACCCTCGGGGACGCCGTCGGTCGCGCGCGCGACGAGTCTCACGCCCTCGCCGAGGCAGTCGATGCAGCAATGGTGCGCGGAGTTCGTCTGCACGAGCGCGGCGCCGCCGAGCGCGCGTGACAGAAGGGAGCCCTCCTCCACCTCCACGGGGTGGCAGACGGTGTTCAGAATGCCGGTGTGGCGCCACTGGACCATGCCCTCGCGCGCGCCGAGGCTCGGCACGTCCATGCAGAGCGTGCCACCGAGCGCGACGTTCAGGAGCTGCGTGCCGCGGCAGGTGGTGAGCAGGGGCTTGTCCGCGGCAACGACAGAGCGCAGAAGCGGCAGCTCGAAGGCGTCGCGCTGGGGACAGAGCAGCGTCGGGTCGTAGGGGCGCTCGTCGCCCCAGAGCGCGGGGCTCACGTCGGGCCCTCCCGGCACGGCAACGCCGTCGGCACCCTCCACGTACTCAGCGATGACGTCCTCGTCCTCGGTGAGCGCCATCATGAGGGGCAGACCCCCTGCGGCGAGGATCGCGTCCACGAAGCAGTCCGCGATGGCCTCCTGCGGCGCGATGGTCTCCGACCCCTCAACGACGGGCGCCTCCCAGCGAGGGGCGACAAGAACGACCGGTCTTCCCGCCATGCTAGTGCCCCTTGATGGAGTCGAGGAAGTCGCGGGCGCGCTGGCTCTTTGGGTGGTCGAAGAAGGCGTCGGGCACGCCCTCCTCGACGATCTGACCGTCGGCCATGAAGACCACGCGATCGGCGACGCGGCGGGCGAAGCCCATCTCGTGCGTGACCACGATCATGGTCATACCTCCGCGCGCGAGCTCGACCATGACGTCGAGGACCTCGTTGATCATCTCGGGGTCGAGGGCGCTCGTGGGCTCGTCGAAGAGCATCGCCTTGGGCCTCATGGCGAGCGAGCGCGCGATGGCGGCGCGCTGCTGCTGGCCGCCGGAGAGCTGGGCGGGGACCTTGTGCGCCTGCTCAGCCACGCCAACGCGCCCGAGAAGCTCAAGCGCGTACCTCTCGGCCTCCTCCTTTTGCTGGCCCAGCACCTCACGCGGGCCGAGCGTCACGTTGTCCAGGACGCTCATGTGCGCGAAGAGGTTGAACTGCTGGAAGACCATCCCGAGCTCGGAGCGCATCCTCGCGAGCTCGCGCCCCTCTTGCGGCAGCGGCTCCCCCTCGATGAGGATCTCGCCGGAGTCGATGGTCTCGAGGCGGTTGATGGTGCGGCACAGGGTCGACTTGCCGGAGCCCGAGGGCCCGATGATGACGACGACCTCGCCGCGCGCCACCGAGAGGCTCACGTCGCGCAGGACGTGGAGGTCCCCGTAGTGCTTGTCGACGTGGCGCAGCTCGATGACCGGCACGTTCTTCTCGCCTGCGTGCTCTTGGCTCATGACGCTCCGTTCCCTAGCGGACGATCCTGACGCCGGTCTTGTTTGCCACGTAGACCGACGCCTTGTTGATCGCGTAGTTGATGAGGATGTAGATGACGGCGATGACCAGGTACAGCGAGACGAGCGCGTCGTAGCTCGTGATGAGGACACGCGCGTTCTGCATGAGGTCGGGGTAGCTCACCACATAGGCCACCGTCGTGTCCTTGACCACGACGACAAGCTGGGCGATGAGCGAGGGGATCACGTAGCGCACCGCCTGGGGAAGCACGATCTTGCGCATGGTCTTGCCTCTGTTGAGGCCGATGGAGAGCGCGGCCTCGACCTGCCCGCGCGGCACGGCGTTCACGCCCGCGCGGAAGACCTCGGCGAGCACGCCGGAGGCCGCGAGCGCGACCGGCAGCGTGAGCATCCAGAAGGCGGGCAGCTTGAGCCCCAGCTGCGCCGGCACAAAGAAGAAGAAGTAGATGAGCAGGAGGCTCGGGACGCCGCGGAAGAAGTCCGTGACCACGCGGCAGAGCGCCGCGAGGGGGCGCACCCCGCTCGTGCGGCCAAGCATGAGCAGAAGCCCGAGGACGAGCGCGATGGCGCCTGCGGTGAGCGCCACCGCGACGGTGCCGAGCAGGCCCTGGCCGAGGAAGCGCCACGTGGTCCATTGTAGGAAGAACGACCAGTAGCGCGGCGCGAGCTGCCCGGTGACCCAGAACTGGCGGACCACGGCGGCGATGGCGAGAAGGACCACGACGGCTGAGATCGCGGTCCCGATGCGCACGCGCCGCCGCGTGCGCGGGCCCGGGGCCTCGTAGAGGGCGTCTCGCATGGAGAGGGTGCGTGTAGAGCTCATCGTAGGATCCTCACCCTCCGGTCGATGCGGTTGCCGACGAACGAGATCACAAAGCCCGTGCCCACGTAGCACAGGGCAGAGACGAGAAACACGAGGATGCCGCCCGTGGCACGCGTGTTGACGTAGGAGACGACGCCGGTGAGCTCCTGGGGGTTGAGCGGCACCTGGGAGCCCAGCGCCGTGGTGAGCATGACGGCGATGAGCAGGTTGGTCATGGGGAGCACCGTCGTGCGCAGCGCCTGGGGGACCACGATCTTGCGGATGATCTGGGTGAAGGTGAGCCCGAGCGAGCGCGCGGCCTCGATCTGCCCCACGCCGATGGTGTTGATGCCGCTCATGAAGTTCTCCGAGCCAAAGGCCGAGCCCAGAAGGATCGTCGTCACGATGACGCAGGTGCGCCAGTCGAGCACGATGCGAAGCTCCGGCAGGGCGTAGGCGATGATGATGAGCAGCGCGACACCGGGAATGTTGCGAAAGACCTGCACGTAGAGGTCTCCGGCGACGCGCAGCGGCCTATACGGCGAGACGCGCGCCACCGTCACCACGACCGCGAGCGCCATCACAAAGACAAAGCTCACCACGGTCATGGACCAAGTGGCGAGAAGCCCCTGCAGGTACTTGTCGCCGTATGTGCCGAGAAGCTCGGAAAGCCCCATGCTCACCTCCCCCTGTCAATTGGGGACAGTCCCCAATTCGCAGAAAAGTTTTATGTGATTTGGGGACAGTCCCCAATTCACATATGCACGTTGGGGACTGTCCCCAACGTGCAGGTTGACAGGTTACGCGCCGATGGCAGGTGGCTCGGGCGCATTCTCGATGCCCGCGCGGTCGCCGATGCAGACCTGCCAGAGGCTCGCCCAGAGGCCCTCGACCTCGATGCGCTGCAGCCAGGCGTTCACGAACTCGACGCCGTCGGAGTCGAGCGGAAGCCCGATGCCGTACGGGTCGACGGGGCCAAACTCCTCGCCCGCGAGGCGATAGCGGCCGGGGTTGCGGGTCATGTTGCCCATCTGCATGGCTGTGTCGATGACGTAGGCGTCGACACGGCCCTGCTCGAGGGCGCTTCTCGCCTCCTCGTCGGTCGCGAACTCCTGGACGGTGGCGTCGGGCGCGTACTCCTCGAGGATGCTCGGGCCGGTGGAGCCGGACTGCGCGGCGACGTTGCGCCCGGCGAGGTCCTCGAGGCCGTTGATGTCCTCGTTGTCCGCCATCACGAGGATGGACTGCTGCGTGGTGTAGTACGGGCCGGCGAAGGAGATGACCTCCTTGCGGGCGTCGGTGATCGAGTAGGTGGCAAAGACGGCGTCCACCTGGTCGTTCTGGAGGACCGACTCGCGCGTGTTGGACGTCACCTGCGTGATCTCGACGGCGTTCTCGTCACCGAGGACGTAGCGGGCGAGCAGCTGGAAGAGCCCGGCGTCGAAGCCGCGGGTCTTGCCGTCCTTCTCGTTGAGGAGGCTAAAGAGCAGCGACGTCTGGACGCCGCCCACGCGCAGGGTGCCAGCCTCCTTGACCTTGGAGGCCCACTCGGAGGCGGCGATGTCGTCCTCCGCGGCGACGGCACCGGTGGCGATGAGGTCGTCGTAGGCGGTGACGTCGAGCTGCGCCTCCTCGGGGGTCTCCGAGGAGTCGTCGCCCTCAGGGGCGGGCGCCTCGGCGTCGCAGGCGGTGAGGGCGAGCGCAGAGAGGGTCGCGGCGCCGAGCCCGAGGGCGCGGCGGCGGCTGAGCACGAGGTCGTTGAGGGCCATGATGGGGATCCTTTCCCTTGGGTCCGTTCACATCCCCAAATTGTACCCATGCCGGTAGGATTTAAACCGCCTGGCGCCGGAACGTTAACGAAGGCGGGACAACCGCGAGGGTGTGCGCACCGCCCATGAGGGTATGTACACCGCGCTGCCTGTCCCGTTCTTCTCGGCACGTCATCTACCTGCGGCAACGTTGTCCGCCCGAGCTCGAACGGTGTACATACCCTCAAGGGGCGGTGTACACACCCTCGCAGCGGGCGCGGCAGGCGAGAAGAACGGGGCCCGGGCCTCCCGCAGGAGACCCGGGCCCGACAGAGCTCGATGCGGGCATGCGCTAGCCGAGAAGCTCCTCGACGTCGAGGGCGATCATGTACTCCTCGTTGGTCGGGACCACCATGACGGTGATCGCGGAGTCGGGCGTGGAGATCACGCGCGGCTCGTCGGAGCGGATCGCGTTCTTCTCGTCGTCGATCTTAACGCCCATCCAGCCGAGCAGCTCGCAGATCGCGGCGCGGATCTCCGGCGCGTTCTCGCCGATGCCGGCGGTGAAGGCCATCGTGTCGACGCCTTGCATGGAGGCAGCCATCTCGGCGAAGAGCTGGGAGACGCGGTAGTTGAACATGTCGAGGGCCATCTGGCACTTCTCGTCGCCCTTCTCGGCGCCGGCCTCGATGTCGCGGGAGTCGGAGGAGACCTCGGAGACCGCGAGCAGGCCGGACTTCTTGTTCATCATGGTGTCGATCTCGTCGACGCTCATGTGCGCCTCGCGGCTGAGGTAGAAGACCGTGGCGGGGTCGAGCGTGCCGCAGCGGGTGCCCATGATCAGGCCGTCGAGCGGGGTGAGGCCCATCGTGGTGTCCATGCACTTGCCGTCCTGGATGGCGCAGAGGGACGCGCCGGAGCCGAGGTGGCAGCTCACGAGCTTGTGGGTCTTGTCGCCCATCATCTCGTGCACGGTGCGCCAGATGAAGCGGTGGCTCGTGCCGTGGGCGCCGTACTTGCGGACGTGATAGGTGTCCACGACGTCGCGCGGGATGGCGTAGCGCCAGGCGTGCTCGGGCATGTGGTAGTGGAACGCGGTGTCGGGCACGATGACGTTGCCGAGCTCGGGGAACATGTCGCGGCAGATCTCGATGACGTCGGCCTCGGCGTAGTTGTGCAGCGGCGCGAGCGGGGCGACCTCGCGGACCTGGGCGAGCGTCTCGTCGGTCACGATCGCGGACTCGGGGAAGTACCAGCCGCCCTGGACCACGCGGTGGCCGATGCCGCCGATGGGCTTGTCGACGGTCTTGAGGATGTCGAAGACGTACTTGATGGCGGTCTTGTGGTCGGGAAGCGCGACCTCGAGCTTCTGCTTCTCGCCGCCCATCTCCTCGTGGCCGACGAAGGAGCCGTCGATGCCGATGCGCTCGCAGTTGCCCTTCGCATAGACCTCGCGCGTGTCGACGTCAAGAAGCTGGTACTTGAGCGACGAGCTGCCGGCGTTGATGACAAGGACGTTCATGACTCTCCTCTCGAGGGGACTCCCCCACACACGTTCCGTTGACGTGTCCCATGATACGCCCTCGGGCGCGCCGAGGGACTGTGCCGGGGAACAAATCGTTAAGCGGGCAGCAGGCCCTCGCCGAGACCGCGCCCGCCGAGCACGTGCATGTGAAGGTGCATGACGGTCTGGCCGGCGGCCGCGCCCGTGTTCATGATGCAGCGGAAGCCCGACTCGGCGACGCCGCACTTCTCGGCCACCGCCTTGACCGCGCGCTCCATCGAGAGCAGCGTCTCTGCGGGGACGTCGTCGACGAAGTTGTCATGGTGGGCCTTGGGCACCACGAGCACGTGGACGGGCGCCTGGGGGTTGAGGTCGTTGAAGGCGACGACGTTCTCGTCCTCGTAGAGAAACTCGCTCGGGATCTCGCCGTTGGCGATCTTGCAGAAGATGCAGTCGGACATGCGCGCTCCTTTCGGTTGGCTACTCGTCAATATACGCCGTGCTCGGCGCCGATGAGGTGTCGGTGGTCGAGGCGTTCTCGTCGGTGGCGTCGAGAAGGACGCGGACCTTCTGCTCGGCGCCCGAGAGGCGCTCGCGCAGGCTCTTGAGCAGCTCGACGCCGCGCGCGTAGAGCGTGAGCGAGTCCTCGAGCTCGAGGTCGCCGGACTCGAGCTGACGCACGATCTGCTCGAGCTCGATCGAGGCCTCCTTGAAGGTCATCTCGTCGATGGGGCGGTAGGTCTCGTCTGCCATGGTGTCTCTGCCTTTCCGGGCGTGGGCCCTATCCGTTGTTGACGGCGCGAACCGTCGCGTCAAAAGATCCGGTGCCAAGAAGGACGCGCACCTCGTCGCCGCAGGTAAGCTCGGAGGAGTCCTTGACGACGTGGCCCGCGGCGTCCCGGGCGATCGCGTAGCCGCGCGCGAGGACCGCGAGCGGCGAGAGCGCGTCGAGCGAGGCCGCGAGGCGCGCCAGCGTGGCCTCCGCGGGGCGGAGCAGCCGCGGGGCGGCGTCGCGCAGGCGCGCGGCGAGAAGCTCCGCGGACTCGCCTCGATGAGCGAGGGCGCGCGGGATGGCGTCATGGAGGCGCTGCTCGGTCTGGAGCAGGTCGGCGCGGCGCGCCTCGATGGGCGCGAGCGGGTCCTGGAGGCAGCGCCGCGCGGCGAGGGCGTCGAGCGCGACGCGACGGCGCGAGAGGGAGGCGCCCATGTGGCCCGAGAGCAGCGTTCCGAGCGCCTCCACGCGCTGGGAGCGCACGGCGAGCGCGGCCGACATCGCCCGCCCGAGGCGGACCTGGCGCTGGAGCATCTGGCGCTCCACCTCGTCGATGGCGGGCGCGACGGACTCGGCGGCGGCCGTGGGCGTCGAGGCGCGACGGTCGGAGACCATGTCGGCGATCGTGGTGTCCGGCTCGTGGCCGATGCCGGTCACCACGGGGACGGGGCAGGCGGCGATGGCGCGCGCGAGGGTCTCGTCGTTGAAGCACATGAGGTCCTCGAACGACCCTCCCCCGCGGACGAGCAGGATCGCGTCCGGGCGGGCCGCCGCGGAGCGCGCGAGGGCACGTACGATGGTGGCGGGGGCGTCCGCCCCCTGGACGGAGCATCCCACGACGTCGATCTCGACCAGGGGGTTCCTGCGAGCGAGGGTGCGCTTGACGTCCTCGATGACGCTGCCGGAGAGCGAGGTCACGACGCAGACGCGCGAGCAGAACGCCGGGACGTGGCGCTTGCGCGCGGGGTCCATGAGGCCCTCGGCCTCGAGGCGGCGGGCGAGCTCGGCCACCTGCTGGCGCAGGAGCCCCTCGCCGGCGACCTCCACCCTGCTCGCGACGAAGGAGAGCTTGCCGGAGGCCTTGTAGACGTCGAACTTGCCCGTGAGCTGGACCTCGAGTCCGTCGCGGAGCTCAAAGCCCATCTTGGCCGCGGTGCCGCGCCACACAATGACGCTCATGGCCGCTCCGTCGTCCTTCACCTCGAAGTAGCAGTGCCCGGAGCGCGCGTTGGGCCCGCGGAAGCCCGAGACCTCGCCCGTGACCACGAGCGTGGGCCAGGCCGAGACGGCGCCCTTGGCGAGCGCCACGGCGTCGGATACGGAGAGCGGGGCCTGCTCCTGGCGCGCCTCCCCCATCACTGGTCCCCTCCCCCTCGGCCGCCGTAGCGGCTGAGCAGGTAGAGCAGCTGCATGATCGAGGTGAGCGCGGCGGCCACGTAGGTGAGCGCCGCGGCGGTGAGCACGGAGCGAGCGCCCCGCTCGTCCATCCCGGACCCGTTGGCGGAGAGGTAGGCCACCGCGCGGCGGGAGGCGTCGATCTCGACGGGGAGCGTCACGAGCTGGAAGACCACGGCCACGGCGAAGAGCACGATCGCCAGGCGCACGAGGCCGGCGAGGTTGAGCAGGATGCCGGCGAGCAGGACGAGCACCCAGCCCTGCTGCGCGATGTTGACGGCGGGCACGAGCGCGGTGCGGAGGCGATACAGCCCAAAGCCGCGGGCCGCCTGGATGGCGTGGCCCGCCTCGTGGCAGGCGACGGCCACGGAGGCGACCGAGGCGCCGTGGTAGTTGTCGTCCGAGAGGTGCAGGCGGTTGTCCCGCGGGTCGTAGTGGTCGGTGAGCGAGCCCGCGACGCGCGTGATGCCCACGCCCTCGGCGCCGCCCTCCGCGAGCATGCGCCGCGCGACGTCGGCGCCGGTCCCGGGGACGTTGGCGGGCACCCGCGCCCACTTGGCGTAGGTGCTCCTGATGTAGGCCTGCGCCGCGCCGCCTATCACGAGCGCGACGAGCGCGACCAGGAGGTACTCCATGTCCATCCCGTAGCCAAACCCATAGTACAGAGGCATATCGTCTCCAATCGAAGTGGATGGGAACATTCTACCCACCCGACCGGACAACAATTACCCGCGCCTTACGTGCGCGCGGGACGGGAGGCGAGGCGCCTACAGAAGCTCGATCTTCCCGGCCTTGACGGTGAGCCCGACCTCGCCGCTCAGCAGCCGGTCGAGCGTCTCACCGGCGAGCTCCCAGCGCCAGTCGCGGGAGAGCGGCGAGCGCCTGCGGTCCTGGAGGAAGTCGAGGAGGTCGTCTCGGGTGGCGATGAGCTGCGTGGCGACGCCGCTCCTCTCGGAGACGAGGCGCAGCACCGCGTACATGAGGTCGATGACGCCCTCGGTCTCGGCCGACGGGCGGACGTGCTTGGTGACGCGGGGGCACTCCTCCGCGGGGCAGGCCACGCCGCGGGCCACCGCGTCGATCAGGCCGCGGGCGTCCCGGTCGGAGAGCTGCTCGGTGCCGCGGATGCGGCGCAGACGGTCGAGCGAGCCGGGCGTGCGCTTGCACGCCTCGACCACGACCTCGTCGGAGACGACCCACTTGCGCGGCACGTCGCGTTCGGCGGCGACGCCCTCGCGCCAGGCGCACACCTCGCGCGCGACGGCGAGCTGCCGGCGCGTGAGCGAGCCGGAGCGGCGGAGCCTCAGAAACGCCTCCGAGGGGTCGCGCCTGATCTTGGCGGGGTCGCAGAGCGCGTCCATCTCGGGGCTCACCCAGCCGAGGCGGTCCAGACGGGCGAGCTCGGCGACCATGCGCTCGTAGATGCCCGGGAGATAGCGTACGTCGTCCTCGGCGTACTCCAGCTGCTCGGCGTCGAGCGGCCTGCGCGACCAGTCGGTGAGCGACTCGGCCTTGGGCAGGCGCACGCCGCAGTAGGACTCCACGAGCGAGCCGTAGCTCACCTGCTGGCGAAGCCCCAAAAACGCGGCGGCGAGCTGCGTGTCGAAGACCGGGGCGCAGACGCAGCCCATGCCGTCGAGCAGGACCTCGAGGTCCTGGCCGCAGGCGTGCAGGACCTTGGTCACCGTCGGGTCCTCGAAGATGCGCGCCAGCGGCGAGAGGTCCTCGATGAGGATGGGGTCGACGGCGGCCGTCAGGCCGCCAGCGCCCACCTGCACCAGGCAGAGCTTGGGAAAGTAGGTCCGCTCCCTGAGAAACTCCGTGTCCACGGCGACGATCTTCTCGCCGGCGATCTTCTGACAAAAGTCCTCGAGCTGGTCTTGTGTGGAGAGGTACAAGGGCGCTCGTCCCTTCGCGCGGTTTGGCTAAACTTGTTCGAGTCGGCATGCCGACCGACCCATAATGACACAAACCGGCCCTCGGGGCCCAACGGGAGGAACGTCGTGCGCACGCTCGTCATCCACAACCCAAAGTCCGGCTTTGGCTCGGACGCCATCTTCCAGTTCATGCGGGCGCTCGTGCACCCCGGGGATGAGTGCGTGCTCAGGATGCTCGCGCCGGACTTCACCGCGCAGGAGGCCTGCGCCGAGGTCGACGGCTTCGACACCATCGTCCTCTCTGGCGGCGACGGCACCGTCTCCACGCTCATGCACGCCCTGAGGGGCAGGGGCACGCCAATCTGTGTCTTCCCCTCGGGCACGGCTAACCTGCTCTGCGCCAACATCGGCAACGCCCCCGAGCCCGCCGCGCTCGCGCGCGCCTGCCGCGTGGGCAAGACCGCGACGATCGACCTCGGCGAGATCGGCTGGGAGGACGAGACGGGCGAGCGACGCGCGCGCGGCTTCGCGCTCATGTCCGGGACGGGCTTCGACGCGCAGATCATGCAGGCGGCCCTCCCCAACAAGGCGATCATGGGCCAGGCCGCCTACTTCGCCGCCGCGCTCGCCAACCTCAGGCCGAGCGTCGAGCACTTCACCATCACCGTCGACGGGAAGGCCTACGAGCGCGACGGCATCACCTGCCTCGTCGCCAACAACGCGATGATCCAGGGGGACATCCAGCTCGTCCCCGACTGCCGCATGGACGACGGCCTGCTCAACGTGATCGTGGTCGAGACCGAGGGCGCCGCGCAGCTGCTAAAGCCCCTCGCCTTTGGCCTGGTGGACCCCACCGGCAAGGCGATCGGGCGCCCGCACATCGAGAGCTTCTCGGGGCGGGAGATCACGGTGGAGTCCACGCGGCCGGTCCCGCTCGAGGTCGACGGCGAGGTCGTCGCCGAGGCCGTGAGCTCCTACACCGCGCGGGTCCTGCCCGCGTCGGCGCGCCTGGTCGTGGACGCCATGAGCCCCTACGGCTCGGCGGACGACGGCTCCTCGCGCTTCGGCGAGTCGAGCGTCATCGCCTACCCAAAGTAACGCCGGCCGCGAGGGCCCGGGTCACGCCGCCAGGCAAAGAAGCGCGTAGGCGCCCATGCCCACGAGGGCGCACCAGATGAGCGACCCCGTCCTTCTCGCCACCACCAAGACGGCGAGCGCGGCGAGAAGCGCCGGGACGTTGGGGGCCGTCGCCGGGTCGAAGAGGTCGTTAGCGACGAGCGCGGCGAAGGCCGCCGCCGGGATCAGCCCGAGCGCCTCGCTCACGCGCGGCGAAAGCTCGCGCCCGCCGAGGGCCAGAAGCGGCACGCACCGGCAGGCGAGAATGACCGCGAGCACGCAGACGTAGAAGACGAGAAAGTCGCTCGAGCTCATCTGCCCTCTCCCCTCCCGCGTCCCGGCAATCCCGCCACGAGACCGGCCGCGACGCCGGCGACGGCGCCCAGCAGAACAGAGAGCGAGCCCGCCCCGAGCAGCTTGAGCGCCACCACGGAGGCGGCCGAGGTCGCGGCCACGACGAGCGTCACACGCGACCAGCGCTGCCCCGAGAGCAGGCAGATGAAGATCGCCGTCATCGCGAAGGACATGATGTCCGCAGGGATGGCGAGCGCCGGCCCCACGAGGGCGCCGAGCGCGTTGGCGGACGCCCAGGAGAGCATGCTCGCGACGTTGACGACGGTGGCTCGCGTCGGCGACCACGCGCCGGCGGCGAAGCGCTCCATGTTGACGCCGAAGCTCTCGTCGGTGACCGTCGCCGCGA
Source organism: Olsenella sp. An293 (assembly GCF_002159495.1). Lineage (GTDB taxonomy): Bacteria > Actinomycetota > Coriobacteriia > Coriobacteriales > Atopobiaceae > Thermophilibacter. The sequence goes on from NZ_NFIT01000006.1 coordinate 137,003, forward strand.
AGAGGGCCGCGAGCGGGCGCGGGGCCTCCCGGACGTAGGGCGAGAGCGCGGCGGAGTAGAGCAGCTGGCGCGTGCTCACGAGCGCGACGCTCGCGACCATCGAGGCGACGGGCGTCCCGGCGAGCGCGAGCGAGGCCATCATGAACTGCCCCGCGCCCGAGTAGAAAGTCGCGGAGAGCAGAAACGCGACAGCCGGCGAGAGCCCGACCTCGGCGGCCATGACGCCGCACGGGATGCCGATGGCCACGTAGCCCATCATCACGGGAAGCGCCGCCGAGACGCCGGCGGAGATGTCTGCCTTGGTGGGTGCGCTCACGCGAGGTCAGCCGGGAAGCGCACCCCCGCCTGGGCGCGGATCTGGTCCATGACGCGCAGCGACCCGAGCGTCACGCGCTCGAAGCGCTCGCGGCGCTCGAGGGCGTCGGCGTCGCCGTGCACGGCGGCGACGAAGTCGGCAATCTCGCAGACCATGTCCTTCTCGGGAACGCTGGTCTCCACGGGCTCGAGCCTGGACTCGCCCATGCGGAAGACCTGCCCCCCGCCCTCGGGAACGTGCAGGCGGACGTTGACGGGGCAGGAGATGGCGTCCCACACGACGGTGCCGCGCTCGCCCTCGACCTGCGAGCCCAGGACGTCGTCGCTTGTCTTGCCAAAGGAGAGGCTCACGACCTTGTCGCCGTAGCCGAGAAGGGCCTCGCCCGCGAGGTCGATCGTCGAGAGCGGGTCGTCCTCCGCGGCCCCGGGGACCCTCGTGGTCACCGAGACCGAGCGGACCACGTCGGGCTCGCCGAAGAGCGCGACGGCGGGCTCCACGCAGTAGACGCCGATGTCCATGAGCGCGCCGCCCGCGAGGGCGGGGTCGAAGATGTTGATGCGCTCGCCGGCAAGCAGCCGCGCCATGCGGGAGGTCACCTTGGAGAAGCGCATCGTGGCCTTGCGGACCTGGCCGAGCTCTCCCGAGACGATCCGCTCGATCGCGGCGAAGCTCGGGACGTGCAGGCTGCGCACGGCCTCCATGACGACCACGCCCGCTGCGCGCGCGGCGTCGAACACCTCGCGCGCCTCGCGCTCGTTGGAGGCGAAGGCCTTCTCGACGAGCACGTGGCGCCCGCCGGCGACCATCGCGAGCGCCTGGGCCGCGTGGGCGCCGTTGGGGCTCGCCACGTAGACGGCGTCAACCTCGTCGCAGGCGGCGAGGCTCGCGAGGTCGTCGAAGAACAGCCGTGCCCCGAAGCGCGCCCCGAACTCGCGGGCGCGCTCGAGGTCGCGCGAGTAGCAGGCGACGAGCTCGGCCCCCGGGGCCTCGGCGAGCGCCGCGCAGAACTGCTCGCAGATGCCGCTCGTGCCGATGGTCGCAAACCTCACCGTATCCACAGGTGCCCCTTTCACCGAACGCCTCGCGACGAAGTTGACAATATAACCTGACGTCAGTGTCAAGTTGACAATGTAACCTGACGCCAGTGTCAAGCGTCGACAACGGATTCTACACCCCGCGCGCCCGCGCCGAACTGCTAAGGTGTAGTGGAGAAGCGAAGGGGAAACATGTACTCATTCGAGGGACGGATACGCTACAGCGAGTGCGACGAGGCCGGGAGGCTCTCGCTCTTCTCGCTGATGAACTACCTGCAGGACTGCTCGACCTTCCAGTCGGACGAGATGGGCATGGGGCTCGACGGCCTCACGGGCCGCGGTCTTGCCTGGGTGCTCGCCAACTGGCGCATCGAGGTCGACCGGCTCCCCGCCTTCGGGGAGCGCGTCCGCGTCTCCACGTGGTGCTACGAGCTCACCCGGGCCCACGCGCTCAGGAACTTCCAGATGGAGGCGGGCGGCGAGCGCATCGTGCGGGCCAACACGCAGTGGTTCGTCTACGACTCCGTCCGCGGAAGGGCCACGCGCGTTCCCGAGGACCAGCGCGTCTACCTCTCCGACGAGCCCCCCATCGAGATGGCCCCGCTCGCGCGACGCATCGTGCCCGCGGGCGAGGGCGAGCGCGCGCCCGAGATCGTCGTCGCCCATCGCGACCTCGACACCAACCATCACGTCAACAACGCGCGCTACGTCGCCTTCGCGCTCGAGGCGCTCGAGGCCCGCGGCGCCCAGGCGCCGGCGTGCCCGCTCACCCTGCAGGTCCAGTACCGCACGATGGCGTTTCTCGGGGACAAGATCGAGCCGGTCGTGCACCCCTGCGAGGGCGGCTGGGACGTCGAACTCAGGCACGGTGCCGACGGGGCCACCTCCGCGCTCGTCAGGATCCAAGGTCGAAAGGAGCTCGCATGAGCGTTCGCGTGGGAGCCGGCATCATCCATCGTGGCGGCAAGGTGCTGGCGGCAAGAAGGGCGGGCGGCCCGCAGGAGGGCCTCTGGGAGCTCCCGGGAGGCAAGGTGGAGCCGGGCGAGGGCTCGGCGGACGCCCTGCGCCGCGAGATCCGCGAGGAGCTCGGCTGCGAGCTCGGGGTCTCGTGGCTCTACGACACCGTCGAGCACGACTATCCCGACTTCCACCTCACGATGGACTGCTACGTCTGCGCGCTCGCGCCCGGAGCCGAGCCCACGCCCGCCGAGGGCGTACACTCGGAGCTGCGCTGGCTCGGCCGAGACGAGCTGCTCGACGTCGAGTGGCTGCCCGCCGACCGCGCGCTGATGGCCGGCCTCACCTACTATTGGGACGAGGTCTTCAGCGACCAGATGCTCTAGGGGAGACCCAGGGCGCCCGCATGCCAGGCGCGCCAAAGGCGCGACGCAACCCGGAGGGAACATGGACCAGGCACAGGAAGCCACCGAGAAGGACGCGCGCGAGGCCGCCGACGTCATCGAGACCGCAAGCGCCACGACGAGCCCGGACAACGCCAGCGGCCCCGGGGCGTACGTGCTCTTCGCCATCGTGGCGCTGCTCTTGCTGGGGCTCGTCTCGGGCCTCTCGAGCTGCGCGGGAGCCCTCGCCGATGTCGCGTACCGCGACGGCAGGTACGGCGGCACCTCATGGGTGCTCGAGACCGACTCCTCGCCCTACGGCCTCACAGAAGACGACATCCTCCCCTACCTGCTCGACGAGCTGGGCTACGACACCCACCACGACCGCGACTTTCACAGCCAGTGGCGCCCCACGCTCTAAGACGAGCCCGAAAGGATACCCATGAGCAAGGCTGACGACCTCTTCATCTCGATGTGCTCCGACATCATCGAGCACGGCACCACGACCGAGGGCCAGAAGGTCCGCCCGCGCTGGGAGGACGGCACGCCCGCCTACACCATCAAGCGCTTTGGCGTGTGCAACCGCTACGACCTTCGCGAGGAGTTCCCGGCGCTCACGCTGCGCAGGACCGCCCTCAAGTCCGCCATGGACGAGGTGCTCTGGATCTACCAGCGAAAGTCCAACAACATCCACGACCTCAACTCGCACATCTGGGACGAGTGGGCCGACGAGACGGGCTCGATCGGCAAGGCCTACGGATACCAGGTGGGCGTCAAGAGCCACTATCCCGACGGCGACTACGACCAGATGGACCGCGTCCTCAAGGACCTGCGCGAGAACCCCTACTCCCGCCGCATCATGACCAACCTCTACACCTTCGCCGACCTCAGCGAGATGAACCTCTACCCCTGCGCCTACAACGCCATCTACAACGTGACGCAGGAGGCGGGCGACGACCGCCCGACCCTCAACATGGTCCTCGTCCAGCGCAGCCAGGACGTGCTCGCGGCCAACAACTGGAACGTCTGCCAGTACGCGATCCTGCTCATGATGGTCGCGCAGGTCTCGGACATGAACGCCGGCGAGCTCGTGCACATGATCGCCGACGCCCACATCTACGACCGCCACGTCGACGTCGTGCGCGAGCTCATCTCCAGGCCCACCCATCCGGCCCCGCGCGTTCGCCTGAACCCCGAGGTCAGGGACTTCTACGACTTCACCACCGACGACCTGATCGTCGAGGGCTACGAGCACGGGCCGCAGGTGACCAACATCCCCATCGCCGTCTAGGAGGACCCATGAACGCCATCGTTTCCGTCACGCAGGACTGGGGCATCGGCTTCGACGGCCAGCTGCTCGTCCGCAACCGCGCGGACATGCGCCGCTTCGTCGAGCTCACGATGGGCGGAACCGTCATCATGGGACGGCGGACGCTCGAGAGCTTCCCTGGCGGCCCCCTCAAGGGCCGCCGCAACATCGTCGTCTCCGGGCGGCTCGACTACGACCCGGAGGGCGTCGAGGTCGCGAGCTCGCCCGAGGCCGCGCTCGCGCTCGTGGGGGACGAGGATCCCGACGCGGTGTGGCTCATCGGCGGGGCGTCGATCTACGAGGCGCTGCTCCCCCGCTGCGAGCGCGCCTACGTGACCGTGAACGCCTGCGAGGCGCAGGCGGACGCGTGGTTCCCCAACCTTGACGCCAGCGAGTCCTGGGTCGTCGAGTCCCGCGAGCCCGGGGGCGTGACCGAGGAGGGCGTGGGATTCGAGTACGTCACGTACCTTCGCGTCGCGGGCGATGAGGCCCCGCGCAAGCCCTTCCTCGGCTCGCTGCGCGCGCGGCGTTAGGCGAGGACCCGCCGCCAGCTAGGCCGCGGGCTGCTCGGCCGCGGCCTCGGTGCCCTCGACGGGCGTCGCGAGGCCGGAGATGACGTTGGAGCCGCCGTACAGGGCCGAGAAGAACGCCTCGTTGCCAGAGACCTGCGCGGCCCAGGAGCCGTCCTCGCCCTTGGCGCACGGGACGTCCACCGTTGTGGTGACCGGCGACTCGTTGGCGTCGAGGTGCGCGTAGACGCGCTGCACGAGATAGGCGAACAGCGCCGCCTTCCCTCCCTGGGCATAGGTGTCCTGCGACTCCTGCGTGGCCGAGAAGGACGTGAAGTCCGCACCGGCGGCGTTGACGGCCGAGGTCAGGCTCGCGTTGGTGACGGTGACGCTCACCGAGCCCGCGTCGCCCTCGACCGAGGCCTCCCCCACCTCGTAGGAGAAGTTGGCAAAGCAGTGGCGGTGCCACTCGTCGGCGCTCACCCCGTACTTCTGGAGCAGCTCCATCGTTGCCGCGTCGCCGAAGTCGGCGGCGGGCCAGGCGCTGTCCTCGGGCTCCACGCCCTCCTCGTCTGCGACGGGGACGACGTAGCTCTCGAGCAGCTCGCTCACGGCGTCGGTCGCGCGATCCGCGTCCGAGCGAAAGACCCCGAGTGCAAACGCGGCGCCGAGGGCGGCGACGATCACGACCGCCGCCACGAGCCCGATGATCACAGGACGCTTGTCACGCATGTTCTTCTCCCCCGTCGTGTTTCTCGCCTAACAGCTTAGCCCAAGCGCCGTCCCGCGCAACCTCCACGAAGCCGTCTCCACCACATGAAAAGGGCCCGCCAGCCAAAGCTGACGGGCCCTGTGAGCTTGCGCGAGCGCCGGCGCTAGTCGATGTCGAGCGCGGCGTCGACCTGGCTGCGGAGGAACTCCTCGGCGTCCTTGCGGCCGCGGGAGAGCTCGGCGGCGGCCATGACGGGCACCCAGTAGTGCACCTTCTGCTTGGCGATGTCAGCCTTCTTGGAGAAGACGTCGAGGTAGGACTCGGCGTGGCCGGGGTGATACATCTTGAAGAGGATGTAGGTCATCGCCGCGTCGGCCTCGGGGAGGCCGCGGGTGACGTGGGTCCAGTCGCAGGCGTAGAGCGTGCCGTCCTCGGACACGATGACGTTGGAGGGGTTGTAGTCGCAGTGGCAGATGGCACGGCCGGGGGCCATGCGGTCGGCGCGCATCTGGAGGTCGTAACGCACGGACGGGTCGAGCTCCTTGACCTTGCCCACCATGCCGGCGATCTTGGTCTTCTGGTCCTTCATGAGGTCGGACGCGGGGGTGTTCTGGATCTCCAGCTGGAAGTCCACGAACTGCTCGAGGAGCTTGTCGTACTCGGGCGTGCCCTCGGCGGCGTCCATGAGCGAGCGCATGGTGACGCCCTGGACGTACTCGGTGGCCAGGGCCCAAGAGCCGTCGGCGACCTGGGAGACCTCGAGGACCTTGGGGACGCGCACGCCGGCCTCGACGACGCGGGCGATGTTCAGGGCCTCGTTGAAGACGTCAGAGGCCGGCTTCTCGGCCTTGAAGACCTTCACGATGCGGTCGCCATCGACGTAGACGGCCTTGTTGTGGCGCTCGACGATGACCTGCTTGCTGTCAGAAAGTTCCATTGCTGCCTCCTTCTGGGCAACGAGAAGAACCGGCTGGGACTAGTCCTCGTAGGAGCTGGGCTCGCGGCCGTAGAAGGCGTCGAGGTAGAGCTCCTTGATCTCGGAGATGAGCGGGTAGCGCGGGTTGGCGCCGGTGCACTGGTCGTTGAACGCGTTCTCGGACATCTCGTCGAGCGTGGCGAGGAAGTCCTCCTCGGTCACGCCGAAGCCGGCGATGGTCTCGGGCACGCCCACGTGAGCCTTGAGCTCCTCGATGCGGGCGATGAAGTTCTCGAAGACCTCCTGGTCGGTGCGGCCCTTGATGCCGCAGAAGCGACCGGCCTCCGCGTAGCGCGCGAGGGTCTTGGGGTGGTCGTACTGCGGGAAGGTGCCCATCTTCACCGGGCGCTCGGCGGCGTTGTAGCGCATGACGCGGGTCAGGATGACCGCGTTGGCCAGGCCGTGAGCGATGTGGTGATAGGCGCCGAGCTTGTGGGCCATCGAGTGGTTGACGCCGAGGAAGGCGTTGGCGAAGGCCATGCCGGCGAGGCAGGAGGCGTTGGCCATGTGGTCGCGGGCCTCGACGTCGGTGCCGTCGTCATAGGCGCGCTCGAGATAGGTCAGGACGAGCTTCATGGCGCGCAGGGCGAGGCCGTCGGTGTAGTCGGACGCCATGATGGAGACGTAGGCCTCGAGGGCGTGCGTCAGGACGTCGACGCCGGAGGCGGCGGTCAGGCCCTTGGGCTGGGTCATCATGTTGTCGGTGTCGACGATGGCCATGTTGGGCAGGAGCTGGTAGTCGGCGATCGGCCACTTGGTGCCCGTGTTGGCGTCGGTGATGATCGAGAAGGGCGTGACCTCGGAGCCGGTGCCGGAGGAGGTGGGGATGGCCACGAAGAAGGCCTTCTCGCCCATCTGCGGGAAGGTGTAGACGCGCTTGCGGATGTCCATGAAGTCCATGGCCATGTCCTCGAACTTGGCCTCGGGGTGCTCGTACATCATCCACATGATCTTGCCGGCGTCCATCGCGGAGCCGCCGCCGATGGCGATGATGCAGTCAGGCTCGAAGGCCTTGACCTGCTCGAGGCCGCGCTCGCAGTCCTGGAGCTTGGGGTCGGGCGAGATGGACCAGAAGCTCGAGTAGACGATGCCCTGCTCGTCGAGGGACGCCTCGATCTTCTTGGTGAAGCCGCTCTTGTAGAGGAAGGAGTCGGTGACGATGAAGGCGCGCTTCTTGCCGTAGACCTCGGAGAGCTCGCGCAGGGCCACGGGCATGCAGCCCTTCTTGAAGAAGACCTTCTCGGGAACACGGAACCACAGCATGTTCTCACGCCTCTCTGCGACGGACTTGATGTTGAGCAGGTGCTGGGGGCCGACGTTGCCCGAGACGGAGTTGCCGCCCCAGGAGCCGCAGCCGAGCGTCAGCGACGGCGGCATCTTGAAGTTGTAGATGTCGCCGATGCCGCCCTGGGCGGCCGGGGTGTTGATGAGGATGCGGCACGTCTTCATGCGCTTGGCGTGCTCGGCCATCTTCTCGGTCTCGCGCGTGTCGATAAAGAGCGAGCTCGTGTGGCCGTAGCCGCCGTCGGCGATGAGGCGCTCGGCCTTGGAGAGGGCGTCCTCCCAGTTCTTGGCGCGATACATGCCGAGGATGGTGGTCAGCTTCTCGTGGGCCCAGGGCTCGGTGGGCTCGACGGACTCGACCTCGCCGATGAGCACCTTGGTGCTGGCGGGGACGGACACGCCGGCGGCCTCGGCGATCTTGGGGGCGGGCTGGCCGACCATCTTGGCGTTGACGCCGCCGTTGACGATGACGGTGTTGCCGACCTTGGCGATCTCGTCGCCCTGGAGGAAGTAGCAGCCGCGCTTCTGGAACTCGGCCTTGACCTTGTTGTAGACCTTGTCGAGGACGATGACGTTCTGCTCGGTGGCGCAGATCATGCCGTAGTCAAAGGTCTTGGAGTGGATGATCGAGTTGACGGAGAGCTCGATGTCGGCGGTGTCGTCGATGATGGCCGGGTTGTTGCCCGGGCCGACGCCCAGGGCGGGCTTGCCGGAGGAGTACGCGGCGTTGACCATGCCCGGGCCGCCGGTGGCGAGGATGATGTCGGCGGAGCGCATGAGCTCGGAGGTCATGTCGAGGGACGGCACGTCGACCCAGTCGATGATGCCCTTGGGGGCGCCGGCGGCCTCGGCGGCCTCGCGCACGATGCGGGCGGCCTCGGCGGTGCACTTGCCGGCGCGCGGGTGCGGGGAGATGAGGATGGCGTTGCGGGTCTTCAGGGAGATGAGGGTCTTGAAGATGGCCGTGGACGTGGGGTTGGTCGTCGGGATGACGGCGGCGACGATGCCCAGGGGCTCGGCGATCTGCTTGTAGCCGAAGGCGGGATCGTCGGAGATGACGTCGCACGTCTTCATGTCCTTGTACTTGTTGTAGATGTACTCAGAGGCATAGTGGTTCTTGATGACCTTGTCCTCCATGACGCCGTAGCCGGTCTCCTCGACGGCCATCTTGGCCAGCGGGATGCGCGCCTTGTTGGCGGCCATGGCGGCCTCATAGAAGATCTTGTCCACCTGCTCCTGGGTGAACGTCGCGAACTCGGCCTGCGCGACGCGCATCTCCTTGATGCGCTCCTGCAGCGCCTCGACGCTGTCGATCGGGGTCCTGACGATGTCTGCCATGCGTTCCTCCTATTACTCGGACCGTGCGTCGACGCATCGGCGCCGCGGTCGTACAAAGGACAGGGTAAAGCGCTTTGGTACGGCAACACAGATAAATCTCTTGGAGTATAGCATCACTTGGACGCTCGTCCCAACGAGCCTGCCAGACGCGCGTCGGCCCGGCGCCCGCGGGCGGCGAGGCTGCCCGCCATGAGGGTTTGTACACCCGGCCTTGAGGGTATGTACACCGACCCGAAGGCACGTTCTTCTCGGCAACGCCCTGACCTGCGGGTTTACAGCCCGCACTTGATGGCGGGGTGTACATACCCTCAGAGGGCGGTGTACATACCCTCGGGACGGTACGGGACGGGCGGCACGAGTGGGACAAACACCTCCGGGGTGTCTGTCACGCGCGGCCGGAGAGGACGCTCACGACCCAGTCCACGTCGTCGGTCGTCTTCATCTTCTCGAGCACCGCCTCGTCCTCGAGGATTCGGCAGATGTTGGCGAGGACCTCGAGGTGTTCCTCTCCCCTGCCGGCGATGCCGAAGACGAGCTGGGCGCGCTCGTCGCCCCAGGGGACGCCCTCGGGGTACTGCTGCAGCACCACGCCGGTCCGCTCGACGGCGTCCTTGGCCTCGTTGGTGCCGTGCGGGATGGCGATGCCCATGCCGATGTAGACGCTCGTGAGGCGGTCGCGCTCGACCATGGCGTCGACGTAGGGCCGCTCGACGCAGCCGCGCTCGACGAGCAGGGCGCCGGAGGCGCGGATGCAGCTCTCGCGGTCGACGGGGGCCAGGCCCAGCTGGACGTCGGCGGCGGTGATGGCGAGGCTCGGGCGGTCGTCGGCCTCGGCCTGCTGGGCGGGCGCCGGGGCGGGCGTGGTCTCCATGAGCTCGGAGGCGTGGGAGATCTGCGTGAGCGCCTTGTAGAGCGCGTCGAGCGCCGGGTCGTCGAGGAAGTTGTCGATGGTCACGATCTGGGCCTGCGGGGCGCTCTTGCGGGCGCGCTCCGAGAGCACCCGCTGGCAGACGACGATGCTCGCGTCCCCGGGGACGGTGTCGACGCTCGAGTGCTCGACGGTGAGGTCGGGGCGCTCCGCCTTGACGCGGTTGCGGAAGCGGGTGGCGCCCATGGCGGAGGAGCCCATGCCGGCGTCGCAGGCAAAGACGATCTTGCCGCCCTGGGTGTCGGAGATGACGGCCGCCTCGGCGGAGCCCTTCATCTCGCGCATCTGTTGGCTCGCCTGGTCGAGGTCGGCCACGGCCATCGAGCGCACGAGCGGCACGGCGATGGCAAAGGAGACGCCCGCGGCGATGGCCACGCCGGCGAGATTCACGAGCAGCAGGTCGGAGGGCGTCATCGAGAGGAACGCGATGATCGAGCCCGGGGAGGCGGCGGAGGTGAGGCCGGCGCCGGTGAAGCTGTACCACGCGATGGCGCACATGTTGCCCACGATCGGCGCGACGATGACCTTGGGATTCATGAGCACGTACGGGAAGTAGATCTCGTGGATGCCACCAAAGAAGTGGATGATCACCGCGCCCGGGGCGGACTGACGGGTCTTCGCGTCCTTGCAGAAGAAGCAGTACGCGAGAAGGACGCCGAGGCCCGGGCCGGGGTTGGCCTCGAGCATGTACATGATGGAGCGCCCCGTGGCCTCGGCCTGCGCGATGCCGATGGGCGTGAAGATGCCGTGGTTGATGGCGTTGTTGAGGAAGAGCACCTTGGCGGGCTCGATGAAGATGGCGAGCAGCGGCATGAGGCCGTACTGCATGAGGATCTGCACGCCGCCCATGAGCACGGCGAGGATGGTGGTCATGATCGGGCCGATGGCGATGTAGCCGAGCATCGCGAGCAGCATGCCGATGATGCCCACCGAGAAGTTGTCGATCAGCATCTCGAAGCCCGCGGGCGTGCGGCCCTCCATGAACCGGTCGAACAACTTGACGACCCAGCCGGCGAACGGGCCCATGACCATGGCGCCCATGAGCATGGTGGTGTCGGGGGCTCCCGCGATGCAGCCGATGACGGCGATGGCGCCGGCGATGCGACCGCGGTCGCCGCCGGTGAGGTATCCGCCCTGGGCGGCGATGAGCACGGGGATGAGATAGCTGAGCATGGGCGTGGCGATGCTCGCGAACTGCTCGTTGGGCAGCCAGCCCGTCGGGATGAACAGGGCGGTCAGAAAGCCCCAGGCGATGAAGGCGCCGATGTTGGGCATGACCATGCCGCTGAGGAACTTGCCGAACTTAGAGAGACCTTCTCTGATCGACATCGGTCCCTCCTTCCTAAGACCCGTCGCAACGGGTCGACGCGTTGAACAGGATGGGCTGCGCCCGTGACTTTTGTTTCAACGGTTGTCATTCTAAGGTTTTGTTTCGATAGTTCTTCTCGGTTTCTTGAATTGCCGTTAAACGGCATATTTTAGGGTGTGAACGGTGTGGTTTCTGCCATTTTTCCTTTTGTATTGACAGCTCAAGTATTGTCGTTATGATGACTCTTGACTTTTGTTTCGACAGTTTTAGCGAGAAGGACAGAAGAAAGGAGCAACCCGATGATCTACACCGTCACGCTGAACCCGGCGCTCGACAAGACGGCGCGGGTCCCGGACTTCACCCTCGACGAAGTCAACCGCATCACGGAGCTTCGCGTGGACCCGGGCGGCAAGGGCATCAACGTATCGAAGGTGATCGCGAAGCTCGGCGGGACGAGCCGCGCCGTCGCGCTACTGGGAGGGTCGGTCGGCGAGAAGATCTCCTCGATGCTCGCCGAGGCCGGAATCGACGTGTGGGCCTTCGAGGCAAACGGGGAGACCCGCACCAACCTCAAGGTCGTCGACGAGAAGCTCGGTACCTACACCGACATCAACGAGCCGGGCCCCGAGGCCACCGTGTCGCAGCTCGACGCGATGCTCGGGGGGCTCGCCCAGGGCCTCATGTCCGGCGACATCGTCGTGCTCTCGGGAAGCCTTCCCAAGGGCGCCCCGGTCGCGACCTACGCCGCCTGGGGCCGCGCCTGCGCCAAGGCGGGCGCGAAGGTCTTCCTCGACGCCGACGGCGACGCGCTCACCCGCGGGCTCGACGCGTCGCCCTTCCTCGTGAAGCCCAACGAAGCCGAGCTCGAGCGCCTCTGCGGCAAGAAGCTCCACGACGAGCGGGAGGTGGCCGTCGTGGCGAGAAAGCTCGTGGACGCCGGGGTGTCCCGCGTGGTCGTCTCCATGGGTGGCCGGGGCGCCGTGCTCGTGGAGGGCGAGCGCGTCCTTCTCGCCCGCTCTCCCAAGGTGCGCGTGGGATCGACGGTCGGCGCCGGGGACTCCGTGGTCGCCGCCCTCGCCTTTGCCGAGGAGCGCAGCATGGGGCTCGACGAGACCGCGCGCCTGGCGATGGCCACCGGCGCCGCCAATGTCATGCAGTCCGGCACGCAGGCCGCCGAGCGAGAGCTCGTGGACTCGCTTCTCGACAAGGTCTCGCTCGAGGAGCTCTAGGGCACCGCAGGTTGACAAAAGAACCTGACGACATTGTCAACATCACAGAGAGGAACCATCATGAAGGCAAAGGCAGTGCGTCTCCACGCGGCTAACGACCTGCGTCTGGAGGAGTTCGAGCTTCCCGCGATCAAGGACGACGAGGTGCTCGTGAAGGTCGTCTCCGACAGCATCTGCATGTCCACGTACAAGTGCGCCACGCTCGGCGTCGACCACAAGCGCGTGCACGAGGACGTGGCCGTACACCCCGCCATCATGGGCCACGAGTTTGCCGGCGACATCGTGGAGGTGGGCGCCAAGTGGGCCGACCGCTTCAAGCCCGGCATGAAGTTCACCATCCAGCCCGCCCTCAACTACAAGGGCACCATGTGGAGCCCGGGCTACTCCTACGAGTTCTGCGGCGGCGACGCCACCTACTGCATCCTGCCGGCCGAGGTCATGGAGTGCGACTGCCTGCTCGAGTACACCGGCGAGGCGTACTACCAGGCGTCGCTCGCCGAGCCCATGAGCTGCTCGATCGGCGCCTTCCACGCCGCCTACCACACGCAGATGGGCGTCTACACCCACGAGATGGGCATCCGCGAGGGCGGCAAGCTCGCCATCGTGGCCGGCGCGGGCCCCATGGGCCTGGGGGCGCTCACCTACGCCCTGCACTGCGACCGTCGCCCGGCGCTGGTGTGCGTGGCCGACATCAACCAGGAGCGCCTGGACCGCGCCGCGGAGCTCTTCCCGCCCGAGGAGGTCAAGGCCGAGACGGGCATCGACCTCGTCTTCATCAACAACGGCGCCTACGAGGACCAGGTGGCGGCGCTGCGCGAGGTCTCTGGCGGCACCGGCTTTGACGACGTGCTCTGCTACGCCCCGGTCGCCCCGGTGGTCACGCTCTCCGACGCGATCCTGGGCCGCGACGGCTGCCTTAACTTCTTTGCCGGCCCCACCGACAAGAACTTCTCGGCGAAGATGAACTTCTACGAGGTGCACTACGGCTCCCACCACGTGATGGGCACCACGGGCGGCAACACCGACGACATGGTCGAGTCGCTCGAGCTCACGGCTGCCGACCGCATTGACCCCTCCGTCATGGTCACCCACGTGGGAGGCCTCGACGCGGCCGCCCAGACCACGCTCGAGCTGCCCAAGATCCCGGGCGGCAAGAAGCTCATCTACACGCATGTGAGCATGCCGCTCACGGCGCTCGAGGACCTGCGCGCCAAGGCCGACGAGGACGAGCGCTACGCCGGCCTCGCCGACATCGTCGAGGCCAACCGCGGACTCTGGTGCCCGGCCGCCGAGCGCTACCTGCTCGAGCACTGGACCGAGGCCTAGGCCATTAGAGCCCCCTGGGCGCACGGCAGGCGCCCCCGGACGTCGCTGAACTGCCTCCCATTTCTTGGACAACGAGAAATGGGAGGTTTTTCATGGCGCAGGACATGAGGGTCAAATACGATGTTGCCCTGAGAAGGAAGGCTGCCGACCTCTTCGGCAGGGGGCTCGGCTACCGTGCCGTGTCGACCGAGCTCGAGATACCCAGGAGGACGGCGAAGGGGTGGCAGCGCAGGTTCCGCGCCACCGGAGCGGAGGGGTTGCTCGACGTGGGCGGCTCGCAGTACAGATACAGCTTCGAGACGAAGCTGGCCGCCGCGAGGGCGGTGGTCGAGGAGGGGGCCACGAGGTCCGAGGCGATGGCGCGCTTCGGGGTCAGGTCCGAGGCGCCGATCTCGAAGTGGGTGAAGTCCTACCGGGAGGGCGGCGAGGAGGCGCTCCGGCCGAAGCCGAAGGGCAGGCCCAGGGGGTCGGGCTCGAGGGCGGCGCCGATGACGCGCGAGCAGGAGCTCGAGCGCGAGGTCAGGCGGCTCGAGGCCGAGGTGGCGTACCTAAAAAAATCGATAGCCCTGAAGGCGGAGCTTCGCTCCCGAGCCGGGAGAAGGCCCTAGCGGTCGCCGAGCTTTCAGGGCTGGGCCACGGCCTCGACGACCTGCTGCGCGCCGCCGGGCTCGCCAGGTCCACCTACTACTACGCGCTCGCTCACCCGAAGAAGCCGACCAGGCCGGAGCTCCGGCCGCGGGTCGCCGAGATCTTCGGCAGGCTCCCCAACGGCGTGGGCCACCGGCAGATAGCGATGGAGCTGAGGGCGGTCGACGGCGAGCGGATAGCGGACAAGACGGTGCTCAAGATGATGCGCGAGATGGGGCTGCGCTGCGGGATCAGGCGCGAGACCGACTACCACAGGTACAGCTCGTACAAGGGGGAGGTCGGCGAGACCTTCGAGAACGTGCTCGGCCGGGACTTCGCCGCCGACGGCCCCTGGCAGAAGATGGGCACCGACGTCACCGAGTTCAAGCTCTCCTTCGGCAAGGCCTACCTCGCCCCGGTCTACGACTTCGGCAGCAAGGAGATCGTGGCGCACTCGATCTCGGAGCGCCCCGACCTCGCCCAGCAGGAGGAGATGCTCGCCATGCTCGTGGCGGCAAAGCCCGAGGGGACGGCACCGGTCCTGCACTCGGACATGGGGTGGCAGTACCAGCACGCGACGTACGTCGAGGCCCTCGCGGAGAACGGCTTCGTGCAGAGCATGTCGCGCAAGGGCAACTGCATCGACAACGGCGCGACCGAGCAGGTCTTCGGACACATCAAGGACGAGTTCTTCCGCGGTCGCGACTGGGGGACGTTCGAGGAGTTCAAGCGCGACCTCGAGGCCTACATTCACCACTGGAACAATACGAGGCGGCAGGTCAAGCTGAAGGGCCTGACCCCGGTCGAGTTCCGGGAGCAGGCCCTTCGGGAGGCCGCCTAGCGGTTATGATTTAGCGCGTCCAAGTTCTGGGGCGCAGTTCA
>NZ_NFIT01000007.1 GCF_002159495.1 Olsenella sp. An293
GGCCGCCTGCTCGCGGGTGAGCTCCCCGGCGGGCGCGAAGGACCCGTCGCCGTTGCCGTTGAAGATCCCCTCCGCCAGCGACCAGGCCACGGGCCCGGTGTACCACTCGCCGGCGGGCACGTCGGCCGGCAGCGCGGACTCGTCGACCTCGAGCGCGGGCTTGCCCGCGGCGTTCCAGAGCACCGCCGCGGCCTCGGAGCGCGTCACGAAGCGGTCGGGCCCGAAGGTCCCGTCTCCGTAGCCGGTCATGACGCCGCCCGAGATCGCCCAGTCCACGGCCGCGTGGTACCACTGGGACTGGTCCACGTCCGGGTAGGGCTCGCTCGGGCAGAGCGCGCCGCCGTCGCAGGCGAAGGTCACCCTCACGGTGACGTCACCGCCCGGCATCTCGAACGTCCAGGTGCCGTTGTCGTTGGGCGTGACCTCGACCTCGTTGCCCTTCTCGTCCACGACCGTCACGGACGAGACCTGCTTGCCGGCATCCGGCGTCGCCGTCACGGTGACCTCGGAGTCCTCGGGCGCGCGGTCCTTGTCGACCTGCGCGGAGCCGCCCGCGGTCTGCTCGACCTCGATGGCGTGGGAGGGCTTGGTCTGGCCGCCGGACGAGCCGCCGCCACCCGGCTTGGGGCCGGTGATGGATGCGGTGGCGGTTGCGTTGGCAGTGAGGCTGTCCTCCTCAAAGGTGTAGTTCTTCGAGAACGGGCCGTCCTCGCGCAGCGTCACCGTCACGGTGACCCGCTTGTTCTCTCCCGAGTCAGAGTCCAAGAAGGACGCGGTGGCCGTGTAGTCCTCGCCCAGCGTCAGGCTCTCGCCCTCCACCAGGCCGTCGAAGGTCACGGACACGACCTCGGCCGTGGTGGTGCCGTCGTTGGCCTTGTTCTTGACGGTCACGTCGTCGATGGTGATGGGTCGCTTAGAGATGGTGCCGGTTGCCGTGGAGAAGAACGTCGACGTCGGGCTTTTTTCGTCGCCGACGATCTCGTAGTTCCAGGCGGCGGAGTTCAGGTAGGCAAAGTATCCGTCGTAATTGCCTCCACTGACTTCTTCTTCAAACTTCTCAAGGACCTTCTCGGCAGTCCTCGGGACCGTCCAACTAAACGTACCGGTAATTGCCTGCTTGCCGGCATTGGGTGATTCATAGTTGAGGCCTGTAAGTGTGTAGTCATCGTTTTTGAGCTTCAGGTCGTCGAGCTGATCATCGAACACAGGCGTGACATCATCGGTGGGAAGCGTTGTCGTGCCGTCGTAAACCTTGTCGGCACCCATAATGGACGTCACGGTGACGGGGTGCCGCGTCACGGCATTCATCTGGTCGCCGTTCTCATCCAGACACGGGACCTTGAACACGCCGTCGGTATCTTCGCGGACGCGGCTGAAGTCAAAGCCCTCGTCGTCGTCCGGCCACTGCTGGATGGTCCCGCTCACGATATAGATGCCAAGCTCAGCAGCTTTATATGGATAGTTTGGAATCGCCCCATTCATAGGATCGGCAAGCGAGACGTCGGTCAACGTAAAGCCGGCATCAACCGGAATCCTCACGCGATCGCTCTGGCCGGAGGCCTTGAAGAACAGGGCTTCCACCTCGATGGTGTCCGTCCCGTCGTAGTGGCGCGGCGTCACCTGCGCCCCCTCCAGTTTAGTTAACGTGCTCGCGACGATGCCGGGGTTTGCCGTGGCCTTCACGCCACCCTCGGGTAAGTTGACTCCCACGACGTCCTTCAGCGAGGTAATCTTAAGGTTCTTCTCGTTCACCTCGGCGCTTTTGAACACGGCTTCGCCGTTCACGCCGGTCAGCGTCATGGAGTATCGGCCATCATCAGTCTGCTTGGTGATGGTGATTCTCTTACCCTCAAATTTATAGTCTGGGGAGCCGTCATAGGGCTTCGACGCCCAGATGGTAACCGTATAGCTGTCATCAAGCTTCAGCGGCTCGATGACGAGCTTGCCCTGCTTCTCCGCAGCCGCGTAGAGGTCCTCGGTAACCGGGTCGACGCTCTTGGGAATCGTAAAGAGCACATCATACGTACCGGGCAGCTTGGGATCCTCGTTACGGTAATTCCACTCGATCCAGTCGTCCCCCGGACCCGCCGGCTTCCACTTCTTCGTAATGGTAATGCCCGTCGTGACCGGGTCCTCCCCTCGTTTCACCGTCGCGTCATACTCTGTGTGGGCCACATCTTGGCCGTCATAGGTCAGCGTCAAGGTTTCTGCAGACACCGTGTACTGCTTGATATTGGTTTTTGGGATGATGCGCCAGACGCCGTCAACGTTTCCGGAACCCTCACTCTTCACGAAGTACGTGACGCAATTGTCCGGGAGCGGGACCCCCAGGAATCGCTGCTGGCTTTCGCTTGGGTACTCCACTATGTCAGGCTTACCGTAATCCCTGCTGTTATACTGGCTCAACACCCAGCGTCCTCCGGTGATGCTCGTCTCCTCGCCGCCGCGGGACTGCCCGTAGGTCGCAAGCTGGAGGTATTTCGCATCGCTGTCTGACTTGGCAATGTCAAACCTCCCGCCCGATACGGAGATGCCCGTGCAGGTTGCATCGGTATTCGCAGTTCCGATTACAGGAGCACCTTCCCAAATGCTGCTGCGAGGCATGTAGCCAAAATTCACCGTACCGTCACTGATGTCGATGCCATAGACGTTGCCCTCGGTCGATCCTAGGAACGGATACGCTTTGGTGCTCGACTCATAAGCACAAGTAAGCGTCACAGTTCCACTAGTAATGTTGATATTGGACACGTCACCCTTGACGCTTCCGATGCCGGGGCCACCATTTATGTTCACCGTACCTCCGGTCACGGAGATATCAGAAACGTCTCCCGTGACCGAGCCCACGCCGGGATATGCCCGGCGCAGATCACTCATAGTGACGTCAGCACCATCGAAGGAGATGTCGGTGACTATACCGTCGTAGTCGCCGATGGCGGGAGCATAGTACCCTCCGCCGATGTCATAGGCGCCGGAGACGAAGTGTATGTCCGAGCCGCGAACCCCCATGACTTTGGCCATTGTCATGGTGTCAAAGTTAACCCTCAGGCTACCCGTGCCGTTAAAGGTCAGCCTCGCCGGAGAGACGACCTCGACGACGCCAAACGTGCCCTCGATCTCCTCGTTCACCCCAGGATTGATCATGAACCGGTTTTCCTGCTCTCCAACAGGAGAGAGGGTCACATTGCCAGACTCCACGGTAACAATAGGAGACAGTGAGTTTTTATCTCTTATGAGAAGATTGCAGGAATTGAGAACTACTTTGAGATCCCGCCCGCTTCCCGGGTCAAGAACCAACCTGCCATCAACACCATCATAAAGCCCGGTTCCTGCGTCGGGCGTCGACACCGTGACGGTCTTGGTGGTTTTGAGGGTCAGAGTCTTGGTGGGTTCGTCGTACTCATAGTCCGTACCCGCGGCGAGCGCCTCGTCGGAAGAAAGAGAAAACGGCCCTATGCGGTGACTGACAGGCTCAGCGGAGGCAGCCCCCCCCCGTCAGCAAAGTTACGGCGAACGCAACCGTCGCAAAGAGCGCTGCTAACGGTCGAATCCGCACGGTACCGGCAGATACCATTGCATCCTCCTTTTCATCAACGTTCCCAGGAGCCCCCAGGATTCCTGTAGGAATGTTGAAAGTGTACTACACCCAGCCGTCGCGACTGACGATTTCCGTCAGCGTTGGCTCTCGCTCTCCCAGAGGAGCGCGAAGGGCGGCGACCACCCACACCCGCACGAGCACCGCCCTCACGCAAGCTCGCCGATAAGGCACGCCGCATAGAGGGGCACGTTTCGCACCGTCTCCGTGACGCCGAAGTTCCTGCCCGTGACACGCAGCACGTGCGGGCACCCGTACTTCTCTGCAAAGCGCGTCGCGCTCCTTGACCTGACGTGCGTTCCGCTCTTCACCTCGATCGGGACCACGCCGTCACGCAGCCGCACCACAAACTCAACCTCGTAGGTCGACTGCATCCCCCAGTAATACGGCTTGAGACCCGCCGCCACGAGCTGCTGCATGACATAGTTCTCCGCCATGCCGCCGCGAAAGCGCGCGCTGCGGTTGCCCGTGTCGCTCAGGTCCGCGGGAGTGGCGTCGTACGCGCTGGCAAGGAGCCCCGTGTCCGCAACGTACAGCTTGAACGAGGACTCGTTCTCAAAGGACTTGAACGGCGAGACGCCCTCAGAAACCTGCGTGCACTTGCTCACGATCCCCGACGCCACGAGCCAGTCGACCGCACTTCCGTAGCGCTCCGCCTTGGCCCCGCTGGCAACGTGGCGCCAGACGAACTTTGTCGACCCGCTCTCCTTGGCCAGCTGGGCGGGAATGCTCTCCCAGCAAGCGGAGATTTTCGCAGCGTCAACTGCGGTCGCGTACTTCACCATGTCCGCCACGTACGCGGTGCGTATGTCGCGCTGCACTCCGGCGGCATCCGCGACGCGACGGGTCCGCGCAAACCTCGCCACCGCCTCGGGCATGCCTCCAACCAGCAGATAGTCCCGGTAGAGATCCATGAACCGCTCGTGAAGCGCAAAGGGGGCGCCGTTCGCGAACGAGTCCCTCAGCAAAGAGAAGCCGCGCCCCTCGTCAAGCGCCCAGCAAAACTCCTCGAAGTCCATGGGGTGCATGTCCAGCATGTCAACGTAGCCAACGGGAAACGACCCCTCGCACGCCACATGAACTCCCAGCAAGCTCCCCGCTGCCACCACGTCATACTCGGGGGCGTCGGCGCGAAAGAACTTCAGGGCGGTGATGGCGTTGTCACAGTCTTGAATCTTGTCGAGGAAGAGCAGGGTGGACTCCGGATCGATGTCACGCCGGAGCAGGGCCTCGAGCGCACGAATGATGACGCGCGGCTCCAAGCTACCCGCAAACGCCGCCTTTGCCTGCGGCTGGCGATAGAAGTCCACGTGCACGATCGACTTGTACGAGCGATCGCCAAAGGCCAGAACCGACGTGGTCTTTCCCACCTGACGCGGCCCCATAAGGATCAGGGGCTTGCGATCTGCGCGCAGCTTCCAGGCATCGAGTGCGCTATCGATCTTGCGTCTCATGATTGCCCCCTCTCTTGGTTCGCTACAGTATAGGAGATTTTTTCTAGAAATAGTCTCCATGATTGGACACTTTTTCTAGAAAAAATGTCCGAGACGGGCGTGTCGACGCTGCGAGCAGATGCACTCGTCGCGTAGGACGGGCGGGGCGGGGGCAACGGCCAGGGCAACCTTGCTCCTCAGCAGACCTGCTCCCGCGCCGAGGCAGCCACGTTCCTGCAGCGCATGGACGAGGCCCGCCTTCTGTAGCGGCGACAAGGCCCCACGCCCTGAAGCTGGCTTGAACTTCGGGGGCGGCCGTCTGCGATCATGTGCGGACGGCCGCCCCCTTGTTGTTGGGCTTTGAATCCCTGGGGGTACGTCGGACCTTAGGGGCCTTTTCACCCCTATCTCCACCCATGTGGGCGGGACGCGTATCAAACATGAAAAAAGGCCAGAGACCAAAACGGCCTCTGACCTGTGCGTTTGGCTGGAGCCAGCTACCAGACTCGAACTGGTGACCCCCGCTTTACGAGAGCGGTGCTCTACCAACTGAGCTAAGCTGGCGTGTCAGCGAATAACAACTATACGAGAACCGCTGCCACTGCGCAAGCACGTTTTTCTTGCCCGCCCCGCCCGCGCGGCGCACCCGCGCCCGCTACAGCAGCCGAAGCACGCCGCGCACGAGCGCCTCGAAGTCCTCAGCGTGCTTCTCGGCCTCGGCGAGCACCGTCTCGTGGCTGACCGCCGGCGCGCCGGACTCGTTGGCCGCCAGCGTGAGCCCCAGCACGTTCATGCCCAGCGCCCGCGCCATGACGACCTCGCACACCGTGGACATGCCCACGTAGGACACCCCGAGCGTCCGCAGCGCCGCCACCTCGGCCGGAGTCTCGAAGCACGGGCCCAGCACGCCCGCGTAGACGCCCTCCTCCACGGCGATGCCCAGGTCGTCGGCCACGCCGCGCGCGATGGTGCGCAGGTAGGGCGAGTAGGCGTCGTTCATGTCCACAAACGGGCTCTCCACGTCGCGCAGACCCTCCCACTCGGCGAGGGGGTTGCGCCCCGTGAGGTTGATCTGGTCCGTAAGGATGCCCAGACCCGTGTGCGCCTGGCCCGGCACCGCGCCCGTGGCGCACGCAAAGACGACGTCGCGGCAGCCCAGGTGGTGCGCGTGGCGCACGAGCGCCGTGACCTCGGCGGCGGAGTAGCCCTGGTAGAGATGGATGCGCCCGGGATAGACCACCACCGGTACGCCGTCGATCGAGCCCACGGTGGCCTCGAAGCTGTGCCCCGCCACCGGGCGCGCGTCCTGCGGAAATCCCTCGATGTCACGGTAGTCGATGCGGCGGACCGGCCTCACGAGCGAGCCCAGGTGCCCCAGGCCGCTTCCCAGCACGATGGCGACGGGATGCTCCACGCTCGGCTTGCACGACTTCACGGTATCCTCGGTGACCACGCAGATCCCCTCCTCCTCGAGCCTGCGGGCAAAGACGCCCTGGCCCGGAACGAGCCTTCCAGAGTAGGTTCCATCGTAGACCAGACCCACCCCGCACGAGGGGCTCTTTGCCTTGAGGACGGCCAAACGGACCGGCGAGCGTCTCACCGCGTCGAGGCACCGCCGCGCCCCGAGGTCAAACTCCGCGGTCACGTCCCGCCCGTCGGCGAGAAGGACGCGCCCCCCGAGCTGCTCCGCCGGCGGCCGCGGCACGGGAAGCCCGCTCGCGGTCTCGGGGCACACGCGGACGACGTCGACCTTCTCGGCAAGCTCGAGCACCTCGGAAACGGGCTTGGAGCCCCCGTCGTAGCGGACGGGGGCTCCCAGCAGGCAGGCGCTTATCGCGACGCGCATCAGGAGGTCGCCAGGGAGCCGAGCTGGATGGTCGCGCCCGCGAGGAGGTTCCTCGTGTAGTCGCTCCACTCGTTGCTCATCTGGGTGTAGGCGTCCTGGTAGGCGCTGTAGGCCACGTTGTAGGCGGCCTCGGCGGCGGCGTAGGTCGCGGAGTCGTTGGTGATCTCGTAGGTCGAGAGCGTGGCGTAGAAGTCGCCGTCGGTGCGGGCCCAGGTGCCGGCCTCGGAGTCCCACTCGTCGCCGAGAAGGGCGATGATGTAGCTCGCGTAGTCGGCCGTGGGCGTGTCCTCGGCGCCGTCGGCGGGGGCCGTGGGCTCGGTGGGCTGCTCGGGGAGCGTGGTCTCGCACACGGAAGCGCGCAGCTTCTCGATGACGACGGACTGGGCGAAGGTGTCGCGCACGGCCTGCTCGTCCATGCCGTAGTAGCTGGCGATGCTGGCGAGGTCGGAGGTGCCCATCGTCTTCTCGCTGTAGTCGGAGATCTCCTCGTCGCTTGCCGTGAGGCCGCGGGCCTCGGCGTCGTCCAGGATGATCCGGTTCTGCGCGTACACGAGCACGTTGGTGGCGGCGGGCACGTTGTAGGTGCCGTCCTCGTTGACGGCGGTGTCCACCGAGGAGCCGCCGAAGGTCAGCACGTCGCGCGCCGTCACGTTGGTGCGCACGCCGTTGTAGGTGTAGGTGGCGATGGTGCTGTCGAGCTCGTCGGCAGAGAGCGTCGTGCGGCCGTCGAGCGCGACGGAGCCGCCGCCCGCGCCGCCGAGCAGGAAGAAGCCGGCGAGCACGCCCACGACGAGCGCGCAGACGCAGATGGCGACCCACACGGGCGTGGAGGGGCCGCGGTGCGCGGGGGCGTCGGCGTCGGCGGCGTCGGCGGCGTCGGCCTCGGCGGGGGCGTCGGCGTCGGCGGCGTCGGCGGGGGCGTCGGCGGGCTCCGCGGCAGCGGCGCCCGGGGCGGGCGGCGCGCCGGAGCCCTTCTCGGTCTCGGCAGCCTCGGGCTCGACGTCCTTCTCAGCCTTGGCCTCCACGTCCTTCTCCTCCACCGAGTCCGCGTCCTTCTCGGCCACGTCCTCGATCTTGTCCTCGTCTGCCATGGGTCTCCCCTCACGCTCGGCGCTCCGCGGCGGGCGCGCCCATCTTGCTTTCAGGCCTTGATTCTACGGCGCGGCACGGCGACGGGGAGCAACCTCCCCCGCCCCTGCACAAACCTATGAGAGAGCTTGAAGGATCTCTGCCGAGAAGGACTTGATGTAGCCCGTGCCGTTCTCGGCGTCAAACTTCACGCGAGCCGCCAGGGAGCAACGCGTCTGCTCGGAGGCAGCGCCCTGCGCGAGGCCCAACAGCGCCGTGAGCATGTCGCGGTACTCGGCGTCGCCGTGGTAGCACTGGATCGCCTCGTCGAGCAGCGGCCAGACCTCGTCGGAGCGCTCGGGCGAGCTCGCGCCGAGGCGGCACAAAAACTCGAAGGCCGCCAGGCGCACCGTGGCCGAGCCGTCGTCGAACAGCGACGCCTCGGCGCCCTCGAAGGCGCCCGCCACGCGCTCGGCGTCGGTCTGCGCGACGGCCCCGAGGGCGTCGAGGACCTCCCAGCGCGTCTGCGCCTCCGGGCGGAAGAGCGCGTCGATGAGGTCGTCGGCAAAGGGCGCCACCACGTCGGGGTTGCTGCGCGCGGCCTGGGCGATCGCGTGGGCAACCTCCTGGCGGCGGCGACGGCTCGAGCCGGAGAGCTCCTCGACCAGGCCCGAGATGTCCGGGGTTTCGATATCCGCCATGTTTTTCCTCCCTACTCGCAGAACCCGTCGACCACGGCCGTGCCGCTCTTGGGGTCCTGGTGAATCTCAATGAATCCGAGCTTGGACGCCTCGCGCAGAAGCGCCGTGAAAGAACGGTAGCCGTACGAGGCCTCCGAGAACTGCGGGCGCTTGCGCTTCATCGTGTCCTTGAGGCGCGAGGCGAGGATGAAGCTGTCGCTCTCGCGCTGCAGCGCGTCGATGGTCTCGAAGAGCAGCTGGTAGCAGTCCTGCTTCTCGCGCGGCACCTTGCCGGAGAAGTCCGGGATGCCCGCGCCGCGGGTGATGTCCTCGTAGAAGATGAACTCGTCGCAGACCTCCGCGAGCAGGCTGCTCGTGGCCTCCTTCATGCCCACGCCGATGACCGTCTTGCCAAACTCCTTGAGCTTGGAGACGAGCGGCGAGAAGTCCGAGTCGCCGGAGAGGATGGCAAAGGTGTCGATGTGGTCCTTCGTGAGGCAAATCTCCATCGCGTCCACGGCAAGGCGGATGTCGGCGGAGTTCTTGCCGGTGTAGGCGCGGTCCGGGATCTCGATGAGCTCGATGCCCAGCTCGTGCAGGGGCGTGACGGCGTCGGAGAAGCGCTGCCAGTCGCAGTAGGCGCGCTTGGCGGTGATGCGGCCCTTGTCGACGAGTCGCTCGAGGATGAGCTTGACGTCGGGGAGCGGGCCGGGCTCCTGGTGCCCGCGGCGGTTGCGCTTGCCCGTGCCGAGGGCGAGGTTCTCAAAGTCGATGAGCACCGCGATGGAGCTCTGCGGGCTCTGGGGGATGTCGGTTCCGTTCATGAAGCGGGTGGTTCTCCTTGTCTTGCGCGGCGCTGATCGGCCGGCGCCGAGGATGTCGACGCCGGCCGGCTACCGTAACATACACAGTTCCGTTGCGTATTCTATATCCGCAGGTATTTTTTTGGCAAAACCGGAGCTGTGCATGTTAGCGAGGCGCGCCTGGCCCTCGTGCCCCGTGGCTAGTGCTCGTGATCGTGGTCGTGGCAGTGGCACTCGTGGCCGTCGCCGTGGCCGTGCCCATGACCGCCGCAGCACTCGTGGTCCTCGCCGTGGTCGTGGCCGCAGCAGCACTCGTGGTCGTGCTCGTCGTCCTCGCCCTGGTCGAGCAGGGACCAGTCGAGGCCGGCCGCCACGCACGCGGCCTCCTCCTGGTAGAGCAGCGTGAGGGCCTGCGTGCCCATGCGCGAGCCGCCGATCTGGCAGAGCATGTCAAAGAGGGTGAACGCCGTCTCGGCGCCCGGCAGCGTGATGTCGAGGTCCTCGGAGCGCTGCAGCGCCAGGCCAATATCCTTGCGCAGGTGCTCGGCGAGAAATCCCGGCTTGTAGTCGCCCGCGAGGGACTTGGGCGCCAGGGTGCGCGACGCGCCGGAGCCGCCCGTGCCGCTCGCCATGACCTCGAGCACGCGCTCGGCGTCGATGCCGGACTGCTCGGCGAGGGCCAGCGCGTCGGCGTAGCCCACCATACAGGAGGCCAGCGAGACCTGGTTGCAGAGCTTGGCGGTCTGGCCGCCGCCGGGCTGGTCGAAGTAGAAGATCTTGGACGAGAAGGACTCGAGCACCGGGAGC
Organism: Olsenella sp. An293; assembly: GCF_002159495.1. GTDB lineage: Bacteria > Actinomycetota > Coriobacteriia > Coriobacteriales > Atopobiaceae > Thermophilibacter. The sequence goes on from NZ_NFIT01000007.1 coordinate 10,230, forward strand.
ACGGGCGCCGCCGCGGCCTCGGTGATGCCGGCGATGAGGGTGAGGGTACCGTCGATCGCGCCCTGCTCGCCGCCCGTCACCGGGCAGTCGAAGGCGTGCTTGTCCTCGACCTCCGCGGCGTCGTGGATGTCGCGCGCGAGCTGCGGGGAGCTCGTGGTGAGGTCGATGAGCCAGGCGCCCTTCCTGGCGGCGCGGATGAGGCCGTCGGTCGTGAGGTAGACGTCCTCGACGTCGCTCGGGTAGCCCACCATGGTGAAGACCACGTCCGCGTCCGCGGCGGCCTCGGCGGGGCTGCCCGCCCACGTCGCCCCGCGGGCGAGAAGCTCCTCGGCCTTCTCGCGCGTGCGGTTGTAGACGGTGAGCTCGTAGCCGGCGTCCATGATGTGGCCCGCGATGCGCGCGCCCATGATGCCGGTCCCGATGAAGGCGATCTTCTTGATCTGCAAGGTGGTTCCTTTCCACAGGCAGGGTGATGAGGAGGGACGGTCCCTCCTCATCACCCCGTTGTCAGACAGTTGCTACTTCTCGCCCTTGACGCGGCGGGCGATGCGGTCGGTGAACGAGAGGCTCTCGCGACGGTCCTTGCCCCAGAAGAGCAGGGCCACCATACCCGGGCCCACGTGCGCGCCGATGACCGGCCCCACGGAGCTGTAGATGATGGGGACGTCGGCGCAGCCCGGCTCCTTGCGGACCTGCTCGGCAAGCCACATGGCGTCCTTCTCGGCGTCCGCGGAGACGATGGCCATGGGGAGCTTCTCATCGCCGCCCTCGGCGCCGAGGTAGTTGGCCTTGAAGTCGGCCAGGATCGCGCGCAGGGCCTTCTTGCGGCCGCGGCACATGCCGCGCAGCGTGAGGGCGCCGTTGGTGTCGTAGGAGAGCTCGGGCTTGATGTCGAGCTTGCCGCCCACGGTGGCCGCGGCCGGCGGGATGCGCCCGCCGCGCGCGAGGGCGTCGAAGGAGTCCAGCGTGAAGTAGCCGTGGACGTAGTAGCGCGCCTCCTCGACCCAGGCCACGAGCTCCTTGGCGGAGAGCCCCTTGGCCGCCTGGTTCACGGCCTCGAGGGCCAAAAGCTCCGCCGCGGCCGACGGGCAGAGGTTGTCCACCACGTAGATCTCAAAGCCCGGGTGGCTCTCGCGGACCATCTCGGCAGCCTGGCGCGCGGCGTCCACGCTCGAGGAGAGGCCGCGGGTGAAGGCCAGGTACACCGTCGGGGTGCCCTCCTCGGCCGCGCGCTCGAAGTGCTCGAGGTAGTGGCCCGGTGTCACGGCGGCGGTGGTAGCCGTCTCGCCGGCGCGCATGCGGTCGTAGAACTCCTTGGGGGTCATGGAATTCCAGAGGTCGTCCGCGTGCTCCTCGCCGCCCATGACGTAGGTGAAGTTCACCACATCCACGCCGAGCGCCTCGGCCACGCCGGGGGCGAAGTCGGCGCAGGAGTCCACGATGATCCTCACGTTGGACGCGCGGTGATACGCGCGGCCCAGGCGCGCAGCCTCCTGCGACGCCTGGGCGTTGGTCTCTGACGCGAGCCCCTGCTCGGAGGCCGCGTCCTCGATTGCGGTGGTGCTGGTATCGCTACTGCTCATTCTCTTCCTCGATCTTGGGCTTGATGATGCCGTATCCGCCGTTCTTGCGGTGGTAGATGACGTTGACCAGGCCGGTGGTGGCGTTGGTGAAGACGTAGAAGTCGTGGCCGATGAGGTCGGTCTGGACGAGCGCCTCCTCCTCCGTCATGGGGAACAGGTCGATGTACTTCTCGCGCACGAGCTGGTCGTCCTCGGTCTCGTCCGGGCCGGGCTCGATGAGGGTGGCGAGGTCCTCCTGGGTGACGGTGCCGGCCTTGGCGGCGGCGACGCGCTGACGGCGGTCGATGACGCGCGTCTTGTACTTGCGGAGCTGACGGGTGACCTTGTCGGCGGCGTCATCGATGGCGGCGAACATGTCGTCGGAGCTCGCGACCACGCGGACGACGTTGTCACGGACAAAGACCGTGACCTCGCAGGTCTTGCGCTCGGGGTTGGAGGGGTTCTTATCGACGCGCAGAACGACATCGCAGGTCATGGGCTTGATATCGAACACCTTGAGCGCGTTGCCGACCTTCTCCTCGACGTGTGCACGAAGAGAGTCGGAGACTCCCACCTTGCGGCCCGAGATCTTGATGTCAACCATGCGAACCTCCTAACGATTGCCATGGGCGGGCGCGACACGGGCGCGGCCGCTCCTACGACAATAGATACCCAAATGCGAGCGGCCCATTCCCCCCTCTCGCGGCCACCAACTGCCTGAGCGGCATGGTCTGTTCGGCGTGCGTTCGCAAAGGCGGGCGAGAAGAACGCGCGCTCGCTGCCGCGCCGGGAGCGCGGGGCCGGACGCCGGGCTCGGCGTCAGTCGAACGCGTAGGCGGAGCCGATGTAGGTGCCGTCAGAGTCGTCGGTCCCGGCGTCGGTGCCGTCCGCGCCGGCGTCGTCGGCGGAGTAGCCGTTGCCGGAGACGCCGTCTTCGCCCTCGTCACCGTTTTGGGCGTCGGCGTTGCCGCTGTTCTCGTCGCCCTCGTCCACCGGCTCCTCCTGCGGCTCCGGCAGGCCGGTCACCACCGTGGCCTCGGTGAGGGCCGGGAACTCCCCCACCCAGCGGGACTTGGCGATGTCGGCGACGCCGTTGGTCTGGATCGCGTCGAGCGCGGCCTGGACGTTGGCCTGCAGGGACGTGGCGTCGGTCGAGACGGCCACGCCCACGGGAACGGGCGTGTCGATGGTGCCGGCGAAGGAGATGCCCTCGTGCGTGCAGGCGAGGTAGGCGCCGGCGTAGGCGTCGCACACCACGTAGTCGACCGAGCCGGCCGCGAGCGCGTCGAAGGCCTCGTTGAGGTTGGAGAAGGTCTCCTCGAAGTTGCCGAGCCCCAGCTTGGCGAGGGAGGCCTGCGAGACGGAGCTCTCCTGGACGCCCACCGTCTTGCCGGAGAACTCCGTGGCGGCGATCGGAGTCGCGACCGTGTCGCCGGCGGCGAAGACGCCGAGCGCGCTCTGGGCGTAGGAGCCCACGACGGTGCAGTCGCCCTGGGTGGCGTCGACGCTCATGACGACGTCGCAGGAGGCGAGGCCCGCCGCCACGTTGGTGACGGAGACGAACTCGACGTGGGCGAGCCCCAGCTCGTCCGCGAGGGCGTACGCGGTGTCGACGTCGATGCCCATCGTGGAGCCGTCCGAGCCGGTCATGACGAGCGGCGCTGTGCCCGTGGACCGTACGCCGACGGTCAGGGTGCCGGGGGTGACGAGGTCCTCGTCGCTCACGGCGGGCACCAGCTCGGCGCGGCGGGCGGCGCGGGCCTGCTCGACGGTGACCGGGTCGGTCACGTCCTTGATGATGCTCTGGACGACGCTCCCGACGCCCGAGGGGATCTCCGAGATCCCCGAGCAGCCGGCGAGCAGCGTGACGCTGAGGGCCGCGGCGGCGACCCCGAGGATGCTATGAAAGCGCGAGCGCGGCATGGCAACTCCCGTCTACGATTGCGGTCGTGCGCCTCTCCCAGCTGACCTGGTCTTTGCCCCCACACCCGCGCACCGGGGACGTCGCTTCCGGCGCCGCGGCGCCTCCACTCTTGCCCCTCTCGCCCGCGAGGCCGTATGCCTCTTAGGTATGACGGGCGGTGCGACTTACCTCTAGGACGAGCCATGATCGTCAGGACGCGCACGCCCTGACTTACGTGGATCCCTTTGTCCTCGTCTGACATGGACTTGGGCTCCGGACGCGCCGGGGCCCGCAACCACAGACCTGGTCGAGACGTCTGCTCAGTATACCCCGTCCGCGAGGCGCTTCGGGGAGGGGGCGGGTGTGTTAAAGCAAGTTTCATCATGTTGCCGGGCGCGGGTCGCGGGCGGGCGCGGGGAGCGGGCGCGGGCGGCCCTCAGGCACCGGGCTCACCACACGCGGGCGAGGACGCAGGCGGTGACCGACGCCGCGCCCCGGGCGAGAAGGGCGCGCGAGGCCTCGGCAATCGACGCGCCGGTGGTGGCGACGTCGTCGAGCAGAAGCAGCCGCGCGCCCGAGACGTCCCCGCGGACGTACATGGTGCCCTCGAGGTTTTCCGCGCGTTCTTCTCGGCCAAGGATGCGCTGGTCACGGGCTTGCGGTCGCACGAGCACGTCGGCGAGCCCCAGGCCGGAGAAGCCGCAGAGCTCGCGGGCGACCAGCGCCATGTGGTCGAAGCCGCGGCGCGCGAAGGCGGCGGACGTGGCGGGCACGAAGCAGACGCCGTCCACCTCGTCGGGCGAGAAGCGCGGGCGCCCGTCCGGCGCGGGCCAGGCGGACGCCTCCTCGAGCGCCGTGAGCAGGGCAGCCGCCATCACCGGCGCGAGCCGCAGCTCATGTCCGTCCTTGAGGCAGGTGACCATGCGCGCCGGCGTGCCATGGAAGCCAAACGCGGCGACCGTGGCGCGCACGGGCCAGGTTCCGTCGCACTCCGTGCAGGTGAGGTACCCGTACGGTGCACCGCACGAGGGGCACGCCAGGCGCTGCTCGATCCACGGCAGTGCGGCGCGACATCGGTCGCAGATGAGCTCGCCAGGCTGGTCGCAGCCCACACAGCGCGTGGGCCACAGGGCCTCCGCGAGTCCCTCCCCCATCCTTGTGGCAAGACGCCCGATGCGCATGCGACCCCCTTCCGTCTGCGGATGGGGGTCGCCTCGGTGGCGGTAGTGTAGCACGCGAGGGACGCGGGGCGTGCGCAGGTCCTGTGCTTAAGGTTTGCGGCCCGTCGCACTTCTCGGCCTGGGCTCCGTCCCCGTTTTTGTCGCGCCCGCCACGTCCTTCTCGTCCCGGTCGCTTTGGGCCGAGCCGTTACCTACTTCAAAACCAGTGGGTAACCGCCCTCAAGAGGGGCTCTTTTCCGTTTTTGGGCCAGTTACCCACTGGTTTTGAAGTAGGTAATCCTTCCGCCTCCGGTCAAGGGTCGATGACCCCTTCACGCGGCGGCGCGCCTGGCGTACGCTGGCATCAACGTCGACCGGAGGAGCCGTCATGCGCACCATCATCTGCGACCTCACGCGCGCGCAGCTCGAGGCCACGGGCGCGCGCTTCGACGCGGCCGTCACGCGGGAGGACCTCGCCGCCGCGCACGACTGCGCGGGCTGCTTCGGGTGCTGGGTGCGCACGCCGGGCGTCTGCGTCATCCGCGACTCCCTGGGCGACCTCGGCGTTCTTATCGCCCGGACCAAAGAGCTCTGGATCTTCTCCCAAAACGCCTTTGGCGGGTTCTCCCCGCTCGTCAAGCGCGCGCTCGACCGCTCCATCGGCTACCTGCACCCCAACTTCCGCATGGCAAACGCCCAGATGCACCATCGCCTGCGCTACCCCGACCACGAGCTGACGATCAGCTGCTGGCTCTACGGCCCCTCCACGGAGGCGGAGCGCGCGTGCTTTGGCCGCATCGCCTCCGCAAACGCCCTCAACCTGGGAGCGCGCCTCGCGGGCATCTGGTTTCCCGCAGACGAGCTGGGCGCAGGCGCCGAGAAGAACGCGCCCGCCGTGCCCGCGGCGGCCACCCAGCCGCACGCGCCCGCCCTCCCCCGCCGCGTGGCGCTGGTGAACGGCAGCCCGCGCGGGGCCCGGTCGGCGACCGCGCAGCTGCTCGGGGACTTTGCGGAGGCGCTGCCGGTCTACGCACGGATGGCCGGCGTGGGGCGTCCCGAGCTCGTGCGCGCGACGCGCGCGGAGCTGCTCGAAGGCTGCGACGTGGTGCTCATTGGCTATCCGCTCTACGTGGACGCGCTGCCGGGAGGACTCGTGGAGCTCCTCGAGCGCTCCCGGGGCGTCATCTCCCCGGGGACTCGCGTCTACGCCCTGGCCAACATGGGGTTTTACGAGGCCGAGCAGATCGTTCCGTCCTTCTCGGTCATCGAGAACTTCTGCGCGGGATCGGGCGCGCGGTGGATGGGCGGCGTCGCGGTGGGCGCGGGCGGTATGCTGGGGGCCATCGCCAAATCCCCGCGCATGGGGATGCTGCGTCGCGGCGTCTCCGAGGCGATCGACCGGCTCATCATGGCGGTCCTCGCCGGATCGGACGCGGGCGAGGGCCTGGCGCGTCCGGGGGTCCCGCGCTGGGCGTACCGGCTGGCGGCCGAGGCGCAGTGGAGACGCCTCGCGCGCGAGCACGGCGCCGACCTCGACGCCCGCCCCGCCGACGCGACCTGATCCCACACCTCTTTGGGGAACGTGCGGGATCCGGACGGTCCGGGCCCAAAAACCGTCCGGGCGCCGCACCTGCTTCAGCCACGTGCGGGATCCGGACGGTCCGGGCCCAAAAACCGTCCGGGCGCCGCACCTGCTTCAGCCACGTGCGGGATCCGGACGGTCCGGGCCCAAAAACCGTCCAGGCGCCGCACCTCCTTGGGAACGTGCGGGATCCGGACGGTCCGGGACGCAAAACCGTCCGGGCGCCGCACCTCCCCGGGGAACGTGCGCCGCCCGGACGGTCCAGACGAGAAGAACCTCGGGAACGGCCCCTATCGCCCAAAGAGCGCGCAGGCGTTGCGCCACAGCGCGTCGTAGGTCTCCTGACGCGAGCCGCGCCCGCCCTTCTCGCGGACGTCCGCGATCATCGCCGCGGTGAAGGCGACCATCGCGGGCTCGCACTCCTCGCCGCGCAGCGGCACCGGCGCCATGTACGGGCTGTCCGTCTCCGTGAGCAGGTACCGCTCGGCGCAGATGGTCGCGGCCTCGCGGATATCGTCGGAGCGCATGAACGTCAGCGCGCCGCCAAAGGCGATGCGGCAGTCCAGGCGCGTGAAGCTCTCGAGCACGCGGACGCCGCTCGTGAAGCAGTGCAGGTCGCAGCCGGCCTCGGGCACGCCCTCCTCCTCGAGGATGCGCGCGGCGTCGCGGTGGGCGCCGCAGCGGACGTCGTTGGCGGCGTCGCGGATGTGCAGCTGCACGGGCATCCCCAGCTCCTTGGCGAGGCGCAGGTGGGCGCGGAAGACCTCCTCCTGCACCGGGTAGGGAACCGTGCTCGAGGGGCCGTAGTCGAGGCCGAACTCGCCCACGCCCACGCAGCGGGGGCTCGCCAGCAGCTCGCGCAGGCGCGCCATGACGTCGTCGTCGAAGGTGCCCGCGCCGTAGGGGTGCGCGCCGGCGACGATGCGCACGTTGTCGAGAAGCTCGGGCGCGTCGTAGCCCTCGAAGGCGGGCGGGACAAAGCCGCGCTCGGTGCACTCGGCGAGCGCCTCGCGCGCGGTCTCGATCTGCTCGTCAAGCCAGCTCAGCAGCGCGGGCACGCTCTCCCACCTGCGGGGGATGTCGTCGATGGGGTCGATGGGGACCACGAGCAGGCGCACGCCGGCGAGCGCGGCGCGCACGAGCGCCATCGCCGGGTCGTGCTCGCGGAAGCTCGTGAGGTGACCGTGGGTGTCTGCCAGCGGCGCGAGCGGCACGGGCATCGGGGCCGCCGTCCCCTTGTGGTCGTGGAACAGCTCGCCGTCCGCGAGCGTGAGATCGTCGAGCGCAATGACGTTGGACATGGTGTGCTCCTAGCTCCTTTTGGTCTATCCCTGGTCCTGGGTCCCGCCAATCGGCCGGACCTGGCCCTGAGTCTGCGAGATTTCCTGATAAAGGCGGACAAAGTCCTCGGGCGCGAGCGTCTCGGCCCGGCACGTGGGCGCAATCCCGCAGGCGGCAAACGCCGCGTCGAGCGCGCCCTTCTCGTATCCCGATGAGGACATGGAGTTGCGGATGGTCTTGCGGCGCTGCGCGAACGCGGCGTCGATCACGGCGGACACGCCCGCCACGAGCTCGGGCGCCACCAGCGGCGCGCGGTCGATGCGCACCACGGCGGAGTCCACGTGCGGCGGTGGCATGAAGTTGCCCGGCCCCACCTCAAAGCGCCCGGTCACCTGGCCGAGAAGCGCGAGCTTGGCCGTGTAGGCGCCGTAGGTGCGGCTGCCGGGCGCGGCGCAGATGCGGTCGGCGACCTCGGCCTGCACCATCACCACGAGCCGGCGCAGGCTCGGCATGCCCTGCAGGTAGGCCAGGATGATCGTGGCCGCCACGTTGTAGGGCAGGTTGGACACCAGCGCCGTGGGCTCGCCGCCCGCGGCCTCCACGATCTTCTCCGCCGGGACGCGCAGGGCGTCCCCCATGAGGTAGGCAAAGCTCGGGTGCGCGGCGGCGTGGGCCGAGAGCACGGGCTCGAGCTCACGGTCCATCTCCACCGAGACCACGCGTCCCGCCTCGGCGAGAAGCGCCAGCGTGAGCGTGCCGATGCCAGGCCCCACCTCGAGCACGCGGTCTTCTCGCCCAAGCTCCGCCAGGTCCATGATCTTCTCGATCACGTGATTGTTGACCAGGAAGTTCTGGCCCAGGCTGTGCTTGGTCGCGAGGCCGTACGCCTCGAGCAGGGCGCGCGTGGCGCCGGGGCTTGCGAGAGGAGATCCGCCCACGCCCGCCTACTTCTTGACCGTGTCGAGGCGCGGGAAGAGCGCGTCTCCCTTGGTCACGGGCACGCCTCCCGCGAGGCCGCCCCAGGCGCAGGCCGCGCGCAGGTCGTCCGTCGCGGCCTCGGCCTCGAGCGACATGCGGCGCAGGACCTCGGCCGAGGTCTGGGGCATGAACGGCGCGAAGAGGTGCGCGCAGATGCGGATGGACTCCAGCAGGTCGCGGATGATGTCCGCGAGCTCGCCGGCGCGCTCCGGGTCCTTGGCCACGGCCCAGGGCGCGGAGTCCTCGATGTAGTGGTTGGCGGCGTGGACGAGCTCCATGACCACGTCCTTGGCGCCCGCGTAGTCAAAGACCTCCATGCGGGAGGCATAAGCGTCGTAGATACCCTCGGCGACGCCCTTGAGCACGCCGTCCTTCTCGGCCCAGCCCTCCGGGCACGCCGGCGTGGCGCCCTCGAAGTACTTGGCGCTCATGTTGAGGGCGCGCGAGACGAGGTTGCCCCAGCTGTTGGCGAGGTCGGCGTTGTAGACCTGCTCCATGCGCTCGAAGGAGATGGCCGAGTCGTCGCCGTGCACGACGTCGGTCATGAAGTAGTAGCGGTAGCCCTCGACGCCCAGCAGCTCGATGACGTCGCGCGGGGCGATGGCGTTGCCGCGGGACTTGGACATCTTCTCGGCCTGGCCGGTCTCGGGATTGCGCACCGTGAGGAAGCCGTGGACAAAGACGTGCTCCGGCAGGGCCTCGCCGATGGCCATGAGCATGGCGGGCCACAGGATGCAGTGGAAGCGGATGATGTCCTTGCCGATGAGGTGGCACTGGGCCGGCCAGCGGCGCGCGAACTCGGCCGCGGAGGCCGCATCGTCCAGGCTGTAGCCCACGGCGGTCATGTAGTTGAGCAGGGCGTCAAACCACACGTAGGTGACGTGCTTGTCGTCAAAGGGCACCTTGATGCCCCAGTCGAAGGTGGTGCGGGAGACCGAGGTGTCCTGCAGGCCGCCCTCGACGAAGCTGCGGACCTCGTTCATGCGGAAGTCCGGCTGGACGAAGTCAGGGTGCTCGTCGTAGAGCTTGAGCAGACGGTCCTGGAAGGCGGAGAGCTTGAAGAAGTAGGACTCCTCCTGGACGCGCTCGAGCGGGCGGCCGCAGTCCGGGCAGAGGTGCTGGCCCTTGGTGCCGCGCTCCTCGTCGGCCTTCTCGACCTGGGTCTCGGTGAAGTAGGTCTCCTCGGGCACGCAGTACCAGCCGTCGTAGGAGCCCTTGTAGAGGTAGCCGGACTCGAGCATGCGGTCCCAGAGGTACTGGACCGCGTGGTGCTGGCGCGGCTCGGTCGTGCGGATGAAGTCGTCGTTGGAGACCTCGATCTCGCTCCAGAGGTCCTTGAAGAGCGGGGCCTGGGAGTCGCACCACTCCTGCGGGGTCATGCCGTGCTCGGCGGCGGCCTCGGCGACCTTCTCGCCGTGCTCGTCCATGCCGGTCAGGAACTTGACGTCGTAGCCGGCGGCGCGACGGAAGCGCGCCTGGACGTCGGCGAGCAGGGTGCAGTAGGCGGTGCCCAGGTGCGGGGCAGCGTTGACGTAGTAGATGGGGGTGGTGACGAAGTAGGACGGCTTCTCTGCCATAGGTGCTCCTCATGACGGACTTTGGCATGTGGAGTCGATTGTACTCTTTCGCGAGCGGCAGCGAAGCGGCGGCGAGCGGCTTTGCGCGGGGCACGAACGGGGCGGGGTGGGCGGCGCGCCCGCCGGGGTGTGCGCACTTCTCGGCGTTGTGCGCACTTGTTCGCGTTGTGTACACCGGACGGCGTTGTGCGCACTTCTCGGCAGCGCGTCTACCTGCGCATCTGCCGAGAAGGACCTCTGAGGTCGTGTACACATCGCCGGGGAGCGCGCACATCGCCGGAGGGTGCGCACAACGCCGTAAGGACGGCCCGCCGCCGGCACCGGCGCTACCGCGCGGCGGCGAGCACCTTGTCGTAAACCTCGGCGCGGGGAAGCGAGAAGGACTTGGCCAGCCGCTTGGCCAGCGCGCTCTTGGGCTCGCCGGCGGCCAGGCCCGCGGCGATCTCCTCCTCGAGGGTGCCTCCGGGGCCGGCCGCGGCCGCCCGGCGCCGCTCGAGCTCGCCCGCCCCGGGCGCGGCGATCACGATCACGCACTCGCCGCGCAGCTCGTCGCGGGCCGCCACCTGCGCCGCGAGCGCGGCGGCCTCGCCGCGGACGACCTCCTCGTGGAGCTTGGTGAGCTCGCGCACGAGGGCAACGCGGCGCCCCGGCATGACCTCGGCGACGCGCGCAAGCGTCTCGGCGACGCGCCGCGGGCTCTCGTAGACCACGAGCGTGCCCGGGACCACTGCCAGCTCCTCGAGACGCGAGCGCTGGGCGCCCGCGCGGCGCGGCAGGAAGCCCTCGAAGAAGAAGTGCTCGCTCGCAAGCCCCGACGCCACCAGCGCGCAGGTCACCGCGCTCGGGCCCGGGACCACCTCCACGCGCAGGCCCGCGTCGAGCGCGGCGTCGACGAGGCGCTGCCCGGGGTCGGAGACCCCCGGCATGCCCGCGTCGGAGACGAAGGCCACGCGCTGGCCCGCGGCCAGGCGGTCGAGCACGCCCGCGACCTTCTCGGCCATGACGTTCTCGTCGCAGCGCTCGAGGCGCACGCGCAGGCCAAAGGCGGACATGAGGCGCCCGGTGACGCGCGTGTCCTCGCACAGCACGAGGTCCGCCTCGCCGAGCGTGCGAATCACGCGGGGCGAGGCGTCCTCGAGGTTGCCTATGGGGGTGCCCACGACGCTGAGCACGCCGCCGGGCGCGGCGACCGCCATCAGACGATCATCCCGCGCTCGAAGGTCGCCAGGGCGACGCGCGCGTCCCAGCCCGCCAGAAGCCCGCTCGTCTTCCAGGTGTTGAAGAACCACGCGGGGCACTTCTCGTAGGTGCCCAGCTGCTCGGAGGTGTAGACGCGCTCGAGGGCGATGCGGCCCTCCGGAGTCATCTGGGCGTCCGCGACGGGAAGCGACGAGGACCACTTGCCCACCATGACGGGCATGCCGCAGCGGCGCGCCTCGCGCAGGTGGCGGTCGTGAGCGGCGACGAGGCGGCGCACGCCCGAGGGCCCGGAGACGTCCACGCGCGTGGCGGGGCGGTCGAGATGGCTGTCGAGCCAGACGTTGACGTAGTGGCGCTGCGCCATGAAGCGACCCCAGCCGCCCGGGATGCCGCCGTCCGGGATGATGACGACGGGATCCTCGCCCGCCGCGCTGCGGACGAGCTCGTAGGCCTCGCGGTAGTAGTTGCGCAGGCGATGGATGGGCACGCCGTCGGTGAGCGCCAGGCCGCGGCGCACCTGCGGGACGGCGTCGTCGGCGAGCTCGATGCCAAAGAAGCCCGCGCGCAGGGCGTAGCGCTTGGCGAGGGCGTAGACCACGTCGAGGATGCGCTCGCGCGGCACGTGGCAGTCGGCGTTGTCCGGCGCCACGCCCTCGTCGGGGCAGGGCGCGCCGGGGTTTATCGCAAGCGCGAAGATGACCTTGAGGTCGATCTCCTCCGCCCACTCGAGCGCCTGGTCGACCAACTCGATGCAGCCCACGTAGGGCCCGGGCTCGGGGCCCTGCTCGCCGTAGACGTACCATGGCACGGGAAGGCGCACCGCGTTGAAGCCACGCGCGGCGATCCGGGCAAAGTCCTCGCGCGTGACGAACTCCGCGCGGTGCGAGCGCACGAGGTCGGCGTAGCGACGGGGACCGAGGGCGTTTGCGAGGGACTGCTCGTCGAGCGCGCCGGCCTCGGCAAAGAGCTCGGGCGTCACCCACGACTCAAGCGTCAGCCAACCCGTCAGGTTGACCCCATGCAGGGGATGGCTTCCCATGACGCACCTCCGCTCTCCCGAACTCACCCTGAGGCAAGTATAGCCACCGGGGCCCCTCAATAATCATTCAAGGTCGTGACAAGATGGCCGACGGCCCGCTGCCGTCTGTGGGCGGCGGGGGCGCCGACCTGCGGCGCGTTTGACGAGGCTCAGTCCGCGAGATAGGTCGCGCAGTTGAGCGGGGTCTCGTAGACGTCGACCTGCGCGCAGGGCAGGCCGCGCTCGCGCAGGCGCTCGCAGAAGTGGCGGGCGAGGTTCTCGGCCGTGGTGCGGAAGGGCAGGACCGTGAGCGAGAAGCCCTCGCCCTCCAGGGCCTCGATCGTGGCCGGGCGCAGCGTCCCCTCCTCCACCAGGAAGGTGTGGTCGAACTCCTCCGCGAGCTCCCGGACGGCGCGCTTGAAGACGCCGAAGTCGCAGACCATGTCGCGCTCCGTGCCGGCGGCCCCCAGCTCGGGCGTGCGCAGGTATGCCACGACGCGCCAGCGGTGGCCGTGGAGGTTCTCGCACTTGCCGTGGTAGTCGGCGAGGAAGTGGGCGGAGTCGAAGCTGGCCTCGGTCTTGAGTCCGTACATGCGCGTCCTTTCGGGTCTTTGGCGAGACACTATCGTAGCGCGAGACGGGCAAGCGCGCGTGTGGGATGGACGCGCCGCCCATCCCATACCTTCCTGGATTCCATCCGTCACCCTATGGGTAGACTGAAGCAAAGCAAAGGAGGTCAGAGATGCTGCAGCCTAGACTGGTGCTTGTGGAGCCGCTCGACAACTGCCGGCTGTTCCTTGAGTACGACACCGGTGAGAAGAGGGAGTTCGACGTCTCGCCCTATACGAGCGGACCTTGGTATGAAGAGCTGCTCAACCCCTCCTACTTCAGAGCCGTCCGCATGTTGGAGGGCGGTACGGGAATCGAGTGGCCCCATGGTCAAGACGTCGCTCCTCACGAGCTGTACGAACTGAGCGTACCCGTGGCGTAAGAACAAATTGGCGACAGCGGGGCGACGAATCGACGTTCCGACCGCGGGCCCGCCCCTGAGGGTATGTACGGTCGTGCGGGCGGCGCGTTCTTCTCGCTAAGCCTTTGAGCTGCGGAGATGCGAGAAGGGCCTCCTGACGGGGCGTACATACCCTCAAAGGCGGGTGTACATACCCTAAAAGACGTCAAAGGCGGGCCGACGGTCGGCCGTTGGGGTACCATGTGCGGGCACCCTGACGCAAAGGAGCCGCCATGCTTTCCCGGAGCTTTGCCGAACACGTCGCCCACCGCTACGCCGAGCGCCGCCCCCTGCTGGGCGAGAAGGACCGCGAGGTCGAGGAGCTTCTCGCCCCGCTGCCTGCCGACGAGGCGCTGCTCACCCGCTCCTTCGTGGCAACCCTGCCGCTGACGGACGTCTTCGACTCTCCGCTCGAGACGCTGCTCAGCTTCGCGCGCCACGCGCTCATGCTGCGCGCCGGGGCCGCCGCGGAGCTTCCCGAGGACGTCTTTATCCACTACGTCGCCTGCCCGCGCATCAACAACGAGCCGCTCGAGGACGTGCGCCCCGCGCTCTGGGCCGAGCTCTCGCCGCGCGTGGCGGGGCTCTCCGCCGAGCGAGCCGTCATCGAGGTCAACTACTGGTGCGCCGAGATGGCCACCTACCAGACCACCGACGGCCGCACCCTCGGCGCGCGCGGCGTGATCGCTGCGGCGGCCGGGCGCTGCGGCGAGGAGTCGACGCTGCTCGTGACCGCGCTGCGCGCCGTGGGCATCCCGGCCCGCCAGCTCTACACGCCCTGGTGGGCGCACTGCGACGACAATCACGCCTGGGTCGAGGCCTACGCGGACGGCGCCTGGCACTACCTGGGCGCCTGCGAGCCGGAGGAGGCGCTCGACCGCGGCTGGTTCACCGCCGCCTCGGGCCGCGCCCCCATGGTGAGCACGCGGCTCTTCTCGGACTTTGGCTGCGCGCCCGAGGACGTCCTCATGCGCAGCGGCTGCGCGTACGTGGTCAACGTCACGAGCTCCTACGCGGATTGCGCGCAGCTGACGGTGCGCGTCACGGACGCTGCCGGCACGCCCGTCGAGGGAGCGGCGGTCTCGCTCGAGGTGCTCAACATGGCGGGCTGGCGTCCGCTCGTGACGCTTTCGACAAACGTCACCGGCAGCTGCGCGGTGACGCTCGGAAAAGGCACGGTGCGCGTGCACGCCTCTGCCGGGGAGCTCCTTGCCGAGAAGGACGTGGACCTCGCGCGGTCCTGCGAGGTCGCGCTCGAGCTCGCGCCGGCGCCCGAGCCCGGCGACTGGCGCGAGCTCGACGTCCGGGCGCCCGAGGATCACCCCGCGCGCACGCAGGCGCTCTCCCCCGAGGCCGAGGCGCGCGGGCGCGAATGCAAGGCGGCGGCCGACAAGCTGCGCCATGAGCGCGCTGCCGCCCTGCGTGCGCACGCGGCAGAGCTCGCCGAGCGGGCGGCTGAGCTGCGCCCGGACGATGACGGGGCGGCGGTCGCGCGCGTCCTGGACGGGGCGCTCGGCAACGCCGACGAGGTCTTCTCGTTTCTGACCGCCGGGCCCGAGCCCGAGCGCCTGGCCCTTCTTGAGACCCTGTCGGAGAAGGACTATCTCGACCTCTCCGCCAGCGTGCTGGAGGGACACCTCCGCGCGGCCCTGGCGGCGCGCGACCCCGAGCTCGACCGCGAGGTCTGGGAGCGCTTCGTCCTGTGCCCGCGCGTGCACCTCGAGCACCTGAGCTCCTGGCGCCCGCAGCTCCCCGGAATGCTCGACGACGAGCTCCGCGCGCTGATCGCGAGCGACCCGGCGGCCGCGTGGCAGCTGCTGGCGCGGCGCCTGTCCTTCTCGCCCAAAGAGCACATGGCCAAGCTCGTGGGGACCCCCGTGGGCGCGCTGACCTCGGGCGAGGCCTCCGAGATCACGCGGCGGACGCTCTTTGTGGCCGCCTGCCGCAGCCTTGGCGTCCCCGCGCGTCTCAACCCGGCCGACCTGCGCGCCGAGGTGCTGCGGTTCGGCACGTGGGTCTGCGTGGAGGGGGCGCCCGAGGAGCAGCGGACGTTTGAGCTGCGTCTCACTCCCCCAAGCGGGCGCGCCCTCTCGTACGGCACCGACCTCACCGTCGCGAGGCTGGGCTCCTCGATGCAGGTGAGCGGCCAGCTCCTGTACGGCTTTCACGAGCTCGACCTCTGGGGGCAGGACCCCGAGCGCCTCGAGGTGCCGGCGGGCCGGTATCGCGTCACCACAACCGTGCGCCTTCCCAACGGCAACCAGCAGGCGTGCGAGCGCGTGATCGAGGTCGCACCGGAAGCCCCGGCGCAGCTGGACCTGCGCCTTCGCAGCCCGCAGGCAAGCGAGATGCTGCAGCGCATCCCCCTGCCCGCCGCCGGCAAGCTCGCGCCCACGGACGGTCTGGCGCTTCTCGCCTTCCTGGAGCTCGCCGAGGAGCCCACGGAGCACCTGGAAAACGAGCTCGCGGACGTCGCGGACAGACTCGCCGCCGAGAAGATCGCGCTCACGCTGGTGACGCGCGAGGACGCTGCGGCGGCCGAGGCCGACCCCACGCTCGCGCGCTGCCTCGCGGCCCTGCGCGGCGCCGGCGCCTCCGTGACGCTCGCCCGCGACGACTTCTCCGAGCAGCCGGAGCGCCTCGCGCGCCGTATGTTTGCCAACCCTGAGCTGCTGCCGCTCGCCGTGCTGCTCGACTGCCGCGGCGACGGCGCGCCGCTGGGCCTGTTCGCGCGCGGCGGGTACGCCGTGGGGACCGTCGAGCTCGCGCTGCGCCTCGCCGCCCTAGCGTAAGGCGTCCGGAACTCGCACGTGATCCGGGTACGTGCGGATTCCGGACGGTCTGAGAGACGAAACCGTCCGGAACTCGCACGCATCCAGAGGAGGTGCGGATTCCGGACGCTTCGAGAGACGAAACCGTCCGGAACTCGCACGCATCCAGAGGAGGTGCGGATTCCGGACGGTCTGCAAACTCGTCAATACCTGGCCGAGAAGAACCTTACGTCCCTACTCGCCGCCGCCGGCACCGCCCTCGGAGCCGGCGCCGCCCTTGCCGCGGCCGCCGCGACGACGACGGCGGCGCGCCTTGGGAGCGGTCTCGTCGCCCTGCATGTGCTTGGGCGCCGGACGCTGGCCGCCCTGCTCGCCGCCCTGCTGGCCCGCGCCGGAGCCGGACGCCTGCGCCCCGCGCTTGCGGCGCGACGGCTGCATCCCGCGCGGCTGGGTGCCCTTCTCGGCAGCGGTCTGCCCGCCCCGGTCGCCCGGGCGGCGCGTCCGCTTGACCGGCTGCGCGCCGGAGCCGGAGCCGGAACCCGCACCGGAGCCCTGCGCGCCCGCGTCCGCGGCGCCCTCGCCGGCCTGGTGGTGACGGCGACGGCGCGTCCCGGGCTGCGAGCCGGCGTCGGCCTTGGCGGACGCGGCCGGGGCGGCAGCGTTGCCGGCCCCGCCGTCGCCCGGACGGCGCTTGCGACGACGACGCGTGGGAGCCTCGTCCGCACCCGCGGCAGATAGCTCCGCGGCTCCACGGCCCTTCTCGCCCTGCGCTTCCGCCCCGCCAGAGGCGCGGCGACGCTTGCGACGCGTGTCCACGAAGAGGTCCGAGGCGTCCACCTCGGGCTCGGCGGTCACGCCCATCTTGCGGTCGAGCTCGGCCAGGGCCATCTGCACGTCCGGGGACTCCAAGCGGTCGAGCACCTCGCGCGTCACGGTGTCCGGGCGGCACGGGCAGCCCAGCTCCTCGGACTTCTTGTGCGCGGCCTCGGAGGCCGTCATGTCGGCGAGCGCCACGCGGATCTGCTTGCCGCTCTCCAGGCGCAGGACGATCTGCTCCTTGGGCGTGTCGTACTCGATGATCTTGCCCTTGCCGAGCGGCGTGTCGATCACGGCATTGCGCTTGGGCGCGCGACCCTTGAAGTCGCGGTAGGCCTCGAACTCGTAGCGCAGGCAGCACATGAGCCGTCCGCACGCGCCGGAGATCTTGGTGGAGTTGAGCGGCAGGTCCTGCTCCTTGGCCATGCGGATGGAGACCGGGTCAAAGCCCATGGCAAAGCGGCGGCAGCAGAGCTCCTGGCCGCAGTGGCCGTAGCCGCCCACGATGGCCGCCTCCTCGCGCACGCCGATCTGGCGCATGTCGATGCGCACGTGGAACTCGCGCGCGAGGTCGCGCACGAGCTGGCGAAAGTCGACGCGCTCCTCCGCGGCGAAGTAGCACACGGCCTTGTCGCCGTCGAAGAGGTACTCCACGCCCACCGGCTTCATGTCCAGGCCGGACTCCGCCACGTGGCGACGGAACGCCGGCAGGGCCTCCTCGCCGCGGCGCTCGAGCTCCTCGGCGCGGGCGAGGTCGTCGTCGGTGGCGATGCGCAGCACGTCGCGCAGCTGCGCGTGGCCGATGGTCTCGGCAAGCTCCTCGTCGATCACCTCGCGGGCGTCGCCGGTGGCCAGGCCAAACTCCTGGCCGCGCTCGGTGACGCAGATGACGTGGTCGCCCTCCTGGGCGCCGGTGCCCGCAGGGTCGAACCACAGGTCGCGGGCGGCGTAGGTAAACCTCACCGGGATGATGGCGGGCATGCGAGTGCCTCCTTGATGCGAAGCAGCATGACCTCGACGGTCAGCTGGGGTGATACGTTGTGCGTAAGGTCGTCCGCCGCGCGCGACACGGCGTCGAGCGCGCGCAGGACGGCCGGGGTGTCGCTCGCGGCGGCGATGCGGTCCACGGTGGCTGCCGCGTCGTCGTTGACGATGTCCTCGCCCACGCCCTCGCAGCGAACGAGC
Organism: Olsenella sp. An293; assembly: GCF_002159495.1. Lineage (GTDB taxonomy): Bacteria > Actinomycetota > Coriobacteriia > Coriobacteriales > Atopobiaceae > Thermophilibacter. The sequence continues at coordinate 28,272 of NZ_NFIT01000007.1, forward strand.
GCGTCGCGCAGGAGAGACTCGGCGGCGGACAGGGCTTCCATCATACCCGAACGCTCCCGAGCGGTGAGCTCGCGCTTGTTGGCGTCGGCCACCTGCTTGAGCGCTGTCGAGGTGAGGAAGTCCTGCGTCTCCTTGAGCGCGTCCTCCTGGGCCTGCTTGACGTCGGCCAGCGGCACCGCCACGGCGGCCACGATCTCGCGCGCGGCGAGAAGAACGTCCCAGGAGTCGTCGCGCGCGAGCGCGTCGAGCGCGCCCACCACGAGGCGACGGACCTGGCGGCGGCTCGTGGACTGGAGAAACTCAGTCGCGCGCGCCGGCGTGCCCGCGACCGCCAGGGCGACGCGGGCCTCGGCCTCGCTCGCCGGGACCGCACGGCGGACGGCGTCCACGCCGCCCGTGGTCGAGACGGCCCGGAAGGGCACCTGCTGGCAGCGGGAGACGATGGTGGGCAGCATCGCGGCGGTCGTGCGGGCGCACAGGACAAACATCACGCCCGCGGGCGGCTCCTCAAGGGTCTTGAGCAGGGCGTTTGCGGAGGCGCCGCGGAGCAGCTCCGCGCGCTCGAGCACGTAGACCTTGGTCTTGGCGCGCGTGGGCGCGAGGCTCGCGTCGTCGATGAGCTCGCGGACCTGGGCCACGAGGTAGCCCGTGGCGCTCCCCGGCTCGAGCCAGCGGACGTCCGGGTGGGTGCGGTGCGCCACGCGGCGGCACTCGTCGCAGGCGGCGTCGCCACCGTGGGGGCAGACGACGCACTTCGCCAGCGCCTCGGCGGCCTCGTGCTTGCCCGAGCCGGGCGCCCCCACGAAGAGGTAGGCGTGGCTGAGGCAGCCGTCGGCCAGGGCGCGGGCGAGAAAGTCGCGCACGCGCGGCTGGTCGGACAGGGCGTCGAGGGCGGCGGGGCGGGTCACGGCGCCGGCCGGTCGGTCGGGACGGGTCACGGCGCTCACCCCCGAGGGTCCCAGAGGTCCGCGCACGCGGCGAGCAGCCGCGCGGTGACCTCGTCCTTTTGTCCCGAGGCGTCGATCACGCGCACGCGCTGCGGCTCTTGGCCGGCAAGGCGCAGGTAGGCCGCGCGCACGCGCTCCTGGAACGACAGGCCCTCGGCCTCCAGCCGATCCGCCCCGCCGGCCGTGGCGCGCGCGTGGCCGACGGCGGGATCGAGGTCGAGCACGAGCGTGCGGTCCGGGACGAGCCCACAGCTGCCGAGCTCGTTGGCGGCGCGGACGAGGCCCTCGGGCAGGGCGCGGCCGCCGGCCTGGTAGGCGTAGGTGGAGTCGAAGTAGCGGTCGCACAGCACCACGGCCCCGCGCGCGAGCGCCGGCTCGATCACCTGGCGCACGAGCTGGGCGCGGCTGGCCTCGTAGAGCAAAAGCTCGCACTCCGCCGACATCTCGGCGTTGGACGGGTCCAGAAGCAGCGCGCGGACCTTCTCGGAGATGGGGGTGCCGCCGGGCTCGCGCAGGCGCACGACCTCGCGGCCGCCTGCGGCAAGCGCCGCCTCGAGCAGCGCCGCCTGCGTCGACTTGCCGCAGCCGTCCGCCCCCTCGAGCGTGATGAAGACCCCGCGCGCGCCCATGCGCCCCCTCTCATTGTTCGCCAGCTCTTCCATGGTAGCGCCTCCCGCGGCGCGCCACGAGAACGCCACGCAGCGGGCCGCGGGCCAAGGATTTTCCGTTGTAGGCAGATTTTGGGCGACCCCCTGAGTATCGGACGATTATCGCGCACGGAGTCGCAGGTAGCGGCTGTGCCCAAAGCCGGCTACTCAGGCCCCTACAAAAAAACTGCCTACAACGCGGAATCTGGCGGCCTGAAGCCACGCCTCAGAGCCCCCTCCCGCACAAAACGCAGGTCAGGATTCCGGAGCGGGCTCGGGGCCGCCCACCGCGAGCTTGTTCACGCGCCGGTCGTAGGTGAGAAGCCCGTTGGTCTCCTCCTCGACGTCGCTGAGCTGCGTGTAGACGTAGCCGGCAAGGCCCGCCCCGCGCAGCGCGAGCGCCTGGTCGAGAAGACGCGTCACCTCGCGCGAGAACGCCTCGCCGTCCTTTGCCGTGTCGTAGCCGTACGCGGTCCGCAGGCTCACGTGGTCCGGGACCGACCAGCTCACGCCGCCAAACTCGGAGATCACGAAGGCGCGCGGCCGAGCCGCGACGTCGCGCCAGACCTCGAGGGGCCGGAAGTAGTTGTGCACGCCGCGGACGTCACCGCAGCAGCGGTCGTACCAGCCGCTCGCCGCGCAGACCAGCCGCGTGGAGTCCATCGCGCGCACGTCGTCGCAGGCCGCGCGCGAGTCGAACTGGCCCCAGCCCTCGTTGAAGAGCGTCCAGCCCACCACGCAGGGATGGCCGCCCAGCAGCGCGACCGTCCCCGCGCAGGCCTCGCGCCACTCGCGGCGATAGCCCGGGTCGTCGGCGGAGAGCCGGCGCGCGGCGCGGGTGCCCTCGTCGGTCGTGAGCCCCCAGCTCGCACGCAGCAGCGTGGGCTTGTAGCTCGTCTGCCAGGCGCCGTACGCGCCCCCGCCCGAGACCATGTCCTGCCACACGAGCATGCCCAGGCGGTCGCAGAGCGCGTAGAAGCGACGCGACTCCACCTTGACGTGCGCGCGCAGCATGTTGAAGCCCATCTCGCGGGCGGCGAGGATGTCGTGGGCGAAGGCGGCCTCGGAGGGCGCCGTCATGAGGCCGTCCGGCCAGTAGCCCTGGTCGAGCACGCCGCGCAGGAAGAGCGTCTTGCCGTTGAGGCGCACGCGCGGCACGCCGGCCTCGTCCGCGGCGACCTCGACGGTGCGAAAGCCGCAGTAGCTGCGCACGCGGTCCGCCCCAAAGGAGAGCTCGACGTCGTAGAGGTGCGGGTCGCTGGGACGCCACAGGTGCGGGTCGGGCACCGCGAGCACAAGGCGTGCCTCGTGCCCCGGGGCGGCGCGCGCCGTGGCGCAGGCAACCATGCGACCCTCGTCGAGCAGCCGGGCCTCCAGCACGCCCGCGCCCTCGACGCCCACGGTCAGGACGAGCCGGCCCTCCTCGGGGCGCGGGTCCAGGCTCAGAGAGCTCACGCGGGCCGCGGGGACGACCTCGTACCACACGTCCTGCCAGATGCCGCTCTGGGCGGTGTACCAGATGCCGCCGCGCTCCAGGCGCTGCTTGCCGCGCAGCTGCGCGCCTGCGTCGCTCGGGTCAAAGACGCAGAGGGCGAGCTGGTTGGCCCCCGCCCGCAGCGCGCTGGTCACGTCGGCGCAGAAGGGCAGGTAGCCGCCCACGTGCTCGCAGACGGGCACGCCGTTGACAAAGACCTGGCAGGCCCAGTCCACGGCCTCGAAGTGCAGCAGCAGCCGCTCGTCGGCGGAGAGCGCCGGCGCCTCGAAGGAGCGGCGGTACCAGAGCAGCTCGCTCGGCTGGAGCTGGCGCCCCACGCCGGAGAGCGGCGCCTCGGGCGAGAAGGGCACGCGGATGGGCTGCCAGCCGCCGTAGGGCGGCGTGGCGCGCCGCCACGCGGTCGCAGCGTCGTGGGCAAAGACGAACGCGCACTCCCAGGCGCCGTTCAGCGAGGTCCATGCGTCGCGCGCCAGCTGGGGGCTCGGGTGCGAGGCAGGCGGCAGGTCCTTCTCGCCCGCCGCGATCTTCTCGCCCCACGGGGTGAGCATCGTCCGCAGCGCGGTGTGCTCCGGCTTTCTGGGCTTGCTCTTGAGCACGCGCTTGATGTCCAGCATGGCTCACCTCCCTGCACGACGCTGACGTCAAGGTTGACACTGACGTCTGACGACAATGTCAAGGTTGACAATGACGTCTGACGACAATGTCAATGATACGTAAAACGGGGACACCGCGCCGGGAGCCCCGGCCGACCCCCCGGATGCGCCGGCCGAGAAGGACGCGGGGCCGAGAAGAGCCTCGACCCCGCGCCCGCTAGGACTTCTTCTTGGTGCCGCGTCGAGCGCCGCCGGCGCGACCGCGGCCGCGCGCCCCCCGAGCGGCCTCCTTCTTCTCGCGGCCGGGGCAGCTCATGTTGGGGCAGAGCTTCCAGGGGCCGCGGGCGGTGGTCACCACGACCATCGGGGCGCCGCAGTCCGGGCAGGTCTCCCCGGTGGCCTCGAGCTTACCGCGGGCGGGCAGCGGGTAGCTCGTCCCGCACTCCTCGTAGTTGGTGCAGCGGATGAAGCGCTTGCCGCTCTTCTCGGACTTGTGGGCCACCAGGCGCCCCTCGCGGCCGGCCTGCGCGCACGCGGGGCAGGCGCCCACGTCCACGTCGGGCTCGCGGTTGGTGGGGCAGGCGGGGTTGATGCAGGTCTCGTACGCGCGGCTGCGGAACGGCTGCACCTTCACGCGGGGCGCCCCACACTCCGGGCACACGGCCGCCTCGCCCTCGAGCGCGGAGATCTTGCCCTGGGGCAGCGGGTAGGTGACGTCGCACTCCGGCCAGCCCATGCAGCCGGCGAAGCTGCCGCGCGTCTTGGCAGAGGTCTTGACCACGAGGTCGCGACCGCACTTGGGGCAGACGCCGATCTTGGCGTCGGCCGTGACGGCGTCGGCGATGGAGTCGGAGAGGTCGTCGACGTGCTCCACGAGCGCGTCCATGAGGTCGGCGAGCAGCGCGCGGGAGTGGTTGACCACCTGCTCCTGGCTGCTCTTGCCGTCGGCGACCTGCGTCATGTCGTCCTCGAGCTCGGCGGTCATGTCGGCCGAGGTGATGCGCGGCGCGTAGGTGTGAAGCGCGTCGATGATCGCCATGCCGAGCTGGCTGGGCTCGACCGGGTCGTTCTTGAAGTACTTGCGCTCGTAGAGCGTGTCGATGATGCTCGCGCGCGTGGACTTGGTGCCAAGACCGCGCTTCTCCATCTCCTGGATGAGCTTGCCCTGGCTGTAGCGGGCGGGCGGCTCGGTCTGCTTGGCGAGCAGCTCCATGTCGGAGACGCTCACGACGTCGCCCTCGGCCAGCGCCGGGAGCTGGTCGTCCTTCTTGAGGCCGTAGGGGTAGACCGCGCGGAAGCCCGGGGTCACGAGCACGCTGCCGCTCACCGTGAACGGCTCGCCGGAGACGTCGATGGTGACCTTGGTCCCCTCGATCGTGGCGGGGCCCATGAGCGTGGCGAGGAAGCGCCGCGCGATGAGGTTGTAGAGTTTCCACGCCGCGGGCTGCAGGCGCTCGGGGTCGGCGGCCGCCGTGGGATAGATCGGCGGGTGGTCGGTCGACTCCTCCTTGCCGCGCGTGGCCGTGAGCTTGGGCTGGGCGAGAAGCGCCTGGCAGGTGCCGGCGTACTGCGGGACCTTGGAGAGCGTGCGCACGCAGTCGCGCAGGTCGAGCGAGCTCGGGTAGACGGTGTTGTCCACGCGCGGGTACGAGATGAGGCCGTCCATGTAGAGGCTCTCGGCGAGGCGCATCGTGCGCGCCGGGGAGATGCCCTCCGCGGCGGCCGCGGCCTGCAGGCTCGTGGTGTTGAACGGCGCGGGCGGGCGCTGGGTGCGGCTCTTGCGCTCGACGGCCGTGACGCGGCCCTCGGTGGCGTCGGCGACGTGCGCGAAGGCCGCGTCGGCGGCGGCCTTCTCCCAGAAGCGGCCGGTCGCGTGGGCGATGCGGAAGGAGCCCGCGGCGTCGCCGTCCTTCTCGCCCTGGCCCTGGATGACCCAGTAGTCCTCGGGCTTGAAGGTGAGCCGCTCGCGCTCGCGCTCGACCACCAGGGCGAGCGTGGGGGTCTGCACGCGGCCGGCGGAGCGCACGTTGCCAAGGCCGCTCCAGCGCGCCGCCGTGAGGTAGCGCGTGAGGACGGCGCCCCAGATCAAATCGATGTACTGGCGCGACTCGCCGGCGTCGGCGAGGTCCTGGTCAAGCTCGACGAGGTTGGCAAAGGCGTGGTCGATCTCGGCCTTGGTGAAGGCGGAGTAGCGGGCGCGCGAGACGGGGACCCCGGGCGCGACCTCGCGGATCTGGCGCAGGGCGTCCGAGCCGATGAGCTCGCCCTCGCGGTCGAAGTCGGTGCCGATGACCACGCTGTCGGCCTTCTTGGCGAGGTTCTTGAGGGCGCGGATGATCTCCTTCTCTGCGGGGAGCTTCTCGATGGGCGCCCACACCAGGTACGGGAGGCTCGCGATCTTCCAGCCCTTGAGGTCGATGCCGTTGGAGAGATAGGGCTTGCGCTTGGACTTGTAGGGAGGTCGGGCGAGCCCGTCGGGCACGTCGGCGGGCAGCAGCTCGCCGTCGGCGGTGAGGCCCTGCCAGCCGTTTGCGTCGTCAAAGGTCAGCTGGACCGGGAAGTCCACCTTGAGGATGTGGCCGCGCAGGCCGATCGTGACGTTTTCCTCTCCGCCCACGCGGAAGCGGTAGACCGGCGTGTTGTAGACCTTGTCGGCCGTCGGCTTGCCGGACTCGGAGAGCAGGCGCGCGATCTGCTGCGCCGCGTCGTTTTTCTCGGTGACGATCAGCCTCACGACATCACCTGCCTAGAGACGGTCGAGGTCACGCTGCTCGTAGTCCTCGCGGCCCCACTTGAGGGCGGCCTTGCCGTCGCGCGCGATGATGATGTAGCGGGCGACGGCCAGCGCGGCCTCGTACAGGGCGATAAGAACCGCGAACATCAGGACCATCGTGATCGGCGAGGCGTCGGGCGTCACGACGGCCGAGAGCACCATCAGGGCCACGTAGACGGTCCTCCACTGCGAGCGGAAGGTGCGGTACGGCACCAGGTGGAAGATCGACAGGTAGAAGATCACGAGCGGCAGCTGGAAGGCCAGGCCAAAGCCAATCTCGAGCAGCATGTAGATGTTGAGGTAGTCCTCGGCGTCGGCCATGGACTGCGCGAACTCGAAGGTCTGGTCGAGGAGCCACCCAAAGGCTGCCGGCTGGATGATGAAGTAGCAGAAGATCATGCCCAGGAAGAACAGGGCGACCATCGCGCCCACCGTGGGCACGACCCACTTGCGCTCGTTGGGCTTGAGGGCCGGCAGGAAAAACGCCATGATCTGCCAGATGATGATCGGCGAGCACACGATCACCGAGAAGAACAGCGACACCTTGAAGCGGATGGTGAAGCCGCCGAGCGCGGAGAAGACGTAGAGGTCGCCGCCGCGCATGGCGGAGCGGATCTGGTCAATCATCATCTCGATGAGCGTCGGCGTGGCCATGTAGACGACCAGCGCGCCCACGATGACGGCGACCACGATGATCGTGATGCGACGCCTGAGCTCGCCCAGGTGATCCATGATGGGCATGCGTGCGGGTCCGATCGGCATCGCTTAGGCCTCCTTCTCGTCGTCGGGGGTGGCGCCGTCGCCGGCGGGGACAGCCCCGCCCGCTCCACGCTCGGCGCTTTGCGCCTCGCTCGCTTCGCGAGTCGCGGCGGGGCTGTCCTCGCCGGAGACGGTGCTCTCCGAACGTGAGGGGCGCTTCATCGAGTAGAGGTCGGCCGCGCTCGGCTTGCTGGCGACGGGTTTGGACTGAGAGTCGTCTGCGCCTGCGGCGGGGACGGCGTTGGTGGTCGGGGCGCTCCCGACGGCGTCCGTGACGTCGTCGTCGGAGTCGGGGTCGAGGGTGGCGGTGACGGCATCGGCGGTCGCGGCGGTCTTCTCGGCCTCAGCGGCGGCGGCCTCGGCGGCGGCTGCGGCGGCCTCGGCGTCGCGGGCGGCCTTCTCGGCGGCGAGGCGCTTCTTGCGCTCGGCGAAGGTCTCCGTGCGGCGCGGCCTGGGGGCGTCCTCGCCCTCGGCGAGCTCGAGGTCGGCGTCCTCGTCGAGCTCGGCGGCGCGGTTGCGGTTGGGCTTGCCGGCGCTGGCGTTCATCGCCTCGGCGGCCGGGTCGAGCACCTCGCTCTGGACGACCTGCGTGAAGCCCTCCTGCGCGTGCTTGAACTGGCGCAGGGCGCGGCCGATGGTCCGGCCCATGCCCGGGAGCTTGTCCGGCCCAAAGATCAGGAACGCGAACAGCAGGATGAGGAAGAGCTCAGTTCCTCCGATGCCAAACAAGTTCTTCTCCTCCCCTGCCCTAGCGGGCGTCTTCCTCGCCGATGTTGAGCTCGGAGGTGACCCCGAGCATGCCAAACACGCGAGCGACGTTTCTCTGCGGGCGCGCGACCTCAAGACGCACGCCCTTCTCGGCGGCGCGATGGGCTGCGCCCACCAGCACGCCGATGCCGGTCGAGTCGATGTAGGGGACCTCGGCGAGGTCGACCACGAGGTCGGTCTCGCCCGCGGAAAGGCCCTCGTCGAGCGTCGAGCGCAGCTGGTCGGCGTTGGAGACGTCGACCTCGCCCGCGACGCGGACGGTGCGGCGCGCGCCGTCGATGGTGGTGTCTACCGTAAGGCTCATGTGTCCTCCTCTGGGACGCGGGCTAGTCGTTGCTTGCGTCGCCCGCGGCTTCGTCGTCGGTGGTGGTGGCGTCGGCACTGGCGTCGTCGTCAGTAGCGGCGTCTTCGTCGGCACCGGCGTCGTCGGTGCCCTGGAGCTGCTCGAGGCGCCCCTCGGAGACGCTCTTCACGCCCGCCTCGTCGTCCGGGTCGAGCTCGATCGCCTTCTCGTAGGCGGCGATGGCGTCCTCGGTCTTGCCCTGGCTCTCGTAGACGGCGCCGAGGCCCTGCCAGCCGGCCGCGTAGTCGGGGAACGTGGTCGTGGTCTCCTGCAGCGCCGTTGCGGCGTCGTCGGTCCTGCCCTCGTAGAACAGGCAGAGCGCACGGTTCACGCGAACCTCGGGCGCGTCCTCGATCTCGAGGGCGCGGTCGTAGTAGCCGATGGCCTTCTCGAGCAGCTCGACGCCATGCGTGGTGTCGGCGTCGTCGGTCGCCAGCATGAGCACACCGGAGCCCCACGAGTAGCAGTACTGCCCCAGCGAGACGAGCGTGTCGAGGTCGTCGGGGCTCTCCTCGAGCTTGGCCTCGAGGTCGGCGACGACGTCCTGGTAGGTCTCGTCCATCGTCTCGGCGGTGAGCTCCTGGTTCTGCTCCTCGTACTGCTGGCTCTGGACGACCGAGGCGAGCGCGCCTGCCAGCGTCGAGCCGGCGAAGATCACGATGAAGATGATGATGACGATCTTCTGGAAGCGGGTGAGCTCGCCGGCCTTGCGCTGGGGCTTGGACGCGCCCTTGCCCTTCTCGGCAGCCTTCTTCTGCTTGGCCCCGCCCTTGTTGGAACCCGCCATCTCGTCGATCTCCTCACGTCTCGTTTCCTCGGGCAGACGCCCGTAAGTTTTAAGCATACGTCATTGGCTCCCCCTCGCGAAGGGAGAAGCCCATGAGCGACGACAATACCAGAACTCCGTGGCGCCGTCGTGTCACATCTGACGAGTGCCCGTCCCCAGCGCCGCGGCGGCGAGGGGATGCGCCTGCCGGCCCTAGGCGCGCGCGGCCTTGGCGAGACGCGCCGCCACGAGCTTGACCGCCACGACGAAGACGTCGAGCGCCTGGCCAAGCTCCTCGAGCGAGGGGTAGGTCGGGGCGATGCGGATGTTGGTGTCGCGCGGGTCGCGGCCGTAGGGCCAGGGCGCGCCGGCGCCGGTCAGCGTGACGCCGAGCTCCTTGGCCAGCGCCACGATCGCCTTGGCCGAGCCGTCCGGGCCCTCGAAGCTCACGAAATAGCCGCCCTTGGGGTGGGTCCAGCTGGCCACGCCCAGGTCGCCGAGACCGGCCTCGAGCTTCTCCTCCACCAGGGCGAAGCGCGGAGCCACCACGGCCGCGTGCTTGTTCATGTGCTCCGCCACGCCCGCGGCGTCCTTCAGGAACTTGACGTGCGCGAGCTGGGAGACCTTCTCCGGGGAGACGCGCATGGCCGAGAACGCGCGGCGCAGCTCAGCCATGTCCGCCGGGCTCGCGGTGACCCACGCCATGCCGGAGCTGGGGAAGGTGACCTTGGCCGTGGAGGCGAACTCGTAGACGAGGTTCTTCTCGCCACCCTGCTCGGCGAGGGCGTCGAAGATGTTGAGCAGGGAGTCGCCCTCGCCGGCAAAGGTGTGGACGGCGTAGGCGTTGTCCCAGAAGATGCGGAAGTCCGGCGCGGCGGGGCGCAGCGCGGCGAAGGTGCGCACGACCTCGTCGGAGTAGGTCACGCCGGTGGGGTTGGCGTACTTGGGCACGCACCAGATGCCCTTGACCTGCGGGTCGCCCTCGACCAGCTCGCGGACGACGTCCATGTCCGGGCCGTCCTCGCGCATGGGCACCGGCACGTTCTCGATGCCAAAGCTCTCCGTCACGGTGAAGTGGCGGTCGTAGCCGGGGGCGGGGCAGAGGAACTTGACCGTGCCCTGGCGGCACCACGGCTCGCAGCCGGCGATACCGTGGACGTAGCCGTTGAGCACGCAGTCGTACATGAGGTTGAGGCTCGAGGAGCCAATGACGCTCACGTTGGCGGGGTCGACGCCGAGCAGCTCCGCGGCGAGGGCGCGCGCAGAGGGCAGGCCGTCGGGGTCGCCGTAGTTGTCGACCGAGGAGCCGCCGTCGTGGAGGTCGGTCTCGCTGGTCACGAGGTCGAGCATGGGCTTGGAGAGCGCCGTCTGCTCGGGGCTCGGCTTGCCGCGGGCCATGTCGAGCTTGAGGTCGAGGGCGCGCAGGTCGTCGGCCTGGCGCTCGAGGTCGGCGAGGGCGGCGTCGAGCTCGGCGTCGGTCATCTTCTGGAACGCGTTGGGCATGATGTCCTCCTTCGTTGGTCTCGCATAGTATAGATGCAAGGCCCGCCGAGGCTGCTACCATGTTCCAGACGAAAACGAACGCTTACAGGAGACGCGGGAGAAGGACGGGGAGGCGCGCATGTTCAACACGGACTTCCGCTCGGAGGACTACGGCGAGCTGCAGCGCGTGGTCAACGCCGTCTTTGCACCGGGCGTCTCCTCACGGGCCACCGCGACAAAGCTCGACGTCGTGGCACGCGCGGAGATCTTTGACCTGTGCGAGGACCTCCGCGAGGTCGTCGAGGCCCTTCCCTCGCGCACCTACACCCGCCAGCGCCTCTGCGATCAGCTCAACTCGATTCTCATCGCCCACGGCTGGGGCAGCGTCTACGGAACGGTGGAGTAGCCCCAAGACCGCCGGCCCGCCAGCGACTCTTCCCATGGTTGTTGGCGACTTTCGGCCCATACGACACGGCCCGCCCGCCCCGCTCGCCAGCATCTCTTCCCATGGCTGTCGGCGACTTTCGGCAGACACGACTGCGCCCCGGGTCTTCTCGCCCAGCGATTTTTGCGCGCAGCGCAATGAGCTGGGGAGAAGACCCGGGGCGTCTACAGGTGCGTCAGACGAGCGCGACTTACTCCTCGTCGAGGGCAGCCACGATCTCGTCGGTCATGTCCATGGTGTGGTAGACGTTCTGGACGTCCTCCAGCTCGTCGAGACGGTCGACGAGACGCTGGACCTTCTTGGCGTCGGCCACGGAGACCTGGGTCGGGGTCGTGGGGACCATGGTGAGCTCGGAGCCCTTGACCTCGATACCCTGCTCCTCGAGGGACTTCTGGACGTCCTGCATCTTGTCGTAGGCGGTCCAGACGATCCACTCCTCGCCGGCGTCCTCGTAGTCCTCGCCGCCGGCCTCGGCAACGGCCATCATGAACTCGTCCTCGTCGACGGCGTTCTCCTTGTCGGCGACCTTCTTGTCCTCGGACTTGATGATCTTCTCGACGGCGATGGAGCCCTTGCGCTCGAACTGGAACGCGACGGAGCCGGAGGTGCCGAGCGAGCCGCCGGAGTGGGAGAAGGCGGAGCGGACGTCGGCCGCGGTGCGGTTCTTGTTGTCGGTCAGGCAGTCGACGTAGACGGCCACGCCGGCGGGGCCGTAGCCCTCGTAGGTGATCTCGGCGTAGTTGGCGGCGTCAGAGCCGGAGCCAAAGGCCTTGTCGATGGCGGCCTTGATCTTGGCGTTGGGCATGGAGACCATGCGGGCGCGGGCAACGGCGGCCGCGAGGGTGGCGTTGTTGTCCGGGTTGGGGTCGCCGCCGAGCTTGGCCGCAACGGTGATGTTGCGGGAGAGCTTGGAGAAGAGCGACGAGCGCTTGGCGTCGATGGCGGCCTTCTTGTGCTTGGTGGTTGCCCACTTAGAGTGTCCGGACATGTACATCTCCTTCTTGCCCCGCGGCGGCTGCCCCCGTCGGCGAGGCCCTCGACGATGATTCGTGGCATGAAACATGCCTACGATAGCCAAGTGACGTTAGGTTGTAAAGGGTGGCTTGGGCGAGTCCGCGCAGCGTCCACGCCTCAGGCCGCAAGGCTTGGCGCAACGGGCGCCCTTCGGCACGCGTCCCTGCAAAACCAGGCTTCAATCCATTTTCCTCGGGCGCCGCGAACAAAAGTCGCCTTCGATCCATGGCATTTGGGGCGATTCGCGACGCGGCGGCGCGCGTCGCGAAGCGTTTTCCCAGTTGGCGAAAAAGTGACGTTTGTCAAACTCGCCAATCGGCTCAAAAATCCATGGATCGTAGGGCGGTTTTGTTTTTTGCGCCCGCGAAATATGGATCGGAGACTGATTTTGCAGGGGCCGGGCTGCGGGATGCCTCAGAGGTCGTACTTGGCCACCACACGCCTGATCGCGCGGCCCCAGGGCAGCCAGATCGCGGCGAGGAAGGCAGCCGTGGCCACGCCGTGCGTGACGTCGAGCGGAAGGCTTGCCGCGCAGGCGGCGAGCACCGCAGGCCAGGTGAGGGGCTGGACGTAGCCGAGCACGTGATAGCCGTTCAGGATGAGGCCATAGACCAGGCCGGAGAGAAGGCCCCAGCCGTAGAGCGCCGGCGAGCGTGAGAGCAGGCCTCGCTCGCCCAGAACGCCTCCGACGTATCCCACGAGGCCCCAGGCATACATCTGCCAGGGCGTCCACGGCCCCTGCCCGAAGAAGAAGTTGGAGAGCAGCGCGGCGAGCGCGCCCACCACAAAGCCGCTGCGCCGCCCGAGGGCGGCCCCCGCAACGATCGCGATGGCGGAGACCGGCTTGACGTCGGGAAGCGGCGCGAAGAGCGCGCGGCCCGCGGCGGCGAGCGCGGCGAGCACGGCGGTGGGCATGAGCTGGCGAAGCGCCGGGCGGGAGGCCTCGTAGCCGGCAAGCATGAGGGCCAGGGCGAGCGCGACCATCACGAGCGTGATGCCCGCCGAGGCCGAAACCCCCGCCGCGGCGAGGGCGGCCATCGCCGCCGGCACCGCCACGAGCGCCGGCACCTCGGCGGCGCGGATGAGGCCGGCGAGCGGCCGGCGCGTTTGCTTCTGGGCGTTCATGGGTACCAGTTTGCCATAGGGGCTCCGCCGGGCCGACGACGTTTGAGGAGGACACCATGCTGTACATCGGAAACTTCAGCTACAACGACGACTCCGACAGCAAGGACAACTACTGCCTCATGCCCTGCGTCGTGGAGGCCGAGAACGCCGACGAGGCCATGGAGAAATTCGCCGACCACTTCCAGGTCATCCGCAAGAACTCCGACCTGCTCGACGGCGCGCACGAGATCTTCCTCGACTCCCTCTGCGAGCTCGAGGGCACTCCGTCGGAGCCGGTGATCTGCCAGTGGCAGAAGATCGTCCCCGCCCTGGACGGCCTGTGCAGCATCACGAGCGCCCTGCCCGTGGTCGACGAGGACAACGACTTCGCCAACGCCTACGGCTGGGGCGAGGAGGACGACGAGGACGAGCACGGCCACTACGACGACCTGGACGACATCGACGAGGACGCCATGGCCGAAAGCGAGCCGTTCCTCCTGTTCTAGCCAATCAGCGGAAGACCCACGAGTTGGCGAAGTACTCGTCGGTGGGCTCGGTCACGGCGATGCCGCCGTCAAACATGAGCGAGACACGGTCGGCCACGGCACGGACGAAGCCCATGTCATGCGTGGCAAGCAGGACCGTCGCGCCGTCGTCTCGCGCCTCGGCCAGACGTCGCGCGACCCGTTCGCGCTCGGCGCGGTCGAGCCCCTTGGTCGGCTCGTCCAGAAGCAGCAGGCGTGGGCGCACGAGCAGCAGCTTCTCGAGCGCGAGCAGCTGCTGCTGGCCTCCGGAGAGGTCGTAGGGGTGCCGCTCGGCGGCGCCCGCGAGGCCAAGGCGCTCCAGGGCGGCGCCGACCTCCGCCCGCCCGTAGCCCCCGGCTCGCGACCACGCCATGAGCTCGCCCTCCACGGTCTCGCCTGAGAGCAGCGCCTTGGGCGACTGCGGCAGGAGGGCCTGGGAGGCGGCGAGCTCGTTGCGCGCGTGGCCGCGAGCGGGCCTCGTCACGCCGGCGAGCAGCGTGAGCAGCGTCGACTTCCCGCAGCCGTTTGACCCCACGACGGCGCGGACCTCGCCCTCCCCCACCGCGAGGTCGAGCTCGCGCAGGACCCAGCGGGCGTCGCGGCCATAGCGGTACCAGACGTCTTCCGCGAGCAGCACGTCCTTCTCCGCGGCGCGCCAAAAGGCCGCGCGAGCCCCCGCGTCCAGGGGAGCCCCCTTCGCCAGATCGGCGAGCGACGCCGGGCGCACGGAACCCTCCACCAGCTCAAACGCGCACGTGGCATAGTCGGCCATCGCCGCGGGCGCATGCGTGGCAACCACCACGGTGACGCCGAGCTCGCGGTTTGCCCGGAAGAGCAGCGAGAGGAAGCTCTTCTCGGCAAGGGGGTCGAGCATGCTCGTGGGCTCGTCGAGCAGCAGCAGCCGCGGGCGCATCGCGAGCGCCGAGGCCAGGGCGAGCACCTGTCGCTGACCACCCGAGAGCTCCGCGGTGCGCGCGTGAAACCACGGCTCGATGCCTAGGAAGTTGCAGGTCTCCGCCACGCGGCGGCGCATCTCCGCCTCCGGGACGCCCAGGTTCTCCAGACCAAACGCGAGCTCGTGCCACACGGTGTCGCAGACGATCTGGGCATCCGGGCTCTGGAAGACGTGGCCCACGGCGCGCGCAGAGGCCTGCGGACCGAGCTCGCGCGCGTCCGTGCGGAAGACGCGCACGGAGCCGCCGAGCTCGCCCGCCGGCGCGATCTCTGGCTTGGCGAGGCGCAAAAGCGTCGACTTTCCTGATCCCGTGGCGCCCACGAGCAGGGCAAACGCTCCCTCGGGCACCTCGAGCGAGGCGTCGAGAAGAACGGGCGACGCCGCGCCCGCATACGAGAAGAACACGTGGTCGAACTCAAGCGCGCTCATGAGACCCCCTCTCGCGACGGCCGGCCATCGCGGACAGGCTCGGCAGCAAGACGAGCGCGAGCCACGGCGCATACGCCCACCAGGGGCCGAGCTCGCCCAGCGTGGGATAGAAGCGCCAGCTCGCGCACAGCCGCCACGCGCATGCCGTGCAGGCGACGAGCAGCCCCGCGGTTGCCGCGAGCGCCGCCGCGTCGCGCCCGCGCAGATGCTCCGGGCGATAGCTCGTGCGCGGGCGGCCCGACTCCCAGCCGCGGGCCCGCATGGCGTCCGCGCGCTCGACCGAGTCCTCGAGCGACCAGGCGAGCAGCATCGTCGAGGTGCGCGTGAGCTCCTCGCGCAGGCCCGGGCGCGAGCCGGCGGCCGTGCAGGCGGCGACGGTCGCGCGCACCGTCCGCGCGCGGCCCAGCATCTGCGGCACGAGTTGGGAGGCCATCGAGACCACGAGCGGAAGCGTCCGCGTCCTGCGCCCCGAGAGCGAGAGCAGCCGGTCCTGGGTCAGCGCCGTCGCGGCGCCCTGAAACCACAGCACCGTCGCCACGAGCAGGGCCCCCATCGTCGCGCCGTAGACGAGGCTCTCCGCGTAGACGCTGCGCGGGCCCACCTTGAGAAGCAGCGTGGACCCCGACGCCGAGAAAAACGGGTTGAGCACGCACACGAGCGCGAGGAGCGGCAGCTGCCAGGCAAGCCCCCGCACCGTCGCGCGCACGCCGCGCGCGAGCAGCGAGAACGCGACCGCACCGGCGAGCGACAACGCCACGAGCACAGGCTGGACCGCCAGCATCGTGAGCAGGGCCGTCCCCGCGAAGAGGGCCGCGGGGACGGCCGCGTGCCAGGAGTCGAAGGGTGTGGGACGCTCGGGCGCCACGTTCTTCTCGCCTTCCCGCAGGGCTACTCGGTGAACTCGGTCACGTAGGTCCAGGTGATGGCGTCACCGTCCGCGACCTCGAGCTGGGAGCAGCCGACCTCGGCCATCTCGCCGTTGACCTCGAACATCCAGCCGCTCATGTCGCCGAAGTCCCCGCCGGCAAGGCCGTTGATGCCAGCCACGTACATGCCGTAGTCCGAGTCGGACGCGTTGACGTCCGCGCCGGTCGCGACCAGCGCGTCGTAGACCGTGGAGCCCTCCGGGACGTCGACGTCGACGGTGGTGGACTCGCCCTCGCCGGCCGTCGCGTCGATGGTCACGCTCACGGCGACCGTGGCCTGCTGCTCCTGGCCGACGTCTGCGGTCGCGTCATCGCCGGTCGCAGCCGGAGTGCCGCCGCAGGCGGCGACGGCCAGCGCGAGCGCGAAGGCCGCAGCACCCGCGACGAGCCTCGTGAGCAGGCTCTTCTCGGTGCGGTTCTTCTTGGCAAGGTTGTGCTGGGACATGGTGCCTCGCTCTCTCCCTGGGTCCAGGGCGACGGGAGGGCAAGGCGGGACGGGCGGCCGGGCGGTCGCCGCCTCAAGACACAGCCGTGTGCTGATCCGGAGTCAAACCGGAGCCGTTTTCAACATGACGTGGCAGCTGCTCGAGCCGTGCCCTCTATTCAAATGGAACCCCCAGTGTAGCAGTCTGTTAGTTGGGGACTGTCCCCAATTCGCAGAAGCTCGGGGCGCATGAGGTCGGCCAGCCGGCGGAAGCCCTCCTCGTTCAGGTGCAGGCCGTCGGCGTAGAGCTCGGCGCGCGTGCGGCCACGCTCGTCGAGAAACGCATCGAAGACGTCGAGGAAGCGCACGCGGGCGTCGCGGATGAGCTCGCGCTCCTGGCCCAAGATCATGCGCAGGAGGTCGTTGCTGCGCACGCACGGCTTGGCACGGTAGCCGTCGACCTCCTCAACGCACGGCAGCGGGCTCCACAGCAGCACGCAAGCCTCCGGCAGGTTGCCGAGCACGAGGTCGACGAGGTCGCGCACGTTGCGGGCCACGTCGCGCGGGCTCGCCATGACGGTGTTGCCCAGGTCGTTGGTGCCCGCCATCAGCACGACCAGGCGCGGACGGCGCTTGATGGCCGCCTCGTCGGCGAGCCACAGCAGCTCCTCGGAGACCGCGCCCGCCACGCCGCAGTTCTGGACGCCCGGCAGCTCCGGAAAGAGCCGCTCCACGGGAAAGAGCTGCGTCAGCGAGTCGCCGTAGAAGACGACGCCGCCCGGCTCCGCGGACTCTGTGCCGCGCACGATCTCGAGCATACGCTCCAACTGCGGGCGGCGCAGCTGGAAGAAGTGCGGATTGTAGGCCATATTCTCGCGCACGCTTTTCTCCGTTCCCGCTTAGAACCGTCTGTAAATTGGGGACTGTCCCCAATTAACAGGCCAACCGAGGGCGCTGTCAACCATACGCCGTCGGGCGAGAAGGACGCGCGCGTTCAGGCTGCCGCCAGCAATGCGGGGATGTCGTGACGCCCGCCCGTGGGCCCGATATGCGGGTATACGGCTACCATTTGCCCTCCGCCCCGCCGGGCGCCGTCGAATCGAGGCCTCATGCACCGCCGTCCCCGCGCGCTTCTCGCCGTCCTTCTCGCCTTCGTCCTCGCATTTGCGCCGCTCACGGCCCGTGCCGGCGCCATAGCGAAGCTCACGGACCCCGACACCTCCGCGCGCTGGGAGGAGGTCTTCGGGTCAGGCGCCGGCACCTACTCCACCGAGCAGGCGGGTCGCATCTGGGCCGACAAGTCCGTCTATGGCAGCGCCGACGAGGCGCGCGCCGCCAGCCTGCCCGTGAAGATCGACGTCGCCGACCACGGCTTTGTCGTGGGACTCTCGACGCTCTCGTCCGCCGCGTCGGTGCGGCAGGAGGGCGGGCCCGCCCACGACGTGGTCTTTGTGGTGAGCACCAACCGGCTTCTCGAGGACATGACCTACGGGGGACGGCCTCAGGCAAACTACCTCGTCGACGCGCTCAACGCGGCGATCGCGCGCCTCATGGCCGAAAACGACGACGCCGCCGTGCCCACGCGCGTGGGCGTCATTGGCTATGACTCCCAGGTCGTGACCCTGATGCCGCTCGATACCTACGAGCCGGACGCCGAGGGCCGCTACCTCGCATATGAAAACGGCGCGCTCGCGGTCACGGCCAGCGCGGCAAGCGGCGCCCAGACGGCGTCCGCGCCGCTCGGCAACGGCTCCTACCTGCAGCGGGCCGTGAGCGAGGCGGGCTTGGAGCTGGCGGACGCCGCCGACGACCCGGGCTCGGAGGCACGCCTGCCCGCGCTCTGCGTGATGGGGCGCTCGACCCCGCCCATGGCAAGCGTCGACTACGCGAACCCGCCCGCCTATGACGGCAGCCCGGACGGCTTTCTGGGCTCGCTGCCCGGCAGCCGCGAGAACGGCTACGGCACGGACGCCCTTCTCGCCACGATGCTCACCATGCGCGAGGCCGTGTCGCGCGTGAACGCCGCCTGGGGAGCGGGCCGCGAGCTCACGTTCTTCTCCACCGGGCTGGACACGAGCGACGCGGCGGCCTACCTGCTGGAGACCGCCCACGAGCAGGCGCATCACTCGCTCGTGACCTCGGGATTCAACCTGAACGACAACCTCGCCGCGGCCGCTCGGGCCTTCGAGGCCGCCTCAGCGGCGGGCGAGAAGGACGTGACGCTCTCGCTCTACGGCTCCGGGAGCTACGGCATCGTGCCGGAGGACGTGACGCTGGCGACCTCGCCGGGCCTGCTCGACGCCGACGACCCCGCGCAGCTGAGCGTCGTCGACGACTACCTCTCCGCGCACAGCGCCGCCGCGCTCTCGTGGGCCTTTGGGACCGTGGTCGACCGGTGCCTGGGCATCGTCTACACCGCGCCGGCCTCCGGCGGGCCCGGCGACGAGCGCCCGGGCGGCAGCCGCGTCACCGTCTCCGACGCGGTGGGCGCCGGCATGGAGGTCACGCGCGTGGGCGGCATCGTGTACGGCGACCGGCTGCTCGACGGCGCGCTCGCCGCACAGGCGGTGAAGATCAGCCTGGATGACCCGGGCCACATCGAGGCCACGCACGAGTTCGGCTACCTCGTGGAGGCCATGAACGCGCGCTACGACCTAGGCTATGCCGTCTACGACCTCTTCTATGACGCGCTGCAGGACGGCCAGTTCTCCTACACCGACGACGCGACGTTCTCCAACCACGCGAGCTGGTACGTCGACACCGAGCACGAGATGGTGCCGCTCGACGGCCAGCCGTTTGCCTTTGCGACGCAGGCCGAGGTCGACGCCGTGGCGGACGGCCGCTGGCAGGAGCGCGCACCGGAGGACGTGCGGGCCAAGATCGAGGCCGCGCAGGCGGCCGGCGCGACGGCCGTGTGCGAGACGTACTTCTACATCGGCAACCTGCCCAACCAGTACACCGGCGGCGACGTCACCCTGTACGACTTTGTGGTGATGGTCGAGACGGACCTCTCCTCCGGACGTCAGACGCTTCTGCTCTCTGTGCCCGTGGAGGCGGTTCCCGCGCGCCGCGTCGACGTGAGCGTGGCTGCCGACGGCTCGGCGACGATGGCGCTCGACGGCGGGCAGGACGTGTCCCCGCTGCGGTTTGCCTACGAGGTCGCGCCGACTCCGGACGTGGAGGCGCTGCTCGAGCGCATGGACGCGGGCGAGCTCGTGAGCGACGAGGAGCTCGCGGCGGCGACGGGCGAGCCGGTCGTCGGCGGGACGGACGGGCGGCGACTGCTCTTCGCGAGCGCGTTTTCCGGGACGGGAGCGGACGCGCAGGCCGGGACCGTGGCGAGCGCGTGGACGGCGCAGACCAACTCCTACTACGCGTTCTCGCGCGACACGCCCCTCTACGTGCGCGGGGCGAGCGGATACGAGCCCCTGACGGAGCTGCCCGAGGCCGGCGGGACCTACTACTTCCAGCGGACCGCCTACACGGCGGAGCTGCCCTCGGCAGACGCCGTGGCTGCCGCGACGTCCGAGCAGCAGTGGGTGCCCTACGTCGTGGCGCTCGACGCGAGCCAGATCGACGCCCGCTTTGTGGTGCGCGACGGCCAGTGCGTGGCGCTCGCGGGGACCCCGCGCTACGTGCGGCCCGTCGAGCTGGGCACGCTCGAGAAGGATCCCAACGCCACGGGCAGCGCGCCCTACGCGGAGCGTCTCGGCGTGACCGACGTCGAGGGCGGCGGCGTGCGCCTGGCGTCGCGCCTGGGCAACAACGGCGCGCTCGTGCTGCCGTCGGGGACCGAGGAGCCGCCGGTGGTCGACCCGGATCCGGAGCCCGAGCCCGAGCCGGAGCCGGGGCCTACACCGGACCCGGAGCCCGAGCCCGAGCCCGATCCCGAGCCGACTCCGAATCCAGATCCTGATCCCGAGCCCGACCCGACTCCCGAGCCTGCGCCGGATCCCGAGCCCGATCCCACACCAGACCCGGGCCCGATGCCAAACCCCACGCCCGATCCCGAGCCCACACCGGACCCCAAACCGGACGTCACCCCCGACCAGGCCCCCGAGGAGCGGCCGTCCAACAGCCAGCAGGACTCCGACCACGCGTCCGACGAGCTCCCCTCCACCGGTGACGCCTCGACCGGCCCCGTCGTTCTTCTCGGCACGGTCTTGACCGGCGCGGCCATCACAACCGTTGCCCTGGCCATCCGCCGGCGCGCCTAGGCCCGTGTACTTTGGCCGACCATGCACACCCGTCGTTTTGAGCCGATGGCAACGTTAACAATGACGGGTGTGCATGGTGGCCCATCTATGGATTCGCTTGGGAGTCGGTCCGCGACCCGGATTGGGACGATATCGGCCCATGGAATACTGGATGTGGTATCAGCCCCGATCCCGAAAGGACCGACGTGCTCCTCAGCCTCATCATCATTGCAATCGGATTCGCCCTTCTTGTTTTTGGCGCCAACTTCCTCGTAGACGGCGCCTGCAACATCGCGCGCCGCCTCGGCATGCCCGACCGCGTGGCTGGCCTCACCATCGTGGCCATCGGCACCTCCCTGCCCGAGCTCGTCGTGAGCATCACCTCGGCCGCCGGCGGCCACGCCGACATGGCCTTCGGCAACGTGGTGGGCAGCTGCCTCGCCAACCTGCTGCTCATCCTCGGCCTCTCCGCCGTGATCGCGCCGGTGAGGCTCTCGCGCAGCACGCAGCGCTTCGAGATTCCGGTGAGCGTCGCGGCAACCGCGCTGCTCGCCCTCTTCGCCAACACCGACGGGCAGGTCACGCTCGTGGAGGGCATCATCTTGCTCGTGGCGTTTGCCGCCTTCGTCGTGCGCACCGCCGTCGTGGGCCTTGCCGAGGGTGCGGGTGAGCCGGACGCGGAGGCCACCGACGCCGACGCGGACCCCGTGGCCGAGCCCCTCGTCTTTCGCAGCGCGATCATGGTCGTGCTCGGCATCGCGATGCTCAAGTTTGGCGCGGACTTCGTCGTCGACAACTCCGTCGGGATCGCAAGTGCCCTGGGCATCTCCGAGCGCATCATCGGCATCACCGTGGTGGCGCTGGGCACCTGTCTGCCCGAGCTCGTGACGAGCGTGGTCGCCGCCTTCCGCGGCAACTCCGACATCGCGGTCGGCAACGTGGTGGGCTCCAACATCTCCAACCTGCTGCTCGTCATGGGCGGGCCGGCGCTCGTCGCCAACATCCCCTACGACGCCGCGTACAACCTGGACCTCGCCCTGCTCGCGGCCTTCTCGCTCGTGCTGGTGGGGTTTGCCTTCATCGGGCGCCGTCACGAGATGAGCCGTGCCAACGGCGTCGTCTTCGTGGTGCTCTACGCCGCCTACATCGCCACGTCCGTACTCAGATAAGCGTCGTATGTGAGTTGGGGACAGTCCCCAATTCACATACGCGAGCGAGCAGCCGCGCCGAAGCCGGCCTCGAGCTCGCGGATGCGCTCGTAGAGCCAGCGGTTGGTAGGCACGAGCAGGCCGTGCCTCTCAGCCAGCCGGATGACGGTGCCGGAGAACTCCTCGACCTCGGTGGGCTTCTCGTTGATGCGGTCCTGCGCCATCGACGGCATGCCCTCCGGGTCGAGCGACGCGATGAGCGCGGCCATCTGAGAGAGGTCAGCCTCCGTGACGTCCACGCCCTCGGCGCGGGCCACCGCGAGAGCCTCGCGCATGGCGGCCACGAAGCAGCGGTTCTGCTCGCTGCCGGGCTCGCTCGTGGACCCGTAGGTGCCGCCGTAGACCATGCAGACCTGGTTGATCCCGACGTTGAGCATGAGCTTCGTCCACATGCGATGGCGGATGTCCGTCTCCACCACGTACGGGATGCCCGCGCGGGCATAGAGGTCGGCGACGTCGGCGACCACGCCCGCGGCCGTCCCCGGCGCAGCGCCAAAGCGGATCTCGCCGGGATGGCTGTAGGCCATGTCCGACCCGATGAAGACGGCGTCCATGCCCTGCGCGACGGAGAGCACGGTGCGCTCCCAGCCAAAGCGCTCGGCGATGCGCTCCTCGCTCGTGACGCCGTTGACCAGCGACGCGATGGCCGTGCGCGGCCCCACAAGACGCTCCATCGTGTCCAGCGCCTCGGGCATGCCCGGCGCCTTGATCGCAAGAATCACCAGGTCGACGGGTGTGGCCTCGCTCGCGGGGACGGTGCGCACACGGCACGGCTCGCCGTTCACGGTGGGCAGCTCGCCGGCATGGCGCGCAAAGCGGGCGTCGTCCATCACGTACTCGACGGCCTGTGGCCCGAGGTTCTTCTCGATGAGGCTGCCGTAGAGCAGGCCCACCGCTCCCCTGCCGAGAATCGCCACGCGCTCGATCGCCATGTGTCCCCCTCATCGCCGACTTCCTATATTGTAGGCGCAGAGAGCAGGGTGGGATCAAGCGCGAGGGGGAAGAACGTGGACGCAGAGACCGAACGTAGGGTGGCCGAGAACCGCGCCAACTGGGACGACCGGGCGGCGGTGCACGTGGCCTCGCCGTTTTACGAGGTGGAGCGGCTGGTTGCGGACCGGTCGTACGTCTCGCCCGTGGCGCGGCGCGACTTCGAGGTCCTGCGCCCGCACCTGGGGCCGGACGGGCTCGGGGGCCGCTCCGTGCTGCACCTGCAGTGCCACATCGGGACGGACACGCTCTGCTGGGAGCGCCTCGGGGCCGCCGAGGTCTGGGGCCTGGACTTCTCCCCCGCCTCGCTCGAGCGGGCGCGCGAAATCACGGCGCGGGCAGGCGCACGCGTCACCTTTGTCGAGGGCGACGCGCGGCGCGCCGCCGACGCCATCGACCGGCAGTTCGACGTCGTGGTCACCGGCACGGGCGCGCTCCAGTGGCTGCCCGAACTCGCGAGCTGGGCGCGGTCTATCGCGCGGCTGCTTGCGCCCGGCGGCCTTCTCGTGGTCCGCGACGACCACCCGATGCTGGGTGCCTTGCTCTACGAGTCGCTCGAGGTGCACGCCGACTACCTCTCCGGCTTCTGCGACGACTACGAGGACGACGGCAGCTACGTGCCCGGATCGGCCGGCGCCATCGCGCACACGAGCGCGCACAACTGGAGCCACGACTTCCAGGAGATCCTGGGCGTCCTGCTGGATGTCGGCCTTGCGATCGAGGACTTCCGCGAGAGCCCGTTTGCCGAGTGGCGGTCGCTCCCCTGCCTCGTCGAGACGGCCGACGGCTGGACCATGCCCGCAGGCGCGCCGCGCATCCCGCTCACGTTTGCCGTGGTGGCGCGGCGCCCGGCGTAGGCCGCACGTTCTTCTCGGCTGCGCGTTCTTCTCGGCACATCCCGCCGAGTAAGAGCTTTCTGCCAAAACAGGCCCCTCGGGAGGGCACTTTTGGCAGATTGCTCTTACTCGACGCCGTCTTGCCCGGGCGCACTCGGCGCGTCGAGCCCCGCGCGGCGGCGGAGCTCCGACACCAGGTGGTCGTTGCCGAGCACGGAGACCACAGCGTCGCCGTCAACCGGCGCGTCGATGTAGACGGCGTCCGTCGAGGCAGCCGCCACGTGCCCGGTGAACTCGTCCGGCACGACCGCGCCGGCGGAACGGCGCACGTCGCGCACGTGGTCGTACGGGATGATGGTACGGCCCCACCCAAAGACGATCTCCAGGCGGTCGCCGTAGAGCTCCACGCGGTTTCGCACCACCACGGGCCAGAGCGCGACCGCCGCAACGACGAGCACCGCCGCCGGCACCACCGCGGGCATCCCCGGCTGCAGCGCCAACACGGCGGCCGCCGCGCAGACGATGCCCGAGAGCGCCCCGTACCACGGCGCGACCTTCCCGCGAAAGACAAGCTCGGGGTTGCCCTTGTAGATGCGCATGTGCCACCGCCCTCCCCGCCGTCGTTTGATCGATACGGCCATTCTACGCGCGTGACAGACACCCCTGAGGTATCTGTCCCACTAGCGTCGGGAGCCGAGGGCGCGGCGCGCGTACTCGCGCGGCCGCCACCCCTTGAGGACCATGAGAACGAGAAAGGCTCCCGTAACCACGAGGCCCAGCACGAGCAGCGCCACTGGGAAGAGCCAGAAGCCAAAGGCCTGCCCCACCACGCCAAAGAGCGGCGCTATCGCGAGCGAGCCCACGTAGGACGCGGCCATCTGCACGCCGATGACCGACTGGGAGAGCTCGCGGCCAAAGAGGCGCGGCGTCAGATGCAGCATGTTGGGATAGAGCGGGCTGTTGCCAAAGCCCACCAGGAAGAGGCCCACGGGCGCGGCGGACGTCGGCAGCGGGGCAAGAAGGACGAGCACCGCCGCCAGGGTGATCGCCTGCCCCAGCCCCACGAGCTGCTTGCTCGAGAGCCGGTTGGCGAGCACACCGGACAGGAAGCGGCCGGCCGTCACGCCCACGTAGTAGACGGTCACCATGCCCGCGGCCTCTCCGGCGCCCATGCCGCGCGTCCCGACGAGGTAGCTCGTGCACCAGGTGTTGCAGATGCCCTCTATCGCGACGGAGGCAAGAAACACGAGGCAGGCCAGGCGCACGTCGCGCCGGCGGACCAGCCTGAGGGGGCTCTCCGTGCGGGGCTCCACGTCCTGCTCGTCCCCCTGGCGCTCGTGGACCCGGGCGACCTTGTCCCAGAGCGGCAGGATCGCAATGGTGAGCAGCGCGATCGCCGCCTGGCAGGCCGTCGCGCCGAGATAGCCCTCGCGCCACGTCCCCGCGGAAAGCGCCACGGACATGATGAACGGGCTGATGGTCACGCCCACGCCGTAGGCGCAGTGCAGGAAGTTCATGTGCGTGGCCTTGTAGTGCAGCGCCACGTAGTTGTTGAGCGCCGTGTCGATGGAGCCGGCGCCCAGCCCGAGGGGCACGGCGAGCGCGCAGAGCCACGCGATGTTGGGCGCGAGCGCAAAGCCCAGGAGTGCGAGTGCCGTGAGCGTGGTGGAGAACGCCGTCACGCGCCCGGTCCCAAAGCGGTTGATCACGGCGGCCGAGGCAAGGCTCGAGACGATGGTCCCGCAGCTGACGATCATCGTGATGACGCTGCCCATCGAGACCGGCAATCCGAGGTCGGCGTGCATGGCGGGCCACGCCGCGCCGAGGAGCGAGTCCGGGATGCCCAGGCCCACGAAGGCCACGTAGATGACGACGAGAAGAACGATGGTCATGCGGGAGCTCCCCTTCCGACTACCGGCGCTCACTGCTGGTGTGGAAACGTTTCCACCACATGGTAGCGCCGCTCTTTGGGGATGTCACCCCACATTTCCGCCGCGCTTGAGGGTATGTACACCGCCCCTTGAGGGTATGTACACCCAGCTCCAAGGTTCTTCTCGCAAATCCGCAGGTCAGCGCCACGGCCGAGAAGAACGGGCGGGTTGGGAAGTGTACATACCCTCAAGACGAGGCCGACTCTTGCGAAACCGTAAGGGACTTCGATGGCGGCGGGCACGCCTCTGGGGGACAATGGGGCCGCACGAAGAGACGAGAAGAACGGACGACATGAACCTCATCAGGCGCTTCCTCTCCGGGTACACGGACAACTTCCTCATGGCGCTGATGCTCTGGCCGCTGGCCTCGGCGGCGCTCACGCTGCCGATCCTGGCGTGGGTCTACCACCGCGACGGCCGGCTGCGGTTTGGCACGGTGGTCTCCACCTACCTCGCCGTGCTCTACGTGCTGGGCCTGGGGTGCTTCACGCTCTACCCGCTGCCGAGCGGCACGTCTGGCCTCGGCATCACCTACGGGGTGCCCTGGCAGCTGGACCCGCTCGCCTTCGTGGGAGACTTCCGGCGCGAGGGCGTGAGCACGCTGCCGCAGATCGCGTTCAACGTGGTGCTGTTCATGCCGCTCGGCTTCATCGCGGGGCGCCTGCTGCGCTGGGGATTCTGGCGCTCCGTGATCGTGGGCCTGCTGGCGTCGCTTTGCATCGAGGCGGCGCAGGGCACGGGACTCTTTGGCATCTACCCCTACGCCTACCGCACGGCCGACGTCGACGACCTCATCTACAACACGACCGGTGCGGCGGTGGGATGGCTGTGCGCGGCGGCGCTGGCGCGGGTGCTGCCGCCCGGGGCGCTCGCCGAGGAGGGCGAGGTCACGCACGCACCCGGCTTCGTGCGCCGCTGTGTTGCGTTTTGGCTGGACACCCTGCTCGTGACGCTTCTTTCGCTCGTGGTGGGCGGCACCATCGCCCTGGCGCTGGCGATGCTCGGCGTCTCCGAGGGCGTGCGCGCGCACGTCATGGACGCCGTGCTCTACGCGGCGTTCGTGTGGGTGGAGCTCGTGACTCCCTGGCGCCACGGCGGGTCGACGCCGGGCGGCGCCTTCGTGCGCATGTCGTGCGAGACCCGAGAGCGCACGGGCGGGCGCAGGGCGGCCTTCTACGTGCTGCGCGTCGTGGTGCTGGGCGGGGCGTACTTCTTCTTCCCGCTGGCGTGGCCGATTCTTGCGCTCTTCTACCTGGTGATGCGAACGATGCCCTACGACCTTGTCTAAGCCGCTGCGGAGAGAAGAACCGTCACGTACATGACGACGAGCGGGACCCACAGCAGAAGCTCCCAGGCGCGCCAGTGCGGCAGGACGCAGTCGTAGAGAAAGCCGCGCGGCGGGTCCGCAGCGGGGTCGCGTCCCTCGAGAAACGTCACGAGCCGCGTCGCCGTGGGGAGGTCATGCTCCTTCACGAGGTGCCAGAGGCCAAACCAGCACGCGCCCGCCGCAACCGACACACCGGCCATGGCCGCATTCGCAACGATGGAGGCTGTCTCGGCCCCCGCGTTGTCCAGCGCCGCCCCCGTCACGGCCAGTGCCACCCAGAGGAGCACAAGAAGCCCGTAGCCCACCAGCAGCACGATCAGGCGATGGCGGAGGTCCGCCTCGGCGCGCACGGCCTCGGCGCCCCTCTCGCCCAGAAGCTCGCCCGCCGTGGTTCCCAGGGCCCCGGCCACGAGCGCGAGGCTCTGCACGTCGATGAGGGTCTTTCCCGTCTCCCAGTTGTTTACGGTCTGGCGTGCCACGTAGGCGCGCCCGGCCAGCTCGCCCTGAGAGATGCCCGACGCCTCGCGGAGCTCTCGGATGCGGGCACCGATGACCTGTCGCGATGTACGCTGCTCGTCCATGTTGCCTCCTCAGGGCAAGCATACCCGCACATGAGGCGATGACGACCGAGGATCGGGCGGGCACCCTGTCCAAACCTTTTGACATGCCCGCTGAACTGGCATGGAGCAGGAAAAGCTCAAAGGAGGCCGCCACAATTTGAACCGCTGAAGCCGTCGGGGCTCCTGGGGACGTGGGGTGTTTCGCTTTTGGCGAGGTCTGTGTGGCAGCAGAGACGGACCGCATTATCCACGACGTTTCTGACCAAGATCATCTGGCGAAACACACGCTCTTTGATTGGGAGTGCGTCGAATTAAGAAGGGGACCTTCCATTCGCTGCACAAACCTCGCCAAAAGTGACACACCTCACGTCCCCAGGAACCCCGACCGCCTTGAAGGCCGAAAAGGCATGCTAATTTGATTGGCGCGCTGGCTGCGCGAGGGATGCAAGAGCGTCGCCGGCCATGCGATAGACCGTCCAGTCGCTCATGGGCTCGGCACCCATCGCGAGGTAGAAATCGATGCTCGGGCGGTTCCAGTCGAGACACCACCACTCGAGCCGGCCACACCCGCGCTCCACCGCAATCTGCGCGAGCCGCTTGAGGAGCGCCTTTCCGTAGCCCTTGCCGCGGTGCTCGGGACGGACGTAGAGGTCTTCCAGGTAGATGCCCGCGCGACCGAGGAAGGTCGAGAAGTTGTGAAAGAAGAGGGCAAACCCCACCTCGCGACCGTCTTCCAGCGCAAAGACCACCTCGGCGCGCCCGCGGTCGAAGATCCACTCCTCGAGCGTGGGCTCGTCCGCCACGACCTCGTCGAGCATGCCCTCGTAGTCGGCCAACTCGCGAATGAACTGAAGAATCAGCGGCACGTCTGCGCGCTCGGCTTCCCTGAACTGAGGTTTCTCGCTCATCTCTGACCTCCTGACGTCCTTTGAGGGTATGTACGGTGCGCATACCGGATATGTACAGTACACCCCGAGGTCCTTCTCGCAAAGTCGCAGGTCAGAGGCACAGGCGAGAAGGACGAACGGGTCGAGGATCGTACATACCCTCAATGGTTCAAAAGGGGACAGTCCCCTTTTGACTCATTTCGAGAAGAACGCGGCGTCGGCGGGGCGGTACGGGCGCAGGCGCGCGGGGTCGACCTCGGTGTGCGCGTGCGCGGACACGTCGTACCACTTGACCGTGTGACCGGCACCGTGGCTGCAGAAGACGGAGTCCGGCGTGTTGGGGAGGTCGGCCTCGGGATCGTAGGCCGCCGCCGCGACGACCTCGTCCGCGTTGTGGCAGGGGCGGTATCCCGCGAGCTCGAGCGCCAGGCGCCCGCGCCCGCCCGTGTAGCGCGCGACCTCGAGCGCGTACTCCCCCACCTCGGAGGCCGGCACCTCGCCCACGACGCGCACCACGTCGCCCGTCGCGACCGGCGGTTCGAAGACGGCGGCCATGCGCGTGAGGTCAGTGAGCGCGCGGCCCACACGCTCGGCCGGCACCGCGAGGCGAAAGCGGTACCACGGCTCCAGCAGCTCGCACTCCTCGCGCTCGCGCGCGCCCATGAGGGCCTGGCGGACGGCGCGGTAGGTGGCCTGGCGAAAGTCCCCGCCCTCGGTGTGCTTGGGGTGGGCGCGACCGGCGAGCAGCGTGATGCGCACGTCGGTGAGCGGTGCGCCCGTGAGCGGCCCCAGGTGGTCGCGCTCCTGCGCGTTGGTGAGGATGAGGCGCTGCCAGTTGAGGTCCAGGTCGTCCGTGGAGCAGCGCGTGCCAAACTCGACGCCCGAGCCGCGCGGCAGCGGCTCCACGAGCAGGCGCACCTCGGCGTAGTGGCGCAGCGGCTCGAAGTGGCCCACACCCTCCGCGGGCGCGGACAGGGTCTCCTTGTAGAGGATGCCGCCGGGTCCGAAGGTCACGGCAAACCCGTGGCGCTCGCGCAGGAGCGCGGCGACCACGTCCTGCTGGACCTCCCCCATGAGCTGCACGTGGATCTCCTGGAGCTGCTCGTGCCAGGTCACGCCGAGCATCGGGTCCTCGCTCGCGAGCTCCCGCAAGGCCCGAACGAGCGCGGAGACGTCCGCCCCGGGCTCGGGGATCACCTGGTAGGACAGGACGGGCGCGAGCACCGGGCGCTCGCCGGCGGGCTCGGCGCCGAGGGGGCTCCCGGGCACCACGCGCGTGAGGCCCGTGACGGCGCAGATTCGCCCCGCGGACACCTCAGCGACGGTCTCAAAGCTCGCACCCTGGTAGAGGCGCACCTCGTTGACCTTCTCCTGCCACGTGACGCCGCGGTCGCTGCCCGCGAGCTGCATCTTGGCGCGCAGCGAGCCGCCCGTCACCTTCACCCAGGCGAGCCGCTCGCCGCGGGCGCCGCGACCCACGCGGTAGACGCGGGCCGCAAACTCCGTGGGCCAGTCCTTCTCGGCGATGAGGCGGGAGACGCCGTCGAGCAGCTCGCGCACGCCAACGTCGCGCAGCGCCGCGCCAAAGAAGGAGGGGAAGACCCCACGGGCGGCCACGATGCGCGCAAGCGTTGCGGGAGCAAGCTCGCCGCTCTCCAGGTACTCGTCCAGAGCCGCCTCATCGCTTGCGGCCGCCTCCTCCGTGGCCGCCGGGTCGCCGGCGAGCAGCGCCTCGGCGTCTACGCAGCCCGGCGAGAGGCGCGAGGAAAGCTCGGCGAGAAGCTCTTCTAGCCCGGGGTTTTCCAGGTCGCACTTGTTCACGAAGACGAAGGTCGGGATCGAGTGGCGCTCGAGCAGCTCCCAGAGCGTCTCGGTGTGGCCCTGGACGCCGTCGCCCGCGCCCACCACGAGGATCGCGTAGTCAAGGGCCTGCAGCGTGCGCTCTGCCTCGGCGGAGAAGTCCACGTGGCCGGGCGCGTCCACGAGCATGAGGTGGGCGCCGCCCCAGTCGAGCGCCGCGCTGGACGAGAAGATCGTGATGCCGCGCTCGCGCTCCATGGCGTCGGTGTCGAGGTGCGAGTCGCCGCTGTCCACGCGGCCGGGGTTGCGAATGGCGCCCGCGGCGGCGAGCATGGCCTCCGCGAGCGTGGTCTTGCCCGCGTCGACGTGCGCCAACAACCCCACGACCGCCTGCCTCACGCGATGCCTCCCCTTTTCTGCCATGCCGTTTTTCTCATCATAGCTTGACGGGCGCGCGCCTCGCGAGCATACTGGCGCCAACGGCCGAGCGGGGAATGGGCCTCGCAGCGCGGGTGGCGCCGCCATCGGACCGAGGAGAGGCACGGGAAGCGTGGGCATTCGCTAGACATCTTTCGCCAGAAAACCCGAGGTGACGAAAAGGGACTGTCACTTTTCGTCAGAGGAGATGTCTATGCAACTGATGCTTTCCGGCGTCACGTACGCCTATCCCGCCGCGCTCGAGCCCGTCATCAACAACCTCACCATAACCTTCCCCGAGGGCTGGACCGCCCTTCTGGGGGACAACGGCTGCGGTAAGACCACGCTGGCCAAGATCGCGTGCGGCCTCATCGAGCCGGACGCGGGGTCGCTCACGCGCGACCTCGTCTGCGCCTACGTGGCGCAGGACGCCGACGAGCCGCCCGCAGCCCTCGCCGACTTTGCCCTGGACTACGGGCGCGAGGCCCGCGAGCTGCGCGAGAGCTTCCGGATAGCTGACGACCTGCCGTGGCGCTGGGACGAGCTCTCCTTTGGCGAGCGCAAGAAGCTGCAGGTGGCGGTCGCGCTCTGGAGCCGGCCGGACGTGCTCGTGGCGGACGAGCCCACCAACCATCTCGACGAGGGCGCCCGCGCGGAGCTGGGGGCGGCGCTCGCGCGCTTCCGGGGCATCGGGATCCTCGTGAGCCACGACCGCGACCTCGTGGACGCGCTCGCCGCGCGCTGCGCCTCCTTCGAGTCGGCAGGCGTCGTCGTGCGCCCGGGCGGCTACAGCGCCGCGCACGCGCAGGCGGAGCTCGAGCGCAGCTCCGCGGCAGCCGAACGGCAGAGCGCCAAGCGCGAGCTCGCACGCCTCGCAGTCGAGAAGGACAAGCGGGCCCACGAGGCGGCGCGGGCGGACGCGCGACGCAGCAAGCGAAACCTGGACCCGCGCGACCGCGACGCTCGCGGGCGCATCGACCTTGCCATCTTCACCGGCAAGGACGGTCAGGCGGGCCGCCTCTCGTCCCAGATGGACGCGCGCCTGGCCGCCGCGCAGAAGCGCCTCGCCGCCGCGCGCGTGCAGAAGCGCTACGACGGCGACATCTGGATGGACGCCGAGCCCGCGCGGCGGCGCACGGTGCTGCACGTGCCCGCCATGACCATCCCCTGCGGCCCGGAGGGCACGCTCGAGATGCCCGAGCTCTGGGTGGGGAGCACCGACCACGTGGGCGTCGTCGGTCCCAACGGAGCCGGCAAGTCCACGCTCCTCGCGCACTTGCGGGTCCTTCTCGCCCGGGCAGCGAAGGCGGGACTCGCCCTGGAGGTGCTGGACATCCCGCAGGAGCTCCCGGCAGACGCCCGCGACGCCGCGGTCTCGCGCGTGTCGGGCCTGGCGTCGGCCGAGCGCGGGCGCGTGCTCTCCACGGTGGCGCAGCTCAACTCCGACCCGGACCGCATCCTCGAGGGCGGGCGCACAAGCCCCGGCGAGCTGAGAAAGCTGCTGCTCGCCGAAGGCATCCTGCGCCGCCCCGCGCTCATCGTCATGGACGAGCCGACCAACCACCTTGACCTGCACTCCACCGAGGCGCTCGAGCGCGCGCTCGCGGCCTATCCCGGGGCGCTTCTGCTGGTGAGCCACGACCGGCGGTTCCTCGACGCCTGCACCAGCCGCACCTGGGAGGTCCGCGACGGCCGCGTGCGCGAGAAATGAGTCAAAAGGGGTCTGTCCCCTTTTGACCTACTTAAACGCGGCGGACATGATGCGCGAGGCACACTCGTCGAGCTGCCGTGCCGCGTCGGCCACCACGGCGGCCGCGGCCTCGGCGTCCGGGCCCGTGGCCTCGCCCCGCGCGAGCAGCTCCGCGTTGGCGCTCACCACCGTGAGCGGCGTCTTGAGCTCATGCGCAAGCTGCGTCACGGTCTCGCGGCGCTCCTCCTCGGCCCGCCAGCGCGCGTCGAGCGTCTCGCGCAGCGCCGCCCGCATGCGCTCCATCGCCGCGAGCAGGTCGTTCACCTGGCGCACGTTGGAGCGGCCCACCGGGGAGTCGAGGTCGGAGGCCTCGATGCGCGCCGCCGCCTCCGCCGCCGGCCGGAGCTTGCGCGAGATCACGTGCGCGGCCCAGGCGCCCACGCCCACGATCAGCGCCGCACCCGCTCCCGCGCAGGTCCACCCCAGCTGCACCAAAACGTTGGGCCGGCTGTCGCGCAGCTCGCGCGTGGCGTACTGCGGCAGGTTCTGGTACGCGAGAAGGACGATGGTGCCGTTGTCGAGCCGGGCGTACCGGTAGTGGTGCACGGCGCTTCCCCAGATGTCGTAGTAGCGCGGCAGCTCCTCGACGTGCCAGCCGGGGGCATCGGAGCCCTTGAGGCTCTCCGCCACGGAGTAGAGAATCGAGCCCTTGTCCCCAAGGTCCGTCGCGAGCTCGTTGCCCTTCTCGTCAATCAGCAGGTACCAGTACGCCGAGGGTATCGCCTCCGGATCGAACTCGTCCTGCGCGGCAAGCCTCTGCAGCACCTCCTCGACGTGCTCGGAGCCGTAGTCAGCCGGGTAGACCTCGCCCGACCGCAGCATCCCCCTGAGCGAGACCTGCGCCCAGAGCACGATCGCCAGAAGCCCCACGATCACGTACACGAAGTAGCGACCGACCACAAAGCCCATCGGCAGGCCGCGCCAGGCGCGCCGCCCCGCGGCGGCGCTGGCCGTATCCTTGCTCACAGCTGCCATTTGTATCCCACCTTCCAGACGGTTTCGATCGGGTCCACCCCGGCGGCCGCGAGCTTTCTGCGCGCGCGGCTCACGTGCATCGAGATGGCGTCGTCGCCCGCGACGCTCTCCCAGCCGAGCACGTGCTCGCGCAGCTGGGAGCGCGAGAACACCTGCCCAGGGCGTCGGGCGAGAAACTCGCAGATCTCGTACTCGGTGGCGGTGAGCGGCACGACCTGCCCGCCCGCCTCGATCTGCTTTGAAGCGAGAAGGACGCGCAGCTCCGTGCCGCCCGCGTCAAAGGCGAGCGCGCTCACGCGGGGCCGGCGCTCACGGCGCAGGTGCGCGGCCACCTTGGCGCGCAGCTCGTCGACCCCGAAGGGCTTGCGGAGGTAGTCGTCCGCGCCCAGGCCGAGGCCCAGCACCGCGTCCTTCTCGGCAATGCGCGCCGTGAGAAACAGCACCGGCGCGTCCACGCGCGAGCGGATGGCCCGCAGCAGCTCAAAGCCATCGAGCCCCGGCATCATGACGTCAAGGATCAGCAGGTCGTAGCGGTCGAGGCCCATGCCCGGCACGCGCGCAGGGTCGCACACGGACGTCACCACGTGCCCGTCGAGCGCAAGCACCCGCTCGAGCGTCTCCGTGATCGCCCGCTCGTCGTCCACCACCAGAATCCGCGCCATCGCCGCCCCCTCTCTCGTCTGGGGACAGCGTATCAGGCCCGTCTAACGGTTCCCTAACGGGTTTTGTAAATTGGGGACAGTCCCCAATTCGCATAAAAGATTTCTGTTAGTTGGGGACAGTCCCCAATTTACAGAACGCCCTTCCAGATCAGGAAGCTGTAGAGCGTGATGAGCGCCACGCCGCCGAGAAGCGTCACGAGCAGCGTCGCCACCAGCGCCGCCTCCGGCAGCGTCGACCCGAGAAACGCCATCGCACACATAACCGCGCCCATGACCACAAAGACCGGGCCGGCAAAGCGGTGCGTGCGCCGCCAGTTGTCCGGGTCGTCGAGCGCCCACGGAACGCGCACGCCAAAGGTGTAGTTGGGCTCGATGCGCGGCATCGCGATGCCAAGGCCCACGAGAAGCAGCCCCATGAAGCCAAAGACGAGCGCGCCCACGGCCGAACCGCTCTCCGGGACGAGCCCGAGCGCCGTGGCCGGCGTGAGCCAGCCCACGGCGACCATGAACACGGTGAAGGCCGCAGAGAAGCCCTGATAGATGCCCTTGAAGCGGTTGAAGCTGGCCCCGCGCGGGTCAAAGTACGGCACCGCGAAGAGCAGGGCCAGCATGAGCGGCGGCATGATGACGCCCATGAAGACCGTGGAGCCCTTGTCGCTCCAGCCGTCGACGGAGCCGTCCGCGCCCCAGTGCGTGGGCACGGTCTCCGGCATCGCGGGCAGCGCCCAGAACAGGTAGGCCGCCGAGCTCGCCAAAACCAGGACGAGAAGGGCCGTCCACAGCGCCTTGTCGCGCACCTCGAGGTTCAATCCAGCCATGCCAGCCTCCTCAGACGAACATGATGCGCGATGTTATACCCCTCCCGTGGGCGCTTATCAACCTCGCCGCTCGCCGCCCCCGCGACGCCGCTCGCCAAAGCTCAGCCAGCCGTGATGCCAGAAGAACGCCACCTCAACGGCAACGATCGTCACGCACGCCACGATCACCGCGAAGTAGCCCCACGGCACGTCGAAGAGCGCCATGTGCGGGAAGTTCATGCCGTACCACCCGGTGACGAGGGTGAGCGGCATCACGATCGTGGTCACGACCGTGAGCCACTGCATGACGTTGTTCTGCCGCACGTCGATGGACTCCTGGTAGAGGCTGTGCACCTGCAGGCTGTAGTCCTGCAGCGACTCCAGGCGCGCGGCGAGCCGCCCCAGGAGGCGCGCAAGCGAGCGGAGCCTCGCGCGGTCCGCGGGCGCCACGAGGCCGGAGTCGTCCTCGGCGAGCTCCCCGGCAAGGTCTGACATGCCCTGATAGAAGGTGTCGAGCCCGAACATGCGGCGCGAGTCCGCCATCATCTTGCGCCGGTCCGGGCGCTCGCGTCCCTCGAGGACCTGCTGCTCCATCAGCTCGAAGTCCTCGCGCATGCGAGAGAGACGCGCCGGATGGTCGCGCAGAAGCTCGCGGAGCAGCGCACAGAGCGCGCCGGCCGGCCCCTCGACGCGCGCCCGGTCCTCCACGGCCCGGCCGAGCGCCGTGGCGCAGACGTCTCCGTCGTCAATGAGCACCAGCTCATTGGGGGTAAGAATGAAGCCAAAGCGACGTCGGCCGCTCGGCGTGACCACAAGTCCCGCCGCCCCGGTGGACGTGCGCTCCAGAAAGGGCATCGCGGCGTGCTCGAGCTGGTCGAGGACCTCGCGCTGCGTGTGGGAGAGCGGGCGTGACCGCGCCTCGCCCAGATGCAGGAGAATGGCGACGCGCGCGCCGTCCTTCTCGCCCGTCGCAAGATGCCCGTTTGCGATGTGCCAAGCCCGTGCCATAGTGCGCTCCCGCCCACTGCCGCCAACCGTCCTTGTTGGAGGTTCTACCCGTTGTCGTGTGAGACAATAGCCCCGCAGACCGCAATCGAAGGAGGCAGCATGGGCTGGATCATGGAGCGCGACCGCGTGCAGGTGCTGGACGAGAGCTGGAACGTGCTGGCCGAGGTCACCTTCCCGCAGGTGGAGCCGGGCATCGTGGAGATCAACCACACCTTTGTGGACGAGAGCCTGCGCGGCCGGGGCGTCGCGGGCGAGCTTTTGGGCCGCGCCGTCGCGAGCATCGCCGCGAGCGGCTACTACGCGCGTCCCACGTGCTCGTACGCCGTCAGCTGGTTCGAGAAGCACCCGGAGCACGCCGCGCTGCTGGCGTAGCGGGCGCGAGGGGGTCCGGTGGCGTGCACTTCTCGGCATCACCCGTGGACGTGCCCGCACTTCTCGCCCCGTGCAAGAAGTGCGGGCCGGAGCGCACTCGATGCGCGCACTTGAGGGGAAACACCGAGAGTCCGCCCGCACTCCTTTGCCAAAACGGCCATAATCGCCCGCACTCGATGCCCGCACTCATGAGTGCGGGCATCGTCTTGAACAATGCCGAGAAGTGCGCGCAGCTCCCGGCCCCTCGCTACAGGACGACCGGCTCGCCGGGCAACGGGGCGAGCACGCGCTCGGGGTTGGTCACATGGTCGGCGAGCGCGCGCGGGTCGCCGTTGAAGGTCGACCAGTCCGGGGCGTCGACCGTGCCCCAGTGGATGCACAGCAGCCGCGCGCCCGGGTAGACGTTGGCGAGGCGCACCGCCCCGTCGAAGGTGATGTGCCACTCGTTGTCAGAGAAGTCCAGGAGGATGAGCTCGGGCTCGGGCATCTCCAGGTGCTCCGGCAGCAGCCGGGAGTCGCCCGGCAGCCAGATCGATCCGTCCGGCGTGTCGAGCCAGTAGCCGCAGTAGTCCTCGCGCGCCCACGTACGCCAGGACCACTTGGCGGAATCGTTTTGCCAGGTGTGCCACGCGGGCGTGAGGCGCGCCGTCACCGAGCCCACCGAGAAGGACTCTCCGATGTCGTGGCCGACGCCGGGCAGGCCCTCCTCGCGCGCGACCTGCGCCACGTAGCGCGGGGCGTGGTAGGCGGGGCACACGTCGGCGAGGTCGTGGCAGGTGGGGCGGCTGAAGTGGTCTTTGTCGATGTGCGTGATCAGGACGGCGTCGAGCGCGGGCACGTCCGCGGGCGCCACCGGCGCGTCAAAGAGCACGGGCATGTCAAAGCCCTCGAGCACGGGGTCGACCATGACGCGCGTGCCGCGGGCGTTGAGCAGGATGCCCGCGCCACCGAGCCACGTCACCGTCGTGTCCGCGCGGGCCGCGAACGCCTCCGGGCCCACGGGCGCGGCCCCGGCCGGCACCGCCTGGTTCTTCTCGTTGGTGGTGACACCCTTCAACTCCATAGCGCCTCCATTCTGTCAATTGGGGACGGGTTATTTCGTGCACATAACCTGTCCCAAACCGTCTGCACGAAAAAACACGTCCCCAATTGACACACCCGACAGGCTTACTTTGCGTTGGGGTTGGTCGTGCCTGCGAGGGGCTTCTCGCCGGGGCGGGCGGCCGGACCCACGAGCTCGTGCGCCACGTAGGGCTCCTCGAGGTAGGCGACCTCCTCGGCCGTGAGCGCCACGTCGAGCGCCGCCACCGCGTCGTCCACGCGCTCGGGCTTGGAGCAGCCCACGATCGGGGCCTCCACGCCACGCGCCCAGTGCCAGGCGAGCGCGATGCGCGACATGGGCACGCCGTGGCGCTCTGCCAGCTCGGCAACGCGCGCGACGATGGGCATGTCGCGCTCGCGGTCGGCGTCGTACTTGTTGCGGACCACGACGTCGGTGCGGCTGCGCGCCGAATCGCTCTCCCAGGTGGGGCGGCACAGATGCCCGGACGCCAGCGGGCTGTAGGGCGTGAGCGCCATGTCATACTGGCGGCACACGGGAATCATCTCGCGCTCATCCTCGCGGTAGAGCAGGTTGTAGTGGCACTGCATGCTCGTGAACGGGGTCCAGCCGTTCTTCTCGGCCACGACCTGCATGTTGTGGAGCTGGTAGGCGTACATCGCGCTCGCGCCGAGGGCGCGCACCTTGCCCGCGCGCACGAGGCCGTCGAGTGCCTCCATGGTCTCCTCCATCGGCGTCTCGTAGTCAAAGCGGTGGATGATGTAGAGGTCCAGGTAGTCCGTGCCCAGGCGCTGGAGCGTGCCGTCGATCTCACGGTTGATCGCCTCGCGCGAGAGCCCGCCCTCGTTGAAGAAGACCTTGCTGGCCAGGACCACCTGGTCGCGCGGGATGCCCAGCTCGCGCAGGGCGGCGCCGATGTACTCCTCGCTCGTGCCGTGCGCGTAGCAGTTGGCCGTGTCGATGAAGTTCACGCCCAGCTCGAGGGCGCGGGCGATCACCGCGCGCGTCTCATCCGGGCCGATCGTCCACTGGTGGAAGTCCGCCGAGGGCTTGCCAAAGCTCATCCCGCCGAGGCACAGCCGCGGAATCCTGATGCCGGAGCGTACGAGCGTCGTGTAGGTCATGTCCGCCATGTCTCCAACCTTTCTGTTAATTGGGGACAGTCCCCAACGTGCTGCTAATTGGGGACTGTCCCCAACGTGCTGCTACGCCGGGTACTGCTCATCGGTGACGGGCTCGAGCCACTCGTTGGAGCAGTTCTCGCCCGGCGCCTCGAAGGCGATGTGGGAGAACCAGGAGTCGCGCGCGGCGCCATGCCAGTGCTTGACGCCCGCCGGGATCACCACGACGGTGCCCGGTGTGAGCTCCTGCGGGTCCTTGCCCCACTCCTGGTACCAGCCGCGACCGTCTGTGCAGACGAGAATCTGCCCGCCGCCCTTCTCGGCATTGTGCACGTGCCAGTTGTTGCGGCAGCCCGGCTCGAAGGTCACGTTGGCAAGGCCGACGCCGCACTCGGCGGCGCTGGTCAGCGGATTGAGGTACGAGTTGCCTATGAAGTACTGGGCGTAGGCGTCGTTGGGACTGCCCAGACCGAACATGGGCGAGAAGGACGCGCCCTCGCCGGCGTCCGCCTCGTCCCCGTAGACCTTGAGCGCCACGCGGAACGCAGCCCACGCGTTGGGCCAGCCGGCATAGAAGGCCTCGTGGGTGAGAATCTCCGCCATCTCCTCGCGCGTGACGCCGTTCTTGCGCGCCGTGGCCATGTGATACTCAAACGAGCTGTCCACCATGCCCTTGGCCACGAGCGTCACCACGGTCACGATCGAGCGCATCTTGAGGCTGAGCTGCCCCTCGCGGCTCCACACCTCACCAAAGAGCACGTCATCGTTGAGTTGCGCGAACTTGGGGGCGAGCTCGCCCAGCTGGTCGCGACCCGCCGTCTGCTTGACTGCCATGTCTATCTCCTCTCTGTGCGCTCGATGCGCACGTCAACTGTGCCGGTAAGGCCGCGCAGCGCCTCGAGCGGGCCCGCCGCATGCCCCAGCGTAACCTGGCCGCCATAACGCGCGGAGTTGCGCTCGTCGTCAAAGAAGAGCGCAAGCCAGTCACCCTCGGGCTTGTAGTTGAGGTCGCCGTCGGACCAGCCGGGGTGAACGTCGGCGGCGTCGTGCGGCAGCGAGAAGGGCAGCTGCCCGCAGCATCCCACGCTCGAGGCGCTCATGGAAAGCGCCTGCGGGAGCTGCGTCGCAAGCGCGCGTGCGGCAGCGGAGCCGTTCAGCTCCACGGGCACCGCAACCTCACCAATCCGCAGCTCAACCCTCACGTCCGCCTCCCATGAGACAAAGGGACAGTCCCTTTTCATCATTTTGCTTCGCAGTGCTCCGAGCTACAATTGCTTATATCGCATATCATGATATGCATTGATGTAATGGAGCAGCCATGGAACTCCGAACCCTTCGCTACTTCCTCGCCGTATGCGAGCACGGGACGATGTCGCGCGCGGCCGAGGCGCTGCACGTGACGCAGCCGGCGCTCTCCCGGCAGATCGCGGCGCTCGAGCGTGAGCTCGGCACCCCGCTCCTCGAGCGCCGCAGCCGCAGCGTCACGCCCACCGAGAAGGGCCTCTACCTGCGACGCCGCGCCCAGGAGATCGTCGGTCTCGCGGACCAGACCACCTCTGACCTCGCGCGCGGCGAGGACATCGTGGAGGGTGACGTCTTCATCGGCGCCGGCGAGTCCGAGGGCCTGCGCGTGATCGCCCGCCACGTGCGCGCCTTTCGCGAGAAGTACCCCGACGTGCGCTTTCACCTGCACAGCGGCAACGCTCCCGACCTCATCGAGCGCCTGGAGCACGGTGTCGACGACTTCTCCGTCCTCATGAGCTACCCCGACGTTGACCGCTACGCCCACCTGCGCCTCTCCCCCACCGACGCCTGGGGCGTGCTCATGCGCGACGACGACCCGCTGGTCGCCCGCGACACGGCAAGCCCCGCCGACCTTCTCGACGCGCCGCTCATCGTACCGGAGCGCCATGCCAAGGGCGGCGGGCTCACCGGGCTTCTCGCCACGTGGTTTGGCGACCGCGCGGGCGAGGCCACCATCGCGACGACGTACAACCTCGCCTACAACGGAGCCCTGCTCGCGCGCGAGGGCGTGGGCCGCATGCTCTCCTTCGACGGGCTCACGACGGTGGGCCCGGGCACGGGGCTGGAGTTCCGCCTGCTCTTCCCGCCGCTCGTCTCGGTCATCGACCTCGCCTGGAAGCGCGACGTCCCCCTCGGCGACGCAGCACGACGGTTCCTGGAGCTCGTCCGAGCGGGGAATCTGTAAATTGGGGACTGTCCCCAATTTACAGACGGACGCGTCCCTTCGTACCAGATAGGAGAATCCCATGAAGGTCATGCTCGTGAACGGAAGCCCGCACAAGGCGGGGAGCACCAACCGCGCGCTCGAGGAGGTGGCGCGCACGCTGGAGGCCGAGGGCATGGAGGCGGAGATCTTCTGGATCGGCGCGCGGCCCGTGGGCGGCTGCGTGGCCTGCGGCGGCTGCGCCAAGCTCGGCCGCTGCGCGTTCGACGACGTGGTGAACGAGTTCCGTCCCAAAGCAGCCGAGGCCGACGGCTTTGTCTTTGGCGCGCCGGTGCACTACGCCCACGCCGCAGCGTCGCTGCTGGGCTTCATGGACCGCCTCTTCTACAGCAACGGCCGTGCGGGCGAGAAGAACGTGCTCGCGTACAAGCCGGCGGCGGCCGTGGCGAGCGCCCGACGCGGCGGCACCACCTCTGCCTTCGACGACATCAACAAGTTCTTCACCATCGCGCAGATGCCGGT
Organism: Olsenella sp. An293; assembly: GCF_002159495.1. Lineage (GTDB taxonomy): Bacteria > Actinomycetota > Coriobacteriia > Coriobacteriales > Atopobiaceae > Thermophilibacter. The sequence continues at coordinate 69,273 of NZ_NFIT01000007.1, forward strand.
CGTGAGCTCGCGCTACTGGAACAACGTGCACGGCAACGTGGCGGCAGAGACCGAGCAGGACGCCGAGGGCCTCTGGACCATGCGCCAGCTCGGGCGCAACATGGCGTGGATGCTCAAGTGCCTCGATGCGGGCCGCGCGGCGGGTGTTCCGCTGCCCTCTCAGGAGGCTGGCCAGCAGACGAACTTCATCCGGTAGTGACCGCCGCGACAACGGCCAGAGCCCTTCACGCCTGCATCTCGCAGGCGGCTTACCTGGAGCTGACGTCGACCCCGTACACTGGCGAGAAGAACGTGGACAATCCACCCTCCGTCGAAAGGGGTCGCCATGGGCGCGGTCGTCGCATTCTGCTCGCAGACGGGCTCTGCCAAGAGATACGCCGACTGGCTCGCGGTGGAGCTCGGATGCCGGATGGTCCCGCTCGAACAAATCGAGGTCGTCGCCGCGGACGCGGACCTCGTGGTCCTCTGCAGCTGGTTCCACGCGGCATCGCTCAAGGGGGCAAAACGGTTCCGGGCCTATATGGCGGCGCATGGCGAGAAGCGCTATGCCGTGGTTGCCGTGGGCGCTACGCCCATGCCCAGCGAGCTCTGGCCCGCAAGCGAGCACGAGGAGGCGTTCCGACGCTCCTTCCCCGCAGGCGCCTACCCCGACATGCCATGGTGCTACTGCCAGGGCGGCTTTCACTTCGAGCGGCTCGGCGCGGTTGACAAGGCCATGATGCGCATCTACTTCAAGATGCTCGAAGGCGAGGCGCGCAAGGGCGACCAGCGCTCGGGCACGGCCCTCGCCCAGATGCGCGAGGGCTACGACGGCTGCGAGCGCAGCTACCTCGATCCGCTGGTCACCGAACTCCGAGCACGCGGTTGGGCGTAGGGACAACCCACGAGGTTCTTCTCGCCCTCCCCTCGCGCTCACGCCGCGGCGATCGCAAGCGTGCCCGCCACCAGAAGCACGAGACCGCCCAGCTCGCGACGCCCCAGCCGCTCGCGCAGCACCAGCGCGGAGAAGGCCAGCACCACGCCCGTGCGCAGCGCCGTCACCAGGTCGGAGTCCGTCTCGCGCACGCCGAGCTTGGCGAGAACCGCCGTCACGCCCGCAAAGAGCGCCGAGCCAACCGCCGCCAGCAGCCACATGCCGCATGCCCCCATCGATCCCCTCACTGTTGTAGCACATGACATGACGGAGCGCGGGGGCTGCCGCGTCCCTTTACAGCGAGCGCCCCAGCTCGAAGGCATGCTGCGGGGCATCCGTGGCACGCGTCATGGACGGCGTGCCGCAGCCGTAGCCGAGCACGCGGCCGCAGTCTCTCAGGTCGAGATAGCGGACCAGCGTGTCGTAGTGAGCCTCAAGCGCGTCGAAGGTCCAGCTGTCCGCGTTCCACGCCACGGCGAGGAGGACGGAGCGCAGGCGCCGCGCGGTGATGGCGGAGTTCTCTGAGCAGAACCGGTCGATCACGGCCTTGAGCTGGGCCGTCATAGCGTAGTAGTAGAGCGGTGTGGCCAGGGCCAGGACGTCGGCGGCGAGGATCTTCTCGAGGATCGAGACCATGCCGTCGCGCTGGACGCACGGGCGCGCGCCGTAGCCGCAGGCCACGCAGCCCGTGCAGGTCCTCACGTCCGCCTGCGCCACGTCAATGCGCTCGACCTCGTGTCCCGCCTGGCGCGCGCCGCGCACGAACTCCTCGCAGAGGATGGCGGTGGAGCCGTCGCGGTTGGGGCTCCCCTGCAAGATGACGACGTTCATGATCTTCCCCCTCCTACAGCCCCAGGCCGGCGGCCCAGGCCGCCGCATCATCGCCGGCACCGGCAGAGAAGCGCTCGCCCTCGAGCCAGTTGCCGGTGCCGGCGAGCTCCGCAAGGCGCTCGGCGCTGCCCCCGATGCCCGAGGAGCCAGAGGTGCAGAACGGCATCACGGTCTTCTCGCCAAAGTCGTTGCCCGCCACGAACGTGCGCAACGGCCAGGCCGCCTCACCCCACCAGATCGGATAGCCGAGAAGGACCGTGTCGTAGTCGGCCCAGCCGTCGGGCGTGACCTGCGCGAGCTCGGGGCTGGCTCCGTCCGCGTGCTCGACGCTCACACGGGAGGCATCGTCGTTGTAGTTGAGATCCGCCTCCGTGTAGGGCTGCGCCACCTCGATGGCGAAGATGTCCGCCCCCAGGCGCTCGGTGATCGCGGCAGCCACGCCCTCCGTGTTGCCTGTAGCCGAGAAGTACGCGACGAGCACGTTGCCAGCGGGCGCGGCGTCCGCCGCGGGAGCGTCCTCGACCGGCTTCGTTGCCGGAGTCGCCGCAGGCCCCTCGCTCTTCTCGCCGGAGCAACCGACCAGGAGCGCTGCCGTACCCGCAGCGGTAACTGCCAGGAAGTTCCTTCTCGTCAGCATGCTCTTCTCCTTACATCAAACCTTTGTGCTAATTGGGGACTGTCCCAAATTAACAGGTCTTAAGTTACGTTGCGTTGCGTATCTTGTCAATGGTTAAGTGACGCGTTTTTTCTTATTTTCTCGATAAGCTGCGGTATACTTTCCTCGTACACGGTTTGGAGGAGTCATGGCAGAGTTCATCCGAGCGCGCAGCGCCGAGCAGAAGGGGCAGCGCCTCGAAGAGATCAAGGGGGCCGTCCGCAGACAATTTGCCGCGCGCCCCTACCACGAGATCACGCTCACGACGATCGCCGACGAGCTCGGTTGGTCGCGCGCCAACCTGTACAAGTACGTCAGCACCAAGGAGGAAATTTTCCTGCTCCTGACCGCGGACGAGATGGATTCGTACTTCAACGCCCTGCTCACCGCCCTGCCCGAGGGCTGCGGGCTTGCCCCGGACACCGTGGCCGAGGTCTGGGCGGGCATCGCCAACGCACACCAGGAGTACTTCCGCCTAGGCGACCTGCTCACCACGATCGTGGAGACCAACGTCACCGTCGAGCGCCTCATGACCTTCAAGCACGCCTACTACGACCACGTCGCCCGGATGCGCGAGCACCTGCCTCTCATCCTCGACATCGAGCCCGAGCGCGTTGAGCCCCTGCTCGTGGCCATCTACTACCATGCGACCGGCCTGGTCAGCGGCTGCTGGAGCAACCCGCTCATCGCGGAGGCGCTCGAGCGGCTTGAGATCGCGCGCCCCGAGACGGACTTTCGCGCCGAGATGCGCGACTTCATCGGGATGTGCCTCGGTCACTACGCGCGATAGCTGCCTCGATTGCCCACGCAGCGCGCGAGGGCATGCTTTTTTGGCCTTCAGTCCATATTGCCGGCCTGCCGGATACAAAACCAGTCTTTAATCCATGGAAAAATGACGGTCTGGCGAGCTGTCCCTTTTCTTTACTTTACTTAGTACGTTTTAGTGTTTAATCAGCAGATGCCCGCCACGTCCAATCGCCTGCTTTTCCATGGATCGAAGGCCGGTTTTGTATCCGGCGAACGAGAAAAATGGATTGAAGCCTCATTTTGCAGAGCAAACCTCACCTCACTCCGAGTGCGCTTTCGACGATTCCCTTGCAAAAAGAGAATTGCAAAGTCTGCTTGTCATTTTTTGCAAAGCGTACTATGCTTATCTTGCAAAGCAGGCTTTGCATATCTCCAGCACGAGAGGAGGCCCATGCGAACGCGCATCAAGGAGCTGCGCCGAGCGCGCAAGATGAGCCAGGCCGAGCTCGCCGACGCCGTGGGCACCACGCGGCAGACAATCACGTCCATCGAGGTGGGAAAATACACCGCCTCCCTGCCGCTCGCCTACAGGATCGCTCGGTACTTTGGCCTCACGATCGAGGACGTCTTTGACTTTTCCGACATTGATGAGGAGCTGTGATCGCCATGAAGAACACCGCCGAAGCGCTGCGCACCACCATCCGCCGCCGCCTACGCCGCGAGAGAATCCTGCTTGCCGTTATGTTCGCCGCATGGGCGTCCCTGGTCGCGCTCATCACGACCGACGCGCTCCCCGCCCTGCACGGAGACGCACGCGTCTCGGGCTTCCTCTCGGGGTTCATGATGGGCATGTTCACCGTCGCCGCTGGCATCACCGCACGACAGGTCCTCAGCCTGAGCCGCGCCCTTCGCGACGAGGCTGAGCTGCGCCGCTTCCTTGCCCGCGAGAACGATGAGCTCCAAGCCCACCTCGAGCGAGAGGTCGCGCGCGCCTACGTGCAGCTGCTACCCGCGCTCGCCGTGGTGGCCGTCCTCGTGGGGGCGCTCGTGAGCTTTGAGTCCATGGTCTCCGTGGCGGCCACGCTGGTTTTTCTCGCGCTCGTCCTGCTCGCCGTGAAGATCTACTACAAGCGCGCCCTCGCGACCCCCGAAGCGGAGTAAAGTGGCGACGACGACCGTTTTCGCACGCGAAAGGAGCTCCCATGGACGAGGTCCTCGCCTATCTCAAGGTCAACCCCACCTACTTCCTGGCAACCGTCGACGAGGCGGGCAACCCGCAGGTTCGCCCCTTTGGGACCATCGCCAAGTTCGAGGGCAAGCTCTACATCCAGACCGGGCGCGTGAAGCCCGTCTCCGAGCAGATGCTCGCCCACCCGCGCGTGGCCATCTGCGCGACCGGCGCCGACGGCACGTGGCTGCGCGTCACGGCCGACGCCTTGCTCGACGACCGGCTCGAGGCGCGCGAGGCAGTGCTCGCGGAGTATCCCGAGCTCCAGCCCATGTACGCCGCCGATGACGGCAACTGCGAGGTCTTTGCGCTGGAAAACGTCACCGCCACGTTCTGCTCGTTCACGGCGGAGCCGTATACGATCCGCTGGTAGAAGCTCAGAAAGGGCGCCGGAGCCACCCCCAGGGGCCTCAGCTCCGGCGCCCGCCGAGGCGCGCCCCGGTGCGCGCCTCGTCCTTTGCAACCCCTCGCGCCCCTAGTCGAGACGGTCGCGGTCGTCGCGCCCGGGGAACTCGATGTGAATCTTCCCGCCGCGCACGAAGAACCAGATGACCACGATGACAAAGATCGCCGGCAGCAGCGAGAGCGCCCCAGCGACGATGTTCACCAGGAACGACACCACAAGCGACACGACAAACGCCACGACGAGCAGCGTGAGAATCAGGCCAATGAGCCCAGACATGCGTGCCTCCGATCACGAGTTTCCTAGGCGCAGTATACCCGTCCGCGCCACGCGACTCGCCTACAGCTTCACGCGGCTCCCCACGTGCAGGTAGCCCACGCGCTCGCGCAGCGTGTCGCGCAGCAGGGAAAACGCGTCGGTGCCGGTGCAATGGAACGTAAGGTAGCGCGCTTGGCGCGCGGCGAGCTCGGCCGCGAGCGCACGCGTGAGCTCCGGGTCCTCCACGGTGCCGCCGCTCGGGTCCATCAGGTGAAAGCCCGCCACGACCGCGTCGAGCGGACCGCTCGCCAGCTCCTCCGCGGCGTCCATGATGTTGAGGATGCCGCCGTGCGAGCAGCCGGAGACCAAGTAGCGACGGTCGCTCTCGACGATCAGCAGGCTCTGCTCGTGCAGGAAGCGGTCCGGAGCAAGCGCACCGTCACGCCGCTCCATCAGGCACCGGTTGGAACGCGCCGCCGGATGGTCGCGCCGTGCGGTCGAGAAGAGCGTGAGCCCGTCGCCCACCTCGCACCTCTCGCCCACCGTGACCACATGTGGGCCCGCAGCGAGCACCGGGTCCAGGCCGATCGCGTGATGGCGCTCCGGCGTGCCGGAGATGTGCTCCTCGAAGGCATGTTCGCGCACGTAGACGGGCACGTCGCGTCCCGCCTTCCCGCACGCGTCCAGAAAGGCACGCAGGCCGCCGCCGTGGTCGTAGTGCCCGTGGGAGAGCACCGCAAGGTCGGCCATGGTGACGTCCACGCCGAGCGCGCGAGCATTGGCGAGAAAGGCGTCGTCCGGACCCATGTCAAACAGGACGCGCCGTCCGTCGGCAAGTTCGAGCCAAAGCGAGAGGCCATGCCGGGCCGCCAGGCGGCTCGACGGCGTGCAGTTCTCCATCAGCACCGTGACACGCACGTTCTTCTCGCCTCCTAACCGCTGCACTGAGACGCTCCCCTCATATCATACGCCCGCGGACAAGTCGGCCGCGCTTGCCGAAGCGTCGAAAGCTCGGCCCACCGACGGGTATAAACGCCGATAAGCGCCAAACCCGGCACGAGGAGGTAACCATGTACTTTAAAAACATCCTGGTTCCCTACGACGAGTCCGACCACGCAAAGAGCGCCCTGCATATCGCGCTTGGTCTGGCCGGCCCCTACGAGACCGCGAAGGTGCACGTGGTGACCGTCATCCCCTCCTCGACCCTGCCCAATCCCACGCTGCTCGGAGACATTGGCCTCGACACACCCTATGCGGTCGGCGACCCCTCGACCTACGAGCGCATCCTCGAGTCGGTGGTGCAGAGCACGGTCGCAGACATCCAGAACGTGGTGGACGAGTCCCGCGACGACGCGAAGTGCAAGATCGTGGCCGACGCCGTCATCTCCGATTCCGCGCTCGAGGGGATCGTCGACTACGTCACGAGCCGCGACATCGACCTCGTGGTCATGGGACGCCGGGGCCTGGGCGCGCTGCGCGGCATGCTCGGCAGCGTGAGCTTTGGCGTGCTGCGCTCCGTCGACGTCCCGGTGCTCACGGTGAAGTAGCGGGCATAGCCCATCGCGCATCCGTCTTGGCGCCCCGTTCAGATTTGGACGGGGCGCTTTCGACGTGCGGCGAGGACGCCGCGTCAGCTACCGCAGCAGCGAGTTCGTCCCGCCCTCGAGCAGCTGGCTCGCGTAGCGCGTCACCTCCACAAGCGGCACAGACTGATCCGAAAGCAGCCACCAGCGATAGAGCGAGAAGAGCCCGCCGAGCCCAAACGCGAGGAGCATCTCCAGCTCCTCGTCCGGAACGTCCCCGTTCACGAAGCCGCGCTCGACGCTCTGTCGCGCCAGCGGGCGCGAGAGATGCTCGAAGAGCAGCTCAGAGGGCACATGCTCGCAAAAGCCTCGCCCCAGCGTCTCGTTTTGGCTCAGATGCTCGGCGAGCACGGCGAAGAAGGCGCGCAGCGGCGTCACGTCCGCGGCGGCCTCGACGCGCGCCCGCGTGGCCAGCTCGACCTCGTCGAGCAGCCCTGTGACCACATCGTCGGCGATGGCGTCAAGCAGCCCGTCCACCGACCCAAAGTGCTGGTAGAAGGTCTTGCGATCCACGTCCGCCTCGCGCGCGATCGCGCTCACGGTGATCTGTTCGAGCGGCACCTCCGTGATCAGCCGGTCAAACGCGGCGACAATGGAGCGACGGCTCCGCCGCACGCGACGGTCCCCCTGGCGATCGTTCTTCTCGCCCATCGTCATCGAGTGCCCTCCTTGGCCGACAGCAAGACGCGCCCCGCCCGGACGGACGAGACGCATCTATTGTTCCACAGCTGTGGGGGATTGTGGGTCGAGCCAGCCGGACGGCCGCCGCGCGCTACGCGTTGGGGGGCCTGCCCGCGCCAAGATGCGCGCCGAGCTCGGAAGATGCATCCATCGTATGTCTAAATCCAACTCCTCTTGCGGCAAGCGATCGTCAACGCGACGCCGGGTTGTGTGGAATAGCCCCCATGCTCCCTGCCTCCATGGAAGAGACATGCTCGTTATTCCACATGTGTGGGTTTTCACCTAACTGGGTATAAACAGAGCATCCCATCGAGCTCGCGAAAGGACCCAGCATGGCACTGACCCAGTCGGCCGAGCGCGCCGCGCTCTACAAGCTCATCGACTACGTGGATGAGGATCCCGAGGCCCGCATCCCCAAGATCATGGATACGATCGACAAGTACACCCCGGCGAGCGTCTTTCCCACCCAGCGAGCGGCGTTCCGCAGCGCCATCGACGACCGCAGCAACTGGTACCAGCTCATCCTCAAGGCCTTCCACCTCAATCCGGAGGTGCGCCGGCGCCTGCTCAAGACCTTCATCGTGGACGCCAACATCCTCGCTTGGCCCGTTCAGGAGAAGGCGCGCGACAAGTACGCGTGCAACATCCCGTGGGCCATCCTGCTTGACCCCACGAGCGCCTGCAACCTGCGCTGCACCGGCTGCTGGGCGGCCGAGTACGGGCACGCGCTCAACCTCTCCTACGAGGACATCTGCTCGATCATCGACCAGGGCCGCGAGCTGGGCTGCCACGTCTACATCTACACCGGCGGCGAGCCGCTCGTGCGCAAGGACGACCTCATCCGCATCTGCGAGAAGTACCCCGACTGCGCCTTCCTCTGCTTCACCAACGCCACCCTCATCGACGAGGCCTTCTGTCAGGACATGATCCGCGTGGCCAACTTCGTGCCCGCCATCTCGGCCGAGGGCAACGAGCACACCACCGACGAGCGTCGCGGCGACGGGACCTACGCCAAGATCGAACGGGCGATGGACCTGCTGCGCGCGCACGACCTGCCCTTTGGCATCTCCTGCTGCTGGACGCGCGCCAACGCGGACGCCGTCGCCACCGAGCAGAACATGGACTGGATGATCGAGAAGGGCGCGCTGTTCTGCTGGTACTTCCACTTCATGCCGGTGGGCCGCGCGGCATCCGCCGACCTCATGCCCACGCCCGAGCAGCGCGAGCGGATGTATCGCTTCGTGCGCGAGATGCGCGGCGTTAAGCCGCTCTTCACGCTGGACTTCCAGAACGACGGCGAGTTCGTGGGCGGCTGCATCGCCGGAGGACGTCGCTACCTGCACATCAATGCCGCGGGAGACGTAGAGCCGTGCGTGTTCATCCACTACGCCAACGCCAACATCCATGACGTGAGCCTGCTCGACGCGCTGCGGTCGCCGCTCTTCATGAAGTACTACCAGAGCCAGCCGTTCAACACCAACCACCTGCGACCCTGCCCGATGCTGGAGAACCCGGACGACCTGCCGCGCATGGTCGTCGAGACGGGGGCGCGCTCCACGGACCTCGTGGAGAAGGAGACGCCCGAGCAGCTGCGTGAGAAGACCGCGCCCGCGGCGGCCGCATGGGCCCCGGTGGCCGAGCGGCTGTGGGCAGACGAGGCCGACCCGCTGCACGAGACGCGCCAGCGCTGGAACGAGGGGCAGGCCGAGACCGACGTCACGCGCCTAGCACGGCTCGGCCGAGACCTCAGGACGCAGCCGGAGCCTCAGCTGTAGGTTCTTCTCGGCTGCTGGGGCGCGGCGGATGGACGGTCCGCGACTCGAAAACGTCCATCCGCCGCACCTCTTCTGTCAAGGTGCGGCGGATGGACGACCCGGGCCGCCAAAACGTCCTGTTGCCGCACCTATTCCGCCTGCGGCGTCACCAGCCACGCGCCCAGCGCCATGAGCGCCAGCGCGATTAGGAACATCGGCCCCGGCACCGTCTGGAACAACGCCAGTGACAGTGCCGCCCCGATGAACGGGTTCACGGCATAGTAGGCGCTCGTCCGGGCCGCACCCAGGCCTCGCTGGGCGAAGACGTAGAAGAAGATAGAGAGCCCATAGGCGACGAAGCCCAGCAGCAGGGCGGCGGCCGCGTCCGGAAGCGCCGGGAGCGCGTCGCCGGCGAGAAGGGCCACCGCAAGCGCGCCTGCGCCGGAGCCAAACCCCTTTACGACGACCACCTGGGCGGGGTCCTTCTCGGAGAGCCGACTCGTGCAGTTGTTTTCGACTCCCCAGCACAGGCACGCCCCGAGCACCAGCAAAGAGCCCGAGGAGAAGCTCAGCGCGCCGGCACCCTCGAGGCTGAGCAGCGCGCACGACGCCGTGATCACGGCGATGCCCGCCCAGGTGCGGGGCGCCACGCGCTCACGGAAGGCCGCGAAGGCGATGACCGCCGTCGCCACGATCTCGAAGTTGTTGAGCAGGGCCACGTTTTCGGGGGCGGCGTGCGTGAGGCCCGCCATGAGCAGAATGGGCGCCGCAATGTCGAGCAGAACCATGACCACGACGTAGGGAGCATCCGCGCGCTCGAGCGGAATCTCCTCGGACGTCGCGCGCCGCGCAACTGCCCGCGCCCCCGTCAGCACCGCCATCCCAGCGCCAGCGCCCAAGTAGAGCAGGGCAGCCATCATGTTGGGCGCGACGTTTCCCAGAAGCACCTTGGAACACGGCGTTGAGAGCGCGTAGAGGCACGCTGCCAGAAAGGCGGCCGCCACGAAGCGTCCGGCTGATTTCCGCGCCATGAGCCTCCCCTCCCGCACGTCCGCCGTGCCTGCAAGGATACACAAGTCTTCGACCGGGCCCGCGCAAGGCCTTCAGCGCTGGTTCATCTGCAAAATCTGCCTTCAGTCCATTTTCCCCGGCCTCCCGAAACAAAACCCGCCTTCGATCCATGCATTTTTCAGCCCGCGACGCGCCCATGACTAAGAAAACTTTAATTAATACAACCTTGGATGAATCTATCAGAGAATAGTAAGGCCGCGACAGCTCATTTCGCATGGATCGGAGGCGAGTTTTGATTCCAGCCACCGGGTAATATGGACTGAAGGCGGTTTTTGCAGACGGCGCAAGCGGAGACTAGCCTTCCAAAGGCGCGTCATCGAGATGGGAGTGCGCGTCGCCTCGTCCGATCCACTCGATCACGAGGTCGAACCAGTGCGCGACGTGCGGATTCACACAGTCGCACCAGCGCGCGGACTGCTCGGTCGCAAGCGAGAGCCCGTGGCGCCCTTCGTGGAACACGTGGCACTCATGGTCCACGCCGTGCGAGGCAAGCGCCTCGGCGTAGAGGTAGGTGTTGCGGACGGGGACCGTCTCGTCCGTAGCGGTATGCCAGAGGAAGGTCCGCGGCGTGTCGGGCCCCACCAGGTCCTGGGCGCGGCGCAGCGGCGAGCCGACGTCGCAGATACGCGCGGCGTAAGCGGAATCGGGCGGCCAGCCAGCGTCAAGATCGATGACGGGGTAGCAGAGCACCTGCCAGTCCGGCCGCGCGACGCTGGGAGAGACCCCCACTCGGGCGAGAAACGCCTCGTCGCGCATGACGCCCGCATAGGATGCGCAGAGGTGCGCCCCCGCGGAGCAACCGAGCACGCCGAGCCGGCCTCCGTCCACGAGCCACTCGTCCGCACGGCACCGCACCAGGGCGAGCGCCCGCGCCAGGTCGAGCTGCGGGGCGGGAAGCAGCGGCCCGGTCTCCGCGTCGTCGAGCACGGTGTAGTCGAGCACGAAGGCCTGGAGCCCGCGGGCGACGAGCGCGAGCGCGATGGGCTCGGCCTCCAGATCCGAGCAGAAGGCATACCCGCCGCCGGGGCAGATCAGCACCCCGGGGCGCCGACGCGAGACCTGCGCCTCGACATTGTCCTGCACGTATGCCGTGAGCGTGGCAGCCCTGGGCCCATAGCCCGCGCTCGGTAGCTCAATCTTCTGGACGCGCATCTTGCCCTCCCTTGGAGCCCCTCTTCCTGGCCAGGTCAGCCACGAGCACGACGCCCGCGATGACGAGAAGAACGACGCCTCCCGCCGCCAGCGCCAGGGCGACCATTGCCAGCGAGCCCGAAAAGGCCACTGTCGCCGGGAGAAACAGCAGCAGCCAGCCTCCGCCCGCGGCAGTGTCCACCGTGTCGAGGTATCCGACAAAACTCGTACGAGCTCCCCATACGGCGAGTAGGCCCAGCAGCAGGCAGACTGCTGCGGCTATGCCCAGGTAGCGCGCGACGCAGCGAAGGTCCGTCCTGCCGCCGTCCGATCCGCCACGGTCCGGCGAGACGGGCTCGCCGCCGTCCGACCTCTGGATGAACGGACCGTCGTCCACAAGGCCCCCTCTCGGATGCTTTGCCCCCCATTGTACCGAGCGGCGCGCGGCGAGCTGTCCGTGACCACCGAGGTTCTTGTCCTCCCTAGGGGACAAGAACGGCGTGCCGTCCGTGACCGCCGCCCGCTACGAGCCGGTGACGACGCGCTGCTCCTCCAGGACAGAGACCGAGACGCTCTGCACGCCCACGTCCTTCTCGTCCAGCGCGTCGCTGAGACCACGCGCGTCGGGAACGTCGCCATGGCCGACGATCCGCACGTAGACGTCCTCGCCGTCGACCTCGAGCCCCTCCACGCGGTAGTCGGAGCCGTCAAGCCACGCCGCCGTGACGTCCTGGACCTGCCGCTCGCGCTGCGTCACGCTGAGCACGTCCATGCTCGTGGAGAAGAGCAGGCCCACCACCACGGTCATCGCCAGCGCCACCAGCGCGTACCAGATCTGGCGCGCCTGGGCGCCCACCTCGGAGAGGCGCCGCGCCCCGAGGCCCATGAGCAGGTAGACGAGGCCGCCCATGACCTGGATGGCCAGGAAGTTGGTGAAGAAGAGCGTGAAGGCGCCCACCGCCGCACTCGGCACGCCCTCGTAGATGCCCGCGCCCACCACGCACAGCGGCGGCACGATCGAGGCCGAGATCGCCACGCCGGGCACCGCGTCGGGGATGTCGGCGCGCATCGAGGCGAGCGCCGCCATGAAGCCCGCGGCCAGCGCGATGATCAGGTCGACCAGGCGCGGCGAGACGCGGCAGAGCACCTGCGAGTTGGTCTCCATGTCCGCGGCCACGGGGATGAGCGCGGTCACGCAGGCCGACGCCACGACCACAAGCGCCATGCCAAACACCACGAGCGCGAGCGTGCGCAGGGCCTGACGCGGCCGGCCCATTGCGGTGGCGAGCGCCGTCCCCAGCATGGGCGACATGAGCGGCGCAATGAGCATGGCGCCGATGATCGTCGTGGCGGAGTCACTGGCGATGCCGGCGGTCGCCACGACCGTGGCCGCGAGCAGCCGCATGAAGAAGCTCGAGTACTGGCGCAGCGGCTCGTCCACGAGCATGAGCGTCGAGCGCTCGGCGCCGAGAAGAACCTTGCGATCGAGCTCGCCGCCCAGCAGCAGCCTTGAGATGGCGTTCATCGCGCCCCTTTTCGAGAGAGTCAACGCCGTCAATGATACGGCCTCGCGGCGCGGCGGCGGGCGGGCGTATCATGAGAGCAGCATCTCGTTGAATTGGAGTCCCCGTGAGCACGTCTGTCCCTCGCCGGTCCGCCCTCGGGCTCGGCCTTCTCGCACCCCTGGCTCTGGTCGGCTGCTCGACCAGTGGCGGCGCCGCATCGGGCGAGAAGGACGCCGGTTCGCAGGGCCTCTCGGCGCTCGGCGAGGCCACGCCCGTGCCGCTCGCGCACGCCACGCAGTTCACGCTGGACGCCTACGAGGGCGGGTGCCGGCTCGCATGCCTCGCCAGCGGGGACCGCTTCCTCATCGTGCCCGAGGGCGCCGACGCGCCGGAGGGCCTTCCGGCCGACGTCGCCGTGGTGCGCCAGCCGCTCGAGAGCGTCTACCTGGTCTCGACCGGCATGATCTGCCTCGTCGACGCCATCGGGGCGCTCGACGCGGTGGGCGTCTCGTCCGTTCGCGCCGAGGACTCCCCCGTCAAAGGGTTCGCGGAGCGCCTGGAGAGCGGCGAGATTGCCTACGGCGGCATCTACCGCGCCCCGGACTACGAGCTCATCGCCGCCGCGGGCTGCCCGCTCGCGATCGAGAACACCAACATCGACCACGTTCCCGAGGTGCGTGCCAAGCTTGAGGAGCTCGGCGTGACCGTGCTCATGGAGCAGTCGAGCCGCGAGGAGGACATGCTGGGCCGCCTGGAGTGGGTCCGCCTCATGGGCACGCTCTTTGGCCGCGAGGACGAGGCGACCGCGGTCTTCGACGAGATCGCAGCCGGCGTGGAGGCGGCCTCGCAGGGCGGCTCCACGGGCCGAACCGTCGCCTTCTTCTACATCAACGAGGACGGCGCCGCGGTGACGCGCCGCGCGGGCGACTACTTCTGCCAGATGATCGAGGCCGCGGGCGGCGCCTACGTGAGCTTTGACGCCACGGGCGCCGCGGACTCCTCCCCCACCACCATCACCGTCGAGATGGAGCGCTTCTACGAGGCCGCACACGACGCGGACGTCATCATCTACAACGGGACCATCGACGACGGGGTCACCAGCCTCGCCGAGCTGGTCAGGAGAAACGCGCTGCTCGCCGACTTCCGCGCCGTGCGCGAGGGAAGCGTCTGGACCTGCGACTCCAATCTCTACCAGCAGATCACCAGCATGGCGGAGATCATCTTCGACCTGCGCGCCGCCATCTCCGGCTCCGGGGAGCCGACGAGCTACGTCTGGAAGCTGGCCTGACGTGGGCTGCGGCGCGACAGTGCTCGAGAGGGGGCGCGGAGGCGAGAAGGGCGGAGCGTCGCGGGCGCTCGCCTTCGACCTCGTCGTTCTTCTCGGCCTGGCGGCGCTCTTCGTCGCGAGCCTCTGCCTGGGAAGCGTTGGCACCACGCCCGCAGACGTGCTGCGCATCCTCGCGGCGGGCCCCGGCGACGGCTCCACCGCGGCGCAGGTCATCTGGCAGATTCGCCTGCCGCGCGCCGTCGAGGCGGTGCTTCTGGGCGGTGCGCTCTCGCTCTCGGGCTTCCTGCTGCAGACCTTCTTTGCCAACCCCATCGCCGACCCCTTCGTGCTGGGCGTCTCCTCGGGCGCCAAGCTCGTGGTGGCCGTGGTCATGATCGTGGTGCTGGGGGCCGGGCAGGTCATGAGCCCGGGCGCCTCCGTCGTCGCGGCGTTTGCGGGGTCGCTTCTCACCATGGGCTTTGTGCTGCTCATCTCGCGACGCGTGCGCACGCAGAGCATGCTCATCGTCGCGGGCGTGATGGTGGGCTACATCTGCTCCGCCGCGACCAACTTCCTCGTGGCCTTTGCCGACGACCAGTCCATCGTGAACCTGGACAACTGGTCGCGCGGCAGCTTCTCGGGAGCCACCTGGCCTGACGTGGCCATCGTCGCCGTGGCGGTTCTCGCCATGGGCGCCGCCGTCTTTGCGCTCTCCAAGCCGCTCGGCGCCTACCAGCTCGGCGAGGCCTACGCGCAGAGCGTTGGCGTCGACGTCCGGGGGCTGCGCATGCTCATCGTCGCAGTGTCGAGCCTGCTCTCGGCCTGCGTCGCCGCCTTCTCAGGCCCGGTCTCGTTCGTGGGCATCGCCGCGCCGCACCTGGCGCGCCGCGGGGTGGGGTCGTCGCGCCCGCTCTACGTGACGCCGGCATGCTTTCTCACCGGCGCGGCCTTCTGCTGCGGGTGCGACCTCATCGCGCGCACGCTCTTCTCGCCGGTCGAGCTCTCCGTGAGCGCCGTGACCGCCGTCTTTGGCGCGCCGGTCGTGATCGCCCTCATGCTCCGCAGGAGGTCCCGATGACTGCTCATTGGGGACGTGTTTTTTCGTGCAGACAGAACGGGACAGGTTTGCCGCCGGGCGACGGCGGAAGGGGCCAAAACCTGTCCCGTTCTGTCTGCACGAAAAAACACGTCCCCAATGAGCAGAACGCGCTGGAGCTGCGGGATCTGGCGGTGGGGCACGGGCAGCGGGCGCTCGTGCGCGACGTCTGCCTGGCCGTGCGGCCGGGGCGGGTCGTGGCGCTCATCGGCCCCAACGGCTCCGGCAAGACCACGATTCTGCGCACCGTGGCGGGCCAGCTGCGCGCGCTCGGCGGCGTCGTGGAGCTCTTCGGCCGAGCGCTCGACGAGGTGCCGGCGACCGAGCGTGCGCAGGAGATGGCGGTCATGCTCACCGGCAGGCCGAGCACGGAGCTGCTCACCTGCCGCGACGTCGTGGAGGCGGGCCGCTATCCCTTCACCGGCAGGCTCGGCGTGCTGGGCGAGAAGGACCACGAGGCCGTGCGCGCCGCGCTGGAGGCCACGGGCACGGCAGAGCTCACCGAGCGCGACTTTGCCCACATCAGCGACGGCCAGCGGCAGCGCGTCCTTCTCGCCCGGGCGCTCAGCCAGGAGCCGCGCGTGCTGCTGCTCGACGAGCCCACGTCGTACCTGGACGTTCGCTCGCAGCTCGAGGTGCTCCAGCTGCTGCGGCACGAGGCGCGCGAGCGCGGCATCGCCGTCGTGGCGTCGCTGCATGAGGTCGACCTCGCGCAGAAGGCCGCCGACCACGTGATCTGCATCCGCGACGGGCGTGTGATGTGCCAGGGGGCACCCGACGAGGTCCTCACGGCCGAGCGCGTCGCCGAGCTCTACGACCTTGGGCCCGGAGCGTACGACCCCGCCTTCGGCAGCGTCGAGCTGGCGCGGCCGGAGGGCGATCCGGAGGTCTTCGTGATCGCCGGCGGCGGGACGGGCGCAGCGTGCTTCCGGCAGCTCGCGCGCGACGGCGTGCCGTTTGCGACGGGGGTGCTGCACGAGCACGACGCCGACGGGCTGCTCGCGCGCAGCCTGGCCGTACGCGCCATCTACGAGCGCGACTTCGAGCCCGTGAGCGAGCGCGCCGTGGCGCAGGCGCGCGAGGTCCTTCTTGGCTGCAGGCGGGTCATCTGCTGCGTGGGCGGCTTCGGCACGATGAACGCGCGCAACGCCGAGCTCCTCGACGCCGCCCGCGCCGCCGGCCTTCTGTCTGGCTGACAGTCACGTCGGGTTGACAATAACGTCAGGTTATATTGTCAAGCGAGGCGCTTGACAATATAACCTGACGTTATTGTCAACCCGACGTGACTGTCCCCAATTAGCAGACGCGGCAGAACTCGTCGACGAGCGCCTGGTTCTGGGAGAGAAGAACCTCGAGCGCCCGACGCGCCTCGGAAGACAGCCCCGCGGTCGGGAACTCGCGCGCCATCGTGATGTTGACGCGGGCATCGCAGATGTCGCCGAGCTCGTCCTGGACGTCCTTCATGCGCGCGCCCTCCGCCGCAGCGCCCGAACCCAGCAGGACGGCAAAGCTCTCGCCCACGTAGCGGACGCGCTTGGCCCGCTTGCGCAGGGTGTGCACCGCGTCGGCGTCCGCGCGGTCGACGGTCGCGTAGCCCTCGTCCACTACGCGCACGAGCTCGTTAAAGCTCGCGCGCACGTCGTCGAGCGTCACGCCGCGCCCGCGCACGCGGTCCTTCCACGGCAGCTTGCCCAGGCCCTTGCGCACGCGGCGCAGCGCCTGGCGCGTGTGCCTCCCGCGCATGACGTCGACCACGTGGTTGCGCTCGAGCTCGCGCAGCTCGGAGATCTTATCGGCCAGCTCGCCGCAGGGCACGTCGAGCGCGCGGACCTGGCGCAGCAGCACGTCGTACTCGCGCAGGCGGGAGGTCTCCACCACCACGGAGCGCAGCTCGTCCTGAAGCAGGCGGTGGCGCCGGCGCTTCAGGAACGGCGAGACAAAGACCAGCAGGCTCCGCAGCGTGCGGATGGAGATCCGGAAGCGATGGATGGTCTCTACGTCGTCGGGGTCGGCGAGAAACGCCTTGAGGCGCCGCTCCACGGTGTCGTCCCACTCGCGCAGCACGCGGGCAAGCTCCTTACGAACGTCCCCCATCGCAACCTCCGGATCGGGTTGACAATCACGTCAGGTTATATTGTCAAGCGCCTCGCTTGACAATATAACCTGACGTGATTGTCAACCCGACGTGATCGTCAACCTGTAACCTGACGGTCAACCGTCAAGCCAGCGACTGCATCCAGGCGATGTAGACGCTCGGGTAGTGGCCGTAGAGCACCTGCATCGGGTTCACGTCGGCGAGAAGGTCGTGCACGAGCGACACCACGCCGCCCGCGCTCGCCAGGTCCTCTGCCGTGGGAATCTCGCGCCCCAGATCCTCGACGAGCTTGTCCACGTGCTCGCGGTCCTCGGGCACGTAGGGGCACTCCACGCCCGTGTTGGCCTCGAAGACCTCGCACATCGCCTCGTACTTCTCGTCAAATCCCTCGTCACCGTAGCCGGGCAGCCACAGGTCGTGCCCGTAGCGCGTGTAGCCCCACGAGGCAAGCGGCAGGCGCGGCACCATGTCGCTCGGGTTCAGGATGTTGAAGATGTTGTCGTAGAGCGCATCGCCCGTGTTCTCCACGGTGGTGAGCTCGGGAGTGGCAAAGGTGTAGCAGTAGATGCTCTCCAGCGGCGCCAGCACGCGCAGGCCCAGCGTCATGTCGTCGGCGTAGGAGGCCGCGAGGTTGGCCGTCGCCGCGCCGCGCGAGTGGCCACAGAAGAGCAGCGCCACGTCATCGGTGCCGCCGTCGCCCGCCTCGCGCGTGATGCGCTCCGCGAGGTCGTCCACAATCTCGTTGGCGGCGCGCATGAAGCCCTCGTGGTCGATCGCGTCCATCTCGTAGTCCGCGGCGTCGCCCATGTTGAGGTCGCTCAGCCACTCCGAGCCGTAGCTGCCGCGCACGGACACCAGGTAGAGGGTCTTCTCGCGCCCATCGTCCGCCGTCACGCGCTTGGTCGCCACGGAGTAGGCCACCACGTCGTCCGTGCCGGCGAGAAAGTCCACCACCTCGTCGAAGATCTCGCTCCGGTACTGGTAGGACGCCGTGGAGATGTCCTCGAAGCCCAGCTCGGCCAGGGCCGCCTCCATGTAAGCCGGCGAGTCGGAGCCCTCCTGGTAGTAGCCGGACTCGGAGTTGGCCACGGCGGAGAGCACCGCGCAGGTGGTAGCCAGCTCGTGGTTGTACACGGTGGGGTCGGCAAAGAACCACTCGTCGTCCCAGGCGACCTCGGTGGAGATGGTCTCGGCGCCCGTGGCCATGCTCGTGAAGTCGATCTGCGCGGTGAAGGCGCCCGTGCGGCCAGTGGAGCCCTCGAGCTCCTGCGGAGCGCTCGGGGCAGAGACGGCTCCCAGGCCCAGGCGCTCCTGCTCCTGGCGGTGGTGCACCGCCACGGCAAGCGCCACGCCGGCCACCACCACAAGCGCCAGCAGGGCAAGAAGAACGCGCAGCCCCCAGCGGGGACGCCTCTTTCCAGCCTCGTCCGTCACGCGGCATCATCCTCGAACGTAGCGTCGGCGGCGTCCTCGAGAGCCTCCTCGCCGGCCACGACGTTGGCGGCGCGGCCGGCGCCGTCCACGCGCGCGGAGTCGTCCGGCGTGATCGTCATGGACTCAAAGCGATGCGCCATGTAGTCGTTGTCGTAGTGCTCGGCGTAGAACTGCTCGACCGGCGTGGTCTGCGGGATGCCGGACAGGCGCTCGAACCAGCAGTCCAGCGCCTCGAGCGTCATGACGCCGTTCACGAGCATGAGGACGGCGCAGATCGTGGTGAAGGAGTAGCGGATCTTCCACGGGATGAGGTTGATGAGCCTGAGCATCCAGGGCAGGCAGAACTTGATCCACACGAAGCCGAGCGCGCCCCACATGCACATGAAAAGCGCGCTCGTGCGCCCACCAAAGATCACGGCGATGGGGTCCGGGAAGAGCCCGAAGATCGTGGAGCCCGAGTAGTCCCAGGCCACGGCACCAAAGCCCATCTCCATGAACCAGGCCGTCGCCGCCTCAAAGAGGCCGCCGATGACGGCAGAGACCAGGAAGATGATCACCGGGTTGGCCTTGTAGAAGCGGTTGAGCGCCACCGTCATGAGCACGGCGCCAAACCCGTAGATGGGCGAGAAGGGCCCAAAGAGCAGGCCGGCACGGTCCTGAATTTCTCCGGGGACCACCACCGCGAAGTGATAGACGGTCTCGATGATGAGGCCGAGGAAGCAGCAGATCACGAAGACCCAGAACAGGTTGAAGAAGTTGAGCTCAATGTAGCCCTTGCCCTCGAGGTCGCGTCCGAGCATGCCCTCCTCGGCCGCCTCGCGGTCCACCATGTCCTGCATGCGCTTCTTGAGCGCGCGCTCCTGACGCAGCGACGGGTCCACGGTAACGGAGATCGCCACGAGGATGAGCAGCTGGATGGCATCGGAGATCAGTGTGGTGTCGATGCCCTGCAGCATGATCTTCAGCAGAATCTGAATGACCGAGGTGCCAATGAGCACGTGCGACCAGCGCACCGCGTTGCGCCGCCGGCTCTTGCGCAGCGAGTGACCAAAGACGAGCAGGGCCACCGCGTTTCCAATGGTCACGAGGTAGCTGATGACGAGAAGGACCACGGGCAGGGTGGGATCGGTGCCCACGATAATCATCGACGGATCGGTCTGGAGCGCCCATGCCATGAGGGCAGCAAAGATGATGACCGCAAACACGGTGAACACGCCGAGGACCGTACAGAGAACGCCGTAGAGGCGCATCACGAGCGGGATCTTCTCCCCCTCCGCGATATGGGCTGGCGTGGCGCCCGACTTCTCGGGCTTCGTCGGTTCGGACTGCGGATCAGGGGTCATACGAACTCCTCGGGAGGACTTTGGCAGATAGTCAGACAGAGTAACGATACCTGAAGAACGAGCACCTCAGACCGCGCATGACATCCGATTCAATTATTCAAGCGCTGGTTGATATTGGAGGGCGCGTTCTTCTCGCCGGCCCGCGCCAGCTGACCGCGACTAGACTAGGGACGATTGAAGGACTTCCACCGGAGTGGGGACATGAACATCAGACAGCTCGTGTTTTTCTGCCGTGCGGCGAGCGCTGGAAACTTCTCCGCAGCCGCAAAGGGGGAGGGCGTCACCGTTCAGGCCGTCTCGAAGTCGATTCACGAGCTCGAGGAGGAGGTCGGCGGGCGCCTCTTTGTCCGCGAGGGACGAGGGATGCGCCTCACCCAGCTCGGGAGCATGCTCCTCGAGCCGGCACTCAAGACCGTCGAGAGCTTCGATTCCCTCGAGCAGACGGTGGCGTCGTGGCAGAGCGCTTCCTCCAGAGAAGACCTCAGGCTCGCGCTCGTCACCCCTCCGTTCTCGAAGCACGAGTTCATCTGCGCCATCATCGCGCGCCTCATCACGCACTCGCTTGGGGTGGAGACCCACCTCTCCGTCTCGGTCGGAAAGAGCGCGCTGACGGGCCTTCGCGCCGGGGCCCTCGACGCCCTGTTCACGATTGGCGAGTTTGACGCCCCGGGCTGCACCTGCGTCCAGATTGGGATGGTCATGCCCGGGGTGTTCATGGGCAGGCACCACCCGCTGCGCGGCAAGCGCCCCCTGACCTTTGCCGACCTCGAGCCCTACCCCGTGCTCTGGTCGGAGGAGATAGACGGCTTCAACGAGACGATTCTCAACAGCTGCCTGAAGCACGGGCTCTCCTCCCCCCTCGAGAGCATCGGCACCAACGAGGAGGTGGTCGACTTCCTCGAGAACCGCAACGGCTACATCATGGGAGTCAACCTCAGGGCGCTGAGCATCGTGCCCTTCGTCATGATGCACGAGGTTGACCCGGAGCGCGCGCCCTCGATACCCGTCTGCCTCGTGATGCTCGACGCGCCGCAGAGGCCTGAGGTGGAGCGCCTCAACAGGTTTGCCCGAAGCGAGTTCTCCTTCATGAAGCGCCTCTTCAGCTCCGACAAGACGGTAGCCGGCAGCTAGCGCGCCGGGCATGCGCCGCCTCCGAAACGGCAGTTGACGCCACGCTGCACGCAGATGTGCGGACGTGACGCGTGCGGAAGTGACAGGCACTTTTGCACGCTGGACCGTGCAAAAGTGCCTGTCACTTCCGCACGCTTCCGCACGGTCAATGTCCGCGGACGTCAGCCGAGCCAGCGAAATCGGGTTATATTGGCAAGCGAGGTGTCCCCGCGCACGCCACGGGACCTAGCCCATAGGAGGCGCAAGCCATGACCAGCATCGCCATCGTCACCGGAGCGTCGTCCGGGCTCGGGCGCGAGATCGTCCGCCAGCTCGAGGGAGGAGCCTTCGGGAGGCTCGACCAGATCTGGACCCTCTCCCGCCAAGCCGAGAAGACCAGCCGACTCGTGCGTCCCTTCGCGCTCGACCTCACGGACGCCGACTCGTTCGACGTCCTGGGGGACGCGCTCTCCCGGACGCCCGACGCGCGCGTGGCGCTGCTCGTGAACAACGCGGGCTTCGGCACGTTCGGCGACTTCGCGGACATGCCCGCGCGCGACAACGCGGACATGGTGCGCCTGCTCATGCTGGCGCCCGTGGAGCTCACGTACCGCGCGCTGCCGTACATGGCGGCCGGGTCGCGCATCCTCAACGTGGCGAGCGTGGCCGCCTTCATGCCTCAGTCGGGGCTCGCCACCTACTCGGCGGCGAAGCGCTTCGTGCTGGACTTCTCGCGCGCGCTCGACGCGGAGCTCGGGGACGTGGACATCCACGTGACCGCGCTCTGCCCCAAGTTCATGCGCACGGGCTTTCTTGACCATGCGGGAGCGGGCGACGTGGCGGCGCGGATGGCGCGGCTCACGGGCTTTGAGGACGTGGGGCGCGTCGCGGCGCGCGGGCTCAGGGCGGCGCGAGAAGGACGCGCGCTCTGCATCCCGTCGGCTGACATGCGGGTGCTCTACGTGGCGACCAAGGTGCTGCCGTACCCGCTCGCGCTCGCCGTGGAGCGCGAGCTGCTGTAGCGCCGGGGCAACACCCCAGGTGCGTCACCCCAGGTGCCTGATTTCCGCCATCTGCGTACCGTGGTGCCTGATTTCCGCCATATGCGTAAAATCGGAACCAAAATCCGGTCATATGCGTGTCCCTCACACGCATATGACGCGATTCCGGCACCTGGCAAAACGTCACACCGCAGAAAAGGGGCGCGCATGGCCGAGAAGAACGTCCGCTGGGGCATCGTCGGCGCGGGGCGCATAGCCCACCGCTTCGCACGAAGCCTCGCGCACGAGCCGCATTCCGAGCTCGTCGCCATCAGCTGCCGCTCCGCCGGGCGGGCCGCTGCCTTTGCCGCAGAGCACGGCGTGCCGGAGGGAGGCACGTTCTCCGACGATGGCCTCGGGGGCGTGGCGGGCGCAGCCCACGCCGCCCTTCTCGCCCGGCCCGACGTCGATGCCGTCTACCTGGCGCTCCCCCACGGGATGCACCTCACCTGGGCCGTCGCCGCGCTGCGCGCCGGCAAGGCGGTCCTCTGCGAGAAGCCCGCGTGCGCGAGCGCGGCGGAGGCGAGCGAGGTCATCTCCGCTGCCCGCGAGACCGGCTCCCTCTTCATGGAGGCCATGAAGACGCGCTTCACCCCGCTCTACCGCCGCGTGCGCCAGCTCGTTGCGGTGGGTGCCATAGGCGAGCTGCTGCGCGTCGAGGCCCTGCTGGAGAACGACATGGGGGACCGCATCGCCCGGGGCGGGGACTACATGTCGGACCCCGTCGCCGGGGGCATCCTCCTGGACTCGGGCATCTACTGCGCCTCCTGGATCGAAGACTTCCTCGCCGGTCCGCTCGAGGTCACCTCCGCGAGCGCGCGTTGGGACCACGGGGTCGACTGCTTCGTCGACGCCGAGCTCTCGCTGGGCCAGAGGACGGCGCGGCTCGCCACCGCGGCCGACGTCGCCGGGCCCCGGACCGTGCGGCTCATCGGCACGGCCGGCGACATCGTGGTCGAGGACATGCACCGCCCGCAACGGGCCGTTCTTCTCGCCGGCGGAGGGGGACGCCGCGACATTGACCTCCCCTATCCCGTGGACGACTTCTACGACGAGGTCGAGCACTTCACGGGCCTCCTGCTCGCGGGGCGCGCGGAGTCCGACGTCATGCCCCTCGCCGCCACGCTGCGCTGCGCAGAGCTGCTCGACGCGGTGAGGGACGCCCTGACGACCCTCAACTAACGCTCCGCCGATGCCTTCGGCGACCTTGGGCGACCCGCGAGAGGGTACCTTAGACGTGCAAACGCGCGCCACGCGCACGACCCGAAAGGAAGAACATGGACGTTCAGGACATCATCGCCCAGGTCTCCGCGGCCCTTGCCGACGCCCCCGAGAAGCTCCAGGGGCTCGTCTCCGACCCCAAGGGCACCATCGAGGAGCTCACCGGCCACGACCTCGGCGACGTCGACCCCTCCGAGATCGTCGACGGCATCAAGAGCCACGTCGCCGAGGGCGGCATCGACCTTGGCGGGCTCGACCTCGGCAACCTCGCCGAGGGCCTTGGCGGCGCCCTCGAGAACAGCCCGCTCGGCGGCATCGCCGACAGCCTGGGCGGCCTCTTCGGCAAGAAGTAGGACGAGAAGGGCGCGGGCACGCCCGCACTTCTTTGCATTTCACAGGTTTCGGCCCGCACTTACGGCCCGCACTCATCCAGTGCGGGCCGTCGCGCACTTGTTGGGGGCACTTGCGGCCATCGCACGAGTGGACGCCCGCACTCAAGGGGCGCAGGCGTCATAACCGCCCGCACTTCTCGCCCGCACTCATGAGTGCGGGAGCCGCGACGGCACCGCCCCGTCCGGGTAGAATGGGCGCATCCGCCACGTCGCGAGAGGGGTCGTCATGAGCCTGAGCCTGGAGAACGTCCGCGTGTACACCCAGAGCGCCATCCGCATCGAGGGGGCGCGCGGCACCGTTGTCTACCTCGACCCCTTCTCGCTCACCGACGCCGAGGCGGCGCACGACGCGGACTACGTGCTGATCACCCACGCCCACTACGACCATCTCTCACCCGAGGACTATGCGCGCGTGGCGGGCGAGAAGACCGTGGTCGTGGCGCCGGCGAGCATGGCGGGCGAGGTCGCGGGGCTGGGCGCTGCCGCGACGCACCTCATGGCAGCTGGCGAGAAGATCGAGCTCCCCGGGCTGACCGTGGAGGCCGTGCCCGCCTACAACGTGGAGCCCGAGCGGCTGGCCATGCATCCGCAGGCCAACGGTTGGCTCGGCTACGTGCTCACCCTCGACGGCGAGCCCACGCGCTACTACGTCTCCGGCGACACGGACCAGAACCCCGACAACGAGTCTGTGCGCTGCGACGTCGCGCTCGTGCCCATCGGCGGCACCTACACCTGCGACCCGCGTCAGGCGGCGGCCTTCGTAAACGCGCTGCGCCCGGCCGCCGTGGTGCCCACCCACTACGGCAGCATCGTCGGCACCTACGCCGACTTCGACGCCTTCGCCGCCGCCGTGGACCCTGCCATCGCCGTCGTCCGCAAGCTCGAGCGATGATACGAAGGGACAGTCCTTTTCATCATTTCGCGGGAGATCAACATGTTTGGAAAGGCAGAGACAATGGCGCTGCTTGACCAGGCGGGGATCGCCTACGAGCTCTACGAGCACGAGGCGGTCTTCACCGTGGAGCAGGCAAATGCCGCGGGTATCCCCCATCCCGAGCTCGGCGCCAAGAACCTCTTCCTGCGGGACGACAAGCACCGCGCCTACTACCTCGTCTGCCTGCCGGACGAGAAGGACGTCTCGCTGCGAGAGGTCCAGGGGCGGTTGGGCTCGCGCCGCCTCTCGTTTGCCAGCGATAAGGACCTACGCTCGATGCTCGGCCTGGTGCCGGGCTCCGTCACGCCGCTCGGTGCGCTGAACGACGTCGAACACCGCGTGGAGGTTGTGATCGACCAGGAGCTCGTCGACGCCGGGCACGTGACCGTGCACCCGTGCGACAACACCGCGACCGTCCTTCTCGCCACCGCGGACCTGATTGCGCTGCTGCGCGAGCACGGCTGCACCGTGCGCGTTGTCGACCTGTAGCGCCCCGTTAATTCGAGACGCAGAGCGTCTCGAATTGTGCACTCACTGCGCGCACTTTTTGACGCGCTGCGTCAAGAATCTCCAAGCCAATCAGAATTGTGAACGCATCGAGTTCACTATTTGACCTCCGCAGGCTTCTCGTTCTGATCCAAAAGGGGGCTGTCCCCTTTTGGATCACTCGAAGTGCCGGACGTCCTTCTCGAGGTAGCGGCGCTTCTCGACCGTAGGGCCAAGCGCGTTGATGACTGCGTAGCGCGGGCAGCTGCGACCGTGGTCGTTGATGATGCCGCAGGCCTGCAGGTGCGAGTAGACCGTCGTGGGGCCCAAGTACTTGAAGCCGCGTCGACGCAGGTCGGCGGCCACGCGCGTGGAAAGGCCGTTGCTCACGGGAATCCATCCATCAGCGTGCTTGTTGTAGAGGATTGTCTTGCCGTCCGAGAAGCCCCAGAGGTAGGCGTCAAAGCTGCCGAACTCCTCGCGCACCCGCTGGAAGCACTGCGCGTTGTTGATGATGGCCTCAACCTTGCGACGCGAGCGGATCATGCCCGGCGTGGCCAGAATGCGATCGACGTCGTCCGGACCAAACCCGGCCACCGCATCAAAGTCAAAGCCCGCAAAGCACGTCCGCATGACCTCGCGCTTGTGCAGCATCATGGTCCAGTTGAGCCCGCACTGCATGACCTCGAGCGAGAGGTACTCGAACTGCGTGCGGTCGTCGTGCACCGGCACGCCCCACTCCTCGTCGTGGTAGCGCAGGCAGAGCTCATCGGTGGTATCCCAGTCGCAGTAGGACATGCGGTCCCCTGTTCTTCTCGACCTTGACAAGCCTATTATCTGACAGAGAAGGAAGTCGAACATGCCCAACACTGACTTTGACATCGAGCGCTTTGTCCGCGCGCAGGACGGCGGCGCCTACGAGCAGGCGCTCGCCGAGATTCGCGCCGGCCGAAAGCGGAGCCACTGGATCTGGTTCGTCTTTCCGCAGGTGCGCGGGCTCGGGCGCAGCGCCATGGCGGAGCGCTACGGCATCGCCAGCCGCGCGGAGCTTGACGCGTACGTCAACCATCCCCTGCTCAGGGCGCGCCTGGTCGAGATTTCACGCGCACTTCTCGCCCTTCCGGGAAGCGACCCCGTTGCTGTTCTGGGGAGCATCGATGCCCTCAAGGTCCGCTCGTCTATGACGCTCTTCGGGCTCACGGGCACAGACCCCGTCTTTAGCGCCGTGCTGGACAAGTACTACGCCGGCAGCCGCGACGAGCTCACGCTGCGAATTGTGAGCGAGAGCTGGGGATAACCGAGGGGAGCCGGCGCACAGAGGTGCCGGCATCGCATCTACGATCTACAGGCGATGGGTAGAATACGGATATCTGCACAGCCGCTCTGAAGGGGGTCTCGTATGCCCGTCATCTCGATCTTTCTCGGAATCAAGATCATGATGTACTACGACGACCACAACCCCCCTCACTTTCATGCTAGCTACGCTGGATTCGATGCTCTTATCGACATTCGTCGCGGATGCGTCATGAGCGGTTCCCTGCCTGGCAGACAGCTCAAGTTCGTGCTTGCCTGGGCGGAGCTCCACAAGGACGAACTCATGCAAAACTGGGAACTCGCCGCCGCAGATCAAGAGCTCAACCAAATCGTCCCCCTCGCGTAGGAGGCATATCATGGAGTACATTCCCGCGGTCGTGCAGGCTGTCCCTGGCAACAACTTCACCGTCTACGCCTACTTTTCCGACGGGACGGTTCGTCTTGCGGACATCAAGCCGCTCATTGCTCGCGGCGGCGTATTTGCCCCCCTCGCTGATGAGAACGTCTTCCGCAGCAGGATAACCGTGCTCAATGATGCGGTTGCTTGGGATCTCGAGGGCAACCGGAACGAAACGGCGTGCATCGATCTCGACCCTGTGAAGATGTATCGAGAGAGCCCCGTCGTCGACGACCCGCTCGAGGCGGTTGCCTAGCCGGCAGGACTCTTGTCGCTTAGCTTGATTTTGCACATCTCGACTTTTGTACGACCTTCTCAGCGACGCAACACCTTATGGTTTATGTTTTCAATGTCTAGGCTGCAGCGTTCCCGAGAAGGTCGTACATTTCTGCCCCGGGTGCAGGGGCCCGGCGCAGGGGGCCGGGCACAGAGAGGCTCGCCCCACCTCATTCCTCGATGCGGCGGATGGCGGGGATCGCCCAGGTCACGCAGGCGAGAAGGACCATCGCGAAGCCGGCGCCCACAAACCACGCCGGCGCACCCACCGCGTCGGCAAACAGCGATGACGCCGCGAGCCCCAGGGGCAGCGCCCAGGACATGATCGCCCCGTAGAGCCCAAAGACGCGCCCCAGGTACTCGGGCGGGACCTTCTCCTGCATGAGGGCGGTCTGCGGCCCGGAGTAGAAGGGCGAGCTCAGGCCCATGAGGAAGCTCATGGCGAGAAACGCGACAAAGCCGCCGGCGTCGAGCAGGCCCGCCGCAAGCGTGGCTACGCCGTAGAGCGCCGTCGCCACCACGACGGTGAGCGCACGGTTCTTGAACCCGCCCGTCGCCGTGAGCAGCGCGGAGCCCGCGATCATACCCACCGAGAACACGATCTCCGCCGTGGCGGCGTCGCCCGTGGTGCCACCGAAGTGGTCGAGCGTCATGAGCGGGAAGAGCGCCGAGATGGGCGAGAAGACCAGCGTGAACACGAAGCCGCACCACAGCAGCGCGAAGAGGCCACGGTAGCCGCGCAGCACGCGGTAGCCGTCGGCGGTCTCCGCGGCGAGGGCGCGCGCCTGGGCCACGAGGCCGAGGCCCTTCTCGCCCGCCGTCACGCCGGCCCCCGAACCCCCAACGTCGAGCCGCGCCGCCAGCACCGCGACCGTGGCAAAGAGCGCGCCCGCCACGTCCAGCGCGATCATGGCCGTGAGCCCCCAGAGCGGGTAGATCACCGCCGCTATGGCCGTACCGAGGATGTAGCCGCCCGACTGGACGGCCTGTGTCACGCCCGCGAGGCGCGTGAGGTGCTCGGCCGGCGCCACGAGCGGCGTGAGCGCCTGGAAGGCGGGCGTGTGCAGGGAGCTGCCGATGGCCCGCACGAAGAGCGCCGCCATGACCACCCACACAGGCAGCGCGCCCGTGAGCGAGACCATCGCCACGACGGCACTCACTGCGGCGATGAAGAGGTCGGCCCCGATGAGCGTGGTCCTGAGCGGCAGGCGGTCGACGATTGCCCCCGCGAAGGTACCGAAGAGCGCGAGCGGCAGAAAGCCCGCGAGCGACGCCAGCGAGAGCATGCTCGCCGAGTTTGTAGTGAGCGTGATGTGCCAGACGAAGCCCATCTGCAGGATGGAGCTCGTGAGCACCGAGACGAGCTCGCCGCCCCACACGCACGCGAGCTTGAGCTTCCAAGAGGTGTTTGTCACAAGAATTCCCGTCCTAAGACAAAAGGGGCTGGTTCGTTTATCTTATCGAAGCGCCCTCCAGTATGCCACAGCAATCTGCGTGCGATTCTTCAGATGGAGCTTGGCAAGGATCGAGCTGATGTGGTTGCGAACGGTACCCTCGCCCATGTAGGCGGCGGCCGCGACCTCCCGGTTGTCCAGCCCCTCGGCAATGAGCGCCACGACATCGCGCTCGCGGTCTGTGAGCTGGGGAAAGATCGCCGTGAGGTCGGGCTTCTCGGCCACCGGCGCACCCGCTCCCAGGGCGACCGCCCGCTCCAGCACCTCGCCCTCCAGCACGCTGCGCCCTGCCATCACCGCGCGCAGCGCCGGGGCCACCCCCGCCACGTCCTGCTTGATGAGGTAGCCCGCAGCGCCCAGAGCAAGGGCGCGCACGATGTACTCGTCGTCGGAGAAGGTGGTGAGAAAGACCACGCGCGGCGACTCCGGGGAGGCGAGGATCTTCTCGGCGGCGGCAAGGCCGTCCATCCCCGGCATCTGGATGTCGAGAAGGACGATGTCAGGCGCGGCGTCGGCCGCCAGGCGCACGGCGTCGGCCCCGTCCGTCCCGCAGCCTGCGACCTTGATGTCGGGCTGTGCGTCCAGCACGATCTGGAGCGACTCCACCACCACGGCGTCGTCGTCTGCTATGACGACCCTCATGTGCGCCTCCTATCTCCACCAGAGCGCGGCACGCTGGCGAAGACGGTCCAGCCTCCGCCCTCGCCGGAACCGACGCGAAACGTCCCGCCGAGCGCGCGCACGCGTTCCTCCATCGAGGCGAGCCCCATGCCGGGGCCACTACCGGGCGCGCCGGCCGCCGTCGTTCCATCATCAGTCACCGTGAGCCGCCAGAGGCCCGGGTGCTCCACCAGCTCCACGCTCACGTGGCGCGCGTTCGAGTGGCGCAGCACGTTGGAGACGGCCTCACGCGCGACCGCAGTAAGGCAGCTCGCCACGGCAGCCGGCGCCTCCCCCGCCTCCACGCGCACCGTGGGCGCGAGCTCCGTCCCCTCGCAGGCACGCTCCACGACCGCGCGCACCTGTACCGAGAGGTCGCAGGCATCGTCGCGCAGGTCGTGCACGCTCGCGCGCACCTCGTCGAGCGCCTCGCGCACGGTGAGCGCCACGGCGGCGAGGTCCTTCTCGGCAGGCTCGCCGCTGTGCACCACGCGGTACGCCTCGGCCTGCACCACGGCGCGCGTGAGCAGGTGGCCCACGTTGTCGTGGATGTCTCGCGCGATGCGGGCCCGCTCAGAGAGCGTGGCCAGACGCACCTCATAGTCCTGCGCGTCGAGGAGCTCGCGGTTCTTCTCGGCAAGGGAGAGCTCGGCGGCGCGCAGCTCGTCGCGGGTGCGCAGGGCGTCGCGGTCGCGACACTCAAAGACGCCGGCACGAAGCCCGAGCCACGCGCCCACCACGGCCCCAAGAACGGCGAGAAGGACGACAGAGCCCTCGGCGCCAACGCACCAGCCAAGCGCAAGGGCAACGGGTGCGGCAAGGGGCGCAAGCCGCGCGCGACCTCCTTCGAGCGATGCGACGAAGCAGAGGTCACAGGCAGCGACGCCGAGCAGCGCAGCGGAGTTAGGCAGCACGCACACGAGGGCGCAGCACAGAAGCGGCGGCACGAGGCGTACCGACCCGCGCAAGACCTCGACGAGCGAGGCCGACGTCACGGCCGCAAGCAGCGCGACCACGACCGCCGCGCCCACCGTCCCGCGCGCGGTGGCAGCGAGCGCGGGCAGGCAGGCGACGAGCGCCACGACCTTGTCGACGAGTCTCTCCATAAGGGCGATTCTAGCAGGGCCGCCGGACGCTCCCCTACGCGGCGCCCGCCACACGACGACGCGCGCGGCCGACGGCGAGCCCAGCGGCGCAGATTGCCACGGCAAAGAGCGCCACGATTCCCACAGACGTGCTCACCTCGGCGAGAAGGGCAGGCGTGACGCCGTTCGCACCAAGCGCGGCCTCCACGGCGCTCGAGGCCCAAAACGAGGGCGAGAGGCGAGCCGCGGCCTGCACGCCCGCAGGCAGGAGCGCAAGCGGCACCCAGGCGCCGCCGAGAAAAGAGAGCACCATCGCGCCGATGTTGCCGACCGCGTTGAGCGCCTGCTCGGAGAGTCCCAACTGCGCGAGAAGAAACGCAATCGCCAGCGGAACAAGCGCGAAGGGAAGCATCGAGAGGAGTGCTAGGCCAACGAGCAGCGGATCCACGCCCGTAAGCGAGCCCCCGCAGGCAACGACGCCCACCAGGCACGTCCACGCCCACACGCAGACCACGAGCACGCAGCACGCGCCGAGTTCGCCGGAGGCAAGGCGCGCGGGCGCAACGGGAGCGGCGGCGTTGCGGCGACGAATCTCCGGGCGCTGATACGCGGCCAACGTGACGCCGGCAACGACCACGATCGAGCTCATGACAGAGTAGGTCGAGAAGCGCAGGTAGACCGCGAGCCCGCTGCCCGTCGCATCCTCCGTGCCCGTGGAGTCCACACTCATGTCTACCCGCTCGTCCGCGACGGCGAGCGCGAACTCGGCCACCTCGGATGCGGTGGCGTCCGGCTCGAGCGCGGCCGCCTGGGCGGCGAGGCTCACCCAGCGCGAGGTCGCCGTCGCGGCCAGGGCGCCCGCCTGCACGTCCGTGCCATAGGCGACCTCGAGCGGTGCGGGGTCGCGCCCGGCACGCGCGTCCGCGATCAGGCCCTCCTCAAAGCCGGCGGGCAGCACGACCAGGCAGTCCACGGCACCGGTCGCGACGCTGTCCTGCAGCGCGAGCGGCTCGTCGTCCACGGTCACGACCTCAGCGTTCTTCTTTGCCCAGGAAACGAGCGCGCCCGAGAGCTCGGAGCCGTCACGATCCACGACGGCCACGCGGGCCTCGAATGCCGGTCCGGAGGCAGCCGCAGCGGCGCCGGTGCCCAGGTCGCCGATCACAAGCACGCCCAGCAGCGAGAGAAAGACCACGTACACGGTCAGATAGACGGGGTGCGCGGCCGCCACGCGCAGCGCGGTCCTAAAGATGCTCATAGCTCTGCCTCCTAAAGGCGACCGTGGCCAGGACGAGAAGGACGAGCGAGGCCGCCACGCAGACGGCGACGCGCAGGGCGAAGGGGGCGAGCGACGTGTAGAAGTAGAGCGAGTAGAACGTGTCACAGACGAGCTTGGTGGGGTTGACCCACGCGGTCCACGGTGCGGTGCGCGCGAGCCAGTCCGAAAGCTCGAGCGCCGCGGTGCCGTAGAGGCCCGCAAAAAGCGAAAGCAGGCACGTGAGGCCCGTCATGATGCCGGAGCGGGCGGAGAGGTCGGCACGGATGGGCAGCGCTCCGACAAACGCGCCGATCGCGGTGGCGAGCAGCGAGCACGCGCCGACCCCCACCAGGCAGAGGCCCTCGCGCCCCGCAAAGTCCACGCCCACCACGAGGAGCAGGAACGCGAAGGCGAGCGCGAGCGCCGCAAACGATACGACCCACGCGCCGGCAACGCAGCCGACGAGCTGGCGCCCGCGCGGCGTGCCCGCGACCGCACGTCGCGCGCCGAGCTCGGAGACGCAGGGCTGCGCGGAGGCCACCGCGAGCATGCCCGCCTGCGTGGCCATGAGCGTGGCCATGCCGAGAAGCGCGTAGTAGTAGCGCACGATCTCGTCGGGCGTGGCGTGGGTGACCTGAGCGCGCTCGACGCCGGCGGAGAGCCCGAGCGCCGAGGCCACGGCGGCGGGATCGTTGAGCGTCGCCGGGTCGCGCTCGGCGACCTCGGCCATGAGCGCGCCAGACTGCACGTACGAGCTGGCCACGGCCTCGAGCACCGCGGCGCCCACCGATCCGGTGTCGGCAACCGTGAGATCGGGCGCGCCGTCGGCAGAGACCTCGTAATAGCCCTCGACCTCGCCAGCGGCAAGAAGATTGGCCGCCTCGCCGCTCGTCTCAACGAGCCGCAGGTCAAGAAGCTGATTGTCGCCATCTGCGGCGAGCGCCTCGAGGACCTCGGCGAAGTCGAGGGTCTCGGCGGCGCCGTCCTTCTCGTCCGCCGCTCCCACGAGCGCCACGGAAATCGGGTCCGCGACGCCGTCCGTGCGCATGCCGGAGAACATGAACAGGAAGATGGTTGACATGATGATGGGGAACGCAAGCACCCAGATGATGACCGAGGGCGCACGAACGAGCGATTTGAGCGTCACCACAAACGAGCTTCCCATGGCTGCCCCCTAGTCGCGCAGCTCGCGGCCGCAGAGCTCAAGAAAGACGTCGTTTAAGGTAGGCGGTTCGCACATCACGCGCCCCAGGCGCACGCCCGCGCCCGCGAGCGCACCGAGGACGTCGGTGAGGTTGTGGGGGCTCGGCTCGCAGGTCACGAGCAGCGTGCCATCCGAGAGCTCGGCCGAGCGCACGTGCGAGAGGCCGCGCAGGCGCTCGAGCGTGCCTTCGCGCAGCTCGCCCACCTCGGCCGTGATCTTCGCGCCGAGGCTGATCATGCGCTTGAGCTCGTCAGCTGTGCCCTGCGCCACCGCCCGCCCGCGGTCGCAGATCATGATGCGACCGCAGATCTGCTCGACCTCCTCCATGTAGTGGCTCGTGTAGACCACCGTGGCGCCCTCGTCGCGCAGGCGGCAGATGCCGTCCAGGATGTTGGCGCGGCTCTGCGGGTCAACGGCGACGGTGGGCTCGTCGAAGAAGATGAGCTCCGGGCGGTGGGCGATGCCGCAGGCGATGTTGAGCCGCCGCGCCAGGCCGCCGGAGAGCTTGCCCGGGCGAAAGCGCACGTAGTCGCCGAGGCCCACAAAGTCAATCGCCTCGTCCACCAGCTGGCGGCGCCGGCGGCGGTCGCGCACGTAGAGCGCGCAAAAGGCGTCCACGTTCTCGCGCACGGTGAGCTCGTCGAAGACGGCCACCTGCTGCGGGACCACGCCCACTCGCGTCTTGAGATCGTAGCGGTTCGGCCCCATCGGCTCGCCGAAGAGCTCGATGGTGCCACGGTCGTAGGAGAGCAGCTGGAGGATGCAGTTGATGGCCGTGGTCTTGCCCGAGCCGTTGGGGCCCAGGAGGCCAAAGATCTCCCCCTTGCGCACGGAGAGGTCCAGGTGATCGAGCGCGACGAGCTCGCGATAGCGCTTGACGAGACCCGTGACGCGGACGACGTCTTGCGATGGTGCGGTCTTCACATGCGACATGGCAGCCCCTTTCTCTTGACGTCATTGTCCCGGGCACGCCCTGCGCGCGGAAGTGAGTTTTGTCACGAGTGAGGCCCCGCGCGCAAAGGGCGCTCCGTGCGATAATCTGGAGTCACGCCACACGAAAGGACCCGTATGGACGAGCTCGAAGAGGTCGAGAAGAACGCCGCGCCAAGCTCGCAGGCGGTGCTCTACCGTCCCGCACCCACCGTCGAGGAGCGCCGGGCCGCCGGGCTCGCCGCGCGCGAGGCGTGCCCGATCGAGACGCTCGGCGCCTGGGAGCCGCGCGCGTCCAGCGAGCCTGCGATCGACCTCATCGAGCAGCAGTCCGTCACGCGTGACCCGGGCCTCGTGCCGCTGCGCTACGAGCGCATGGGCGTCTCGCCGTTCACGTTCTACCGCGGCAGCGCCGTCATCATGGCCGCCGACCTCGCCACCATGCCCGTCACCGGCATCGAGGTCCAGTGCATCGGCGACGCGCACGTCGGCAACTTCGGCATCTTCATGAGCCACACGCGCCACCTCGTCTTTGACGTCAACGACTTTGACGAGACCGCACCCGGGCCCTGGGAGTGGGACGTCATGCGCCTTGTGGCGAGCATCGAGATCTGCGGGCGCGACCGGGGCTTCTCCAAGCAGGACCGCAAGGACGCCGTGCGCGCCTGCGCCAAGCAGTATCGTCGCGCGATGGCCCACTTTGCGGAGAAGGGCGAGCTCGACGTCTGGCACGCCCATCTCGACGTCGAGCGCATGCTCGACGAGTTCGAGCTCGACGGCAAGACCGGGCGAACCATCCGCAAGGTCGTGGAGAAGGCGCGCGAGAAGGACAGCGTGCGCGCGGCCGACCGCCTCACGGTGCGCGATGGCGGGCGCCTGCGCTTTGACACCCGCCCGCCCGAGCTGGTGCCGCTCTCTGAGCTCTCCGCCGAGCAGGGCTACGACACGGCCCAGCTTGGCCACACGCTGCACAGCCTTCTGAACGCCTACTTTGGGAGCATCCCCCGCGACCGCCGCGTCCTTCTCGGCCACTACCGCCTGCAGGACGCCGCGCGCAAGGTCGTGGGCGTGGGCTCGGTGGGGCGCCGCGCCTGGATCGCGCTGCTCACCGGCCGCGACGAAGACGACCCGCTGGTCCTCCAGGTCAAGGAGGCCGAGGAGTCGGTCGTTGAGCGCTACTGGCGCCCGAGCGGCTTTGCGAGCCACGGCGAGCGCGTGGTGGAGGGCCAGCGCCTCGTGCAGTCCACGAGCGACTTTTTGCTGGGCTGGACGAGCGTACCCACGGCGGGCGGCGGCACGCGCGACTACTACGTGCGCCAGCTCTGGAACGGCAAGGGCTCGATCGACCTCGCCGCAGTGGGCCCGGAGAGCCTCGAGAACGTCGCGCGGCTCTGCGCGTGGTCGCTCGCGCACGCGCACGCCCGCACCGGCGACGAGGTTGCCATTGCGGCCTACCTCGACGAAGGACACACCTTCGAGGACGCCATGTGGGACTTCGCCCGCGCCTATGCCGACCAGAACGAGGCCGACTATCAGGCGTTTGTTGAGCGAATTAACTCGTAGCTGCCTTCTATACGTCCTTGCTCAGCACGGCAACACGCTGCTGCGAGAGACCCACGAGAGAGGCGATGTCACGCAAGGTGAGACCCTCCTCGCGAAAGCGGCGGATTATTTGTCTAGTGAGGCTTGAGGATATGCGCCGCTTCTCCTCAGCCTCTCTGCGAGCTGCCTCGAGCTCCTCAAGCATTCTTTGCGAGTCAGAGTCAAGCACTGGCAGAACCTCAACGGCATCCACTTCAACGCCGAGCAGCGACGCCGCGTCACGAACCATATTGGCAACTTGGTCGAGCCTGCGAGCTTGGGTAAACAGACCCGGAATCTCCTCGACGGAAATGGCCCACCAACCCTCACTCCGAGTCACGCGCGCCGTTACGTCCTTTGCCATGTCACTCACCTCCAAACAGGTGGCGGAGTATCGCGCGAGAAGTAACCTCATTCACCTCAGAATGACGGGGGATTGTCGTCTGTCTGTTCCCAACGCTCACCTTTGTGTGGCTCGAGTCCTCTTCCCAGAACACCACAAGCCCCTTTGACTTCGCCAGCTCGGAGATTTGTCTTCTAAGGACGCGATACTTCATTAAGTACACTCCCATTGATAACACAACTCAATAGATATTGTCTAAATAAGGTTATGGGGATTGAATTAGGCGAGTGACTGCCTACCCAAAGGTTTCGAGGTACTCCGCACAGGACATGGCGCGAACCTTGGAACGCTTGAACGCCGCCGCGTCGCGCGTGAGGATGACGTCAACGTCATTGAGCTCGGCACAGGCGCGGATGAGGCCATCCTCAAAGTCCGGCTCGCCGCAGCCGAGCGAGAGCTCGCACTCCTCCGCACCCATCGGCGCGATAACGAGCAGCTCGCGCAACCACTCGATTGATCTTCTCGCCTGCGCCTCGTCGTACTGTCGCTGCAGCACGTAATACGCATCCTTGAGAGACCCCACGGCAGCAAGCCCCAGGTCTCCCCCGCCATTGCACCGGCGAAGGACCTCACATGCCTCCGTGGACTGCGGCCTTTCCTTGCAAACCGCATCGAGAAGAACGTTGGTGTCGAAGAGCAGCCTCCTGCTGTTGAAGTCACGCATAGCGGCTCGCAATCATGTCGCGCATCTGCTCCTTGGTGAGGTTGACCAGCCACGGCTCGGCCTTGGGAAGGCTCTCCCTGAACTCCATGAAGCGCTCCCAGGCACCACGGGGCTCTTCCACCGGCACCACCTCCGGCACCTCGCCCGTGCGCGCGATGCTCTCCCAGACCACCTTGATGACCTCGGCCGGCGTGGACCCCGCCGCGCGGATGTAGGCGTCCGCACGCTGACGGATCTTCTCGTCCACGCGCCCGGAAACGACTGAGGTTGCCATGCGAGCCTCCTTTGTAGACGTGTCTACATTGTAGCAGAGAGAGCGTACAGGCACCTCACGCGACACGAAAGAAGTCAACGTAAGTCAAACAAGTCAACAGAAGTCAAAGAAATCAAAGAACTGGGTGTAGCGCCTGCTCGAGGCTGGTGTAATAGAGGAGCCCCGACCGGGCGTCTTCAAGTTCGCCCTCCCGGGGTTTAGGGAGTATCTGCTCGAACACGCATAGGCAACCACTCGGTCGCCCTGACTCATATGACCTCATCCCCTTCCCGTCCGAGAAGGAGCGCTGGGCGAGAAGGACTTCTTCGTCCTCACCACCAACGTGGACCACTGCTTCCAGCGCGCGGACGACACGCTCGTAGAGGACGAGGGCTGGCACGCCGCCGCAGCCCGCTACCAGGACTTCGTTCGCCGTCACCGGGGCTCGCGCCTGCTGCTCTTGGAGATTGGCGCAGGCGGCAACACCCCCGTCTTCATAAAATACCCCTTCCGGCAGATGGCGGCCGAGAACCCGCGTGCCACCTACGCCTGCGTGAGCCTCGGCGAGGCCATGGCGCCCGCGGAGATTTCCGAGCGGAGCGTCCTTCTCGACATGGGCGCGGCAAATACGATCGAAGCACTACTCAAACAATAGGGGCATGCCAGTTGAGCTTCCTGACGAAAGGTGGGGCGCTATCGAGGTGAAGCTGAGCGAGGAGAAGGTGCCAGCAGCAGAGCGCAACCTCCTCAGGCTGCGCGACAAGATTGCACGTAACCCCGCCGCACGTAACGAGAATCCCTCGTTCCTTGCGGTCCTTGTTGGCAAGGCGTCCTTCTGCAGAAGGACGCCCAACGGAGTGTTTGTTGTCCCCATTACCGAGCTGGGGGCATGAGGCAATAGCCCACGAGGCACGGTGTCTCGCGCAGGCGCGTCACTCTTCCCGGCCGAACGCCTCCCAGAGCAGCGTCACGATGCCGCAGACGAGACCACCCACCGGCCAGGCTACCCAGAACCACATGGCCGAGGTGCCCTCCGGGGTCCAGGAGTCCATGTTTGGCGCCGAGAACACCGGCGCAAAGAGAAGCGCCAGGCCCACAATCGTGGCCACGATCATGATGACGCCGCACACCGCGCCGAGCTTCTTGCCACGCCGCTTCTGGGCGAGAAGAGCCTCGCGCCGTGCCTCGTCCAGCTCTGCGGACACGATGTCCTCCACCTCGAGATCCTCGGCGATGGAGCGGTTGTACTCCTCGACGTTGACCCGCCCGAGCAGCATGCCGCCGCGCACGATCCACCACACGCCCAGGGCGATGAAGAGCATGAGCAGGAAGAGCCCCCAGTTCTCCGCCGTCCTCTCGAGCATGAGCAGGCAGCCGATGCCCGCGAAGATGAGCGCGAGGCCGGCGATGAGCGAAGCTGAGAACTGCCGGCGGGCGGCGGCGCGGTCCTCGTCTGTGTAGAAGTCCTCCACGTAGGGGTGCGCCTTCTGAAACGCCGTGTGCTCCATGCCCGCGGGCACGAGAAACGCGAGGCCCGCGAGGATGCCCACGAGCACGATGATCACGAAGAGGCCGTCGCGCCCGTTCCAGGACGCCAGCTCGACGGCACCCTCAAAGAGCAGGCCGAGCGCGATGCCCAGGAGGATGAGGGCCACGCCGGTGGGGACCTTGAGCGCCATCATGCGCTGGTGCTCCTCGTACCCGCAGACGTCGGTGGGCGGGCCGGCGGGAATGGGGGCCGCCGTCGCAGGCGCGGCGCGGCCGGTGAGGTCGCCCGTCACGAGCTCGTCGAGTGTGCAGTCGAAGATCTCGCACATCTTGAGCAGCTTGTCCATCTCCGGCTGGCTCTTCTCGGCCTCCCACTTCGTGACGCTCTGGCGTGAGACGCCGAGCAGCATGGCCAGCTGCTCCTGGGTCATGTTGCGCTCTGCGCGCAGGTGCTGAAGGTTGTCGCGAAAGCTCATGGTCTGCCCTTCTTCGGGGGTGTGCGCTGTCTGCCGGCACCTTGTATTCTGCGGGTGCGCACGGCGCAATTCTACCAACCAGCGGTGCGCAATTTGGCCGATTTTGCGGCAACCAGAAGGCGCCTGCAGGTTGCGCGCCGCAGGTAGAGGAGCCTAAACACCCGCTGGTCACTCACAAACTCACAAGTTTCCCGCTCATTCCGCTAGCTTGGGGGAAGAGACAACGAAATCGTCTGTCTTTCAGCTATACCTGAAAGACAGCACTTCAGATACGCATCTTTCGGGCATAACTGAAACTATCCTTTCCATAGCTCAAAAGCGACTGCCCTCGTTCACGCCTTGCGGCGCACAGGCACCCAGATCTCGCTGTAGGCGGTACCGTCGTCGCGAACGTCGCTGAACGAGAGCATGCGGAAGCCGTCGAGCTCGTAGGGCACCTCGGCGAGCCACTCGGCATAGATGCGGGCGGTCGTCTGCTGCATGGTCTCGGGATGGGGGCCGTCGTTGGGAAAGACCGCCCAGGTGAGCGCCGGCACCTCCACGAGCGCGAGCCCCTCCCTGGCCGCGCGCGCCGTAGTGGGCACGCCGATGAGGTGCGTGAGCTCGCCCGCCTCCTCCTGGAAGTTGGTGTCCGGGTTCCAGGAGGCGTTCACCACGCGACGCGGCTCCGTGTCCATCAGGCGGTGCATCTCGGCGCGCTGCACCTCCGTGATACTGCGCGCGAGCTCCGCGATCGCGGGGTTCTCGCCCTCGAACTGCATCGGCACGCGCGCCGCGACGCCAGCAAGGCGAAACTCGCCCTTCTCGACGATGCGATACTCCATGAGATGACCTCCCTTTACATCAATCGCAATATGCAGGGGCGAGCGCATGTGCGAACCAAGCCGTGCGACGTCCGAAGGAAGTGTGCCGCACCAAGAGCGAAACGCCCGAGAGAAGCCCTCGACCGACCCGTAGCCATAGCGAAACGCGACCTCGGTGACGGAGGCGCCGGCCATGAGGTCGGATGCCGCCGCGGAGAGACGTCGCTCGCGGATGTAGCGCGATGGCGTCATGCCGGCAATCAGTAGGAGCGCTGTGCGAAGCTGCTCCTCGGTGACACCGGCCGCCCGGGCGACCTCCTCGGTCGTGGGAGCCTCGGTCAGATGGCGCTCGATATAGTCGAGCGCGCGCTCCAGATACGAACCCGACAACCTCTCACCCCCTCCTGCGAAATTGTACGTTGCAGCACCCAGTCGTGCCCGACAGTTAGTCGAGAACTATGTCGGCTGCAATGAGACGACCACCTTTCCACCTGGGTAAGCTGACGGCAACAGCATCCCGCATCACTCATCGCGCTCAGACGACCAGTTTCGAGGTTCTTCTCGCCAGCTTTTGGTCGTCTGGACGCGATGAACGATGCAGGGGCGGGCGGCGTGCGCACACTCCGCTGAGGTGCGCACGCCGCCCGGACGTGGTACAAAGGAGGCACACCTCGAACGAAGGAGGACCCATGCGCCACCGTGCCGTCGCTATTGCCCTCGCCGCTTCGCTGTCCCTCTCGCTTGCCGGGTGCTTTGGCCTGGGCGAGAAGGACGAGGACTCTACCGGTCTCACGAACATGCTGACGGACATGGCCGAGAACGCCACGGAGGTCGCGCGCGAGCTCGAGAGCATCGACTGGAGCAAGACCGTCCGCGCCGTGGTGTACGATGCGGACGGCTCGCAGGTGGCCGAGATCACGGACCAGGCGCAGATCGACGAGATCTTCTCGCCCCTCTCCCAGGTGAACGGCCTGGCGCCCACGCCGGACGCAGAGCGGGAATACGTGGTCGAGATCTGGGAGCCCGAGACCATCAGGCTGGGGCAGTCCGCAGACGACGTGGGCGAGTACAAGGCCCTGGAGGTCGTCACCTACAAGGGCTCCGACGTGGTCACGCTCACGGTGGTTCCCATCAGCCTCTCGATCAACCTTTCGAGCGAGGGCGGCGTCGCCGACGCCATCCGCGCGCTCGCGTAGAGCCGGGTTCGGCGGTGTGCGCACTCTGCCGGGTTGTGCACACTCGGCGGCGGTGTGCGCACTTCTCGCCGACGCGTCTACCTGCGCATCTGTCGAGAAGGACCTCTGAGGCAGTGTGCACAACGCCGCGCAGTGTACACAACGCCGAGGAGTGCGCACAACGCCCGCGGCACGAGCCGGCTATCTCAGGTACGCGGAATTGGGGAAGCGTGTCTCTATGGCACGTTTTGGGTCAAAAGGGGTCTGTCCCCTTTTGAATCACCCAAGCAGCCGACGCAGCAGGCCCTCGCGGCCGTTGATGAAGAGCTCCGTCACTTGATACGCCTCGGTCTCCTCGTAGGAGATCTCGCGCAGCCGGTCACCGTCAAAGGAGACGATCTGCGCCCCCGGCAGCCCAAGCAGAATCGGAGAGTGCGACGCCACAATGAGCTGGCTTCCGTGCTCGGCAAGCTCGTGCATCTCATAGAGCAGCGTGAGCTGGCGCGAGGGCGAGAGCGCGGCCTCGGGCTCGTCCAGGAAGTAGAGGCCGTTCTCCTTGGAGCTGTCCTGGATGAAGCCGAGAAACGCCTCGCCGTGCGACATCTCGTGCAGGTAGCTCCTGCGGCCGGTGGCGGGGTTGCGATACGTCATGCCCTCTCCGCCTGGCAAGAAGCTGTAGTCCTCCGCCTTGCTCGCCACGTTGTAAAAGCTCTCCGCACGCAGGAAGAACGTGTTCCAGGGGCGCAGCAGATCGCGCCTCATGTCGATGCCCTCATGCAGCGCAGAATGCGAGTCGTGCGTGCGAAAGACGTAGTTCTGCGTGCCGCCCTCCGGGTTAAGTCCGTACGCCACCGCCATGGCTTCAAGCAACGTTGACTTGCCCGAGCCGTTCTCCCCGACAAAAAACGTCACGTTGCTCGTGAAGACGAGCGGCTCTTTCCCCAACGCCGCAAGCGCGGGAATG
Organism: Olsenella sp. An293; assembly: GCF_002159495.1. GTDB lineage: Bacteria > Actinomycetota > Coriobacteriia > Coriobacteriales > Atopobiaceae > Thermophilibacter. The sequence goes on from NZ_NFIT01000007.1 coordinate 110,836, forward strand.
TTTCGCAGATAGTCGTCCGTGTGAACAAGCTCCCAGCGAATGGCTACCGACTTGATGAAGTGCCCCTCGCCCATGGCATCACCTCTCGACCCTGCCGAGAAGACCAATGAGCTTCTTGTCAAACGTCACGACGTCGCGTCCGAGCTCCTGGCGCTCTGCGGCCAGCACACAGTCGACGAAGTCGAACGAGCTGCCGCCGTAGAGCCCGAGCGCCGCCGCAGCCACGTTCTTGCGCCGGCACGTGACCTCGTCGAGCAGGATGCCGAGGCTCTCCGCGATGCGCGACCTCGGCACATGGTAGACGCCCGCGAGCACGTAGACGCACTCCGCGAGAACCTCGACGGTGACCTCGGCGCCCCCTGCAATAGCCTCGGCAGCGGCCTCAGCCTGCTCCTGGTTGTCCTCCAGTAGATAGCGAAGCGCTGCGTTGGCATCAAGCAGGAATTCCATGCTTTGCCTCCATCGCCCGGGCGAAGGCGCCCTCTTCGAGGCCAAGAGCGTCCTCGTCCGCGTACTCGGCGAGAAGACCGCGCGCTCGACCACCCGTGCCCTCCACACGCGGCAGGGGCACGACGAGCGCCGCCGGGCGTCCATAGCGCTCGAGAATCGCAGCCTCGCCGTTCTTCTCGACACGCTCCACAAGGCTGCTGAGATGGGCCTTTGCCTCCGCGATGCCCATGCGCGCGGCGCCCTCAAGATCGATGGTCAACGTTGTCATAGGGCTCGCCTCCTTCGTTGTGACAAGTATAACCAACATGTTGGTCACAACCAAGAGCAGCAATGTTACGAAGGGACTGTCCCTTCGTAACACACGAACCGCTCGTCTTGCATCGCAGCAGCTCACGGGCCATGTAAGGAACATTTGACAGCCGCAGGTGGCCGCTCGGGACCCGGTGTCTGTCACCTTTGATGGTACGCTCTCCCCCACGGTGGCACGTTCTTCTCGACAGGGGTCGAGCCAAGACGCAGGAGGGAGGCAGCATGGAGCTGGGAAGTCACATCAAGACGCGGCGAGCGGAGCTCGGCATCTCACAGGACGAGCTGGCGGGGCGCATCTACGTGAGTCGCCAGACGATCTCGAACTGGGAAACTGAGGGGGTATGAACGGTTCAGAACGCCTGACAACAGAAAACAACATTATCGCAGGTAGATATAGCCTTTTTCAAAATCAGGAGCGACAGTTCAAAACGCTTCGAAACGCTCCAATCAGGTTCATTCGTACCGGAATTCGTACCGCCCCAGACCCCGGGAGAGACGGTTCCAGAGGGAGAGGAGACCCCCTATGGCAACCGACTGGAAGGCACTCGAGGAAGCCGAGGACCATGCCTACTTCATGGCGGAGCTCATGGACATCTCGCCCGAGAGCTTCACCCTCGAGGAGAAGAAGCAGATCCTGCACGAGCTGATCGAGAGCAAGGTGGCCATCGAGAACGCGATGCGGGACGAGTTCGCGGAGCTCGACGAGGTGACCCAGACCCGCCTGATCGACGACCTCGCGGCGGACGGCCCGAGGAGCCGGGAGTGGTGGTACGAGGTGCTCGTGGACGGGCCCCGTCACCGCGACTTCCCGACGCTCACCGACGGCCCGCGCCGCAGGAGCTAGCCCTGGGAGGCCCGCGCCCTGCTCAGGGGCGCGGGCCTCTCCCTTGTGTACCCCTTTGTGAAGCGCGCGACATGCGCGAACGCTCGCAAGACGGCCCAATCTGGCGGATAATCTTGTCACGCCGCGACGAGAGGAGCACCGGATGAGAGACGCCGCCAAACCCGACCGCAGCGCCATCGGCAGGGCCAGGGCCCTCGCGCTCGCCATCCTCGTGGCGATTTCCCTCGCGGCGCTCCCCGCGTGCTCCGACGACGCCCCGAGCCCCCAGGCGCCCGCGCAGGAGAGCCAGGAGGCCGTGGCAACCGCCCCCGAGAGCGCAGCGGACCCGGAGGAGCCCCAGGCCCAGGAGGCCGACCCCGCCCCTGAGGAGCCAGCGGGGCAGGCCGAGCCCACCGCCTTCGACCTCTCCCAGGTCCCCGCCTACGACGGCAGCCCCTACGTCACGGTCAACGGCAACGTCCCCACCATCGGCGAGGCCGACCTCCCCGCCGCCAGCGAGTCCTACGCGCCCCTCGACCACCTCGGCCGCTGCGGCGCCGCGATCGCCGTCGTGAGCCCCTCGACCATGCCCGCCGAGGGCGAGGAGCGCGGGTCCATCGGCATGGTCAAGCCCTCGGGCTGGCACACCGTGCGCTACGACGACCTCGTTGACGGCCGCTACCTCTACAACCGCTGCCACCTCATCGGCTGGCAGCTCACGGCGGAGAACGCCAACGAGGAGAACCTCGTCACCGGCACCCGCTACATGAACACGGAGGGCATGCTCCCCTTCGAGGACGAGGTCGCCGACTGCGTGGACCGCACGGGAGGGCGCGTCCTCTACCGAGTCGAGCCCGTCTTCGTCGGCGACGAGCTCGTCTGCCGGGGCGTCCACATGGAGGCGTACTCTCTCGATGACGCGGGTATGGGTGTCGCCTTCAACGTTTTCTGCTACAACGTCCAGCCGGGCGTCGGCATCGACTACGCCACGGGCGAGAGCTGGCGCGAGGAGAGCGCCGCCCCGCAGGGGCCGCAGGCCGAGCGGCAGGAGGAGCACACCTACGTCCTCAACACCAACACGAAGAAGTTCCACTACCCGGAGTGCGGTTCGGTGGACCGCATGAGCGAGAAGAACAAGCAGACCGTGACCGACACGCGAGACGACGTCATCGCCCAGGGCTACGACCCCTGCGGCAACTGCAACCCGTAGGCGAGAAGGGCCCCGTCAGGGGGCCCAATGCCTGTCGAGCCAGTCAACAGCCCTGCCCGCCAGCCACATCACCGGCGCGAGCGGAAGTAAGGCAAGGAGAAGGGCCACCGAGAGCGCCACGGCGAGCCCCCAGCGGGCGTCCTCCCGCGAGATCACGACAGGATCTCGTTCACGCGGGCCTGCACGGCGCCGTAGAGCGACCCCAGCCGGCGCCTGCGCTCCTCGCCGTTTCCGTACTCGCCGCGTATGACGGCGCGCGCCAGCGCGTCGACGTCGGCGCCGCCGGACGTCCCGCCGGAGCCCCCTGCGCCCAGCATCTCGTTCACGCGCGCCTGGACCTCGTCGTAGCGGTCGCCCAGCGCGGTCCTCCGCGCCTCCCCGTTGCCGAACTCTCCCGCGATCACGCGGCGCGCGAGGTCGTCCACGTCGTCGGCGGCAGGGGCCTGGGTCGCGGGCGCGCCCGAGCCTCCCGCCAGGATGCGGTTCACCTCGGCCTGGACCTCGGAGTAGCGACTCCCCAGGGCCGCACGCCGCGCGTCCCCGTTGCCGAACTCGCCGGCGATGACGCGCCGCGCGAGCTCGGAGGCGGTCCCGCCGGGGGCGGCGCCCGCCGTCCCGCCGGGTGCCGAGCCGCCCGTGATCGCCGCCTTGAGCGCCGCCCACTTGGACGACGCCACGTAGGGCGCGGGGCAGAGCTTGCCCGTCACGTCGTAGTGGCGGATGACCCCGGAGGCGCCGATGCCGTACTTGGTCATGAGCTTCCTCACGAGCCACGTGAGCTTTTCGACCTCGGTTGTGCTGAAGTCCTCGCCGGCGGAGACGACCTCGATGCCGATGGAGCGGCAGTTCATCGCCCAGTTTCCCGCGTGCCACGCGGTGTCGCCCTCCGCCACGCTCTGGTAGATCTCCGGAGTGACGTCATCCACGAAGTAGTGGGCGCTCGCGCCCTGGCCCTCGTTGCGCGCGAAGTACGTCGCGTTGTTGCGCGCGGAGGCGAGCGTCGCCGTGAAGTGGACCACGATGCGGTCCACCGCCCGCGAGCGCCCACGCGTCATGTGGTCCGATCCGCACTGCTTGAAGAGGACGCTATACGCCATCGGGCACCTCCTCGAAGCCGCCGTCCTCGCCCTCGTCGGGCTCCCAGCCGTCCGGCGCGGCCGCCTCGACGCCCTCGCCGCGCAGCGCCTCCCAGCGCTCCTCCTCGCTCGCGAACTGCTTCTCGTCACTCATCGCCGTCACCGCCCTCGGGCAGCGCCGCGCCGAGCTCCGCCATCACGGGCGACAGCACGGCCATCACGAGCGCCACCACCACGGCGCGCCACGTCGGGTCCAAGACGGCGCACCCCACGATCAGGTCGAGGTTCGCCACCACCACGCCTAGCACGCCCTGCGCCACCGTGCGCGCCAGCCTCCACGGCCATTCGTTCGACGTCAGGAAATCGCTCATTTACCCTGCCCCTTCCGCACGTTGTCGAGCTCCGCCTTCACGACGGCGACGTCCTGCTCCAGGGCGTAGGTGCGCTCGACCATGCGGTTGTGCCTCTCGACCTGCCGCGCCAGGTTGTCGATCTTGACCTCCATGACCGCGCGGCTGCGCGAGTTGGACACGATGACGCCCGCGAGGGTGAGCACCCCCGTCACGAGCGCTGCGACCACCGACTCCATGCGCGCCTCCTCCCCGGAGCGGGAACGCCCCGCCCTCTGGGAGAAGTGTCCAACGCGGTCACAAACGGGCGTGTTTAGCTGCGATGACGTTGTGAATCGTTGCCTTTTGTCGCTTCACAAAAGAGTTCACATAGAGAAGCGCCCGCCGATATTGTGGCGGGCGCTAATAAAAGGCCGCTGCAGAGTTGCCGCGCTAATCCACCGAGGGAGGATCGAGGTCCACCAACCCCCTAAGCAGCGTGACTGAGCCGCCGCGCTAATCCGCCGAGGGAGGATCGAGGTCCACCAACCCCCTAAGCAGCGTGACTGAGCCGCCGCGCAGCACGGTGATGACGATTCCCAGGCCGATGCCGCCTCCCAGCGTGAGGAACGTTGGAGCGAGCTCGCCGCGATCAATCGCAGCGGCCAGGCTGTTTAGCACCCTCTCGATTCCCTTGGCGACGGGGCTGTCGGCAACCTCCTCGGTTAGAAGGGCAGGGAGCTTCGTTTCGCAGTCGTTGTTCATTGCTTTTCCTCCGATTGGTTCGTGGTCCTAAGCCGCCTGCCGTGTTAGGCGATAGATCCCGTATCCTGCCGCCCCCGCTCCCAAGGCGTAGAGGAGAATCGCCACGGCATCGCGTGCAATCTCCGGAATCGTTCCGCCCTTGTCGATGGCGGGTCCGTCCCTAACGGGCGAATCGACCTCGATGGCGCGCTCCGCCGCAGCCTCGCTGCGAGCGGAAGCCCTCTCGGTCATCACGATGAAGTCCGCGACGTCCGAGCGGAGCTGGTCGAAGTCCATCGGGGGCTCGTAGAGGAAGGTCTGCCTTGCGCCCTCGACGACATCGGCGACGGCGGACCTGGCGTCCCGGTCGAGAGCCTCGCCCCTCCTGCCCTCGATGAGCGGGCAGATCTGGCCGCTGTTGCACACGTCCACGAGCCCGAACCGGTCATCGACGACGGCGTTGTTGTTGGCGACGAAGAGGACGCTGCGGACGCATGAGCGGGGGACAGCGCCCGGGGAGGCTTCCTCGATGACGCTGAACAGCACGTGCTCCTTCGCCCTCATCTTCTCGCCGACGTTGTAGCTCCTCTCCCGGGATCGGGCTCGGTCGTGGAAGAACCCGTCGGAGTCGATCTCAGCGTGGTAGTTGAAGAACTTGCTCTCCACGATGTCGATGCCGGAGGGTGTGATCACGATGGCGTCGTACTCGCAGCGCTCGCCCTCGTGCTCCAGCTCGACGTTGAGGAGCACCTCGTTCTCGCACTTGAGCCAGCCGAGGGCGCGCGCCATGTAGCGCTCGCCCCGAGCGCCGTTCACGAGGGATGAGATCTCACGGCTCAGACGGTGGAGCCCCCAGGAGAGGCGGCCGTAGACCTCGGTGTCGCAGAGCGCGTACCGTGACGCCATGTCGCGGAAGTGCGCGGAGAGGTCGTACACGCGCAGCGACTCCGAGTACTCATCTCGGAATACTTCCCTCAGCGCCGCCCGCTCGAAGCCCTTCATGCCGTCGAGAAGCTGGTCGTGGGTGTAGGCCCCCTCAATCATGAAGCCTGTCGCCTCGAGACGGCCAACGATTTCCTTGGTGTTCCCCGCCATATCGAACCTCCTAGTTCGTATCTTCCGTTGCTAGAAGTATCAACTAGCGATACTATTCGTTTCAAGAATGTTTTGAGAAAGATTTCCAGTAGATTTGGGGTAAAAATTTCATGTGCAGCATATTCGATAACAAAGCGGCAAGGTGGTACGAGCGAGTACAGGCATGCTTCAAGCGATACAAAGAGGGCGAGACCGAAAGAGGAGGATTGCGAAAAGTGAGCCAGTCCGAGCTCGTGCGACGGCTAGAGGCGAGGTATCCCAAGGAGCAGGGAAGGCCAAGCCTGACGCAAGTCAACATCAGCAGATGGCTCAACTACGGCGGGGCAGGAAAGAGGGAATCATCGATGCCCTCCATGGAGGTCGCGATAATGCTCGCGGACTTCTTCGGGGTGGACGTGGGCTACCTTCTGGGAGAGACGGACTACCGCTCGTTCACAATGGAGGCCGCAGTGAACTACCTCGGACTAAGCGAGCACGCTATAGAGCACATCAGACTGGCAACAAGGTTCGATACCGCGTTTCGGAGCGTCCACATGCTTCCCATAGAGGCAGGAAAGACAATTAGCTCCCTCCTGGGGTCAAAGAAATTTTTCGACCTGGTAATGGCACTCGAGGAGATGGACAGGGTCTACAACGGGCCAGATATCCAAAAGAAGCTGTTCAGGGAGCTGGAAGAGAAATACGGAAGCGAGATGGTCGCAGAGGCGCTAGAGTTCGAACCTTATGAGCACGAGGGGGAAGAAGTGGACCCCGTTTTCAGGGAAGCGTATATAGAAGTGCAAGATGCTATGGACAAGATGTATGCGGCCAATAACGAAAGGAAGGCGTATGAGGGGAAGGCTCGATACGAGCTTGCCAAGGCATTCGAAGAAGTCGTGAGAGATCTATATCCCGAATAATAGTAGTCCCGCCTCTCGCGCCGCCCGCACGGCAGGCTTGTTCCCGGCGGCACCTGGCGGCGCGTCCACCCCTCCGGCCCATGCGGCGCAGGCGCCGCACGCGCCGGAGGGGTGCCTGTCAAGAGCTCTTCGCGGTGAGGTACCCCGCGCCGCCCACGCCGTCGATCCTCATGTACTGGTAGCCCGCG
>NZ_NFIT01000008.1 GCF_002159495.1 Olsenella sp. An293
GACGAGGTGGTGCATGGCCTGGGCGGCGCGCACGTCCTCGAAGGGCTCGGCGCAGAGCTCGAGGGTGCGGTTCGCCGCGCCCTGCTGCGTCGAGGAGCCCACGATGGGGTCTCGCCCGTGGCGATGGTGAGGCTGCGCCAGCTGCCCGCCCGCATTATCGTCCGGTCGGCGTTGAGCGCACCGCGCTCGTGCCCGAGCGAGAGTATCAGAGCAGACCCTCGACGCATTGGCGCTTGCCCGAGCCTTCGAAACAGCAACAAAAACGAAGACACCTGGTAGCCTGGACGCAGACGGAAGGAGGCGCCATGCCACGCAGGAACTGGACGCGCCGGGAGACCCTCATGGCGCTCGCCTTCTATCTGTGCCCTCCCCTGCCCCGCAAGAACTGGGACGACAACGATGCGGAAGTTCGGCTCCTCGCCGAGAGAATCGGGCGCTCGGAGTCCGCCGTCTGCCTCAAGATCGGTAACCTCAAGGCGTGCGATCCCAATCGCTCAGGTAACGGCTTTGCCCATGCTGCGGCGATGGACGCCCAAGTCATGGCCGAGTACCTCGCCGAACCTGACGAGGCAATGTCCGAGGCGATGTGGGAGCTCGAGCAGACCGGAATCCAGATCTCCTACGACGGAAGAATCGAGGCGCCGAGTCCTTCTCGCCCCAATCGACCGCAGCAGCTTGGGCTGGAACGCGTCGAGCAGGTTCGCACGCGCGTCAACCAGAACTACTTCCGCAGCGTGCTACTTTCCAACTATGACGGCACCTGCTGTATCACGGGCATCGACATTCCTGCCCTGCTCACGGCGAGCCACATCAAGCCGTGGTCGGCGGCAACGCCGAGCGAGCGCCTCATGTCGTCGAACGGCCTTTTGCTAAACGCGCTGCACGACCGCGGCTTCGACCGCGGCCTCATCACGCTCGATGACCGCTACCGCGTCGTAGTCTCCTCGCGCGCGCCGCACACGCCCACCAACGACCAGTGGCTCTACGCCTTCGACGGGAGGAAAATCGCCCTACCGGGCAAAGACAAGTCAACCTGGCCGAGCCTCGACTTCATCCACTACCACAACGACTGCGTCTTCGAGCAGTGCGCTTAGCCGAGCCATTAATCACTACCGACACTCAAAGTCCTATAGGCCACTCCTCATCGAGCGCGGCCATTGCCTCCTTGACGGTGTGATGGAGACCAAAGAGGCTCCTGCTTTCGCGGCAATTGACTCGATACGCCACCTACATTCGCACGAGAAGCGTGGGCGCGTCAGCAAACAGCTCAGGCTCGCTGTACTGAAAGCCGTTCGCCAGCGTCTCCGTGCGCATCGCAATCACCTCGTAGGGAGGAGCGCTGTCGACGTCCTCGGCGGCGGGGTTCTTCTCGACCCGATAGAGCGTGGGCGCAAGGCCGCCCGGCGTGACGCCCAGCTCCGCAAGGCCCGTCTGCGGGTCCTGGTTGTCATACGCCAGCCTGATGTTAAACCAACCTTTGTCCCGCACGCTTTCCGGCAGACGCGCAAAGAGGTCTGGGGCCACCGCTAGGCTATAGGCCTCAAAGGCCCCCGGTGCGAACTCGCGCTCGTCAAAGCGCTCGAGGCTCCCACTCTCCTGGAGTTCCTCCAGCGAGACGGGACTCTCCACGGTCTCCAGCTCCACATCACCCGTGCGCAGACGCACGCCGCACTCATCGGAGGTGACGTAAACGCCCTTGCCCACGGGGAACCACTCCACGATGAGCCAGCTGCCAATGTCATCGGCACCCGTATCACTATCGTCAAAGGGACTGAGCTCGCCGAGCTTGCCGTTCTCCGCGTCGCTGAGAACGGCGGCGTCGGTGTCTTCGGGCACCCCATCGCGACACCCGCCCTGGTAGACGACCACCCGCGTCTCCGTGTCCCCGTCCGTCAGAGGAAGCAGCGCGCGGCACGCCCCCTCGATGGGCGCCACCCACGCGGGCGTCTCGGGAACGTCTGTCGGGAAGCCGTCCGCATAGTCCGCGTCCGCACCGGAGAGCTCGATCTTAACGTACGGCACACCCAGGCTGACGCGCGAGGCCTCCTGCTCGAAAAAGCTGTCGTCGCCCGTGTAGCGCGCGTAGAAGAACGAGGCGCTCTGCTCCACGGTCGTCTCGACCTCGCCGTTCTTCTCGCCAGCTGGATCCTCCGGCCAGTAGTACGTCGAGATGCACCCCTCAAAGAAGCCGTCCTCCTCAAGCGGGACGCCGTTCACAGTCACGGATGCAACGTCGCAGCCCGCGTCCCCCAGGCGCTCGCAGCAACCCTCGAGCTCCTCGCGGAAGCGCTGCTCGTAGGCTGCCGTGACCTCGTCCTGCTGCCGGTTGTCGCCAACGACGCCGTCCTCAAAGTCCACGAGCACCGTCTGACCGTCGCTCATGGTGCAGAACGCCCGACCGGACGACTGGTAGCCAAACAGGGCGTACGACCGGTCCTCCCAGACGTCGACCACGTGGGCGTTGTCACCGTACTTCTCGGCGTAATACCGCTCCGCCTGCCTGGCAACGCCCTCTTCGTCGAACTCCCCCAGGTTGCCGCAACCCACAAGGGCAAGAACGGTCACCATGGCGAGAAGAACGAGCGGGGCGAGCCTGCGGCGCAAAATCGGAGCGGTGGCATACGTCATGGGGAACCTCCCGCGCGAGGGGGATTGTGGCCCCATTGTCGCAGAACGAACGCCAGGGGCCCGCTACTTGTCCCTGAACGACAGCATCCCGCTGTAGTCCGCGTCCCGCGGGCGCCGGAGGTCGGGGTCGCGGAAGAAGTCCGCGGCAAGCCGGCTGATCACGGGCGAGAGCGCGATCAGCGCGATGAGGTTGGGGATCGCCATGAGGCCGTTGAAGCAGTCGGCGAACTCCCAGACCACGTCGAGGTTGGTCACGCAGCCCGCGAACACCATGGCGACATAGGCAACCTGGTAGACGCGCACGGCGGCGCGCTGGGCGCGGCTCTTGCGGAAAAGGTACTCCACGCACTTCTCGCCGTAGTAGTACCACGCGATGAGCGTGGCAAACGCAAAGAGCATGAGGCCCACAGTCACGATGTACTGACCGCCGGGGATGCTCTGCCCAAAGGCCGCCGAGCTCATGGCGCCCTCGGACATCATGGGGTCGGCGTGCCACAGCCCCGAGGTGATGATCACGAGACCCGTGATCGTGCACATGACGATGGTGTCGAAGAACACCTCGAAGGTGCCCCACAGGCCCTGACGGGCGGGGTGGTCGGTGTCGGCAGAGGCATGCGCGATGGGCGCCGAGCCCATGCCCGCCTCGTGCGTGAACACGCCGCGCGACATGCCCACGCGGCACGCGTACATGACCGTGGCGCCCAAAAAGCCGCCCGTGGCGGCCGTGCCGGTGAAGGCGTCGCGGAAGATCTGGGCGATCGCGGCGGGGATCTCGCCGGCGTTGACCACGAGCACCGCCGCGGCGCCGAGCAGGTAGAAGATGGCCGCGAAGGGCACGAGCTTCTCGGTGATCTGCGCGATGCGGGTGATGCCGCCGATGAGCACCAGACCCGCGAGCAGCGCCACCACGGCGCCGATGACGGGCAGCGGCACCCCGAAGGTGGCGTTCACGCTGCCGGCAAGCGAGTTGGCCTGCACGCTCGCCCCGATGCCGAACGACGCGAGGAAGCCGAAAGCGGCGAACAGCATCGCGAGCCAGCCAAGCCCCAGGCCGCGCGAGATGTAGTACATGGGGCCGCCCACGATCTCGCCGCGCTCGTTGCGCGTGCGGTATGCCACCGACAGCGTGACCTCGCAGAACTTGATGACCATGCCCGCAAGCGCGGAGAGCCACAGCCAGAAGATCGCGCCCGGGCCGCCCGTTGCCACCGCGAGCGCCACGCCCACGATGTTGCCGGTGCCGAGCGTCGCCGCGAGCGCGGTGCACACCGCCTGGAAGGGCGAGATGGTGCCCTCCCCCGCCTCGGACGGGTCGGCGCGCCGGAAGAGCGTCTTGGTGGTGTAGCGCATGACCACGTTGAAGCGCGTGAACACGACGCCGCGGGTGACGAAGAGCAAAAACACGCCGGTCCCGAGCATCAGCACGACCATGGGGGCGCCCCACAGCACGTTGTCGTTCAGGGCGGTGATGGCGGACATGAAGAAGTCAAACATGGAGGGCCTCTCGACGGGGCACGGGCAGTTTCAGCTACATAAAGGGCAACTTTGCCCTACCTGTGTTTCCGTAGCGTGACGGGAGCGTTGATTGATGGGCAGCGCTTGAAGCGCCGCGTTCTTCTCGGCTGCAAGATTATTCTCCGCAGAATAATTCTCAGCAGAATAATCTTGGCCTCCGCGCCGATAGGCGTTTTACCGCCACTGGCGGTAAAGATTTGGCGGTAATAACAAGCAAGCGGTCGAGCAAAAGACGGAGGTTCTGAGACGTCTTCCCAGTTGGTCACTGCAGAACACCCGAGATTTGCACAAACTCCTGGTCAAGGTTTGCCAAATGACGCTTCCAAATCGGGCATTCATGCCATCCCTCAACGAACCCCATTCGTCTCAGCTCATCGTCATTCAGATTCTTCAATAGACTGAAGAGCCTCTCACGCCAGGAAGTCTCCGGAGCAATCCTATCGAGCAGGTAGCTCAATATGGTCAGAATGCCAAACATGTTGTCCGACCGTACCTTGAACGGCTCGTGCCACTCAGGGTCCTTCTCCGCTGCAGGAATAATCGGCCTGGTACCAATGCCCCTGTTCCAGAGGCGGCCATGATGTGCACAGATGTTTCGCACGGTGTTGATGGCAACAAGCCAGGACTTTAGAACCCGAGACGAGACGCCCAAATCACCGGACAGCTTGTTTCTGATTGCCGGTGAGGCCCCGTTATAGAGACGAAGCATCGTGCCAAAGTCCATTATATTCACGAGAATCCAATACGGAGGGAGGCTGTGAACATCGCCGTACTGCTCTCTGAAGTGAACAGCAAAAGGCTCGCGAGATCGTTCGAACTCGCTCTCACATCGCTCAAGAAACTCCTCGTAATCCTCCTTCGTTAGACGGGGAAGGTTCTTGGAATCCAGAAAGCCAAACGGCCCTGTTGCCCCGGCAAGTTCATACGCGAGTTGCGTGCGAAAAAAACCTCAATGCGCTCAATGGCATCGAGCACAACGAGCCTAAACTGACGATCGAAGACGTAGAGCTTCCACACCTGCTCGAAGGTCGTTCCCTCGACAAACCGCTCGTCCTTCTCACCATCCTCATCGGAAACAGGCTTGCGCTTGAAGTTGTACCAGTATCCGCTCAGTCGGTAATACCCAATATCAGCAAGATGAGCGATAAGACAGTCACGGTCAGCGATGAGCCCTCGCTCATTAATCAGCAGGTCAGCCTGCCTCTCAAAGGTGAGCCAAGGCTTTGAATACTCCATCGCACCCCCGCATCGAGATAAAAGAAGACCCGCCAGTGTGCATCGTTGAGAGGCCAGACGGGTTTACTGATTTCATCCTACCACAGCATGAAAGAACCTATACGCGGGCGAGAAAAGCGAGGGCCCGCCGGGCATGGCAAACCGACGGGCCCTTAGCAAGGGATGTGCGACGAGGCGGAGCTTCCTGGTCGCGGGGTATGTCAGTCGCGCCCCTAGTCGCGCGCGTAGTACGAGTGTCGCAGCGGGAGCTCGCACTGCAGCTCGCCGGTGAGCGCGCGGTAGGCATTCTGCACCGCGGGCGCCGTCGGGATCGTGGCGATCTCTCCGATGCCCTTGCCGCCGTACGCCACGTCCAAGAGCTCGTCCTTCTCGACGTAGATCGCGTGGATGTCCGGGATGTCCGTCGCCCTGAAGAGGCCCAGCGTGCCGAACTTCACCTGCGGCACGCAGTCCTCGAGGTCAAAGCGCTCGGTCAGCGCGTAGCCCATGCCCATGAGCACGCCGCCCTCGATCTGGCCCTGGATGGCGATGGGGTTCACGACCTTGCCGGAGTCGTGCGCGGCGTGGACCTCGGTCACGCGCCCGTCGTCGTCCAGGATCACCACGTGCGTGGCGTAGCCGTAGGCCACGTGGCTCTTGGGGTTGGGGACGTCCGCGCCGAGCTTGTCGGTCTTCTCGAGGTACTCGTAGGAGAACTCGCGGCCCTCGAGCGCGGCCAGCGCCGCCACCGGGTCGCTCGCGTGGTAGCCCGCGCCCGGCCCCACGTAGGGCGTGCCGTCGGCGTACTCCACCACGAAGCCGTCGCCGTGCGCGACCACCGGCTCGGAGCCGGTCTCCGTACCCTCCTCCACCGCGAGCATGGCGTCGCGCAGCAGGAACGCGGCGCCGCGCACGGCCTCGCCGGTGATGAGCGTCTGGCGCGAGCCGGAGGTGGTGCCGGAGTCGGGCGCGTTCTCGGTGGAGCACTCGCCGTTGGCGATGTGCGACAGGGGCAGCCCCGTGGCCTCGGCCACGTCCTGCAGGAAGACCGTGTTGCAGCCCTGGCCGATGTCGGAGGTGGCGGAGTAGACCACCGCGCGGCCGTCCTCCACGCGGATCTTGCAGCGGCCCGCGTCGGGCAGGCCCACGCCCACGCCGGAGTTCTTCATCGCGCACGCGATGCCGGCGTGGCCGGGATGCGCCTCGTAGACGTCCTTGACCGCGAGCAGGGTCTCCTTGAGGGCCGTGGAGCGGTCGGCGATCTGGCCGTTGGGCAGGACCTTGCCGGGCTCGATGGCGTTGCGGTACCGGATCTCCCACGGGGAGATGCCCACCTCGTCGGCGAGAAGGTCGATGAGGCTCTCCAGCGCGAACTCGCTCTGGCAGACGCCGAAGCCGCGGAACGCGCCGGCCGGCGGGTTGTTGGTGTACCAGCCAAAGCCGCGAATGTCCGTGTTCTGGTAGCAGTACGGGCCCACGGAGTGCGTGCAGGCGCGCTCGAGGACCGGGCCGCACAGCGACGCGTAGGCTCCGGTGTCGAAGTTGATCTCGCAGTCCAGGCCCACGAAGGTGCCGTCCTCGTCGCAGCCGAGGGTGAAGGTGCCCTCCATGTAGTGGCGCTTGGGGTGGAAGTTGATGGACTCCTGGCGCGTGAGGCGCACCTTGACCGGCCGGTTCACGGCGAGCGCGGCGAGCGCGGCCAGGTGCTGCACGGAGACGTCCTCCTTGCCGCCAAAGCCGCCGCCCACGAGCATGGTCTCCACGACCACCTTCTCGGGCGTGGCGTCCCAGCCCAGCATGTGGGCGATCTCCTTGCGGGAGTCGTAGGCGCCCTGGTCCGACGAGCACACCTTGACGCCGCCCTTGTACGGGAAGGCGACGGCGCACTCGGGCTCGAGGAACGCGTGCTCGGTGAACGGGGTCTTGAAGGTGCGCGTCACCTTGTGCGCGGCGCCCGCGAGCGCGGCGGCCGCGTCTCCGCGGACCACGTGGCGCTGCTGGCAGATGTTGTTCTCGGGCGTGACCCAGTTGCCGAAGGCGAGATAGGGCTTGTGGAGGACGGGCGAGCCCTCCGCACGGGCCTCCTCGATCGAGCGCACCGGCTCGAGCACCTCGTACTCAACCTTGACGGCCTTCTTGGCCTTCTCGAGCGTGGCGGCGTCCTCGGCCACCACGAGCGCGATGGCGTCGCCCACGCAGTGGGTGATGTCGCCCTCGGCGGTCATGACGTCCCAGTCGTAGAGCAGGTGTCCGACCGCGTTCACGGGCACGTCGGCGGCCGTGAGCACGGCCAGGACGCCCGGCATGGCGCGGGCCTTCTCGGCGTCGATCTTGACCACGCGGGCGCGCGGGTACTTGGAGCGGACGGCGCTCGCGTAGGTGAGGTCGGGGAAGTCGCGCTCGTCGATGTCGTCGGGGTACTTGCCGTACCCGAGGACCTTGCGGCGCACGTCAACGCGGAAGGCGCGCTTGCCCACGCCGTAGTCATCGCCGCGCTCGAGCTCCGGGTCGATCTGGGCGTCGCCCCGCAGGATCGCGGCGGCGAGCAAGATCCCCTCGATGATCTTCTTGTAGCCGGTGCAGCGGCAGACGTTGCCGCGGATGGCCGCCTTGACCTGGTCCTCGGTGGGGTCGGGCACCTTGTGGACGAGGGCCGCGCCCGCCATGACCATGCCGGGGATGCAGAATCCGCACTGGACGGCGCCCACGGCGCCGAAGGCGTAGACGAAGGCCTCCTGCTCCTCGTGGGGCAGGCCCTCCACGGTCACGATGTCGCGCCCGTTGGCCAGGCGCGTGGTGAGGACGCACGCCTTGGTGGCGCGGTCGTCCACGAGCACGGTGCAGGTGCCGCACGCGCCCTCGGAGCAGCCGTCCTTGACGGAGGTGAGCTTGAGGTCATCGCGCAGGTAGCGCAAAAGCGGCTTGTCGCAGGTGACGACCTGCTCCTCGCCGTTGACGGTGAAGCGGTACTCGGCGGGTGCCTTGACGGCGGTTCCAGCAGCCATGGTCTCCTCCCCTACTGGGCCGGGGCGTAGATGCCCAGTGTGTCGTGGATGACGCCCTTGCGGCACTTGGTCGCGCACATGCCGCAGGCGATGCAGAGGCTGTAGTCGATGCGGGCCCGCTTGTCCTCGACGTGCATGGCGCCCGCGGGACACGCGCGCTCGCAGAGGCGGCACCCTATGCAGCCCTCGTCGGCGACCCAGATGCGCCTGGTCTCGTCGTCCATGTCTCTCCCCTCGTCGGTCAAAACGGGACGGGCCCCTTTTGACCCCTCGTCGCGTGCGAGGCCCGCGGGCGAGAAGAACCTCGGCCCGCGGGTCGCACGAAGTTACTTGGCCAGCAGGTAGGCGTAGTCGTCGCAGACCGCGCAGATGGTGAGGCGCACGTCCTCGGGCAGGCCGCACGCGGCGTCGCGCACGTCATAGGTGCCCTCGCCGCCGGCGAGGCGCACGCGGACGCGTCCGTCCGACAGCGGCAGGAAGCCGCGGTTCTCGCTCGCGTCCATGTCCTCGGCGCTCCAGAAGAGCGTGAGCTTGTCCTTGTAGGGACGGCCGCTCCACGGGCAGAAGACGGCGCAGTTGCCGCACTCGTTGCACATGCCGTCCACGTGGACGACCTGCTGCTGGGCGAGGCCCGGGACCTTGATCGCCACGTTGGCGCGGTTGGGGCAGACGTCGCAGCAGACCTCGCAGACGGTGGCGCAGCCCAGGCAGCGGCTCGTGCGGTCGGCGGCCACGTCGACGCAGACGTCGCCCTTGCGCGCCATGATGGCGTCGAGCTTGTCGGCGCGGACGTTCTTCTCCTCAAAGGCCTCGAAGGTAGCGCCGACCATGGCGCGCGCCACGGCCTGCGCGTCGGCGATGGCCTCGACGAAGGTGGCCGGCCCGCGGCGGCAGTCGCCGGCGGCCCAGACGTGGTCCACGCCGGTGGCGGTGCCGGCCGGACGGCCGCGACGGTCGAGCTCCACGCCCGCGCCCTCGTAGAGGCCGCGCTCGATCTGCTCGCCCACCGCGCAGATCACGGCGGTGGCGGGCACCTTCACGGTCTCGCCGGTGCCCTCGGGGCGACGGCGGCCGGACTCGTCGGGCTCGCCGAGGCGCATGACCTCGCAGGCCAGCACGTCATCGGTCACGCCGAGCGGGGCGAGAAGCTCGCAGAGCTCCACGCCCTCCTCGAGGGCCAGCTGCAGCTCCTCCTCGTCCGCCGGCATCTCCTTCTTGGTGCGGCGGTAGACGATGCGCACGTTCTGCACGCCGACGGCGCGCTTGGCCACGCGCGCGGCGTCCATGGCGGTGTTGCCGGCGCCCACGATCACGACGTCGGTGCCCAGCGCCATGGGCTCGCCGGCCTTGGCGGTCTCGAGGAACTCGAGGACGTCTATCTCCTCGCCGGCCTTGAGGCCCACCTTGCCGGGCGCCCACGCGCCGGTGGCCACCACGACGTCGGTGAAGCCCTCGTCAAGCAGCGCCTGCACGCTCGTGACCTCGCGATCGAGCACGACCTTGGCGCCAAAGGCGAGGCAGAGCTCGACGTCGCGGTCGATGTCGTCGTGGGAGATGCGGAACTCGGGGATGATGTGGCGCGCGACGCCGCCGAGGGCGCTCGTGCGCTCGAAGATCGTGACCTCGGCGCCCGCGCGCGTGAGGAAGAACGCCGTGGCGAGGCCGGCCGGGCCGCCGCCGATGACGGCGACGCTCTTGCCCGCGGCGCCCGGGACTGGCGCCACCGGGGTGGCCTTGAGCTCGCGCAGGACCTCGTCGAAGCCGCCGCGGGCGGCGTCGAGCTTGTGGTCACGGATGCGCGCGCCCTCGGGCTCGTAGAAGGCGCGCTCGCACTTGGCGCCGCAGGGGTGCGGGCAGAGGTTGCCGGTGATGTGCGGCAGCGCGTTCTTCTCGACGATGATGCGCAGGGCCTCCGCGAACTTGCCCTCGTCGACGCGGGAGAGGTAGGCCGGGATGTCCTGGCTGATGGGGCAGCCGGTGCGGCAGGGCGCCGTGAAGCAGCTCATGAGTGGCAGCTCAGCGTCGATCTTGTGCGGCTTGGCCGGCTTGATGGGCTTCTGGTAGTCCTTGCCGGAGGCAACGCGGGCGGCGAGCTCGGTCACGGCGTCCACGTCAACGACCTCGGCGCGCTTCTCGCCGGCGAGAAGACCGGCGATCTGGAAGAAGCGCTCGTAGCCGCCGGGCTTGAGGACGTTGGTCGCCATGGTGATCGGCCAGATGCCGGCCGCGTAGAGCGCGCGGATGTTGCGTGCGTCGGCACCTCCCGAGTAGGAGATGCGCAGGCGGCCGTCGAACTGCTGGGCGATGCGGCGCGCGAGCTCGATCGTGAGCGGGAAGAGCGAGCGGCCCGACATGTACATCTCCTCGGAGGGCAGCTCGCCGCGGGTCACGTCCACCGGGAAGGTGTTGGTGAGCTTGACGCCAAAGGCGAGGCCCTTCTCGGCGCAGAGCTTGATGAGGCGCTCGAACATGGGCACGGCGTCGGCCCACTGCAGGTCCTCGCGGAAGTGCGTGTCGTCGAAGACGATGTAGTCAAAGCCGAGCTCGTTGAGGCGCTCGCGGGCGAAGTCATAGCCCAAGAGCGTCGGGTTGCACTTGATGTAGGTGTTCACGCCCTTCTCGGTGATGAGGTAGGTGGCGATGCGCTCGATCTCGTCGGGCGGGCAGCCGTGGAGCGTGGACTCGGTGACGGAGTTGGAGACCTGCGGGGAGACGGAGTTCACGAAGTCCGCGTCGACGTTGTCGAAGCGGTCGAGGTTGGCGAGCGCCCAGTCGCGGCACTCGGCCCAGACGTCGCTCCCGGAGGCGTCCTTCATGCCCTCGATGTAGGCGTCGACCTTGGGGCTCTGGATGCCCTCGAGGCTGTAGCCCACGGACATGTTGAAAACGAAGCCGTCCGGGTCGCCGAGGCCGTACTCGCGGGCGATGAGCTTGCACGCCCACCAGGCCTTGACGTACTCGGCGAAGGCGTCGGGCACCGTGAGCTCGGTGGACCACTCGCAGTTGTAGCACTCGTCCTCGGCCACGATGCAGGGCTTGTTCACGCAGGCGGAGAGCTCCTCGCCGTCCATGATCTGAACGGTCTTGAGCTCGAAGAAGCGCGAGCCCGCCACGTAGGAGGCCACGATGTTCTGCGCGAGCTGGGTGTTGGGGCCGGCCGCCGGGCCAAAGGGGGTCTCGATCTTCTCGGCAAAGATCGGCTCGGCGCCGCCCTCGTGGACGTAGGCCTTGCGCACGCCGAAGATGCTTGCCTGGGTGTCGTGCTCGGTCAGAATCCAGTCCATGACCTGCGCAAACGGAATCGGCCTCATGACGTCGCTCATTGTTGCTCCTCTCCGATGAGGCGAGGGGACGGTCCCCTTGCCTCATGTGGTCCGCCGGCGAGACCGCGCGCCGGCGAAAGGTGACGATCGGCCCCGCGGAGGCCGAGTGGGGCCGAGCGCCCCTCGCGCCCGGCCAACGGTTCCTAGTACGTGCGCTCGTTGAGCGTGCCCCAGAGCTTCTTGCTCTGCTCGAGGGTCCAGGCGTTGATGCGCTCCTCGTCAAAGGCCACGAACTCGCGGTCCTTGTAGAGCACCTTGCCGTTGACGATCGTGGTGCGGCAGTTCTTGCCCATCATGCCAAAGAGCATGTGGCCGTCGATGTTCTCGTCCGAGAAGGGCGTGAAGACCGGGTAGTCCATCACGATGACGTCGGCCGCGGCGCCCGGCTTGAGGACGCCGACCTCGCGCCCGAAGTAGGCGCTCGCCATCGCGGGGTTGTTCTGGAAGAGCATCGTCATGGCCTCGACCCAGCCCACGTTGGGCATGGCCGCGTTGTGGCGCTGGATGATGAGGAAGACCTTGAGACTCTCGAGCATGTCGTGCGTGTAGGCGTCGGTGCCCATGTGCACGGGGATGCCGCGGCGGAAGAACTCGAGCACCGGCGCGCAGCCCACGGCGTTGCCCATGTTGGACTCGGGGTTGTTGACGATGTGGGTGCCGGTCTCCTTGATGATGTCCATCTCGGCGGGCGTGACGTGGATGCAGTGGCCGAGCATCGTGCGCGGGCCGAGAAGGTCGTGCTGCAGCAGGCGCTCGATCGGCGAGATGCCGCCGCGGTTGAGACGGGAGTCCCAGACGTCGTTCATGCCCTCGCAGACGTGGATGTGGAAGCCCGTGAGGCCGCCATTGGCCTCGGCCATCTTGTCCATCGTCTCGTCGGAGAGCGTGAAGGTGGCGTGCCCGCCGAACATCGCGGCGATCATGCCGGAGTCCTGCTTGGCGGCCCACTGCGCGAACTCGGCGTTCTCGGCGATGGCCTGGTCGCGCTTCTCGTCGCCGCGACGGTCGGAGGTCTCGTAGCACAGGCACGCGCGGATGCCCGTCTCCTCGCAGACGTCCTTGATGGCAAACAGGGAGCCCGGGATCTCGCAGAAGCTCGCGTGGTGGTCGAAGATCGTGGTCACGCCGTCGCGCAGGCTGTCCAGCACGGTGGCGTAGGCACTCGCGCGGGTGCCGTCGAGCGTGAGGTTGTCGTCGATCTTCCACCACTGCTGCTCGAGGTTCTCGAGGAAGTTGGTGGGGTTGCAGCCCTTGATGGACAGGCCGCGGGCCAGGCCGGAGTAGATGTGGGTGTGGCAGTTCACCAGGCCCGGCATGATGACGCCGCCGTGGGCGTCCACGACCTCGGCGCCCGGGTACTTCTCGGCGAGCTCGGAAGCGGGGCCGACCTCGGCGATCTTCTCGCCATCGATGGCGACGGCGCCATCCTCGAGGTAGGCGTTGCCGGCATCGCGCGTGATGACGCGACCGTTGGTGACGAGCAGCATGGCTCCTCCTTCTATCTGGCGAGAAGAACGCTCTTCTCGGCACGTTGCGTGTGGTCGGGCGCCGGGGCTCGGGCGGGGGCGGGGCGCCCCCGCGCCCTCGTCACTCCTTGCTGGCGGGCATGACCTTGGCGACGGCCTGCTCCTTGGTCGCCGCGGTGCGGATCTCGTGCGGCGGGTCGACGGGCAGGATGAGGTTGAGCAGGATCGCCATGAGGGCGGCCGGGGTGATGGCGTTGGAGCCGATGACGGTGGTCACCCAGGAGGGCATGCCGGGGCCGGCGAGGCACCCGGTCGCCATCCAGATGCCCAGGCCAAACACGACAGAGGTGCCCACGATGGTCGTGGTGCGCGGCGTGAGGCCGTCCTTGGTGAACATGCGGACGCCGTTCATGGTGATGGTGCCGAACACGCCCACGGTGGCGCCGCCGATGACGGGCTGCGGGATGGCCGTGAGCAGAGCAGAGAGCTGCGGGAGCAGGCCGGCGGCGGCAAAGACCACCGCCACGATCACGAAGACCCACCTGTTGACGACCTTGTTGGAGCAGATGATGCCCACGTTCTGGCCGAGCGCGGAGGTGGGCAGGCCGCCGATGAAGGCGGAGACGAGCGACGTGCAGCCCTGGGAGACGATGGCGCCCGAGAGCTCGCGCTCGGTGGGCATGCGGTCCATGGAGCCCAGGCACGCGGCCGAGACGTCGCCGATGACCTGGATGGCGACCATCGGGTAGACCACGGCGAGCGTGATGCAGACCTCGGGGTGGAACTCGATCGCGTAGGGCATGATCTTGGGGAAGGCGAAGACGCCGGCGGAGCCCACGGCGGAGAAGTCGAGCATGCCGAAGGGCGCGGACACGATGATGCCGGCGATCATGCCGAAGAAGACGCTGCCGAGCTTGAGCGTGCCCTTGGCGAAGTTGTTGAGGCCAAAGACCACGGCAAACGTGACGAGGGCGACGGCCCAGGCCTGCGGGGTGCCCCAGAGCGCGGTGCCCTCGCCGCCCGCCATGTACTTGATGGCCGTCGGGTAGAGCGAGACGCCGATGGTGAAGATCACCGTGCCCGTGACCACCGGCGGGAAGAACTGCTTGAGCTTGCCGTAGAAGACGCCAAACAGGATGGCCGCGACGCCGCCCACGATCTCGCCGCCGAGCAGCGACCCAAAGGAGAACGTGGCCCCCATGGCCTGCAGCGCCGGCAGGAACGCGAACGAGACTCCCATGACGATGGGCAGGTTTCCGCCGATGCGGCGGAAGGGCGCGAACGCCTGCAGGGCCGTGTCGATGGCCGAAAGGATCAGCGCGACCTGGATGATGTCGGTGCGCTGCTGCGTCGTGAAGTCAAACGTCGCGGCGATGAGGATCGCCGGGGTGATGATGCCGGCGAACGACGCCAGCACGTGCTGAAGCGCACAGGGGATCATGTCGCCGATGGGCGGCATCCCCTCACGCTGGAACAGGTAGTCATGCGCCTCCTTGACCTCTGCGGTCTGCGTTTTCGCCATAATCGTCCTCTCCACGATGCTGACTCTGTTTCGATAGTATTGCGTGGGGTGGCTAACAATTTGTCTGCTTTGATGAAAATCTGTTAGACGGTAGGTTGCGGGGCGTGAGCGGTCGGGTTATGGCGAGCGGGCCAAGATTTTTCCGTTATTTACGACGGGATATAACGCGACGTCAGGGGCGGTTTTGCGCGATCGTACGGCGGGACCCGCACCGTTTGTGTGCCTAACAAAAAGTAAGAACGCGCAGCAAATCCGTTACCATGTTTCAAGCACAACGCTTTCGAGGAGGCCCCATGACCGAGGAGCAGCTCGACTTCTACAAGAGGCTCGCCCACGCCCTCGCCCTGCAGTTTGGCAGCGGCTGCGAGGTCGTCGTGCACGACCTCGAGACCAAAGACCCCAGCCACTCCATCGTGGCTATCGAGAACGGCCACGTCACCGGCCGCAAGCTCGGCGACGGCCCGAGCCACGTGGTGCTCGAGGCGCTGCACGCCGGCGACGCCAAGCTCGAGGACCGTCTCGCCTACCTCACCAAGACGGCGGACGGCAAGATCCTCAAGTCCTCGACCGTCTTCATCCGAGACGAGCACGGGCGCGCCGTGGGTATCTTCGCGCTCAACTACGACATCACGCTGCTGCGCGCCATGGGCGACACCATCGCCGAGGTCGTGGGCACAGGTCCCAGCGCGCCGCGCGAGCCCGAGCCCATCGTCCGCAGCGTCGCCGACCTTCTCGACGACCTCATCGAGCAGAGCGTGGAGCTCGTGGGGACCCCCGTTGCGCTCATGACCAAGGAGGAGAAGGTCAGCGCGATCCGCTACCTCAACGACACGGGGGCGTTTCTCATCACGAAGTCCGGGCCCAAGGTCTGCAAGTACTTCGGCATCTCCAAGTACACGCTCTACAGCTACCTCGACGAGGCCAAGAACGGGCCGAAGGAGTAGCGGGCCGGCGGGCGCTTTCGAGGCGCCCGCGGGACGCTACCCGAGCAAGGCACAGTACGCGCGGGAATCCATGCTGGGGACGTGCGACCCGCGGTAGGCGGACGCGTCGCGCGTGACGATTGCTTCCGCGCCCAGAAGCTCCGCAGTCGCACGGACGATGCCGTCCTCGAGGTCCGGCTCGTCCGATGCGAAGGCCCCATCTAGGACGGGACCCGTCAGCTCCGCCACCTCCATCAGCGCGCGGAAGTCGTCCAGCCGCGTCCGCACGAGCGCCTCGTCATGATAGTGGCGGCACAGGATGTAGTAGGCGTCCTTGATGCCGGCGGCAAGTATCACGGGCGTCTTGTCCTCCGAGGAGAGCAGCGCCTCAAGCAGGTCAACGGCATCGCGGTGCCTCTCGCGCGTCGCGCTGAGGTAGTCGAGGATGATGTTGGTGTCGAGCACGACCCTAGCCAAAGCGCCTCATCCTCTCCTCGTCGAGCAGCTCGCGGTCGCTCTTGTCCGCCGCCCAGGCCGGCTCATGCAAGACATTCTGCTCGATGGAGGCCGTAAGCGAATGAAAGCGCTCGAGCCGCGCGCGACGGCTGGCCGCCTCGGGATCAGCCGGGTGGATGGTGACCCAAGGCTTGTTGTTCTTGAGCACCACAAGCGTCGACCCCAGCTCATTGAC
The DNA here is from genome assembly GCF_002159495.1 of Olsenella sp. An293. Taxonomy (GTDB): domain Bacteria; phylum Actinomycetota; class Coriobacteriia; order Coriobacteriales; family Atopobiaceae; genus Thermophilibacter. The sequence goes on from NZ_NFIT01000008.1 coordinate 16,289, forward strand.
CTGCGCGGTCAGCTCGCTGAATCGGTTCTTCGCCTCGCGGACGCCCACCGCGTCGAGCGTCGTTGACATCTCGCCCTCCTTTAACTATAGCCACAGTATAACAGATTGTGGCTACAGTCAGAGGAGTCGCGGGCTGAGCTCCTTCTCGCCAGCGCGCCCTTCTCGCACTACTTTTGTACGACCACTGAAGTCGCACATATTCTCTTAGACTAGTTTCATAGTGTAATACTGTGGCGTCACACCTCATGGTCGTACAAAAGTCGGGAAACGCCGGGGGCGGTGGCGGGGGCGGTGCCCCGCGCCCTTCTCGCCCCCTAGTTGACGCCGCGGAAGCCGCGCCCGATGATCTCGGAGCTGCTGGTGATGGTGATGAAGGCGCCCGGGTCGGTGGCGCGCACAAAGAGGCGCAGCTTCATGGCCTCGCGACGCGACAGCACGCTCGTGAGGATGACGACGCGCTTGCCGGAGTAGGCGCCCCAGCCAAACTGCAGCGTGGCGGTGCGGCCGAGCTTCTTGACGATGAACTCCTCCACGTCGCGTGGGTGGTCGCAGATGACCTGGCAGACCTTGCGCTGGCGGATGGACTCGATGAAGCCGTCGACCACGAAGGTCTTGCCGATGAGCGCGAGCACGCAGTAGAGGCCCACGCGCGCGCCAAAGATCCCGATCGCGGCCACCACGACGGCCACGTCCACGGCGAAGAGTGCCTTGCCGATCTCGATGTCGGTGTGCTTGCGCAAGATCATGGCCAGGATGTCCGTGCCGCCGGTTGACGCGCCGATGTCAAAGACGATGGCCGAGCCAACGGCCGGCAGCAGCACGGCAAAGCAGACGTCGAGCCAGAGGTCTCCGGTGATCGAGCTCGTGACCGGGAACAGCCACTCGAAAAGCGACGTGTAGCCAGAGAGCGCAAACGACGCGAAGGCGCTCCACAGCACCGCCTTGCGGTCCAGGAAGATAAGGCCCAGGAGCACGAGCACGGCGTTCATGATCCACATGTAGACCGAGACGGGCAGGGCCGGGATCGCCGCGTTGAACAGGATCGCAAAGCCCGTGGTGCCGCCGAAGGCCAGGTGGTTGGGCGTCTTGAAGAGCACGAGCGCCACCGCCGTGAGGATGAGGCCCACGTTGAGCAGACCAAAGAACTGCGGGAAGCTGTAGGCCATGCGCTTCTTTGAGAGCCGCTCGGCGCGTTGCGCCTCGTCCTCGCTCACGACCTCCGAGACCGGCTCGACCGCCGTCTCGATCTGCTCGTCCACCACGCGCTCCCTTCGGGAATCAGACAACACCTCGAGCACGGCAGTCTAGCAGGTTTGCGACGGCCCGGACCCCAGAACGTGATCCCGGCCTCGCGACGAACGAGAGGCGAGAAGGGCCTGCCCCCGCAAGGTCCGCCTCGAGTTCTTGCCACGCCCTTTGCGGCAAGCTGTCCGAGCGCCGGATCTTGTGGGGGCAAGCCCTTCTCGCTACCCCTCGAGCCTCTCGGCGAGCATCTTGTTGAAGGCCTTGGGGTTGCCGGAGCCCTTGGCCGCCTTCATGCACTGGCCCACGAGGAAGCCGAGCACCTTCTTGTTGCCATCGCGGTACTGCTGGACCTGGTCGGTGCAGCGGCCGAGCACCTCGTCGACGATCGCGCCGAGCGCGCCCTCGTCCGTGGACTGGCGCATGCCGCGGGCGTCCACGTAGGCGACCGCGTCCTCGTCCGTGCCGTTGATCGCGTCGAGCACCTCGCGCGCCTGGGCGAACGTGAGCGCGTCCTCGGCGAGAAGGCCGGCGACGCCGCGGACCTGCCCCACGGTGAGGGCGTCGTAGCTCGGCGCGAGGTTGACCATGACGTTGGCCAGCGTGGGCACGTTCTTCTCGCCCACGCCCTCGAGGGCCTCCTCGAAGAAGGCGGCCACCTTGGGGTCGCCGGCGAGCTGGGCGGCGTCGGCGCGCTTGAGGCCGTAGTCGGCGACGTAGCGGTCGCGCTTGGCATCGGGCAGCTCGGGGATGCGAGCGCGGCAGCGGTCGATGAACTCGTCGGTGAGGTCGAAGGGCGCGAGGTCCGGGTCCGGGAAGAGGCGGTAGTCGTCCGCGGTCTCCTTGACGCGCATGACCACGGTGCGGCGGCGCGAGGGCTCCCAGTGGCGCGTCTCCTGGTAGACGATGCCGCCCTCCTCGAGGACCTCGGCCTGGCGGCAGATCTCGTACTCGAGCGCGTCGTGCAGGCTCTTGAACGAGTTGATGTTCTTCATCTCGGTCTTGGTGCCAAACTCCGTGGTGCCGCGACGACGCAGCGAGATGTTGCCGTCGCAGCGCATCGAGCCGCTCTCGAGCGAGCAGTCGGAGATGCCGAGCGTGAGGAAGGTCTGGCGCAGCTTCTCCATGAAGAGGCGCGCCTCCTCGGGCGTGCGCAGGTCGGGCTCGGTGACGAGCTCGATGAGCGGGGTGCCGCAGCGGTTGTAGTCGATGAGAGACTCGGTCGCCGCGGTGATGCGGCCCTCCTCGCCGCCCACGTGCACCATCTTGGCGGCGTCCTCCTCCATGTGGATGCGCAGGATCCGGATGGGCGCGACGTAGCCGCCGTCGGCGTCCTTCTCCACGGTGGCGTCCGGGCGCTCCTTGGCGCCGGCGCCGGAGACCTCGAGGTCCAGGTGGCCGTGCATGCAGAAGGCCACGGGGCCCTGCGTGGTCTGGAAGTTCTTGGCCATGTCCGGGTAGAAGTAGTGCTTCCGGTAGAACATGGAGTGGCGCATGATCTCGCAGTTGGTGGCCAGACCCGCCATGACGATCGACTCGATGGCCTTCTCGTTGGGGACGGGCAGGGCGCCCGGCATGCCCAGGCACACGGGGCAGACGTTGGTGTTGGGCGGGTCGTCGTGGGAGAGGCGGCAGTTGCAGAACATCTTGGTCTCGAGCGTGGTGAGCTCGGTGTGGACCTCGAGGCCGATCACGGCCTCCCAGTCCCTGAGGACCTCGGCGAGCTTCTTCATGCGAGCTCACCCCCCTTCCCCACAAAGCCGGGCGCGACGGGGGCCCCGCCGTCGGCCGAGTTGGACCGCTCGATCGCGCGCGCAAAGGTGAGCAGCCGCGCGTCGGCGAAGGCCGGGCCCTGCAGCTGAGCCGACACGGGCAGACCGGTCGCCGCGCCCAGGCCCAGCGGCACCGAGACACCGCCGTTGCCGGCGATGTTGTTGGAGATCGTGAACATGTCCGACGCGTACATCTGCGTGGGGTCGGAGAGCTCGCCGAACTTGAACGCGGTGCGCGGCGCGGTCGGCATGAGGATGACGTCGCACTTCTCGTACGCGCGGGCGTAGTCGGCCGTGATGAGCGTGCGGACCTGCTGCGCCGGGTAGTAGTACGTGTCGTAGACGCCGCTCGAGAGCAGATAGGCGCCCAGCATCTGGCGGCGCTTGGCCTCCTCGCCAAAGCCGTGCGCGCGGGAGAGCGAGGTCTGCTCGGCAAGGGTGGCCTGGCCGGGCTCCTGGTAGCCGTAGCGGACGCCGTCGAAGCGCGCGAGGTTGGAGAAGGCCTCGCACGGCGCGATCACGTAGTAGGCCGCGATCGCCGAGGCGATGTTGGGCAGCTCCACCTCGACGAGCTCGGCGCCCTGGTCGGCGAGTGCGCGGCCCGCGGCGGTGACGGCGTCGCGGACCTCGTCGGTGAGGCCTGCCGCCTCCATGAGCGCGGGCACGACGCCCACGCGGCGACCCTCAATGGAGTCATCGAGGTGCGCGAGGAAGTCCGTGGCGACGGGTTGACTCGTGGAGTCCCACGGGTCGCGCCCGCCGGCGGTGAGCGCGTTCATGGCCAGGGCCACGTCCTCGACGCGCCGGCCGAAGGGGCCGACCTGGTCGAGCGAGGAGCCAAAGGCCACGACGCCGTAGCGGCTAACCGCGCCGTAGGTGGGCTTGAGGCCCACGACGCCGCACAGGGACGCCGGCTGGCGGATCGACCCGCCGGTGTCGGAGCCCAGGGAGATCGTGACCTCGCCGGCGGCGACGGCCGCGGCAGAGCCGCCCGAGGAGCCGCCGGGGACGCGCTCGGTGTCCCACGGGTTGGCGGTGGGATGGAAGGCCGAGGACTCCGTCGAGGAGCCAAAGGCAAACTCGTCCATGTTGGTCTTGCCCACGGGCGTGGCGCCGGCGTCGAGCATGCGCTGGACGCAGGTGGCCGTGAACGTGGACTCGTAGTTCTCGAGCATGCGCGAGGCGCAGGTGGTGCGAGTGCCCACGAGGTGCATGTTGTCCTTGAAGGCAACGGGCACGCCGGCGAGGGGTCCCAGCTTCTCTCCGGCGGCGCGGGCGCGGTCGGTGGCCTCGGCCGCGGCGAGCGCGAGGTCGGCGGAGACCTGCAGGAACGCCTTGACCTCAGGCTCGCGGGCCTCAATGGCATCGAGCGCGGCGCGGGCGACCTCGACGGCGGTGAAGTCGCCGGCCGCGACGCCCGCGGCGATCTGGCTCGCGGAGAGCTGGTCGAAGTTCGCCATTAGCGGTCACCCCCCTGGTCGCCGAGGATGGACGGGACGCGGAAGCTGCGGTCGCGGGACGCGCCGGCGTTCGAGAGCGCCACGTCAACGGGCAGGTGACGCACCGCGTCGTCCGGCACGTCCTCCCCCATCACGTTGGAGAGGTCCCCGATGGGGTGGAACGTGGGCTCCACGCCCTCGAGGTCGTACTGGCGGATGGGATCGAGCAGCGCCACGGCGTCGTTCATGTAGACGGTCATCTCGTCGAGCTCGGCGTCCGTGAGGGCGATCCGCGCGTAGTCCGCGATGCCCGCGACGTCTTCTCTGGTAAGGGGCATGGGTCCTCCTATCTTGGCTGCGGCCTATTCTACGCCAGGGGCTGGCGGCGTGCGGAACCCTGTCGCAACATCGCAACCTTACGAAAGCGAAAGCCGGCGGTAAGGCACGTCGATGGCCCCGCGCGGTGTGCGCGACGAGAATGCAGGGCAAGGTAACGAGGATTAGGGAGGTTGCCGTGAAGAAGATCATCTTCATCGCCGTCGTGGCGATCGCCGCGCTCGCCGTCATCCTGGACGACGGGCGGCCGCGCCGCCGCTGGACCCGCGGCTAGGGCGCCGTGGCGCGCCGGCACGGCTGCGTGCCTGCAAAACAGGTCTTCGATCCATATTTTTTGCTCGGCCAAAACAAAATGCCGCTTCGATCCATGACTTTTTGGCGCTCGGGGGCGTCGCAAAGCGACCGCCCACGACGTTTGCCCAGTTGACGGAAAGCCCGCCGCCACCCAGAACCCCGTTGCGCCCCATTTTTACATGGATCGAAGGCGGGTTTTGTTTTCTGAGGGGCGGCGTTATGGACCGAAGCTCGATTCTGCAGCAAGGTCGCGGGGCGACGGCGGGCGCGGGCGCCTCACGCCTCGCGCGGCGTGTCCTCGCGGCCCATCCGGCGCAGCGCCGAGCCAAACCCCGCCGCCAGCACCTGCTGAAAGAGCGTCCCGATGACCACGGGAAACATCACCTCGCCGGGGAAGTACTCCCCCGCGATCACGGCGCCCGCCGAGATGTTGCGCATGCCCACGAGATAGGTCATGGATGCGATCTGCGGGCGGGGAAGGCGCAGCGCCCGGGCAGCCACGAGGCCGAGCGCGTACCCGCACGCCGCGAAGGCGCAGATGAAGGCCGCCACGCACACGAGCTGGGGCGTGAGCGAGCGCACGTAGGGCGCCACGCCCGTGGCGTTGCAGAGGATCACCAGCACGAGCGCGATCTTGGCCGCCGGCGCGATGACCGGCGAGAGCTCGCGAGCCGCACGGCCGCGCGTGACGTCGTTGAGAGCCGTTCCCGCAAGCGCCGGCAGCGCGATGGAGACGACCATCTCCCCCATCATGCGCGCGGCGTCCACCTCGACGACCTGCCCGAGCATCAGGTGCAACGTGAGCGGAATGGTGACGGGCGAGGCCACCGTGGAGACGAGGATCGTCGCCAGCGTGAGCGCCGGGTCGCCGCCGAGCATGTTGGTCCACATGGCCGAGATCACGGCGACGGGCACGCTGTACTCGAGCACGATGCCGCAGACCAGGTTGGGGCTCTCACCGAAGAGCATCGTGCCGAGCGCGCACGCCGCGACCGGCATGACAATTGCCGTCAGGGCAAGGGCCACGGCCATCGGGGCCGGCCTGCGCACCACCCGCGTGAGGTTTCCCAAGGTGTTGGAGAGCGAGCTCTGAAACGTCATGAACGCAAACAGCGCCGTCACGGCGGGCTTGAGGACGCAGAGCTGGTCCGGGAAGAGCACGCCCAGCACCACGCACGCCGGCGAGACAAACGCCATGCGGCTCCCGATGAAGCCGCCGAGCCGCTTCCACGCCTCCATGCCGCGAGGGACCTCCCGCCGTTGTCGCCAGCCAACCTGCGTCATGGTACTTCTCACCCGACGCGGCGCGCCCGCCCGTAACGCACCCGCAAACGAGCGCGCCTGAAAATGCCTCCAAGCTAGTAGGATTTGTTGCGGAGCGTCGGTTTTTCTCGCCCGGCCCTTGCCTTTAATTCCCCACTCATTAGTATGAATTAGGCTAGCGAATCAAGCGCGGACCCGCCGCGGCCCGCGAGGAGAAAGGCGGACCATGGCATCCCAGCTACTCAACGTGAGCGCCCTCTCGGCGGGCACCGAGGACAAGCCCATCCTGCACAGCGTCGACCTTGCCGTGGGCGCGGGAGAGTGCCACGTCCTCATGGGCCCCAACGGCGCGGGCAAGTCCACGCTCGGGCACGTCATCATGGGCGACCCCGCCTATCGCGTGACCGGGGGCCGCATCGAGTTCGACGGCGCGGACGTGACCGAGCTCTCCGCCGACAAGCGCTCGCTCGCCGGCATCTTCCTCTCCTACCAGGCCCCCGTCGAGGTGCCCGGCGTGCCGCTCTACAGCTTCCTGCGCACCATCTGCCAGAAGCGCCCCGAGCTCAAGACCACCGCGCGCAAGTTCCGCACCCGCGTGGGAGAGATCGCCGACCAGCTCGAGCTCGACCAGAGCTTCCTCATGCGCGAGCTCAACGTGGGCTTCTCCGGCGGCGAGAAGAAGAAGATCGAGATGCTGCAGCTGCTGCTGCTCCAGCCCAAGCTCGCCATCCTCGACGAGACCGACTCGGGCCTGGACGTGGACGCGCTGGGCATCGTCTCCCGCGGCATCCAGGCCTATCGCGAGCAGGTGAGCGGCGCGCTCATCGTGATCACGCACAACACGCGCATCCTCGAGCGCCTCGAGGTCGACCGCACGCACGTCATGGTCAAGGGCCGCATGGTCGCCGAGGGCCCGGCCGAGCTCATCGCCCAGATCGACGCCAACGGCTTCGAGCGCTTCGAGCGCGGGGACGAGCAGGGCGAGGCGTGCGCCGAGTGTCCGGGCTGCCCCAAGGCCGGTGATGCCGAGTGAGCGATCAGCGCCGTCGCACGCAGGTCGCCGACGTCAACCGCTCCCTCTACGACTTCACCAAGTCCGAGGAGGGCTACGAGCGCTACGACGACGGCCTGACGCCCGAGATCGTCCGCGCGATCTCCGAGAAGAAGGACGAGCCCGCCTGGATGCTCGAGATGCGCCTGCGCGCGCTCGACCTCTATCACGCGCGCCCGATGGCGCCCAACTGGGGCCCGAGCATCGCGGGCCTCGACCTGGACCACATCTCCACGTACGTCTCGCCCAAGACCAAGCAGGCCAAGAGCTGGGACGACGTGCCCGCCGACATCAAGGACACCTTCGAGCGCCTGGGCATCCCCGAGGCCGAGCGCGAGAGCCTCGCCGGCGTGGGCGCCCAGTACGACTCCGAGATCGTCTACCACAACATGCGCGACGACGTGGCCAAGCAGGGCGTCGTCTACACCACCATCGAGGACGCGCTGCACGACCCCCAGTGGGAGCCCGTCGTGCACGAGTACTTCGGCACGCTGATCCCGCCCACCGACCACAAGTTCGCGGCGCTGCACTACGCCGTGTGGTCGGGCGGCTCGTTTGTCTACGTGCCCGCGGGCGTGACGCTGCCCTACCCGCTGCAGAGCTACTTCCGCCTCAACGCCGCCGGCGCGGGCCAGTTCGAGCACACGCTCATCATCGTTGAGCCGGGCGCCGACCTGCACTTCATCGAGGGGTGCTCCGCGCCCAAGTACTACGAGGCCAACCTCCACGCCGGCGCGGTGGAGCTCTTCGTGAAGGACGGCGCGCGCCTGCGCTACTCCACGATCGAGAACTGGTCCAAGAACATGTACAACCTCAACACCAAGCGCGCCACCATCGGGGCCGACGCCAAGATGGAGTGGGTCTCCGGATCCTTTGGCAGCCACGTGAGCTACCTCTACCCCACCACCATCATGGCGGGCGACCGCGGCAGCTGCGAGTTCACCGGCATCACGTTCGCCGGCGCCACGCAGGACCTCGACACCGGCTGCAAGGTCATCATGAACGGCGCGGACACCACCGCCTCCGTCTCCACCAAGTCCATCTCCAAGGACGGCGGCGTCAACACGTTCCGCAGCTCCGTGGTCATCGGCCGCCATGCCGACCGCGCGCGCTGCTCGGTGAGCTGCCAGAGCCTCATGCTCGACGACATCAGCCGCTCCGACACCATCCCCGCGATGGACGTGCGCAACGCCACCGCGCAGGTGGGCCACGAGGCCACGATCGGCCGCATCTCCGACGACACGGTCCTCTACCTCATGAGCCGCGGCTGCTCGGAGGCCGAGGCGCGCACGCTCGTGGTCAACGGCTTTGCCAACCCCGTCTCCAAGGAGCTCCCGATGGAGTACGCCGTGGAGATGAACAACCTCATCAAGCTCGAGATGGAAGGGGCGATCGGATGATGGCCGAGAAGAACGGCGCGCCCGCGGCGGCCGCTGACGCCACGACGCCCGAGGTCACGCTCGAGCGCGTCAACGTGGCCCCCGCGCAGACCTGGAACCGCCTGCGCACGAACGACATCACGCTCACCGTGCCCGCACGCGGGCGCGCCGGTGACGTGTATTTCTCGCTGCCGCGCCTCTTCGAGGGCGTGGAGTGCGGGATGGGCCGGGCCGTGACCGAGTGGGCGGAGTCCCAGGCCGCCGGCGCCCGCTACGTGGAGATCCCGCGCGGCGAGCGCCGCGCGGAGCCGGTCGTGGTCGCCGTGGGCACGGACGAGGTCGCCGACACCGGCGTCATGGTCCGCGAGGGCGCCGAGGTCACCATCGTCGTGGCCGCAGGGGCCGACGCAGGGGCCGAGAAGGACGGCGAGGCCGGCACCTCCGCGTCACTGCTGCGCGTGATCGCCGAGGCCGGCGCGCGCGTGCACCTCTACGAGTACGTGCTCGTGGGCGCGGGGCAGCAGCATCTCGAGAGCGTGGGCATCACCGCCGGGCGCGACGCGCGCGTCGACGTGCACCAGCGCCTGCTCGGGGGCGACACCGTCGCTCTGGGACTGGCCTGCGACCTGGCGGACGCCCGGGCGCGGATCGACCTCGACTGCCGCTATCACGCCGGCGGCTCCGAGGTGCTCGACATCAACGAGATCGTGCGCCAGCGCGGCCGTAACACCCGCTCCGAGCTCTCCTACTCCGGCGTCCTCGAGGACGCCGCCCGAAAGGGCCTTCGCACCACGATCGACCTCGTCCACGGCGCCAAGGGCGCGCAGGGCAACGAGGCCGAGACCGTGCTCGTGCTGGGCGACGACGTGGTCAACAAGACGCTGCCCACGATTCTGTGCGACGAGGACGACGTCGCCGGCAACCACGGCGCCACCATCGGCTCGGTGAGCCCCGAGCAGCTGACCTACCTCGCCGACCGCGGACTCTCCCGCGAGGATGCCGAGCAGCTCTTCGTGCGCGCCCTCTACGAGGAGGCCCTCATGAACGCCCCCTGCCCCGAGGCCCGTCTGTTAATTGGGGACAGCCCCCAATTAACAGAAACTTTTGATGAGGTCGAGGAGGCGTGACGATGGGCATCGAGAAGAGCCCGTGGCGCGCGGACTTCCCGCTGCTCGCCGCGAACCCCGAGATCGCGTTTCTCGACAGCGCCGCCACCGCGCAGCGCCCCGTCTGCGTCCTCGACGCCCAGCGCCGCTTCTACGAGACCATGAACGCCAACCCGCTGCGCGGACTCTACAGCCTCTCGGTGGAGGCCACCGCGGCCATCGCGGCGGTGCGCGCGCAGGTCGCGGACCTCATCGGCGCGCCCGACGCCCGCGACGTGGTCTTCACGCGCAACACGAGCGAGAGCCTCAACCTCGTGGCCAAGTCCTTCTCGCCCTGCGTCCTTACGCCCGGCGACGAGGTGGCCATCACGATCATGGAGCACCACTCCAACCTCATCCCGTGGCAGGAGGCCTGCCGCGCCGCCGGCGCGCGCCTGGTCTACCTCTATCCAAAGAAGGACGGCACGCTCGCCGACGCGGAGATCGCCGAGAAGATCGGCCCGCGCACGCGCATCGTCTCCGCCGCGCACGTCTCCAACGTCATGGGCTGCGAGCTGCCCATCCGGCACCTCGCGGACGCCGCCCACGCCGTGGGCGCCGTGATGGTCGTGGACGCCGCGCAGTCCGTCCCGCACCTGCGCGTGGACGTGAACGAGCTCGGCGCGGACTTCCTCGCGTTCTCCGGCCACAAGGCGCTCGGCCCGATGGGCGTGGGCGTGCTCTGGGGCAAGCGCGAACTCCTCGAGCAGATGCCGCCGATGCTCACCGGCGGCGAGATGATCGACTCCGTTCGCGAGCAGGACGCCACCTGGGCGCCCGTGCCCGAGAAGTTCGAGGCGGGCACGCAGGACGCCGCCGGCATCTACGCCACCGGTGCCGCGCTCGCCTACCTCACAAAGGCCGTGGGCATCGACGCCGTGGCCGAGCGCGAGGCGGCGCTTGTGTCCTATGCGTGGGAGCGCCTGGAGGGCCTGGGATTTGTCGAGCTCATCGGCCCCGCCGACCCCGCGCGCCACCACGGCGTCATCAGCTTCAACGTACGCGGCGTCCACCCGCACGACGTGGCGAGCATCCTCGACGCCTCCGGCGTGTGCATCCGCGCCGGGCATCACTGCGCGCAGCCGCTGCTGGCGTGGCTCGGCGTGGAGAACCTCGCCTGCTGCCGCGCGAGCCTCGCGTTCTACAACGAGAAGTCCGACGTCGACCGCCTGGTCGACGGCCTGAGCCAGGTCTGGGGGATCTTCAATGGCAGTGACTGACCTCTACAACGCGGCCTTCATGGACCACGTCTCGCACCCCGACTACAAGTACCAGATGGCAGACGCCGACTGCAGCCACGAGGGCGTGAACCCCTCCTGCGGCGACGAGCTCACGTTCTCCGTGCGCTTTGCCGACGACGGCACCATCGAGGAGGCCGCCTTCACCGGGCACGGCTGCGCGATCTCCCAGGCGAGCGCCGACATCATGAGCGACCTCATGATCGACAAGACGCCCGAGGAGGCGCGCGAGCTCTGCGCCCTGTTCATGCGCATGGTGCGCGGCGAGGAGACCGACGAGGCCGCGCTCGACGCCCTCGAGGACGGCGTGCTGCTGCGCGACATCGCGCACATGCCGGCGCGTGTGAAGTGCGCCGAGCTCGCTTGGCGCACCCTCGACGAGATGCTCGAGGCCCGGAATCTGTAACGTGGGGACAGTCCCCAATTCGCATAAAACATTTCTGCCAATTGGGGACTCTCCCCAATTGGCAGAGGGGAGACGAGATGGCAGGAATGTTCTCGACCAAGGGGATGTACGCGCTGCGCGCGATGGCCGACCTCGCCGCGCACGACGGCTGGGTCTCGCTCGGCGACGTCTCGCGCCGCCAGAACATCTCGCGCAAGTACCTCGAGCAGGTCATCTCGCTCATGCACAAGGCCGGCTACGTCACGAGCCAGCGCGGCAAGGGCGGCGGCTACAAGCTCACGCGCGCGCCCGAGGACTACACGCTCGGCGAGCTGCTGCGCGCCGCCGAGGGGTCGCTCGCGCCCGTGAGCTGCCTCGACTGCAGAAGCGACGAGCTCTGCCCCAATCGGGAGAGCTGCACCACCGTCGACGTCTGGCGCGACCTCGGCCGCATGACCTCTAGCTACCTCGACAGCCGCACGCTCGCGGACCTCATCCGCCCGGACGACGCCGGTCCCTGCACCGCCAATCCCATCTAGCGCTAGCGAGAAGGACGCGCCTCCGCGTCCCTCCCCGGCACGACGACCGCCTCAGACGACGCCCGGCCCCGCACGCTGCGGGACCGGGCGCTTGCGTTGCCTATGGCGTCTGCGGCGCGCGGTTCTTCTCGCCCGCCGCGGGACCTGGACTTACGCCCAGCCCTTGCCCTGGGAGCCAAACTCGACGATGAGCTCCTTGGTGCGGTCGACGATGGCGTCGCGGCCGGGCTTGAGGAGCTTGCGCGGGTCGTAGCCCTTGCCCTGCTGGTCCTTGCCGGCCTCGATGTAGGCGCGGGTGGCCTCGGCGAAGACGACCTGGAGGTCGGTGTTGACGTTGATCTTGGAGATGCCGAGCGAGATGGCCTTCTTGATCTGGTCCACGGGGATGCCGGTGCCGCCGTGAAGGACGAGCGGCAGGTCGCCGGTCAGGGCCTTGATCTCACCGAGGCGCTCGAAGGACAGGCCGGCCCAGTTCTCGGGGTAGATGCCGTGGATGTTGCCGATGCCGCAGGCGAGGAAGTCGACGCCCAGGTCGGCGATGGCCTTGCACTGCTCGGGGTCGGCGAGCTCGCCGTTGGAGGCGACGCCGTCCTCGACGCCACCGATGCCGCCGACCTCGGCCTCGACGGAGATGCCCTTGGCGTGGGCGGCCTTGACGACCTCGGCGGTGCGCTTGAGGTTGAGGTCGAAGGTCTCCTCGTGGGAGCCGTCGTACATGACGGAGGTGAAGCCGGCCTCGATGCACTTGAAGACGTCCTCGTAGGTGCCGTGGTCGAGGTGCAGGGCCACGGGCACGGTGATGTTCTTGTCCTCGACGAGCTGCTTCACGATGTCAGCCACGACCTTGTAGCTGATCTGCCACTTGGCGGCACCGCTCGTGCACTGGATGATGACCGGGGACTGCAGCTCCTCGGCGGCGTCGAGGATCGAGGACGCCCACTCGAGGTTGTTGGTGTTGAAGGCGCCCACGGCGTAGTGACCCTTGGCCGCGGCCTGAAGCATGGCAGTAGCGTTGACGAGCATGTTGACCTCCATACGTGTCTGAAAGCCCGGAAGGACCGTACAGACCCATGATACCGCGTCGCATCGGGGAAATCGGTCTCACATACACATTTTGGGGAAACGGTTTGTCAGGTCTTCGTGACGACGCACATTGCGCGTCGCTTGGGTATGACAATGGCGTCAGGTGGCTCAGTCACAGGGAGGGCACATGGCCGAGAAGAACGGGCGCGCGGGAGGCATCCTGGGGGACTTCTCCGTGTCCCAGATCATCGCGACGGGGCTCGCCGCGGCGACCTCCTTCGCGCTTTCCGCGCAGATCGGCATCGCCGGCTCGATCATCGGTGCGGTCATTGGCGCCGTCGCCTCGAGCGTGGCGACGCAGGTCTACCGCAACATCCTCTCCGCGTCCGCGGAGAAGCTCCGCGCGCTCGGACCCGACCAGCCCGCACGTCCCGAGGAGGGCCTGCGCGAGGGCGAGACGCGCGTGATGCCCTCTGCGGACGCCGCGCGGGCGCGCGCTGCCGCGTCGGGCACCCCCATCGCCCCGCCCGAGCTCTCCGAGGCCGCGCGCAGTCGCGAGCGGGCGCGCCTGGCGCGACGCGTAGCCGTGTTCGCCGCGTTCGCCGCCGTTGTCGTGGTGCTGGCCTACGCGCTGGTGGTGAGCCTCGCCACGCGCGGCGCGGGCATCGGCCCGAGCCTTGCGACCAGCGCACCGGCAACGGTGGAGGAACAGGACGGCCCCGCGGCGCCCGAGGCACCCGCCGAGCAGGAGGCCCCGCAGCAGGAGCCCGAGGGCACCACGGACACGAACGAGCCCACGAGCGCGCCTGACGGCACGGACCCTGCGGAGGGCGGCGACGAAGCCCCGACTCAGCCGGACGCCGGCTCGGACGATGACGCGAGCGCGCCCGAAACCGATGCCGATCCGAGCTCGGGCGATGACGCGGGCAATGCGGCGGACGGCGGCGCCGACAGCCCCGACACGGGGGTGGGCGCAGGCGATGACGCAGGCACCGGCACCAACACGGGCGCCGAGGCAGACGCCGGAACAGCCGGTTGAGCGCCGCGCCGGCGCCATGTGGCGCCGCCTCTCGCGTCTGTGGGCGCCCCCCTCGCGTTGTATGCAGTTTTTTGAGGGCGCCCCGGTAAGCGGCCTTTCTGCTTGCTGCAAAACCGCAGGTAGAAAGGTTCTGTCATGAGGTGCCAGGAGGGGTCCTTCCGCAAACTGCATACAACGTGCGGAACCCGCCGACTCGGAAGTGACGGAGGTGTGAGAACGCCCAACCGGTTTGGTGGCGCGCCCCGACTGAGCTAAAATTCCGAGCCGTCGCGTCTGTCCCCAATGAAAGGAACTCCATGGAGCGTCCCAACGCTTGGAAGGGCTACGACGAGCAGCAGCTCGCCGACCTCAACCGCATCTGCGAGGACTACAAGTCCTTCATCTCCGACAACAAGACCGAGCGCGAGTGCTGCACGGCCGCCGTCGAGCTGGCCCGCGCGGCCGGCTACGTCGACCTGAACGAGCGCATCGCCTCCGGCGAGCCGCTCAAGGCCGGCGACAAGGTCTACGCCATCAACCGCGGCAAGAGCCTCATGCTCGCCCAGCTGGGCACCGCGCCGCTGGCCGAGGGCGTGAACATCCTCGGCGCGCACATCGACTCGCCGCGCCTCGACGTCAAGCAGGACCCCGTGGACGAGAGGAACGAGCTCGTCACGCTCGACACCCACTACTACGGCGGCATCAAGAAGTACCAGTGGGTCGCCATGCCGCTCGCCATCCACGGCGTCGTGGCCAAGAAGGACGGCAGCGTCGTGAACGTGGTCATCGGCGAGAAGGCCGACGACCCCGTCTTCTGCATCTCCGACCTGCTCCCCCACCTCGGCGCGCAGCAGATGTCCAAGAAGGCCACCGAGGTCATCGAGGGCGAGATGCTCGACGTGCTCGTGGGCAACCGCCCGATCGTGGTGGACGCCGACGCCGAGAAGGACGAGGAGGCCGAGAAGAGTCCGGTCAAGGCCGGCATCCTCAACATCCTGCGCGACACCCTCGGCATCGAGGAGGAGGACCTGCTCTCCGCCGAGCTCGAGGTCGTGCCCGCCGGCGCCGCCCGCGACCTGGGCCTGGACCGCTCGATGATCCTCGGCTACGGCCAGGACGACCGCGTCTGCGCCTACACGAGCCTCGTCGCCCAGCTCGAGTGCGAGGCCCCCGCGCGTACCGCGGTGACCCTGCTCGTGGACAAGGAGGAGATCGGATCGGTGGGCGCCACCGGCATGACGAGCAACTTCTTCGAGAACGTCATGGCCGAGATCCTCGAGCTCGCCGGCGAGCGCGGCCCGCTCGCGCTGCGCCGCTGCCTCGCGAACTCCAACATGCTCTCCTCCGACGTCTCCGCCGGCTTCGACCCGGCGTTCGCGAGCGTCTTCGAGCCCAAGAACTCCTGCTACCTCGGCCACGGCCTGACGTTCAACAAGTTCACCGGCTCGCGCGGCAAGGGCGGCTCCAACGACGCCGACGCCGAGTACATCGCCACGATCCGCCGCGTCATGGACGAGGGCGGCGTCGCCTGGCAGACCGCCGAGCTCGGCAAGGTCGACGCGGGCGGCGGCGGCACGATCGCCTACATCCTCGCCGTCTACGGCATGAACGTCATCGACTGCGGCGTGCCCGTGCTCTCGATGCACGCGCCGTGGGAGGCCACGAGCAAGGCCGACGTCTACGAGGCGTATCGCGGCTACCGCGCGTTCCTCAAGCTGGCGTAACAGACTGACTCACCGGTAACGGGGCCGCCCCCAACATGCACGCAGGACTGCGCTTCGCGGAAGATCCTGCTTAGCATGTTGGGGGCGGCCTCTTGCTGTCGAGGTTGTCTGGCAGCGAGAAGAACGCGCGGGGTGCACGCTACTGGGCCTGTCCGGAAGGGTGCGGACTGCGCGTTCTTCTCGCCTGTCGCGTTGTCTCCTACAGGTCGGCCATGGTCTTGCCGGTGCCGACGAGGCCCTCGAAGTCGGCCGTGAAGGCGTCCACGGCAGCGTCGATGGCGGCGTTTTTGGTCAGGCCCTCGATCACGGAGGAGGCGGCCGTCACGGCGCCCACGCCATAGCGCGCGAGCTCGAGGATCTGCTGGGAGTTCTTGAAGCTCGCGGCGAGCACCTCGCAGGGCAGGCCGTTGGCACGGAAGATGTCGTGGATCTCCATGGCCACGCCCACGCCGTCATAGCCCATGTTGTCGATGCGGTTGATGTAGGGCGCGGCGTAGGAGGCGCCGGCCTTGGCCGCGAGGAACGCCTGCATGGGGGTGTAGATGGCCGTGGCCGTGGTGCGGATGCCCTCGGCGGCGAGCATGCGGATGGCCTTGAAGCCCTCGGGGACGCTCGGGACCTTGGGGAAGGTGTTCTCGCCGAGCTCGGCGACGATGCGCTTGCCGTCCGCGACCATGCCCTCGGCGTCTCGGGCCACGACCTGGGCGTGAAGCTCCATGTCGGGGCCGATGATGTCGCGGATCTCGCGCAGGACCTCGAAGGGCGCCCGGCCGGAGGCGGCCAGGATCGAGGGGTTGGTGGTCACGCCGTCGACCGGGTAGTACTCCACCAGGCGCTTGATGGCGTTGACGTCGGCGTCGTCGATGATGAGCTTCATGGATGCTTCCTTTCGCTTTGCCGGATGAGACAAAGGGACCGTCCCTTCGTATCCTACAGGGTCTGCTCGGTGCGGGCGATGATGTCGTCCTGGGTGGCGCGGGAGAGCACGTTGAAGAAGGCGGAGTAGCCTGCCACGCGGACGATCAGGTCCTTATGCTTCTCGGGGTGGGCCTGCGCGTCGAGCAGGGTCTCTCGGCTCACGATGTTGTACTGCACGTGGTAGCCGTGAAGGCGGTCGAAGAACGTGGAGATGAGCAGCTCGAGCTTCTGCTTGTTGCGCTCGGAGGCGAGCATCGTGGGCGCCATCTTCTGGTTGAGCAGCACGCCGCCCGTGATCTTCTCGGTGGGGAGCTTGGAGACGGACTTGAAGACCGCCGTGGGACCGTGGGTGTCGGCGTTGTGCGCGGGGCTGCAGCCCTCGGCAAGCGGCTCGTGGGCGCGGCGGCCGTCGGGCGTGGCCATGGTGCCCATGCCCTGGCCCACGTTGGCGCTGATCGAGGAGGTGCCGGCGTAGCGGATGCCGCCGATGGGCCCGCGGCCGTGGCGCGTGTTGGGGTACTTGGCGATCTCGTCGATGTAGGACTGGTAGGCATCCACCACGAGCTGGTCCACGGAGTCGTCGTCGTTGCCGTACTTGGGCGCGTCGTTCACGAGCATGGACTGGATGCGCTGGCTCTCCGGCGAGGTGAAGTCGTCCTCGAGCGCGGCCCAGAGCTCGGCCGGCGTGATGCGCTTCTCGTCAAAGACGAGCTTCTTGATCGCGGCGAGCGAGTCGGCCATGTTGGCGATGCCCACCTGCAGGCCGGAGATGAAGTCGTAGACCGCCCCGCCCTCCTTGATGGTCTTGCCGCGGCCGATGCAGTCGTCGGTGAGCGCGGAGCAGAGAATGTCCGGCACGTCGCGCTCGGAGGCCAGGTCGATGGCGTTCTCCACGATGACGCTCGCGCGGGTAATCTCGCGGATGGTCTTGTCCCAGGCCTCCATGAGCTCGTCGTAGCTCTTCATGTCCTTGAAGGAGCCGTAGCCCTTGGCAAAGCGCTTGCCGGTGGTCATGTCCACGCCGTCGTTCATCACCACGAGCAGCATGCGCGGGAAGTTCACGTAGCTCATGCCCGTGCAGCGGTAGCCCCACTTGCCCGGGACAGCCGTCTCCACGCAGCCGATGGCGGAGTAGTTGTAGGCGTCCTCCTCGGCCACGCCCCACTTGATGAAGGACGGGATGATGACCTCGTCGTTGTTGAGGGCGGGCATGCCAAAGCCGAGCTTCATGACCTCGATGCACTCGTCGTAGAACTCCTTGTTGAGCCCCGCGTGGTAGCGCACCGTGAGGTTGGGCTGGGTGAGGCGGGTCTGCGCCACGGACTGCAGCACGAGGAAGGAGAGGTCGTTGACGGCGTCCTTCTTGTCCGTGGTCTGGCCGCCGATGGTGACGTTTTGGTACATGGGGCTGCCGGCGGAGGAGAGGGTGTGCGCCTGGCTGCGGACCTTGTTGACCGAGAGCGTCTTGATCCAGAGGCACGTGAGCAGCTCGAGCGCCTCGTCGCGCGTGATGGCGCCGGAGGCGACGTCGGCCTCGTAGTACGGGAACATGTACTGGTCGAAGCGTCCGTAGGAGAGGCTGTGGCCGTTGGACTCGATCTGCAGGATGAGCTGGATGAACCAGACGGACTGCACGGCCTCGCGGAAGGAGCGGGCGGGCTCGTAGGGCACGCGCTCGCAGGTCTTCGCGATCTGGAGCAGCTCGGCGGCGCGCGCCTCGTCCTTCTCGGTCTCCGCCATCTCGCGGGCGAGCGCGGCGTAGCGAGCGGCAAAGCGGCGCACCGCGGAGATCACCACGAGGACGGCCTTGTAGAAGACGTTCTTGTCGATGGAGGCGGGGTCGGTGAGGTCGAGGGCGGCGCGGCACGCGCGGACGCGCTCCTCGTAGCCGGCGAGGCCGTCCGAGAGCACGCGGGCGTAGTTCACGGCCAGGTGGGCGTCGCCGGCGTTGAGCTTGCCCTCCATGCCAAACAGGCCGGTCTCCATGTAGACCTTGACCTCGTCGGGCAGCAGGGCCTCGCCGCGGGAGCGCAGGTTGTTGTTCTCCCAGAAGGGCGCGAGGTCGCGGAGCTGCTGCTTGGTCTGATCGGTGATGTAGAAGACGTCGCCGTCGCGCTTCTCGAAGGTGTCGAGCTCGTTCAGGACGAACTCCATCGTGTACTCGGGAAAGACCGGGGCGTTGCGGTTCTTGGTGGCCTGGTTGCCCACGATGAGGGTCTTATCCTCGATGTAGACCGTCATGTTGTCGAGGATCTTCTCGAGCATGAGAGCGCGCTTCATGACGTTGGGCTGGTTCTGGCACGCCTTGTAGGCCTCCGTTGCCAGCACCGCGCGCTCGGCGTCGACGTAGGGCTTCTCGTCGAGCATCTCCTCGCGGAAGGCCTGCATGCGGGGCGTGAGCTCTCCGAAGTGGCTGCTGTTGGTCTGGGACATCTGCAACTCCCCTTCTCCTGGGACGCCTTCTGGCTTTGTCATACTTATAGCAGCGTGCGGGCGGTGTGTCAACGTTCGCAATTGTATTTACTTTCGTTCGTAAGTTTACTACCATTGAGCTGCCGAGAAGAGCCGCTTGCCGCCAGTCCGCCCAGGAGGAGCCCGCCATGCAGTCCGCCACCGTCTTCAACGTCCAGAAGTTCAGCCTCGACGACGGCCCGGGCATCCGCACCGTGGTCTTTCTCAAGGGCTGCCCGCTGCACTGCTACTGGTGCTCCAACCCCGAGAGCCAGGCACGCGCGCCGCAGCTGGAATGGAACGAGAAGAGCTGCGTGGGCTGTCGGGCGTGCCTCGCCGCGTGCCCGGGCGCGGCCGCCGCGGGCCCGGAGGACAGGCGCCACGTCGACGTGCGTGCCGTGGACGCGAGCTCGGTCGAGGCGGCGGCCGCGGTCGCGGGCTGCCCGGGGCGCGCGCTCACGGTGGCGGGCCGCACGCGCACGGTGGAGGACGTCTTCGAGGAGTGCATGCAGGACGAGCCCTTCTACCAGCAGAGCGGGGGCGGAGTGACGCTCTCGGGCGGCGAGCCGCTCACCTGGCCGGACTTCTGCGTCGAGCTGCTGGGGCGCCTGCGCGAGGCGGGCGTGGACACCAACGTGGAGACCACGGCGCACGTGCCCGCGCGCGACTTCGAGCGCGTGTGCGCGCTGCTCGACCACGCCTACATCGACATGAAGCACTGGGACGCGGCCGCGCATCGCGAGGGCACGGGCGTGGGAAACGACCTCATCCTCGCCAACACGCGCGCCGCCATCGAGCGCGGCGTCGACGTGCTCGTGCGCACGCCCGTCATCCCCGGCTTCAACGACTCCGTCGAGGACGCGCGCCGCTTCGCCGAGCGCCTGCACGAGGTGGGCGCCACGCGCGTGCAGCTCCTCCCCTTCCACAACCTCGGCGAGAGCAAGTACGACCTCCTAGGCCGCGACTATCGCCTTCACGGGCTCACCAACCTGCACGAGGAGGACCTCGAGGAGTTCCGCCAGGCGTACGAGGACACGGGAATCGACGCGTTCTTCTAGGGTGGCTTGAGGGCAACCTCGCATGACACCTGTTTTTGACCACCTTTTGTGGTTCAAAATGGGCGTCGTGCGAGATGCGTCATTTGGCTCGTGTGTTGCTGTTTTCGTTCGAAAGCGCAAAAGACGGCTATACTTTCGAATAGTCAATCGAAGGAGCCGTCATGCCCGCACGTACCAACCGCATCCTGGAGATCCTGACCGAGCGCGAGCGCGTGGAGGTCTCGGCTCTGGCCGAGGAGCTCGGCGTCTCGCAGGTCACCATGCGCAAGGACCTCACAGAACTCGAGCGGCGCGGCCTCATCCGCCGCGAGCACGGCTTCGCGGTGCTGCGCAGCGCCGACAACGTCGAGGGTCGCCTCGCCTACCACTATGAGGAGAAGCGACGCATCGCCCGGCGGGCCGCGGAGCTCGTGCGCGACGGCGACACCATCATGGTGGAGAGCGGAAGCTGCTGCGCGCTGCTCGTGGCCGAGCTCGCCGCGTCCGGCCGCGAGGTCACGGTCGTCACCAACAGCGCCTTCATAGCGGGCTACGTGCGCGACGCCGCGAGCGTTCAGACCGTGCTGCTCGGCGGCATCTACCAGAAGGACTCCCAGGTCATGGTGGGCCCGATGGTGCGCTCGTGCGTCGAGGGGTTCTACGTCGACCTGCTCTTCGCCGGAACGGACGGCTTCTCCCCGCGCACCGGCTTCACCAACAGCGACCAGATGCGCGCCCAGGCCGTGCGCGACATGGCCTCGCACGCCGAGCGCGTCGTCCTGCTCACGGAGAGCGAGAAGTTCAGCCGCCACGGCACCGTGCCGCTTTCCCTAGGCGAGAAGGACCTCGCCGTGATCACCGACGCCCACGTGAGCGACGAGGCGCGCGCAGAGCTCGAGGCCGCCGGCGTCGAGCTCGTCTGCGCGGGCTGACCCTCTCGCGCTACTCCGTCGAGCCGCCCTCGCCGTCTCGGTTCATGCGCTCGGCGTAGGTCCGGGCGCGCTCGAGCTGGTCGTTCAGCACGTCAATCGTCTTGGAGAAGGACTCGTTGGCCTGCTCGCGGAACTTATCGATGCTGTCGAGCGTGGAGAAGACCGCATCGTAGGCACGCCGCAGCGTCTCGGGGGAGACGCCGCTCGAGACGGCCTGCTGCTGCGTGCGCAGGGAGTTCTCCTGAAGAAGCTTGCTCGTGCGGTCGATCATGGCGTCCGTGGTCTTGTTGACGGCGTCGATCTGGTCGAGCACGAGCTTTTGGTTCTCGAGCGACTGCGCCACGATCACGGCGGTGCGCAGCGCCGTCACCGTGGTGGTCTTGGCGCGCTCGACGCCGCGCACGAGCTGGTCGTTGTTCTGCTGGATAATGCCCATCGAGAGGTAGGCCTGGATGGTCACGGCCGCCTGCGTCTGCACGTCCTGGCGGCGCTGCCGCACGGCGAAGAGGGCGTCCCTCTCGAGCGAGGACGCCAGCTCGACGTTGCCCGCCGCGCGCTCGCGGTCGATGCGCGCCACCAGCTCGTCGTCGATGTTGGTCAGCAGCTCGTAGGCGCGCTTGAGGGTGCCCAGGTTGCCCCAGAGGCTGCGGCGCTCCACGTTGAGGGCGGCGTTGTCCCTGCGCAGCAGGTCCTGCCCCTTGTTGAGCGAGAGGAGGAT
This sequence comes from Olsenella sp. An293, assembly GCF_002159495.1. GTDB lineage: Bacteria > Actinomycetota > Coriobacteriia > Coriobacteriales > Atopobiaceae > Thermophilibacter. Next base: position 38,193 of record NZ_NFIT01000008.1, read on the forward strand.
GGCGTTGAGCTGCTTCTGGTTGGACTCGTAGCGCTTGAAGTAGCGCTTCACGCGGCTGGCAAAGGGCAGCGCGCCGAGCAGGCGCTCGGCGAAGGTGTCCTCTCCGGGAGCGAGCTCGTCGACCTCGTTGCGCAGGTCGACGAGGCTCTTGGAGACCTGCTCCTGCGTGCCGCCGCTCTTGGACGTGGCCAGGGACTGCTCGAGGAAGCGGCTTGAGGTGCTGGCGGTCTCTCGGAAGGCGTCGGACCCCACCTCAAAGATCGCGTCGACCTCCTGCTTGAACTCCAGGCTCTGAGGCGGCAGAGCGGCCACGCGGGAGACCCAGGAACTTGCGTTGCCGCTCAGGCGCAGCAGCTCCTCGGAGCTCGGCGCGGGTACCTGCGCGAGGGCGCCCTCGGTCTTGACGGGCTCCGGCGCCGGCGTCACCTCCAGGTCGAAGCTGTCGTCGGGGGCGTCGAGAAGATCGTGTGCCATGGTGGTCTCCTATCCTTGTGTCGAATCGTTCCGTCGATTACGACAGTTCATCGGTCGGCTCGCCCAGGGAGAGCTCGCTCGGGCGGTGCCCCAGGCGCTGCCGCAGGTAGTCGGAGCCCGTCTCTATCTGCGTCGAGGCACCCTCGACGATGCCCGTGCGCATGCGGTCGAGCGCTCCGGCGACGTCAGCGCATTGCTCGTCGAGAGCCGTGACGTTTCTGCGCGCGCGATTGCTGGCGCGCCCGCCAAAGCCGAGGTAGCGTACGTTGGTCACAAGCTGCTCCCACGCTCCGGGCAGCCAGGACGTCGCGAGCGAGAGCACGAGGTGGCGGTCCTCCTCGGCGCCTGCGGTCGTGAACTCGGGCAGCTCCACGAGCTCGGCCATCGAGCCCACCACGGTACGCAGACGCTCGGCCTCGGCGGAAATGCCACGCGGCTCGTCTGCCTCGCACGCTGCCTCGATGCGCGCCGCCATGTCGTTCACGGCCTGCGCGGATTCCTTGAGCGTGGGGTCGGCTCCCACGAGCGCGTCGAGGTCGATGGCGGCCACGTGCTTTGGCATGTTGAGCGAGGTCAGCAGCATCCAGGAGCCCGCGGACATGGCAGCGCCTGCCACGACGAGAGCAAGCTGCGAGACAAGGGTCGAGGCGAGAAGGACCGCGGAGGCAGCAAAGACAACAAAGACCGTCACCGCGACGCCCGTCACCAGTGCCTTGTCTCCTTGCATTCGCCCCCCCTCTCGAGCCTGATGGCCTGTCCCTTTTTGTCTGAACGAAAAAACACGTCCCCAATGTGCAGAAAACCTGTCCCGTTTTTACAGATAGCCGCGAATCTCCTTGAAGGCGGCCGTGAGGTCGCCGTCGCCCGCGTCGAAGACGCGGCCGCCCGTGAGCTCGGCGAGGCGGCCCATCTCGTCGGCGCTCGCCTCGCCAAACAGAATCGCGTAGACGGGGATGCCCTGCACCGCCTCGTTGGCCTCGTACCACTGCGCAAAGCCGTCAATGCCCGGGGCGTCGGTGTTCTCGCCGTCCGAGAAGAGCACGACGGAGGTCACGTTGTCGTCCGCGCGGGTCTGCGCCGCCAGCTCGAGCGCGTGCTGGAGCGTGCCGTAGAGCGCCGTGCCGCCGAGCGCGGAGAGGTCGTTCACGTAGGAGCTCACGTCGGCGAGGTTCCCGTCCTCCCCCACCACGAGGTCCTTCTCGCTTTTTATTCCGGAGGCAAACTCCACAAAGCGAATCATCTCGCGCGGCTGGAAGGTGAGCAGCGCCGCGGTGCCGTCCGCACCCGTCTCGGTGAGCGAGAGCAGGGCTGCCTTGAGGGCATCGAGGCGCTCGCCGCCCATGGAGCCCGAGGTGTCGATCTGGAAGACCATGTTTGCGGGCTTGCGCACCTCAGAGACCCAGCTGGAGAGCAGGGCGCGCACCGTCGCAAGCCGGTTGGGAAAGGGAATCTCGAAGACCATCCGCTCGTCGTCGGGCGTGGTAGCGTCCGTGCGGCGGTGCGTCTCGTCGGCGATGCGCTGCTGGACGTCGTCGCGACGCAGGTAGTCCACCAGCGCGCCGTAAGCCGCCTCGACCTTCTCGCCCCGGCCGGAGAGCAACGTAAGCGGATAGTCGGCCGTGATGACGCCGTCTTGCGGGATCACCTCGACGAGGTCGGGATCCTGCAGGATGAGCGACTCGTAGTTGAAGACGCCGTCGACGGCTGAGGAGTCCTTGTCGTAGGCCTCCATGAGCCAGCCCGAGGAGCCGCTCGTGAGCGCCTGGCCCTGCGCAAAGCGCGTGAGGTCGGAGGCCACGACGTCGACGTCGGCGGCCGTGATCGCGGCCCCCGTGCCCGAGATCGCCGTCGCCAGCTCGACGAGCGCAGAGAAGCCGCTGTTTGACGACACCGGACTCGACATGCCGTAGGCAAACTCCCCCGACGCCGCCGCGTCCACGACCTCCGCCCAGGTGGGGCTCTTCTCGTCCCAGCCCAGCTCCGCCGCACGGTCGCGCTTGACGCCGAGGACCACCGGCGTGCGCATGATCGAGGCCTCCTCCGAGACCAGCGCGCTCTTCTCGTCAAAGAGCGTCATGTAGGCGTTGGAGGGGAACCACGTTGCGTCGAAGTCGCCCTCGCCGGCCATGACCGTCTCGGTGCCGTCGAGCGTGCCCTGGTAGGTGAGCTCCACGGTAATGCCCAGCTCCGCCTGCGCGTCCTCGAGGATGGGCAGCATGTCCTTGATCTCGGAGCCGGCGAGGACCCGCAGGGTCGTGCCGGCGACGTCGGGGTCGGCCTCAGGGTCGGAGCTGGGATCGGGATTGGTCGCCGGCTGCTCCCGGGCGTCGTCGGGCGCGGGCTCGGCGGCCTCATCGCGCGAGCACGCGGGCAGCGCCACGGCGCAGACGAGCGCGCAGACCAGGGCGAGAAGAACGGCGAGCGCGCGAGAGCGCGAGTGCGCGACGACAGCTGTCATGGCGGTTCCCCTCCTGCGCTAGTACAGCGCCTCGATGGTCTGGAGCATCACGTCTGCCACCTCGTAGCTGGGCGCCTGGGCGGCGTCGATGAAGGTGCCGTCGGCGGCGTAGCCGGTGAGACCGGCTGCGCCCACCTGCTCGGAGAACGCGGCGGAGTTCGCACCGTTCACGCGGAAACCGTGACGCGCTATGACACGTGCCATGTCGGGGTCGTTCTCGAGCACGTCCTGGACCTTCTGACCAGCCTCGGAGAAGGCCACGACCACGTGGTCCGAGAAGATCGTGGGCGCGGGGTAGCAGATCCTCATGGAGGAGGTCACGCGCGAGGGCTCGTTCATCTGGGCCTCGAGGTATTGGCTCTCGTAGATGAGGGTCAGCGGCTGGTTCATGGGGCCCTTGGAGAGGAAGGACTCCCACGGGCCCGACGAGGACGACTGCGAGTAGCCCTGGTCGAGGAAGAGCCTGGCGAGCGAGTCGGTTGCCTGCTGGCGGGCGGCGTCCTCGCTCGTGATTACGGCGTAGCCGTTGAGCACGTAGCTCGAGAGACTGAGGTACATGAGGGCCGAGTTGGAGGAGCGCACGTCGGTGGTGGTGATCATGACGTTGCGACTCGAGGGGTAGGCGTCCGACCCGGCGAGGTCCGTCCAACGACGGCCGTTTGCGACGGCGTCAAGATAGGCAGCCATGTCGAGATACCAGACGCCGTCGCGCCGCTCTGCGATGCCGTTTTGCTCGAGGACCGAGAGTACCGCGTCGCCCGTCGCGACGGCGAGCGGCGAGTAGAACGGTCGCGTGGTGGAGAGCACCGCGCCGCCATGGACGTCGACGAGGTGGGCGGCGGAGATCTCGGAGGAGGGGGAGGCGAAGTCGGACTCCTCGATGCCGGCGCGCTCAGCCATGGCCCACGATCCCGAGGTCGTGACCTGCACGTCAAGACCGTAGCTGTTGAAGATCGCCTGGGCCTCGGGGTCGCTGAAGAGCGACTCCTTCTCCGAGCCGATGACACCGTGGACCACGGTGAGCTGCTGGCCCTGGGCGTCGGACGCGTCATGCGCCGCCGACTCGCCCCCGGCCTCCGCGCCCGGGCCGAGCGCGATGGCGCCTGCCACCACGACCGCGGCGAGGATGAGGACCACGCCTGCCACCAATATCTTGGCTCTCGAGCCCACCTTGCTCCCTTCGGACATATCCGTAGCACCACGATACGTCCGTTGGCGAGCCCTCCCCCTTCTGCGGGGCAGGGCCTTGCGGGAGCCTTACGGGAGCCTTACGAGCAGATGACACCGCCGAGGGGACGGCACGGACGCGCGCCGGGACATGCGCGCCGAGCCGATAGGATATGCACACGCCACCCCCAAGTCCTTCTCGCATATCCGCAGGTCAAAGGCTTGGGCGAGAAGAACGAAGGGTCGGGAGGTGTACATACCCTCAAAGGGCAGTGATTCGAGGGGGCCTACCCCAACAGGGCCATGACCTGGCGCTTGGCGGCGAGGTACTCGTCGGTGAGCTCGAAGTGCTCGCTCTCGACGCGGCTGACCTCGACGACGCCCGCCACGTGACTGGGCTCCCCCGCCGACGGCGCGCCCGCGAGCACGTAGATGCGGCTCGCCATGGAGACCGCCTCGTCAACGTCGTGCGTGATCACCAGGGCGGAGAGCCCAAGCTCGGCCGCCACGCCCACGAACCAGCGACGCACGTCCGTGCGCGTGAGGGCGTCGAGCGCCGAGAAGGGCTCGTCGAGCAGCGTCACGTCCGCGCCCATGAGGTAGGTGCGCAAAAACGCCGCGCGCTGGCGCATGCCGCCGGAGAGCTCGCTCGGCCACTTGAGCTCGCAGCCCGCGAGGCCAAAGCGCTCGAAGAGCGGCGCCGCCTTCGCGCGGGCCTCCGCCTTCTTCGCGCCGGCGAGCACGAGCGGCAAGCACACGTTGTCGATGATGCGGCGGCTCGGCAGCAGCAGGTCCTTCTGGAGCATGTAGCTCACGCGACCGGGACGTCCGGTCACGTCCTCCCCATGCAGGAGGACGTGACCGGACACAGGAGTCGTGAGGCCGGCGAGCGCATGCAGGATCGTGGTCTTTCCGCAGCCGGAGCGGCCCACGAGGCAGCAGACCTCGCCCGGCGCGACGTCAACGGACACGCCCTGGACGACGATGTGCTCGCCGTCCCAGGAGAGCGTCAGGTCGCGCGCCTCGAGCGCAGGCGTTCCCGTCCCTCCGTCGACGTGGCGAGCAGCCCCGGCGCTCGGACAGTCCTCGCCACGCACAGGACGCGCGGCTGCGGAACTCGCGGCGGGGCTGCTCGCCACGTCGACTGCCCGCACGTGCTTCTCGCCAGCCTCTGCCATGCTTACTCCAGGAAGGAGAGGTCGTAGCCGGCGTTGACGTCGAGCTTGTTGGCCACGAGGTCGTTGTCGTTGAGCCACTGGTAGAACGCGGCCCAGCGCTCGGGGTCGATGACGCCCCAGCTCTCGGCCTCGGCGGTGTACTGGCCGGCCAGGAAGGTCTGGCTCTGGTGGACGAGGTCGGCGTCGAGCTCGGGCACCTGGGCGCAGAGGATGTCCGCGGCGCCGTCGGGGTTGTCCACCGCGTACTCGTAGCCCTTCTTGACCGCGCGCAGGAAGGCCTTCACGGCCTCGGGGTTCTGAGCCGCGAAGTCGTCGTTGGCGGCAATGACCGGCGTGTAGTAGTCAAAGACCGGGTCCACCGAGATGAAGCTGAAGTAGTTGTACGGGAAGTCCTGGACCACGGCGTTCTGGACGGCCCACGCCTCGTAGACCCACACGGTGTCGAACATGTTGGCGCGCAGGCCGGAAACCTCGTCATCGACCTCGTACGGCACGAGCTCGACCTTGGACCAGTCGCCGCCGTCGGCCTCCACGCAGCGCTTGACCGTGGCCTGCTCGACGGGCATGTTCCAGGTGGCGTAGGTGTGGCCCTCCATGGCGGCCGGGTGCGTGATGCCGTCTTCCTCGCGGCTCATGATGCCGGAGGTGTTGTGCTGGATGATCGCGGCCACGGCCGAGTAGGGCATCGGCTGGTCGGAGGCCAGGTTGTTGGCGATGTAGTCCTGGTAGGAGACGCCCATCTGCGCGCCGCCGGCCCCGATGAGGGCGTCGGCGCCGTCCGCGGGCGGCTGCACGATCTCGACCTCGAGACCCTCGTCGGCAAAGTAGCCCTGGTCGAGGGCCACGTAGATGCCCGTGTGGTTGGTGTTGGGCGTGTAGTCCAGGACAAAGGAGATCTTGGTCTTCTCGGCGTCGCCGGCGTTGTCGTTCGAGGAGGCCGTGCCGTCCGGGCCCTCGACGACGCCGGAGTTGTTGTCGCAGGCGGCCAGGGCGACGCTTGCCGCGGCGGCGCCGGCGGCGACGAACTGGCGGCGGTTGAGGTTCTTGGCGAGGTTCTTATCGCTCATTGTTGTTCCTTTCGACCCTCTTCCAGGGCATGAGCACGCGCTGGGCAAGCTCCACGAGCTTCATGAGGCCCAGCGACAGGGCGGAGATGACGATGATCGCGGCAAACATGCGGTCGTACGAGAAGGACTTGCGGACGCGCGTCATGTAGACGCCCAGTCCCTCGTTGCCGCCGAGCCACTCGGCGATGACGGCGCCGACGATGGCGTAGGTGGCGGAGATCTTGAGGCCGCTGAAGAACTGGTCGGCCGCGGCGGGCAGCTTGGCGTACCAGAAGATCTGCCAGCGCGAGGCGTTCATGGTGCGCATGAGGTCGACGACGTCCGGGTCCACCGAGCGAAAGCCCGAGGCCAGCGAGACCGTGATCGGGAAGAACGTCGAGATGATCACGAGCACGATCTTGGGCAGGGCGCCGTAGCCGAGCCACAGCACCAGAAGCGGCGCGATGGCAACGGTCGGGATGGTCTGGGAGATGGTCATGAGCGGCTCGAACGCCAGGTAGAAGGACTCGAACCGGTCCATGAGCACCGCGAAGACAAACCCCAGGGCAACGCCTGCGGCAAGGCCGGCCGCGGCCTCGGCGAGCGTGGTCACGCAGTGGCTCGCGAGCAGCGCCGCGTCCTCGGCGAGGGCCTGGACCACCTGCACCGGCGTGGGCAGCAGGAAGTTGGGAACCAGGCCCACCGCCACCACGGCCTGCCACAGGGCAAGAAGGGCCACGATGGTCAGCAGCGGCGTGAGGACGCGACGGGCGCGGCTGGGCTCGGGACGGGCGACGGAGCGCGCCATGCTAGGCCGCCGCGTCCGCGCTCTTGGGGGCGAACTCGGGGTCGCCGGGGTGGTACTTGCCGACCTTGCGGTCCGTGGACATGACGTCGCCGTCGGGGCGATAGTTGATCTTGGCGTAGCACATCATGTGCTTGCACCCCGCCTTGGCACCCACGAGCTGGCAGTTCTTGAGGATCTCCATGCAGGTCTCGTAGTCGCCCTCGATCGCCGTCTCGAAGGGGCCGACGAAGTAGTCGATCCCCGTGGAGTCGATGTAGGCGATGACCGCGTCCACCGCGTCGCACGTGGCGTCGTCCGTGGTGGCGTCCATGGGCAGGAACTGAATCGCAACCGAGCAGTTCACGCGCCCTCCCTTCCGGGTGCCCCAAGGCACCCCGTCTCTCGTAGGTGCCTCGTTGCGCGCGAAGCTCTTCCCTACGCCGGCATTACCCGGATCAGGTTCCTGGGTCAGGGCCGCTCTCGGACGCGCGTCCGATCTCCTGGGCCCAATCTCAGCCGGCGTGCGCCAGCCCCCCGTTGTCGGTTGGTAGTGTAGCACGGCCGGCCGGACCCAGCGGCGAGCTCTTCTCGGCCGGCGCGCGATGCGTAACAATGCCTTATGGGAAGCCGAGAAGAACGGAGCGCTCGTGACCGGGAAGACGCACGTCATCGTCGGGGCCGCGGCGGGGCTGGCCGCGGCGTCGGCGCTTGGGCCGGGCCTTGCGTCGCCGGCGGCACTCGCCTGCGCCGCCGCGGGCGGGGCGCTCGGCGGCATGCTCCCCGACCTCGACGTGAGAAACACCGCGCACCCGCTGCAGGAGCGGCTCGCGCGCGTGGGGTGCGCTGTCCTGCTCGTCTTTGCCCTGGGGGCGGAGGCCGCCGCCGGCTGGCCGCTCGCGCGTCGGGCGGCGGAGGCGGGGCTCGACGCGGTCGCCGCCGGCGCCATCGCTCTCGTGGCCCTTGGCTGCGCGGCGCGGCTCTCGGCGCATCGCGGCTTCTCGCACTCGCTCGCGGCGCTCGCCGGGTTTGCCGCGGCGACGTGGCTCGTCTGCCCGCCACTCGCCGCGCCCGTTGCGACCGGCATGGCCTCCCACCTCGCGCTCGATGCGCTCACCCATCGGGGGCTGCGCCTGCTCTGGCCCGCGAGGCGCGGACTCAGCCTCAGTCTTTGCCGCACGGACGGCGTCGTCGAGGCGTGCTGTCTCGTGGCGGGCCTGGCCGTGGCTGCCTACGTGGTCCTTCTCGCCCTGTAGCCGGGCTCAGTGCACGATTCCCGCCCCCTGTGAGGGGACAAGGGCGGCGCGCTCTATGCCTCCGCGCGGACGCCGAGCTCGCGGCAGAGGATCTGGGCCGCGGCGCCGGCCGCGAGTGCGCAGTGATACTGGCACTGGGAGACGCGCTCCTCACCCCACCACTCCATCCCACGCGTGAGCACGCGGCAGCAGGTCACGTGCTTTGCCGTGCCCGCGCAGAAGGCGTCGTGCAGCTCGGCCGCGAGCGGCTTGGCGCGCTCCTTGGTGCCCACCATGAGGCCGAGAAACGCGACGGCGCCCGCGAGCGCCCCGCAGACGCAGCCCGAGCCTCCGATGCCCGCGCCCATGCCGGCGCCCATCGCCACGACCGAGCGCGGGAAGTCCGGCTCGAAGGCGTCCCAGAGCGCCGCGATCACGGACTCACCGCAGTTCATGTGGTCCGGCCCGGGCTTGTTGTTGGCTCGCGCCGCGGCCTCCACGGCGCCGATGCTCACGCTGTCGCGCATTGCTCCCCCTCTGGTCGAAGTCACGTCGATTCTAGCAGCCAATTGGGGACGTGTTATTTCGTGCAGACGGTTTGGGACAGGTCAAACAGAGACCTGTCCCAAACCGTCTGCACGAAATAACACGTCCCCAATTGACACACTTGCTACACTGGGCCTGTGAATTGGGAACTGTCCCCAATTAACAGAACGGGGAGAGGGACATGAGGATCTTTGCGTATGCGCTTCGGCCCTACGACGAGCTGGGCTATCTCGACGCGCTGAGCCATGAGCTGGGCTTTGAGTACGGCTGGACGCCCGACTACCCCACGCTCGACAACGCGGGCCTGGCAGAGGGCGCCGACGCCCTGTGCATCATCACCAACCCCATGACGCCGGAGCTGCTCGACCGCTACCACGCGCTCGGGATCCGCGGGATTGCCACGCGCTCGATCGGCTACGACCACATCGACGTGGAGCACGCCCGCAAGCTGGGCATTCGCGTGGCGCACGCCGCCTACCCGCCCGAGGGCGTGGCCGACTACGCGATCATGCTGATGCTCATGGCGCTGCGCAGGGTCAAGTTCGTCCAGCGCTGCGCCGCCGCGCAGGACTTCTCGCTCGAGGGCAAGATCGGCCGGTCGCTCGGAAGCTGCACCGTGGGCGTGGTGGGGACCGGAGCCATCGGCTCATGCGTGGTCCGCGAGCTGCAGGGCTTTGGCTGCCGCGTCCTCGCGTGCGACCCGGTCGAAAAGGACGAGCTCTCCGGGCTCGTCGAGTACGTGAGCCTGCCCGAGCTGCTCGCTGCCTCCGACGTGGTGACGCTGCACGCGCCGGGCCTGCCCGAGAACCGTCACATGATCGGCGCGGGCGAGCTCGCGCGCATGCGGGAGGGCGCGGTACTCGTGAACGCGGCGCGAGGCAGCCTCGTGGACACGGCGGCGCTACTCGACGCGCTCGAGTCCGGGCATCTGGGCGGGGCCGCGCTCGACACCATCGAGGACGAGGCGGGGCTCTACTACCTCGACCGCAGCCGTGACGTGCTCGCGGGCCGCGACCGGGCGGCCCTCATGGCGCTTCCCAACGTCGTCGTGACACCGCACATGGCGTTCTACACCGCCGAGGACGTCGAGGGCATGGTGCGCAGCAACATCGAGGCGCTGCTCGCCTTCGCCGCCGGCGAGGACACCCCCTACGAGGTGTAGGGTTCTCTGCCAATTGGGGACGTGTTATTTCGTGCAGACGGAAAGCGTCTGCACGAAATAACACGTCCCCAATTGGCAGAGAACCCTAGCCAGAGCTACTCGGCGTCGTCGGCGGCGTCCTTCTCCTCCTTCTTGGAGGCGGCCGCAGCGCGACGGCTGCGCTGCTCGACCTCCTCGGGGGTGAGGACGTCCTCGATGCGCAGGTTGACGCCCGCGACCTCGAGGCCCGTCATGCCCGTGACCTGCTTGACCACGGCCTTCTTGACGTCCTCGAAGACCTGCGGCGCATAGGCGCCGTACTCGATGAGCACGGAGATGTTCACGCGCACTGCGCTCTCGGGGGTGACCTCGACGGTCACGCCCTTGGTGGAGTCGCTCGCGCCAAAGGCGTCCTGGACGCGGTTGAACCAGGTCCCCTTCATGCCCACGACGCCCGGGACCTCGCGCATCGCGATGGCCACGATCTTCTCGATGACGCCGTTGGAGAAGGTCAGGGAGTCCTCGGAGTCGAGGTCCTCCTCGTCGGAGAAGGCCTCGATGTCCGTGCCCGTCTCCGTCACCTCGGCAAGAGTCGTCTGATCGGAGGCGACCTCCGGCTCCGGGGTGACCTGCTCGACCTTGTCGCTCGTCGTGTTGCTCATGTCCCGCTCCTTGCTGCCGGGACTTCCCGGCGACGTCGATGGCTACTGGCTGTTCCGGTTGAAGAGGTGCCTCAACGTGTTCACGATCTTGGGGTCGCCGTCGAGGACCTGCCCCGCGGCCACGCCCACAAAGACAAAGACCACGACCACAAAAAGCGGCCACGGTCCCACGGCGAGAAACACGACCGCCGCGATCAGGCCCAGGATGGCGCCCCAGAAGGCCTTCTCCTGCCCCGGGAAGGTTCTCCGCACCCAAGCGCTGACGAGGCCCACGCCGTTTCGCAGGGCGTCACCCACGCGGCGTCCCTCGTTCGCGGCGGGCTTGGCCTCGGGGGTCTCCGCGGCCGGCGCCTCCTGGCGCTCCGCGTCCTTCTCGCCCACGTTGATCTTGGGCTTGTGGGTCTTCTCGTCCGCCATTGCCTACACCTCCCTCTCGGGCTCGCGCGAGCCGCCCATGGACACCGTGATCTCGCTCGTTGTGTCGGGCGTTGGGGCCTTGGGCGCCGGCCTGGCGGCAGCCTCGGCCGCCTGCTCGGCGTCCTCGTCCCCGCCGGCGAGCGTGACGGACTCGGGCTCCACGAACTCCAGGCTCACGTCCTCGACCTTGTCGCCGCACACGGCGGCGAGGCCGTCCATGAGCTCCTCGTGCAGCTCGGCGCCCTTGGCGACCACGTCCACCGTCTCGTGCGGGAGCACCCGCACGTGCACGCGGATGTGCCCGCGGGCCTTGGCGTCCACGCGCACGCGCGCGGCGTCGCAGGTGCCGTCCGCCTCGACGATGTGGGAGGCCTGCGCGGCGATGGCGTCGCGCGTGACGGAGATGACGCCGCCGTCCACCGTGGCGATCTCGACGGTGCGGACGGTCCGACGGGAGAAGAGGGCCCGCCCCAGCAGCACCAGGAGGCCCAGCGCACTCACCGCGAGGCACGCGACCACGGCGAGGGCGAACGGCTCGAGGTTGAACAGCGCCGAGACCTCGGCCGTCCACGGGCCAAACCACGTGAGCGCAAAGGCCGCGAGCGCGAAGGCGCAGGCGAGCACAAAGACGACCGTGCATAGGCGCTTGAGTCCACTCATGCGAGTCTCCAATCGGGCGTCGTCCCCCAAAACGTCATGGGACTAGGATACCCCTAGGACCGGACATTAATTGCGTGGGCGCCCCCGACGGCGCCGAGAGGGGCGCTCGGGCCGCTCTCCGGCGCGAAGGGCGAGCCGCGCGAAGAGGATGCCGAGAAGCGCCGAGCTCACAGACCCCAGCAGGATGGCGCACTTGGCGGCGATCGCGTCCTCCGGGCTCGAGAACGCGAGGCCGGTGATGAGGATCGACATCGTAAAGCCCACGCCGCCCATGATGCCGACGGTCACGACCTGCGGCCAGTTCATGCCGCGCGGCAGGCGCGCAAAACCCAGGCGCACGAGCAGCCAGGTCACGCCGATGATGCCCAGGGGCTTGCCCACCACGGCGCCGAGGTAGACGCCGTGAGCGACGGGGCTCGCGAGCAGCGCCCCGAAGTTCTCCCCCACCAGGTGCAGCTCCGCGTTGACGAAGGCAAACAGCGGCAGCACGAGGAAGTTCACGAAGACCGAGACGTAGCGCTCCATGCGCTGCAGCGGCGGCGTGACGTGGTGCATCACGCGCTCGGTGCGCCAGGCGCCCTCGGTGAAGTCGTGCTGGCCGAGGACGTGATGCTCGTCGTCGTAGGTGTCGTCGAGGTCGTGGGCGCGCCGCTCGAGCCAGCCGCCGAGCTCGGAGAGGCGCACGTCGGAGCGGCTCGGAAGGGCGAAGGCGAGGATGACGCCCGCGAGCGTGGCGTGAATCCCCGAGTTGAACATGCACGCCCAGAGCACCAGGCCCACGGCCACGTAGGGCGCCACGGAGTAGACGCGGGCGCGGTTGAGCGCGGCGAGCACGCCCACGAGGGCGAGCGACGCGAGGCACCATCCCAGCTGCGGGACCTGCCCGTAGAAGAGGGCTATCACCACGATAGCGAGGATGTCGTCGGCGATGGCGAGCGTCTGGAAGAAGACCTTGGTGGCAGGCGATATGCGGTCGCCCAGCAGCGACACCACGCCCAGCGCGAAGGCGATGTCGGTCGCGATGGGCACCGCCCAGCCGCGCGCCTCCCCGCCCAAGTTGAGGACCAGGTAGATCAGGGCCGGCATGCAGACGCCGCCCACCGCCGCGAGCATCGGAAGCGCCGCCTGGCGGGGGCGCCGGAGCTGGCCCACCGTGGTCTCGTACTTGAGCTCGATACCCACGAGCAGGAAGAAGACGGCCATGAGGAAGTCGTTCACGAACTGCTCGACGGTGAGCGAGACCTCGAGCCGGCCCACGCCCACGATCAGCGGCAGCCCCAGGACGTGCTCGACCCCCTCGTAGAGCGGGGTGTTGGCCACCACCAGGGCGAGAAGTGCCGCGGCCACCATGACCGCCGCGGCGACGGTGGAGCTGCCGGTCACCGCCGCGAGCGCGCTCCTGCGCTCCAGGCGCCTCACGACTGCCGGCTCGTCGAAGATCGCACCCGGGCGCGACACGGAGCTCACTCCCCCTTCTCGCCGAGAAGCAGCGTCTGCTCGACGACCACCTTGGACGCCAGGGCGTCGGTCGCGGCGCCGAGCAGCCACGCGAGCTCGGGGGCGGCGGGGTCGCCCGACTGGTCGCGCAGCTCGAGCACGGGGCGCGCGTCCTTCTCGCCCGGCGACACGTAGGCGGCGAGCGCGTGCTCGAGGGCCTCGCAGGAGCTGTCGTAGAGCGCCTCGAGGTCGAGGTCGGAGGCCCAGATGAGCGCCGCGAGCTGGCTCACCTGCGCGATTGAGAACACGCGCTTGAGGGCGCAGACAAACAGCAGCGCCGCAACGTGCCGGCGGGTATAGCGCTTCTTGCGCGGCGCCGGAATGACCCCCTGCTTGACGTAGTTGTTGACCATCGATCCCGTCACGAGCGTCTCGCCGGGAAGCTGCATGAACTCGAGCTCCTGGGAGACGAGCGTGAGCAGCTGATCGAGGTAGAGCTCGATGCGAGGCATCTCACGGATGCGCGAGATGTGCACCGACCCCAGACGTTCGGCGAGCTCTCGGCGCCGCTCGTCGGTGACGCGCACAGGAACCAGCGCCTTCGTCTTGTCTGCCATGCCGCCCACCCCCGTAATATCTTCAAAAGCGGAGTATCTAGTATTCAAAACCATATGAAAGGGCTATAGTCTGTTCAACATGATACCCACCGTGGCGCCGAGCGTCACGTCGCGAGGGAGAGCAGAGTCATGAACGAGCAGCGCATCGCCATCATCACGGACTCGGGCACGGACACCCCGGCGGACTTCGTCGCCGCCCATGACATTCGCGTCCTGCCGCTGCGCATCAACTACTCCGACGGCTCCACGTACGAGAACGGCGTCGACATCACCGCGCAGGAGGTCGTCGAGCGCTTTGCCGAGGAGATCCCCACCACGTCGCTGCCCTCCCCCATGAAGATCCGCGACACCTTCGAGCGGGCGCGGCGCGACGGCTACGTGGGCGCCGTCGTGGTGACCATCTCCTCGGGCCTCTCGGCCACGTTCGAGACCATCGGCATGGTGGCGCGCCAGATGGAGGACTTCCCGGTGGTCATGGTGGACACCAAGAGCATCGGCATCGCGGCGGGCTTCGTCGTGATGGAGGCTGCGCGCCAGATCGAGGCGGGCATGCCGCTCGACCGCCTGGGCAGCGTCCTTACGGCGGTGAGCGAGCGCGTGCGCGTGTTCTTCTCGGTCCAGAAGCTCGACTTCCTGCGCAAGGGCGGCCGCATCAGCGAGGCCGTCTACCGCGTGGGCTCCGTCCTCAACATCAAGCCCGTCCTCACCTGCAGCCCTGAGGGCAAGTATGTCATTGAGAAGAAGGCCCGCGGGTGGCAGCGCGCGCTCGACACGCAGATTTCGCTGGTGGCCGAGCAGGCTGCGCGCTGGCCGCAGGTGCGCCTGGCGGTCTGCACGTACGACCCCGCGCTGCGCGAGGAGCTCGCGGGGCGCCTGCGCGAACGCATCGGCAACGCGGTCGAGATCCTGCAGACCGGGCTCTCCGCCGACCTTCTCGTCCACACCGGCCCCACCCTCGTGGGCATGGGCGTGATGGGGCTGTAGCTCTACCATTCCATACCTGTCCGCAGCGGGCGGGCCAACATCCGGCGCTCAAACAGCTTGCCGCAGAGAGCGCGGCAAGAACTCGCGACGGACGTTGGCCCGCCCGTCGCTGCTCAACCTGTTGCGCGACGACCGCAAGCACAGGCAGATAAGCCGACCCGAGCGCGCCGTTGACGTCCGCCGCGAGTTCCGCAGCCGCGCTCTTTGCGGCGAGGACTGTCCGAGCGCCGGATGTCAATGGCGCGCTCGGGTCGGCGGTCAGGTTGGCTAGAGGGCAGCGACCATGTGCTCGACGATCTTGGCGCAGCGCTCGGCGGAGGCGCGCTCGAAGGTGGCGTAGTCCATGGCCTGGCCCTCGGTTCCCGGCTTGTCGGAAATCGCGCGAACGATGGCGAAGGGCACCCCGTTGGCCTCGGCCGCCTGGGCAATCGCGGCTCCCTCCATCTCGCAGCACATGGCCCCGAACTGCTCCACGATGCGACGACGGGTGGACTCGTGGCAGACGAACTGGTCGCCCGACGCCACGCGGCCGGCGAGCACGTTGACCTCGGGCGCCGCCGCGGAAGCAGCGGTAAGCGCCGCCTCGCGCAGGGCCGCGTCAGCGACAAACTCCACCTGCTCGCGGCCGGGGATGAGACCCGGGGTGTAGCCGAGCCCCTCCACCGTGAAGTCGTGCTGGACGCAGTCCGTGGCCACGACGAGGTCGCCGATGTCGAGGCGGGCGGCGTCGAGCGATCCGGCGATGCCCGTGTTGATAAGGTGCGTGCAGCCGAAGTGGTCGGCCAGGGTCTGGGCGCAGATGCCGGCGTTCACCTTGCCGACGCCGCACTTGACCACGACCACGTCCTTCTCGCCCAGGCGCCCCGAGCAGAAGTCCGTGCTGGCCACGCGCTCCACGTGCGCGTCCGCGAGCTCGGCCTTGAGGTGCTCCACCTCGACGTCCATGGCCCCGATGATCCCGATTTTCATGTGCTCCCCTTCCGTTCGTGAAATGGACGGTTTCTCGTCCCAGAGTGTCCAGAATCCGCACGCTAACGATTGAGGTGCGTGAAATGGACGGTTTTCTCGCCTAAAACGTCCAGAATCCGCACGTCAGCGGCTGAGGTGCGGGAGATGGACGGTCTGACGAGAAGGGCGTTAGTCCTGCGGGTAGACGAGGTGCGCCTCGTCGATGTCCGTCAGCGTGTCCGCGACATAGCGGCGCGCCCACCACTGGGCCTGCGCGAGATCGGCGTCGTGCCAGTTGCCGCACTCCTCCGGGCGCGCGCCGGGAATCTCGCCCTCGAAGTCGCGGACGAACTCGAAGGTCTCACGCACGAGCGGCGCCACCTCGACAGAGGTGTGCTCGCCAAAGAGGATGAGGTAGAAGCCCGTGCGGCAGCCCATCGGGCCAAAGTAGACCACGCGGTCGCGCCATTCCGGGCTGTTGCGCAGATAGGTGGCGCCCAGGTGCTCGATGGCGTGGACGGCCGCGGTGTCCATCACGGGCTCGCGGTTGGGTGCGGTGAGCCGCAGGTCAAAGGTGGTTACCACGGCTCCGGTGGCCGGGTCCGCGTCCACGCGGGACACGTAGACGCCCGGCTCGAGCGCGAGGTGGTTGACGGTGAAGCTGGCAATCTTCTCCATGGGGCTCCCTGTGACGAGGCTCTTCTCAACGGTTCTTTGCTTCAGTTTAGCGTCCGCAAGCCTGCACGATGCCACGCTCCTGCGTAGACCCGGTGCCGTTGTAGGCAGTTTTTTGAAAGCGGCCCCAGTAGGCCCATCACTCGCAGAGAAAAACTGCAGGTAGTGGACTTGCGAAAAACTCGCTACTCAGGGGGTTGCTCAAAAACTGCCTACAACGTTGAAGGGCACCTCCTATGGATGCCCTACAACGCGCTGGCGAGCCAGGGCATGCCGGAGAGGGCCCGCGCAAGACGGTCCTGCGCCGTGGAGCAGACCACGTCGCGGCGCACGTGCAGGCGCACCTCGCCCTGCGTGCCGTAGGCGGTGAA
The DNA here is from genome assembly GCF_002159495.1 of Olsenella sp. An293. Classification (GTDB taxonomy): domain Bacteria; phylum Actinomycetota; class Coriobacteriia; order Coriobacteriales; family Atopobiaceae; genus Thermophilibacter. The sequence continues at coordinate 54,993 of NZ_NFIT01000008.1, forward strand.
GGCCGTGAAGACGACGTCGGTCTCGAAGGCGGGGTCGAGCAGGTCGGCGAGCTCGCGCGCCGCAACGCGGCAGCACTCGTCCGCCACGGCGTCGAGATCCGCGCCCGGCACCACCGCGATGGGAACGCCGCAGTAGCCCACGCTCCAGGGCGTGATGCGCGTGAGCGCGGTCTTGGAGAGCACCGAGTTGGGGATGACCTCCTGGGCGCCGCCGCGCATCATCACGGTGGTGCTGCGCCAGTTGACGTCGGTCACCTCGCCGGTGACGTCGCCCACGGAGATGTAGTCCCCGGGCTGGACGGCCTTGCTCAGCATGAGGCTGATGCCGCCGACGATGTTGGCGATCGTGTCCTGCATGCCCAGGGAGACGGCGATGGAGACCACGCCGAGGGCGGCGACAAAGCCCGCCGGGTCCACGCCAAAGACCGGCCTCATGACGCTGAGCAGCGCAAGCACCCAGATGACGGCACGGGCGATGTTGATGAACAGCGACGCGCTCGGCAGGTTCGAGGCGTCGAGCAGCTTGTGCATGAGCCGTATCACGAAGCGCTCGATCAGCCACGCTATGACCACCGCCACGACGAGCGTCACGCCCTTGTCGAGCCAGCCGCCCGCGTCGATACCCAGAAGATGCTCCATGTCGCGCCTCCTCCTTACGCGTACGCATAAATCAACGGTCTCGTGCCTGAGATTTATGCGAACGCATAAAACTCTATGAGCAGCCTACCCCTCGATCTTCACGAGCGGGGCAAAGCCCTTGAGGAGCTTCTTGGTCTTGCCCGTGCGCGTGAACTTGACCTCGATGGTGTCGCCGGAGACGGAGAGCACCTTGCCGGGGCCAAAGGTCTTGTGGGAGACCGCGTCGCCGGGCGAGAAGGACGCGCTCGCCGCAGGCCGTGCCGGAGCCGCGGCCGTGGGTGCCGCGGCAGGCCGCGCTCCCCCGCCGGTCGAGCGCGTGCGCGAACCGAAGACGTTGCCGCCGTAGACCGAAGACCCGCGCCCGCTGCCGAAGGTGCCGTGGCGGTCGCCGCGCTTCTCCCAGCCCACGCCGGCAAAGCCCGACGAGCCCACGCCCACGCGCTCCACGTCCGCGGACGGGATCTCGTTTAGGAAGCGGCTCGGCGGGTTTGCCTGGACCGAGCCAAAGGTGCGTCTGGTCACGGCATGCGTGAGGTAGAGCTTCTTGCGGGCGCGCGTGATCGCCACGTAGGCCAGGCGCCGCTCCTCCTCAACCGCCGCCGGGTCGCCGTCGTAGGAGGCGTGCGGGAAGATCCCCTCCTCCATGCCGGCGACGAACACCACCGGGAACTCCAAACCCTTGGCCGAGTGAATGGTCATCATCGTCACCGCATGGGTCTGACCAGCCAGCGAGTCCAGGTCAGACCTCAGCGCCAGCCACTCGATGAGCGCGGGCAGCTTCTCGGACGCGACGGGCGGCCTGAGAGGGACAGGCGCCGAGGCGGCGTCCCCAGCGGGCGAATCGCCTTGGCGAGCGAGCGAAGCGAGCGCTGAGCCCGTCGGGGACGCCGCCTCAGCGCCGGACGGCTCGATCGCGCCCGCGGCACGCAGCTGCTCCAGAGACTCGAGGGTCTCCACGGCGTCGTGCGTCTCGTCGAACTCGGCGGCGACGCCCATGAACTCCTTGATGTTCTCGATGCGGCCGTCCGCCTCCACGGAGTGCTCGGCCTCGAGGGCGCGGATGAGGCCGGAGCGGTCCACGATCGCGTCGACCACGTCGGCCAGCTCGCCGGTGAAGTGGCGCCCGGCCTCGATCACGCCCGTGAACTCCGCGAGCGCCTGGCGCACCTTGGCGCCGAGCAGCCCCGTCTCCGCGATCGCCATCTCGCAGGCGGAGAAGAACGAGATGCCCTCGTCGGCCGCGAGCTCGCGAATCTTGTTAATGGAGGTGGTACCGATGCCGCGGCGCGGCGTGTTGACCACGCGCAGGGCAGCCACGTCATCGTCGGGGTTCACCACGAGCTTGAGGTAGGCCATGACGTCGCGCACCTCGGCGCGGTCGAAGAAGCGCGTGCCGCCCACGATCTTGTAGGGCACCCCCGCGCGCAGGAACATGTCCTCGAGGATGCGTGACTGCGCGTTGGTGCGGTAGAAGACGGCCATGTCGTCGTAGCTCGTGCCGCCGTCGTGGAGCTTCTCGATCTCCGAGCCGATCCAGCGGCCCTCGTCGCGCTCGTCGGAGGCCTGGAACACGCGGATCCTCTCGCCGTCCCCGGCGTCCGTGAACAGGCGCTTGGGCTTGCGGCGGGCGTTGTTGGCCACCACGGCGTTGGCCGCGGCGAGGATGTGGCCCGTCGAGCGGTAGTTCTGCTCGAGGCGCACCACGCGGGCATCCGGGTAGTCCTTCTCAAAGTCTAGGATGTTCTGGATGTCCGCGCCACGCCAGCTGTAGATCGACTGGTCGTCGTCGCCAACGACCATGAGGTTGCGATAGCGCCCGGCCAAGAGGTTGGTGATCGCGTACTGCACGTGGTTGGTGTCCTGGTACTCGTCCACGCTGATCTGGCGGAAGCGATCCTGGTAGCGCTCCAGCACCTCGGGGCGGCGGGAGAGCAGCTCGAAGGTCTTGACGAGCAGGTCGTCGAAGTCCATGGCGTTGGCCTTGGCGAGGCGCCGGTCCAGCTCGCGGTAGACGCGGGCGGCCGCGCGGTCGGCCGGGTTGGGCGAGCTCGCCATCTCGTCCGGGCCCACCATCGCGTTCTTGGCGGAGGAGATCTTGGAGCGGATGGCGTTCATCGGGAACTGCTTTTGGTCGATGTCGAGGTCGGCCATGATGGTCTTGACCAGGCGGCGCGAGTCATCGTCGTCGTAGATGGTGAAGTTGGGCCGGTAGCCCACGAGCTCCGGGTCCTCGCGCAGCATCCGCACGCACATGGCGTGGAAGGTGCAGACCCACATGCCACGCGTGCCGTAGGGCAGCAGGGCCTCCAGGCGCTCGCGCATCTCCGCGGCGGCCTTGTTGGTGAACGTGATGGCAAGGACCTGCCAGGGGCGCACGCCCTCGTCGGCGATCATGTGCGCGATGCGGTACGTGAGCACGCGCGTCTTGCCCGAGCCCGCGCCCGCGAGCACGAGCAGCGGCCCGCGCGTGCACTCGGCGGCCTCCCGCTGGGCGGGGTTGAGCCCCGAGAGGTCGATGGTCGGGGCAGGTGCGGGCGCAGGCGCCGCAAAGCCGCCCGCCTGCGGAAAGAGGGTCTGCTGGTCCTGGGTCATGGAGCTCCCACGTTCTTCTCGGCAACTGATGCCCTACGAGTGTAGCGGCCCGACCGGACAGAAACTGCCGAGGAGCGAGAAGAACACAGGGCCTTGGGCGGAAGCTACGCGCGCTTCTTGTCGGACTCCCCGATCGAGATGTCCTTGTCGTAGGTGAGGCTGTAGGCGATCTCGAGGCCGCGCAGCAGCTCGCGCGCATCGTGCTCGCCCATCTTGCTCAGGGTCGCGGCGAGGCCCGAGACCCCGCCCGAGCTGTTGTCATGGGCGTATGCGCGCCCCTCGTCGGTGCAGTAGACGATCACGCGGCGACGGTCGTTCTCGTCCGGGACGCGCTTCACGTAGCCCTTGGCCTCCAGCGAGTCCAGGATGCGCGTCATGCGGGGGCGGGTGTAGCCGAGCTTGCTGGCAAGGTCGGACGGGTTCATCCCCTCGTCCTGGCGAGAAAGATACTCGAGCACCGGGTCCTCGCCCATCGACATGCCATAGGCCGTGCCAATGGAGCCCTTGGCGACGCCTCGGGAGTACATGATGAGCTTCTTAGCCGCGTCCTCGTAGTCCATCCTCGCGCTACTCGTCCCTTCCAGCGAGCACACGGAGCTTGTCGCCCCACCAAACTCAAGTTGGTTAATGGTAGCAACTTTTTCCTGAGTTTGCATGAAGAACACCTCCCGTGAAAGCGAGAAAAACGATCCTGTCGGGACGTCACGACTCCCCGAGAAGCGAGAAGATCGTCTCAGCGAGGCCGTCGTGGTCGTTGTCGAGCGCGGTCACGCGCGCGGCCGCGGCGCGCACCTCCGCGGGCGCGTTGGCCATGGCCCAGCTCTGCGACACCGCACGCAGCATGTCGATGTCGTTGCGGCCGTCGCCGAACGCCGCAGCGCGCTCGAGGGGCACGCCGAGGTGCTCGCACACGACGCCGATGCCCTCCGTCTTGCTCGCGCGCCCGTCCATGACCTCGCAGAGAATGGACGAGGACCTCACCACGGAGAGCTGCGGGAACGCCGCGCCCAGCTCGCGCTCCGCACGCTCGATGGCCGCGGGCTCGCCCACGAGCAGGAACTTGTGGAGCCCGCGCTCCGAGAAGTGCTCCTCGAGCGTCCCCTCGACGGACTCCACGCCCACGATCCGCTCCTCGCGCGCCACGCGCGGGTCACGACGGTCCGTCGTCACCCACGTGTGGTAGCCATACGCCATGCAGCAGAGCTCGGGGAACTCGCAGGCAACGTGGTCACGGACCTCGAGCGCGCACCCGAGCGCTATGGGCCTGCTCAGAAGCTCCTCGCCGGCGGCATCGATGACGTAGGCCCCGCTGTAGCACACCGTGGGACCGGAGCACCCCAGCTCGCGCCTTATCTCCTCCAGCGCCTCCGGCATGCGGGCCGAGACCAGCACGAGCGGCACGCCGCGCGCAGCGAGCTCGCGCGCCGCCGCGGCGGTCCGCGGGCTCACCCGATGCGCCGCATCGAGGACGGTCCCGTCAACGTCCGAGAACACCACCGAGGGCAGGGCACCGTCGCCCGACGCCCCGCAAAGCGCGTCAGCCATCATCTCTCCTCCGTACCGCGCACGTGCGCGCGCATCAGCATCGCAGTCGATCGTCCGTCGTTTCTTATCGCGAAGGCGCCCGTCGCCGCCGGGACCACGAACGTCTCCGCGTAGTGCACCCTCATCGGCTCGAAGGCGCCCTCGGGGCTCTCCACGAGGACCTCCTCGCCCTCCACCAGGTTGAGCACGTTGACGGTGCCCGCCGTGTCGAGAAGGGCGCGCCCGCCGGGCCCCACCGTGTAGCGCCTGGTCTCCAGCGGCTCCAGCGCGTGGAGCCCGGTGCGCTCCACCCGCGCCGCACCGCAGGGCTCGTCGACGTCCGCCGCCTGGTCCACGAGGCTCTTCTCAACCCACCCCGTGGTGCGGTCCCATCGAATGACCTCGCGCCCGTGCTCGAGGTGCACCGGGCGCGGCCGGCCGTCCAGGCCAAGTCGGCCCCAGTCCCAGAGCTTGAACGTGAAGATGTAGGGCGTGGCGCTGATCTCCAGGACCATCGTGTTGGCCCCGGCGCCGTGGATGGTCCCCGCGGGAATGAGGAAGTGGTCGTGCCTTCGCGCCGGGATGCGGTTGACGTAGCGCGACGCATCGAAGGGCTCGCCGCCCGCGTTGGCCTCCTCGAGGGCGCCCATCACCTCCGCCGGGTCCACGCCCTCGCGAAGTCCCAGATAGACGCAGGCGTCCTCTCCCGCGTCCAGGATGTAGTAGCTCTCGTCCTGCGTGTAGGCCATGCCAAACGCCCGGCGGATGTAGTCCGTGGTGGGGTGCACCTGCAGGGAGAGGTTCTGCCCGCCCATGGTGTCCAGGAAGTCAAAGCGGATGGGGAACTCGGCCCCGTAGCGGGCATAGACCCCCTCGCCCAGCAGCGGCAGCGGGCACAGGAGCGTGAGGTCCATCGCGGGCACGCGCACCACGGCGTTGTCAAAGGCCAGGGCGAGCGCGTTCTCCTCGGGAACGCCGTCGAAGGCCCAGGCGTAGTTGGGGGCGTCATCCGGCAGTCCAAAGCGCTCGCGCATCCACTGGCCGCCCCACACGCCGGGGTCGAAGTACGGAACCGTGCGGAAGGGACGGCTCGCCGCAACGTCCAATGCGTCCTGGAGCGCCTCGCCTGTGACGGCGCGGGGCGCGCCCGCCTCCACGGTGTCCACCACGAAGTCCGCCCGGGGCAGCACGCGGGCCTTCACGCGGTCCGCCAGGCGCCACTCCACGAAGTAGCCGCGCTTGACCTTGCGCAGGACGTCCTCGCCCGCGTTGTCGCAGCCGTAGTTGGGCATGCCGGCGCGGTAGCGGAGCTGAATCTCCCAGCGCGTCACGTCCGCGTAGACGAGCACGTCACCGGGGTGGACGAGCGTCGCTCCAAAGCCGCAGACCACCACGAGCCCCTCGGCGCTCGCCACCCGCTCGCGCGCGGCGGCAAGCGCGTCGGCGTCCATGAAGTCCTCGAGCTCGCCGAAGCACATGCGCCCGAAGACGCGGTCGTCCGTGAGGAAGGGCGCCATGCGGCGCGTGAGCTCCGCCGGCTCAGGGAAGAGCTCCCGCGTATCGAGAAGGACGTCCGGCCGCAGTCCGCGCAGGACGTCCAGCAGCTCGTCCTCCCGCACGCCCGGGTAGCACTCGCACGAGACCACGACGCGCGACGGGCCCGCCGCGCGGAGCTCGTCCACGCGGCGGGCCAGTGCGGCCAGCAGGGCGCCATAGCCAAGAAGGACCTCGTGCCCCGGAACGGGAACGGTGGGGAAGCGGTCGTACGAGCCCATGGGGAGGCGTCACCCCCGCCCGTTCTTCTCGGCACGCGAGCCCTTCTTGCCCCGCGCGTCCAGGTCCACGCCTGCGGCGTCGAGAATCGCCCGCACGTTCTTCTTGGCGTTGGTCGTGCCCACCTTGAGGACGACGGACATGACCGCGCCGACCACCAAGACGATGACGCCGAGCACGCCAAAGCCCGTCGATCCCCCGTCGTAGAAGCCCCAGTAGCCCACGAGGAAGCCGGCGGCCACGAGCGAGTAGCCCAGGCGCAGCCAGACGTTGAGGCGTTGGATGGCGTCGGTCTGGAGCTTGGCCTCGCGGACGAGGTCCTCGCGGGACCAGTTGGAGGTGTCGAGTGCCATGGTCTTCCTCTCGGTAGCGGCGTGCCCGGGCCGCACAGGGGGAGACGGCGGCCCGGGCAGAAGGAGGTATGCGAACCTAAAGGTGCGGTGTGCCGAGCGGGGCTTACGCGGTCGGCGCAGCGATCGTGGCGGCGCCGAAGAAGCCCACGGCAGCGCCGACGAAGGCGATGACGAGCAGGATCAGCATCGTGACGATGGGGCTGACCTTCTTCTTGGTCATGAGCCACCAGCACAGGATGGTGAAGCCGAGCGGAAGCAGCTTGGGGTAGATGCCGTCGAGCGTGCCCTGGAGCGTGCCGCCGCCGGGAAGCTGCAGCGACGTGGAGATGGAGACCCAGGTGGCGCAGACGGCGCCGATGACCATGGTGCCGACCATCACGATGGCGTCGCGCAGGGCAGTGGCGTTGGGGCCGACGAGGGCCTCGACCGCGGCGCCGCCGAGGTCATAGCCGCGATAGTACGCGAGGCGCATGCCGAAGTAGGCGAGCAGGTTCCACACCACGATGTAGAAGATGGCGCCGAGCGGGCTGCCGCCCTCGGAGAGGCCCATCGCGATGCCGAGCAGGATCGGGATGAGCGTGCCGACGATCAGGGAGTCACCGATGCCGGCGAGCGGGCCCATGAGGCCGGCGCGGATGCCGTTGATGGTCTCGTCGTCGATGGCCTCGCCGTTGGCGCGCGCCTCCTCGAGGCCCACGGTGACGCCGACGATCATGGAGCCGATCTGCGGCTCGGTGTTGAAGAACGCGGAGTAGGTGGTGAGGGCCTTCTGCTGGTCCTCCTTCTTGTCGTAGAGGTCCTCGACGATCGGCAGCATGGAGACTAGGTAGCCGAAGGTCTGCATGTGCTCCTGCGAGAAGCACGTGAGGTTGCCGTAGTACCAGTTGCGGAAGGACTTGGCGAGGGCCTTCTTGGAGACCTTCCTGCCTCCCTTGGCGGCGGTGGTGTCAGCCATTAGATGTCCTCCTCTTCCTCGTCGTCAGCTGCGGTGAGCTCGCCGGACGCGGCAGCCACCACGGGACGGTTCTTGAGCGTGGAGATCTGGAAGTTGATGAGCGCGAAGAAGCAGGCGATCGCGGAGGCGGCGATGAGGTTGCAGCCCATGACCGCGGCGAGCGTGAAGCCGAAGAAGAAGGTCAGGAAGTCGGTGGGCTTGGCGATGACCTGCTTGAGCAGGATGGCGATACCGACGCAGGGAAGCAGGGAGCCGAGGGCGAACAGCGTCTTCATGGGCAGGCCGTCCATGGGCAGGCTGTTCATGATGAAGCTCACCATGTCCTGGCCAAAGTACACGATGACGAACGTGGGGATGAAGGAGCAGACGATGTGGGAGATCCAGGGCAGGACCATGTCCACGAGGTAGAGCTTGTGGGTGTCACCCTTCTCGAGCCACTTCCAGCCCATGCCCTGCCAGGCGAGGTTGATGGTGGCGGTGCCGTAGAAGAGGATGGCGCCGAGGGTGCCGCAGGTGGCGCCCAGGGTCGTGGCGAGAGCGGCCGCGTCGGCGCTGTTGGGGTCGAGGCCCTGGGCCTTGACGGCCATCATGGCCAGCGGGATGCCGATGTAGCAGGCCGCGCGGACGTCGGCGGAGACGGTGCCGCCGGGGGTGACGAGAGCGATGTAGACGACCTGGATGGCCATGCCCACGATGATGCCGAGGGTCATGTCGCCCAGGATGAGGCCGACGATCAGGCCGGCGACGAGCGGGCGCCCGAGCGTGTAGTTGCCGATGGACGTGCCGCCGAGGCCGGGCATCGACGCCAGGCAGGCGAACAGTCCCAGCAGCGCCGCCTGGAACACGTTAATAACCATTGCTTACCACCTTTCCGTGAGTGGTGTCCCCTAGGGACATTATCCTTGCCGGAGCGGCGGCATCCCGGGACGTGCCGCCGCGAAGCAACGTGAGTGATGAAAAGGGACTGTCCCTTTTCATCATGTCGGCTAGAAGCCGAACTGGCCGCGGAACTTGTCCCAGGTGCCGGTCTCCTTGTCGGGGATCAGGCGGAAGTCGACGGTGTAGCCCTTCTTGGAGATGGCCTCGAGCGCCTCGGCCTCCTCCTGGGTGATCGACTGGTTGTTGCCGATCTTGGTGGTGCCGGGACGGTCGTTGCACGGCCCCACGATGACGGTCTTGACGTCATCGGGCACAAACCCAAAGTTCACGAGGATCTCGGCCATGTCGACGGGGTTCTTGGTGATGAGGAAGTAGCGGGTCTTGGAGTCGCGGACGGTCTGGGCCTTCTCCTTGAAGTGCTCCATCGTCCACACGAAGGTCTTCTTGTCGGGAGCGGCGCTCTTGTAGGCGCTCTTGAGGACGGGGTTGGACGCCGCGGCGTCGTTGACGGCGATGATGCCGTCGCAGGGGTACTCGAGGGCCCAGCGGGTGACGGTCTGGCCGTGGATCATGCGATCGTCGATGCGGACAAACGAAACTGCCATGTTCTTCTCCTTACGCGTGTTCCTATCCTTATGGCGGGCACGCCCGCCCTTATCCGCCGCTAGAGGTCCTCGTCCTCGCTCTCGTCCTCGCCACCGAGGTCAAGGGCCATCTCGGAGAGGGCCGCCTGGCCCTCGGAGACCATGGAGGCGCAGAGGGCGTCCTCGTCATCGGTCTGGAGGTCAAAGGCCGCCGTGAGCGCCATGGGCAGGTTCACGCCGCCAAAGGCGCGCGTCTGGGCGAGAAGCCCATGGGCGGCGAGCGTGTTGAGCGCGTTGGTGAGCGGCGAGCCGCCGATGAGGTCGCCGAGGACGATCACGCGGTCGCTCGTGGTGATGGGGGCGATGACCTCCTCGAGCTCGCTCACGTACTGGTCGGCTCCCTCGCCGTCACGAAGGCTGCAGCTCAGGATGTCGTCGCGCTTCCCCACCAGCATGTCGAGCACGCTGTGCAGGCCCGGGGCAAAGGTTCCGTGGCTAACGAGAAGCAGGTATCTCATCTTGGGGTTCCTTTCGTTTGCTGGCTTGCCGAAGCTTAACTCTCGCTGAAATTGATTGTCGTTATTAACTATTAACGGCACAATCAGATAGTTGTCAGCGGTAACTATTCGTCGGTTAACGGTAGCAACTATTTCGCGTGAACAACTATTATCGCGGCGTCGGCAGACCGGCCCCTGTCCCCCGTCAACGCATCTGTATGGGCGTCTAGCTGCGCAAATAGTGCTCTCGAAGGAGAATGGCACTTGTCGGGCGCCTTGCCAGCGTGAGGAGAAGAGATTACGAAATCGCGCCCATCGCGCGGCGAACGGTAATTGCGCTTACGAAACAGCGTTTGTCGCACGAGGCCATTCGCGAGACGGGCGCTCCCGCCCCTCCCCCTTGCGATGCGCGCGGTTTCGTAAGCAATTTGGTCTCAATCCGATGCGACGGGCGGCGAAGTCTAAGCGAGCGGGAGCCGCCCGCGCGACGGGCGGGCTTTCGTAAGCGCCGCGGACCGACGCCATGCGACGGGCAGTGCTTTTCAGGCGCGGCCGAGAAGAACGCGGCGGGAGGCACGTGCTCCTCTACGCCCAGCGACCCAGGAACCCCAGCACGGCGTCCCAGTAGCGCGCCGGGTCGGCGAAGACCGCGCAGCAGTGGCCGGCGCCCGGGAAGGTAAGCAGCTCGTGGCCGGTGCCCGCGCCCGCGAGCTCGCGGGCCATCTCGACGGGCACCACGCAGTCGAGCTCGCCGTGGAGCAGAAGCACCGGCACGCGCGTGCGCGCGAGCGCCTCCACCGGCCGGGCAAGACGCAGGTCGTAGCCACCCGGCGCGCGCATCAGGCGGCGCCGCGCGACGTCGAGCAGCGGGTGCGCCGCGACGGGAGGCGTCCCGAGCGAGCCCGTCTCCACCACGTTTTCCGCCGTGCGCCAGAAGTCGGAGTAGCCCGAGTCCGCCACGCAGGCGCGGACCTGCGACGGGAGGTCCTGCTCGCCCGAGGCCATGAGACAGGAGGCGGCGCCCATCGAGATGCCCATGAGCGTCACGCGCGCGCCCTCCCCCGCCCGGCCCACGACCCAGCGGGCCCAGGCCACGAGGTCGCGCCGGTCGAGCCAGCCGCACCCGACCCAGTCGCCCCCGCTCGCGCCATGCGCGCGCAGGTCAACAAAGAGCAGGTTGAAGCCAGCCTCAGCGTAGCGCCGCGCGTAGGTGAGGCCGGCGCGCCAGTTGTCGTGGTAGCCGTGGACAAAGACGAGCCAGCGCGGAGAGTCCGGGCGACACGCGAGCACATGACCGGCGAGGCGCGTGCCGTCGTCGGAGGTCGCCCACACATCCTCGACGCCCACGGGCTGCGCGTGCAGCCAGCGCCAGGTGCGGTCCGCCTCCTCGGCGCGGTCCCACTCGATGACCTCGCCCTCGTGGGCGCTGAGCCCCGGGGACATGTCGCGCACGCGGACGTCCCCGCCTCCGCCCAGGTAGGGACCGAGCTCCTCGGAGCCAAGGTCGCGCTGCGGGCCGAGCACGGCCGGCAGCAGCCTGCCCACGACCACGGCGGCGCCCAGGCCCGCGCACGCGCGCGCCAGCGCCCGAAGGCCGTTCTTCTCGCCCATGAGGCCCCCTTCCGTCGTCGACCGCCGCCCTCGCCGCACCCGACTGGCATTTTAGGGTATGTACACTTCACCCTCTTAAGAGATTAGCGTTTCCGCAGGTAAAAGACATGCCGAGAAGAACGGGCGAGGCGGAAAACCGTACAAACCCTCAAAGCGGGGCACGCGCCCGCCCGAGCTACAGCGCCGCGAGCAGGGCCTCGCAGCCGGCGAGCACGTCGCGGTAGGTGGCGTCGAAGTCGCCCGTGTACCAGGGGTCCGCCACGTCGCACGGGCGCGCGGTCCAGTCGAGCAGGCGGCTCACCTTGCCGTCCGGGTCCCCGCCGAGGATGCGCCCCAGACCGCGGGCGTTCTCGGCGTCCATGTAGACGATGTGGTCCCAGCTCTCGTACTCGTCGCGCCGCATGCGCCGGGCGCGGTGGCGCCCCACCGGGATGCCCTCCGCGCGCAGCTTGGACACGGTGCCGTGGTGCGGCGGGTTGCCGAGCTCCTCGGAGCTCGTCGCCGCGGAGTCGATCACGAACTCGTCCACGCGGCCCGCGCGGCGCACGAGCTCCTCCATCACGAACTGCGCCATCGTCGAGCGGCAGATGTTGCCGTGGCAGATGAACAGGATGCGGGTCATGGCTCCCCCTACCGGCGCGCGTGCTTGCCGGGCGCCGCGTGCTTGCCCGCCTTGCGCGGCTTCTCGGGCAGGTCGAAGCGCTGGCCGCCGGCGCCGGGCTTCACGCGCGGACGCTCGCCCACCGCCATCTGATAGCGGGAGTCACCCCTCTTGCCCCGGCGAACCGCCCAGGACACGAGCCCCACCACCACGAACAGCGCTACCACGGCGGCCACCGCAATGGCGGCGTGCACCGGGTCAGAGAGCCACCACATCACGTAGGCGGGGATGGAGAGCTCCATGGCCTGCGCGGCGGACACGGTAAACGACGCCATCCACTGGCCGTCCAGCGACACGTCGACGGTGCCGAGCTGCTGGCCCTCCTCGACGGGCGCCATGAAGGCCCCGGTCTCGGGGTCGGTCCCCTCCCACGTGGGCGTGAGGGTGAGGTCGGCAAACGTCGTCCCGCGCGGGACCACGGCCGAGAAGCCGCCGCTGGAGAGCGCCTGGACGGTCTCGCCGTCGTCGGAGAGCATGACGTCCGCCACGCCCAGCACGTCCCCCGGGTTCACGAGCGCGCCCGCCTGCCAGGCGCCGAAGCCCCAGTCGAGCATCGAGCGCATGTCGTAGAAGTTCTCGGTGACGCCCTGGTCGTCGGGCACGCCGGAGGCGCCCAGCGTGACGCCCACGAGGGTCATCCCGTCCCTCTCGGCGCTTACCACCAGGCAGCGGCCGGCGTTGTCGGTGTAGCCGGTCTTGCCCGCCGTCACGACGCCCTCGCCCACGTAGACGGGGCTCTCGGGGTCGATGAGCTGGTCGGTGGTCTCGAGCGTGCGCGCGGGATTGCCGCTCGTGGCGGGCAGGTCCCACGTCGCGGAGCCCGCGATCTCGCAGAACTCGGGGTAGGCGATCGCCGCCTTCATGATGGTCGCGAGGTCGCGGGCGGTGGTGTAGTGATCTTCGTCGGGCAGGCCGCAGGGGTTGGCAAAGTGCGTCCCCGTGCAACCGAGCTCGGTCGCCTTCTGGTTCATCAGGTCCACGAAGGCGTGCCAGTCCCCGCCCCCCACGTAGCGGGCGAGCACGTAGGACGCGTCGTTTCCGGAGGGCAGCAGCAGGCACGCGAGCAGGTCGCGCACAGAGAGGGTCTCCCCGACCACGAGCCCCGCGACGGAGCTCTCGGGGGTGACCTCGTCGAAGTCGGCCTCCTCGACGGTCACCAGCTCGTCCAGGCCCACGTGCTCCAGCGTCACGAGCGCCGTCATGACCTTGGTCGTCGAGGCGGGCTCGCGGCGCTCGTCGGCGTTCTTGTCGAGAAGGACCGTGCCGTAGTTGGCCTCGACGAGGATCGCCGCGGGCGAGGACACCTCGGGCGGCTGCTCGGCGGAGTAGACGGGGTCGTTGGGGGCGGCCGCGACCTCGTCGGCGAGCGCGACGGCCGGCGCGACGGCCGGCGCCAGCGCGCCGGCGCAGAGGACGGCGGCGAGAAGGGCGGAGGCGGCGCGACCGGCGAACGTGTGCAGTCTCATCGTGAGAACCTCCCTAGTGCAGCGCGAACCACGCGATGACGGCGACGCCGAGGGCGATGCGGTACCAGCCGAAGGGCTTGAAGTCGTGGCGCCTCACGAAGTCCATGAGGAAGCGGATGACGCCGAGCGAGACGAGAAACGCCACGAGGCAGCCCACGCCGAGCACCGCGGCCTCCATCGTGGTGGGGACGTTGCCGGCGAGCAGGTACTTCGCGAGGCGCAGGCCGCTCGCACCCACCATCACGGGGATGGCGAGGAAAAACGTGAACTCGGCCACCACGGTGCGCTTGCAGCCGAGGATGAGGCCGCCGATGATCGTGGAGCCCGAGCGCGAGGTGCCGGGGACGATGGAGAGCACCTGGAAGAGCCCGATGCCGATGGCCGTCTTCCAGTCGAGCTCCTCGAGGCTCTGCACGCGGGCGTCCTCGTCGGCGAGCTCCGAGCGAGAGGCGGGCTCGAGGGCGACATCGGCGGAGAAGTGCCGGGCGGCGGGCCGGGCGCCCTTCTCGGCCAGCGCGCGATCGGCGCGGCGCTCGCGAACGGTCTCGATGACGATGAACGCGACGCCGTAGACGATCAGCGCCGCGGCGATCACGAAGGGGCTGCCGAGGTTGGCCTCCATCCAGTCGTCGAGCGGGATGCCGATGACCGCGGCGGGCAGGCAGGCAATGACGGTCTTGGCCCAGAGCAGCCAGGTGTCGCGCTTCTCGGCCTTGTCCTTGCTCGGCGAGAAGGGATTCAACCGGCGGAAGAAGATCACGCACACGGCGAGGATCGCGCCGAGCTGGATGACCACGAGGAACATGTTCCAGAAGTCCTCAGAGACGTTCATGGTGAGGAACTGGTTGAGCAGAAGCATGTGGCCCGTCGAAGAGATGGGCAGCCACTCGGTGATGCCCTCGACGAGGCCAAAGACGGCGGCCTTCACGAGCTCAATGATATCCACAGCCTTCCTTTCCCGCGACAAACCGTCCCATCATCGCGCATGCGGGGCGCTCCTTGCCCGCCCGCGTGCTCCCCCACCGAAAAACTATGCCGTTTGGCGAGAGAAGCGGCAAGGTCGCGGGCGTTCGGGGAATATCTCAGCCAGTCCGCGAGTCAGCGTCCGCGGGACGCGAGAAGGGAGCCACCATGGCCGAAACCACCACCTCGTATCAAGACCTCGGCTACGACAAGATCTTCGTCTCCCTGGACGGGTCCGACCAGCAGGACAAGGTGCTCGACCGCGCCATCGTCATGGCCGCCAACGACAACGCCGAGCTCTACATTGGCTACGTCATCGACTCGACCGCGCTCGAGGCCGCCGGGACCTTCCCCGTCGACATCATCCCCTCGCTCGAGAAGACCTTCCGCGACTCCATCGACGCCAAGGTCAAGGCCGCCGAGGCCAACCCCGACATCAAGAAGGTCGAGGTGATCGTCCGCGCCGGGCGCATCCGCGAGACCCTCAAGGACGAGATGCTCGACGTGATCGAGCCGGACCTCGTGATCTGCGGCGCCCGCGGCCTGTCCTCGATCAAGTACGCGATCCTGGGCTCCATCTCGACCTTCCTCACCCGAAACACGGAGTGCGACACCCTCATCATCAAGTAGCGCCCGGTGACCCCTCACGCCGGGGCAGCGCACCCGGCAAGACCCCCACGCCCCGCAGCGTCCCCCGCGCTGCGGGGCGCCTTTCGTGCGGCCGCGTCGGCCCGAGTCGTGCAGAAACGGTGATTGGGTCACATAAACCGTAAAATAGAAAGGCTGCTATGTTTGACAGCCCCCTCGGGGGACCGCGAACGTGGAGGTTTGTTCTTGTCGTCAGAGACTACATCGCGCGGGCGGCGCGCCCGAGCGCTCGTGACCGTCGGCCTCGCCGGCCTGCTCGCGACCGTTCCCACGCTGCCCATGACGGCCCTGGCAGACACCGCCGCCGAGCTCCAGAGCGCCCAGCAGGCGGTCCAGGAGGCCAACCAGGCCTGCGAGCAGGCGGACGCGCGCGTCGAGGAGCTCGACGCGCAGATCGAGGCCAACCAGGACCGCATCGACGACATCGAGGCCCAGCTCCCCGAGGCGCAGGACCGCGCGACCGACTCGCTGCGCACGCTCTACAAGATGCAGCAGGGCTCCGGGAGCCTCGTCGAGCTGCTCCTCTCCGCCGACAACTTCTACGAGCTCGTCTCCACGATCCAGTACCTCGACGTGATCCAGTCCCGCAACTCCGAGGCCGTGAGCGAGCTCGTCTCGCTGACCGACGAGCTGGCTCTCACCCAGGCGAGCCTCAACGCCCAGATGGACGAGGCCGAGGCCGAGAAGCAGCGCGCCGACGAGGCCCGCGACGAGGCCGAGGAGGCTCGCGACCAGCTCGAGGCCAAGATCGCCGCGCAGGCGGCAGCCGAGGCGGCGGCCCGCAAGGCCGCCATCGAGGCCGCCCAGCGCGCCGCGGAGCTCGCGGCCCAAAGCGAGCAGCAGACGCCGACCTTCACCACCGAGTCCGGCAACGACGCGACGGTCGAGGTCCCCGACCTGCCCGACCCCGACATCGTGGTGCCGGACAGCGACAAGGACGCCTTCGTCTCCGAGTGGTCCGCGCGCATCGACGCCTACCTCGCCGGCTCTCCGCTCGCCGGCCAGGGCACGACCTTCGCCGAGGCCGCCTGGGAGTACGGCTGCGACCCGCGCCTCTCCCCCGCCATCTCCACCGTCGAGAGCTCGACGGGCCGCGTGTGCTTCCTCCCCCACAACGCCTGGGGCTGGGGCAGCTCCAGCTGGAGCAGCTGGGAGGAGGCCATCTGGGCGCATGTCGCCGGCCTCGCCGCGGGCTACGGCGGCCAGCTCACCTACGCCGGCGCGCAGAAGTACTGCCCGCCCAACGCCGACGCCTGGTACGCGAGCGTCCTCGCCAACATGCTGAGCATCTAGCGTTACCGGCCCCTCCGTCGGTTTCGCGCAAGACCTGTCATACGCACGGCTCCCGTCGCCGCCTCCTCGTCTCGAGGGGCGGCGACGGTGCGTAATGGGCGCCGCCCGTCGCAAAGGCCGGGCACCTCCGCGCGTCCCGGGCAAGGCGGCGGGAGCGCCCTACGCCGTGAGGTACACCATGGCGATGATCAGCCCAAAGCCCACGATCTCTGCGGGCGAGAAGGCCGTGCCCAGCCAGACCACGGTGGCAATGGTCGCCGTGACGGGCTCGATGGTGCCGAGCAGGCTCGCGCGCATGGACCCGGCGTCCTTCACGCCCTGCAGGTAGAGGGCGTACGCGCCGAAGGTCCCCACCACGACGCACGCGGCGAGCACCGCCACCGCCACGCCGTCGAGCGCCGGCATGTGCTCCCAGGGCCTATACACCACGGCAAGGATCGCGCCCGAGAGCAGAAACGCCAGGCCGTTCACCGTGAAGTTGCCCCACTTGGCCATCGGCGCGGCGGGAAGGATCGAGAGGCACGCGGCCGCCCCCGCGCAGGCGAGACCCCAGAAGAGACCCTGCGGCGGCAGGCTGAGCTGCCCGGGGTTGCCGCCCGTGGCCACGAGGTAGGTCCCCGTCAGCGCGAGCACCACGCCGAGCGCCTCGCGACGGCGCGGCCGCCGGCGCATCTTGACGCACACATAGCCCAGAACGAGCACCATGCCCAGGCTTTGCATGATGGTGGCCGTGGCCGAGTTGGTCCAGTCGATGGCCTCGAGGTAGGCCACCTGCGAGAAGAGGATCGCGCCCAGGCTCACGCCGAGGATGGCGAGCAGGTCGCGCGGGCTTCTCCACACGCCCCGCAGCTGCTCGCGGCCGCGAGACGTCGCGGCGGCCGCGGCGAGGAAGAGCCAGCACGCCGTGAGCTCGCGCAGACACACCAGCCAGAGGGGGTCGATGGCGTAGGCATCCATGAGCCACTTGGAGACGGTGCCGTTGAGGCCCCAGAAGGTGCCGCCCACGAGGGTGGCCACGATGCCGCGACGCACGCGCCTGCGGCGCTCGGCGTCATGCCCGGGCGCCTGGCCCTTCTCGGCGTCTGCCACGGTAAGCTCGCTCTTCTCGACCACAGATCCTCCCCCACTCGCAACGGCCCGCGATAGCCTACCACATGCGTGACAGAACCTCCGAGGCGTCCGTCACATGGGGTATGCTGGGCAGCGAGAAAGCACGACCACAAGGAGCCCTCATGTCCCAGAAGAACCGCTTTGCTGCCCCGGACCCCGCGCTCGCCGCGGGCACGACCCACGCCGGCTTCACCGTCACGCGCGTGGAGGCGCTGCCCGAGATATCCGGCCAGGCCTACCTCATGCGCCACGACGCCACCGGCGCCCGGGCGCTGTGGCTTGCCTGCGCGGACACCAACCGTGCCTTCGCCATCGCCTTCAAGACCCCGCCCGCCGACGACACGGGCGTCTTTCACATCCTCGAGCACTCGGTGCTGTGCGGCTCGGAGCGCTACCCCGTGAAGGAGCCCTTCGTCAACCTGCTCAAGACGAGCATGCAGACCTTCCTCAACGCCATGACCTTCCCCGACAAGACCATGTACCCGGTGGCCTCCACCAACGTGGCCGACCTCGAGAACCTCATGGGCGTCTACCTGGACGCGGTGCTGCACCCCGCCATCTACGACCGCCCGCGCATCTTCGAGCAGGAGGGCTGGCACCTCGAGGTCGACGACGCCGGCGAGCTCAGCTACAACGGCGTGGTCTTCAACGAGATGAAGGGCGCCCTCTCCGATCCCGACGACGTCCTCTACCAGGAGCTGGGTCGGGCGCTCTTCCCGGACACCTGCTACGGCCACGAGTCGGGCGGCAACCCGCGCGCCATCCCCACGCTCACCTACGAGGCCTTCCTCGACAGCCACGCGCGCCACTACGCGCTGGCCAACAGCTACACCGTCATCTACGGCGACCTCGACATCGACCGCGAGCTCGCCTTCGTGGACGAGCGCTTCCGCGGGGCGGCGGAGCGTGGGGCCGGAGCGCCCAACCCCCTCGCGCCCCAGGCTCCCGTGCGCGCGGAGCGACGCGTCGTGCCCATGGCCACCGCCCCGAGCAACTCATCGATCGGCCTCGCCTACGTGCTGGGCACCGCTGCCGACCGCACGCGCGTGCTGGCCACAGACGTGCTGCTCGACGCCCTCTGCGGCTCCAACGAGGCGCCGCTCAAGCGCGCCGTCCTCGACGCAGGCCTCGCCGACGACTTCTCCGCGATGCTCGCCGACGGCGTGCTCCAGCCCCAGGCGATGTTCGTCCTGCGCGGCCTGCGCGAGGGCGCGGGCGAGAAGTTCCGCGCGCTCGTTGAGTCCGTCTGCGCCGAGCTCGCCGAGGACGGCATCCCGCGCGACAAGCTCGCGGCGGCCCTCGCCCAGGCCGAGTTCAACCTGCGCGAGGGCGACTGGGGCGGCTACCCCGACGGCATCGCGCTCTCGATGCTCGCGATGTCGGGCTGGCTCTATGACGACGACCGCCCCCTCGACTACCTGCGCTACGAGGACGCCCTGGCCGAGCTCAAGGCCGGGCTCGACGGCGGCTACTTCGAGCGGCTGCTGCGCCAGCTCGTCTGCGAGAGCGCGCACTGCGCCGAGGTCGAGATCGCGCCCGTCGAGGGGGGCGACGCCGCCGAGGAGGAGGCCGAGCTCGCGGCCCTGCGCGCGGGCATGAGCGAGGGGGACCTCGAGGCCGTGCGCGCCGAGGTGGCCGCGCTGCGTGAGGAGCAGGAGGCGCCGGACGCGCCCGAGGCGCTCGCCAGTCTGCCGCGCCTCGGGGTGGCCGACGTGGAGCCGCCGGCGCCGGAGCCCGCCGCGCTCGAGACGGATGCACCGCTGCCCTGCATCGCCCACGAGCTCGACACCCACGGCATCGCCTACGTCTACCACTACTTCGACCTGCGCCGGCTCGACTTTGACGACCTGCCCTACGTGGGCGTGCTCACCGACCTGCTCGGCAAGCTCGACACCGAATGGCACACGGCCTCCGACCTCGACACCGCCATCGAGACCAACCTCGGCGGGCTCGACTTCTTCACCGAGACCTACGCCCGCGACGCCGACCTCGCCTACGCCGCCCCCACGCTCGTGGTGGGCGCCTCCGCCCTCTCCGAGAAGGTCAAGGCGCTCGCCACGCTGCCCGCGGAGGTCTGGGGCACCACGCGCTTCACCGACCTCGACCGCGCTCGCGACATCCTCACGCAGCGCCGGGTGGCGCTCGAGCAGTACTTCGTGAGCTCGGGCCACACCGCGGCTGCCGCACGGGCAAACGCGTACTTCTCGTCCGCCGCCGTGGCATCGAGCGCGATGGCCGGCCTCGACTACTACCTCTTCCTGCGCGAGCTCCTGGACGGTTGGGAGGAGCGGGCCAGCGCGCTGCCGGAGCGGCTCTCCGCGCTCGCGGCGCGCGTCTTCACCGCCGACGCCGTCACGGTGAGCTTCACCGGAACCGCCGAGGATCGCGAGCGCTTCTGGGCGACGGGCGGCACGCTCGGGCTCGCGCCCTCCGAGGACGCCGGGCAGCGCCTGGTCGTGCCCGCGCCCGTGCCGAGAAACGAGGCCTTCCTCATCCCCTCCGACGTGAGCTACGTGGTCCGCGGCAACGGTCGCAGCGAGGCGGACGCGGGGACCATCGGGTGCTGGCAGGTCGCCACGCGCGCCCTCTCCTACGACTATCTCTGGAACGAGGTGCGCGTGAAGGGCGGCGCCTACGGCTGCGGGTTCCGCCGCACGAGCGAGGGCCTGAGCGGCTTCTGGAGCTTCCGCGACCCGTCCGTGGACGCGACGCTCGCGCGCTACGACGGCGCGGCGGCGTGGCTCGCCGCGTGGGACGGCTCGCCCGAGGAGCTCGAGGGCTACGTCGTGGCCACCGTCGCCGCGCACGACGCGCCGGTCAAGCCCCGTCAGCTGGCGCGCCGCCAGGACGTGGCGCGCTTCGGGGGCAAGCCGGCCGGCTGGCGCGACGCCGTGCGCGCCGAGGAGCTCGCCACGACCCCCGACGACGTCCGCGCCCTCGCGGCGGCGCTCGCCGACGAGCGTGCCGCGCGCGGGGTCTGCGTCTTCGGCGGCCGCGACGCCGTCGAGGCGAGCGACGTGGCCTTCGACGCCGTGACCGAGCTCGTCCGATGATACGAAGGGACAGTCCCTTCGTATCACTGCTCGTGACCGCGGGACTGCTCGCAGCCGCCACGGCCGCGGGCGCGCTGCTGCGCGCCGCGGGCCTTCAGGAGGCCACGGTCGTCGTCACCTATGTGCTCGCCGTCATCGGGGTGGCGCTCGCCACCCCGGGCGGCCCCTGGTGCCTGATCGCCGCCGCGCTCTCCGTCCTCGCCTTCAACTTCTTCTTCGCCGCGCCCACGCTCTCGCTCGCGGCCCTCGACCCCGCGATGCCGGGGACCTTCGCGGTCATGTTCGTCGTCGCGCTGCTCGCCGGCCACGTCGCCGCGCGGCTGCGCCTCCAGGCCCGCGCCGCCGAGGCCGCCCGCCTCCAGGCGCAGGCCCTCCTGGACCTGAGCGGGCGGCTCCAGGACTGCACCGCCCCCGACGACGTGGTGGCCGCGATGGCGAGAAGCGCGGCGGAGCTGCTCGGCCGCTCGTTTGTCTGGTATCCCGCCCGCGGCGACGCGCGCTCCCTCGGCGACCGCGCCGCCTTCCCCTTCCCGACCGGGGCGACCGTGGCGGACGAGCGCACCGTCGCCCTGCGGGCGCTCGCCAACGGGAGCCCGACCGGCGCCTCGACGGAGGCCTTCGGCTCCGCCGCGGGCCTCTACCTGCCCGTAGGCCCGTCAGCCGCGCCGCGGGGCGTGGCGGGCATCCTGCCGGCCGCCGACCTCTCCCCCGAGCAGCTCAAGCTCTGGCGCTCGGTCTGCGGCCTCGCGGCGCTCGCCCTCGACCGCGTGGCGGCGCTCAGGGCCCGCGAGGAGGCCGCCGTCCGCGCCCGCGAGGAGAGGACCCGCGCGGACCTGCTGCGCTCGATCTCCCACGACCTGCGCACGCCCCTCACCTCAATCTCGGGCAACGCAGACGTCCTTCTCGACGCCGGAGCCGCCCTCGACGCGGGCACGCGCCGGCAGCTGCTGGCCACCATCCGCGACGACGCCTCCTGGCTGCGCGCCACCGTGGAGAACCTCCTCACCGTCACGCGCCTCGAGGAGGGCGGCGTGCGCCCGCAGGCGGACGCGGAGCTCGTGGACGACCTCGTCGAGGAGGCGCTGCGCCACGCCGCCGGCGACGCCGGCCACGTCGTGACCTTCGAGGCGCCGCCGGAACCCCTGCTCGTGCGCGTCGACCCCGCCCTCGCGGTCCAGGCGCTCGTCAACCTCGTCAACAACGCCGTCGCGCACACGCCTGCGGGCAGCCGCGTCACGGTCCACGCCGCGCGCGAGGGCGCCCAGGTGAGCATCATCGTGGCCGATGACGGGCCGGGCATCCCGGATGCCGAGAAGGACCGCGTCTTCGAGGCGTTCCACACCTCAGGCGGCGCGCTCGCGGACGGAACGCGCAGCGTCGGCCTGGGCCTCTCGGTCTGCCGCGCCGTCGCGCGCGCCCACGGGGGTACCATCACGGTGCGCGACAACATGCCGCACGGAGCGGTCTTCTCCCTCACCCTGCCCGCCGAGGAGGTTCCCGATGTCTGACGCCCTGCCCGACGCCCCGCTCGTCCTCGTGGTCGAGGACGACGCGCCGATCGCGAGCCTCGTCTGCGCCGCGCTCGACTCCCGCGGCCTGCGCCGCCGCGTCTGCGCGACGGCGGCCGAGGCCATCACCGCCGCGGCCGAGCTCGCGCCGCAGGTGATCCTGCTCGACCTCGGCCTGCCCGACGCCGACGGCATCGAGGTTGTGCGCCGCGTACGCACCTGGTCGGACGACCTGCCCATCATCGTCGTCTCTGCGCGCGCCGACGACACTGACAAGATCGGCGCGCTCGACGCCGGGGCGGACGACTACCTCGTGAAGCCCTTCTCGGTCGGGGAGCTGCTCGCGCGCGTGCGCGTGGCCCTGCGGCGCGTTGCCCAGGAGCCGGCCGGCGCCGCCGAGGGGGCCGCCTTCGAGAACGGGGCGCTCTCCATCGACTACGCCTCGGGAATCGTGCGGCTCTCCGGCGAGGAGGTGCACCTCACCCCGATCGAGCACCGGCTGCTTGCCCTTCTTGCCAGAAACGAGGGCAAGGTCCTCACCCACCAGTACCTGCTCGAGCACGCGTGGGGAGAGGGGCAGGTGGGGGACCTCGCGTCGCTTCGCGTGATCATGGCGTCGCTGCGCAAGAAGGTCGGCGCCGGCCTCATCCAGACGCACGTGGGCGTGGGCTACCGCATGGTGCAGGCGGAGTGACCGGCCGCGACGCCGCAACCTGCGGCCTTAATGCGACCTTAATCTCAAGACACCTCTTCTTAACTGCGTCTTTATGCTCAGCGCGTGATGTTTTGTCCAGCTGCCGGACCCACGCCGCGCCCCTCTTCCGCCCTGCCCTACCCTAGCCGCGTACGAGGGCGCGCCGCAGCACGAGGCGCGCCGGGAACACGGGAAGGAGAGGACTATGGACGAGACTCAGACGGCACCCGTTGCCGTCGAGCGCCTCACACCCGACAGGGTCTTCTCGGCACTGGAGACGTCAAGCGCGGGCCTCACGCAGGCCGAGGCCGAGGCGCGCCAGGCCAGGCAGGGCAAGAACCTCATCCAGACCGAGAAGAAGAAGTCCCCGGTGCTGGCGTTTCTGTCAAACTTCACGCACCTCATGGCCATCCTGCTGTGGGCTGCCGGCATCATCGCCTTCGTGGCGGGGCTTCCGGAGCTGGGTGTGGCGGTGTGGCTCGTGAACGTCATCAACGGGTGCTTCAGCTTCTGGCAGGAGCACCGCGCCGGCAAGGCCACCGACGCGCTCAAGAAGATGCTGCCGTCCTACGCGAGCGTCATCCGCGACGGGCAGGAGCAGAAGATCCTGGCGGAGGACCTCGTCCCCGGCGACGTCATGGTGCTTGCCGAGGGCGACAAGATCTCCGCGGACGCCCGCGTGGTGCGCGCCTCGGACCTGCAGGTGAACCAGTCCACGCTCACGGGCGAGTCCAACCCCGTGCGCAAGACGGCCGACGCCGTGCTCGAGGACGACCTCACCCAGGCCGAGACCCCCAACCTCATCTTTGCGGGCACCTCGGTCTCGGAGGGGAACGGCCGCGCCGTGGTCACGCGCATCGGCATGGACACGGAGTTTGGCAAGATCGCCCACCTCACGCAGAACATGGAGGAGGTCCAGAGCCCGCTGCAGCTGCAGCTCAACCGCACCACCAAGCAGATCACCATCTTCGCGGCGTGCATGGGCGTGGGCTTCTTCCTGCTTGACCAGATGTTCGTGGGCAGCGAGTTCGCCGCGGCGTTCATCTTCTCACTGGGCATGGTGGTGGCCTTCATCCCGGAGGGGCTGCTGCCCACCGTGACGCTCTCGCTTGCCATGGCGGTGCAGCGCATGAGCAAGAGAAACGCGCTCGTGAAGAAGCTCAACTCCGTGGAGACCCTGGGCTCGACCTCGGTCATCTGCACGGACAAGACGGGCACGCTCACGCAGAACGAGATGACCGTGAACCACCTCTGGACCGCGAGCCACGAGTACGAGGTCACCGGCGTCGGATACGCGCCCGTGGGCGAGGTGCGCCTGGGCGAGAAGAGCGTGGACGCCCACATGGACGACGACCTGCGGCTCCTGGTGGCGGGAGGGGCGCTGTGCTCCAACGCGCGGCTGCTGTCGCCCGAGGAGGAGGGCGGGCGCTACACCGTGCTGGGCGACCCAACCGAGGCGTGCCTGCTCGTTGCCGCGCAGAAGGCCGGCATCGAGCCCTCCGAGCAGGAGGCGGCGTGGCCCCGCGTGCGCGAGCTTCCCTTTGAGAGCCGCCGCAAGCGCATGACGACGATTCACCAGCTCTCCGAGCCGCTCGACGGAGCCCGGCGCGTGGCATTTGTGAAGGGCGCCCCCAACGAGGTCGTGCGCCTCTCAACCCGCGTGCGTGTCGACGGCGAGCCCGAGGCCATGACCGACGAGCTCAGAAACAAGATCATGGCGGCCAACGACGCCTACGCCGCCGACGGCCTGCGCGTGCTTGCCGTGGCGTACCGCCCCCTTGCCGCGGACGACCCGAGCGTGCCGCGCTCCATGAGCGAGTACTCGCCCGAGACCATCGAGCGCGACCTCACGTTCGTGGGCCTCGAGGTCATGCAGGACCCGCCGCGCCCGGAGGTCGCCGCGGCCGTGGAGCAGTGCCGCCGCGCCGGCATTCGCGTAATCATGATCACGGGCGACTACGGCCTCACCGCGGTCTCCATCGCCCGCAAGATCGGCATCGTGCGCGGCGAGCACCCGCGGGTGTTCTCTGGCGTGGAGCTCGAGCGCACGAGCGACGACGAGCTCAAGGAGGCCCTGCGCGGCGAGGTGGTCTTTGCCCGCATGGCGCCCGAGCAGAAGCTGCGCGTGGTAGAGAACCTCCAGCAGATGGGCGAGATCGTGGCCGTCACCGGCGACGGCGTGAACGACTCCCCCGCCCTCAAGAAGGCCGACATCGGCGTGGCCATGGGCATAACGGGCACCGACGTCGCCAAGGAGGCCGCGGACATGGTGCTCACCGACGACAACTTCGCTTCGATCGTGCACGCCATCGAGGAGGGCCGCGCGGTCTACGCCAACATCCGCAAGTTCATGCTCTACATCCTGAACTCCAACATGCCCGAGGCCGTTCCCTCGGCCGTCTACCTGCTCTCGGGGGGCGCCGTACCGCTGCCGCTCACCACGATGCAGATCCTCACGATCGACCTGGGCACCGACATGCTGCCGGCGCTGGGCCTGGGCTGCGAGCCGCCCGAGGACGACGTCATGGACCGCCCGCCGCGCGACCCCAAGGAGCCGCTGCTCACCGGCAGGCTCATGCGCAAGGCCTTCCTCTGGTACGGCCTCATAGGCGGCATCGTCTCCATGGCTGCCTACGTCTTCGCGCAGCTGGAGGCCGGCTGGGCACCGGGGCTGGAGATGTTTGGCGTGGGCGCGGACCTCGACCCTGTCTACGTGCGCGCCACGACCATGTGCCTCGCGGCCATCGTGTTTGCCCAGATAGGCCAGGTCCTGAACTGCCGCACCGAGACCGCATCGGTCTTCTCGCGAGGGCTCTTCTCCAACCGCCACA
This sequence comes from Olsenella sp. An293, assembly GCF_002159495.1. Taxonomy (GTDB): domain Bacteria; phylum Actinomycetota; class Coriobacteriia; order Coriobacteriales; family Atopobiaceae; genus Thermophilibacter. The sequence goes on from NZ_NFIT01000008.1 coordinate 80,627, forward strand.
TCAACGTGGGCATCGTCTTCGAAATCTGCCTTATCGTGTTCATCACGCTCTTCCCGCCGTTCCAGGCGGTCTTCCACACCAGCCCGCTCGGGGTCTGGGACTACGTCTTCCTCTGCTGCCTGCCGCCGCTCGTGCTGGCAGTCGAGGAGGCCCGCAAGGCCCTGTTCCGTCAGATCAGGCGTCGCCGCGCGCCGCGCGCGGTCGCCGAGGGAAGGTAGGTCATCATGAACGTCATCGTTGTGGGCGCCGGTCACATGGGGCGAGGCCTCGCCGAGAGGCTCTGCCGCCAGGGACACGAGGTAACCGTCATCGACCGCGACCCCGAGGAGCTCGAGGCGCTGGGCGAGGACTTTGCCGGGAGGCGCGTGACGGGCGTCGGCTTTGACCGCGACGTCCTCGCGGACGCGGGCATCGACCGCGCGAGCGCCGTCATCGCCTGCACCTCGTCCGACGAGGCCAACATCGTCATCGCCCGCGTGGCGCGCGACACCTACCGCGTCCCCCGCGTCATCGCCCGCCTCTACGACATCAGCAAGGCCGAGGCCTACCGCCGCCTGGGCATCCAGACCATCTCGACCACCGACTGGGGCATCCGCCACGCCTGCGAGTTGCTCACCTACCAGGAGATGGACACGGTCCTAGAGGTGGGCTCCGGGGACGTGCAGCTCGTGCGCAGCGACGTGCCTGCCCTCCTGGAGGGCCGCCCCGTGCGGGAGGTCACGGCCATCGGCGAGGTCGAGGTCGTGGCGGTCTCGCGCAACAACGAGACCTTCATCCCCACGCTGGGGACCGTGCTCGAGCACGGCGACGTGATCTATGCCGCCGTGGCATCGAGCGCCTCGGCCAAGTTCCGCTATATGATCGGCAAGAGCGAGTAGGAGGTCACCATGGACATCATCATAGTTGGCGGCGGCAAGACCGGCACCTACCTCGCGTCTCTGCTCGCCGAGGACGGCTACCGCATCCGCATCATCGAGAGCCGAAAGGACCACGTGGCGCGGCTGCGCGCGCAGTTTGGCGAGCGCGACGTGATCCTGGGCAACGGCGCGGACCCCATCATGCTGGAGCGCGCCGGAATCCTCCACGCAGACGTCGTCGTTGCGGCGACGGGCTCCGACGAGGTCAACCTCGTGGTCTCCACGCTGGCCAAGATGGAGTACAGCGTCGGCCGCGTGGTGGCGCGCGTGAACAACCCGGTCAACGCCTGGATGTTCAACGAGGGCATGGGCGTGGACGTGGGCATCAACCAGGCCGAGCTTCTGGCCCGCTCCGTGCAGGAGGGGCTCGATCTGCGCGACGTCTTCACGATTCTGCGCCTGGGCAAGGACGGCCACGCCGTCGTGCGCGTGAAGGTGCGCCCCGGGTCGCGCGTGGTGGGCGAGGCCCTGCGCGACGTGCCGCTGCCCGGCACCACGATCCTCGTGGCCATCGACCGCGACGGAGACATCATCGTGCCCAAGGGCGATACGCGCTTCGCTGCGGGCGACAAGATCATCGCCTTCACCGACGCCGCGGGGCGCGAGCGACTGCACCGCGCGTTCGCGTAGGCTGCGGACGAGGCCCTTTGAGGGTATGTACACCGTCTCTTTAGGGTATGTACACCCCGCCGTTCTTATCGGCTTGCAAATTCGCTGGTAGATGGTCTGCCGAGAAGAACGGGTGGGCTGGGACGGTGTACATACCCTCAGTGGGTGGTGTACATACCCTCAGAGCGACCAGCGCTGCTCGCGCGCTAGACGAGCAGGTCCTCGAGGTTGAGCTTGGGCACGCAGTGGGTGCCGTCGGCCTCGCGCCAGTAGGTCAGGCCGTGCTCGGTGTCCGGGCCCTCGAGCACGACGCGCTCCCCGCGCCCGCCCACCGCGAGCACGAGCGCCGGCACGAGGCCCTCGGGAAGCGCGAGCTCGTCGGCGAGCCCGGCATCGAAGCTGCGCAGCATGCAGCAGCCAAGTCCGCGCGCGCAGGCGGCGAGCGCCATGGTCTGCGCCGCGATGCCCACGTCGATGAGGCGGATGGGGTTGTCGGCGAGCTCGGCGGGCAGGCAGATCACTACGTAGCCGTGCGGGCGCTCGCCCTCGGCCGGGCCGTCCCAGTCCTTGTAGAGCGCCGCCCAGCGCAGGTGCGGGAAGACCGCGTCGCACGCGTCCTTCTCGCCCACCACGCGAAAGCGCAGCAGCTGCATGTTGTTGCCGCACGGGGCCAGGCGCGCCGCGTCCACGAGGCCCGAGAGCACGGTCTGCCCCACGCGCTTGTCGCTGAAGCGCCGATAGGTGCGCGACGCCGCCACCAGGTCCTGGAACTCCATTCCGTTCATGTGACTCCCCTCTCCACTGGTTATGCCAATTGGGGACGTGTTTTTTCGTGCAGACCGTTTGGGACAGGTCTCCCCTCGCGGAAGCCAAACCTGTCCCTTTTCGTCTGCACGAAAAAACACGTCCCCTTTTTACAGAAGGCCGAGGCGGACGCAGGCGTTCCAGAAGCCGTCGGCGTCGATGTGGTCGGTCACGTAGGTGGCCGCCGCCTTGGCCTCGGCCCCGCCGTTGCCCATGGCCACCGAGGTGCCCACGGCCCCGAACATGTCGACGTCGTTGCCGCCGTCGCCAAACGCCACGCACTCCTCGGGCGCCAGCCCCAGCGCGTCCATGAGGATGCGAACGCCGGCGTCCTTGCCGCCCTCGACGGGCATGACATCGCAGAAGATGTCGCTCCAGCGGGTGCACTTGCAGCGGCGCGTGCCGTTGAGGATCAGGTGCTCCTCCCCCGGGGCGAGAAACGCGTTGAGCTGGTAGACCTCGTTCTCGAGCGCCCACGCCACGTCACCCGGCTCGTAGTGGTTGTGCGTGAGCTCGATCATGGCCTGCACGCGATCGTCCATGACGTTGACGTACATGCGCTCGCGCTCCATGAACAGGCAGCTGTAGAGCCCGGAGCGCACCTGCTCCACCACGGCGCGCACGTCCGCGCGGTCGAGCGGGTTGGAGTGGACGGTGCGCCCGCCAATCTCGACGAGCTGCCCGTTGAAGGTGACAAAGCCGCCAAAGTCCGTGAGGTCGATCTTGTCCAGCAGGTAGCTCGTGCGCCCCGTGGCAAGAAGCGGCATGACGCCGTTCTCCGCCAGGCGCCGGATGGCCTCGCGCGTGGAGGCGGGCTCACAGTTCTGGCCCAGGCTGAGCGTGGTGCCGTCCACGTCGAGAAGGACGGCGCGGACCTTGGCGGGGGTGGACCAGCTGCCGGGCACGACCGGCGCGGCCTCGAGGCTCTTCTCGTCCATGAGCGCCCCCTAGAGCCCGGAGGCGGCGATGGCGGCCACGGCCTCGCGCAGGCGCTCGGGCGGCATGACCAGGGCCATGCGCACGTAGCCCTCGCCCGAGGGGCCAAAGCTCGCCCCCGGCGTCACGATCACGCCCGCGCGGTCCATGAGCTCGAGCGAGAAGGGCACGGAGTCCGTGCGGCCGTGCGGCAGGCGCGCCCAGACGAACATCGAGCCGTGGGCGTTGGGACGCTCCCAGCCGATGGCCTCCAGCCCGTCGCAGAGGGCGTCGCGACGCTCCTGGTAGAGCAGGCGCTGGCGCTCGACGGAGTCGCGCGGGCCCGTGAGCGCGGCGATGGCGGCGTCCTGCTCGGGGTAGAACATGCCAAAGTCGACCTGGCCGCGGAGCTTGCGCGCGGCGGCCACCACGTCCGGGCGACCCACCAGGAAGGAGAGACGCGCCCCGGTGACGTTGAAGGACTTGGAGAGCGAGAGAAACTCCACCCCCACCTCGAGCGCGCCCGGATACGAGAGGAACGACCCGCCCGGCTCGCCGTCGAAGACGATGTCGGAGTAGGCGTTGTCGTGAATGACCACGAGGTCGTGGGCGCGGGCGAAGGCGATGGCCTCCTCGTAGACCGCCGGCGTCCCCACCGACCCCACCGGGTTGGCGGGAAGTGACAGGATGAGGTACTTGGCGGCGTCGGCAACCTCGGCCGGGACGTCGGCCAGGTGCGGCAGGAAGTCGTGCTCGGCGGTGAGCGGGTAGTAGAAAGGACGGGCGCCGGCGAGCAGCGTCGCGTTCTGGAAGACGGGGTAGCACGGGTCGGGCACCAGGCCCACCTCGCCGGGGTCGGCGAGCGCCGCGACCACGTGGCCCAGGCCCTCCTGGGTCCCGCGGCAGCTCATGACCATGTCGCGCGTGACGCCGGTCACGCCGAAGCGGCTCTCGTAGTACCCGCAGACGGCATCGAGCAGCTCGTCCTTGTCGTGCAGCGAGTACTTCCAGTTGGCGGGGTCCGCGGCGCTCGCGCGCAGGGCCTCGACCACGTGGGCGGGGGGCTCGAAGTCCGGGGTGCCCACCGAGAGGTCGAAGACCTGCCGACCGGCGGCCTCCAGCTCGCGCCGCCGCACGTTGAGCGCCGCGAACACCTCGTCGCCAAACAGATCGAGCCGCCTTGAGAACTGCATGTGGTCCCTCCCGTGAGCAGGTCGCGCCAGTGACGCCGGACGTCGTCGCGTCCGGCACGTCCACTCTACCCCTTCGCCGCCGCCACGGGACGGCGCCTCCCGCTCACGTTTCCGACCGTTCACAGGGCGGCGAGCGGCGGGCTCAAAAGGAGTCAAGTTTCGGTGGACCCCGCATTAGGAAAAAGCTTTTTGCGGCGGTGCATTTGCTACCTGCCGCGATATGACTTATCAACAGCATTCAGCAGGTTGTTTACAATATGTAGTGTATTTTCACGACCATACCCACTAGAAATTGTGTCATAGTAGCTTCTACCACTTGATACGTCAGACCGGGCGCGTCCTTGCGGGCGCGCCCTTTCATCGGGGAGAAGAGGCCGCAATGAAGATCATCAAGCGCAACGGCTCGGAGGTCACCTTCGACATCTCGAAGATCGAGAACGCCATCCGCGCGGCCAACAACGAGGTGCCCCAGAGCGAGCGCCTCACGGAGCGCGAGGTGAAGTTCGCCTCCCTCAACGTCACGGACGAGTGCATGGAGGCCGGCCACACCGTCACCGTCGAGGAGGTCCAGGACCTCGTCGAGGACCAGCTCATGGCCCTCGACCACTTTGAGGTGGCCCGCAAGTACATCATCTACCGCTACGTGCAGAACCAGAAGCGCCACAAGAACACGACCGACGACAAGATCCTCGCGCTCATCGAGTGCAACAACGAGGAGGTCAAGCAGGAGAACTCCAACAAGAACCCCACGGTGGTCTCCGTCCAGCGCGACTACATGGCCGGCGAGGTCTCCAAGGACCTCACCATGCGCGAGCTGCTCCCCGCCGACATCGTGGAGGCTCACAACGAGGGCATCATCCACTTCCACGACTCTGACTACTTCGCGCAGCACATGCACAACTGCGACCTCATCAACCTCGAGGACATGCTGCAGAACGGCACGGTGATCTCCGGCACGCTCATCGAGCGCCCGCACAGCTTCTCCACCGCCTGCAACATCGCCACGCAGATCATCGCCCAGGTGGCCTCCTGCCAGTACGGCGGCCAGTCCATCTCCCTCACGCACCTCGCGCCCTTCGTGGACGTCTCCCGTCAGAAGATCCGCCGCCAGGTGGAGGCGGAGATGGCCGCCATCGACGCCCACCCCGGCGAGGACAAGATCGCCCAGATCGTGGAGGGCCGCCTGCGCGAGGAGGTCGCCCGCGGCGTCCAGACCATCCAGTACCAGGTGGTCACCCTCATGACCACCAACGGCCAGGCCCCCTTCATCACGGTCTTCATGTACCTCAACGAGGCCAAGAACGATCAGGAGAAGGCCGACCTGGCCCTGTGCATCGAGGAGATGCTCAAGCAGCGCTACCAGGGCGTCAAGAACGAGGACGGCGTCTGGATCACCCCCGCCTTCCCCAAGCTCATCTACGTGCTCGAGGAGGACAACGTCCGCGAGGGCACGCCGTACTTCTACCTCACCAAGCTCGCCGCCAAGTGCACGGCCAAGCGCATGGTACCCGACTACATCTCCGAGAAGAAGATGCGCGAGTTCAAGCTCTCCAAGGGCGAGACCGAGGGCAACGGCGACTGCTACACCTGCATGGGCTGCCGCTCCTTCCTCACGCCGGACCGCTCGGGCAACGGCTACGACAACGTGGCCAACGCCGGCAACTACGAGCCGGGCAAGCCCAAGTACTACGGCCGCTTCAACCAGGGCGTCGTGACCATCAACCTCGTTGACGTGGCGCTCTCCGCGGGGCGCGACATGGACAAGTTCTGGGAGATCTTCGACGAGCGCCTGGAGCTGTGCCACCGCGGCCTGCGCTGCCGTCACGAGCGCCTGCTCGGCACCACCTCGGACGCCGCCCCGATCCTGTGGCAGTACGGCGCCCTCGCGCGCCTCAAGAAGGGCGAGAAGATCGACAAGCTCCTCTACGGCGGCTACTCCACCATCAGCCTCGGCTACGCCGGCCTCTACGAGTGCGTCAAGGCCATGACCGGCCACAGCCACACCGACAAGGAGGCCACGCCGTTCGCCCTGGCCGTCATGCAGCACATGAACGACAAGTGCGCCGAGTGGAAGGCCGCCGAGAACATCGACTACTCGCTCTACGGCACGCCGATCGAGTCCACCACGTACAAGTTCGCCAAGTGCCTGCAGCGCCGCTTTGGCATCGTCCCGGGCATCACGGACAAGGGCTACATCACCAACAGCTACCACGTCCACGTGACCGAGCCGATCGACGCCTTCACCAAGCTGCGCTTCGAGTCCGAGTTCCAGCGCCTCTCCCCCGGCGGCGCCATCTCCTACGTGGAGGTGCCGGACATGCAGGACAACCTCGAGGCCGTCATCTCCGTCATGCAATACATCTACGACCACATCATGTACGCCGAGCTCAACACCAAGAGCGACTACTGCCAGGTCTGCGGCTACGACGGCGAGATCCAGATCGTCGAGGACGACGGCAAGCTCGTGTGGGAGTGCCCGCACTGCGGGAACCGCGACCAGTCCAAGATGAACGTGGCGAGAAGGACGTGCGGCTACATCGGCACCCAGTTCTGGAACCAGGGCCGCACCGAGGAGATCAAGGACCGCGTGCTGCACCTGTAGCATTCTCCCGCGGGACCGGAGGTAAGGCCCCGTGCTCAGACATTCTCGCGCTTCGCGCTGCGAAACTGCGCGCGGGACCTTACCTCCGGTCCCGCGCGCACTGTTATCGGGGTGCGGCACGCGGGCCTTGGCCCGGCGCGTCCCTGCGGTTCTTCTCAGCAAATTGGAGTTGGAATGAACTACGCGAACATCAAGTACTGCGACATCGCAAACGGACCGGGCGTGCGCACCACGCTCTTCGTCTCCGGGTGCCGCCTGCACTGCCCCAACTGCTTCAACGAGGAGGCATGGGACTTCGAGGCCGGCGAGCCCTTCACGGCAGAGGTGGCCGAGAAGATCATGGACTCGATGGACGTGCCCTACGTGGGCGGCCTCACCATCCTGGGCGGCGAGCCCATGGAGCCGGAGAACCAGGCCGGGCTCGTGGGCTTTCTCGAGGCGGTGCGCGAGCGCTTTGGCGACTCCAAGTCCATCTGGCTCTTCTCGGGCCACACCTGGGACCAGCTCGCGCCCGGAGGCGCCTGGAACCTGGGGGACGTCACGGACCGGCTGCTCGACACGCTGGACGTCCTCGTGGACGGGCCCTTCGTGCAGGACCTCCACGACATCACGCTGCGCTTCCGCGGCTCCTCCAACCAGCGGCTCATCGACGTCCCCGCCACGCTCGAGGCGCCGGGCGACGACGTGGTCTGGTGGGAGGACGAGCCGATCTTCTCCACGCACACGATGTAGGCACGACATGAAGGCAGGTTGTAGAACCCGGAAGAATTGGGCATACTGACCAGAGCAGAGAGGCGGGCACGCGCCCGGACCCGAGGGAGGTGGTTTTCCCATGAGTGACAGTCACAGTCGCAAACACGTAGCACCAAGGTCCATGGGAGAGACGCCTGCCGGTCGGGACGGCTGGCGCCGCCGCGCATAGCGCACGCTCAAGAAGCACTCCCACGGGCTGCCACGAGCGGCCCTTTTCGTATCCCGGGATTGTGAGGTGGCGCCATGCTGCTGGCCACCCTCCTCTCGCGTGCCCTCGCACGCCGCACAAACGTCACCCCGAGCGCGCCCCGTCCCGGAGCCGACTGGCTCCGCCACGTGGCGAGCATCTCGCCCGACGAGCTCCTCGCGGAGATCGGGACGCGCGCCTCCGGCCTTACGGAGGAAGAGGTCGCGCAGATGCGCGCCTTCTGGGGAGAGAACAGCCTCGGAGGCACCGAGCGCCCGTCGCTACCGCGGCGCGTGCTTGCCGCGTTCCTCGACCCCTTCACCGGCATTCTCGTGTTCATCGCCGTCGTCTCCGTGCTCACGGACTGGGTCTTCGCGCGGCCGGGCGCGCGCGACCTCACCACGCCCGCCATCATCGCCGTTATGGTGCTGGTCTCGGGCGTGCTGCGCTTCGTTCAGGACGAGCGGAGCAGCGACGCCGCCTCCGCCCTCGCCGAGATGGTCGAGACCACCTGTTGCGTGGAGCGCGCGGAGTCCGGCCGTGTGGAGCTGCCGGTCGACGAGCTCGTCGTGGGAGACGTCGTGCACCTCTCCTCGGGCGACCTCGTTCCGGCGGACCTGCGCCTGATCTTCTCGCGCGACCTCTTTGTGAGCCAGTCTGCGCTCACGGGGGAGTCCGAGAGCGTCGAGAAGCACCGGGAGCTCTCCGCGGGAGACGCCGCCAGCGCCTCCGTCACCGACCTCGATGACCTCGCCTTCCTGGGCAGCAGCGTGATCTCGGGCGCCGCCACGGGCGTGGTGGTGGCAACGGGGGCCGCAACCCTCATCGGTGAGACCGCCTCGGGCCTCGCCTCCGCGGAAGGGCGCGGGCGCACGACCGCTTCGGGAGAGGGCGTCGCCCGCACGAGCCGCCTGCTCGTGGTCCTCATGCTCGTCATGGTGCCGGCGGTGGTTCTCGTGTCCGGCCTCACCAAGGGCAACTGGGTCGACGCCGTGCTCTTCTCGCTCTCCGTGGCCGTGGGGCTCACGCCGGAGATGCTCCCCGTACTCGTGACGTGCTGCCTCGGCAAGGGCGCGGTCGACCTCTCGCGCGACAGGGTCATCGTGAAGAGGCTCGACGCCGTCTCCGACCTCGGGGCCATCGACGTGCTCTGCTGCGACAAGACGGGGACGCTCACCGAGGATCGCGTGGCCCTCGAGCGGCACCTCGACGTGCGGGGCGCGGAGGACCCGGGCGTGCTGCGCGCCGCCTTCGTGAACAGCTTCTTCGGGACGGGCGTCAAGAACCTCATCGACTCGGCCATCCTGCGCCGGGCGCTCGAGCTCGACCCCTCCGTGGAGGAGCTCTGCGAGCGGTACGACCTCGTCGACGAGCTTCCCTTCGACTTCGAGCGCAGGCGCCTCAGCGTCGTGGTGGGCGACGGGACGGGAGAGACGCTCATGATCTGCAAGGGGGCGCTCGAGGAGGTGCTCGACGCCTGCGCCTTCGCCGAGCTGGACGGACGAGCCGTGCCCCTCTCCGCCTCGCTGGCAGACGACGTCACCGCCCGCGCCGAGGTTCTTGCGACCCAGGGCATGCGCGTCCTCGGGGTGGCCCTCAGGGAAAGCCCGGAGGGCGTCGGCAGGCTCACCGTGGCAGACGAGAAGAACATGACGCTCGTTGGGCTTCTCGCGTTTCTCGACCCGCCCAAGGCGAGCGCGGCCGAGGCGGTGGCGGCGCTCGCGGAGCACGGAGTCGAGACCAAGGTCCTCACCGGGGACTCCCCGCGCGTGGCGGCGCACGTGTGCCGCGCGATCGGCATCCCCGCGGGTGACGTGCTCACGGGCTCCGAGGTCGAGGCTCTTGACGACGAGGCGCTCGCCCGCCGCCTGCGGGATGTCTCGGTCCTCGCCAAGCTCTCGCCCTCCCAGAAGGCGCGGGTGGTGAGCGTCCTCAGGGGCGAGGGGCGCTCCGTGGGCTTCATGGGCGACGGGGTGAACGACGCCGCGGCGATGGCGGCCTCCGACTGCGGAATCTCCGTCGACTCCGCCGTGGACGTGGCCCGCGAGGCGGCTGACCTCATCCTGCTGGAGAAGGACCTCCTCGTACTTGAGCACGGGATCGTCTGCGGCCGCCGGACCCTCGCCAACATGACCAAGTACGTGAAGATGACCGTGAGCTCCAACTTTGGCAACATCTTCTCCGTGCTGGCCGCCTCGCTGCTGCTGCCCTTCCTCCCCATGAGCGCGGTCCAGCTCCTGCTCCTCAACCTGGTGTACGACCTCACCTGCACCGCGATACCCTGGGACAGCGTCGATGACGAGCTGGTTCGCGCCCCGCGCAGGTGGGACAGCGCCTCCATCCGCCGCTTCATGGTCGCCCTGGGTCCCGTGAGCTCCGTCTTCGACCTCCTCACGTTTGCCGCCCTCTTCTTCGTGGTGTGCCCCGGCGTCGCGGGCGGTCCCTGGGGCGCCCTCGGAGATGCCGGACGGACTCTCTTTGTGGCGACGTTCCAGGCAGGCTGGCTCGTCGAGAGCATGTGGACGCAGACGCTGGCGGTCCACCTCGTCCGAACGCAGCGCGTTCCGTTTGTTGAGAGCCGGGCGTCGGCTCAGCTCGCCGCCCTCGGCGCGGCGGGCGTCGCGCTCGTGACGGCGCTGCCGTTCACGCCGCTCGGCGCGGCGCTCGACCTCGCACCGCTGCCCCTCTCATGCTTCGCGCTGCTCGCGGCAATCGTCGCCCTCTACGCGGCGGCGCTCCTGGTCGTCCGCCGGCGCTTCGTCCGCCGCAACGGGACGCTGCTGTAGGACCCCTTGTGTGACGATTAGGCGTGACAATTAGGACAGGATAAATTGTCACACGCTCTGCTATGTGACAATTTAACCTGTCCTAATTGTCACGCCTAATCGTCACCCGTCCCGAGAGGATGCCCATGACCGTGCTCGACACCAGCGTTGCCCACATCCCCGTGCTCATGGTGCTCGGGGACCACGAGCCGCCCGCCGACGTCGCGCTGCCGGCAGGCTATCGCTTCGCGACCTGGGAGCCGCGCTTCCGCGAGCCGTGGGTGCGGCTGCACGTTCTTCTCGGCCAGCTGCCCTCCTTCGAGGAGGGGCTCGCCTACTTCGAGCAAACCTACGAGACGGACCCCGAGGCGCTCGAGCGCCAGATGATCCTTGTGACGGACGAGCGAGGCGCACTTGCCGGCACGAGCTCGCTCTGGCGGGCCGATCACTTTGGCGAGCCTCGCCTGCGCGTGCACTGGGTGGGCGTGGACCCGGCCCATCAGCGCCGCGGTCTGGCCCGCGCGCTCATGCTCCAGACCATCCGGCTCTTTGACGAGCTCGTGCCCTCGGGCGAGCCGCCGCTTTACCTCACCACGCAGACGGAGAGCTGGCCGGCTTGCGGCATGTATCTCAAGCTGGGCTTTGTTCCCTATGTGGGGCCCATGCCGACTGGCTTTGCCGCAGAGCCGGCAACGTTTGACGAGAAAAACGACGAGGCGTGGCGCATCATCCGCAAGAAGCTCGAGGAGAGCGGCCGCCCGCGGCCGAAAGCGCGCCGCTGACGGATTGCCCGCGCCGGCTCGACGTTGCGCGACCCTCCCGACCTCGGCTCGCAGCTCCGCGTCTGCCGTGAGGCGGACGGCGGGAACGCACAAGCTGCTAGCCTCCTTCGAACCCGATCGAAGGAGGTCCCATGAGCTTGCACTGGCAGACGCCAAACGGCCCCGTGACGGCCGTCTACGTCCCCTACTCCCACATGGACGACGATGACGCGCGTCTTTTCTACGACACCATCAACGCGCTGCTCGTCTACGCCAACGAGCGGCTGGGCATCGTGGACCCCGGCGCCCTGCGCGAGCGGAAGGGGGCTCCGTGCATGCTCTACGAGCACGGCGGGCAGGTCGCGGACATGCTCTGGAGAAACCGCTGGCTCGTTGACGACTTCGTGCGCGACAATCCCCTGCACCTGAGCCAGGAGCAGCTCGACTGCGCGCGTCCCTGGCGCTGGGCGCTGCGCGACATGTTCACCGTCGTGGACGCCGACGTCGACAGCGCGGTCTACATGAACCGCACCCACCTCTTCGCCGTGGGCGCGAGCCAAGACCCCGCGGACAGCCACGTGCACCACATCCCCTCGCTCATGCTCCTCACGCTGCTGCCCTTCAAAGGAGGCATCGTGACGAGCGGCATGACGATCCACCTCTCCCAGGAACCGGCAAGCTGGGCCGTCCCCCTCATTGCCCAACAGGCAAAGGAGCTGGCCGAGCGCACCGTCATAGCAGCGTCCGGCCAGCTTATAGCCTATGGTCGAAGGATCTCCGACGACGAGAACCTCGTGACGGAGCGCTTTCAGAGAGAGGTTGACCGGGGCTTTGCCAGCGGCCTGCTCCTGTAGGGGAACCGATCGGGGCACCGTCTGGGATGCCCCGATCGATCGTCAGCAGAAGACGTGGCCCTCCAGGCGACCAAAGGCCTCCTGAACGCGCGCGAGGGGCAGCGCGAGGTTCACGCGGATGTGACACGGACCGTGGAAGGCGCGGCCGTCCTGCCAGCAGACGCCCGCGCGGTGCCCCGCGCCCAGGACCTCGTCGATCGTGCGCCCGCTCCGCGCGCACCACTCCGTGCAGTCGAGGAAGAGCATGTAGGTGCCCTGGGGACGGGAGACGCTCACGCCGGGCAGGCGGCTCTCGATGAAGTCGCACGCCCAGTCGACGTTGCCGGCGATGACCTGGTTGAGCTCGTCTGCCCAGACGCGGCCCTCGGGGCCGTACGCGCCGATGAGCGCGTGCTGCGAGAGGACGTTCATGCTGTTGTAGTGCGTCTTCTTGGCCTTGGTGGTCACGCGGTCGCGCAGGTAGTCATCATAGATGACGTGATAGCTGCCGATGAGGCCGGCGAGGTTGAAGGTCTTGGACGGGGCGTAGAGCGCGATGGTGCGCCGGCGAGCGTCGTCGGAGACGGACTGGGTGGTGATGTGCGTGACGCCCGGCCGCACGATGTCGGACCAGATCTCGTCGGAGATGACCACGCAGTCGTGGGCGGCGTAGAGCTCCATGGCGCGCTCGATCTCCCAGCGCTCCCAGACGCGGCCGCAGGGGTTGTGCGGCGAGCAGAAGATGGCCACGTGGATACGCTCCTCGGCGAGGCGGCGCTCCATGTCCTCATAGTCCATGCGCCAGACGCCGTCCGCATCGCGCACGAGCGGCGAGTGCACGATCTTGAAGCCGTTGTCCTCGAGACTGTGCGTGAAGCCCACGTAGGTGGGGCTGTGCACGAGCACCGGGTCACCGGGCGCGGCAAACGCCGTGAGGGCGGAGACCACGCCCCCCAGAACGCCGTTCTGGTAGCCGATGTGCTCCGGAAGCAGTTCGCCCACGCCCTTGCGGTCGCGATGCCAGTCGATGATGGCCTGGTAGTAGGCGTCGCTCGGGCTGAAGTAGCCAAACGTGGGATACTGCAGGCGATCTTTGATCGCACGGATGATCGAGGGGGCGACGGGGAAGTTCATGTCGGCCACCCACATGGGGATGGCGTCAAAGCCGGCGTCCGGCGCGGGATATCCCGAACCGGGCGCTCCGATGGCATCGACGGCGAGCGCGTCGTGGCCCGCGCGGTCCAAGATGGTGGTGAAGTCGTAGGTCATGGCGGTCCTCTCGTCGCGAGTTCAACACGTTAGGATACTCGGTCTCATCGGGCTCCGCACCGTGCGGCGGCGAATCGGCCGTCGTCGCTGCAAAACGAGCCTTGAGTCCATATTCCACGCCCGGCCAAAGCAAAACCCGTCTTCGATCCATGCTATTTCGACATGTTTGGCCACGACAAAAGGTGTCCCCGAAACGTCGGTCAAGAAGATCCGCAGGTAGATTGAATATCAAGAATCTAAGTTTATTTTTGGCAGGGTTTTGTCGCCAATCTTCATGGATCGAAGGCGACTTTTGTTCCCGGCGCACCAGAGATATGGATTGGAGGCAGCTTTTGCAGCTGCGATTCCCGTCTGGGCCATGCCGAAGACAGCCACGGACGTCACGCACCTTCCGCCGGAATGTCCACCGACAGAAAGGAGGCCCAGGAGGTCCGCCGCGAGTTCTTGCCGCGCCCTTCACGGCAAGCTGTCTGAGCGCCGGACCTCCTGGGCCCCCTAGCCTGGAGCGTCTAGCCCAGGGCCTCCACTATCTTGTCACCCATCGCGGCTGTGCCGAGCACCTTGTCTGCGGGAGTGGACTCGTCGGCGATGTCGACGGTGCGCCAGCCCTCGTCGAGCACGCGCGTGACCGCGGCGGCAAGCTCGTCTGCCGCGGCGTCCATGCCAAAGCTGTAGCGCAGCATCAGCTCCACGGAGAGGATCTGCGCGATCGGGTTGGCGATGCCCTGACCGGCGATGTCGGGCGCCGAGCCGTGGCTCGGCTCGTAGAGGGCCGTGCCGTCGCCCAGGCTCGCGGAGGCGAGCATGCCGAGCGAGCCCGTGAGCATCGAGGCCTCGTCGGAGAGGATGTCACCGAAGGTGTTCTCGGTCACGAGCACGTCAAACTGCGCCGGGTTGGCGATGAGCTGCATCGCGGCGTTGTCGACGTACATGTCCTCGAGCGTCACGTCGGGGTACTCGGCGGCGATGTTGTGGGCGACCTCGCGCCACATGCGCGAGGTGTCGAGCACGTTGGCCTTGTCGACGGAGTGGACCACGCCGCGACGGCGTCGCGCCGCGTCAAAGGCCCAGCGTACCACGCGGTCGACCTCGTACTCGGAGTACTCCAGGACGTCGCGCGCGTACTCGCCGCGCGTGCCGCCCACGCCGGCGCCCTCGACGCCCATCGTGCGCTCGTGGCCGCCAAAGTATAGGCCGCCCGTGAGCTCGCGGACGATGATGAGGTCGACGCCGTGCAGCACCTCGGGCTTAAGCGAGGAGGCGTCGATCAGCGCGTCGAACATGCGCACCGGGCGCAGGTTGAGGTAGAGCCCGAGCTCCTTGCGGATGGCAAGAAGGCCCTGTTCAGGGCGCACGGCCCCCACCTTGGTGTCGGTCCACTTGGGCCCGCCCACCGCGGCGAGCAGGACGGCGTCGGAGGCGCGCGCCGCCTCGAGCGTCTCGGGAGGCAGCGCCGAGACCGGGCCGCCCGCCTCCGTGGTGGCGTCGATCGCGGCGCCGCCGATCAGCTGGTCCTCGCAGACGAACTCGACGTCGTACTTCTCGCCCAGCGCGGCGAGGACCTTCTTGCCCTCGGCGATGATCTCGGGGCCGATGCCGTCGCCCGGCAGCGTGCAGACGTGATAGGTCCTGCTCGCCATGCTACCTACCGCCCTTCTGGGCCATGACGCGCTTGGTGCGCGCGACCAAGCCGCCGCCCGTGATGATCTCCTGGATGAACGGCGGGAACGGCTGCGCCTGGAAGATGGCGCCCGTGGTCTCGTCGGTGATGGTGCCGGTGTCTGCGTCGACGGAGACCACGTCGCCGTCGGAGATGGCCTCCGCGGCCTCGGGGCACTCGAGGATGGGCAGGCCCATGTTGATCGAGTTGCGGTAGAAGATGCGCGCGAAGCTCTTGGCGATCACGCAGGAGACGCCGGCGGCCTTGATCGCCACGGGCGCGTGCTCGCGGGACGAGCCGCAGCCAAAGTTCTCGTCGGCCACCACGATGTCGCCCGGCTTCACGCGGCTGACGAAGGTGGGGTCGAGGTCCTCGAGGCAGTGCTTGGCGAGCTCGGCCGGGTCAGACGTGTTGAGGTAGCGCGCCGGAATGATGACGTCGGTGTCGATGTCGCGCCCGTAGCGGAAGACGGTCCCTTTGAACTGCATCGTTGTCCTTTCTGGTCGCTCTCGGTGCCGCCGGGGCCATCCCCGTGCTCAAACAGTTGCTTCGCAAAACTGCGCGCGGGAATGGCCCCGGCGGCTCGTGGTCGAGAAGAACGTGCTGCCGGGAGGGAACCGTCTGACGCGGCTCGCGCCATGCGGACCCCACCTCACTTTCGTTGGCGCCATTCTAGCGTCGGGGCCGGGGAGCTCTTACCGAAAGGGGGACGGGTTCTTCGAGCATTAACGGAACTGCTCGGAGAACCCGTCCGGAGGATCAGGCCATGTCAGCGGCAAGGGCCCTTACGCGAAGGGGTTCTCCGTGGGGTACGGGAGGCTCTTGGGCTGGTTGTAGGCGATGTCCTCGACGCCGAGGAAGCGCAGGGCGTCGAAGAGGGCGCGCCCGCAGTGGTTGAAGGCCACCGCGCCGTGGTGCGGGTAGCGCTTCTGGATCAGGACGTGACGGTAGAAGCGGCCCATCTCCGGGATCGCGAAGACGCCGCGGCCGCCGAAGGAGCACGTCTGGACCGGCAGGACCTCGCCCTCGGCGACGTAGCTGCGCAGGACGCCGTCGGAGTCGCACTGCAGGCGGTAGAACGTGATCTCGCTCGGGGCGATGTCGGCCTCGAGGGTGCCGCGGGTGAAGTCGGGCTCGGAGCCCTCGGGCTCGAGCAGGCGGTGCTGGATGAGCTGGAACTTGACCGCGCGGTCGGCGCAGAGCTTGCAGCTCGGGGTGTTACCGCAGTGGAAGCCCATGAAGGTGTCGGTGAGCTGCCAGTCGTGCTCGAACTTGCCGGCGATCTGCTCCTGGTAGAGGGAGGCGGGCACGGAGTTGTTGATGTCGAGCAGGGTCACCGTGTCATCGGAGGCGCACATGCCGATGTACTCGGAGAGGGCGCCATAGATGTCGACCTCGCAGGCCACGGGGATGCCGCGGGTGGCCAGACGCGAGTTCACGAAGCACGGCTCGAAGCCAAACTCCTCCGGGAAGGCCGGCCAGCACTTGTCGGCGAAGGCCACGTACTTGCGGGCGCCCTTGTGCTGCTCGGCCCAGTCGAGCAGGGTGAGCTCGAACTGCGCCATGCGCTCGAGGAGGTCGGGGTAGTAGTTGCCCTCGCCCATCTCGGCGGCCATGTCGGCGCAGACGTCGGCGATGCGCGGGTCGCCCGCGTGGGCCTTGTAGGCGACGAGCAGATCGAGCTCGGAGTTCTCCTCGATCTCCACGCCGATCTGATAGAGGCCCTTGATCGGGGCGTTGCAGGCGAAGAAGTCCTGCGGGCGCGGGCCGAAGGTGATGATCTTGAGGTTGCGCACGCCGATGATCGTGCGGGCCACGGGCACAAAGTCCTTGATCATCTGGGCGACCTCGGCGGCGGTGCCCACCGGGTAGGCCGGGATGTGGGCGGCGAGATGACGCATGCCGAGGTTGTAGCTGCAGTTGAGCATGCCGCAGTAGGCGTCGCCGCGGCCGTTGACCAGGTCGCCGTCGCCCTCGGCGGCCGCGACGCACATCGCGGGGCCGTCGAACTTCTGGACGAGCAGGGTCTCGGGGGTCTCGGGGCCGAAGTTGCCGAGGAAGACCACGAGCGCGTTGGCGCCGGCGGCGACGGCCTCGGCGAGCGCGGGCTCGACGTCGGCCTCGGACTCGACGGTCTTCTTGACCTCGACGGCGTCGACGCCGAGCTCGGCGACGGCGGCCGCGACGGCGGCGCGACGACGCTCGGAGAGCTCGATCGGGAAGCAGTCGCGCGAGACCGCGACGATGCCGAGCTTGACGTCAGGGATGTTGCTGGACTTGAGTGCCATGTCTATCTCCTCTCCCCGAGACGCCGCAGACGGCGGCGCCCCTTTGAAATTGCGCTATCTCTAGGGTCCGTTTAGAAAACGTTTAGTAGCGTCAGAAATCTGCGAACGGTAGCTTTTCTGTCGGTATCGGCAGTCTCTGAGCAAGCCGTCGTTCTTCTCGGTGTTTATAAACGTTTATATGTTTTGGCGAGAAGAACGTCCGCCCGCTACGCCCCCATCCGCGCGAACGACTCCCTGAGCGCAGGGTAGAGCCCGTGCCAGATCTGATAGCGCCGCTCGTACTCCCCCGCCAGGGCGGCGTTGGGCGCGATGCGCTCGCGCTCGCTCACCAGCTCCCGCGCGCACTCCCCCACCGAGCCACACGCGCCCGCGGCTACGGCGGCGAGCATGGCACCGCCGTAGCCCGGCCCCTGCTCGGTGGTGGGGAGGACGAGCTCGATGCCCAGGATGTCGGCGAGCATCTGGAGCCACAGACGGCTCTTCGCGCCGCCGCCGCACACCGTCGAGGACGCCACGTCGACGCCGAGCGAACGCGCGATCTCCACCGAGTCGCGCACGGCGAAGGCCACGCCCTCGAGCACGGAGCGCGTGAGGTCGGCGCGCGAGGTGGACATGCTCATGCCCGCGAAGGCGCCGCGGGCGTTGACGTCGTTGAGCGGGGTGCGCTCGCCCATGAGGTACGGCAGGAAGTACGGGAGGTCTGCCGGCGCGCTCGCGGGGTCGATCCCCGCCTGCTCGGCCGCCATGTCGTCCGTGCCGAGCACGTCGTTCACCCACCAGGCGTTGCAGCTCGCCGCCGAGAGGATGCACCCCATGAGGTGCCAGGCCCCGTCCGCGTGGCAGAAGGAGTGGATGCGGTCCCCCACGCCTGCCGAGAAGCTCGCCGTGGGGATGAACACGGTGCCGGACGTGCCGAGGCTGATGTTCATCGTGCCCGCGCCCACGGCGCCCGTCCCCACCGCGGCGGCGGCGTTGTCGCCCGCGCCGGCGGCCACGACCACGCCGCGGGGGAGCCCCAGCTCCTCGGCGACCTCGGGGCGCAGCGTGCCGATGGGCTCGTAGCTCTCGTGGACGCGCGGCATCTGCGCCGCGGTGAGGCCGCAGAGCGCGAGCATCTCGTCGCTCCACGTGCGCCGCGCCACGTCAAAGAGCAACGTGCCGGACGCGTCGGAGACGTCGGTGGCGTACGCGCCGGTGAGCAGGTGATTCAGGTAGTCCTTGGGCAGCAGCACGTGCGCGATGCGCGAGAAGAGCTCGGGCTCCTCCTGCCGCATCCACAGGAGCTTGGGCGCGGTGAAGCCAGCGTAGGCGATGTTGCCGGTGAGCTCGAGCAGACGAGCGGTTCCTACCTCCTCGTTGAGGTAGCGGACCTGCTCGGCGGTGCGGCCGTCATTCCAGAGGATCGCGGGACGGATGACCTGGTCGTCGGAGTCCAGCGCAACCAGGCCGTGCATCTGGCCGCCGCAGCCGATGCCCGCCACCCGGGAGGCGTCAAAGCCGGCGAGCAGCTCCGGCACGCCCTCGCGCACCGCGCGCCACCAGTCCGCCGGGTCCTGCTGGCTCCAGCCGGGATGCGGATACTTCACGTCGTAGGACCTGCTCGTGATGTTGAGGATCGCACCCTTCTCGTCCATGAGCAGGAACTTGCAGGCGGACGTTCCCAGATCGACGCCGATGAAGTACATGGCAGCCCCCTCATCTGAACTTGACATTGTCGTCTGACGTCATCGTCAAATTGACACTGACGTCAGGTTATAGCGTCAAAGCCGCCGACGCAAAAGCCCGGGGTCGAGCGGTCGGCCCCGGGCGCGGTCAGGCTCTGGCGAGCGGTTCCTAGCAGTAGTACTCCATCGGGTAGGTGAGGTAGGCGTTGGGCTCGAGCTGGTCGGCCGTGACGTAGCCACAGGGCGCCGCGAGCAGCTGCGGGATGCGGTTCACGATCGTGGCGCAGGTGTGCTCGACCGTGGCGGGCTTGACCACGTGGAACTCGGTGTCGGGCTCGCCGGAGATCCACCAGTCGCACATGTCGCCGTCGTCGGGGCCGTAGACCTTGCCGATGGTCTCCTCCTCGACGGTGATGCCCTGCATGGTCTCGGCCGTGACCACCGCGGACATGCCGAGGCAGCGGCCGGCCTCGATGGTCTTGCCGAGGGTCTCGGAGTAGGTGTCCTGATCGGCGACGTACGGGACGTGCTTCTGCTCGATGGACTTGATCGTGAGGCCGAGCTTGTTGCAGATGGCCTCGACGGCGTTCCACGCGTAGGACGGCTCGAACTCGGCGGGATGCGCGATCTTGGCCTCGAACTCCTCGGGCGTGAGGTCGCAGCCGTGGGCGTTGGCGAGCGCCAGGCCGTACTCGTCGACGTTGTAGCTGTAGGCGCCCTTGATCTTCTCGATCTTGTGGATGCCGCCGGCGACGATGCCCACCATGTTGATCCAGTAGATGTCCTGCATGCCGCTGCCGGTGATGGTGCAGCCGGTCTCCTTGGCCAGCGCGTCGAGGCGGTTGATCTGCGCCGCGGCGGTGGTCCAGGGGTAGATGGCCTCCTCGCAGGTGGTGATCACGTTGATGCCGCGCGAGACGCACTTCTCCACGTGGTCGTAGATGTCGCTGATGAAGCTGAAGAGGGTCACGACGGCCACGTCGGCGTCGCACTCGTCGAGGACCTTGTCGGCGTCGTCGGAGATGACGATGCCCGTCTTGACGCCGAGGCCGGCGAAATCGCCCACGTCCTGGCCAACGACGGCCGGGTCCACGTCGATGGCGCCCACGATCTGCGCGCCGTGCTCGTAGAGGTAGCGCAGGATGTACTTGGACATCTTTCCGCACCCGTACTGGACAACCTTGACCTTCTCCATCGTTGCTCCCTGCCCTCGCGCGGCCGTCCGATGCGGCCGACCTCGGGGCCGACTCTAGTACCCGGATATCGATTTCAGGGAAGGGGGAACCCGGCGGGCGCGGCGCGCGGCGCGGCCAGAGGCCCCGATTCCGGCGCGAGCGGCACATGGCCGCAAAATCGACCTTCGATCCATTTTTAGTCGTCGACGAAAACAAAAGTCGCCTCCGATCCATGAAAAATGGAGACTCAAGGACGCGGGTGCTTTTGCTCAACTGGACTTTTTCTCTCGGACCCTCGTCGAGAAGCCGTCGCAGTCGCATTTTTCCATGGATCGGAGGCGACTTTTGTTTTTCGCGGGATAGGAATATGGACCGAAGATCGATTTTGCAGGCATATGCCGCATGCGAGAAGAACGCGAGGCAGCAGGGAGCCCCCGGTCCTTCTAGCCAAGCGAATCACGAAGCGAGCGAGCGCAGCGAGCGCTGAGCTTGGTGAGAAAGACCGGGGGCTCCCGGGCAGGTCAGAGACCTTACAGGTCGGACGGCAGGGCGATGTGACCCGCGACGGCCGAAGCGGCCGCGACGGCGGGGCTCGCCAGGTAGACCTCGGAGGTGGGGTCGCCCATGCGGCCCACGAAGTTGCGGTTGGTCGTGGAGACGCAGCGCTCCCCCGCCGCGAGGATGCCCATGTAGCCGCCCAGGCACGGGCCGCAGGTGGGCGTGGAGACCACACAGTGGGCGTTGATGAAGATGTCCATCAGGCCCTCGTGGACGCACTGGAGCCAGACACCCTGGGTCGCGGGGATGACGATGCAGCGCACGCCGTCGGCGACGGTGCGCCCGCACAGCACCTCGGCCGCGGCGCGCATGTCCTCGATGCGGCCGTTGGTGCAGGAGCCAATGACGGCCTGGTCGATCTTGATGTGGCGGCTCTCGGTGACGGGATGGGTGTTGGAGGGCAGGTGCGGCCAGGAGACGCACGGCACGATGTCGGCGGCATCGATGTGGATGACCTGCTTGTAGACGGCGTCCTCGTCGGGGTGATACTCGACGAAGGCGCGCTGGGTGCGGCGCCTCACGTACTCGCGGCACGTGTCGTCGACCTCGAACAGACCCGCCTTGCCGCCGGCCTCGATGGCCATGTTGGCAATGGTGAGGCGTCCCTCCACCGAGAGCGCCTCGATCGTGGAGCCCGCGAACTCCATAGCGCAGTAAAGCGCGCCGTCCACACCAATCTTGCCGATGACGTAGAGGATGATGTCCTTGGCAGAGGCGCCCTCGGGCAGCTCGCCGTCGACGACGATGCGGATGGTCTCGGGCACCTTGAACCAGGCGCGACCGGTCGCCATGCCCACGCCGGCGTCCGTGGAGCCCACGCCGGTGGAGAAGGCGCCGATGCCGCCGTAGGTGCAGGTGTGGGAGTCGGCGCCGATGACGAGGTCGCCGGGCACCACGACGCCGCGCTCGGGGAGCAGCGCATGCTCGATGCCCATGCAGCCCTGCTCGTAGTAGTGGGTGATCCCCATCTCATAGGCAAAGTCGCGGGTCACCTTGGTCTGCTCGGCGCTCTTGATGTCCTTGTTGGGAGCGTAGTGATCGGGAACGAGGCAGACCTTGTCGCGGTCAAAGACGCCAGCGCCGATCTCGCGCACCGTCTTGATGGCGATGGGCGCCGTGATGTCGTTGGCGAGCACGAGGTCGAGGTCGCACTCTATGAGCTGGCCGGGGACGACCTCCTCAAGGCCGGCGTGGGCGGCGAGAATCTTCTCGGCCATCGTCTGGGGACGTGCCATGCTACTTCCCTTCCTTGGAACGCGTGGTCTGGATCATGCGATTGATCGCGTTGACGTAGGCCTTGGCGCTCGAGACGATGATGTCGTTGTCCGCGCCGCGGCCGGTGTAGACGCGGCCGTCCTCGGCGGTGATGCGCACCGTGACCTCGCCGATGGCGTCGATGCCGCGCGTGATGGCCTTGACGGAGAACTCCGCGAGGTCGCCGTGGACCGCCACGACCTTGTCGATGGCCTGGTAGGCGGCGTCGACCGGACCGGTGCCCGTGGCGGCGACCACGTGCGCCACGCCGAGCTCGTCGGTGATCGTGGCCGTGGCCGTGGGGATCAGCGGGTCGCCGCAGGAGACCTGCAGGGCATCGAGCGTGTAGACGGCAGCGACGTCGCGCTGGCGCTCCTGGACCATCGACTCGAGGTCCTCGTCGTAGACCTCCTTCTTCTGGTCCGCGATCTCGAGGAAGCGCTGGTAGACCTCGTCGAACT
This sequence comes from Olsenella sp. An293, assembly GCF_002159495.1. GTDB lineage: Bacteria > Actinomycetota > Coriobacteriia > Coriobacteriales > Atopobiaceae > Thermophilibacter. The sequence continues at coordinate 103,295 of NZ_NFIT01000008.1, forward strand.
CGGTGTCGGCGAAGGTGTAGCCGAGCTCGGAGAGGCGGTGGCGAAGCGCAGCGTGGCCGGAGCGCGCCGAGAGGATGATCTCGGAGCCGGCGGCGCCCACGTCGGCGGGGTCGATGATCTCGTAGGTGTCGCGCGCCTTGAGGACGCCGTCCTGATGGATGCCGGAGGAGTGCGCGAAGGCGTTGGCGCCGACGATGGCCTTGTTGGCCTGGACGCTCATGCCGGTGATGCGGGAGACGAGGTGGCTCGCGCGGGTGAGCTCCTGGGTCACGATGTCGGTGTGGGCGTCGAGCTCCTCGCCATGCATCTTGATGGCCATGACGACCTCTTCGAGCGCGGTGTTGCCGGCGCGCTCGCCCAGGCCGTTGATGGTGCACTCAATCTGGCGGGCGCCGTTCTTGACGCCCTGGAGGGCAAGGGCCGTGGCCATGCCAAGGTCGTTGTGCGTGTGCACGGAGATGATGACGTCCTCGATGCCAATGACGTTGTCCGCGAGGCCCTTGATGCGCCGTCCGAAGTCCTCGGGAAGCTGGTATCCCGTGGTGTCGGGGATGTTCACGACGGTGGCGCCGGCCTTGACGACGGCCTGGATCACGCGCTCGAGGAACGCCTGGTCGGCGCGGCCGGCGTCCTCGGCGTAGAACTCGACGTCCTCGACGTAGCGCTTGGCGTACTCAACGCAGTGGACGGCGCGCTCGACGCACTCGTCCTCGGTGATGCGCAACTTGTCGCGCAGGTGGCTCGGCGAGACGCCGATGCCGGTGTGGATGCGCGGGCGCTTGGCCGTCGCGAGCGCCTCGGCCGCGCGGTCGATGTCCTTCTCGACGGCGCGTGTGAGGCCGCAGACCACGCAGGAGTCGCCCGCGAGACGGCCGATCTCCTGCACGGAGCGGAAGTCGCCCGGGGAGGAGATGGGAAAACCCGCCTCGATGACGTCGACGCCCATGCGAATGAGCTGCTGGGCGACGACGAGCTTCTCCTCGGTGTTCATGGAGGCGCCGGGGGACTGCTCCCCGTCGCGCAGCGTGGTGTCAAAGATGTGAATCTTCCTGGTCATGGTGTTGGCCTTTCTCGTCTGCGGCGCAGTGGCCCAGTGTTAGTGCACGATTATGCCTAAAACGGTGCGCGTCGGGGCGGCGTGGGCGGCAGATGGATTCTGCGCCGTAACAAACAGGGGCGCGTCTACAATGTGACGTGGCCGACGAAAGGAGCCACATGTATCGTCTCATCGCCTGCGACCTCGACGAGACCCTGCTCGACGACGAGCACCGCATTCCCGAGCGCGTCCGCCGGGCGATCGCCGCGGCGCGCGAGCGCGGGGCGCGCTTCGTCCCCGCCACGGGAAGGCCGTTTGAGTCGGTCAACGACACCCTGGCCGACCTCGGGCTCCTCGACGCGGCCGGCGAGTACGTCATCTCCTTCAACGGCGGCGTGCTCACCGAGAACGCAGACACCTCCCGCCCGCTCACCACCTGCTCGCTCGCGCCCGACGTGGCCGAGGCCCTCTACCAGGCGGGCATCGAGCGCGGGCTCTGCGTTCACGTCTACACGCTCGACCACGTCTACCTCTACAACTACTGGCCCGTCGAGCGCTCCTACATCGAAGGCCGCATGAACATCGTCGAGACCCACGAGCCCACGCTCGACTTTGTCGAGAAGAACGGCGAGGTCGTCGTCAAGCTCCTCTTCATGAGCCTCGACATGGAGGAGCTGCGCCGCACCGAGCGCGAGCTCGCCGCCGCCGGGCTCACCGCGGGCCTCGACGTCGTCTACTCCTCCAACCGCTACCTCGAGTTCAACGCGCCCGGCATCAACAAGGGCGCGGGCCTGCTCGCGCTCGCTGAGCACCTGGGCATCGCTCCGGGGGAGACCATGGCCATCGGGGACAACTCCAACGACGTCCCCATGATCCGCGCCGCGGGGCTCGGCGTGGCGGTCGCCAACGCCTCCGAGGAGGCCCGGGCCGCCGCAGGCTACGTCTGCGATGACGACAACAACGCCGGCGGGGTCGCCGAGGCGATCGAGCGGTTCGTGCTCGGCGCGTGACCTGCCGGGCGCCCGGGACGCCCCCCTGCTCACAATTGACAAGAGACGTCGGGCGACGCCGCAGCGTAGCGACGTCGTTGTGACCAGCGCTGCCCCGCGTTCTGCGTATGGGCCCACATTTTTCAACTCCAATAGCTTGAAATTAAAACTTTCTGTTTGTACGAATTAGCATTGCGCTATAACCAATTGACCGTTAATTCATACCGCTGACGGCATAGCTGAAAACGTTTTCAGTTTGAAAACTATCATTGAAGAACTCTCATTTGAACACGGTGAAGTTGCTAAGGGAGGTGATGTCCGTCAGGCAACGACACGCCAGCACGAAACACATCCCCCGGTTATCACCTTGATTCTGTTTTCAATCATGAGGAGAAGAACATGGACTCATCACTCAACAGGGAATGTCGCGTCGCGCGGCGCTGGTCGCGCTTTGGCGCCGTCGCCCTTCACGGCGCCGCAGGGCTCGGGACTATCGCGGAGATCGCGTTTTGCCTTCTGCTCGTCAGGAAGGGCCTCCCGGACGTCCGGGACATCCTGCTCTTCGAGGTGCCCCTCGTCCTCTCCCAGTGCATGACGCTGGGCACGATCTTCCTGCTCGCGGAGTTCCTGAGGCACTTCTGCAGGGACGACTCCCCCTTCGGCGGAGCCCAGTCGACGCGCCTCGTCATGACCTCCGTGCTGCTGCTCGGCCATCTGCTGCTCGAGCTTGTGGTCGCCGGGACGGCGCCGGCAGGGGCCCTGGAGTCGCTCGCCCTCGACGTCGACCTCGATCTCAAGGGCGCCGTCTTGATGGTGTTTCTCGTCTGCCTGGCGATGGTCGTTCGATATGGAAACGCTCTTAAGGAGGATTCCGACGCCTTCGTTTAGATAATATAGTCCTATGTAAAAAACGTTCACGGAGGTGACGAGGTGCCCATTGTCATGAGGCTCGACCGCGTAATGGCGGAGAGGAAGATCACGTCGACGGAGCTTGCCAAGCGGATCGGCACCTCCACGGTCAATCTCTCGAACATCAAGAACGGGCACATCCGCGGCATGCGCTTCTCGACGCTCGAGGCCCTCTGCCAGGTGCTCAACTGCAAGCCCGGCGACCTCGTCGACTACCTGTCGCCCGAGGAGGCCGCCGCCGAGCAGTCCCTCGGCGAGATTCGCGAGCGCAACTACCAGTAGACTCACCCACGCGAGCTCTACGCGAGAGGGGGCGACGGGACATCCCGCCGCCCCCTCCTCTCGTTCGTCATGACGAGGCGCTCACTCCCAGGCGGCGCGCCCCATGAGGCGGAAGCGCTCGATCATCTCGCCGGTGAGGCTCGCCCGGTCCCCCGTCCGCTCGAGGGGGATGTCGGCGCGCGAGAACCAGCGCGCCTCCTTGAGCTCGGTGCGGTCCACCGCGATGGTCGGGTCGCCGTCGACCTCGCACCAAAAGCCCACGAGCAGCGTGTCCGTGAAGCTCCACGGCTGGCTCTTGTAGAAGCGCAGGTTCTTGACGGTCAGCCCCACCTCCTCCATCACCTCTCGGCGCACCGTGTCCTCGAGCGGCTCCCCGATCTCGGTGAAGCCGGCGACGAGCGCCCAGAGCGCCGTGGTGCGGCCGGCGTAGCGCGTGAGCACGATCTTCTCGTCATTGCCGTCGCAGCTGGTCACGGCGCAGATGATGCCTGGGCAGATCTTGGGGTAGACGATGTGGGCGCACTCCGGGCATACGATCTCGCGGCTCGCCGGGGCGAGCTCGGTCGGCGCGCCGCAACGGCCGCAGAAGCGATTGCCGCGATACCAGCGGTCGAGCTGGGAGCCCGTGGCGGCAGCAAACAGCAGATGCTGCGGCTCGGCTCGGCGCAGCCAGCTCACGGACTCGTACGAAAAGCCCGCAGGCGCGGCAACCCGGTCGTCAAGGGCGAGGAAGAATCGGTCCTCCCCTAGCGAGAAGAGGTAGGTCGTGCGGCCCGGCCTGCGCGTGTAGTCTCCCAGGCGCGGAAGCTCGACCTCCTCGCCTGCGTCGCCGGCGTCGGCGTCCGCGCGACCCACGTGCGTTACCCGCGCGAGACAGCCGTCGCTCGTGAAGTGCAGGACATAGTCCGCATCCGCCGGTTCGAGCGACGAGAAGCGGTTGTCATAGACGTGCCCTGGACCGACCTCCTGAATCATGCTTCCTCCCAACGTGGGTCCCACAAAAATGGCTGCTACCTGACATCATGACGCTTGACGGCCGGCCCGGACTCGGAAATCCATGGGCGGGAGACGCCGCTTTCATGCAAAACCGCTCTTCGATCCATAATGAGCTCGCGCCGAAAACAAAACCTCGCTTCGATCCATGGGTTTTCACGCCTCCGGGCCAAAACGAATAATCGCCATCTGCGGTTTTGTCCTGACGGCGCCCTCACGCTCCCGCTTTGAGCCCATTTTTCCATGGATCGAAGCGAGGTTTTGCGTTGCCGCCATCAGCAAAATGGATTGGAACTCGATTTTGCAGCGCCCGCGCGTCCGACCAGGCCTAGTCCCGCCGACGCACGAGGAGCTCGCTCACCAGCACCGCCACGAAAATGGTTCCAAAGCCCACGGCAATGCGAGGCGTCACGAGCTCATGGTAGAAGATCACACTGGAGGCCACGGCAAAGACGCTCTCCAGAGAGAGCAGCAGCGACGCCTGGGCGGGCGGCACGTGAGCCTGCCCGAGGTTTTGCACCACCATGCACACGCACGAGGAGAGCAAGACGAGATAGGCCAGCGAGAGCCACACGTCGGCGGATGAGAAGATGGCCGGGTCGGGCGGGGTCTCGGTGAGAGCCGCCGTCCCGAGCGCGACGAGCGCGCTCACGGCAAGCTGGACCACCGTGAGCGTCATCACGTCGTGAGCAGAGGAGAAGCGCGCCACGAGCACGATGTGCACGGCGAAGAGCGCCGCGGCGGCGAGCGTGAGCCAGTCGCCGCCGCTCATGATCAGCGAGAGGTCGTCGCCGAGGGCGACCAGCCCCACGCCCACGATGGCGAGCGCCGCCGCGACGAGGTTGTTTGCCTCGGGCCTGCGGCGCGTGACGGCCCAGTTGAAAAACGGCACCATCACGCAATACGTGGCGGTGAGAAAGGCGTTGCGACCAGGGGTGGTGTCGTCGAGGCCAATGTTTTGCACCACGAAGGCAGATCCCGATGCCACGCCGAGGATGGTACCCATCACGAGATGGCTCAGGTCGAAATTGTCACGCAAGGTGCGCCAGAACAGCGCGCCCACGATGAGCGCGGACACGAGAAAGCGGATGCCCATCAGCCACGCGGGCGGGATGACGTCGAGCGTGTCCTTCATCACGACGAACGAGCCGCCCCAGATGGCGGCAGAGAAGGCGAGGGCGACCTTCCAGGCCCACTGGGGCACGGCACGTCGCCCGGGGCGCGAGCCCCTCGTAACCGCTCTGTCCATTTCCGCATTCATGGAGCGCGATTATAGCAGCCCACTCGCGGGACGCCGGCGAGCGAGCGCCCGAAAAACGACGCCGTCGGGACTCATGCGCGGACCGTTTTGCCGTAAACTAGACCCTGACTGGCAAGGACCGGTCGCATGGCACCGACCTCAACACCACGGAGAGGAGCATTACATGCAGTATTCCGCAGAAGTCGAGAATATGTGCCCCGTCGCCAAGGGCGCATATCACGGCCCCGCGCCCATCCCCGAGGAGGGCAAGTGGGTCCAGGCCAAGGAGATCAAGGACATCTCCGGCCTCACGCACGGCGTGGGCTGGTGCGCGCCCCAGCAGGGTGCCTGCAAGCTCACCCTTAACGTCAAGGAGGGCGTCATCGAGGAGTGCCTCGTCGAGACCCTCGGCTGCTCCGGCATGACCCACTCCGCCGCCATGGCCTCCGAGATCCTCCCGGGCAAGACCATCCTCGAGGCCCTGAACACTGACCTCGTCTGCGACGCCATCAACGTCGCCATGCGCGAGCTGTTCCTCCAGATCGTCTACGGCCGCTCCCAGACCGCCTTCTCCGAGGACGGCCTGCCCGTCGGCGCCTCCCTCGACGACCTCGGCAAGGGCCTGCGCACCCAGGTCGGCACCATGTTCGGCACCAAGGCCAAGGGCGCCCGCTACCTCGAGCTCGCCCAGGGCTACGTCACCCGCATGGCGCTCAACGAGAACAACGAGATCATCGCCTTCGAGTTCCTGAACCTCGGCAAGTTCACCGAGGCCCTCAAGGCCGGCAAGACCCCCGAGGACGCCATCGCCGGCGCCATGGGCCACTACGGCCAGTGGGAGAACGCCGCCAAGTACATCGATCCGCGCACGGACGAGGAGACCCACACGGTCGCCAACGTCTTCCCCGTTCACGAGTAGAAAGGGAGGGAAAACCAAATGGCAGTTTCGTTTGAGGGCTATGAGCGCCGCATCGACAAGATCAACAAGGTGCTCGCTGAGAACGGCATCTCCTCCCTCGAGGAGGCCGAGCAGATCTGCCTCGACAAGGGCGTGAACCCGCGCGAGATCGTCGAGGGCGTCCAGTCCATCGCGTTCGAGAACGCCAAGTGGGCCTACGTCTGCGGCTGCGCCATCGCCATCAAGAAGGGTGCCACGAGCGCCTCTGAGGCCGCCGCCATGATCGGCGAGGGCCTCCAGGCCTTCTGCGTCCCCGGCTCCGTCGCCGAGGACCGCAAGGTCGGCAAGGGCCACGGCGACCTCGGCGCCATGCTCCTCGGTGACGACACCGAGTGCTTCGCGTTCCTGGCCGGCCACGAGTCCTTCGCGGCCGCCGAGGGCGCCATCGGCATCGCGCTCAACGCCAACAAGGCCCGCAAGAAGCCGCTGCGCGTCATCCTGAACGGCCTCGGCAAGGACGCCGCCCAGATCATCGCCCGCATCAACGGCTTCACCTACGTGAAGACCCAGTTCGACTACTTCACCGGCGAGCTCAAGGTCGTGGAGACCATCCCGTACTCCGACGGCCCGCGCGCCGAGGTCAACTGCTACGGCGCCGACGACGTCCGTGAGGGCGTTGCCATCATGTGGCACGAGAACGTCGACATCTCCATCACCGGCAACTCCACCAACCCGACGCGCTTCCAGCACCCGGTTGCCGGCACCTACTTCAAGGAGCGCGTGCTCGCCGGCAAGAAGTACTTCTCCGTCGCCTCCGGCGGCGGCACCGGCCGCACCCTGCACCCGGACAACATGGCCGCCGGCCCCGCCTCCTACGGCATGACCGACACCATGGGCCGCATGCACTCCAGCGCCCAGTTCGCCGGCTCCTCCTCGGTGCCCGCGCACGTCGACATGATGGGCCTCATCGGCATGGGCAACAACCCCATGGTCGGTGCGACCGTCGCCTGCGCCGTCGCCGTCAACGCCGCGCTCAACGGCTAGTTCTTCTCGCCAGCGTCTTGGCTCGGGCCGCCACCTCCGGGTGGCGGCCCGTTTTTTTGACAATATCGTCAGGTTATAGTGTCAACTTTCGGTCTCCCGGACGGCGTTATGAACCGTCCCCCTGCCCACCCCCGTCACCCGCTCGATTTCTCGTATCGAGAGACCGCCTGCCCGCAGGAGCCGCAGCGCCTCGTTCCTCTCCGCACGCGGCAGCGCCTTGACATCCGATGGCGATGCCAGCCCCGCGTCACTAAGCAGCGACCGCGCAAGAGCACCCACCTCGTCGGGCGTCCTGCACAGCGAATGGGGCGAATACGAGACCATGCCCGCCGAAGCCGAGGCGCACAGCTCGACAAACCCCGCGGGGCCACCGAGCATGTCAAGCACGACCGCGGTATCCGAGACCTTTGGCTCTGTAGTGCCGACATACTCTCGGTAGCTGCTCCACTTGTACTCTGACGCCGGGCAAATCCCGGCGCGCTCGGGATTGAGGTGGACATACCGCACGGCGGCAAGCAGATAACGGTCATCCTCGATGGGGACGCTGCTAAACCTCGCCTGAAACACGTGTCCCGCATGTCGCTCCCTGCGATTGAACCTGCGAGAGTATGTCGTGAGCAGGCACTGCATGGTTTCGCTCAGGCGACTTTGGTCATCTCGCAAAATCAGGTGCACGTGATTGCCCATCAGGCACCAAGCGATCACGCCGACTTCATTTCTCCCGGCAAAGACGCTCAGGAGTTCGACAAAGGAGCGGCGATCATCGTCGCTTTCGAAGATGTTCTGCCGCCCGTTGCCTCTTGACACCACATGATAGTAGCCGGACTCCGACAACGATCTTCCGCCAACAGCCACCTTCTCCCCCCTTTCGATAGGTGGCAGAATAGTTCCTCTCAACCTCCTAATAGTCAAGTTTTATGATGTGTTTTTATCTTGTTGTGTAATAGTATTCTGATAGCTGTGTGATAGAGACGTGACAGCCGCGCGGCAGAAAGCGGCAAGAGAAGGGTTGACAATATAACCTGACGCCAGTGTCAAGCGAGGACAGGTTGGGTTGTCACATCCGACCTGTGATATCGATTTCGGCGAGCGGTATTGCCGGCAAAAGCCGTTGTGGTAGAGTACCCGCTGACTTGATTCACCCACGAATCTGGGAGGATTGAAGACATGGACGCCACCGACCTCGATCTTGCTCGCGCCCTGCTCATCGCCGAGAAGGACGCGACCCTCGTCGCCGTGCGCGGGGACGAGATCCACGTCTGCCGCGAGCGCGGCGTGAAGCCCCTCCTCAAGATGATCAAGGACGGTCGCAGCCTGCGCGGGTTCTCCGTCGCGGACAAGGTCGTGGGCAAGGCGCCCGCGCTGCTCTACGCCGTGCTGGGCCCCGACGCCGTCTTCTCCCCCGTCATGTCCTGGACCGGCCGCGCCGTGCTTCTCGCCTCCGGCATCGCCACGAGCTATGACACGCTCGTCCGTCACATCCAGAACCGCGCCAACAACGGCCAGTGCCCCATGGACTCCTCCGTCACCAACGTCTGGGAGCCCTACGAGGCCGTGGGCGTCCTGATGGATCGCGCGCGCCAGATGTCGCTCGGGGTGTAGGGACGCGCCGAAGCAGCGGCCTCGCGCAATCGCCAGCCGAGAAGGACGACCTCAGGGACCGTTCTTCTCGGCTTTTTTCGTGCCGAGTTGAGCCCGCGCGGGCAACGGCAAAATCAGTCATACTTGACGGCAGGCACACTGACGAGAAGGGCAGGCGCATGGGCAGATCAGGCGGGGGCGGAGGTGGCTTCTCCGGCGGGGGTCGCTCCGGCGGCTTCTCCGGTGGGGGCCGTCGCTCGGGAG
>NZ_NFIT01000009.1 GCF_002159495.1 Olsenella sp. An293
CCCCCCCCGTTGGCGATTACGATCATGGATGCCTCCTTGCTTTCGATGCTTACGATGGCAGCTTTATGCCGAGCACGAGGTCGGTTGTGACATTCAGGGTCAGTGCCATCCCGTTGCTCGACGGCTTTGCGTCAACCACCGAAGATGCGAGGTCCGTGGAGTACCTAGCCGTGGTGCCCATGGTGTCGTAGATGGCTCCAGGCATGGACTCGTACGGGTCCGAATACTGGACCTTGACCTTCGAGCTCACGATCGCGAAGCCCCTGCCGTTCCATATGGTGTTCCCGGTCTGGAACCTGACCATGACGAAGTCGAAGTCGTTGAAGCTCCGGGACAGTGTCACGTAGCTTTTTGCCGCTCCCTTGTAGATGACGGTCGCGACCTGTCTCTCCAGCACGGTCTTGAGATTGTCCACGCTCACCGGCTTGCTACCGGTCCCCGAGACCCCCCCCCGCGACGTCGAGCGCCGCAGCGAGGCCAGCCGCGCTGAGCGGCTCGCTTCCCGTGAGTGCCACCTTCATCACCCCTGTAGCTTGAGATTCATCCCTATGACGCGCTGGACCTTGTCCTGGTTCCAGTCAATCGTCAGGGTCATTCCGTCTGAGGAGAGCTTCGCTTGCGTCGATGTTTCGTTGCCGACGTTTCCAGGCGGGTTCTTCTTGTAGTAGTACATTCCGCCGACGTAGTACTCCGGGCTGTTGCCCGCGTACTTGGACTGCACCAGCATGCTGTAGTACGGCACTCCCCCGTACACACTGAAGACGTCGACCATGAGCAGGTCGTAGTCGTTCGCGCTCCGCGAGAGGGTTGCCTCGGTGACCGCAGGCCCCTCGTAGAGGATGGCGATGCTCGAGGACGCCTCCTTGGCCTCCAGCGCCGCCGCGAGGTTGTCAACGCTCACCGGCTTGCCGCCTGTGTCGGACGCGCCGCCACCGGCGTCGAGCGCCGCCGCAAGGTTATCGGCGCTCACCGGCTCAGTTCCCGTCAGTGCCATAGACACCTACCTCCTACGCCGTCCTCTTCCACGCGTACACTGCGAGGTAGGGCGGCATGTTGTTGTGCGCGGCGCCTCCGCCCTGAGACGGCAGCGACGTGCTTGCGCTTCTGATTGGGTCGTTAAACGTGCCCGCGACGTATCTCAGGTTGGTGGCATGAGTTGAATCTCCAACTGGCCCGACCGAAATCGTCCCGCTGTGGTCGTGAGCCGGCATCTCGTCCACCGTCAGCGCGTGGCTCGCCTCGCCCCCGGTGGAGCCGGCCGCGTACCCGCCGCCAGCGCAGAGCAGGAAGCGGCCCTGAATCTGCTGCCACGTCCCGCCGAAGAGCGTCTGCGGGCTCGTGGCCGACGTGCTCAGGTAGATGGCGCCGACCGGGTAGACGAGGTCAGCTATCGAGCCAGCCCCCCCCCGTCAGATTTTGCACGACGGCGGCTAGGTTCCCGCAGCTCACGGGCATGTCTGATGTGACCAAAGTGAGCACCCCCCTAGCTCAGGCCGAGATAGGCCAGCAGTTCCTCGTTGGTCGGGTAGTGCGAGCTCACGACCTTCTGGAAGAGCGCGTCGTCGGTCGTCACTCCCGTGCCGCCGCGCTCCACGGGCAGCGTGCCGGACGTGACGTCGGCGGCGTCGTGGACGTGCTCGGCGGCCGCCGCGCCGATGGCGGACGGCGTGATGCTCGACTTGTCGAGCTGCTCGATGGTGATGGCGCCGTCGGCGAGCTTCTCGGCCGTCACGGACTTGTCCGCGAGCTTCCCGGTCGTGACCGCGCCGTCGGCGAGCTTCGCCTCGGTCACGGAGAAGTCGGCGAGCTGCGCGGTTCCCACGCCGGACGCCTTGATGGAGAGCACTCCCTCCGCCGTCATGGAGACGGTGACCTCGTCGGCCGTGACGGTCGGCCCGGCGCCCGCGATGGCGTCCGCGATGTCGTGGACGAGCTGCGAGAGGCCCGGGCGGTCGAGGTACTGGGCGGACTTGCCCGTGGTCGGGTCGACCTCGCCCTGCTCCCACATGGCCTCGATGGCCGTCTCCTCGATGCGGGAGACCTGCGGGATGAAGTCCGGGTCGAAGATGGCGGTGACCTCGGCGGCGTCGCCGACGTAGGTCACGACGTCCACCAGCTTCTCCACGAGCGTGCCCGAGGCCGTGCCCGCGGGTATCAGCTCGCCCTCCGGCGTGTAGCCGTAGGAGTAGAGGACGTCGTCGGCGTCCCCGCCCACCTTGGCGTAGAGTCCCAGCTCGCGCCACGTGAAGGCCTCGTCCTGCTCCTCGTTGGTGAAGCGGGCGCCGACCACGGCGGTCTGGCCGTCGCTCACGACGGCCTTGGTGATGGACGCCTGCGCCCTCGGGCTCACGACGTCGGTCATGGTGGCCGGCGACTGCGAGGACGGCATGTTGCCGTCGCCTAGCACGATGCGGGTGAAGGTCAGCCCGCCCTCGCCCGCCATGACGCGGGCGAGCAGCGCCGTGCCCAGGTTGGTGATGTGGTTGTCAGCGAAGTCGCTCAAGGAGTCACCCCCAGCTCGATCGTCTCGCGGGACGTTATCTTGGTGACCATGCCGTGCCGCGCCGTCTGCTCCCCGGTCAGGCCGATCATCACGCCGTCGAAGACGGAGGAGAGGCGCTTGACCTTGCGCAGCATGTCGAGGAAGCGCGGCAGGTTCTCGCCGACCGCCGACGGGTCGGTCGTGAAGACCTTGAAGTGGTGCGGCTGGCCGTCGTAGTCGGGCCACTCCATGACGCGGCCCGCGCCGAAGTAGCTCGAGACGACGCTCTCGACGGCGCCGACCGTGCCGAGCTTCTGGTGGACCCGGTCGGAGTTCCGCACGAGGTCCACCTTGGTGTCGTGCGAGGCCCCCGAGTCGTACCAGCGCACGTCGAGCGCCCACGCCAGCTCGTCGAGGTAGGCGTCGGGGAGCTGGTCTAGGCAGTCCCAGACGCTGAGCACGGCCACCTGCGGCGCGAGGTCGCGGATGACCTCGTCCACGCCCTGCGCGAGCGCGACGTCAGCGAGGTCGCCGCGCATCCACGTGGGCAGCAGCCTCACGAACTCGATGTCGCCGAGCCTCAATCGGACCACCCCGCCTGGGTCTCGACCTCGTGGGTCACGGTCGGCGAGCCGGTGAGGCGCGCGACCTGGAGGCCGCTCACGGCGGTGCGGGTCGGCGCCGTCACGTCGCAGCGCAGGGCGCCCGCCTGCATGACGTAGGTCTTGAGCACGTCCGGCTCTATGTCGCGCCCTAGCTTGGCGCTCTGGTCTGCCACGTAGCGGTCGATGGCTCCGCCCGGGCCCTCCACGGCCTCAACGACCGCGGCCTCGTCGTCGATGGTCGCCCAGTACCTGAGCGAGATGGTGTAGTCCACGGGCGTCGGCGCCTCGACGGTCACCACGTCGGTCATGGGCCGGATGGTCGAGTCGCTGACGGCGGCCGCGACCGCCTCAAGCGTGCCCTCGTCGGGCAGCGCGCCGCCCTCCATGAGCGGCACGACCTTGACGCGCCCGTCCATCTTGCGGTGGACCACCACGTCCACGGACTCCTTGACGGCGTCCGTCTCGGACAGCGTGATGGTCAGAAGGCTGTCCTCGTAGGCGTACGTGAATCCGGTGGACTGGCCCTCGACGGTGAGCAAGGTCTCCGGGTCGAGCAGGTCGCCGCCGACGAACGCCATGCCGTCGTGTACCTCGCACGCGATCGTGTCGTCGAACTCGTCAGAGAACGCCGCCACGTCCACGATGCTCGGGTCGGCGGTCATCGCCCAGTAGACGTAGGCCTGCTCCGGGCCGGCCACGCTGAGGGCGTTCGGCGCGAGGCGGATGCGCTCGCGGAGGCGCTCGTCGCCGTCGGCGGTGTAGGGCTCGCCGTCGTCCCCGCCGTCGGTCGGCGTCGTGTTGGTCACGGTGGCCACGTAGGGCTGGAGGTCAACCAGCGTGGTCAGCGTGCCGGGTAGCAACCCGTTGCCCGCCGAGCCGGCCTCCGTGCAGCTCGCCGTGACCGTGCCGACCGTCTCGCCCGAGGCGATGACGCACGGCTCGTCGGTCGCGAAGTAGATGCTGCCGTCGGAGGTCACGCGCGTCATGGCCGGGATGGTGATGGCGTGGCCCTGCGCCGCGGACAGCTCGAACTTGACCGTTGTCGTCGCCGGGGTCGCGTCGATGCGCTCCACGCCCAGGCGCTCGCCGATGGCGTCGAGCACCTGCCCGCGCGCGTGGCGCAGCAGCGTCTGGCGGCTCGCGTCGTTCGCCTTGCTCGCGTAGGCCACGAGGACCGCCACGAGCGCCTCGGCGAAGATGCGCCGCTCGTCGCCCGGGTAGAGCGGCTCCCCCACGCCGGACTCGAGCGACGTGACCACGTCCGTGTAGATGGTCTGGCTGTCCACGTCGACGAGGTTCAGCGCCTCGTCGTAGGTGTCGGTCGCACCGTCAGCCACTTGCCACCCCCTGTCTGTCCGTGAGCATCGCGACCGCTGAGAGGTCGCCCGCGGCGCCCGCGTCGGCCGACGCGGCCATGCGCACCTCGTCGAGCGTCACGCGCGGCTCGTAGCTGTCTATGACCCACTCCGCGTCGGCGTCCACGCGCCACGACTTGGTGGCGGGGATGTCGATGAGCGAGCGGTCGATGCCCTTGGTCCTCGCGTAGGGCACCTCGCCGCGGAAGGTGCGCAGGAGGTTGAGCGCGCACACCTGCGGCGCGGAGTTGCCTGTCGAGAGCATCGCGATCACATCCCCGGGTTCGAGGGCATCTTGCCCTGCCTCTGCGCGTCGCTCGGCCCCACGGACACCGCGGTGGCCACGGTCTGCGTCATGACGCCCGGCGTGAGGCCCGCAATCTCGCGCTTGTCGAGCTTGAGGCCGCTCTCGTCCTCGGCGTACTCCTCGAAGCTGAGCGTGATGGTGGCGCTGAGCCACTGGCCGTCGGGTCCGAGCAGGATGTCCGACGGCGCCGCGCTCTTGAGCATGAAGAGGTCGGCCATGAACCGGCGTCCGTTGAGATAGAAGGGCGCGTAGACGGAGACGTTTCGCCACCACTCCCCGTACTCGTCGCGCGGGTCGCGGCCGGTCGCGGAGAGCGCCGCGGTGTAGCTCAGGTCGAGCGTCATGAGGTCCATCGCGACCGTCTGGGTGGCGGGCTCGCCCTCCTTGTCCTCGTTGCGCTCGACCGACACCGAGCGGTTCGAGTCGAGCTGCTTGATGGGCCGCACGCAGCCCGGGGCGACGCCCCACGTGAATCCGTTCCACTCGGCCTGTGTGGCCATGGGCGCTCACCTCCCTAGTGCGGGCCGCTCGTCTCGCCGTGCGGCGCCGTGTGCGTGTGCCCGGTCGCGGATATGCCGGCCGCCGTGACGTCTGCCGCGAACGTGCCGCCCGCCTGCCCGGTGAGCTGGCCCTCCACGGTCACGGCTCCCGGGACGAATCCCGCCCACTCGCCGTCGGCGCGGGAGAGCACGATGCCGTCCCCGTCCTCGGAGCGGGCGCACCACACGAGGTCGCCGACCGCGAGCGGGCACATGCCGCCGCGGACCGACCAGTGCAGCGCGAGCGGGCGCGTCACCACGCCGTCTGCCACGAGCGGCAGCACGCGCGCCCTGTCGGGGTCGCCGTTGCGGTCGCTGCCCTCCAGCGTCGAGATCTTGGCCTTGAAGAAGGGCCTGACCTCAGCCATGCGCACCCCCTAGTAGCCGAGCGGCTTGGTCAGCCACACCTTGCACCTGCTGTCGTAGTAGTCGTGGCGGATGCGCGAGACCACCGCCGGGCCGTCCCAGCTCGCCGCCGCGGACGCGCTCAGGTCCACGACCGAGCCGGCCGCGTAGCCTCGCAGCATCGAGTCGGTCCTGACGACCATGCGCACCGCCTCGCGGTTCGCCGCGCGCAGGAGTCCCTTGGCCCAGCGCTCCGCCTCTCCGACGCTGCCGATGCGCTCGGGCACGACGCGCACGAGGGTCTTGCCCTCCCCCGCCGACCACGTGGCCGACGTGGTGCCGTCCGTGACGGTGCAAGCGCCGTATGAGCGCGCCGAGTCGTCGCGGAACTCGTAGTCCACGCCGGGCGTGACGGATAGCTCTCCCGTCGCGCCCTGCGCCTCCAGCCACTCGCCGGAGTAGGCCACGAGCCTCCCGTCGTAGACGATGAGGCCCGCGCCCTCGTAGGTGAGACGGCGGTCGAGGAAGGCGAGGTCGCTCTCGTTGTCCTGCTCGACGTAGGAGTACTCGTGGTCCTCCACGCCATACGTCTCGTAGCTCATGCCGTGGCGGTCGGCCACCTCGGCGATGAGCTGCGAGAGGCGGACGCGCTCCCAGCTCTTGGAGCGTCGCTCGCGGGCGCCCTGCGGCGCCGCGTAGGCGGTGACGGTGAATCGGCTGGACTGCGGCACGACCGAGGAGACGTACATCGTCCCCGACCGGGCCGCGCCGTCCTCGACCGCGATCTCGTCGCCCACCTGCGGGTTCCAGCGGTCCCAGAGGTTGCGGGTGTCGCCGAAGTCCATGGTGAGCGAGTCCATCGCGCCCCACGCGCGCCCGTCCACCCAGCAGCGGCCCACACTCACCTTGGGGTAGATGTCGACCCCCTGATAGAGCACCTTGAAGGCCATGGGCTACCGCCTCCAGGGCGGCAGCGTGTCGGGCGTCTCGACGCGCTCGACGATTGGCAGGTCGATGACCTCGCCGCCGTCGAATAGCAGCACGTCGGCGAGGTCTGGGTTTGCCGCGACGATGACGTCGGCCATCGTCTCGTAGCCGTAGGCCTGACCGGCGAGCAGGTCGAAGGACTCGCCCGCGCGGCAGGTGTACGACCTGTGGCCGACCACGGTCACGCTGCTAGGCATAGGCCACCTCCGCCTGGCCGGCCAGGACCTCCTGGAGGAAGTCCCCGAACTCGGCCTGCGACTGGCGCAGGGCCGCCACGATATCGTCCCTGCTCGCGTTGCCGCGCACCTCGACCTTTGGCGAGTAGGTCATGCCGGAGAGGTCGATGACCGTCCCGCCTCCGCCTGACGCGGCCGCGGTGACGGGCGCCGCCGACGCCGAGTAGGCGCCGAGCATGTGTCCAGCCATCTGCCAGTAGCGCAGGTTCTGCGCGCGGTAGGCCGGGTTGAAGCTGATGACCGCCTCGTTCGGGTAGCGCGGGTCCTCGCCGGCGATGTAGGGGCCGTTGGTGAAGCCGCCCTTGGCGAAGCCGAGGAACGACCCGATGCCGCCGAGGATGCCGCCGCCGATGCTCGCGATTGCGGACGCCGCCTGACCGGCCAGGCCGATGAGGTTGCTGATGAACCCGCAGACGCCGGAGATGGCCGCGCCTATCGCGCTCATGACGCCGGACAGGCCGCTTCCCGCGCTCATGAAGCTCTGGAAGCTGCTGATGGCGCTCGTGATGGGCGCTATGAGGCCCGTGATGCCGCCCTGGACGATCGATATGATGCCCGAGACGCCCGAGAAGACGCTCGACAGGGTCATGACCGCCGTGATGATGAACTGGATGACCGGCGTCAGCGCCTGAATCGCCGCCGTGAGCGGCGGGATGACCGCCGAGGCGATCTGCGTGACGATCGAGATGATGGGCGTCAGGAAGTTGATGATGGGCGGAAGGATGGCGTTCGCGATGGACGCGAGGAGCGGCAGGATGCCGGAGATCGCGCTCATGAGCGGCGGCATGACCGAGGTGGCGAGGTTGCTCAGCGCCGGGCCGAGACTCGTGCTGAGGATCTGCACGGCAGGGCCGACGGAGCTCACCAGCCCGCTGATGCCGGACTGGATGGACGGGAACACCTGCTGGAAGACCGACCCGATGCCCTGCACCACGGGACCGAGCGCGCCCGCGATGGACTGCACCGTCGAGATGATGCCGCCGGCGTCGATGCCGAGGTCCAGCCCGAGGGCGCCGCCCGCCGTGTTGAGGACGCCGGCGAGCGCCTGGGCGAGCACCGGGCCGACGGAGGACAGCGCGCCGGAGAGTGCCCCGGGAAGCGAGCTAGCGAGCGACGAGGCGATGCGCTGCACGACCGGCCCGACGTTGTTGGCGACGTTGCCTATGGACTCGAGAAGCTGGTCGGTCAGGGCGCCCATGTCGGCGCCCTCGGTGCCCAGGCCGGTGAGCCAGTTCGACCACGCGGCCTTCATGGTGTTCACGGAGCCCTCGATGGTGGTCGCCGCCTCGAGCGCCGTGGTCCCCGTGATGCCCATGTTCTCCTGCACGGCGTGGATGGCCGTGATGACGTCGGAGAACTTGGCAGGGTCGAGTGCCTGCCCGGTGAGCTCGGACGCGTCCTTGACGAGGCGCTCGAGCTCGGACTTGGTGCCGCCATACACAATGTTCACGGTGGGTCGCTAGTCCACCGCCGCCCATGACCTCTGGGCTGCTGCACGTCGCCGTGCAGGTCAGACTATCTCTTGGCCGTCGTACGACGGTCCCTCGCGCTTCGGGCCGCTTGGCCCTACCCTACTCGGTTCCGCCCTCGATGGGCGCCCTTTCGGTAGTCGTTACGCGTTCCCATGTGTGGATCGACCATTTCCCAGATACTCGAAGCGGTAGCCGCGCATCTTGCCGCGCCTTCCTATCCCCCCATGCTTGAGCATCAGGGAGATGTTGGCGATGGTCACTCCGAAGTGATCGGCCGCCGCCGTGATGCTCTCGAAGTTGAGAACCTCGTCAACGCCCAGCCAGCTCTCATGGCCGCCGCCGCGCATCTTGCGCTTCTCGGCATAGTGAAAGACTGCTATGCGTTCGCTTCTCGTCCCAGTCGTGTTGAACCGGGAGTTGTTCTCTGAGAACGTCGCCCATCTCAGGTTGCCCACGGAATTGTCCGTCCGACACCCGTTGACGTGGTCTACCGTCCTCTTGTTTTCTGGATTGTCCAGGAAAGCTTCGGCCACCAATCTGTGCACGGGCTTCTTCGTCCTCTTGTTCCCTTTGTAGAGATCGACGTAGAGGTACCCGTTGCTCTTGTTGAGCGTCGGCGCTTTAGGCTTCCCCGTCTTGTCGTTCCGCACCTCTCCGACGTCGCTGACGGAGTATGAGTCAAACCCGAGAACCTTTCGCCAGGCCATAGCGCTCCTAACCACGCTTTTACTGGCTTAATTTTATCAGATTCTGTGGGTGCTCTTGAGCTTCGCTCGGTATTGTCTGCTACTATGCAGCTAGCTGCAGAGTTTCACCGAATTCACGAGGTTTATACTGGGCAATTGCGGCTTGTTTATGTCTACCCAGTTTAAGGTTGTCCAGCATCGCGTAGTTCCCTCGCATGAGGGACTGGTACGTCTGCTGGATGGACTCGATGTTCGTGCCCATCTTGTTGGCGTTGTCGCTCATGTCCTTGATGGCGAGGTCCGCGTAGCTCGCCGCCGCCTGCGTGTCGCCGCCGAGCGACTGGATGAGGCTCGCCGAGAAGGCCGTCGCCTGCTCCATGTAGGTGTTCGCGGAGACGCCTGCGGTCTTGTACGCCTCGGC
This sequence comes from Olsenella sp. An293, assembly GCF_002159495.1. Lineage (GTDB taxonomy): Bacteria > Actinomycetota > Coriobacteriia > Coriobacteriales > Atopobiaceae > Thermophilibacter. Next base: position 9,436 of record NZ_NFIT01000009.1, read on the forward strand.
GGCGTACTGCTGGACCTGCGCGGAGCTTTCCTTGAAGAGCGTGTCCACGCCGCCGACCAGCTGCTCGTACTCGGCGTAGCTGCTGAGCGCGGCGCCGCCGATGGCGGTGGCGGCACTCGCGGCGGCGCCCGCCGCCACGGCGATGCCCTTTGCGGCAGCTGAGCCCGCCTTGCTCATGGCGCTGCCGAAGCCGCTCATCTTCGAGAGGCGCGAGACCTTCTTCTCGACGTCGTCGATGGCCTTCGACAGCGACTTGTCGACCTTGCCGACGAGCGAGATGACCGCCTCCATGGTCTTGCCCTTTGCCATGCTCCCACCCCCTCTCTCTCCTATTGCTCGATGCCCTCTACTTCACACGCCCGAACTTCTGGCGCGACCTGGCCATCTCCCTCTTCATGCGCTCGGCGCGCTCCCGCTCGTCCTCCACGGCCTCGTTGTAGTCGCGGAGGAAGTCGACGAGCGGGCGCCGGGCTACTTCGAAGGGGCTGCAGTTGTACTCGTGGCAGTACTCTCGGATGGCTCGTCGGAGTCGCTTTCCGTCGAGTCCCCATCCGCACCGAGCGCGAAAAAACGGCCGATGCCCGCGATCCTCACGAGGTCCACGCCGCGGATGCGCTCGAGGTCCGCGATGTCGATGGACTGGTCGGCGGCCATGATGCCCTCGAAGCCGAGGTAGATGTGGAATCCGTAGTCGATCTCGGACATGCTCGACGGCGAGCCCTCGTTGTTGCGCTTGGCGTTCGCCAGCGCCTCGGCGCGGATGAACTCGTCCGGGCCGATGGCGTCCATGTCGCAGGGCAGCTCGGTCAGCTTCTTGCCGTTGACGAGCAGCGGCCTTCTCAGCTCGATGGTCTCCAACTTGTCCTCCCTTTCGTGTGAGCGAAGATGGGCGGCGTTGCGCGTCTACCGCCCCGCACGGGCCTCACGGCGCCCGTCGACCTCGCCTCCCGCGGGCGCGTGTGGCTAGAGCAGCTGCTCGGCGCCGCCGGAGTAGTCGACGCCGGCGAAGGTGAAGATGCCGTTGAGCTGGTCCACGACCAGCACCTCCGCGCCGTCCTTGACGAGTCGGTAGCGCGTGCAGCCGAGCGTGGCCTCGTTCTCGCCGGCGCTGCCGACCTCGAGCGAGACGCCCGGGACGGTCTTGCCGTAGGCTCGGAGGAAGGCCTTGTAGCCCGCCATCTTGGAGTTGCCCTCGCGGTCCACGACCTGCTGGGCCCAGCGGACCTCCACCTCGTGGGAGCCGGGGGCGCACAGCTCGGCGAGGGACTCGTCGGGGTTGCCGACGGTGACGGTCGCCTCCATGGCGTCGACTAGGCCGGGGACTGGCGCCTCGACGGTTCCGCCGGCAGACAGCTCGACGGTGGTGAAGGCGATCTCGGGCAGCGTCACCGTGGCGTTTCGCGCGACGAGCGAGCCGTCCACGTAGACGGTGGTGCCGGCGACCGCGCCGGGGATGTCGACCCATCCTGCCATCACGCCTCACCCCCCTCGAAGTACGCGGAGAAGCCCGCGTCGGTGTAGCTGACGTAGACCGTGGCGCTCTTGAGCGGCGGCGTCGGCGTCGCCTCGGCGTTCCAGACGAAGTCGCCGCGCATGAGCTGGTCGGTCGGGTTCTCCTCCTCGCGGAACTCGACCGTGGGCTTGCCGATGAGCGCGCCGATGGTCACGAGCTGGTCGAGCTTCTCCTGCTCTCGGTTGACGATGCGGTCCTTGAGGGCGCGCGTCATGGGCGAGTCGATCTCGGGGCCCCACTCGAGCTGGAAGGAGTTCGTGATGTGGAAGAGCATCCGCATGTTCGTCGCGAAGTACGCGCGCGCGTCGACCGACGGATTGTCGTTGTCGAAGGCCGCGGTGTGCGGGCCCCAGAGCACCCACTCGCCCGCCCAGCCGATGACGGACGTGACGCCCTTGACGTTGAGCTGGTTCGCGGACTGCTGGTCGAAGCCGCGGTTCTTGGCGTTGTCGCCGAAGAACTGCTTCACGACCGGCACGGCCTTGTTCGACGGGCTCTCGAAGGGCACGCCGTCGTGCTCCTGGTCGATGCGCTGCGATGCGGCCACGAAGAGCGTGGAGACGTGGAAGCGCCTGCCGTCGGCGTCCTCGGCCATGGGCCAGCACACCACGGAGCGCTCGGACGAGTAGTTCAGCTCCTCCTTGGCTGCGAGGGCCTTGGCGATGGTGTCGACCATCTGGCTCTCGGCGTCCACGAGCGGCAGGTCGGCCACGACCATGGCGTCCCAGTGGCCGTTGATGGCCTGAGAGGCGTCCACGAGGGCGTCGTAGACCTTCTTCTCGTGGGACCAGCCCGGGGCGGCGAGCAGGTTCGGTACCACGAACTGCTCCTGCCAGAGCAGGGGCAGCGCGGCGATGCCGGAGTACTGGCCGTCCGAGGTAACCATGCCGACGATGTCATCGGCGTCGACGGCGGAGGGGTCCATCTCGGTGTAGGTGACCTTGGCCTCGCCGTCGTCAATGGAGCCGCCCTCGGTGGCGGTGATGACGATCGTGTTCGTGTTCACGTTGTAGTCGAGCGCGTAGTCCGTGCCCTCGGCGTAGGTCGTGGAACCGGTGGAGTCCTTGACGGCCACGGTGTCGAGGACCGCCGTGTCGGTGGCGACCTCGGCGCGGCCGGCCACGAAGGACACGTCCTTCTCGGTGGCCGAGGACACCTTGTGGGTGGCCGGGTCGAGCACGTTCACGACGTAGATGGGGCCCACGCCGTCCTCGTCGGCGTCGAAGTGGGCGGCGATTGCCTCGCAGAGGGTGAAGCTCTCGAAGTCGGGGCTGTAGCCGAACTTGGCACGCGCGTCGGCGAGCGAGGAGATGCGCACGGGCGCGTTGACCACGTCCGCCTCCCCATAGCCGCGCACGAGGCCGACAGGAGCCGTGCCGAAATAGACCGGCACCGTCTCGGACGCCACGACCCGCTGGACGATGGAGTCGCCCAGGTGGCCGTATGCGCCGTGCAGGTAGTCTGCCATGCGCACCTCCTATGTGCGATTGTCTAGAGGTAGTCCTGAAGGAACGTCGGGGACGCCTGCCCCCGGTAGAGCGCGACCTCGACCCACGCGAACCAGAAGGGGTAGAGGTCGGGGATGCTGCCCTGCTCTGAGTACGGGCCGAACCGGACCGGCTGCGAGCGGTCGACGGCGAGGCCGTGGACGTCGCGGGCGTTGCGCAGCTCGCGCACGACCACGTCCACGAAGCTCCACGCGTCTCGCCAGCCGTCGTCGTACGACGGCGCGAACTCGTCGGCCTCGCGCCGCACGAAGCCGCCGTCGGGGGACGGCTCCCACACGTCGCGGCCGTGGAGACCGGGGTTCCACGCGCTGAGGTGGAGCCGGACGGTGAGCGACTCGGTGCGCTCGGCTATCGAGTCCTCGCCGTCGGTCACCTGCACGAGCACGCCGGGGTGGCTGAAGAGGTAGGGCGGCGCGACCATCTGCGGGCCGGTCGGCCAGTACATGCCGTGGACCACCGGGTGGACGAGCTGGTAGTCGTAGCGGCTCCCGTCCTCGTCGCGCCAGTCCTCGGGCACGGCCTTGAGGGTGACCTTGGGGCAGACCTCGTCGGCCAGCCAGTCCATGACGCACTGGACGTCCTGCACCACGGCCACGCGCTACCACCCCCTCGCGAGGTCTATCTCGGTCACGCCCATCTCGTCGCGCCACGCGAGCACGGCGTACGAGCGCCCGTCCACGGAGACGGTCTCGCCGGGGCGCCTGCGCCGCGGCAGGTCCTCGGTGCGGGCGAAGAGGCGGGCCTCGTCGGACGGCACGCCCGAGTCGAGGTCGCGGTCCCCGCGCTCCACCTGGTCGATGACGCACGCGACGGTCGCGCCGTCCACGTCGTGCTCGCCCGCGAACTCGGCGAGGTCGAGGAAGACGCGCTCGCGGTCCTCCCCGACCGTCTCCTTGAAGCCCACCTACTCCACCTCGGCGGCGGAGAGGTCGGGCGCGGCCTCGGCCTCCTCGATGGCGGCGACGAGCTGCGCCTTGGTCTTGCGTCCCACGGGGACGCCCAGACCCTCCGCGACCTCGGCCAGCTCGGCGCGGGTCATCTCGGAGAGGTCGGAGGCGGGCTCCGCGTCGGGCGCGGCCTCGGCGGGAGCGGTGGCGGGGGCGCCGCCGTCCACGTACTCGGCCACGCCCTCGGCCACCCACCGGGCCTCGAGCGCGCGGTCGGCCTCGAAGGCCTCGCCGGGCCGCATGGTGCGGCGCCGGCGCCCGTCGAACCAGAGCAGGTCGTGCTTTGTGGCGCGAATCATGCGTCCTCCTTCTGCCGGCTCGCCTAGTCGGTGAGCAGGGACTTGGCGCTGACCCAGCAGCCCTTGTTGTTCGGCACGAGCAGCGGGCGGGCCGTCAGCGTGAGGGTGCGGACGTTGCCGTCTGCGTCAGCCACGTACTTGGGCACGCGGGCGCGGGCGTAGGTGTGGAAGTTGCCGTCGGCCTGCTCGATCTGGGAGACCGCGCCGTAGAGGGTGCGGCCCGAGTTCGGCGCGGTCATGACGCCGCAGCCCGAGGGGATGTAGCTCGCGGCCTCGCCCTCGGCGTCGACGTAGGTCTCGTCGTAGGAGATGACGTTGATGGCGTGGCCGCGGACGTTGAGCACGCACACGACGGACGCGCCCGGCGCCTCCAGCGTCGGCGCGACCTGCCCGAGGTCGTAGCGACGGTTGTCGAGGAGCTTCTGGACGGTCTCGTCGTTGACGATGGCGTCGGCGACGTCCGGGGCGCACACGAAGTCCTGAGCGGGGAGGCCCGCCTGGGTGAGCTTGAGGACCATGTCGGCCATGTCGCCGAGGATGTCGGCGCCATCGGCGTCCCACTTGGTGGTGATGCTGACGGCGTAGGGGTTGGCGCCCTCGCTGTAGAAGCGCACCTCGTTGGCCACGCCGACCTCCTTGTCGTCGGCGAGCTCCACCATCTTGCAGCCGGAGTCGAGCATGGTCTCGGCGGCCATGGCCTCCTCGCGGCGCGCGATCATGGCGTCGAGGTCCTCGAGGTCGTCCATCGCGAGCATCTGGGCGCGCTGCTGCGGGCTCATGGTGCCGAAGAGAGCCTCGCCGAAGCCGCGCTTGGTGATGTCGTCGATGGTCATCGGGCGCTTGGGCGCGATGGTGGGCGGCAGGTACTCGGCCATCTCGACGGCGCGGCGCGTCACGGGGAAGCCGTTCTCGTAGGGCGTCACGAAGGGCGCGAGGCGGCGGTCGCCGTCCTTGTACTCGACGAGCACCTTCTCGGTGTTGAAGATGTCACCGGCGTTGGTCGGGAAGTAGCGGTCGCGCAGGAAGGAGGGCTTGGGGTTGATGCCCTCCACGGCCATGATGAGCCGCGCGGTGCTATAGATGTCAAGAGCCATGTGCTTCCTCCTTCCTAGAGGGAGTCGGAGACGAGGATTCCATGCGTGCGCATGTAGTCCAGGTCGGCGGCGGTCAGGGTGTAGTCCGGGTCGGTAAGCAATGCCTCGAAGCGGAAGTTGCCGGTCTTGTAGGCCTGTGCCTTGCTGTCGACGCCATTGGCGACGTCGACGTCCTCGGCGAGGACCACGACGGTCGGCGCGGACACGGTGATGGCGCCGGTGCCGGACGCCGTGATGCCGACCGCTGCCTCGATTGGCTTGAGCGTGCCTCCGGGGGTGCCGACGAGCACGGTTCCGCGGTGCAGCGTCTCGTTGTCGCCGTCGACCTGGTTGCCCTGGACCTTGACGGTGGTCACGTGCGCGGTCGGGGTCGCCGCCGCGAAGATGTCGTTGTAGTCGGCGGTGCCGACGGTCTGGTCGAGTCGTGCCACTAGCGGCCTCCCCTCATCTGCGCGCGGAGCTGCGCGCACTGCTGGACTTCCTTCTTGGCCTGCTCCTCCTCGGTGTCCTCGCCCTCGCCGCCGGTGGGGTCGGGCTCGACCTCGTCGGTGCCGGACTCCTCGGCGTCGGACTGGGCGTCCGCGAGGTAGCGCGCCGCGGCGGCGCGGTCGGCATCGGCCCGTGCGGACCTCTCGGCGCTCTGGGCGCGCAGGGCCGCGATGGCCAGCTGCTCGGCGCCCATGGGGTGCTCGCCGTACTTGGCCTCGCGGACCATGTCCGCAGGCAGGCCGTCCGCGACCTCGTCGATTGCCGCGAGGCGGTCGCGCTCGGACTGGCGAGCGGCCGCCTCGATCTCGGCCACGAGGTCAGGGTGCTGCTCGCGCAGCTCGGAGATGTTCATGAACGTCTCCCCTTCCTCTTCTGCCGCACGTGGCGGCTCTGACATATCGGACACGGGGGACGGCTCCCCCGGTGTCTGCTCGGTGTGATTGGCGCTCGCGGAGACGCGGGCCGCGAGGTCGGGGACGTGGCGGAAGCGCGAGAGGTCGTGGAGCACGCCCGCGACCATCACCTCGCCGCCCCCCTCGTCCTCGACGGCGGGCTCCCCGCAGTCCTGGCCGGCGTCCTCGAGCACGTCGGCGAAGCCGGCGTCCACGATCTCCTGCCCGACCATCCACGTCTCGGCCTCGACCATCTCGCGCAGCTCGTCCTCGGGCCTGCCGGTCTTGGCAGCGTAGACGCCGAGCATGGCCCGCACGCCGGCGTCCATGTCGGCCACGAGCGCGCGGAGGTCGGCCCCGGTGTAGTAGCCCATGAGGCCGAGCGCCCCCTCGTGGACCATGAGGATGGAGCCGGGGGTCACGACCACGCGGTCGCCGGCGCACGCGATGACGCTCGCGGCGGATGCGGCGATGCCCTCGACGCGGACGGTCACCTCTGCGTCGAGCGACCTGAGCACGCTGTGGATGGCGAGACCCGTGTAGAGGTCGCCGCCGCAGCTGTTGAGGCGCACGGTCACGCGCTCGGCGCCGCGCAGCTTGTCCAGCTCGCGGTTGAGGGCCTCGGACGTGACGGCGGGGCGCCCGTCGGGCTCGCCCGTCCACCAGTCGCGGCTGTCCTCTGCCATGACGTCCCCGTACATGACCAGCTCGGCGTCGCCGCCCCCGAGATCGGTGGCCGCGATGCGCGGCTCGACCGGGCGGGCGCGCCGCCTGCTTGCGAAGATGCTCACTGAACCACCTCCGTTGGTGTGGCTGATTCTGCGGTCGGCTGGGCGTCGAAGAGTGCCTGATTCTCGCGGCGGAGGCGCGCGACGTTCTCGTCCCAGTCGCTGCCGTTGATGCGGACCGCAGCGGCCTCGCGGGTCGTGATTCCCGCGCCGACCGCCGCCAGCTCCGCGTTGATCTCCTTGGTCGGGTCGAGCTGGCCCTGCGACGGGCCGATCCACTCGCACCCGAGCCACGCGGCCCTCTTGGCTGGGTCGGTGAAGAAGCCAGGGGCCGCGAGCCTGCCCTGCCCGACCGCCTCGGAGAGGAAGAGCTCCCAGACCGGTCGGCAGAAGTCGTTCACGAGCCACGAGCGGCGCATGCGGAAGCCCTTCCACGCCTCCATGAGGGCGGCGCGGCTCGCGCTGTAGCTGCTGTTGAACTTCTTGAGCAGCAGGTCGGCGGGAATCTCGAGCGCCGCGCCAACCTGCGTGGCCATGGACGTCACGAAGGCGTCGAAGCCGGAGGCGGGGCGGCTCGGGTCGGCGAAGGTCACGTCCTCGCCGGGCAGCATGAAGTTCACCGTGCCGGGGCCGATCTCATACTCGTTCTCGTCGCGGCTCTCGTCGGCGTCCGGGGCGCCCGTGCCGTCGCCGACCTCGTTGAAGGGGTTGTCGGTCGGGTCGTCGGTCTTGACGAAGGCCGCGAAGCTCGCCTGGATGACCGCGGCGTCCAGCTCCGCGTTGGTGTAGCGCCGCATCTGGAGCAGCGGCTCGATGGCCTGCGCGAGGTACGGCACGCCGCGGTACTGGTCGGGGCGCTCGGCCTCGAAGACGTGGAGCACGTTGGGTAGCCCCGTCTTGGTGCCGACGGCGGGCACGCGCCGGTACTCGGTCGGTCCGTCGCCCACCTCGAACGGGTGGTGGTTGCACACCCAGTAGGCCGCGACCTCGCCGGTGGGCGAGACCTCCACGCCGTCGTAGATGAAGTTGCCATTATCCGAGTTGCGCCCGGTGGTGACGGCGGCCGGCAGCGTTCGCGCCGCCACGGAGCCGACGCCCGAGCCAGCCTCCCACGGCGTCGAGACGCGGTCGGCCTCGACCACGCGCAGCCTCAGCTGGTAGGGCCGCATGGCGCTCGCCTTGTGGCGGCTGACGAGGACGAAGGTGTCGCCGCTCATGAGCCACGACTGCACCACGAGCTGCTGCAGCTCCCAGAAGTCGTTGAGGCCCTGCGCGTCGCACGAGCGCCGGTCGCTCGCCCACAGCGAGAACTCGCGGCGGGCGGCGTCGGCCCACTCGTCGGCCTGCTCGGGCGTCATGCCGAGCGCGACGGCGTCGGGTCGGGGCCTCGGCACCACGCCGGTGCCGACCACGTTCGTGCGGACGGTGCGGACGGCGGAGGTCGCGACGGGCGCGCCCATGTAGAGCGCGCGCGAGCGCTGCCTGAGCGTGAGGTTGTTGTCGTCGATGTCGCGCGCCGGGCTCACCGAGATGGGGGTGAAGCCGCGGAGCGCGCGGCGCGTGGTGGACGCGCCGGAGTCCGAGTAGCCCGACGCCTGATGTGTCGGCGGCGCGCCCATGATGGGCTTGGGGGCGCGCCTGCCGTTGCTGTGCTTTGCCATGCGCCTCCCCTACCAGTCCCTCAGATAGACGCCGACCGACTTGCGCCGGGAGCCGCCGGCGAGCGTGGCCTCGTCCTCGGCCACCTTGGACTCGAGCGTCGCGATCATGTCCTGCACCTTGCCGAGGTCGGCGCGCGTGAGCGTGCGCGTCCCGATGGTGTAGCTCTGCGCGCCGTCGAGGATGGCTCGCTCTGCCTCGTAGTAGAGCTCCAGCCTCTCGACGTTGCGCTCGAAGCGCCGCCTAACGACGGTCACGGACGCCATGGGCACCCCCTACCACTCGTCTGCGGCGCGCTGCCGCGTCCTTCTCCTCTGATGCCGCACCCGTGGCGCCTTGTCCGCCGCCTTGCCGGCAGCAGAGCGCTCGATGGCGTCCCAGTCGGGGTTGAGAATCTCCAATGCGGCCATCGCGTAGTTGCGGCAGTCCAGCGCCTCGTTGCGCTCGTGGCCGGGTATCTTCTCCCAGCGCCAGCGCGAGCCGGTGCCGGTCTTGCTGAGCACGAGCCGCTCGGAGAGCAGCCCAGCGAAGTAGGCCTCGTCGTAGCCGCGCCCGCGCGGGAAGTGCTGGTAGCGCGGGCCCGGCTCCTGCACCTTGAGGCCGCTCATTATCTGGGCCTTGCCGGCGTCGACGCCGATGGTGTAGAGCCAGCACGTGCGCCTCTTGTCGCGGATGGCCACGCGGGTCGGGACCGCCGTGTAGGGCACGCCCTCGCCGCCCTTGCCCTTGATGGCGAAGACGCGGGACGCCTGCCGCTGGCGGCAGCGCTCGTAGACCTCCTGCGTGTAGTGGCCGCCCGAGTCAACGCACGTGACGGAGGCGCGGACGCCCCGGCCGTCGCGGCGGCGCCAGACGTGGTCGATGACGCCGTCGAGCCGCTCCCACACCTCGTCCGTGTCCGGGCGCCCCATGATGACGCCCTTCTCGAGGCCCCACGTCTCGCCCCAGCGCCCGTGGCCCACGACCTCGTACTCCAGGCGCGTGTCCTGCGTATCGACGCCGATGGTCACGACCATGGCGCCGTCGGGCAGCTCCACGGGCGTGCCGTCCTCGCGCGTGCCGTAGTCCTCGCGGCGCGCCATCATCTCGTCGTCGGAGACGAGATCGCCGCGGTCCTCCCAGAGGCGCCCGAAGAGCGTGTTGTAGACGACCTGCAGTCGCTGCGGGTCGTCCTTGGCCTCGAGGAAGTCGAGGCAAATGCGCGACCACGACGTCCACGGCGAGCAGAAGGCGTTGAGCCAGAAGCTGCGCACGTGGGCTGAGTCGATGGCGCCCGGATTGTCCGCGCGCCAGCGGCTCGGGGCCTCGCGCATGCGACGCTCGCTGACGAGGCAGCCGCACGACGGGCACAGCCACATGGGCTCGCCCTTGAGGCGGTAGGTCTTCCTGCCGTTGACCCTGTCAGACTCGAAGTCGAAGCGGATGTGGTCGAAGTCGATGTCGTGCCACTCCCCGCACTCCGGGCATCGGGTGACCCACCGCTCCTGCGTGCCGCCCGCGTAGGCCCGCTCGATGTTGGACGCGCCCCGGACGGTCGGCGTGGAGACCTCGATGGCCTTGGCATTGTAGAACGTGGTCTGTCGGGCCTCCGCGAGCTTCCACGGGTCGCCCTCGCGGCCCGCCGAGACCGCCCAGCGGTCCCTCTCGTCGCCGATGATGTAGCGCGCGGGCGTGGACGCGAGCGCGGAGGCCGCGTTGGAGCCGGTCATCATCAGCATGCCGCCGGGGAAGGTCTTCTGGAGCACCGTCTTGGCGCCGCGCTGCCCGCGCTCGGCGTCGTGGACCTTGCGGCGCAGGCGCGGGCAGTCGCGTATCATCGGCTCGACGCGGAGGCGCGAGAACTTCTTTGCGTCCTCGAGCGTGGGCTGGACGAATAGGACCGTGCCGGGGTCCTGGTCGATGAGGTAGGCGAGGCAGTTCAGCTCGCACTCGGTCTTGCCTATCTGCGAGCCAGCCACGATCACGACCTTGCGGACGCGCGGGTCGGTGAAGGCGCGCATGGGCTCGGCGAGGTAGGGCGTGCGCGACGTGCGCCACGGGCCGGCCTCGGCAGAGGACTCCGGCGATAGGCGGCGGTACCTGTCGGCCCACTCGTCGACGGTCAGGGACTCAGGAGGACGGAAGCCCCTGACCGCCCGCGAGAGGGTCGCGTTCAGGTCGTCAAGCCTCTGCCTCCCCGTCCTCATCGTCAGTCGACCATCCCTTCCGCGCCCTCACCATCGCTGCGTAGGCCTTCGGGTCGTAGCGGTACTGCGCTAGGTCCTCCAGCACCGCGCAGACCTCGCGGCGGACCACCTCGGAGACCTCGGCGGCGGGCCTGTCGGCGGCGTCCACGGCCACGCGCCCGGGCAGGGCGAGGAGCATCGAGCGCACCGAGTAGACAAGCTGCTCGGTCGCGGCCTCGACGTCCTCGGCGGAGTGCATCCGGCCCTCCAGCTCGGCGAGCCTCAGCTCCTCCTGCCGCGCCTTGGCCTCCTTGTAGTCGGCGTCGGCGCGCAGCTTCTTTCGCTCGGCGTCCTCGTCACCGGCGGACTGGCCGCGCGACGTCTCGCGGACGTAGGCGATGTAGGCCTGCACGCTCTCGGCGAGGTCGTACTGCAGAGGGTGTCCGTCGGCGGTGAGGATGCCGTCCTTGCGCAGCTGCGAGACGCGCGGCGGCGTGATGCCGAGCACGGCCGCGAGCGCCTTGCCTCCGACCATCGCCCCCGTGAGGACCACCCCCGTCCGGAGTCCGAGATGAAGTTAACGTCTAATTTTATGCTGACGGAAAATCGCTCATTTTTGCGGTCGCCGAGCCCGCCGGCCACCCCCTCGCCGAAAGGACCCGCGAGAACGTCACGATATGCCGAACCTCGCGAGCTGGCGCTGCAGCTCCTCCATCATCTTGTCCTGCAGCTCCTGGATCGTCTGCTCGTCGTGCCTCATGGACACGACCATCTGCGGCACGGCGAGCGCGCGCATGGTGCCGCCGAGCGTGGAGCCCATGCGCATGACCGGGCCGGGCACGCCGGGCACGAGCATCCACGGCGACTTCGCCGAGTACCTGCCGCCCTCGGTGCCGGGCATCGACCAGTGACCAATCTTTGCGCTCGACCCCCTAAGCACCTGACCCGTGATGACGTACGGTCGCTTGCGCGGGGTGCGAGGCTTCATGCCCTTGAACTCGGTGATGGGGATGCGCGCGCCGCGGTAGGTCATGGTGAAGGTGGTGAGGCCGCCGGACAGTGACAGCGTGCCGTGCCCGCGCTTATTGTTTGGGTTGAGCCTGCTCTGCGCGATGTTGTAGACCTGAGCCGTGTTGCGTGCCACGATGACCGGGGCGCGGCGGCGCATGGTGCGCATGGTGTAGTCCGCCGCCTTCGGCCACTGCTCGGCGTTCTTGAGCAGCGTCTTGCGGAAGGCCTCGGCGTCGATGCTCGCCTGGATCTGCACGGCCACGCCCGTCACCTCCCCGCACGCGAAGGGCCGCCCCGAAGGACGGCCCCTGACTGTCTCGCGCTCGTGCGCACCCTACTTATATCACGCTAAGGCCGCGACATGATGCGACATGGTGAGACATAGTGAGACATGTTTTTCGGCGTCTCACGGGCATGCCGGCATGAAAAAAGCCCCGAACGGCGGACCGTCCGAGGCTCTCGAATTATCGTTGCTTGCCCGGCTAGTACCTGCTGCCAGGCGTGCTGATGGCGCCCTCGTCCGGGTAGCGGAACTCGACCTCTATGCCCTCTTCTCCAAGTTCCAAAGCAACCTCGCGGGCGACGGCATTGGCGAATCCGTATGGCCCGGGATCGCGACCGTGCGCGTCGTACTGGGACTGGTCGCGGTAGTAGGTGATCACGACCGCAGCGGGCTCCCCGCGCTCCCCCACGATGGCGAGCGCCCTGTCCACGGCCTCGTCGACCAGCGCGTCGTGCCGGTCGTGCATGTCGAGCAGCCAGTCCCATGCGTCCTCAGGAGGCTCCGGCCAGTCCGGGTGCTCCCACCTCTTGACCGTGCGGAGGGAGACCCCGCACGCATCCGCGACGTCCCCCTGGGTGAGCCCGATGGTCTCGCGCAGGGCGCGGAAGTTCGCGGTCGTTCTAGCCATCCAAGCATCTCCTTCGCATTATCGGTCCCACTTGACATAGTTCTTGCACAGGGGGCCTTCGAACTGCGTCTTTGTGCCGTCCGCCCAGTGGACCAGATGCATCTCGTTCCCGCGCTTGCTAATCCAGCTCTCGACTTCGAGGCCGTCGTGCTCGACTTTCACGGAGACCGGAATCCGTTCCAGAATCGCGCCCGCGCAAGACTTAACCCATTCCGGCATCTCATCCAGCTCTTTGGCGGCCTCGTCGGCCATATCCGCCATGTATGTGAAAAGCTTCCGGTCCTTCTCACTCCGCGCATTCTCCGCTAGATCCCTCATTAGCTTGCTCATGATTTGCCCCCTTGGCTCGGTGTCCGGGAGGCCCTTGCCTCCTCGCTGACAAGCTCATTATATGTCACCTTTGGTGACAATGCAAGCGGGAATCTACCGCGAGCGGCACAAAAAAAGCCCCGAGCGGTCACCCGCCCGGGGCATGCTCTCTAATGGGGTGTGCCGCAAAATGCACTTAGCCCTATCCCTCCGCCCCGCCGGCGCCGCCGACGAGGTTCGCCCACCCGAAGAAGTCGCACGCGTCGAGCCCGACCGCGCAGAGCCGCTGGCACTGCTTGGCGGAGTATCCCGTGAGCGCCGCGACCTCCTCCCATGGGCGGGCGTCGACGTAGCGGAAGCTCATGCAGTCCGCCACGGACGAGCCCATGAGGACGTCGAGCCCTCCCTTGCCGGAGTCCTCGCCGTAGAGCGCGCGACACGCGAGGTCGAGCAGGGCGTAGTCCTCATCGATGCGCTCGCGCATGCGCTCCTCGTAGTCAATGCGGGCGTCGGTCTGCGCCATGCGGTCGCGCTCGCCGCCCACGGAGACGCGCTCTGCGTAGGCCTGGGCGCGGGCCCCCTCGCGGGCCTCCATCTGGAGCAGCGTGAGCCGGGTGCGCTCCGCCTCGCGGGATGCCTCGCGGACTGCCGCGAAGAAGTCCCTGGCGTCCCTGTAGTCCTCGAATCGTGGCTCGCGCAAACCCTCCACCTCCGCTTTAGACTTCTCGACATTCTACCAGCTCAGGACAGCAGCGCGGCAACCTGGTCCGCCACCTCGAGCACGCCCCACAGAAGGAGCAGCACAACGAGCATCTGCGCGAGCAGCGTCACGCACCTCTGGAGCAATCGGACCACCTCCCCCCGAGCCACGTGGAGACGGCCGCGACGGCGGACGCCGCCACGACGATGGGCGCGAGCGCGCAGAAGGCGAGGAGGCCGCGCCAGCTCTCCCTACTCCCCATCGTCCGTCGCCTCCGGCACGCGCAGCGGCGAGCCGTCCACGTCGAGCAGGGCGGTCATGCCGTCCCCGTCGCACAGGTACTGGGCGCCGGTCTCATGGTCCACCACGACGGTGAGGCCGGCGACGTTGGTCTCGTGCTCCGAGAAGCGCTCCTGCCCCGTCATGAGCTGAGAGAACTCGACGCTGTCCCCCCACGTGTTGTGGAGGTCTCCGACTCCGAGGAGGGAGCCGATGCCGAAGAGCACGAGCGCCGTCACGAAGAGGCCGAGTATGACGGAAATTATGGATACGACGCAGTCAATCGCGAAATCCCAGTCGATCACTCGACCACCTCCCCGCACGCCTCGTGGATGCGGCGGGCGTAATCCCTAAGCGAATCCCTCTCGCCGCTATACCATCCGTAGGGCGCTCGCTCGTCCATCTCGTCCGCCAGCGCCAGCAGCGCGTCGCGGTCGCACTTAGTCGTAAGGTCGGGCGATTTAGTCGTATCCGTAGTCGTATCGGGGTCGATGAGGTCAGCGAGGCGGGCGTAAAGGTATATAGCGTCAACGCCATCATCGTTGAGTCCGACCGCGGCGTATATCTCGTACAGCACGCGCAGATGATGCCTCACCGGGTTTCTATCAGGCACATTGGCCCACGCTCTGCGCAACCTCGCCGCCACCTCGCGGCGCTCGGTGTCACCAATAATTCGCATTCTCAACCTCCGCGCCGCAGTACGGGCAATAGCAGAAATCAGTTATGAGCCCTGCTTCGTTCATATAGCTCCGTCCATAGCTCTCAAGCCGGTATCCGCACGAGCTGCACGAGAACGCGCCGTCAGCGTCGCCATATGGCTGCGCATCGTTCCTGCATGTACGAACTGGGACGTAGACCCTAGGCGCGTCTAGTTTTCCAACCCTGATGCGCTGCGGGTAGCGCTGCTTTCCCGATGGTCCGGTGCGCTGAATCCACCAATCGCGCCCGACAGTCTGTGTAACGTCCACCGCGCTCATTCGCCCACCTCATCCTCGATGCGCGCGCCGCAGTCCGGGCAGTAGCGCACGTGGTCGCCGACGGGCTCAAGACCGCCGCACTCGCTGCACCTCCACGCGCAAATCTCCTTGTCGTAGACGTAGTGGCACGTGCTCTCCACGCGGCGGTTCCACGCGGCCTTGAGCCTGTCAATGTCGTGGCTCGACCCCGTGCGGCACCCGCACGACTTGCATCGGATGTAGGGCGTCGTGCTAGAGCCGTCGCGCGCCTCGGCCTCGCCACCGCAGTGGGGGCACGGGAGCAGGCCCTCCGGCGTCTTCGCTAGGTAGCTCATTTTTCAGCCTCGCCCTCGCTCTTCGGAAGCGGCACCGTTATCGTCCCGTCACCGACCTCTACGCCAAGGTCAGCCAGACGCTCAATCAGCGTCATGGCCGCCTCGATCTCCTCCACCGTGCCCTCGACCTCGTGGCCGTCATGGCACAGCCAAAGCTCACCGGACATGCGCTCAACCCTCACGTCAAGCGTTCCGTGGCCCTTGTCCTGCCGATTGTTCCCCAGCCAGTCGCGGTACCGTCTTCCAACCTCAACGGACAGCGTGACGTCGGGCCCGTACCCCACCCACGTGGGCTCGACGCCAACCTCCTCGCCGTCCAGCTCGACCGAGCGAAGCCACGACGCGTCGGCGTCCCCTCCGGCGAACTTCTCCATGGTCGGGCCCCACCACTCGCTGTCGCGGAATGCCTCCATGGTGTCGTAGCTGGCCAGCGTCTCCGACTTGGTCCTCAGCGACATAGAGTGGCCGTTCTGGCGAACCTCCTCGATGACGTTGGTGTGGAGCTCCACGCTGACCCTGTTCTGGAACGGCAGGACGTGCCAGCTCATGCTGTCAACCATCCCGACCTCCGGGTAGGCACCATTGCGAACGTTCTCGTGCCTCAGCTGGCCGTCGAACCATTCTTTCGAGGTCTCGCGCATCAGCCACAGGTCCTCGAACGTCCTGGGCTCCATGGTCTCCTTGCTCATTCGTCCACCACCTTCGCCCCGCAGTTCGGGCAATATTCCAAAGCAGCTGCCACGTCATCGACCCAATACGTCGGATCGTCGTACATGCCGAGCATGTAGAGAGACGCGCCGCACTCTGAGCACACGAACTTGTCAAGTCCTCCCACGTCGCGGCACGTGCGCCTCGTGCGCCGTTGCTCGCACGTGCGCTCCGCGCGGCGGTTCCACCTCTCCACCGCGTCGCGCAGACCGCGCTCGCCGCGACCGTAGCCATACACCTTGGCCCCGCACGCGTCGCACACGACGTGCGCCGTCGCCCCGCTAGCGTAGGCCGCGAGCGCGGCGTGCGCCTCGCCCCCGCAGAACGGGCAGGCACGAATCTCAGTCTCCATCACTCACGTCCACTTCCCCATAGACCGCGCGGTCGCACTCCGACCATGCCAGCTCCGCGAGGGCCGCGCACAGCTCCTCGACGGCGCGGGCGCACGCAGGGGCCGCGTCCCCGACGCGACCCCCCCCCGCGAGCGCGTCGAGCGCGACGCCGACCTCTTTCCGCGCCAGTGTCAGCTCCCTGACTGCCTCGCCGATCATCTCTCCCCCAATCTCCTCAGAAGCTCGCCGACCGCCCCGGCGCACCCCGGGCACGCGAGCGTCGAGCCGACCATCTGCCACGTCCACGAGGTGCGCGAGCGCCAGGTCACGGGCGCCTCGCGGAGCACCTGCACGCGGAGCCGCTCCCCGCGCGCCATCGGCGAGCCGCACACCGGGCACGTCTCCACGGCGGCGGGTCCCGTCGCGCTCACTCGTCCACCTTCCCGTCCGTGATGCGCCCGCGTTTCCGGTTGCGCAGCTCGCACGCCTTCATCCACGGGCGGAAGTCCTCGACGCCCAGAGCGGCCACGAGGTTGAGCGTGGCTTGGATGACGTCCGCGCACTCGTCCACGACGGCTGAGCGTTTGACGTCAGACGCGTCGTCTCGGAAGTTCTCCCATGCGGAGAAGACCTCAAGTGATTCTTCCGCAACCTTCATGACCTGCGCCTTATCTGGTTTGACCTCGTCGAAGCGCCGGACGCTGCCGACCTGCACCCACTTGCTCTGCATCGTCATGCCCTCCGATTCCACGTATGTATCGCCGCCTCTATCGCAAGCAGCCTGGTGATGTCCTCGCCGGTCGGCAGGTACGTCGTGCGGCCGCTCTGGTAGTCCCTCGACGTGGAGACGTGGCAGCCTCCGCACACCACGCGGGCCTCGTACCCCATGTCGTCGGGGTACGGCCAGTACTGGACCCACGCGCGGCCGCCGCAGAACGGGCACGGGAGAAGCTGCTCCGAGTGGGCCGTCTGCCCGGTGTCGTCCAAGAGCGCCGCCTCCATCTCACGGAGTCGGGCCATCATGGCCTCGCCCCTCTCAAGCTCCTCGTCGGTGAAGGTGTGGGGCGTCCCGTCCGGCAGCTCGATCGTCTTGCCCATCACTCTCCCCCCTTTGCCCAGAACCGTCTTGCGCTGCTGTCGAGCGCGAGGCGGTTGCGCTTCCCTGACTGCGTGAGGCCGAGCTCGTGGGCGCGCTGGCGGACGGCCTTCTCGCCGCGCCCGAGGCGGGCGCAAATCTCGTCGGTCGGCGTGCCCGCCTCCCAGTTCTCGCGCAGGTACTCGTGCTCGGCCTCCGTCCACGGCCTCCACGCTGGGCGGAGGGTCAGGCCAAGCCGCTTGCCGTGCGAGCGGCACGCCTGCTCTCCGCGCCCCTCGATGCCGCGCGCGACGTCGGCCCACGTGCCGTACTCGAGGCACCTCTGCCGGAGCAGCTCGTCCTCGCGCGGCGTCCAGTGCGCATCCCGCCTCCAGCCCTCCACGCCTATCGCCTGCCTGCGACGCGACACCGTCATTGGGTGGCACCCGAGCGCTCGCGCTATGTCGCGGTCGGTGGCGCCGGACTGGTACATCTCGGTGATCTCGGCGTCGTAGTAGCCCGACGATATGGGGTAGGTGGCCGTGGTCTTGAGCGCCTTCTCGGCCTTCACGTGCTTGCCGTAGACCGCGACGAGCGCCTTGGATATGCGGGAGATCTCGCGGCCCATGCAGACAATCTCCGCCTTCATGTCGCCGATGTCGCTCACCACCTGCGCGCACCACTCGGCGGACTCTATCTGCGCGTCGGCGGACCTCTCGACGGCGCGGGTGAGCTTTGCGACGCGGGCGTCGAGCGAGCGGACGTCATCTTCGACGGCCATCACTCGCCCCTCTCTCCCCAGGCGCAGAAGCCTTCGGGCTCGATTGGCGGACCGACGATTCCGCGGCACCATAGCTCGCCGCGCTCCTCGAACGACCTTCGGCAGTCCCGGCACCGCACGACGCATTCGTTCGGCAGATACTCGGTGTGTATGAGGCTCGTGTCCAGCTCGATGAGAGGGACCGCGATGCAGACATACTCGGTGTTCATCACTGCCCCCTCTCCGCCAGCTTGCGCCCGCACATCGGGCAGTAGTTGATGCTCGGGTAGATGTCCATGGTCACGGCATCCCATCCGCTGCTGTCGTGGTGGCAGTTGAGGTAGAAGCCGTCTGAGTCGTGTTCGATGTCAACCGAGCAGTACTCGCCATATTTCTTGCGCTCGTAGATGGGCGTTACGACAACGCCCTCGCAGTACTCGCACATCACGCATCACCAGCCAGCGCGCGGCAGCGACGCACGAGGCTGTCGAGCGCAGCGCCCAGCGTTTTCTCGTCGACGCACCAAGCAGCAGCCTCTTGGGCTTCGAAGAGGTCTTGTTTCGAGCGCCACGCCACCACCATCGCGCAGATGTCCTCAGCCAATCGGTTTAGGCTGTCTGGGCGCTCGTGGGTGAGCTTTTCGGGATGCCGGTAGTAGAACGTTCCATCCTTTTTCAGCGATACGTGCATACCGCTCTTTTCGGGGAGGCTCCATACGGCGAGCGGGCCACGGCCGTCTACGTCCCACACCGTCTCCCCATCGCGCAGCGGCTTGCCATCCGCCGCGAGGACGGGGGCGCGGTGGGTGAGTTGCGAGGGCTGTATCTCTAGGTCTGATTCGCAGGCGTCAATGTCGGTGCATACGACGAAGTCGTGCGAGAACCCGTCGACCTCAAATCTGTCTCCGGTGTCCTTGTCGTAGACCGTATCCCCCTCGCGAATCTCCACCCCGTCCGCGTCGAGCACCTTGGGCGCGGGGCGCTCGAACCGTTCGTCGCTCTCGTAACACGTGTCGAAACCGTTCTTGTCGCAGAGCGTGAACCCGTTCGCATGGAACTTGACCGCGTCCACATGGATGCGCTCGCCGTAGTCGGGGCCGACCACATCGTCTCCGACCTCCACCAGCTCACCCGATGTGTAGCGCGGCCACTCCATGCCCTCGGGCATGAGGCGGAGGCGCATCTGCGCGCTTTCGAGGCGGAGCGCGTCGTTCTCGCTCGCGATTCTTGCGATGGCGTCACGCCTGCGCCCCAGCGCCCTCTCGCACTCGGCGATGTGGCCGAGAAGGCGCTGGCGCCTCCGCTCGTAGCGGTCGTAGGGCACACGGCTGCGCCACTCCGCCCGCACGTGGTCCAGCCCGCCGTGCTCGCGCACCCACGCGATCGCGTCGCGGTCCTCCTGCGGAAGCAGGTCGTAGGCGCTCATGCTCACGTCCTCGGCGGGGTCGTGCCCCTTGCCGCCAAGCGCCTCACGCAGCTCCCGCTCAATCTGGTCGGCGACGTCGGCGAGCGCCCCGCCGAGGCCCCACTCGTCCCACGCCCCCGCGAGGGTGCGCAGCCTGTCGATTCCGCTCATGCCACCGCCCCCTCTCTCCTCGCCGCCTTTCGCAGGGCGTCGCAGCCAACGCCGCACTCGCCCGCCGCAACCGCCACGGGCACGCCGCGCCCCACCAGCCACACGGCGTGGCGCATGCGCTCGGCCCGCTCCGCGAGCTCCCAGTCGCTGAGCGCGGGGCGCCCCGTCCTGCGCTTGCACGTCCACATCGCCATCTACCTCACCGCCATCAGCTCGTCGCGGATCGACTGCGCGCGGGCCATCGCGTCGGCCAGCGACTCGTCCGGACCGCCCTCGTCGCGCATGCGGCGCTCGAGGACGAAGGCGAGGGCGGCGCCGAGCGTCTGAAAGTAGTTGCCCGTGTCCCTCCATCTCGGCTCCGACGTCTTCGCCCTGCCGTTCGCCGGGTCTGGGGCCTTCCACTGCTGGAGCATCCAGTTCCGCGCGTCGAATCGCCTCAGCCGGTACCCCCCGCCGAGGTCGATGGTCCTAGCCTCCATGTGCCCACCTTCCTAGAATCGATTTTGAGTTGCCTAGAAGCTCGCTGAGCGCGTCGAAATCGCGCGTCGGCTGTAATCCCCCGGAGCGACCGTTTCGTGACGCCCACGAATCTCCACGAGTTCAGCCGTCGTAGCGCCCGGCCCTCACGCGCTCGATGGCGCTGAGCACGCGGCTCTCGCTAACGCCGAGCTTCTGCGCGATCGCCCACACCGAGTAGCCGCGGCGCTCGCGCATCTCGTGGCACCACTTGTCGAACTCCTCGCGGGTCCACCTCCCGGACGTCGGCGGCTCGCTCCAGCTGAAGGTCCTACGCATCCGTCCCACCCCTCCTCACGTCGAGCACGGCGCAGTGGCCGCGCTCCTCGTCCTCGTCGACCCACCACGCGCACGCCTGCCCTATGCAGCGGCCCTCGGTGCCGCGCATCGGGCAGTAGATGCCGCGGCGGGCCTCGTCCACGTCAGCCCTCTTGATCACGCATCCTCCCCGCGTAGCTGTAGCCGCCCCAGAGCTCGCAGCTTGTGCGCGTGCCGGAGCGACCTCCCTTGTTCTTGACCACGTGCAGGACCGCCTCGCGCCACCCCGGGCCCTCGGCCCTCCCCCGCGTGAGCACGCACGCGGCCCACGCCGAGTAGCCCACGACGCCGGAGCCGCGGAACCAGTCGAGGGTCGGGTCGTCCTCCCCCTTCGCGAGCTTGCGCAGGCTGCTGAGGGCGAGCACGGGCGTGCCGCCCCAGAGCGCGACGCGCTGGAGCCTCGCCGCCACGTCAGAGACGCGACTGTACTCCGCGCGGTCGACGTCCGGCGAGCCCGCCTGGTACTGCTGGAGATAGTCCACGACCACGAGCGCGGGCGGCTCGCCCGCATCGCGCAGGTCGCGCAGGATGTCCTCCACCTGGCCTATCTCGGTCACCGAGTCCACGACCGCGAGTCGCCTGCCGGGACCCTCGTCCCACGCCCTCGCGGCCATGAGGGCGGCGTCGCGCCCCTCGTAGGCGACGCGCGATCGGTCGGCGTCGCAGAGGTCGCGCCACCGGCGTCGCATCTCGGGGAGCTGAGACCACGAGAAGGGACCCGCACCGTAGGACGCGGCGTGGGCGACGCTCCACGAGCTCATGCAGCGCGCCACGACGTTGCCCCACGCGTCGTCGAGCGTGAGGTAGAGCACGCGCAGGCCCCTCGACGCCACGCTCGCGGCCGCCTGGCACGCGATCGCCGACTTGCCGGCGCTCGCCACGCCCCCGAGCACCGTCACTCCCGGCATGAGGCCGCCGCCGAGCGCCCCGTCCAGCGGGGTGCCGGTCGGCAGCGGCTCGGCGCCGCCGAGGTAGCAGTCGACGGCCCACCCCCTCTCGGGGGCGTCGCGCGACATGACCTCGTCCCACGCGCTCATGGGCTAGGTGGCGGCGGAGGTGGTGGGTAGTCCCCGGAGTCCCACGGCTCGACGTACTCGTCGGGCGCGGGCGCCGGCGCGTCAGCGCCCGGCGCGCAAGCGCCAGAGTCGCGCAAGCGACTCATGCAAGAATCGCTTCGCTTCTCTTCGCTTCTATTCGCTTTTGACGTTGGTTTTGAGGTCGGTTTAGACCTTGGTTTAGGGGTCGGTTTTGTGGTTGGTTTTTTAGCTGGCCTACCTCCCCTTTTCCCATTCTCCCTCGCCGTGTTGGCGATCTCCTTCGATAGCTCGGCCTGCTTTCGTATGAGCATGAATCCGAACTCGACCATCTTGTCGCTGAACTCAGGATCGACCCCGTCAAAGACGTACTGACACAGCGCCATGATGAAGTCGCTACGCTGATTGCTCGTCTCAAGCGTCTTGAGCGCGTCGTAGTAGCTGTCCCAGAACTTGAAGCTGTCGGTTGCCACGTCTCACCTCCTCGCGGCATGGGAGGGGCCTCCGAAGAGGCCCCGTCGATTCGTCAGCTTTTAAAGCGTTAGCTTAAAATGGAATGTCATCGTCCGCGATGTCGGGCGTGGGCGCCGGGGGCGCGACCACGGGTGCGGGAGCTGCCTGAGCTGGCGCCGAGGCAGGAGCTGGGGCGACGGGCTGCGGGGCAGGGGCCGGCGGGGCCTTGACCACCTGCTGCTCGGGCGGGTACGGGGTGCCCTGAAGCTCCTTGGGGCGCGCGTCGCGGCGCTCGGTGAGCTTGGGGTCGAAGTTCCCGGCGATCGCGTCGGCCGCCGGCAGCACGTAGGAGAGCTCGACGCCCTCGCGCTGCTGTCCTGCGTACTTTCCGCGCTTGGGCACCTTGAGATAGTGCCGGAAGACGCAGCCGACCCACTTGCCCGCGAGCTGCTGCTCGCCTCCGTCGACGTCCTGGTAGACGAAGCCCTTGTTCTGCGTGGTCTGCTCCACGGCCTCGACGAGGGCCTTGTACTTCGCCCAGTCGATGCCGGGGGCGTCGTAGGCGCTGACGAAGTAGCGGTAGGTATGACGCCAGTGCTGCTCGGGGTCGGCGAGGTCCTGCGTGTACATGAGCTTCTTGGTGCCAGGGTCGAGGACGTTGAGGACAAGACCGATGTAGGGGTTCGCCTCCTCCGTGCCATCGATTACTGCATGGATGAGGCAGGCATAGCCGCCGGGGGCGAGCATGCCGCCCGCGCCCCCCTGCTTCGCCGTCACGCCCTGAAGGTTTCCGTTTGCTCGCATGAATTTCTCTCCTTAGCTCTCGTCCTGCGCCATCCTGCGCGGGTCGTACTCCTTGATGAAGTCGTCTACGGCGTCGATGTCGGGCTCGTCGTAATCGAAGTCCGGCACCTCGGGCTCGGGCACGTCGTAGCTGACGGCCCTCGGGTCCTCGGCGGGCATCTCCTCGGCGACGTAGGTGCCCTTGAAGCACCCCGGGTAGAGCTCGCGCAGCGCCTGCGCCTTTGCGACCTTGCGGATCATGGTCGCGGGCTTTGACTCCCACATGGAGTTGTCCTGGGCGTACTCCTCGAGGGGAACCTCGATGTGCACCGGGTGGCCGCGCCCCTTGTCGTAGGCCGTCGCCCATCCGCCGACGATGGCCCATCCCTTTGGCACCACGCAGCCGTCGAACCTCTTGAGGTCGGCGTCGCCGTAGCTCGCGATGACGCCGGACTCCATGCCGTCGTAGCCCTCCTGCATGGCTGCGACGCGCTGGTAGTAGTCGATGCTCGGCATGATGGTCGGGTGCCCCTTGAAGACGCCGATGTGGCAGTCCCCGGCGAGCGGGTTCATGCGCAGTGCGGCGCAGCGGGCCATGATCATCGCGACGTTGCGGTCGGTCATGGCGGGCCGGTCCTTGGCGCTCACCAGCTCCTCGATGACCTTCTTTGGCGTGAGCTCGAACTCGAGCCCGTCCGTGGTCGTGTACTTCACGATCTCTGACACTTGGTCCTCCTTAAAACCTGTATTCCTTGCTCTCCCCCGCCCTGCGGTAGCTCCCGTGGTACCCGCTCATGCGCACGCAGCGCATCACGGCGGGCATGTCGCTCTCGTCTGCCACGAGGTGTTCGACGCCGTCGAGGCGGTAGACCGAGCAGGACTCGCGGTCGGTCGGGCCACGCGGCACGGCGAGCCTCATTCCGTAGAGCGTTCGGTCCATGACGTGGCGGTCGTCGCCCTCGGCGAAGACGTCCCGGAATAGGCCGTCCGCGTAGACCCACCACGGGCGGGGCTGTCCCTCGGCCCACTCCCTGCGCTCCTCCACCTGCCGCCTGAGCCGCGCCTGCCAGCCCTCGTCCCTCACCGGTCGCCCCGCATGAGCGCGCACGCCGTCGAGTAGGGCATGCACACCCACGTCTCGTCCGAGGCGTCGAGCCACCCGTCGCAGACCATGAGAGGCAGGGCGATTCGCGCGAGGTCGCGCATCGTCACCCAGCAGAA
The DNA here is from genome assembly GCF_002159495.1 of Olsenella sp. An293. GTDB lineage: Bacteria > Actinomycetota > Coriobacteriia > Coriobacteriales > Atopobiaceae > Thermophilibacter. The sequence continues at coordinate 33,506 of NZ_NFIT01000009.1, forward strand.
GGCCTCGCCGACCGAGTGGTTGAAGTTCTTGACCACGAGCAGGGCGAAGTCGGCGTCGGCGTTCTCGCGCTCGTCGAGCGTCTGCCGCTGGTACTCCGCGAGCGCCTTGGCGCCCATGTCGCGGACGCGCTTGCACTCGATGATGCCCTCGTAGCCGTGCGCGAAGAGGCCGTGGATGTCGCCCATGTCCTTGGATCCGTGGAGGGCGCGGCGCTCTATGCGCTCGTCCCCGAGCTGCGACCTGGTGTAGCGCACGACGTCGGTCTCCCACGCCGTGCCGAGCGCCTTGGGCTTGGTCTTAGGCATCGGTCACCTCGTAGACATTGCAGTTCGAGAAGTCGATGCGGAACCTCCGCCCTCCCTGCTCCCTGACCTCTTCCCCCTTGGACCATTTCGTCCACCAGTCGTGGTCGTTGTAGCCGGTCCATCTAAGGTCTATGAAGTGCCCGGACATTCCGTCGTCGTACTTGAGGAACCTCCAGAAGAGGTCGTTACCGAGCATGTCCCGCTCGGCCTGTCCGATAAGCCTCCCGCTCACTCCTCACCACCACCGAGCAGGCCCACGACGGCGGACGGCAGCTCCGCTCCGAGCGCCGCGCCGACCTTCTTGACGTCCACGCGCAATGTCGTGCCGAGCCACGCGGCGGGCCTCTCGTAGTCTTCGACGCGGCACCCGTCCGGCAGCTCGCCGTCGACGGTGGCGGCGTCGACAATCGCCTGCCGGGTCTTGGGGTCGGCGAGCAGACGCCCAAGAGCGTCGCGCCCGCCATCGGAGTTGCGCAGCCAGTAGAGCAGTTCCCCACCGTCGCTCACCACGACGCGCGTGCCGCTCTCGGGCTTGGAGAGGCGCGCCGAGAGCGTGCCGACCTCCTGCCCGTTGATGACGATGCGGCGGCGGTCGGTGCCGTCCTGCTCGAAGTCCGCCCTGAGCGCGTCGTCGCACTCGGTGCGCAGCGTCGGCGCCCCGTGCGCCCCGCCGCGCGGGTTGGTCATCTCCTTGATCGCCTTGCCCATGGCCTCGGCCACGGCGAGGCGCTGAATGTCCGTCAGCTCCATCTAGTCCCTCCTCGGGGTGAAGCATTCCTCTATGTCTTCTGAGTTCGAGCGGTCGACAACGTAGGGCGTGCCGTCCCATTCGCACGACCCGCAGAAGGACAGCACTTGCTCCGCCTCGACAGATAGCCCGAGCGTCCCGCCAAACTCGCGGAAGTAGGCGCAGTTGACGCACCTGCGCTCGACCGGTTGCTCCGCCATGTGCCGCTCCGCCGCGCCCAGCACGCAGCTCTCCGCAGCGCGCACGGCCTCAGCCTCGCTCTGCACGTCGCTCCTCCTCCCTGTGCCACGCCTGCGTGACGCGCGTCTCCGGAACGCCCGCCTTGGACGCGACCTGCCACGCGGTGAAGCCGCGTCGCAGCATCTCGTGGGCCCAGCGCTCCCACTTGGGCGCGGCCGCGTCGGGCGGCATCTTCGTCCATCGCTTGGCCATCTACGCCACCACCATGCTGGCGAGGGCGCAGATCGCAAAGAGAGCCAGCGCCACGCGCGGGTGGGCGTCGAGCCACGCCCCGGCGCGGACCATGGCGGGGTGCGTGCCGGCGATGATCTCTAGGAGCATGCGACCACCTCCGGCGCCTCCATGACGGCCCTGAGCTGCGAGACGTAGACCATGCGGCCTCGCTGGCAGCCCATCGGCATGCAGCTGGGCAGGATTCCGCGCCGCACGCGGGCGTTGATGACGTGCGTGCTGTAGCCCGTGAGCTGGGCGGCCCTGCGCACGCTCACCGGGTGCTCCCCCGACTCGGGGGCGGGAATCTCGTAGTCGTTCGGTATAATCATCTCGACCACCTTCCATTGGTCGCGGCCTCGCGGTGTGCCAGCACCACGGGGCCATCTTTCTGTCTCTCCGGCGCGCACGCCGGCAAATCCACGCGCCCACCACGGCGACGGCTCGCCGAGTCATGAGGGGTGCGCACGGGAGGAGAGGAGCATGGCAGGCCCTTTGCCCGTGCGCCCGCAAGCCGCCACCGTGGCTGGCGCGCGCAGTGCTTTCGAGAGCGCCGGGGTCGGCGCACGGCACCTTGCGGTGGGAACGCCCGTGCGCCCATCCAGGCGCTCTCGACTCGTGCGGGTCGTCGCAACGGAGCCCGCACCGACGGTTTCCTTCTTTGGGGAAGCCGACAAACCCTGATTCACTGACCCCGCCCGGGCGGCTCTCTGACCGTCGCTAAACACCTTGTCGGGGCTGTCTATGTTTGTTTAGTTGACCTCTTCAGGCAAAAAAATATCCGCGAGGTCACAGTGCAGGAATGAGCAGACCGCCTTGGCTTGCTCGATGCTCATCTTCTCCTGCTTGTTCTCGTAACGGCTGTACGTTTGCCGAGATACGCCCAGGTGTTCGGCCACGGCCTTCTGCTTGACGCCTCGGCTCTCTCTGACTGCTTTGAGCGTGTTCATTTCCCTCCTCTCGACGCTGTCGATGGTAACTAAACAAACATTGGCGTGTCAAGTTAAATCGCCTAAAATGTTGTAAAAAGTTGACCGAGAGGAGAAGACATGTCGGTCGGCACAAACATCAAGCAGCTCAGAGACAGAGCTGGGATGACCCAAGAGGAGCTTGCCGAAAAGCTGGGCGTAGCGCGATCGACCGTCACCCAATGGGAGAACGGATGGTCCAACCCTCGAATGGGAATGGTTCAGAAGCTCGCCGGAGTGTTTCACGTCACCTCGTCTGACATAGTCTCTGACGAGCCGGTAAAGTCTCAACTCCCCGCCAACGCCATCCCCGTGCGCGGCACCTCCGCGATGGTCCCCGTCCGCGTGCTCGGCCGCACCCACGCTGGCGATCGCATGGACGAGGACGAGAGCGACTATGACGCGGAGTTCCCCGAGGGCGTGGTCTCTCGACACCCCGGGTGCTTCGCGCTAAAGGTCGAGGGAGACTGCATGAACCGCCGTTACCCAGACGGATGCCTCATACTCGTGGACCCCGACATGGAGCCGTTGAACGGGCGAGCCGTGGTCGCCGAGTTCGAGGACGGGCGCAGCGTGCTCCGCTGCTACTACCGTGGTCAGTCGTCGCTCATGCTTACTGCCGACAGCTTTTCTGAACATGAGGACATCATCCTCACCGGGGAGGACCCGGTAAGGCTCATTGGTGTGGTTGTTTGGTTCCAAGCAGACAAGGAAGAAGGAGAGTAGCTATGGGACTTTTCGATAGAGCAAAGGAGATGGCGTCTGGCGCCGCGAACTCCGCCCAAGAGAGCGCGCGTCTCGGAGCCTGTTCCGTCTGACGTGAGCAAGGCGGTGTGACGGGAGCGGAATGCTCACGTGGTCGCTCGCGCCGGGCGTTGTGAAGTACATCAAGGAAAAGGAGAGAGAAGATGGCTGAGTCACCCGACATGCTCAACTGGACGTTCGTGTCAGAGTGCGACATCCCAAAGGATGCCGCGGACGTCATGGTCCCCGGAGAAAAGGCAATCGCAGCCTATAAGACCGTGCGCGACGTCGCGATCATCACGGACAAGCGGCTGATCATGAGGGACGCGCAGGGCATCACCGGAAAGAAGGTCGAGGTCTACTCGCTCCCATGGAAGTCCGTAGACATGTGGTCGAGCGAGAACCAGGGGCACTTCGACATCAACAGCGAGCTTGAGTTCTGGACCCGCGCCGGGCACGTCAAGCTGAAGCTTCAGGGCAAGGTCGACGTGAGAAGGCTCGACCGCGTCATAGGGCAGTACGTCCTCTAGCCACAAAAAACCGCCCCGCTCCCCTTTTGCTTGGCGGCGTCGGGGAGCGAGGCGGTGAGAGATGGGAGCGCGGCCCCGCGGGGTCCGCCAAGACAAGCCTGCGAGCGCGTTGAGGGGAGGTGACGTTTGGATTGCCCGAGGTAACCTTCACGGAGGTCGGTCCGCTCGGGGCAATTGCCATGGTCATTGCGGCATTCGTCATGAAGACTGCATCTGACCTCATCGTGTCGAGGGGGCGCATGAGGCTCCTCGCCGAACGAGTGGAGCTCATAGAGCGCCTATCAGCACTCGACCTGTCGGACAAGGAGCGGGCGTGGGTCGAGAGGTACAGGGAGCAGACCGTCTCGAACCTCCCCGTCAGGATGTTCGAGCCGAAGTTCGGTCCGCCCGACTACATCCTCTTTGCGTGGCTCCTCGGGTCCGCCGCGATCGTTCTTCTCGGTGGAACGTGGGCGATGCTCATCGTCTTCTCGGCTGCGGCCCTAGCGCTCGGCGTCACGGCGTCGGTGTCGTACAGCGCTGGAAGGAGGGCGGAGTCAGGGAAGGGGAAGGACCTCGGAGCCGGTGACGGCCTTTAGGATGAGCGCCCAGAGAAGGTAGAGGACGGGAAACCCGATGATCCAGATGCACGCCTTGATTCTGACTTCTTCGAGCTCGTCCATGCCCGCCCCTTAGTCCGACTACGGACGATTATAGCAATCCGCCCACGTGCGTCCGCCAAGACAAGGCACGTGGGCGAGGAGCGCGGGGCCTTGGCCGACCGCGCTCAATACCACCACCCCACGACAGGATGGAGGGCACAATTATGCCACGAAAGCGACGGAAGAAGACGCGGCGCACATGGGGCAGCAACGACCCGGCTGGACCGGGGAGAAGAAGGCTGCGTTATCGCGCCGACCTCCACGACGGGCGAGGGTACGCAAGGCACAGCGAGACGATAGAGGGCACGTGGCAGGACGGCGAGGACAGGCTCGACGCCCTCAAGGTCATGTACGGCAGGAACAGGCAGAGTCGCTCGTGCTCGGTCAGGCACGCCTATGAGACGTGGTGGCTCCCAGACGCCGAGGCGCGCGTCGCGGGCGGTAGGCTCGCCAAGCAGACGCTCGACGGGTACCTCAGCAAGTGGAGGCGCTACGTCTGCCCGAGGTTCGGCGACTCGATGTGCTCGGACATAGACCCGCTCGACGTGCAGGCATGGCTGGACGGCATGACGCAGAAGCCCGCCGTGGACTCGCTCGCCCTGCTCAGGCAGACCATCGACCTCGCGCAGATGTACGGGATGTGCGCGGAGAACGTCGCGAGAAGGCCCTACAAGATGCCGCAGGCACATCGTGACTCAAAGGACGGCGCGTACGCGCTCGCCGAGCTTGACATGATAGCGACCGCCGCGCGCGGCCTCCCGTGCGAGGCGGCGATCATCCTCATGATGTTCGGCTCGTGCCGCACCGGCGAGAGCCTCGGTGTGAAGCTCGAAGAGGTGACGCGAGCAGAGTCGCACGGGCTCACGCTCACCGTGGCGAGCGTGGTGCGCCAGGTCAACTCGGATGCCAGCATATCGCCTGACGGGGTGCTCAAGAACCGCCAGAGCGTGCGCCCCGTGGTCGTGCCGCCGCCCTGGGGGGACCGACTCTGGGAGCTTGCCGATGAGGCGCGCGGTCGCGGTGACGTGTGGCTCTGCGACCTCGGGTCTGGGCGGCCGCTGTCGCAGAACCGACTGCGATCGTCGTGGCGCATGGCGGTCGAGGGCGCCGGGCTCACCGTTCGGCAGCCACGGTCGGCCCGACGGTCGTGGGAGACGTACATGCGGTGGGACATGGGGGTGGACCGCTCGAAGGTCGAGCAGATGATGGGCCACGCCCTGCCCGGAGTGACGGGAGAGCACTACGACAAGCCGACGGCCACGGCGTTCGTGGACACCGTGGCCGAGGCGTTTAGTCGCAAGCCGTTCGGGTGCAGATAGTGGGTCACTGGGACATTTTGGGACGCGACCCTAAAGAACATACCCATCTACCTGCGGTTTTGTAAAATCGTCTAGTCTTCCATGTAGTCCTTCAGGCGGCCGCTGCGGCTCGGGTGGCGCAGCTTGGCCAGCGTCTTGGACTCGATCTGGCGGATGCGCTCGCGCGTGACGCCAAACTCGCGGCCCACCTCCTCGAGGGTGCGCGGGTGCCCGTCCTCGAGGCCAAAGCGGAACTTGATGACCTTGCGCTCGCGGTCCGCCAGGCCGTCGAGCACCTGGTCGAGCTGCTCGCGCAGCATGGAGTCGGACGCGGCCTCGGGCGGCGCGACGGCGCTCGAGTCCTCGATGAAGTCGCCGAGCTGGGAGTCCTCCTCCTCGCCGATGGGCGTCTCGAGGGAGACGGGCTCCTGCGAGATCTTCTGGATCTCGCGAACGCGGTCCGGGCTCATGCCCATCTCGGCGCCGATCTCCTCGGGGGTGGGGTCGCGCCCGAGGTCCTGCAGCAGCTGGCGCTGGACGCGGATGAGCTTGTTGATGGTCTCGACCATGTGCACCGGGATGCGGATGGTGCGCGCCTGGTCGGCGATCGCGCGGGTGATGGCCTGACGGATCCACCACGTGGCGTAGGTGGAGAACTTGAAGCCCTTGGTGTAGTCGAACTTCTCGACCGCGCGGATGAGGCCGAGGTTGCCCTCCTGGATGAGGTCGAGGAACAGCATGCCGCGGCCCACGTAGCGCTTGGCGATGGAGACCACGAGGCGCAGGTTGGCGGAGATGAGCTGCTGCTTGGCGTCGAGGCCCACCTGCTCGATGCGCATGAGGCGGCGCTGCTCGGCGCGGGTGAGCTCGAGCTCGCCGGCCTCGGCGGCCTCGAGCTTGGCCGTGGCGTCGGTGCCCGCCTCGATCTTCATGGCGAGGTGGACCTCCTCGGAGGCCGTGAGCAGGTCGACCTTGCCGATCTCCTTGAGGTACATGCGCACCGGGTCGCCGGTCAGCATGACGGTGGAGGTGTCCTGGCGGCGCGCGCGGGCGCGGCTGGAGCGCTTGGGCTTGGCGGCCTTGGCCTTGGGGACGGAGCGCAGGGCCTCCTTCACCGCCTTGGCCTCCGCGGCGCTCTCGGACTCGCCCTCCTCGTCGTCGGCGAAGTCTCCCTCGACGTCGTCGTCGAAGTCGTCGTCGACCGAGGCGTCGTCATCGTCGACGGCAAACTCCGGCGCGGCGCTCGCGGCGCCCACCTCGACCCCCCGCGCGCGCAGGGCGTCCATGAGGTCGGAGAGCTCGTCGGCGTCGATGTCGATGTCGTGGAGCGCCGCCTGGACGTCCTCCTCGCTGACGCTGCCGGACTTGGCGGCGTTCGAGATCTCGTCGGCGGCCTTGGCCAGCTCCTCGGAGAGCTTCACTTCCTGCTTGGTCTTCTTGGTAGCAGCCACGTATGTCCCTTCGACGCAATAACGGTCAGAAGTATACCCAAAATCAGTCAGCGGAAACCGACGATATCTTCCTCGAGAGCTCCCCCACCCGGCGCTGCAGCTCGGTCGCCTCCTGGAAGAGGGCCTCGGAGCGGTCGTCGGGCACGGCGGAGCCCGAGAGCTCCACGCGGATCTGGCGGATCTTGCGGCGGCACGAGCACAGCTCGGCGTTGTCGACGATGAGGTCGAGCTTCTCGGTGTCCGTGAGCTCGCTCTCGTCCATCACGCGCCCGCCCGAGAGGATCTGCGGTGCGTCGGGCGTGACCGTCGTCGCGGCGGCGACCACCTCGGCGGGGCTCGTCCCGCGCGGCGTGGACAGCATCGCCCACGCCATCGCCTCGTGCCGGGCGTCCGACCAGCAAAGCGACGCGATGCGCTCCTCGTAGGCGCGCAGGGCGTCCGGGCGCTGCGCCATCGCGCAGAGCAGCTCGCGCTCGGCCGTCACCTGCATGCGCTCGTCGGCCGAGAGCGCCCGCATCGAGGTCGCGGGCGGGGCCGGGGCGGCGGACTCGTAGGCCTCGGCGGGCACGTAGTCGTCGGGCGCGGCGCCCTCGTCGGCGTCGGGTGAGAAGGTCGTGGCGTCGCGGCCCGCGCGGCGGGGCTCCCCTCTCCTCGGGCGCTCGGGCGCCTGCGAGGCGCGCGCGGGGCGCTCCTCGTCGAGCTCCACGACCTTGGCCTCGCGGATGGCCCGCTTGGTCTCGGCGACGTCCATGCCCAGGGTGTCCGCCAGGCGCGTGGCGTACTCGTCGAGAAGGACCGAGCGCTTGAGCGGCGCGAGCAGCGACGCCATGTCCTCGAGGGCGCGCACGCGCCGGCCGGGAGAGGTGAGGTCGTGGCCCGCCAGGCGCTTCTCGAAGACGAAGTCCATGAGCGGGCGGGCGCCGGCGAGCTCGCGGCGCAGCGCCTCGGCGCCGTGGTCGGCCAGGTACTCCATCGGGTCCTGCCCGCCCGGCAGCACCACGCACAGAAGCGCCGCCGAGGTCTTGTCGAGGTAGCGCACCGCCCGCTCCGCCGCGCGCTGGCCGGCGGCGTCGCCGTCGAACATGCAGATGATCCGGCTCACGCGCTGGCGCTCCATGAGGCGCACGTGGTCGAGGCGAAAGGCCGTGCCGAGCGCGGCCACCGCGTTGGTGAAGCCCGCCTCGTGCATGGCGATGACGTCGGTGTAGCCCTCGCAGACGATGGCCTCTCCCGTGGCGGCCATGCCCTCCTTGGCGCGGTCGTAGGCAAAGAGGTGCTTGCCCTTGTTGAAGGCGGGCGTGTCGCGCGTGTTCACGTACTTGGCCACGCCGTCGCGCTTGGCGCCCAGGATGCGCCCGCCAAAGGCGATCGTGCGGCCCAGCTCGTCGTGGATGGGAAACATCACGCGGTCGAAGAAGCGGTCGGTGATCCGGCCCGAGCGCTCGTAGGCGAGGTCGGCCGAGACGAGCTCGGCGGTCGAGAAGCCCTTGGAGCGCAGCTGCGCCACGAGCTGGCCGTGCCCGGGCGCAAAGCCCAGGCCCCAGCGCCGGCACACGTCCGAGCCAAAGCCGCGGCCCGCGAGGTAGCGGCGGGCGGCGTCGGGCCCCTCGCCGCGACCGCGCATGAGCATGAGGTGGTAGTAGGCCTCGGCCTCGCCGAGGGCCTCCATGAGGCGGGTCTTGCGGGGCCCGCGCCGAGCGCCGCGCTCCTCGGAGATCTCGATGCCCGCGCGGTCCGCGAGGTAGCGGATCGCGTCCGGGAACTCGAGGTTCTCGCGGCGCTGGACGTAGGAGAAGACGTCGCCGCCCTCCCCGCAGCCAAAGCAGTGCCAGAGCCCCGTGGCGGGGTTCACCTTGAACGACGGGGTCTTCTCGCCGTGGAAGGGGCAGCAGCCCCAGAACTCCTGGCCCCGCTGGCGCAGCTCCACGGTCTCGGAGACCAGCCGCACGAAGTCCGTGGCCTGGCGGACCCGCTCCTTGTCCTCGTCGGTGATCACGACGCCACCTCCCCTGCGAGCTCGACGTTCTTCTCGCCCAGCGTGCTTCGCACCCAGTCGACGTTGCCCAGGACCACGCGCTCCAGCTCCTCCACGGAGCCAAAGGTGCGCGGGGCGCGCAGCCAGCGCGCAAAGACCACGCTCACGCGCGAGCCGTAGAGATTCCCCTTAAAGCCAAGAAGCGTGGCCTCCAGGAAGGGTTCGCCCTGCTCGCCGGGCGAGAAGGACCTGGGCTTGCCCACGTTGATCGCGGCCGGCCAGGCGACGCCCCCGCAGGCGACGTAGCCCGCGTAGACGCCCTCGGCCGGGAGCGCGACGCCCTCTCCCACGCGCACGTTGGCCGTGGGGAATCCAAAGCCCGTGCCCTCGCCGCGGCCGTGCTCGACCGTGCCGCTCACGTAGTGGCAGCGGCCGAGCAGCCCGGCGGCCTCCTCGACGGCGCCCTCCGCGAGCAGGGCGCGGATGCGCGTGGCGGTGATCGGGGCGCCGCCCTCGTCGGCGAGCTCCATGCCAACGACGTCAAAGCCGTCAATGCGTCCCAGCTCGGAGAGGGCGGCGACGTCTCCCGCGCCGGCGGCGCCCAGGCGAAAGTCAGCGCCCACGACGATGCAGTCGAGGTCGACGAGCTCGCCCAGCGTCTCCCGCACGAAGCGGTCGTACGGGAGGGAGGCGAGCCCCGGCGTGAAGTCCAGGACGACGAGGCGGTCGACGCCTGCGGCCGACCCCAGGGCGCGCAGGCGCGCCTCGTCGTCCAGCAGCATGCGCTGGGGATGGCTCGGGGCGAGGACGACGGACGGGTCGGGCGAGAACGTCACGACCACGAGCTCGTCGCCGCGCGCGTCCGCCTCCTCGCGCGCCTGGGCGATCAGGGCGCGGTGGCCCAGGTGCACGCCGTCAAAGGCCCCGATCGCGCACACGGCACGGGGACGCGTCGCCTGGTCGAGGGTATGTACGCCCCGCCCAGAGGGTGTGTACACCTCGCGGCTCGTCGGTTCTTCTCGTCCAAGGCTTTGACCTGCGGTTTTGCGAGAATAACCTTGAAGCCGGGTGTACATACCCTCCTGGATGGGTGTACATACCCTCGCGAGGGGCCGGGCGGCCACGAGGGCGTCGCGCACGAGGTCGCGGGAGGCGGCGGCGTCGAGCGGGCGCTCCGGCGAGAGCGCGCGGAGCGCCGACGCGAGGTCCTTCTCGCCGCCGTCGAGCGGCGACGGAAAACCTGTCCCAAAGCGTCTGCACGAAATAACACGTCCCCTTTGTGCAGGCATCAGCGCACCCCCTCGATGGCCTGGGGGAAGTTGGTCTCGCACACGAGGTGGCGCCCGTCGCAGCGCCAGATGCCGGCGAGCCCGCCGCCCAGGGTGAGGGCCACGCGCGTGCCGTGGGCGACGCCGGCCGCGTCGATGCGGCGGCCGTTGGAGACGTCGGCGATCTCGTCGAGCGAAAGCTCGCGCGCGGGCAGGCCGAGCACGGCCACGGGGTCGAGGCAGCGCTCGCGCACGAGCTCGGCGCCGCCGGCCTCGAGCTCGGAGAGGCTCACGCAGTCCGCGAGCGTAACGGGCCCGGCGAAGGTGCGCTCGAGCGCGCAGACGTGCGCGAGGCAGCCCAGGTCGCGGCCCAGGTCGCGCGCGATGCTGCGCACGTAGGTGCCCTTGGAGACGTCGAGGTCGAGCTCCCAGGTGCAAGCCTCGGGGTCAACGCGCTTGAGCTCGGCGCCATAGATGCAAACGCGCCGGGCCTTGAGCTCGAGCGCCTCGCCGGCGCGCGCGGCGTCGTAGGCGCGCCGCCCGTTCACGGAGACGGCCGAGAAGGACGGCGGGACCTGGTCGTGCTCGCCCACGAGGGCCGCCACCGCTGCAGCCGCCCGCGCCGGGTCGAGCAGCTCCGCGGCCACCTCGGCGGTGCGGGTGATCTCGCCCTCGGCGTCGTCGGTCGTGGTCTCGGCGCCCAGCTGGAAGGTGGCGCGGTAGCCCTTGCGGTCGAGCGTGAGCAGGCCCAGGAGCTTGGTCGCCTGGCCGATGCCCACGACGAGCACGCCGGTTGCCGCCGGGTCGAGCGTGCCGGCGTGGCCCACGCGCTTCTCGCCCACCGCGCGGCGGACGCGGGAGACGACGTCGTGGCTCGTACATCCGGCCGGCTTGTCTATGGCGATGAGCGCGGAGAACGCGCTCGGACGGCGGGCCAAGGTCAGAGCCCCGCGGACGCGGGCACCTCGGCGTAGAGGGCGCGCAGCTTGGGCAGGACCGTGGAGAGGGCCTGGTCGATGTCACCCTCGACGGTGAACCCGGCCGCCGCCGGGTGCCCGCCGCCGCCCATCTCGCGCGCGATGGCGGAGATGTCGCGGGCGGACTTGGCGCGCAGGTTGCCGCGCACCTTGCCGCCGGGCACCTCCTTGAGGAAGAGCGCCACCTCGCAGCCGTCCACGCGCCGCACGAGGTCGACGAGGCCGTCGCACTCGGCCACGGGCACGCCCGTGGCCGCGAAGTCGGCCGAGGTGGCGTAGCTGTAGGCGATCTTGCCTCGCTCGAAGGTGACGATGCGGCCCATCACCGTGGCGGAGAGGTGCAGGTAGCTCAGGCGGTCGCTCTGGTAGACGTGCAGCGAGACCTCGGAAGGAGAGCCGCCCGCCTCCACGAGCGCGCTCGCGACGCGGAAGGCCTCGCCGTCGGCGTTTTGGTACTGGAAGCAGCCCGTGTCGGTCATGAGGGCGCAGAGCAGGTTCTGCGCCATCGTGGGCGTGAGCTCGCAGCCCGCGTGGCGCGCGAACTCGGTCACGATGACGCCCGCGGCGGCAGCGTCCGGGCGCACCACGCCGGCGTCCCAGCAGGGCTCGTCGCAGGGATGGTGGTCGAGGACCGCCACGTGCGCGGAGCGCTCCAGGACGGCGCGGGCGTCGGCGAGCCGGCTCGGCTGGGAGAGGTCGACGCAGATGAAGAGGTCCGGCGCTCCCTCGTAGTCGCAGGCGCGCACGAGGCGCTCGACGCCCGGGAGAAACTCGTAGATCCTCGGCACCACGTCGTTGTCGGCCAGAAGGCCCGTGACCTCGCGGCCCGGCCAGGTGCGCTCGATGACCTCGGCCAGGGCGAGGCCCGAGCCGAGCGCGTCGCCGTCCGGCGAGGTGTGCGCGCAGATAGCGATCGTGCGCGCCCCCTCGATGAGCCGGCAGATGGCGTCGAACTGCGCGTCCTGGCCGGCGCGCTCGCAGCTGCCTCCCATGCGGCCCCCTACTCCTCGTCCTTCTCGGCCGGCCCGGCCTCGTCGGCCTTCTCGGCCTGCCCGACCGGGTAGCCAAACTCGTCCTTCTCCACGAAGAGCGTGGGAGGGACCTCCTCGAGGGCGCGCGAGATGCGCTCGGCCTCGTCGGTGGTGGTGTCGATGCGGAAGTCCAGCTCCGGCGTCACGCGCCAGCTGAGCGAGCGGCCCAGAAGCGAGCGGATGCGGCCCTTGGCGCGCGCCAGGGCGGCCGTGACCTCGTCGTAGCGGTCGGCGTCGCAGCTCACGTAGGCGCGCAGGTAGGACTTGTCGATCGAGACCTCCACGCCCGTGACGGTCACGAGCGCGAGGTCGGGGTCGGAGACCTCAAAGAGCAGGATGCTCGCGAGCTTCTCGCGGGCGAGCTCGTTGGTCCTTCTCGAGTGCTGGTTCTGCTTCATGCTATGCCCCCTGGCGGGTCGGGGCGGGCCTGACGCCCGCCCCGCGATGTCCCAAAAGTATCCTGTCCCTTCTTGGGACTACTCCGTGCGCGCGACCTGGTCGATGCGGAAGCCCTCGATCTGGTCGCCGGGCTTGACGTCCTGGAAGTTCTCCAGGCCGATGCCGCACTCGAAGCCGGCCTTGACGCTCTTGACGTCGTCCTTGTAGCGGCGCAGCGAGGCAATCTTGCCCTCATAGACGACGATGCCGTCGCGCACGAGGCGGACCTGGTCGTCGCGGGAGATCTCGCCCTCGACGATCATGCAGCCCGCGGCGATGCCGACCTTGGGCACCTTGAAGGTGTCACGAACCTCGGCCGTGCCCGTCTGGACCTCGATCTCGGTGGGCTTGAGCATGCCGATGCGGGCGGCGTCGATCTCCTCGATCGCCTTGTAGATGACGCTGTAGGTGCGGATCTCGACGCCGTCGCGCTCGGCCGCGGCGCGGGCCTTGGCCTCCGGGCGCACGCCAAAGCCGATGATGATGGCGTTGGAGGCGTCCGCGAGGACGACGTCGGTCTCGGTGATCGCGCCCACGGCGGAGTGGATCGTGTTGATGCGCACCTCGGACTGGTCCATCTTGTCGAGCGAGTCCTGGAGCGCCTCGATCGAGCCCTGGACGTCCGCCTTGATGATGAGGTTGAGCTCCTTGACCTCGGCGTCGGCCATGGTGTCGAAGAGGTTCTCGAGGGTGACGTGCTTGACGCGGTTCTGCTCCTCGATGCGGGCCTTGAGGGCGCGCTGGTCGGCGAGGTCGCGGGCGTCGCGGTCGTCCTGGAAGACGCGGAACTCGTCGCCGGCCATCGGCACGCTCTGCAGGCCCAGGATCTCGACGGCGTCGGAGGGGCCCGCCTCGGTGACGGAGTTGCCCTTGGGGTCGAGCATCGCGCGGACGCGGCCGTAGGAGAGGCCCGCCACCAGCGCGTCGCCGATACGCAGCGTGCCGCGGGTCACGAGCACCGTGGCCACCGAGCCGCGGCCGCGGTCGAGCTTGGCCTCGAGGACGTTGCCGGAGGCGAAGGTGTCCGGGTTGGCCTTGAGCTCGAGGACGTCGGCCTGGAGAAGGACGGTGTCGAGAAGCTCCTCGATGCCGATCTTCTGGCGCGCGGAGATGTTGACGAACATGTTCTGCCCGCCCCACTCCTCGGGGATGATGCCGTACTCGGTGAGCTCCTGGCGGACCTTGTCGGGGTTGGCGCCGGGCTTGTCGATCTTGTTGACGGCCACGATGATGGGCACGCCGGCGGCCTTGGCGTGGTTGATCGACTCGACGGTCTGCGGCATGACGCCGTCGTCGGCCGCGACGATCAGGATGACGATGTCGGTCACCTTGGCGCCGCGGGCGCGCATGGCCGTGAAGGTCTCGTGGCCCGGGGTGTCGATGAAGGTGATCTTGCGGTCGCCCACGGTGACCTGGGAGGCGCCGATGGCCTGCGTGATGCCGCCGGCCTCGCCCTCGGCCACGCCGGTGTGGCGGATGGCGTCGAGAAGCGAGGTCTTGCCGTGGTCGACGTGGCCCATGACCGTGACCACCGGCGGGCGCGGCTTGAGGTCGGCCGGGTCGTCGTAGAACGTGAAGGAGTTCTCCTCCTCCTTGGTCATGACCTTGACGTCGCGCCCGAGGTCGTCGGCCACGAGCTCGATGAGCTCGTCGGACATGGACTCGGTGAGCGTGAGCGGGGTGCCCAGGAGGAACAGGCGCTTGATGATGTCGTTGGCGGGCACGCCGAGAAGCTCGGCGAGGTCCTGGACGGTGGAGCCCTGCGGGACCTTCACGGTGTCAAGCTGCGAGAGGTCCTGGTCGTTGGCGATGGCCTCCTCGATGCGCTGCTCCATCGCCGCCTCGGCCGCCTGCTTCTGGCGGCGCTCCTTGCGGCGCTTGCGGCGGCCGGTGGACTCGCGGGAGGCCTCCTCGACGGCGACGCGCGCCTCCTCGAGGACGCGGCTCCTGTTGTAGGCCTCGGCCTCGCGGGCCATGCGGCTGTAGCGGTCCTCGCCGCCCTCGGAGCCGCGACGGCCCTTCTTGCCGCGGCGACGGCCGTCGCCGGAGTCGCCGGCGGGCGCGGAGCCCGGGTCGGACGCGGGGCCGGAGGCGGCGGCGGAGCCGCGGCGCGCGGGGGCCTCGGAGCGACGGCGGCCACCCTGGCCCTCGGCCTTCTTCTGCGCGGCCTCCTCGGCCTGGCGCTTGAGGACCTCCTCCTGCTGCGCGATCTGGTCGAGCAGCGACGAGAAGGAGGGGACGGACTTGGGCGCGTTGTCGCGCACGCGGTTGCGCTCGGCCTCCTCGCGGGCGAGGCGCTCCGCCTCGGCCTTCTCGGCCTCCGCCTTCTTGCGCGCGGCCTCGGCGGCGGCGCGGCGGCGCTCCTCCTCGGCGCGCTCGCGCTCGCGGCGCTGCTCGGCCTCGATGCGCTCGGCCTCGGCCTTCTCGGCGGCGATGCGCGCCTCCTCGGCCTTGGCGGCCTCCTCGGCGGCCTTGGCCGCCTCGATCTCGGCGGCGCGGGCCTCGAGGATGGGCTTGAGCTTCTTGCGGACCATGGACACGTAGGCGTCCTCGAGGGTCGACGAGGCCGACTTGGCCGGGATCTTCATGTCCTTGAGGTGGTCGAGCATCTCCTTGCTCGACATCCCGTATTCCTTTGCGAGGTCATGTACGCGGGTCTTTGCCATGTGACCTACCTTCCCACGCCGGGCGGCGCGCCCGGGTTCTTCTCGATGTGCGCTGCGACGGAGGGGCTAGATGAGCGAGTCGGGGTCGTCGGAGACCTCGACGCCGGCCATCTGCTCGTGGACGCCGCAGAAGCGCGAGCCGGGACGGGCCATGTTGCGGCACTGGATGCCGTTCTCGCCCACGTACTCGCAGCGGTGGGACTCGCCGTCGTCGACGAGGTCGTCCTCGGCGACCACGTGGGAGAGGTCGCGCAGGACCCCCGCGGCGAGCGACTCGTTCTTGATGTCGATGTGAAGCCCCGTGAGGCGCGCGGCGAGGCGGGCGTTCTGGCCCTCCTTGCCGATGGCCAGGGAGAGCTGGTCGTCCGGCACGATGACGGTGGCGTAGCTGTTCTCCTCGTCGATGAGCACGCGGCTCACGCGCGCCGGCGAGAGCGCCGCGGCGACGCGGCGGGCCGGGTCGTCGCTCCACAGGACCACGTCGACGCGCTCGCCGCGCAGCTCGGAGACGACGGTGCGCACGCGGCTGCCCTTGGGGCCGACGCAGGCGCCCACCGGGTCGAGGTGCGGGTCGTTGGAGGAGACGGCGACCTTGGAGCGGACGCCGGGCTCGCGGGCGATGCTGCGGACCTCGACGATGCCGTCGTAGACCTCGGGGACCTCGAGCTCGAAGAGGCGACGGAGCAGGTCCGGGTGGGTGCGGGAGACCACGATGGGCGGACGCTGGCGCTCGCCGCGGACGGCGGGCTGGGTCGCGTTGGGGTCGCGGACGTCGATGATGATCGCGCGGAGGCGCTGGTTGTGCATGTAGCGCTCGCCCGCGGGGCGCTCGTTTCGCTCCTCGGGGTAGCGGCGCTGGTCGAAGTGGGGCAGCTCGGCCTCGACGCCCTCGCGGATCTTGATGATCGTGAAGTCGGGCGTGGTCTGCAGCACCGTGCCGGTGATGATGTCGCCCACGCGCTGCGAGAACTCCTCGTAGATCTGGACGCGCGCGGCGTTGCGCACGATGGCCTTGATCTCGGCCTTGGCGTGCTGGGCGGCGATGCGGCTCGTGTCGGGCGGGGTGACGTCGACCTCGTCGAACTCGGCGTACTCGCCGGTCTCCGGGTCCTCCTCGCCCTTGGGGACGAGCTCGTAGACGTAGACGCGACCGGTCTGGCGGTCGATGGTGACGCGGGCGCCGAAGGGCAGGTGCAGCACGTCGGTGTAGCTCTTGGCGAGCGACTGCTCGAGGCGGTCGATCAGGTAGAGCTGGTCGATGTGCTTCTCCTGGCACAGGAGCTCGAGGGCTTCCATCATCTCAGAGGCCATGGTTATCCTTTCACGCTTGCTTCTTCGCGTCCGACGCGGTGAAGTCGGGCTTGATCGTGCACTTCCTGATGTCATCGAAGGGGAGCTCGACGCGCTCCCCGTCGCACTCGAGGGCCACCGTGGCGTCCTCGATGCCGAGCAGGGTCCCGGTGTAGCGGCGCCTGCCCTCCCCCGGGACCAGCGAGACCTGGACCGTCTGCCCGGCAAAGCGCGCGAAGTCGCGCGGCTTGCGCAGGGGGCGGGCCATCCCCGGGGACGAGACCTCGAGCGTGAAGCTCGAGGGGATGGGGTCGAGCTCGTCGAGGGCGTCGGAGATCCAGGCGGTCTCCGCGGTGACCTCGTCGAGCGAGATCGTGGGCGCGCCCTCGTCGGCGTGGTCGATGCGCACGCGGACGCACGGCGCCTTGCTCGCGCCGACGACCTCGACGTCGACGACGTCGATGCCGCGCTCGGCGGCGAGCGGCTCCAGGGCGTCGATGATCTTCTGCTCGAGGCCTTGCTTTGGCATGAACCCTCCTCACCTGCATACAGAAAGGAAGCGGGGCGAAAAGATCCACCCCACTTCCTACGATTACAGCTTCGAATACACAGGTAGTTTACGGTGTTTCTCGTTTTGCGTCAAATGGGGCTCCACGAGATTCCCACAAGCCGCGGGCGGACACGGGGCGGCGGGCTAACCCGTGAGGGGGCGGCGGGCTGACCCGTGAGGGGCGGCGGGCTGACCCGTGAGGGTATGTACACCGACCCGCGGCGCCCGTCCTTATCGGCAGCCCATCTACCTGCGCAAACGCAACTCCGCAGATGTGGCGCGGTGTACATACCCTCGCCGGCTCGCGCGCGGCCACCCGCCGGCCGCGAGATGGCGCGCCCCCTCGCCCAGGGCCGGGCGGCGGCGACAGTTCGGGGCGGGGGTGGCTCTCCCATCCGACGCTTGTCGTCAAGTGCCCTCCGGCGCCTGCGATCGGCCGCGGATTCTAAGCAACAAAAAAACGGCCATCTACCTGCGATTTCTTGCGTCTACGCAGGTAGATGGCCGCTTAACAATCACGGGGCGTCGCAAACGACGGCAGCAACGGGGCGAGGACCCCGCCCTCGGGAGCCCTAAACGGCGACGATGTTCACCAGGCGGCCCTTGATCACGATGACCTTCTTGATCTGCTTGCCCTCGAGCTGGGCGGCGACGGCTGCCTTGGCGGCCTCCTCGATCTGCTCGTCGGAGGCGTCGGCCGGGACGGTCACGCGGCCGCGGACCTTGCCCTTGATCTGGACGGCGATCTCGACCTCGTCGGCCTTGGCCGCGGCCTCGTCGAACTCGGGCCAGGCTGCGTCGTAGACCGAGCCCTCCTGGTGCAGGGCCTCGTGCCAGAGCTCCTCGGCCCAGTGCGGGCAGATGGGCGCGAGCATGGTCACGATCGCGTTGGCGGCAGCGAAGCACAGCGCCGCGTCGCGCTTCTCGGGCGCCACGTCGTTCACGTACTTGGACGCGGCGTTGGTGATCTCCATGACGGCGGAGATGGCGGTGTTGAACTGGCAGCGGTCGAAGTCGGCCGTGCACTTGAGGCCCATGGCGTTGACGGTGCGCCAGAGCTCCTTGCCCGCGGCGTCGAGGGTGCCCGCGCTCACGGCGCCGGCGGCCGCGCCCTGGGAGAGCAGCCACACGACGCGCCAGGCGCGCTTGATGAAGCGGTTGGCGCCGGCGACGGCCTCCTCGTCCCAGTTGAAGTCCTTCTCGGGCGGGGCGATGAAGAGGATGGCCAGGCGCATGGTGTCCGCGCCGAAGGGCTCGATCACCGAGGACGGCGGCACGACGTTGCCCTTGGACTTGGACATGGTGTCGCCGTTGGCGTCCTTGACCATGCCCTGGCAGAGCAGGTTCTCGAAGGGCTCGTCGCAGTCGATCATGCCGAGGTCGCGCAGGACCT
Source organism: Olsenella sp. An293 (assembly GCF_002159495.1). Lineage (GTDB taxonomy): Bacteria > Actinomycetota > Coriobacteriia > Coriobacteriales > Atopobiaceae > Thermophilibacter. The sequence continues at coordinate 52,230 of NZ_NFIT01000009.1, forward strand.
TGGTGAAGAAGCGGCTGTAGAGCAGGTGCAGGATGGCGTGCTCGATGCCGCCGATGTAGTTGTCGACCGGCATCCAGCGGTCAACGGCCTCCTTGGAGAAGGGCAGCTCCTCGTTGTGGGGGTCGCAGTAGCGCAGGTAGTACCAGCTCGAGCACGTGAAGGTGTCCATGGTGTCCGTGATGCGACGGGCCGGCTTGCCGCACTTGGGGCAGGTGGTCTCGTAGAAGGGCGCGTACTCCGCGAGGGTCTCGCCGGCGCCCAGGTCGAGGTTGTCCGGCAGCGTGACGGGCAGCTGGTCGTAGGGCACGGGCACGTCGCCGCAGCAGTCGCAGTGGATCATCGGGATGGGGTTGCCCCAGTAGCGCTGGCGGGAGATGAGCCAGTCGCGCAGGCGGAACTGCACGGTCTTGCGGCCGAGGCCCTGCTCACCGAGCCACTCGATGATGGCGTCGACTGCCTCGGAGTGCTTGCCGCCCTTCATGCCGGTGAACTGGCCGGACTGCACGAGGTAGCCCTCGGCCTCCATCGCGCAGGTCCAGTCGACGGAGGTCACGCGGAGCTCGCGCTCGTCCTTGAGCTCCTCGTAGAGCGGGTCGTCCTTCTCGCAGATAATCGGGGCGATCTCGAGGCCGTACTTCTTGGCGAAGTCGAAGTCGCGCTGGTCGCCGCAGGGCACGCCCATGACGGCGCCGGTGCCGTAGTCCATCAGGACGTAGTCGGCGACCCAGATGGGGGCCGGGCGGCCGTTCACCGGGTTGATGACGTAGCGGCCGGTGAAGACGCCGTGCTTCTCGCGCTCCGAGCCCTGGCGGTCGACCGAGGAGACCTTCTCCGCGGCTGCCTTGAGCTCGAGGAAGGCGGCCTCGTGCTCGGTGCCGGCCACGAGCTCCGCGGCGAGCGGGCTCTCGGGCGGCAGCAGGAAGAAGCTCACGCCGAAGAGCGTGTCCGGGCGCGTGGTGAAGACGGTGATCTTGGTGTCGGTGGGCGTGACGCCGTCCTCCGCGGCCAGGGCGAAGTCGATCTCGGCGCCCTCGGAGCGGCCGATCCAGTTGGCCTGCATCGCACGGACGCGCTCGGGCCACTTGCCCTCGAGGAGCTTGAGGTCGTCCAGGAGCTCCTGGGCGTAGTCGGTGATCTTGAAGTACCACTGGGAGAGCGGGCGCTTCTCGGGGATCGAGCCGCAGCGCCAGCACTTGCCGTCGACGACCTGCTCGTTGGCAAGGACCGTCTGGCAGCCCGGGCACCAGTTCACCGGCGAGGTGTCGCGGTAGACCAGGCCCTTCTCCCACATCTTGAGGAAGATCCACTGGCCCCACTTGTAGTACTCGGGGTCGCAGGTGTTGAACATGCGGTCGTAGTCATAGGAGAAGCCCATACGGCGCATGGTCTTGGTGGCCTGCTCGATGTTCTGGTGCGTCCAGACGCTCGCCTGCGTGTTGTGCTTGATGGCGGCGTTCTCCGCGGGCAGGCCGAAGGCGTCGTAGCCCATGGGGTGCAGCACGTCGAAGCCGCGCATGCGGGCCTGGCGGGCCATGGCGTCGCCGATGGTGTAGTTGCGGGCGTGGCCCATGTGCAGGTCGCCGGAGGGGTACGGGAACATCTCGAGCACGTACTTCTTGGGCTTGCTCGGGTCCTCCTCGGTCTTGTAGAGCTCGTCGGCCTCCCAGGCCGCCTGCCACTTGGTCTCGATGGCCTCGGCGTCGTAGGCCGGGACCTCGAAGTTCTTCTCGGCGTCGCTCATCTGCGTGACTCCTTTGTGTGCGATGGTCAACCGTGCCATTGTAACAGCAACTCGCAGGGCCGCAGGGTGTTCCTCCGAGAAGTGCGCTTCGCGAAACTTCTCTCCGGAACACCCCGGCGGCAAGACAGCCCCATGGGCACTCAATCGGTGAAAAGAAGGTAGGCCGCCCGGGCGCAAGGCGCCGGGCGGCCGACAGAGCTGGGTTCTTCTCGCCAGAAAAGGGCTAGCGATAGCTCACGGAGTGCTGGGAGTCCTTGACCACGACGTCGTGCGCGCCGCCCTCGACGATGGAGGTCGAGCTCACGAGCGTGAGGCGCGCCTTCTCCTGGAGCTCCTTGATCGTGAGCGCGCCGCAGTTGCACATCGTGGACTTGATCTTGTAGATGGTCTGGCCCACGCCCTCCTTGAGCGAGCCCGCGTAGGGCACGTAGGAGTCGACGCCCTCGACAAAGCCCAGCTTGGTGGCGCCGCCCTGGTCGTAGCGCTGCCAGTTGCGGGCGCGCGCCGAGCCCTCGCCCCAGTACTCCTTCATGTACTGGCCGTTGACGTTGACGCGCTCGGTGGGGCTCTCGTCGAAGCGGGCGAAGTAGCGGCCGAGCATCATGAAGTCGGCGCCCATGGCCAGCGCAAGCGTCATGTGGTAGTCGTAGACGATGCCGCCGTCGGAGCAGACGGGCACGTAGACGCCGGTCTCCTCGAAGTACTTGTCGCGCGCGCGGCACACGTCGATGACCGCGGAGGCCTGGCCGCGGCCGATGCCCTTGGTCTCGCGCGTGATGCAGATCGAGCCGCCGCCGATGCCCACCTTCACGAAGTCCGCGCCGCAGTCCGCGAGGAAGCGGAAGCCGTCCTCGTCGACGACGTTGCCGGCGCCCACCTTGACGGAGTCGCCGTAGTTGGCGCGGACCCACTCGAGGGTGCGCTTCTGCCACTCGGAGAAGCCCTCGGAGGAGTCGATGCACAGGACGTCCGCGCCGGCCTCGACGAGCAGCGGCACGCGCTCGGCGTAGTCGCGGGTGTTGATGCCGGCGCCGACCATGTAGCGCTTGTTGGCGTCGAGCAGCTCGTTGGGGTTGGACTTGTGCTGGTCGTAGTCCTTGCGGAAGACGATGCCCACAAGATGGTCGTTCTCGTCCACCACGGGCAGGGCGTTGAGCTTGTTCTCCCAGATGACGTCGTTGGCGCGCTTGAGCGTGATGTCCTTGTCGCCCACGATGAGCTTCTCGCGCGGGGTCATGAACTCGGAGACCTTCATCTGGTGGTCGTCGCGCGTGGGGCGGTAATCGCGGCTGGTCACGATGCCGAGGAGCTTGCCGCGGGAGGAGCCGTCGTCGGTGACGGGCATGGTGGAGTGGCCGGTGCGCTCCTTGAGCTCCATGACCTGCTCCATGGTCATGTCCGGCGTGAGGGTGGAGTCGGACTCGACGAAGCCGGCCTTGTGGTCCTTGACGGCCTTGACCATGGCCGCCTCCTGCTCGGGGGTCTGGTTGCCGTAGATGAAGGCGAGGCCGCCCTCGATGGCGAGCGCCACGCCCATGTCCACGCCGGAGACGGACTGCATGATGGCCGAGACCATGGGGATGTTGAGGGAAAGCGCGGGCTCCTCGCCGCGACGGAACTTCACGAGCGGGGTCTTGAGCGAGACGTTGGCGGGAATGTTCTCCGCCGAGGAGTATCCCGGGACGAGCAGGTACTCGGAAAAGGTGTGGGACTCCCCCTCGAAGAACGTGGCCATGTGGTGGCTCCTCTCCCCGCCCGCGGCGGAAACAACCCCGTAACCAGATTTGAGCCATTGTAGCATCCGCTCACGGGTTTTTCAGCGACCGTTTGCCGAGAAGTACCAGCTCACGATAAGGACACGACGAGAAGGACGCGGACCCGTATACTTGACGGGTCGAGAGGGGGTTACCATGGAGAGCGGACGCGTGGCCGCGGCGGTGCGGCAGATCATGGACGAGACCGCGCGGCGCGAGCCGCGGCCCGGACGAAACGTCCTCATGCTGGCGTGGTTTGAGGACGAGATGGGCGCGCTGCCGCGCAACCCCGGTGACTACGACATCATCTCGATGACGGCGCCGCTCGGCGCCTTCTCCGGGGACGACGCGTGCCCGGACGCCGGCCGAAAGGTGTTTCTGGCGCTGTACTTCATGACCGAGCGGTTCGTTCAGAGCCTCATGCCCATCGCGGACGAGGACTCGCCGCTCTTTCGCATGCTCACGACCACCGCTGCGAAGCGCCACCCCGTGCGCCGCGTCGACACGCCCGACCCCAACAAGGAGCTCATGATCGACCTCTTTGGCGCCGCGGCAGTGGCCTACGTGGAGCGGCACGACGGCTGGGAGCAGCTGGTGGAGGCGCTCGGCGTCGCGATTATTGCCCTGGTCTCCCCCGTCATCCCCGAAGAGGCGCCGAGGGGTGCGGACGAGGTTCTCGCCGTGATCTTGCAGGACATCGCCGCGCGCCCGGAGCGCGCGAGCCTCTCCGGGCTGGCGCGGCGCTACTCCTACAGCACGACCTACCTCTCCGAGCTCATCCACGAGCGCTGCGGCATGACGTTCACCGAGCTCGTGGCCAAACAGCGCATGGAGCGCGCGGCCATGCTGCTGCGCGCGACGCAGCTTCCGGTGCGCGAGGTCGCACAGCAGGTGGGCTACTCGGGGACGAGCAACTTCTATAGGGCGTTTCGCGCGCAGTATGGCTGCGGACCTGCCGAGTGGCGGAGCCTGCACGTTGGGGACAGTCCCCAACAAACATATCGCGCGGGCGCCAAAAAATAACGGACATTGGTTTCCCAAAAATGGCTCGCAGAGACACGTTTTCCCAGTTGAGCTTTTTCTTTCAGGAAACCAATGTCCGTTATTTTTTGGCGTGGGGCCGTAGCCACCTACTTGACGCGGGCCAGGCGGCCGTCGCGGACCTCGTAGATGCGGTCCGCCGCGGCGTCGAGGTCGCCGGAGTGCATGACGGCGACGACGGTGCGCCGCCCGCGCAGGCCGGCGAGGTAGGCGCACAGGCGCGCGGACGTGGCCGCGTCCAGGTTCGCGAGCGGCTCGTCGAGAAGGACCGCGGGCTCCGGGCGCGAGAGCGCGCGCAGCAGGCCCAGCTTCTGGCGCTCGCCGAGCGAGAGGTTGAGCGGCTGGTCGGTGATGGCGCGCCCGGGAAGGTCACCCAGGTCGAGCACGCGCGCGACCTCCGGGTCCGCCGCAGCGCCGAGGAGGTTATAGGCGAGGTCCCCCGTGAAGACGGGCACGGGATAGGTGAGGTAGGCCGCGTGGAGCGCCTCCGGCGCGAGCGTGGCCTCCCCGTCGAGGTCGGCCGGGTCGGACAGCCCGCGCACGAGGTCGAGCAGGCGCGACTTGCCCGAGCCGTTGGCGCCCTTCACCACGACGAGCTCGCCGGGACGGACCTCGAACTCACCGGCCCAGAGCCGCTTGCCGTCCTCGCCGCGCGCCGGCGTCGCCCAGAGCGTGCCGTTCACGCGCGCCGCCAGGTCCTTCTCGCCCGCCATGAGCGCCTCGAACCCGGAGGGCTCCGCCGCTGCCGCGGCCACCTCGCGCAGGCGCTCGACTTGCGGCAGGTTGCCGCGCACCTGCGCCACGCGCTGCGCGATGGCAGTGAGCGGCGCCTGCACGAGCTGCGCGAGCGAGTACGCCACGAGCACCTGGCCCACGCCCGCCCCGACCGTCAGGCAGCGCCACGCCGCGACCCCCATCATCGCCGCCGCGAGCGCACAGGAGAGCAACGCGGGGAGGTTGGAGATGAGCAGCTCGAGGAAGCGGTAGCGCGTCACGGTGCGCAGGAACGCCTCGGAGCGCTCGCGATAGCGCGACGAGAAGTACCCCTCGGCTCCGGCCGCGTTGACGGAGCGCTTGTTCTCGACGATGCGCTTGGACTCGCCGAGCCAGGCGTCCTGCACGGGGAGGACGTCGCGCTGAAGCTCGGCGAGCGAGCGTGCGGGAAGCCGCAGTGCGAGCCAGAGGACGGGAGCGTAGACCACGACCAGCGCCGCCATCAGCGGGTCGATCAGCGCCGCGATGGCCACGGTCCCCAGGAGCGCCAGCACTGCCCCCGGGATGCGCACGCTTGCCCCGGCATAGAGCGTGCCGTAGGTGTCGGTCGAGTTCATGAGGACGTTCACGAAGTGGCCCTTCTCGTGCCGCGCGAAGGCGCGCTGCGGGGAGGCGAGGATGCCCCTGGCACAGGCCATAGCGCCGTCGAGAAAACGGCGCACCCCCAGCCACGTGGGCACCCACTCGCCGAGAAGGACCGTCGCGGCAGCGGACGCCAGTGCAAGGATGAGGGCAACGGCGAGCGGAGCCTCGAGGTACGACACCCCGCTCGAAAGCTGGTCGACGACGTGTCCAACGGCGACGCTCGCCGCTGCCGCGAGCATCGTGGACGCCGCGACGCCCACGGAACGAACGACGTTGCGAACGCTCATGTCAACGAGCGGATAATCACTCTTCTTGACCATGGTTTCACCAATCCGGCGCGCTCGCGCCCTAGGGATGAATCTGTGAATTGGGGACTGTCCCCAAATCACATAAAACTTTTCTGTTAATTGGGGACTGTCCCCAATTAACAGACGCGAGCGAGGCGGGCGTCGCGGATCTCGTAGATGCGGTCGGCCGCGGCATCGAGGTCACTGGAGTGCATGATGGCCACAACGGTCTTGCGGCCGCGCAGGCCGGCAAGGTAGTCGCAGAGCCGCGCGGACGTGGCCGCGTCGAGGTTCGCGAGCGGCTCGTCGAGAAGGACCGCGGGCTCCGGGCGCGAGAGCGCGCGCAGCAGGCCCAGCTTCTGGCGCTCGCCGAGCGAGAGGTTGAGCGGCTGGTCGGTGATGGCGCGCTCGGGCAGGTCGCCTAGGCCGAGCACGCGGGCGACCTCGGGGTCCGCCGCAGAACCGAGGAGGTTGTCCTCGAGCGTTCCGAGCACCACGGGCACCGGATACGTGAGGTAGGCCGCATCCAGGAGCCCCGGCGCGAGCGCGGCCTCCCCGTCGAGGTCGGCCGGGTCGGACAGCCCGCGCACGAGGTCGAGCAGGCGCGACTTGCCCGAGCCGTTGGCGCCCTTGATCACCACGAGCTCGCCGGGACGGACCTCGAACTCACCGGCCCAGAGCCGCTTGCCGTCCTCGCCGCGCGCCGGCGTCGCCCAGAGCGTGCCGTTCACGCGCGCCGCCAGGTCCTTCTCGCCCGCCATGAGCGCCTCGAACCCGGAGGGCTCCGCGGCCTCCCCCGCGTGATCGCGCAGCAGCGCGAGGTTCGGCCGGTAGGCAACGTAGAAGCTCACAAGCGAGCAGATGTCCGCCATGGGCGACTGGAGCAGCGAGAAGAGCTGCCACGCCGCGACGACGGCCCCGAGCGTCATGCCGCCCGACGTCCACAGCGCAACGCACACGGCGAGCGCCGCAACCTGGAGCGCTGGAGAGACGGCCGCGGGAAGCGTCGTCTGCGTGGCATCGGCAAGGCGGTGCCGGCGGAGAAACGCGCGGTACGCGCTCGTGCTCTTCTCAAATCGGTGCTCGTAGAACCCCTCGGCACCGCCGGCGTTGGCAACGCGCTTCTCCTCGACGAGCCGTCGGACCTCCTCCTGCCAGGCCTCGCGCGCGGGCATCATCTCCATGAGCAGGCGCCCGGCTGAGTGCATGGGACCCCAGTTGACCACGAAGTACACGACCAGCCCGCAGAGAAAGACCGGCACGAGCAGGACGTCGATCGCCGCGGCGCACGCCAGCAGCGCCACGACCGCAATCGCGCACCCCACGACGTTCACGTTCAGGTAGACCGACATCGAGCCGTAGCCAAACGCCGCCGCGTTCACCACGTTGAGGTAGTGACCGGCGTCGTGGCGCTCGAAGGCTCGCTGCGGCATGGCGAGCAGCTGGTCGATCGCCTCGTCCGAGGCGTCCACCTCCGCGCTGAGGTTCGCCTTGAGCGGGAGCCAGTCATTAAGTGAAAACTTCGCGAGCGCTGCCGCGAGCGACACGACCAGAAACGCCGCCAGGCGCGCCGCGATCTCGCCGGGCGCGAGCTCGCCCGACGCCAGCCCGTCCACGATCGCCCCCAGCAGGTACGCGGCGCCCGCCGAGAGCACGGTGCCGGACGCCACGCCGAGCGCCAGCGCGAGGTTGCGCGCGCTCGGCCTGAAGAGCGGATAGGCCTTTCCGCCCGAGGTTCTTCTCGCCATGTTGTTTCTCCTTCCACGAGACTGAAGTCATCGTAGAAGCGAGAAGAACGGCGCAGCTCAGGACCGCGCCACGCCCGAAGCCGCGTCACCCGCAACCCGAAAATCCGGCGCACTCTGCGCAATGGGGACGTGTTTTTTCGTGCAGACGAAAAGGGACAGGTTTGCCCCGTCGCCGCGGGCAAACCTGTCCCAAGCGGTCTGCACGAAAAAACACGTCCCCTTTGTGCAGTTACACGCTGCCGCCGACGACGTCGTCGACGTTGACCACGACGTCGTGCTTGGTGGGCACCCACTCGACCTTCTTGAACAGGGCCACCACGGTGATGGGGATGTAGGTCATCATGAAAAGCGGGAACGTGAAGAGGTTGGTGAAGACGCGCCACTTCTTCTTGGCGTGGATGTGGCTGCGCTCGGAGATCGTGGTGATGATCGCCAGGATGAAGAAGACCACGTACATCGAGGCAAACGTCATGATGAGCGACCCCACGCACATGTCGAGCTCGCCCTGGGTGGCGATGAAGCCGTGCGAGAGGGAGCCCACGATGAGGTAGGTGGCGTTCACGAAAAACGACAGCAGCGTCAAGATCATGCCCGGCGCCACGGTCATGAGCATGTCGTAGCTCGCGAACCGACCCTTGGAGATGCCCTTCACCAGGTCGCGCCCGTAGCTGAAGAACACCTGGTAGAAACCCTTGGTCCAGCGCATGCGCTGCGTCCAGGACGCCTTGAGGGTCACGGGCTGCTCGTCGAAGAACTCGGCAGGCGCGTAGCCGATCTGCACGTTGTTGGCGCAGCAAAAGGTGGAGAACTGGATGTCCTCGGTCAAGGTGTGGAAGCCCCAGCCGTGCATGCCGCGGACGATGCGCTCGGAGACCATCCAGCCCGAGCCGGAGATAGCGCAGCTCGTGCCCATCATCATGCGGGCGTTGTTGAGGAACTTGGCCTCGCGCAGAAACCACAGCGCGTAGGCGGCGCTGATCCAGCTGGAGTCGAAGTTCTTGGAGTTGCGATAGCCCGTGCAGACGAGGTAGCCCGCGTCGAAGGCCTGATTCATGACCTTGATGTAGTCGCGCGAGACGAGGTTGTCGGCGTCCATGACGATGAAGGCCTCGTACTTGTCGCCGTACTCGTTGAGGATGCGGTCGAAGCCGTAGTCCATCGCCCAGCTCTTGCCGCGGCGCGCGAGGTCGTTGCGGTCCCAGACGATGGCGCCCGCCTCCTCGGCCGCCGCATGGGTGTTGTCCGTGCAGGCGTCGCAGACCACGAAGACGTCCATGAGCTCGCGCGGGTAGTCCTGGGCAAAGATCGAGCGCACGAGGTTGCCGATGACGAGCTCCTCGTTGTGCGCGGAGATGAAGAACGCGTAGCGGTGCTGCTTCTTTGCCTCGGGCAGGCGCACGGTGCCCTTGAACATCACGCGGATGATGTAGACGATCTGGTAGAAGTACGCCAGCGTGAAGAACAGCCAGATGATCAGGTTGAAGACGACGATCGGCGTGAGGCCGAGCCGGTTGAGCTCCATCATGGGCATGTGAGCGCACCCCTTGGGTCTTGTCGGCGGGTCGGACGGGCGGCCGCGTTCGGGCGGGCCGGGCGAGAAGGGCGGGCGGCCGCGTTCGAGCGGGTTGGGCCGGGTCAGGCGCCGAGCTGCGGGCAGATCTTCTCGCCCGCCGCCGTGCGGCCCATCGAGCGGTCCTTCAGAGATTTTAGTACATCGAGCAGGTCGTCCGGCAGGCGGTCGGCAAGCTCCACGGTCTTACCCGTCGCGGGGTGGTCAAAGCGCACGTGCCACGAGTGGAGGAACTGCCGGCGCAGGCCTAGGTTGAGCCGGTCGTCCCCGCGGCCGTAGAGCGGGTCCCCCACCAGGGGGTGCCCGATGTGGCGCATGTGCACGCGGATCTGGTGGGTGCGGCCGGTGTAGAGGTGGCACTCCATCAGGGTGTAGCCCTCGTCGCGCTGGAGCGCCTCGAAGCGCTCGAGCACGCGGAAGGTGGTGATGGCCTCGCGCGCGCCGGGCGCGTCGGAGACCGCCATGCGGATGCGGTCGCGCGTGGAGCGCGCGATGCCCGTCTCGATCGTCCCCTCGTCGTGGGCCACGTAGCCGTGGGTGAGCGTCACGTAGCGGCGGTCGAGCACGCGCAGGCGGATGAGGTCCTGCAGCGCCTTCTGGGTGGCGTCGTCCTTGGCGGCGAGCATGAGGCCCGTCGTGTCCATGTCGAGCCGGTGCACGATGCCAGGGCGCTCCTCGCCCTGCAGCATGCCCAGGTGATCGTAGCCGCAGTGGGCGACGAGCGCGTTTGCCAGCGTGTCGTCCACGTGACCGGGGCTCGGGTGGCACACGAGCCCCGCCTGCTTGGAGAGCACGATGAGGTGCTCGTCCTCGAAGCGAATGTCGAGCGGGATGTAGGGGTTGGGCGCGAGCAGGCCCCCCGCGGGCTCGGGCTCGTCCACGGTCGCGCGGACGCGGTCGCCGAGAAGGACCTTCTCGCTTTTGCTCGTTGCCGGGGTCTCGTTGATGGTGACCGCCCCGTCCTCGACGAGGCGCGCGCACGCGGAGCGGCTGGGCATGTCGGGGCCGGTCGCCAGGAAGGCGTCGAGCCGCATGCCGTCGGACTCGGGACCCACGAGCAGGTTCACGACGCGCTGGGACATGGGGGTCACTCCCCCGCCGCGGCCCGCTCGCGCGCGGCGTCCCAGCGCCACCAGAGCACGAGGGCAACCGGCACGCCGCAGGTCACGAAGATGTCGGCCACGTTGAAGATCGCAAAGTCCACGAACGTGGTGGCGAAGAAGTCGGTCACCGCGCCCAGGGCCACGCGGTCGATGGCGTTGCCGATGCCCCCGCCGGCGACCGCGCCGAGCACGAGCGTGAGCGACAGCGGCGCGTCGGTGCGCCGCCAGGCGACCCAGGCCCCAAAGCCCGCGATCGCCGCTGCCACGAGCACGAAAAACGGCCCCGCGCCCTCGCCGAGCGAGAATGCGGCCCCGGTGTTGTAGACCAGCGACAGGTCCATCACGCCCGGGATCAGCGTGACGGGCTCGCCGGGAACGAGCGCGGCGCGCGCCGCGGCCTTGCTCGCCTGGTCGAGCGCCACGACGGCCACGGCGACCAGGACGAACAGGGCGAGCCGGCGCGCGCCCGAGCGCGCGGGCGCGAGCCGGCTCCGGACGGAATCGTCGCCGAGACCGCCCGGAACCCGCGCGTTCTTGTCGCCGAGGTCGCCGGCCACGCCTACTCCGCGGGGTCGAGCGCGGCGACGGCGTCGTGGCAGCGCGGGCACAGGCCGTCCTCGCCGACCTCGCGGAAGTTCCAGCAGCGCGGGCACTTCTCGCCACGGGCGGGCTCGACGGAGCAGGCCAGCTCGTCGCCGGAGACGACCTCGACCTCGGAGCACACGAAGGGCTCGGCGAGGTCGCAGCCCAGCTCGCCGACGAGCAGCTCGTAGGTCTCGGAAGGCACCGTGAGCGCGGCGCGCGCGGCCTGCGTGGTCTTCTCGGCGAGCGCGTCGGCGGCCACCGCGGCCTCGTAGGCCTTGGTGAACGCGGCGCGGGCCTCCACGACGGCGTCGTAGGCGGGCAGGTAGCGCTCGTAGACGTCGGCGGTCCAGGGCGCCTGGTACCAGTCAAGAAGGGCGGCGAACTCCTGGCCGTCGCGCAGGGACGCGGGCAGGTAGGCCATGGCCTCGTCGGTGGTGTAGACGAGGATCGGCTGCAGGTCGTGCACGAGCATCGAGAGGATCTGCGCCCACACCGTGAGGGCGGAGCGGCGCTCGTAGGAGTTCTTCTCGCCGCAGTAGACGCGGTCCTTGGTGGCGTTGAGGTAGCCGTTGGAGAGCTCGGTGATCACGTAGTCGTAGAGCGTGCGGTAGACCACGTTGAAGCGATAGGTCTCGTAGGCGGCGCTCACCTGGTCGTGGACCTGGCAGAGGCGCGCCAGGGTGAGCTTGTCGTACGGGAGGAGCTCATCGTAGGCCACGGCGTCGACGGCCGGATCGAACTGCCCCTCGATCTCGCCCAGGAGGAACCGCAGGGTGTTGCGGAAGCGGCGGTAGGCCTCGCCCACGTGGTCGAGGATCGAGTCGTCGCAGGGGATGTCGTTGGAGGTGTCGACCGAGGTGACCCACAGGCGCAAGATGTCGGCGCCGCGGGTGTCGCACTCGGCGTTGGGGTCGATGACGTTGCCGAGCGACTTGGACATCTTGCGGCCCTGGCCGTCGAGCGTGAAGCCCTGGGAGACCACGGACTTGTAGGGGGCCACGCCGTAGGCGCCCACGGAGGTCATCAGCGAGCTCATGAACCAGCCGCGGTGCTGGTCGGAGCCCTCGAGGTACATGTCGGCCGGGAACTTGAGGTTGTCGCGGTGGCGGCAGACGGCGGTGTGGGAGACGCCGGAGTCCCACCACACGTCCAGGATGTCGGAGTTGGCCTTGAGGTGGTGACCGCCGCACTTGGGGCAGACGCAGGCGTCGCCGAGGTAGCTCGCCGGGTCGTCCGTGAACCAGCAGTCGGAGCCCTTGGTGCGGAAGAGCTCGATCACGGCGTCGAGGGTGTCGTCGTTCATGACCGTGGCGCCGCAGTCCTGGCAGGTGAAGGCCGGGATGGGCACGCCCCAGTTGCGCTGGCGGGAGATGCACCAGTCCGGGCGCCCCTCGACCATCGAGCCGATGCGCTTGATGGCGTGACTCGGGTAGAAGCTGACCTTGGAGAGCTCCTCGAGCGCCTGCTCGCGGAGGCTGCGGCCGTTTGCGAGCGGCTTGTCCATCGAGACGAACCACTGGCTCGTGGCGCGGAAGATGACGGGCTCCTTGCAGCGCCAGCAGTGCGGGTAGCTGTGGTTGATGTCCTCGTGCAGGATCAGCGTGCCGCGCTCCTCGAGCCAGGCGATGATCTTGGGGTTGGCCTCGTTGACCTCCATGCCGGACCACGGGCCGCCCGTGCCGATCTTGTCGCCCACGAAGAAGCGGCCGTCGTCGTCGACGGGCATGACCGTGGGGATGCCGAACCTCTGGCCGGCGAGGTAGTCGTCGACGCCGTGGCCGGGCGCGCAGTGGACGATGCCCGTGCCGTCGTCGAGCGTGACGTAGTCGGCGTAGATGAACTCGCCCGTCTCGCCCTGGTCGGCAAAGATCGGCTGCTTGTAGCGGTTGTGCGCGAGGGCCTCGCCGGTGGCGCGCCAGGGCTGCCCGTCCGCGCCGCGCACGAGCTCGACCTCGCCGTAGCCAAACTTCTCGCAGCAGCGCGCGGCGAGCGCCTCCGCCACGATCTCGGCGCGGCCGTCGTGGACCAAGGCCACGTAGGTGGCCTCGGGGTGCAGGATGACGGCGTCGTCGGCGGGAAGGGTCCAGGGCGTGGTGGTCCAGATGTCGACCCACAGGCGCCCGGCCCACTCCTCGAGGCCCTCCGGGACAGTGGTCATCTCAAAGCGCACGAAGATGGCGGGGCTGACCTCGTCACCGTACTCGATCTCGGCCTCGGCGAGGGCGGTGTGGCAGTGGGAGCACCAGTGCACCGGCTTGGAGCCCTGGACGATGGCGCCGGCGTCGAAGATCGCCTTGAAGATCTCGACGTCGGTGGCGTCGTAGTCGTTGACGTAGGTGAGGTAGGGGTTGTCCCACTCGCCCAGGACGCCCAGGCGCTTGAAGCCCTGGCGCTGGGTGTCGACCTGCTCGACGGCCATCTTGCGGCAGAGCTCGCGGATCTTCTCGGTGGGAAGCTGGTTGAACTTCTCGGTGCCGAGCATGGTCTCGACCTTGTGCTCGATGGGCTGGCCGTGGCAGTCCCAGCCGGGGACGTAGGGCGTCTGGAAGCCGCGCATGGACCAGTAGCGGTTGATGATGTCCTTGGAGATCTTGTTCTGCGCGTGGCCGAGGTGGATCGGGCCGTTGGCGTACGGGGGGCCGTCGTGCAGGACGAACTTGTCGTGCCCCTCGTTCTTGGCAATCATCTGCTCGTAGACGTGGTTGGCCTCCCACATGGCGAGGCGCTTGGGCTCGTTCTGCGCGAGGCTCGCGCGCATGGGAAAGCCCGTGCTCGGCAGGTTGGTCGTCTTCTTGTACTCGTTTTTCGCCACGCTCTCCTCCTTCGCGACCCAAAGGGGGGCGCCCCGTTGGATCATCTCTCCCGGACACGAAAAAACGCGCCCGTCCCTCCTGCTGGGACGAAGCGCGCCTGCGACTTCGCTTGTGAACCACCCAGCGAGCGGATATCCGCCGTACTCGGCTGGCCTGTCTCGGCGGCCACTCCGGCGACGCCTACTCGCGAGAGGCAGGACCACAGGTCCGGACTCCCCCGCTTTGGGGCCGCGGCTCGGGGGTGATCTTCGCCGGGACGCGACCGCGGGCTCCCACCATCCCCGCTCTCTCTGGGTCGCGCGCCCCCGGGTACTCTCCCCGTCAACGCCTCGAGTCCGTATGGTAGCACGGTTGGGCATGCGGCACGTGCGCGAACCTGCGTTGGCAAAAAAACCTGCGAAGTGCGCGACCTCCGGCGGGGAGAGGCCGCGGGGGCACCCCGAGCCGCCTCGTCTGCCCAGCTCGCCGGAAGCCATCGGACCCTCCTGACGCCCGGACCGGGAGGCCGTCGCTCACTTGGGCGCTTTTTTGCCAACAGCCCGCCCGCGCGCCGCCCCGGCCGGCTCGCAGGCCTCCGAACCCCGCGCGGAGCGCCCCGCCGCACCCCACTCGTTACTACCACCCGACCGCAAACGCCCCTCTCGCCGAAAAGTGCTCGCGCGCGGCCCGACCGCACATCACAGTGGGACGCGAAGCCACGGAAGGGGGACCCATGCCAGACCGCAAGTACCTCGAGCTCCTCTCGGAGAAGTTCCCCTCGGCGCAGTCGGTCTACACCGAGATCATCAACCTCGAGGCCATCCTCAACCTGCCCAAGGGCACCGAGCACTTTGTCTCAGACGTCCACGGCGAGTACGACGCCTTCAAGCACATCCTCAACAACTGCTCGGGCGTTATCCGCGAGCGCGTGGCATCCACCTTCCGCTTTGAGCTCACCCACGACGAGCAGGCGGACCTGTGCACCCTCATCTATTACCCGCACCGCAAGCTCCGCCGCCTCAAGGCCTCGGGCAACGTGACCGAGGAGTGGTACGCCATCACGCTCATGCGCCTCGTGCGCCTGGCGCGCTACCTCTCCGACTCCTACACCCGCTCCAAGGTCCGCAAGGCCATGCCCGTCGAGTACGCCTACATCATCGACGAGCTCCTCCACGCCTCCCCCGGCGAGGGCGAGCAGCGCCAGAGCTACCACCAGCGCATCATCGACACCATCGTGGACACCGGCTCGGCGGATGACTTCATCGTGAGCCTGGCGTCGCTGATCAAGCGGCTCGCCGTGGACCACCTGCACCTCGTGGGCGACGTCTTCGACCGCGGCTCGCACGCCGACAAGATTCTCGACCGCCTCATGGAGTACCACTCCGTGGACCTGCAGTGGGGCAACCACGACATCGTCTGGATGGGCGCCGCGGCGGGCTCGGCCACGTGCCTTGCCGCCGTGATCCGCAACAACATCCGCTACGACTCCCTCAAGATCCTCGAGAGCGCCTACGGCGTCTCCCTGCGCGAGCTCGCCCTGTTCGCGGAGGCGACGTATCGCGCGGACGACGCCATGACGCCACTCGAGAAGGCGATCTCGGTCATCCTCTTCAAGCTCGAGGGGCAGACCATCCAGCGCCACCCCAACTGGCACATGGAGGACCGGCTGCTGCTGGGCGGCGTGGACCCGGCCTGCGGCGTCGCGCGCGTGGGCGAGAAGGACTACCGGCTCGTCTCGAGCGACTTCCCCACCCTCGACCCGGCCGACCCCTACGCGCTCTCCGACGACGAGCTGCGCGTGATGGACAACCTCCTCGAGGCCGTGCGCACCTCCTACAAGCTCCAGACCCACGTGAACTTCCTCTACGAGCGGGGCAGCGCCTACCTCGTCCACAACAACGACGTGCTCTTCCACGCCTGCGTCCCCATGAACGAGGACGGGACCTTCCACCCGGTCAACCACCAGGGGCAGCTCCTCGCGGGCAAGGCCTACTACGACTACGCCGACCGCCTGGCCCGCCGCGCCTGGCACGAGCACGACGAGGTCTCGCTCGACTGGATGTGGTACCTCTGGTGCGGCCGCTACTCGCCGCTCTCGGGGCGCGTGGTCAAAACCTTCGAGCGCACCTACTTCACGGACCGCTCCACCTGGGCAGAGCCGCGCGACCCCTACTACGCCCTCACGGACAACCCCGAGGTCTGCCGGCGCATCCTCGAGGAGTTTGGCGCGGATCCCGAGCACGGCCACATCATCAACGGCCACACGCCCGTGCACGCCTCCGAGGGCGAGAAGGCCGTGCGCGCCGGCGGGCGGCTCGTGGTCATCGACGGCGGCTTCTGCCAGGCCTACCACAAGACGACGGGCATCGCCGGCTACACCCTCATCTCCGACCCGCGCGGCATGCGCATCAAGGCGCACCGCCCCTTCGGCTCGATCGCCGACGTGCTCGACCTCAACGCCGACATCATGAGCGACGACGACCGCTTCGAGGTGAACCCGCGCCCCCTCACGATCGACGACACCGACACCGGTGCCGACATCCGCGAGCAGCTCGCCGACCTGCGCGCCCTGCTCGACGCCTATCGCTCGGGCGAGCTCCCCGAGCGCACCGCCCACTGACCCGCACGTTGGGGACAGTCCCCAACGTGCTGCTAATTGGGGACCGTCCCCAACGTGCGGGTCCCGGGCGGCGGGCGGACGCGGGAGATTGTCTGGTCGCGCGCGCCCTCGGGGATGAACCATCATTATTTGGGTATCAGAGAACCCAAGTACCGCAACGCATGAAGGGTTACCACGAAAGATGGACATGAACGAGAACAAGCGGCGCCGCTCGATGCTGCTCTACGTGCTGATCGCGATCATCGCGTACCTCGCCATCAGCCAGGCGCTCGGCACCAACCTCACGGCGAGCCGCGTGACCCACGTCGAGTACAGCCAGTTCGTCGACATGGTCGAGAAGAACGAGGTGACGCAGGCGGAGTCCGTCTACGGCAACCCCGAGATCACCTTCACGACCGGCGAGGGCGACTCCCAGAAGCTCTACACCACGGTGCTGTGGAACGGCACGGAGCAGTCGACCGCCCAGCTGCTGGACGACCACGGCGTCACGATGGTCTCCGAGATCCAGGACACCTCGAGCGACCTGTGGCTCATGCTGCTCGTCTCCTACGGCCTGCCGATCCTCATCTTCCTGGGCATCGGCTGGTGGCTCAACCGCCGCATGAAGAAGGCCATGGGCGACGACGGCCCCTCGATGAACTTCGGCGGGGGCGGCTTTGGCATGGGCGGCGGCCTGGGCAAGTCCAACGCCAAGGAGATCAAGGGCGAGGACACCGGCGTCACCTTCAGGGACGTGGCCGGCCAGGACGAGGCCAAGGAGTCGCTCCAGGAGATCGTGAGCTTCCTCAAGAACCCCGAGAAGTACAACGAGATCGGCGCGCGCTGCCCGCGCGGTGCGCTTCTGGTGGGCCCCCCGGGCACGGGCAAGACGCTGCTCGCCAAGGCCGTCGCCGGCGAGGCGGGCGTGACCTTCTTCCAGATCGCCGGCTCCGCCTTCGTCGAGATGTTCGTGGGCCGCGGCGCCGCCAAGGTGCGCGACCTCTTCAAACAGGCCAACGAGAAGGCCCCCTGCATCATCTTCATCGACGAGATCGACGCCGTGGGCAAGCGGCGCGACAGCTCCCTCTCCTCCAACGACGAGCGCGAGCAGACCTTGAACCAGCTCCTCTCCGAGATGGACGGCTTCGACAACCACAAGGGCATCGTGGTGCTCGCCGCCACCAACCGCCCCGAGACCCTCGACCAGGCGCTGCTGCGCCCGGGCCGCTTTGACCGCCGCATCCCCGTGGAGCTGCCCGACCTCACGGGCCGCGAGGCCATCCTCAAGATCCACGCGGACGACGTCAAGATGGAGCCGGGCATCGACCTGGGCGTGGTGGCCCGCTCCACGCCGGGCGCCTCGGGCGCCGACCTCGCCAACATCATCAACGAGGCCGCGCTGCGCGCCGTGCGCTTTGGACGGCGCCGCGTGACCCAGGAGGACCTGCTCGAGTCCGTGGACGTGGTCATCGCCGGCGAGAAGAAGAAGTCGACGGTCCTCTCCCCGCACGAGAAGGAGGTCGTCTCCTACCACGAGACGGGGCACGCCATCGTGGCCGCCATGCAGAAGGGCGCAGCTCCCGTCTCCAAGATCACGATCGTCCCGCGCACCTCGGGCGCCCTGGGCTTCACGATGCAGGTCGAGGAGGACGAGCACTTCCTCACCACGCGCCAGGAGGCCAAGGACAAGATCGCGGTGCTCTGCGGCGGGCGCGCGGCCGAGGAGCTCATCTTCAACGAGATGACCACCGGCGCCTCCAACGACATCGAGAAGGCCACGCAGCTCGCGCGCGCCATGGTCACACAGTACGGCATGTCCGACAAGTTTGGCATGGTGCAGCTCGGCCAGCCGGCCAGCCGCTACCTCGGCGGCGGGCAGCAGCTCACGTGCTCGGAGGGCACGGCGCAGGAGATCGACGCCGAGGTCCAGGCGCTCGTGGAGGAGGGCCACCAGACGGCCCTGCGCACCCTGCGCGAGAACCGCTTCAAGCTGCACGAGATCGCCCACTACCTCCAGAAGAAGGAGACCATCACCGGCGAGGAGTTCATGAACATCCTCACCCGCGACGACGGCTTCGCCCCCAAGATGCCGACGCCGACGGAGTAACCTCCCAGGGCGAGAGAACGAGAAGGACCCTCCCTCACCGCTCACTGCTTCGCAGAAATCGCGTGAGGGAGGGTCCTTCTCGTTCTCTCGCGGCGACGCCCCAACACGTCGGCGTGGACGGCTTGGGGCGGGGCCGGTGACGCGCGCTCGGGGCGATTAGGGTTGGGTCGCGGGGGTGACGTGGCTGGGGCGGTGACGAACCTGTCAGCGGAAGAGCTGCCAGAAGGCCACGGCGGAGCTGGCGGCGACGTTCAGGGAGTCGACGCCGTGGGACATGGGGATGATGACGGACCGGTCGCAGGCCGCGAGCGTCTCGGGCGCAAGGCCGCTCCCCTCGTTGCCAAAGACGAGGGCGCGCCTCTCGGCCGCGAGCAGCGAGGGGTCGTCGAGCGGGACGGCGCCCTCCACGAGCGCCATCGCGTAGCAGGCAAATCCCTCCGCCCGCAGCGCGTCGAGGGTGCCGCGGGGCCACCGCCCCTCCTCGGCGCGGGCCCAGGGCACCGTGAAGACCGTGCCCATCGAGGTGCGCACCGCGCGGCGCACGTAGGGGTCGGCGCAGCGCGGCGAGACCACCACGGCGTCAGCCCCGAGCGCGGAGGCCGAGCGAAAGAGCGCGCCCACGTTGCTCACGTCCACGAGGTCCTCCACGATCGCCAAGCGACGCGCGCCCGCCACGACCTCGGCCACCGACCGCGGCGCGGGCCGCTCCATCGCGCAGAGCAGGCCGCGCGTCACGTTGTAGCCCGTGAGCCGCTCCATCTGGCCGTGCGGGAGCACGAAGGCGGGGACCTCGTCGCCGGCGCGCGCGAGCACGTCGGCGTGGGCCTCAAGGTGCCTCTCGTCAACGAGGAAGGAGAGCGGACGCACGCCGGCGTCGAGCGCCACCTCGACCACGAGGCGCGTCTCCGCCACGAGCACGCCGGACGCCCCCTCGAGCCGCGCGCGCAGCTGATGGTCGGTCAGGCGCGCGTAGGCGTCGAGGCGCGGGTCGTCGAGCGCTTTCAGGTAGGTGACCGCGGCCATCTGTTCTCCTTTGGTTGGGACCAAGAAACGTCGTGTCATCGCGTCTATCCTAGGGTACGATAGCGTGCGCATGCCTGAACCACGTGAAACTTTCCCAGGAGGACGCATGGCAAGCCACATGAGGCCCATGTCCCCGTCAGATACCACCGTTAAGCCCAAGGCCGCCGAGAAGAGCCCGGAGCAGGAGCTCGGCGGCACCGCGCAGAGCTCCCCCGTCGGCGACGCGCCGCAGCCCAAGCGCCACCGGCACCTTCTCTGGATCATCCCCGCCGCGCTCGTCGTTCTTCTCGGCGGCGCGTACGTGGGCGGCGCCCTCTACTTTGAGTCCACCTTCATGCCCGGGACCATCCTCGACGGCGAGGACGTCTCGATGCGTCCCGTGAGCGAGGTCGCGGACGAGAAGGCCTCCTCGCTCGACGGCTACTCGATCCACGTCATCGGCAAGGGGCTCGACCTCACGATCGGCGCCGAGCAGGCGGGGCTCACCTGCGATGGCCAGTCCTACGCGAGCGAGGCGCTCGCCCAGGTCAACCCGTGGGCCTGGCCGCTCGAGATCGCCGGAACGCGCCAGATCTCCGCCACGGCCACGGTCACGATCGACCGCCAGAAGGTCGCCGACGTGGTGACCCCCGCCGTCGAGGCGCTCGCGTCCGACGCGGCGGTCGGCGGCCACGGCATCACCTACGACGCCGAGGCCGCCGCCTACGTCATCGACGAGCAGCTCCTCGCAAGCTCGCTCGACGCCGAGCTCGTGACCGACGCCGTCGTCGCCGCCATCCAGGCCGGCGAGGCCGAGGTGGAGATCGGCGACGAGTGCGCCGAGACCAAGACCGAGCTCCAGACCGCCGTCGACGCGGCAAACAAGCTCGTCTCCTCGACGGTCTCGCTCACGCTCGGCGGCACCCACGTGGCCGACGTCACGTCCGAGATGATCGCCGGCTGGACCACCATCGGCGACGGCCTCTCGGTCTCCCTCAACGCCGACGCCGTGACCGAGTGGACGCGCGGCGCCCTCTCCGACCAGCTCGACACCATCGGCACCGACCGCACCTACACCCGCCCCGACGGCCAGACCTTCACCGTCACGGGCTCGACCTCCGGCTACGGCGCGAGCACCTACGGCTGGAGCATCGACGGCGCGGCGCTCGCCGAGCAGATCGTGGCCAACGTGCAGGCCGGCCAGCCCTCCACCATCGACATCCCCTGCGTCCAGACCGCGGCCCAGGTCAACCCCGGCGGCCAGGACTGGGGCAACCGCTACATCGACGTCGACCTCACCGCGCAGCACGCCGTCTTCTACGACAACGGGACCGTGATCTGGGAGGCCGACATCACCACCGGCCAGCCCAACCTCGGCCAGGAGACCCCGACCGGCGTCTGGACCGTCACCAACCGCAAGTCCCGCGCCACGGACGGCGACATCAACCTCAAGGGCCCCATCGACCCCGCGACCGGCGAGCCGGAGTGGGACAGCCACGTTGACTTCTGGCTCGGCTTCGTGGGCAACCTCGTGGGCTTCCACAACGCGCCGTGGCAGTCCGTCTTTGGCGGCGATATCTACACCTACTACGGCAGCCACGGCTGCATCCGCATGAGCTACGCGGACGGCCAGGCCCTCTACAACGTTGGCCGCGTCGGCGACGTGGTGGTCGTGCACAAGTAGGTCGCAGGGCAAGGCACGTTTGGGGCCCCGGGAGCGATCCCGGGGCCCCTTCGTGGGCCGGAGGGCGCTTTGACGGCGCGGAAGGGGTGCTTAGGCTCTCTTCGCCGTGCGCCGCGCGCCCCGCCTCGAGGGTATGTACACCTTACCCTGAGGGTATGTACACCGTCCGATTTCGGACGGTCGATGTTTGCGCAGGCAGACGAGCCGCCGAGAAGAACGCGCCGAACGGATTTGCGTACATACCCTCAAGGTGGGGTGTACATACCCTCGAGGGCCGATTGGGGGCAGGCCGCGAAAGGGCCCGCCGCCCGCGCCGGGCGCCTAGAACGGCAGCTTGCCGCCGGGACCGCCCATGCCGCCCATCTCGCGCATCATCTGCTGCATGGCGCGACGGCCCTTCTTGCCGCCGCCCTGGTTCATGAGGCCCTTCATCTTGCCCATCATCTTGTTCATCTCGTCCCACTGCTTGATGAGCTGGTTGACCTCCTGCACCGTGCGGCCCGAGCCCGCGGCGATGCGCTTGCGGCGCTGGCCGTTGATGATCTTTGGGCGGAGGCGCTCCTCGCGCGTCATCGAGTGGATGATGGCCTCGATGCGGGTCATCTGGGAGTCGTCGGCCGCCTGCGGCATCTGCGCCATCGCGCGCTCCATGCCCGGGATCATGCCCAGGATCTTCTGCAGGCCGCCCATCTTGCGGATCTGCTGCATCTGACTCAGCAGGTCGTCCATCGTGAAGCCCTCGCGCAGCATGCGCTCGGCGTCGGCGACCTGCTGCTCGTCGGCGATCTTCTGGGCCTGCTCGATGATGCCCACCACGTCGCCCATGCCCAGGATGCGCTTGGCCATGCGGTCGGGGTGGAAGACCTCGAGCGAGTCGGGCTTCTCGCCCATCGAAACGAACTTGATCGGCTTGCCGGTGACCTCGCGGACGGAGAGGGCGCCGCCGCCACGGGCGTCGCCGTCGAGCTTGGACATGATGACGCCGTCAAAGTCCACGCGGTTGGCGAACTCGGTGACCACGTTGACGATGTCCTGGCCGGTCATGGCGTCGACGACCATGAGGATCTGGTCGGGGCGCACCGCGCGCTTGATGGCGACGGCCTCCTCCATCATCTCCTCGTCGATCTGCAGGCGGCCCGCCGTGTCCACGATCACGATGTCGTTGAGGTGGTCGACGGCCTCCTGGATCGCGCCGGAGGCCACGGCCACGGCGTCGCGTCCGTCCCCGCGGAACACGCTCACGCCGATCTCGCCGCCGAGGGTGGCGAGCTGGTCGGCTGCCGCGGGGCGGTGCGTGTCGCACGCGGCCAGAAGCGGGCTGTGGCCCTGGCTCTTGAGGAGGTACGCGAGCTTGGCCGCCGCCGTCGTCTTGCCCGAGCCCTGCAGGCCCACGAGCATGATCACGTTGGGCGTGCGGTTCTGCGCGAGCGTGAGCTTGGAGTCCGTGGAGCCGAGAAGGACGGTGAGCTCGTCGAGGACGATGCGCACGACGTTTTGCGCCGGCGTGAGCGACTCCATGACCTCGGCCGTGAGGCACTTCTCCTTGCAGCGCGCCACGAAGTTCTTGACCACGCGGTAGTTGACGTCGGCCTCGAGCAGCGCCATGCGGATCTCGCGCATCGCGACGTTGATGTCGTCCTCGGTGAGACGGCCCTTGCCGCGCAGCTTCTCGAAGGTGTCCTGGAGGCGGTCGGAGAGAGAGTTGAACATGGCTACATCCCTTCGCCCACGAGCGCGCGGCAGAACTCGAGCGCGTCGAAGGCCTGGAGGTCGTCGAGGGTCTCCCCCACCCCGATGCGGTAGATGGGAAGGCCCAGCTGGCTGGAGATGGCAAGGGCGATGCCGCCCTTGGCGGTGCCGTCGAGCTTGGTCACGATGAGCCCGTCGAGCTCGAGGGCGTCGTTGAACTCCTTGGCCTGGTTGAGGCCGTTCTGCCCGGTGGTGGCGTCGATCACGAGGACCACCGAGACGGGCATGGACTGGCAGCGCTTGCGGGTGACGCCCACGACCTTCGCGAGCTCGCGCATGAGGTCGGAGGAGGTGTGCAGGCGCCCGGCGGTGTCGATGAGCACGAGCTCGGCGCCGCGGCGCTCGGCCTCCTCCACCACGTCGTAGCACACGCTCGCGGGGTCGGCGCCGCGCTCGCGCGTGATCACGTCGACGCCGGCGCGCTGGCCCCAGACCTCGAGCTGCTCGATGGCGGCGGCGCGGAAGGTGTCGGCCCCACCGATCAGGCAGCGCCTGCCGGTGTCGCGGGCGCGCCCGGCGAGCTTGCCCACCGTCGTGGTCTTGCCGGCTCCGTTGATACCCACAAAGAGCACGCAGCTCGGGAGGTCGGAGAACGGGTCGCGCCCGGACTCGGGGAACTCCTGGGCCAGGCGGCGCGCCAGGGCGTCGCGCAGCTGCTCGGCGCGGGTGAGGTTCTCGCGCGCGGCCTGCTCGCGCAGGTCGTCGGTCACGCGCATGGCCACCTCGGCGCCCATGTCGCCCATCACGAGCGTGTCCTCGAGGTCCTCCCAGAAGTCCTCGTCGACCTCGCCGCCCATGTAGAAGATCTCGTTGATGGCCTCGCGGGATCGCTGGAGGCCCGCCTTCAGGCTGTCGAGAAAGCCCATCTTACGCATCAACCACCTTTCCTGTCTGCCGGTCGAGCCGCTGCGAGACGACGCGGCTCACGCCGTCCGCCTGCATCGACACGCCGTAGAGGACGTCAGCCTGCTCCATCGTGCGCCGCTGGTGCGAGATCACGATGAGCTGCGTGGATTCCTTGAGTCGCTCGATCGCGTCGAGCAGCTTCGAGAGGTTGGAGTCGTCGAGCGCGGCCTCGACCTCGTCGAAGACGTAGAACGGCACGGTGCGCACCTTGTAGACCGCAAAGAGCAGCGCGAGCGCCGTGAGGGACTTCTCGCCGCCGCTCATGAGCATCATCTTGGCGATGCGCTTGCCGCGGGGCTGGGCCACGATCTCGACGCCGGTCTCGGAGGGGTTGTCCGGGTCGGTCATCTCGATGTGGGCCTGGCCGCCGGGGAACAGCAGCGAGAAGATCTCCGAGAAGTTCTCGTTCACCCGCTCGAAGACCGAGAGGAAGCGCGTGCGCATCTTGCGGTCGATCGCGGCGGTGATCTTCTTGAGCGAAGAGCGCGCGGCCTCGAGGTCGGCGACCTGCTCGTTGATGTAGTCCGCACGCTCCTTGAGGCGGGTGTACTCGTCCATGGCCACGGCGTTGACCGGGCCGATCGACTCGATCTGGCGGCGCAGCTCCGCCACGCGGCGCTCGGCGGCGTCGCGGTCCTCGGGCGCGGGGATCGTGAGCGCCTCGTCGAGCACGGCGCCCGTCGCAACGATGGCGTTCACGGCGCCCTCGACCTGCACCTCGAGCTTGCCGAGGTCCACCTTGACCGACGAGGAGGCCTCGCGGGCGTCCTCGAGCTCCTTGGCCGCGGCGGCCACGGCCTGCCGGGCGTCGCCGATCGTGCGCTTGAGGGAGTCGGAGTCCGCCTCGGCGAGCGACGCGCGGTCCTTGAGGCGCGCGGCCCACTCGAGGGCGCGCTCGCGGATGAGCTCGTAGCGGTCGTGGAGCGGGTCCACGCGCAGGCGCACGACCTCGAGCGCCCTCGAGCCGCGCTCCGTCGCCTCGATGCGCTGGCCGAGCTCGCGGACGCGGCGGGAGAGGTCGCGCTCGCGGGTCTCGAGGTTCGCGCGGCGCTCGCTGGTCATCGCGAGCTCGAGGCGGGCGTCGGAGAGCGCGCGGCTCGCCTTGCCCTGCTCGGCGATGGCGTCCTGGTGCGCGTCGCTTTTCTCGGAGAGCTCGCCGGCGAGGGCGTCGGCGCGCTCGCGGGCCGCGCGGGCGGCGGCGCGGTGCTCGTCGATTTGCCCGCGCGCCTCGGCGGCGCGCTCGGCGGACGCCTCGCGGCGCTTGAGGACCTGGGAGCGCTCGGAGATGAAGCCGGCGAGCTGGGCCTCGAGCCGCCCGCGCTCGGACTGCGCGGACGAGAGCTCCGCGGTGAGGCGGGCGAGCTCTCCCTTGGCCGAGACGGCGCCCTCGCGCGCGGCGGCGAGCGCCTCCTCGGCGAGGTCGACCTCCTCCTCGGCGGCCGAGAAGGACTCCTCGAGGCCCTCCATGCCCTCGTCGAGCGCGCGGATGCGGCGCTTGCGCTCGAGCGCGCCCGCCTCGCCGGAGGGGGTCGAGCCCACGCGCAGGCGGCCGTCGGGAAGCAACGCGGCCCCCTCGGGGGTCACGTAGGTGTTCCAGGGGGCCCGCTCGTGCGCGCGCACGGCCTCGGCCACGCCCTCGACGAGCCTCACGTCGCCGAGAAGCGCCTCGAGCAGCGCCCGGGCGTCGTCGGCCACGCGCAGGCACTCGACGAGCGGCGTGCCGGGCGCGTCGCCCCTTTCCGCCCCTCCGGACGGGACCGCGGCGCGCGAGACGATCGTCGCGGCGCCGCCCTTGTCGGCGAGCTCGAGCGCGCGGGCGGCGAGCGAGCCGGCCGCGTCGGAATCGGCCACGACGAGCGCCGCGAGGTCGTCGCCGAGCAGCTGCTCGACGAGCCCCTCGACGGAGGCGTCGGCGTCGATGAGGTCGGCGAGGCGGCACTGCACGGCGTCGCCGGCGCCCTCGGCGAGCGCCGCCACGAGCGGGCTCGCCTTCTCGACGTCGGCGTCCACGGCGCACAGCGCCTCGAGGGTCGCGCGGGCCGAGGAGAGCGCGGTGCGCGCCTCGCGCTCGGCGGCGCGGGCCCGCTCGAGCCCCTCGGAGCGGCGGGCAATCTCTCGCTCGAGGCCGTCGGCCGAGCCGCGGGCCCGCTCGAGCTCCTCCTCGAGGCGCTCGGCGCGCTGCTCGCGCTCGGCGAGCGCCTCCTCGGCGGTGTCGGCGCTCTCCTGGAGCTGCTCGAGCCTCGTGGCGAACATCTGGTCCTCGAACTGGGCGTTTCCGACCTGATCCTCGAGCTTCGCGTAGGCGAGCGTCTCGCGGTCCGCCTCGGCGCGGGCGGCGCGCTCGTCGGCGGTGATGCGGGAGAGCTCGTCGTCGAGCGCGCGGCGGCGGGCCGCGGCGGCGTGGGAGGCGGCCGAGAGCTCCTCGAGGGACTCCCTCAGCTCGCGCTCGCGCACGCGGGCGTCGGAGAGCTCGCCGGCGACGCGCTCGAGCTCCTCGGCGGCGTCCGCGCGCTGCTTGCGCGTCGAGGAGAGCTGCATGCGCATGTCGGAGAGGCGGGACACCATGTTCTTGCCCTTCTCCTCCAGAAGGCGCATGTCGGCGTCCATCCGGCCGAGGAGGTCCTGCATCCTGCGGCGCTGCTCGCCGAGGTCGCCCACGAAGAGCCCCTTCTGCTCGAGCAGCGACTGGAGCTTCTCGAGCTCGCGGCTCTTCTCGTCATGGCGGTACTGCGCGAGCTCGATGGCGGCGTCGGCCTCCTTGCCGCGGGCGAGCAGGCGGTCGTAGCCCTCCTGGAGGCGGCGGAGGTCGTCGACGGCGAGCTGGGTGGTGAGCTCCTTGAGCTCGCTCTCGAGGACCTTGGCGCGCTGGGCCTTGTCCACCTGGCGCTCGAGGGGCTTGAGCTGGCGTCCGAGCTCGCGGGAGAGCAGCTTGGCGCGCGAGAGGTTCTCGTCCATCGAGACGAGCTTGCGCATGCTGCGCTCCTTGCGGCGGCGGTGCTTGGAGATGTCGGCCGCCTCCTCGATGAGGGCGCGGCGCTCCTCGGGGCGGCTCGAGAGGATGGAGTCGAGCTTGCCCTGGGAGATGATCGAGTGGGTGTCCTTGCCCAGGCCCGAGTCGTGCAGGATGTCCTGGACGTCCATGAGGCGGCTCGGCGCGCCGTTGATGAGGTACTCGGACTCGCCGGAGCGATACATCCGGCGGGTGATGCCCACCTCGGCAAAGTCGATGGGCAGGGTGTGGTCGGAGTTGTCGAGCACGAGCGTGACCTCGGCCACGCTCACTGCGCCGCGCGCTGAGGAGCCCGAGAAGATGACGTCCTCCATGGCCTGGCCGCGGAGCTGCTTGGCGCTCTGCTCGCCGAGGACCCACAGGATGGCGTCGGAGACGTTTGACTTCCCGGAGCCGTTGGGGCCCACCACCACCGTGAGGCCCGGGTCGAAGGCCATCTGGGTGCGGTCGGCAAAGGACTTGAACCCCTTGAGTGTCAGCGACTTGAGGTACACGCGGCCGGTCTCCTCACGGCTAGTTGGTGGTTCCGGCGCCCTCGAAGTCCTCGGGCTCGGCATAGCCGAGGCGCACGAGCGCGTCGACGGCGGCGGCGCTCTCCGAGGACTTCTTCGAGGAGCCCGACCCTCGGCCGATGCGGCGCCCCTCGACCATCACGACGGAGGTGAAGGTGGGATCGTGGGCGGGGCCCTCCTCGGCGACGAGCTTGTACTCGGGGCCGCAGCGCATCTCGCGCTGGGTGACCTCCTGGAGGCGCGACTTGGGGCTGATGGGCTTGCGGGCGAGCTCCGGGGAGACCTCGGGGCCGAGCGTGCGCACCACGAAGTCGTGCGTCGCGGTGTAGCCGGCGTCGAGGTAGAGCGCGCCGACGATGGCCTCGTAGACGTTCTCGAGCGCGGAGTGCATGCCCCGCGCGCCCGTGCCCTTCTCGGACTCCCCCATCACGATGAGCTCGGCGACGCCGAGGCGCTCGGCGACGCTCGCGAGCATCTTGCCCGAGACGAGGCTGATCTTGGCCTGCGTGAGCGCGCCCTCGTCCATGTCCGGGAAGCGCTCGAAGAGGTCGGTGGCCACGATCGCGCCGAGGATGGAGTCCCCGAGGAACTCGAGGCGCTCGTAGGAGGCGGACACGGGCAGCCCCTCGGCGGCCGAGGGGTGCGTGAGCGCCGATACGATGAGCTCCTGTCGATCAAAGTGGTGGCCGCAGACCTTCTCGGCCGCGACCACCCGCTGGTGCATCTCCAAGAAACGGGCCCCCTGCTACTGAGCGCTGGCGATGGCGTCGACGACCTGGCCGACGGTGGAGATGGTGCCCACGGCGTCGTCGGCGAAGGTCATGGAGAACTCGTCCTCGAGGGCGGTGACGAGCTCGAGCAGGTCAAAGGAGTCAGCGCCGAGCTGCTTGAGGTCGGTGGCCTCGCTCAGGGTGACGTCGTCGCCGAGCGACAGCGTGTCCTCGACGACCTCGATGACCTTGGCGTAAATGGCGTCGCGGTCCATGGTTCCTCCTAACGTAGTCAACCAGTCATTCTACCCGAACGCGAAAGGGGGATGAGAACGGGACGCCCCTTTGCGTCATCTCCGCATCACAGGACGCAGGCGTCGGCGATCTTCTCGGTGAGGCCGGCGCGGGCGGCGGCCGCGGCGGCGAGCGTGCCCTTGCGGACGGCCTGGGCGCTCGTGGCGCCGTGGCCCTTCACCACCGGCGCGCGCAGGCCCAGAAGGATCGCGCCGCCATACTCGTCGCCGGACATCTCGGCGGCGAGGGACTTGAGCGAGCCGGCGAGCAGCGCCATGCCGATCTTGTTGGAAAGCGACGCCTCCATCGCGGCCTTGAGGCGCCTGATCACGAACTTGCCCGTGCCCTCGATGGACTTGAGGGCCACGTTTCCGGTGAAGCCGTCGGCCACGATGACGTCGAAGGTGCCGGCGAGCAGGTCGGTGCCCTCGGCGTTGCCCGCAAAGCCGCAGTTGCCCTGGGCGAGCGCCTCGTGATAGGCGAGCGCCATCTCGGAGCCCTTGGTGTCCTCCGAGCCGTTGCAGAGCAGGCCCACGCGCGGGCTCTCCACCCCCAGGATCGCGCAGGCGTAGGCGCGACCCATGTGCGCGAACTGCACCATCACGTCGGGCTTGACGTCGGCGTTGGCGCCCATGTCGAGAAAGACGGTCTTCTTGCCGGAGATGCCGGGGAACGGCAGGCTAAGCGCGGGGCGCTTGACGCCCTTGATGCGCCCCACGCCAAAGGTGGCGGCGGTGAGCACGGCGCCCGTGGAGCCGGCCGAGAACAGGCCGTCCGCCTCGCCCGCGTGGACCGCGGCGGCGGCGCGCACGATGGAGGCGTCCTTCTTCTTGCGGACGGCGCTGGCGGGGTGCTCGGACATCGCGATGACCTCGGTGGTGACGAGCGCGCGGGCGCGGTCGTGCGAGGCGGCGAACGGCTCGATGACGTCGGCGCTGCCGGCGACGAGCACCTCGAGCTCGGGGTCGTCCGCGAGCGCCGCGGCGACGCCCTCGAGAAGGACGGCGGGCTCCTTGTCCGCACCCATGACGTCGACGCAGATGGTGGTCATGCTTCCTCCTTGGCTCGAATCTTCAACTGCTCTATTATGCCGCAACCTGCGGGGGCGCGTTCTTCTCGCCCGGAGCGGCGGGGCGCGCGGCGGGACCCGCCGTACCAGGCACGAAAAAAGGCCGACCCAGGGGGCCGGCCTCGAAGGTTCCGCGTATCGAGAAGCTACTCGGTAACGATGACCTCGCGGTCCTTGTAGTGACCGCAGTTGGGGCACACGTGGTGCGGGAGCTTGGGAGCGCCGCACTGCGGGCACACGGAGCGCGCCGCGGCCGAAAGCTTCATGTTGGCCGAACGACGGGTGTGGGTGGCGCTGCGGCCCTTCTTTTGCTTGGGTACTGCCATGTCAGACTCTCCTGTCCAAAACCTCTGCCCCTCCGCTCGCGCAGCGGCAGGCGTGTCTCAGTCATGCGAAGAGACACTATAGCACGTCTCCCCTGCGCGGGGAACGCTTCATCAGCAATTCTTCACTCCGTCGCGCCCTCGGCGTCGGAGGGGTCCTCGGCGCCGGAGAGGTCGAGGCCCGCGAGCGCCGCGAAGGGCGACGACTCGAGCCGGTCCTGCTCGCGCTGGGCCCCGATCTGCGCCGCGTGACCGCAGTCCTCCTCGTTGAGGTTGGCGCCGCAGACCGGGCACAGGCCCGCGCAGTCCTCGCGGCACAGCACGATGAAGGGCGTCTCCATGACGAGCGCCGCGACGAGCGCGCCGGAGAGGTCGATCGTGCGGTCGGCGGAGACGAGCTCGTAGTCGGCCTCGTCCTCGTCGTCGCCGAGCTGCTCGGGCTCCTCGAAGAGATAGTAGCCGTCGACCTCGCCCGCGACGTCGAACTCGGCGTCCTCGAGGCAGCGGTCGCAGGTCCCCACCACGTGAGCGCGCAGGAGCCCGGTGGCCAGGATGCCCTCGCCGGCGTTGGTGAGCACGACGTCGTAGTCGATGCCCTCGGGCAGCGAGAACTCGTGGTCGCCGAGCTCATAGCCGGACTCGTCGAGATGACCCGCCACCGCCCAGGTGTCACCCGGGTTGGCGAGCCGCTCGTCGATCGAGAAGATCAGTGGGCCCATGGCTACCAGGGCACGTTGTTGGTGGTGTTGCGGGGACCGGAGTTCTCGTCGAGCGTCTGGCGGACGCGAGAGACCGAGCTGGTGAGCGACTTGAGGTTCTCCTCGAGGTGGGCGAGCACCGTGTCGGCGTACTCCTCCGCGTTGTAGCGGGTGTCGCGCTCGTACTGGGCCGCCTGGTCGCGGATGCCCTCGGCCTGCTGCTGGGCCAGGCGCACGATCTCCTGGTCGCCGGCGAGAATCATCGCCTGCTGCTGGGCGTCGGCGATGATGGAGTTGGCCTGCTGCTGGGCGCGGTCGAGCGTCTCCTGCTCCTCCTTGAGGATGCGGCGGGCATCCTGGAACTCCTGCGGGAAGACGCGGCGAATCTCATCGAGAATCTCGTAGACGTCCTGGGCGTCGACGATCTTCTTCTGGCCGTTGTCCATGAGAGGGGACTTGGCCTCGCTCACGATCTGCTCGAGCTCGTCGACCAAGCTCTCGATTTCCTCACCTGGCTGCATCTATGGTTCCTTTCACGTGATTCGTCGACGCATGGCTGCGTGAGTCTACCCATCTTCGAGACATGTTAGCAGATTGTTCGCGCTTGTATGCAGCGGCGTTCCCTCGTCAACGAGAAGTGGGGCGGCCGACGGACTTGAAGGACTTGACAATCTCGTCAGGTTATATTGTCAACCCGCACGGGACCGGTCGGCTGACGGACTTGACAATCTCGTCAGGTTATATTGTCAACCCGCACGTGGGTTGACAATATAACCTGACGAGATTGTCAAGTCCGTCAATCAGCATGCGGGTTGACAATATAACCTGACGAGATTGTCAAGCCCGCGTCTCACGCGTAGCGCTCGCGGAGGCGCGCGGCGACGTTGGCGGGCACGAGGATGTCCACGTCAGAGCCCATCGCCGCGATCTCGCGCACGATCGAGGACGAGACGTAGCCGTACTCGGGGCTCGACATGACGAACACCGACTCGAGGTCGGGCGCCATGTGGCTGTTGAGGTCGGCCTGCTGGAGCTCGTACTCGAAGTCGGTCATCGCGCGCAGGCCCTTGACCACGCCGCCCGCGCCGATCTGGCTGCAGAAGCTCACGAGAAGCCCCGTGAAGGGCTCGACCTCGATGTCTTTGGAGAGCCCCTCAAGCTCTATGGCCTCGCGGATCATCTCGACGCGCTCCTCGAGCGTGAAGGTGGTGCCGCGGCCGTGCTTGTTGGCCGAGGCCGCCACGGCGACGGTCACCTTGGGAAACAGGCGCCGGGCACGGCGGATGACGTCGAGGTGCCCAAAGGTGACCGGGTCGAAGGTTCCCGGGACGACGACGTGGGTGATGGTGGCGTCGGTCATGACGCGTCCTCCTCCGGATGGTAGACGAGCAGGTCGAGCGACGTGATACCGTGGGTCTTGCTGCGCACGGGAACAAGTCCCGGGCAGGAGAGCCCCTCCCCCGCCGAGCTGCGCTCGTAGACCACGACGGCCCCGTCGGCGAGCTGGCCGGAGGCGGCGAGAGAGACGAGCAGCCCCGAGACGCGCTCGGCGGGAAGCGCGTAGGGCGGGTCGAGAAACACGATGTCAAAGGGGGCGCCGGGCAGGCGGCGGCCGGCGAGCGCGCAGACGTCCCCGGAGAGCACGTCGAGCTCGCCTCTCTTTACGCCGAGCGCGGACGCGGTGCGCCTCACGCGCTGGGCGGCGCGACGGTCGAGGTCGACGAAGGTCGCGTGGGCCGCGCCGCGGGACAGGAGCTCCAGGCCCATCGCCCCGGACCCCGCGAAGGCGTCGAGGACCGAGTCGCCGGAGAGGTCGAGCCCGCGCGCCGAGAGGATCATCGACGCGACCTGCTCGCGTGTGCGGTCGGTCGTCGGCCGCGTGACGTCGCGGCCCTTGGGCGCCTCGATGGCGCGCCCGCGCCACTTCCCCCCGACTATCCTCATGCGCGCTCGAGCTCCTCGAAGTAGGCGCCAAACCGGTCGCGCGCCTCGATCGCCATCGCGCGGTGCGCTGGCGAGAGCAGGCGCGGGTCCTCGTCGGCGATGGCGCGCGCGTCGGCGTGGGCCAGCTCGACGAGGTCGGCGTCGGCCTCGAGGTCAGAGATCTCGAGCGAGACGCCGCCGCTCTGACGATACCCCAAAACCTCGCCCTCGTGTCGCAGGCGCAGGTCGAGCTCGGCGAGCTCGAAGCCGTCCGAGGTGGCCTCGAGGGCGGCGAGGCGCTGGCGGGCGCGGCTGTCGCGCTTGGCGGCGCAGGAGAGGTAGACGATACCCGCCGCGTCGCCGCGGCCCACGCGGCCGCGGAGCTGGTGGAGCGTGGCCAGGCCAAAGCGGTCGGCGTCGAGCACCACCATGGCCGTTGCGTTGGGGACGTCGACGCCCACCTCGACCACCGTCGTGGCCACGAGGACCTTGGTCCTGCCCGAGCGGAAGCGCTCCATCGCGAGGTCCTTCTCGGCCGCGGACATGCGTCCCGTGAGCAGGTCGCAGGCGATGCCGGGCAGAACCGAGGCCCTGAGGTCCTCGAGGGTCGAGACGGCGGAGCGCAGCCGGTCGCTCGTGGAGCGCATCGCCTCCGGGACGTCGTCGAGCGACGAGCCGTCGTCCTTGTCGTCCACCAGGGGGCAGATGATGTAGGCCTGGTGCCCGGCGGCCACGGCGTCGCGCACCGCGCCCCAGGCCAGGTCGAGGTTGTCGGGGGTGATGACCTTGGTCGTGACGCCGGCGCCCGCGCGCGGCCGGCGCCGGATGCGCGAGAGCGAGACGTCGCCGTAAAGCGACAGCGCGAGCGTGCGCGGGATGGGCGTGGCGGTCATTGCGAGCAGGTCGGCGCCGGCGCCCTTGCGGCGCAGGGCCGCGCGCTGGTCGACGCCAAAGCGGTGCTGCTCGTCGATGACCACGAGCGAGAGCGCGGAGAACTCGAGGCCCTCCGAGAGCAGCGCCGTGGTGCCAAAGACCACGGTGAGCTCCCCGCGGGAGCAGGCGAGCTCGGAGAGGGCGCGCTCGTCCGAGGGGGTCGCGCCCGTTATGAGCGCCCAGCTCACGTGCGCCGCGTCGAGGACGGGCCCGAGCTTCTCGGCGTACTGGCGCGCGAGCACCGAGGTCGGCGCCATGACGGCGGCCTGCGTGCCGGTGTCGGCCACGGCGGCGAGGGCCACGGCGGCCACGGCGGTCTTGCCGGTGCCCACGTCGCCCAGAAGCAGGCGGTTCATCACGTGGGGCGCGGCCATGTCGGCGAGGATCTGGTCCGCGGCGAGGCGCTGCTCGTCGGTGAGCGAGAAGGGCAGCGCGGCGAGCAGGGCGGCCATGTGCGGGCCGTCGGTCACGTGAACCGTCGGCTCGACGCCGTCGAGCTCGAGGCCGCGCCTCGTGAGCAGGGCGATCTGCAGGCAGAGCAGCTCGTCGTAGGCAAGGCGCCGGCGCGCGGCCTCGGCGGCGGCGGTCGAGGACGGGAAGTGCGCCTCGCGCAGGGCACGCCCGAGCGTCATGAGCCCGCGCTCGGCCACCAGGCCCGCCGGCAGCCAGTCGCAGACGTCGCCCACGTCGGCCAGGGCCGCGGCCACGATGCGGCGCATCCAGGAGGCGGTGACGCCCTCCCCCACCGGGTGGACCGGCAGCACGCGGGCATAGCCGCCCGCCTCGCCCGCGGAGCCCACGACCTCGTGGAAGGGGGCCTTCATCTGCTTGAAGCCGTAGGCGAAGGTGACCTTGCCGGAGAGGGCGACGACGTCTCCCGCCTTGATCTGGTCGGCGATCCAGGGCTGGCGGAAGAACGTGGCCACGAGCACGCCGGTGTCGTCCATCACGGAGACCTCGACGACCTGCAGGCGACGGTTGCGCGTGGCCTTGCGGCTCACGCGGTCGACGATTGCCACCACGGTGGCGTCCTGGCCCACGTCGGCGTAGGCGATCTTGGTGACGCGCGTGAAGTCGAGGTAGCGGTGGGGTATGTGCAGGAGCAGGTCGCGCACGCGACGGATGCCCAGGCGCTCGAGGGCGGCCTGGCGCGCGCCCGAGACGTAGCGCAGGCGCGACACAGAGTCAGAGAGGGCGCAGGTTCGCTGCACCCTCTCTGCTGCTGACGGTATGGTCGGGAAGCGCCCCAAGAGCCTACTCGATCGAGAAGATCACGGGGTAGAGGGGCTGCTCGCCGCGGTGCGGGTCGACCTCGAGATCGGGCTGGGCCTGCTCGATGGCGGCCACGAGCGCCTCGAAGGCCTCGTCGTCCATGTCCTGGCCGGCGAGGATGGTGAGCGAGTCGCCCTCCTCCTCGTCCTGCATCTTGGCGATGAGGTCGAGCGTGACCTGCGCCACGTCGGAGCCCACGACCTCGATGGAGTCGTCCTGGATGCCC
The DNA here is from genome assembly GCF_002159495.1 of Olsenella sp. An293. GTDB lineage: Bacteria > Actinomycetota > Coriobacteriia > Coriobacteriales > Atopobiaceae > Thermophilibacter. The sequence goes on from NZ_NFIT01000009.1 coordinate 87,227, forward strand.
ATGACGTCGCCGTCGTGGATGGGGGTGCCGTCGGCCGCCTGGGAGTCGCGCACGGCGGTGGTGACCTCGCCGCCGCGGACGTCGGCGATGGCCTCGGTCATGGCCTCGACGTTGTCCTCGAGCGAGCCCTCGGGGTCGACGACGAACATGGCCGAGAAGCCCTGGAGCACGGTCTTGGTGGGAACCACGGCCACGCGGGCGTCCTCGCAGGCGCTCGCGGCGGCCTCGGCGGCCATGCGGATGTTGCCGTTGCCGGGGAGCACGATGACGGCGTCGGCGTTGACCTGCTCGATCGCCGAGAGGATGTCGGCCGTGGAGGGGTTCATGGTCTGGCCGCCGGAGACGACGACGTCGACGCCCAGCGAGCGCAGGATCTCCTCCTCGCCAGAGCCGGCGGCGACGGCCACGAAGCCGAGCGCCTTGCACGGCTCGTCGCTCTTCTCGCCCTCGGCCGCCTGGTCCGCCGCGATCTTTGCGGTGCGGTCGTGGGACTCCATGTCCATGTTGTGGATGAAGACCTCGTAGACCTGGCCAAACTGGAGCATGTACTCGAGCACGCGGTTGGGCTCGTTGGAGTGCACGTGGACCTTGAAGTCGGGGTAGGCGCCCACGATGAGCTCGCAGTCGCCGAGCGTGGCGAGGTGGGCGAGGCTCTCATCGACGTCGAAGGGCTTCTCGGCCTTGAAGAGGAACTCGTTGCAGTAGCGGAACTCCGAGCCCTCCCAGTCGTCGTTGAGCTCGATGGCGACCTTGGCGGAGACGTCGGCCTTGGCGTCGACGGTGGTCTTGAACTCGGTGAGCTCGCCGGCCTTGCCGGTGGCGGCGTTGACGAAGGCCTCGAGGAAGGTGGCGAAGCCGAAGGCGCCCGAGTCGACGACGCCGTTCTCCTTGAGGACGGGCAGCAGCTCGGGCGTGCGGGCCACGGACTCGTAGGCCTCGACGACGAGGGCGTCGAGCATGTCGCGCGTGGAGATCTTGGTCTTCTCGAGCTGGTCGGCCTTGGCGGAGACGTCGCGCAGGACCGTGAGGATGGTGCCCTCGACCGGCTTGCGGACGGCCTTGAAGGCGACCTTCACGCCGCGGCGCCAGGCGTGGGCAATGTCGCCGGGGGTGGGGTGCTCCTGGTTCTTGGCGTCGACGAGGCCCTCGGCGATGCCGCGCAGGATCTGGCTCGTGATGACGCCGGAGTTGCCGCGCGCGCCCATGAGCGAGCCGTGCGTGATCGCCTTGGCGATGTCTTCGATCGAGGCGTCGGCCGGCAGGGCCTGGACCTCGCCGACGACGGTGTTGAGCGTGAGGGACATGTTGGTGCCCGTGTCGCCGTCAGGCACGGGGAAGACGTTGAGCTTGTTGATCTCCTCCGCGCGGTCGGCCACGACCTTGGCGGCGGCGGGGAAGCAGGTGCGGATGACGGTGGAAATCATCTTCGAGTACCTCGGTTCTTCTCGGAGTGCCTAGCGGGCGTTGCGGAGGCCCTCGATGTGCACCTTCACGTCGACGTCTTCGAGCTCGGCGATCTGCTTGAGCAGGAACTTGACCGAGCTCGTGAGGTTGCCCACGACCGAGGCCATGTTGACGCCCTGCTCCACGATCACGTGCAGGTCAACCGAGACGCGGCCGCCCGAGGAGGCGACGTCGATGCCCTTGCGCAGGCGGAAGGACGGCAGCAGGCGAACGACGCCTGCCTGCTCGTCGAGCTCGGCCATGCCGACCACGCCGTAGCACTCGAGCGCGGCATAGCCCGCGAGGTCGGCGATGCAGTCATTGGACACCCTCAGCGTTCCTGGAACGACACCAGACATGTGGTCTCCTCTCGCTGGCGGAAGCTTCATACACACATTTGCTGTAGTATACCGCAGCTCCGGCGCGGGCGAGGGGGACGCGCGCCCGGGCGCTACAGGCGGCGCAGCTCCTCGACGAGACCGGTCTTGGAGTCGGTCTTCCCGTCGCGCATCTTGATCACGCGCGCCGGGACGCCCGCCACGACGGCTCCCGCGGGCACGTCCTCCACGCAGACGGCCCCGGCGGCCACGACGGCGCCCTCCCCCACGCGCACGCCCTCGAGCACCACGGCGTTGGCGCCGATCATGACGCCGTCCTCCACGACCACGGGCACGGCGCTCGCCGGCTCGACCACGCCCGCGAGCACGGTCCCCGCGCCCACATGGCAGTTGGCGCCCACGATGGCGCGCCCGCCGAGCACGGCCCCCATGTCGATCATGGTCCCCGGGCCCACCACGGCGCCTATGTTGATGACGGCGCCCATCATGATGACGGCCCCGTCGCCGATCTCGACGCGGTCGCGGATGATGGCGCCCGGCTCGATGCGGGCGTTGACGCCCTTGAGGTCGAGCAGGGGCACCGCGGAGTTGCGGCGGTCGCACTCCACGTCGAAGTACTCGATGCTCTCGGCGTTCTCCTCGAGGATGGCGGAGAGCTCGGACCACTCGCCAAAGACGATCTTTCCGTCGCGCCCGCCGTAGACGCGGGCGTCTCCCCAGTCCACGCGCATGCCGCAGCGTTCGTGGACGTACAGCTTGACCGGCGTCGTCTTGGGCGCGTTGGCGATGAAGTCGATGATCTCCTGGGCGTTCACAGGTCGTTCCTTTCTTTCGTGGGGGCGGAGGCCCCGCGCGTAGCAGTCGCTATCTTAGGCGGGCGATGGGCCGGGACGCCCTTCCCCGCTGGGTTGAGCCCGCTCGCACTGCATGCCCGCACTCGTGAGTGCACGCAAGGAGTGCGGGCAGTTTTAGGTCCGAGGCGCATCGAGTGCCCGGCTCTTCTCGACACTTGCAAAGAAGTGTGCGCATCGAGTGCGCCCCGGCCCGCACTTGATGTGCCCTGCAAGAAGTGCGGGCGCAATCCCGGCGGACACCGTCGAGTGCGGGCAGAGCTTCGCCGCGCGCCCACATCCGGATGGGGCCGCCGGGACAGGCGAGAAGGACGGCGCTACCCGAACATCAGAGCGTCGAAGTCGTAGAAGCCGACCGGGCGATCGAGCAGGCGCTGCGCGGCGGCAACGGCGCCGGCGACGAAGATCTGGCGACTCGCGGCGCGATGGGTGAGGCAGAGCTCCTCGTCCGTGCCAAAGAAGTGCACCTCGTGCGTACCGGCGACGGTGCCTCCGCGAACGGCGTGGACGCCGATCTCTCCGGGGACGCGCGCGCCCACGATTCCCTCGCGGCCTCCCACGACCGGGCGCTCCCCCTTTGGGTCGATGGCGGCGAGCAGCGCCTTGGCGGTGCCGGAGGGCGCGTCGGCCTTCTGGTTGTGGTGGGTCTCGACGATCTCGACGTCCCATCCGGCCAGCGCCTCGGCGACCAGCGCCGTGGCCCGGCGCAGCGCCGCCACGCCCAGGGAGTAGTTGGACGACCAGATCACGCGGTTGGTCTTTCCCAGGGCGCGCAGCTCGTCCAGCTGCTCAGGCGCGTAGCCGGTGGCACCGCTCACGAGCGCCGTGCCGGTTCGCCGCGCGTAGGCGAGCACGTGCGGCAGCGCCGCGGGCGCCGAGAAGTCGACGGTCACGTCCGCGGCGGGCGCGCCCTCGTCGAGCTCGGCGATGTTGTCCACGTCGAAGGAGCCCACGAGCTCAAAGCCCGCGGCGGCGAGCGCCTCGCGCACGAGGCGCCCCATGCGGCCGTTGCCGCCGACCACGATCGCGCTAGCCAACAAGACCAACCCCCCTCATGGCGGCGAGCAGGCGCGCGCGGCCGGCGTCGGAGATCTTCCACAGCGGCAGGCGGTAGTTCTCCTCGATGAGGCCCATCTCGGCGAGGGCGCACTTCACCGGGATCGGGTTGACCTCGCAGAACAGGGCGTGGATGAGCTCGAGGTTCTCGAGCTGGGCGGCACGCGCGGACGCGAGGTCGCCGGCGAGGAAGTCGGCGCACATCTTGTGCACCGTGGCGGGCGCGACGTCCGCCCACACCGAGATGACGCCCTTGGCGCCGAGGCTCATGAGCGGGACCACGATGTCGTCGTTGCCGGAGAACATGCGGAAGTCGTCGGAGAGGTAGCGCGCCGCCATGGTGGCGTACTCGATCGAGCCGGAGGCCTCCTTGATGCCCCAGGCGTTGGGGTGCCGCGCCAGGCGAGCGAGGTTTTTCTCGCTAATAGAGCAGCCGGTGCGGCCGGGGATGTTGTAGAGGATGCAGGGCACGTCCACCTCGTCGAGGACGGCGGTGAAGTGGCGGTAGATCCCCTCCTCGTTGGACTTGTTGTAGTAGGGCGTGATGAGCAGCAGGCCGTCGACGCCCACCTTGACGAGGCCGGCCGCCTTGCGCTCGGACTCGAAGGTGGCGTTGGAGCCGGCGCCGCCGATCACGGGGACGCGCCCGGCGACGCGCTCCACGACGCAGCGCGCGACGGCGAGGTCCTCCTCGTCGGTCATCGTGGAGGACTCGCCGGTGGTTCCGAGCACGAGGATGCCGTCGGTGCCGTTTTCCAAGTGAAAGTCGACGAGGCGCTCGAGGCCCTCGAAGTCGACGGAGCCGTCGGCGGCAAACGGCGTGACGAGCGCGACGATCGATCCGGTGAGGTTGGTCATGTCCATGGCGCTACCTTTCTCGATGCGGGGAGGGGGCCGTCCGTTGCCCGCGCTTCTCCACGATTACTTCCAGTCGGGGTTGACGTCGAGGGTGGCAAAGTAGTCGGAGGGCTTCTCGGCGCGCCGGATGAGCTCGGTGGAGCCATCCGTGCGCAGCAGTACCTCCGCGGAACGCAGCCGTCCGTTGTAGTTGTAGCCCATCGAGTGGCCGTGGGCGCCGGTGTCGTGGATGACGAGCAGGTCGCCCACCTGCACCTCGGGCAGCTCGCGGTCAATGGCGAACTTGTCGTTGTTCTCGCAGAGGTTGCCCGTGACGTCGTAGGTGCGCGTGGCCGGCCAGGCCGACTTGTCCGGGCCGCCCGCCTGCCCCATCACGGTGACGTGGTGGTAGGCGCCGTACATCGCCGGGCGGATGAGGTCGACGGCGCTCGCGTCCACGCCGAGGTAGTCCTTGTAGATGCGCTTCTCGTGGATGACGCGGGTGACCAGGCAGCCGTAGGGCCCCATCATGAAGCGGCCCATCTCGGCGAAGATGGCGACGTTGCCCATGCCGGCCGGAACGAGCACCTCCTCGTAGGCGCGGCGGACCCCCTCGCCGATGGCGCGGATGTCGCAGGGCTCCTCGTCCGGGCGGTACGGGATGCCCACGCCGCCGGAGAGGTTGACAAAGCCCACGTGCACGCCGCACTCGCGCGAGAGGCGCACGGCCAGCTCGAAGAGGATGCGCGCGAGGGCGGGATAGTAGTCGTTGCCGTGCGTGTTGGAGGCGAGAAACGCGTGCAGGCCAAACTCGCGCGCGCCGCGGTCGCGCAGCATGCGGTAGGCCTCGAAGAGCTGCGGCTCGGTCATGCCGTACTTGGAGTCGCCGGGGTTGTCCATGATGCCGTTGGCCAGGCGGAAGAGCCCGCCGGGGTTGAAGCGGCAGCTCACGACCTCCGGGACGGGCCCCGCGACCTCCTCGAAGAAGGGGATGTGGGAGATGTCGTCGAAGTTCACGATCGCGCCGAGCTCGCGCGCGAGGGCAAAGTCATCCGCCGGCGTGTCGTTGGACGAGAACATGATCCTCTCGCCCGTGACGCCGAGGGCCCGGGCGATCATAAGCTCCGTGTAGCTGGAGCAGTCCACGCCGCAGCCGTACTCCGCAAGTATCCTGACCAGCGACGGGTTGGGGTTGGCCTTCACGGCAAAGTACTCGCGAAAGCCCGGGTTCCACGCAAACGCCTCGAGCACCGCCTCCGCGTTTGCGCGGATGCCGGCCTCGTCGTAGAGATGGAAGGGCGTGGGATGGCGCTCGGCGATGGCGACGAGCTGCTCTTTGCTCACAAACGGGTGCTTCATGCACGACTCCCCTGATAGCGCTCCTGCACGGTACTTGCAGACAGTCCTGCGGGTCTTTCCCGCAGGCCCACCCCGCGCCCGCGCCCGGGCGAGGAGTTCGGCTGGCTCGCCTCCCCGCGGGGTCGTGACGCCTGCCGGCTGCCCCGCGGATCTTCTCACCCGCGCCTCTATCGAGTGTTGCCACTGTAGCACGGCTTTGTCACGAGACAGCGATTCGAAGACTCCGGTTGATACACTGGCAACAAAAAAGCTGACGTCAGGGGGAAACGTGTCGGACGAGAAGAACCTGGAGCTCGAGCGCCTCACGCGCTGGCGGCGCGACCTGCACCGCATTCCCGAGCTCGACTTTGAGCTGCCGCAGACCATGGCCTACGTGCGCGGGGTGCTCGAGGGGCTCTCCTGCGAGGTCCTTAAGCCCTGCGAGAGCTGCGTCTGCGCGTGGTTTGACCTCGGGCGGGAGCGCTCCGTCGCGCTGCGGGCCGACATGGACGCGCTCCCCGTGACCGAGCGCACGGGCGCCGCCTACGCGAGCGCCGCGCCCGGCCGCATGCACGCCTGCGGCCACGACGGCCACATGGCCATGGCGCTGGCCGCCGCCACGTGGGTGGACGACGTCGTGGGCGGCCGCGCGGACGACGTCTGCGCGGAGGACCTCCCCCGCAACGTGCTCGTGGTGTTCCAGCCCGCCGAGGAGACCACGGGCGGCGCGGCGCTGGTCTGCGAAAGCGGCGTCTTCGATCGCTGCCGCGTCGAGCGCATCTTTGGCTTTCACCTCTGGCCCGACCTGCCGGCGGGGGCGCTGGCGTCGCGGCCCGGCCCCCTGCTCGCCCGCTCGAGCGAGGTCACCGCGGAGTTTGCCGGGCGCTCGAGCCACATCGCGCGCTGGCGCGAGGGTCGCGACGCGCTCGCGGCGGCGGCGCGCTTCGTGCCGTCGGCCGAGGCCATGTGCGGGCGCCTCCAGAAGGAGCTCGGCGAGCCGTGCCTGCTGCGCTTCGGCCGGCTCGAGGCGGGGACGGTGAGAAACGCCATCGCCGGCGCCGCGCGGGCGGAGGGCAGCCTGCGCGTCTTCTCGGACGCGATGTTCGACCGGGCACGCGAGGCCGTGACCACGCTCGCGGCAAACGCCGCCAAGACCGAGGGCTGCACCGCTAAGATCACCTTCTCGGTGGGCTACCCGCCCGTGGTGAACGACGCCGCGCTCTTCTTTGCCGTGGAGAAGACCCTGCCTGAGCTGGGCCGCATTGACGAGCCGCTGCTCATCGCCGAGGACTTTGCCTTCTATCAGCGGCACCTGCCGGGCGTCTTTGTGCTGCTGGGCACGGGCACGGGCGTGCCGCTGCACGCGGACGCCTTCGACTTTGACGAGCGCGTGCTGCTCGCCGGCGCCGACGCCTACCGCCGCCTGCTGCGCATGCCGTAGCGCAAGCTCATCTCGGAACGCCCACGCGTTGTCCCCCGCGCCCGAACCGCCGGGAGCGGGGGACAACTCTTTGACCAGGTATGCCGAGAAGGGCGCGCAGCCCTTGCCGCCCCCCTACTCGGGCGCCACGACCGGGTCGGCGTTGATGAGGTCCGACCCGCGGCCGTAGCTCGGGCGGGCGGCCTCGTGCTGCATCGCGAGCGCGAGGTCGCGCACGCGGCCGGCGCCCACGTTGTCATAGCGGTGGCAGGCGCAGGCGTGGTCGGGCAGCACCTCGCGGAGCCTGGGCGAGGCCACGTCGCAGGCGCCGACCTTGGCGAAGCAGCGGCTCGCGAAGCGGCAGCCCGCCGGTGGGTCGATGGGGCTCGGGACGTCGCCCTCGAGGATGATGCGGCGGCGCTGGAGCTTGGGGTCGGGGCTCGGGATCGCGGAGAGCAGCGCCTGGGTGTAGGGGCACAGCGGCTCGCTGTAGAGGCTGTTCTTGGGCGCGATCTCCATGAGGCGCCCCAGGTACATGACGCCCACGCGGTCGGAGATGTGCTTCACGACGTTGAGGCCGTGCGCGATGAAGAGGTACGTGAGGCCCAGCTGGTCCTTGAGGTCGTCCAGGAGGTTCAGGACCTGCGCCTGGATGGACACGTCGAGCGCGGAGACCGGCTCGTCGCAGACGATGAGCTTGGGGTTCACGGCGAGGGCGCGCGCGATGCCCACGCGCTGGCGCTGGCCGCCGGAGAACTCGTGCGGGTAGCGGTTCTTCATGTAGCTCGCGAGGCCCACGCGCTCGAGCAGCTCGTCCACGCGGGCGTCGATCTGGTCCTCGGGAAGCAGCTTGTTGGTGCGGATGGGCTCGGCCACGATCTGCGCGATCGTCATGCGCGGGTTCAGGCTCGCGTAGGGGTCCTGGAAGATCAGCTGGATGTCGCGGCAGAGCTGACGGCGCTCGGCCGTGGGCAGCGCGGTGATGTCGCGGCCCTCGAAGATGATCTTGCCGCTGGTGGGCTTGAGCAGGCCCACCAGCATCTTGCCGATGGTGGTCTTGCCGCAGCCCGACTCGCCCACCAGGCCAAAGGCCTCGCCGCGGCGGATGGTGAAGCTCACGTCGTCGACCGCCTGGACAAAGGACGTGGGCTTGCCGAAGAAGTTGGTGTCTGCCACGAAGCTCTTGGTGAGGTGCTGGACCTCGATGAGGTTGTCGTTCTTATCTGCCATCTAGCGCACCTCCTCGGGCGCGTCCTCGCCGCGACGGCGCGCGGCGGCCTCCATCGCCTGCTGGATGCGGGCACGCTCCTGCGCCTCGAGGGAGGCCTTGACCTGGTGCGCGTCGACGGTCGCCTCGACCGCGCGCTCGACCTCGGCCTCGTCCTCGTAGAGGAAGCAGCGCACGCGGCGCGTGGTCCCGGGCACCGTCGTGAGCTCGGGGCGCTCGGCGCGGCAGCGCTCCATGCAGCGCTCGCAGCGGTCCGAGAACGGGCAGCCCGCGGGCATGTCGAGCGGGTTGGGCACGGAGCCGCGGATCATGTAGAGCCGCTCGGAGGTCTCGTCCTCGAGGCGCGGGATGGAGTTCAGCAGGCCCAGGGTGTAGGGGTGCAGCGGGCGCTCGAAGATCTCGAACTTCTCGCCCTCCTCGACGACCTGGCCGCAGTACATGACCACGACGCGGTCGGCGACCTCGGAGACAACGCCCAGGTCGTGCGTGATGAGAAGGACGGCCATGTTGAACTCGTCGCGCAGCTTGTAGATGAGGTCGAGAATCTGCGCCTGGATCGTCACGTCGAGGGCCGTGGTGGGCTCGTCGGCGATCAGCAGCTTGGGGTCGCAGGAGAGCGCCATGGCGATCATGACGCGCTGGCGCATGCCGCCGGACATCTGGTGCGGGTAGTCGCGGGCGCGCTCCTCGGGGCTGGGGATGCCCACGACGCGCAGCATCTCGACGGCGCGCGCCCAGGCGTCCTTCTTGGACATGTCCGAGTGGGTGCGGATGGCCTCGACGATCTGGTCGCCCACGCGATAGACGGGGTTGAGCGAGGTCATGGGCTCCTGGAAGATCATCGAGATCTGCCCGCCGCGGACCTGCTCCATCTCGGCCTCCGAGGCGGCGAGGAGGTCCTTGCCGTCGAAGGTGATCGAGCCGCCGGCCACGTGACCGGGGTCCTGGAGCAGGCCCATGATCGAGAGCGACGTGACGGACTTGCCCGAGCCGGACTCGCCCACCACGGCGAGGATCTCGCCGCGCTCGAGGTCAAAGGTCACGCCGTCGACGGCGCGGACGACGCCCTTGCGCGTGGGGAACTCGGTGACCAGGTCGTGTACCTCTAGCAGTGCCATGTCGATCACCTACCTGTTCCTGCTCTTGGGGTCAAACGCGTCGCGGATGCCGTCGCCGAGCAGGTTGAACGCGAGCACGGTCACGGTGATCGCGAGGCCCGGGAAGATCATGGCGTGCGGCGCGGCGAAGATGTAGTTGCGGCCGCGACCGAGCATGTCGCCCCACTCCGCCGCCGGCGGCTGCACGCCGAGGCCGAGAAAGCCCAGGGCCGCCGCGTCCAGGATGGCACTCGAGATGCCGAGCGTGGCGCGGACGATGATCGAGGGCATGACGTTGGGCAGCACGTGACGGAAGATGATCGTGGCGTCGGAGTCGCCGATGACGCGCGCGGCGGCCACGTAGTCGGACTGCTTGACGGCGAGCACCTGGCTGCGCACGATGCGCGCGTACTCCGGGATGGAGACGAAGCCGATGGCGATGATCGCCTTGTCGATGCCGCGGCCGAGCGCCGCCATGAAGGCGATGGCGAGCAGGATCGACGGGATGGCGAGCATCATGTCCATGACGCGCATGATGACCGTGTCGACCACGCCGCCCTTGTAGCCGGCGACGGCGCCGAGCGTGACGCCGATCACGAGCGAGATGGCCACGGAGAGCAGGCCCACCGTGAGCGAGATCTGGCTGCCGATGAGGATGCGGCAGAAGATGTCGCGGCCCTGCTGGTCGGTGCCGAACCAGTGCTCGGCGCTCGGGCCCTGGAACGACGCGGAGAGGTCCTGCTGGTAGGGGTCGTACGGGAGGATCTGCGGCGCCACGAAGGTGACGATGGCCACCAGGGCAAGAAGGACGATGATCGCGAGGCTCACCATGGCGGGGACGTTCTTGCGCAGGGAGTACCAGACGTCCTTCCACAGCGACTCGGTCTTCTCGGCCGCGACGCCGCTCTCGGCGGCCTGGGCGGTTGCGTCTGCCATGTCGATCACCCCTCTTCCTTGCCGTAGGTGATGCGCGGGTCGAGGTAGGCGTAGATCACGTCGACCACGAGGTTGATGACGACGAAGATCACCGCGATGAGCAGGACCGCGCCCTGGACCACCGGGAAGTCGGACTTGAGGATGCAGTCGACCACGTACTTGCCGATGCCCGGCCACGCGAAGACCGTCTCGGTGAGCATGGCGCCGCCGAGCAGGCTTCCCAGCTGAAGGCCGATGACCGTGGTCACGGGCAGCATGGCGTTGCGCAGCGCGTGGTGGATGTCGACGCGGCGCTTCTTGAGGCCCTTGGCGCGGGCGGTGCGGACGTAGTCCTCGTTCAAGGTCTCGAGCATGCTCGAGCGCGTCATGCGCGTGATGACGGCCATCGAGTACATCGAGAGCGCGAGCGCCGGCAGCACGATGTGGCTGGCCGCGTCGGCGAAGGCCTCGAAGTCACCCGAGAGCAGCGTGTCGAGCAGGTAGAGACCGGTGCCTCCCACCGGCGCGAGCAGCGGGTCGATGCGCCCGGAGCTCGGCAGCACGTGCAGCACGCCGGCGAACAGGATGATGAGCAGGACGCCGAGCCAGAAGATCGGCATCGAGACGCCCACGAGCGCCAGGATCGTGGCGAGGCCGTCGATCGGCGAGTTCTTGTGGGTGGCAGAGACCACGCCGAGCGCCACGCCGATCACCGCCGCGATGACGATGGCGACGAGCGCGAGCTCGACCGTCGCCGGGAAGCGGGAGAGCAGCTCGTCGGTGACGGCGGCGTGCGTGTAGTAGCTCTCGCCGAGGTCGCCGTGGAGCGCGCCTGTGATGAAGTTTATGTACTGCATGACGATGGGGTCGTTGAGGCCGTTGGCGTCACGCCACGCCTCCATGGCCTCCGCGGTCGCATGCTGGCCCAGCACGACGGGAGCCGGGTCGGCAGAGAACACGCGCATGATCAAGAAGACGATGATCGATACGCCCAGCAGCACCGGTATCGCGAGCAGGATGCGCTTGAGCACGTACTTGAGCACGCGTTCCTCCTTTCTCACTCGGGGGCGCGGGCGCAGGGCGCCGCGCAGAGAAGGGAACGGGCCGCGCTGGTCGGCCCGTTCCCGTGACGCTTGAAGATCGAAGCCGCGTTCTTCTCGCTAGGCGGTCTTGGTGACGCCCTCCATGTGGACGACGCCGGTGGGGTGATAGAAGAAGCCCTGGACCTTGGGGCTGTAGCCCGCGAGGTTCTTGGAGTGGGAGATGACCATCCACGGCATCTCGTCGGCGACCATCTGCTCGCACTGCTTGTAGATGTCGTTGCGGGCGTCGCCCTCCTCGGTGGCAAGGCCCTGCTGGATGAGGGCGTTGTACTCCTCGCTGCGGTAGCGGCCGACGTTCATGGAGACGTTCTCGTCGGCGAGGAGGTTCATGAAGTTGTCGGGGTCGCCGTTGTCGCCGACCCAGCCGTACAGGCAGCAGTCGAAGGCGTCGGTCTCGACCTTGGTCTGGTAGGTCGTCCAGTCGTAGGAGACGATCTCCATCTCGACGCCGACCTCGCGCAGGTAGCCCTGGATGGCCTCGGCGAGCGCCTGGCCGCCGATGGAGTTGTACGGGCGCGGGTTGGTGTAGGCGAGCATGGTGCAGCTGGTGATGCCGAGGTCGGCGAAGGTCTGCTTGGCGGCCTCGGGGTCATAGGCGGTCTGCTGGATGTCCTCGTCGTAGGGGGCCATCCACAGCGGCATGACGGAGGTGGCGACGCCGGCGTACTCGCCGTAGAGGCTCTGGACCATCTCCTCGACGTTGACGGCCTGGCAGAAGGCGCGACGGGCCTCGACGTCGGTGAAGGCGCCGGAGTCGTTGCGGAACGCCATGTAGTTGATGTTCATGCCGTCCTCGTCGAAGAGCTCGTAGCCCGCGTCGGTGATGGTGGGCACCACGGAGGCGTCGATGCCGTCGATGATGTCGACCTCGCCGTTGGTGAGGGCGGTCACGCGGCTGGAGTTCTCGGCGATGAAGCGGAAGATGACGTTCTTGGTCTGCGGCATGTGGTCCGCGTTCCAGTAGTCCTCGTTGGCCTCGAGAACGACGTTCTCGCCCTTGTTCCAGGAGACGAACTTGTAGGGGCCGGAGCCGATGGGGTTCTCGATGGAGTTGGCGCCGTTCTCGTAGGCCGAGGGGGCCACGACCGGGGCGGCGAGCGCCATCGCCATGTTCTTGATGAACGGCGTGGAGGCGGCGCGCAGGGTGATGACGAGCGTGGTGTCGTCGACGGCCTCGACGGAGGCGACGCCGGAGCCGGAGGCCTCGGAGCCAAAGACGAAGGAGGCGTAGGGCATGTCCTCGGTGCGGTTGGGCTCGAGCTGGCGTTCGATGTTCTTCTTCACGGCCTCGGCGTTGCAGTCGGTGCCGTCGTGGAACTTGACGCCCTCGTGCAGCTTGAAGGTGTAGGTCAGGCCGTCGTCGGAGACCTCGGGCAGGTCGGCGAGTCCGGGGACGACGTCGCAGGTCTCGGTGTCATAGGCGAGCAGCGTGTCGTAGATGTTGCACATGATCTTCGCGGACTCGCCGTCGTCGACGTAGGCGGGGTCGAGGCCGCGCGGGTCGGCGCCCTGGGCGAAGGTGATGGTGTCGGCGATGCCGGACTCGGAGGAGCCGCCCTCGTCGCCGTCGGCCTCGCTGGCGCGCTGGCTGTTGCAGCCGGCGAGCGCAAAGACGCTGGTCGCGGAGACCGCGCCCATCGCCTGGACGAAGCGGCGCCTGGAAATGTCTGCCATGGTCATGGTTGTTCTCCCTCCCGTGGGGTCGTTGCACAGGCTACTTTAGTCCCGTGGAGCGCGGGAAGGTCACAAAAGAAACAAAAGTGAGCCAAGCAGAAACGGCGCGGCTTTGAACCTGAAGCAGGCTTGAAACAATGCGCGGCGGGCAAATGGGACGGACGCGGGGCGCGGCGCGGGGCGTGAGCTGGGGCGGAGGCAGCCTCTCGTCAGTGGGGCGGAGGCAGCCTCTCGTCAGGGTCTTGCGATACAAAAGAGGGAGGCCCTTGGGCCTCCCTCGAACGCTCTCTTTGTGGCTGAGCTGCTAGCTGCGGGCAATCTTGCCGGACTTGAGGCAGCGGGAGCACACGTTGGCCTTGCGACGGTGACCGTCGACCACGACGGTGACGCGCTGGATGTTGGGCTTGAACGTGCGGTTCACCACGCGGTGGGAGTGGCTGATGGAATGACCGGCAACGGCATGCTTGCCGCAGAACTCACAAACCTTGGACATGACTCGTACCTCCTCGGGGGCGCGGCGCTCTTCTCGCGCCCGCATCTTTCACAGCTCGCCAACTATAGCACATGCGGTGCTGGCTGCAACGAGAAACCCCAACTTATTGTGGCGTTTTTGTTGCCCGGAGCAGAAACGCGGCGACGGCGCCCGCGCGGCAGGCCACCTCGGCGTCCGGGCTCGTGACGACGTTGGAGATCCCGAGGTCGTCGAGCAGGCCCATCGGGTGGTCGTCGAGCTCCCAGCGCATGCCGCGCTCGTCGATGCGCGTGTCCGGGGCAACGGCGACGGCCGAGAACGTCGCTCCCGGGGCGTCCGGCCCCAGGTACCAGCGGCTCTCCCCCGCCGCCGAGACGATGCGCATCTCGTAGGCGTCCTCGACGATCCGGGCGCGCGCGGCCCCGGAGCCGGCGAGCAGCCCCACGACCGCGAGCGCGTGGTCGGGACGACCGCCGGAGGCGCAGGTCAGCGTGATGGCGAGGGGTCGGGCCTGGCGCGACGCCTCGTGGCGCGCGCAGTCGAGCGCGAGCGAGAGATCCGTCGCGTACTTCTCCGAAGGAAAGCCCACGCACGTCCGGGCGGCGGCCCGGGCCCATGCGGCCGCCTCGGAGCTCGCCGAGTCGGAGTCGCCGCAGAAGACGTCCGGGGCGACGCCGGCGGCGCGGCAGGCGTCGGCGCCGCCGTCCGCGCAGATCACGTAGTCCGCCTCGTCGGCGAGCACGGCGAGCAGACCAGGGGAGCTCGGCTCGGGCGAGCCGGCGACCACCAGCGCGGCGAGCGGGGCACCGTGGACCGGGACGGGACGCTCGTAGTCGCGCAGCAGCGGAACCGAGAGCTCGGCGAAGCCGTGGACGAAGACGTCGCAGAACGGACGGACGTCCTCCTCGCGACGGCCGTCGTGGTCGTTGATGAGGCCGACCACGGCAAAGCCCGCGCGGCGGGCGGTCCGCACGCCGAAGGGGGCGTCCTCGAAGACCCACGTCGCCTCGCGCGGGGCGCCCAGGCGTCGGGCCGCCTCGAGGTAGACGTCGGGAAACTCCTTGTCGCGGCCTCCCACGTCCTCGGTGCTCACCACGTCGGCGAAGTAGCGCGAGAGGCCGTGGACGTCGAGGCAGCAGCGCAGCTCGCGCACCGGGGTCGAGGAGGCGAGGACCATCGGCACGCCCGCGGAGGCGAGCTCGTCCAGAAACTCCCGGGCGCCCGGCATGAGCGCGACCTCGTGCTCGTAGGCATCGCGCACGTGGGCGCAGAGCTCCTCGTAGAGCTCGCCGGTCGAATCGGGGATGCCGAGCTCGTCATGGAAGTAGGAGCAGGTGTCGCGCAGCGAGAGCGACTCGATGCGCGACAGCGGGACGGGGTCCTTCCCGTGCCGCTCGGCGAGCCAGTCCCACGCGTGGGCCCACATGCCCATCGAGTCGACGAGCGTCCCGTCGCAGTCAAAGATCGCGCCCGCTATCTCCATCGCTCCCCTTCCCTCGGCGCCCAACACATCATAGTTGATGGCGACGGGAGGCCGCGCGGGAGCGCCGAGGCACGGCGGAGGCGCGCCGGGGCTGCAGTTTGGGCCTCCAATCCATATTTGCCGGCGCGCCAGAACAAAACCGGGCTTCGATCCATGGGATTTTGGGGCTCGATGCGACGGGGCCGGAACAAAGCCGCAGGATCGGTCCGAGCGCGCCGGACCCGACGGCCCCCAAACGGCCTCGGAGGGCGATTTTTCCATGGATCGAAGCGAGGTTTTGTTCTGGCGCGCCGGCAAATATGGACTGGAGGACGATTCTGCACGGCGCAGGCCGCGCGCGGGCGAG
Source organism: Olsenella sp. An293 (assembly GCF_002159495.1). Lineage (GTDB taxonomy): Bacteria > Actinomycetota > Coriobacteriia > Coriobacteriales > Atopobiaceae > Thermophilibacter. The sequence goes on from NZ_NFIT01000009.1 coordinate 102,828, forward strand.
GCCCGCGACAGCCGGACTGCGCAGGCAGGGTGAATATGGCGGCGGGAGACGGATTCTCGCGTGAGACGGCGGCGAGGTTGGGTAAAGTATCCTGCGGTTTGATTGAGACGTCTTGAGCACCACCGGAGGGAACCATGGCACGTTACGACTATCACTGCCCGGACTGCGGGATCACGTTCGAGGTGGAGCACCCCATGAGCGCCCACCCCAAGGTGAGCTGCCCGACCTGCGGGCACGAGGCCGAGCGCGTCTTTGACCCCTCGGGCATCGTCTTCAAGGGGTCGGGCTTCTACAACACCGACCAGCGGGGCAAGGGCTCCGCGCCCAAGAGCGAAAAGTGCGAGAGCTGCGGCGCCTGCGACTAGGCGCGAGACGGCAGATGACGTGACGAAGGCGGCCCCTCGGGGCCGCCTTCTTCGTGTTGCGGCGGTCCTGCCGCTCGCGCGCCCGCTACGCGAACTGCGAGCGGTAGAGCTCGGCGTACGCGCCGCCGGCGGCGAGCAGCTGCTCGTGGGTCCCCTGCTCGATGATCGTCCCCTTCTCCATCACGAGGATGAGGTCCGCGTCGACGATCGTCGAGAGGCGATGCGCGATGACGAAGCTCGTGCGGTTCTCCATGATGGCCTCCATCGCGCGAACGATGGCCTGCTCGGTGCGGGTGTCAACGCTGGAGGTTGCCTCGTCGAGGATGAGGATCGCCGGGTCGGTGAGCATGGCGCGCGCGATCGTGAGCAGCTGGCGCTGGCCCTGGGAGATGTTCTCCGCGTCGTTGGAGAGCAGCGTGTCGTAGCCGTGCGGCAGCGTGCGCACGAAGAAGTCAACGTGCGCGGCGCGGGCCGCGGCCTCGACCTCCTCGCGGGTGGCGCCGGGCTTGCCGTAGGCGATGTTCTCGGCGATGGTGCCCTCGAAGAGCCACGCATCCTGGAGCACCATGCCAAACTGGCGGCGCAGCTCGGCGCGGGTGAGCGAGCGCGTGTCGACCCCGTCGAGCGTGATCCGCCCGCCGTCGACCTCGTAGAAACGCATGAGCAGGTTGATCAGCGTGGTCTTTCCGGCGCCTGTGGCTCCGACGATGGCGACCTTCTGCCCCGGCTCGGCGACGAGCGACACGTCGCGCATGAGCGGGCGGTCCGGGGCGTAGCCAAAGCGAACGTGCTCGAAGGCCACGCGGCCGCGCACCGTCTCCGGCAGCGCCTCGGGCGTGACGGGGTCGGGCACGACCTCGGGCTCGTCGACGAGCGCGAAGACGCGCTCCGCGGCGGCGAGCGCGCCCTGGAGCATGTTCACCGTGAGCGAGAGCTGCGTGAGCGGCTCGGAGGCCTGCATCACGTACTGGAAGAAGGCCTGGAAGACACCCACGGAGATCTGGCCCATGACAAGCATGCCGCCCGCGAGCAGACCAATGGTCACCTGGCACAGGCGCATGAGCAGGCGGATGGCCGGCGCAATGGCGTTGGTCACGAAGTCGGCGCTGCCGGAGGTCTCGGCGAGCGCCTCCGCCGCGGCGCGGACCTCGGCGAGGCTCGCCCCCTCGCGGCCGAAGGCCTTGATGACGGCGCGGCCGCTGTAGGCCTCCTCGACGCGCCCCGTGAGGGTGCCGAGCGCCTCCTGGCGCGCCGCGGCCAACTTGAGCGTGTAGGTCGTGACGAGCTTGGTGACCACCGCCGCGACGAGCGCAAACGCCACGAAGATGCCCGTGAGCACCAGGTCGTAGGTCGCCATCAAGACGATGGCGCCGCCCACCATGGCAAAGGCCATCAGCAGCTGGAGCAGGCCGCGCTGCAGGACCTCGGAGATCTTGTCGAGGTCGTTGGTGGCGCGGCTGATGGTGTCGCCGGGCTGGTGCGCGTCGTAGTAGGCGAGCGGCAGGCGGGAGAGCTTGTCGGCAATCTGGCCGCGCAGGCGCAGGTTCAGGCGCTCGGCGAAGCTCGCCATGACGAGCGCCTGGACGGTGTAGGCCGCCCATGCCGCCGTCCAGATGCCGAAGAAGACGAGGATCTCGCGACCGGCGTTTTCCAACGACACCACGAAGGGCTCGCCCGCGGCGAAGCTCGCCTGGATCCCCGCCCAGAGGTGGTCGATGAGGCCGGCGCTGTAGGCGGTGGCACCGAGGCTTCCCGCCACGTAGGCGACCGAGCAAAATGCCGCCACCACGAGTCGCCAGCGCTGGCCGGCCGCGGCGGACCACAGGCGCGCCGCGGTGCCGAGGGCGTCGGAGGGCACGTCGAGCTCGCCCTCCGAGGACGCACCGTCCCCGGCGGCGGGGTCCTCCCCGCGCTCGAGGCGCTCGAGCTCGTCGAGCTCGCGGTTCTTCTCGCTAGGCATCCGCATCTCCCCCTCTCGTCTGGGAGTCGGCGATGGCACGGTAGGTGGGGCAGCCGGCCATGAGCTCGTCGTGGGTCCCCAGGCCCACGACCTCGCCGTCCTTGAGGACGACGATCTGGTCGGCGTCGTGGATGGTGCTCACGCGCTGGGCGATGATCAGCGTCGCGGCGTCGGCGAGCTCGGAGGAGAGCGCGTGGCGCAGCGCGGCGTCGGTCTTGTAGTCGAGCGCGGAGAACGAGTCGTCAAAGACGTAGAGGTCGGCGTGGCGAACGAGGGCGCGGGCGATCGCGAGGCGCTGGCGCTGCCCGCCCGAGAAGTTCGTGCCGCCCTGCGCCACACGGGTCCCCAGGCCGTCGGCGAGGTCGCGCACGAACGAGCCCTGGGCCACGTCGAGGGCGTGCCAGAGGCGCTCGTCGGAGGCCTTGGCGTCGCCGTGGCGCAGGTTCTCGGCCACGGTGCCCGAGAAGAGCCACGCCTTCTGTGGCACGTACGCGATGCGGCGGCGCAGCTCGTCCTGGGTGAGGCGACGCACGTCGACGCCTCCGAAGCTCAGGCTTCCGCCCGTGACGTCGTTGAAGCGCAGCAGCATCTTGGCGATCGTGGACTTGCCCGACCCGGTGTTGCCAATGATGGCCGTGACCTGGCCGCGCCGCAGCGCGAAGGAGATGTCGTGCAGGGTGTCCTCGTCGGCGTCGGAGAAGCGCAGGCTCACGTGGTCGAAGCGCGCGACCTCGTCGCCGCCCTCGCCCGCCGCGGCAAGGGCGGCCGGCGTCGCGGCGTCGACGATCTCGGGCTCGACGTCGAGCACCTCGGCGGCGCGCGTGAGGCAGGCCAGCGCGCGCGGCACCTGCAGGATCGCGAACTGAGCCATCATCATGAACATCATGATGAGCATCGCGTACTCCACGAGCGCCGAGATCGAGCCGATCTGCATCGCATGGGCGCCCACGCGGTCCGCGCCCACCCACATGATCGTGGCCTCGACGACGTTCATGAGGAAAAATGTCATGGAGTCCGTGACCGCGAAGACGAGGTTCACGCGGATGGCGTTGCTCGCGTACTCGGTGAAGGTCTCGTCGAGGCGGGCGCGCTCGTGCGGCTCCTTGCCAAAGGCGCGGATCACGCGCACGCCCGTGATGGACTCGCGCAGGCGCGTGTTCATGTTGTCGATAAAGCCCTGGAGGCGCGTGAAGATGGGCGCCGAGCGCGCCACGGCGACGGCTGAGATCGCGACGATGGCCACCGTGACCGCGAGCAGGACCCAGCCCATCACCACGTCCGTGGAGAAGGCCAGCCAGATGGAGATCGCGCACATGATGGGCACCGGGAAGATCATGAGGATCGACATGAGCAGCGTCTGCTGGATCACGTTGGCGTCCGAGAGCGTGCGCGTGATCATCGAGCCCGTCCCGAAGGCGTTGAAGTCCGACCCCGAGAACGCAAGCGAGGACTCGTAGACGCGAACGCGCAGGTCGCGGCCCACCTTGGCGCACAGGCGCGAGGTGAGAAACACCGTCGTGAGATAGCCGCCCGAGCCCACGAGCGCCGCGATGAGCATGGCCACGCCATGCCCCATGAGCGCGCTCATGTCACGGGTGTTCACGGCCACGTTGACCATGGCCGAGAGCTGCGTGGGAATGTAGAGCATGCCCGTCATGTCGCAGATCGACGCCAGCAAGATCGCGGCGAGCAGGCCCTTGTACGGGGCCACGAGGCTCACGAGCAGGCGCGCGGAGGCGCGCTTGCTGTAGTCGCGGTTCTTATCGCTCAATCCCTCTCCCCTCCCTCGTCGCGCGACGCCTGGGGCGCGTCGCCGCGCGTGTCTTCCGTGCGCCGCGCCAGCCGGCTGAGCTCGCGGTCGATCGCCGCGGTGTAGGCCGCGGCGAGCCGCAGGAACTCCGAGCGCTCCTCGGGCTCGAGGCTCGCGAAGGCGCGGTCCTCGGCCTCGATGGCCGGGACGATGCGCTCGTCGCTGAAGGCCTGGCCCGCCTCGGTGAGGCTGACGAGCTTGCCGCGTCGGTCTTTCGACGCTCCGGCGAGCGTCACGAGCCCCTTTGCCTCGAGCGTCTTGAGGGCGGAGTGCACCGTCTGCTTGGAGTAGGAGAACTCCCCTGCGATGCGCGCCTGCGTGGCGCTGCCGCCGGAGACCTCGAGCGCGTAGAGGATCCAGTATGCGGTCTCCGAGATGCCGCACCCGCGCGCGAACTCGTAGTAGATCTTGTCGGTCTTCTGGTAGAGGACATCGAGCTCGCGGGCGCCTTTGACTCTGCTCTCGTTGGGCATGCTCCCCCCTCCCCCTTTTCGGCGAGATGCAAGATTAGTCCGATTTCGGACCATTGTCAAGGGCGGCAGGCGAGAAGGACGAGGGGCGCTTAGCCTTTGCCGCGCATCACACGGAGCGGGGCGCGGTTGCTTACGAAACGCCGCCCGTCGCACACGGCGGCGCCGTCGCGCTTAATCTTCGCCGCGCATCGCGCGCAGTTGGCACATCGAGCTTAACGATCCCCGCGCATCACGCGCGGCGGGCCCGTCACGCTTAACGATCGCCGCCCATCGCGCGCGGCGGGCCCCTTCCGGCAGCAGGCCGCTGCGATGGGCGGCGATCGTTAAGCACCGAGAAGGGCGGGCGTGCGATGGGCGGGGACGATTAAGCATCGCAGGCGAAGGGGACGGGGGCCGGTTGCGGGTAGGCGGCGCGGGCGTTGCGGGTTTTGGGGCCAGGGCACGGCGGCGCGAGGCGGCGTTGCGAATAATGCGGCCAGGGCAGGCGGGCGCAGCGGCAGACGGGTCGCGAGCGCCACGACGGGCCCGCAGACA